>JODU01000167.1 GCA_000720845.1 Kitasatospora aureofaciens | reverse complement strand
CTACACCTCCGGCTCGACCGGCCGCCCCAAGGGCGTCGTCGTCGAACACGCCTCCGTCGGCGCCTACCTCGAACGAGCCCGCGACGTCTACCCCGACGCTGCCGGCACCGCCCTGCTGCACTCCTCCGTCGCCTTCGACCTCACCGTCACCGCCCTCTACACCCCCCTCGTCAGCGGCGGACGCGTGGTCCTGACCGACC
>JODU01000166.1 GCA_000720845.1 Kitasatospora aureofaciens | reverse complement strand
GTCCGCTCCTTCCAGGACAGCAACGGCGACGGCGTCGGCGACCTCAAGGGCCTCACCGCCAAGCTGGACTACCTGCAATGGCTGGGCGTGGACTGCCTGTGGCTCCCGCCCTTCTTCAAGTCACCGCTGCGCGACGGCGGCTACGACGTCTCCGACTACACCGCCGTCCTGCCCGAGTTCGGCGACCTCGCCGACTTCGT
>JODU01000165.1 GCA_000720845.1 Kitasatospora aureofaciens | reverse complement strand
GGTCGGTCAGGACCACGCGTCCGCCGCTGACGAGGGGGGTGTAGAGGGCGGTGACGGTGAGGTCGAAGGCGACGGAGGAGTGCAGCAGGGCGGTGCCGGATGCGTCGGGGTAGACGTCGCGGGCTCGTTCGAGGTAGGCGCCGACGGAGGCGTGTTCGACGACGACGCCCTTGGGGCGGCCGGTCGAGCCGGAGGTGTAG
>JODU01000164.1 GCA_000720845.1 Kitasatospora aureofaciens | reverse complement strand
CCCGGTTCAGGCGGACGCCGTACTCCGCGTCGGGGTTGGTCGTGGCATCTCCGACCCTTTCCTGGATCGCGGCGACGGCGAGGTCGCGCCGCTTGGGCAAGCGGTCGGCCTCCGCTGCGGCCAGCGCGCCCGGCATCTCCTCGCGGGTGAGGTCGGTGCAGTAGCACGGCGCGCCCGGCTGCTGCCGCCACGAGTCCGCGAGG
>JODU01000163.1 GCA_000720845.1 Kitasatospora aureofaciens | reverse complement strand
CCCGGTTCAGGCGGACGCCGTACTCCGCGTCGGGGTTGGTCGTGGCATCTCCGACCCTTTCCTGGATCGCGGCGACGGCGAGGTCGCGCCGCTTGGGCAGGCGCTCGGCCTCCGCTGCGGCCAGCGCGCCCGGCATCTCCTCGCGGGTGAGGTCGGTGCAGTAGCACGGCGCGCCCGGCTGCTGCCGCCACGAGTCCGCGAGG
>JODU01000162.1 GCA_000720845.1 Kitasatospora aureofaciens | reverse complement strand
GTACGGCGGGCCGGGGCAGGGCGGCGTTGGCGGGCCGCAGTCGCGTACGGCGAGAAGGGGTCGTGTCGGGGGGTGTCCGCCCGCAGCGGTTGGCGCGTCCGCGCCGGGGGAGTTCTGTGGCCGACCGATTCCGCGCCGTTCCGAGGACGGACACCCCCCGGCGCGGCCCCGACCCACCCACAACGCACCGCGCACCGCGAACCCCCACCAGC
>JODU01000161.1 GCA_000720845.1 Kitasatospora aureofaciens | reverse complement strand
GGTCCGTCCGGGGTCGCGTGTGCTTGACCGGCTGGTGCGGTCCGCCTGGGGCTGTGTGTGTCTCACCGGCTGGTGCGGCCCACCTGCGGTCGCGTGTGCCTGAACAGGCCGGTCCGGTCCGTCCGGAACCGTCTGTGCTTCACCGGCTGGTGCGGTCCGTCCGTGGCCGCCTCTGCCTCACCGGCTGATGGGGTCCGTCCGGGGTCGCGTGTGC
>JODU01000160.1 GCA_000720845.1 Kitasatospora aureofaciens | reverse complement strand
GCCAAGGCATGGAACGCGATCGGTTCCCACTCGTTCGCGGCCAAGGACAGCCCCGCGGGCACTCCGGACCGCATCGCCATCCCCGTCGCCGCCGACCGCAACCGGGACCGTCAGGTAGCCATGGCACTGGTCGAGGACACCGGGTTCGACGCCTTCGACGCCGGGACCCTCGCGGACTCGTGGCGGCAGCAGCCGGGCGCGCCGTGCTACTGCACC
>JODU01000159.1 GCA_000720845.1 Kitasatospora aureofaciens | reverse complement strand
GGTGCAGTAGCACGGCGCGCCCGGCTGCTGCCGCCACGAGTCCGCGAGGGTCCCGGCGTCGAAGGCGTCGAACCCGGTGTCCTCGACCAGTGCCATGGCCACCTGACGGTCCCGGTCGCGGTCGGCGGCGACGGGGATGGCGATGCGGTCCGGAGTGCCCGCGGGGCTGTCCTTGGCCGCGAACGAGTGGGAACCGATCGCGTTCCATGCCTTGGC
>JODU01000158.1 GCA_000720845.1 Kitasatospora aureofaciens | reverse complement strand
CCGGCGGCGTTCCGTGGCGGGGTGAACGACGGGCTGCTGAGCGCGCTGGCGCTGGCGGTGGCGCGTTGGCGGCGGGACCGGGGGGTCGGTGAAGCTGGAGGGCCACGGGCGTGAGGAGGCCGTGGTCCCGGGCGCGGACCTCTCGCGCACGGTCGGCTGGTTCACCAGCATGTTCCCGGTCCGTCTCGACGTCGGGGACGCCGATGTCGAGGAGGCGCTGGCGGGCGGGGCGGCGGCCGGGCAGGTGGTGAAGGCGGTCAAGGAGCAGTTGCTGCGCATCCCCGACAAGGGCATGGGCCATGGG
>JODU01000157.1 GCA_000720845.1 Kitasatospora aureofaciens | reverse complement strand
GGGGCGGCCGGTCGAGCCGGAGGTGTAGATGACGTAGACGGGGTCGTGGGGATCGATACGGACATCCTCGAAGGGCCCGTCGGCCTCCTGTTCCAGCATCGCCGGGTCGTCGATGACGAGGGCGGGTGAGGCGTCGGTGAGGATGTGCGCGACGCGCTCTGCGGGGTATTCGGGGTCGACGGGGACGTAGGCGGCGCCGGCCTTGGTGACGGCGAGGAGGGCCACGAT
>JODU01000156.1 GCA_000720845.1 Kitasatospora aureofaciens | reverse complement strand
GTCCTGGGCCTCGCCGAGGTGGGCGTCGACGACGGGTTCTTCGACCTCGGCGGCGACAGCATCATGTCGATCCAGCTGGTCAGCCGCGCCCGACGGGCCGGAGTCGAACTGTCCGTACGCGACGTCTTCGAGCACCGGACCGTGGCGGCACTCGCCGAGGTCGTCACCGAGACCGGCACCACCGTCACGGAGGAACCCGGCGCCGGCATCGGCGACGTACCCCTGACACCGATCA
>JODU01000155.1 GCA_000720845.1 Kitasatospora aureofaciens | reverse complement strand
GGTCCGTCCGGAACCGTCTGTGCTTCACCGGCTGGTGCGGTCCGTCCGTGGCCGCCTCTGCCTCACCGGCTGATGGGGTCCGTCCGGGGTCGCGTGTGCTTGACCGGCTGGTGCGGTCCGTCCGTGGCCGCCTCTGCCTCACCGGCTGATGGGGTCCGTCCGGGGTCGCGTGTGCTTGACCGGCTGGTGCGGTCCGCCTGGGGCTGTGTGTGTCTCACCGGCTGGTGCGGCCCACCTGCGGTCGCGTGTGC
>JODU01000154.1 GCA_000720845.1 Kitasatospora aureofaciens | reverse complement strand
GGTCGTCGGGGCCAGGCCGGCGTAGGAGGCCAGGTGGGCGGCGGTGGGGAAGCTGGTGCCGTCGCCGACGGTGACCAGCAAGGTGGCGGCGGTCCTGACAGCGACTCCCGGAATCGAGGTCAGGACCGCGGAAAGAGGGTGAGCGTCCAGTAGTTGTCCGATCTGCGCTTCCAGGGCTCGTCGCTGTTCGTGGACGGTCGCGAGCGAGCGGGCCAGGGACGGGATCACGAGGTCGAGGGTGCCGGTGCCCGGG
>JODU01000153.1 GCA_000720845.1 Kitasatospora aureofaciens | reverse complement strand
GCGCCATCGCCGGCCTCGTCTCCGACCGCACCGCCAACGCCTGAAAACCGGCCACGGCAAGGCCGAACACGCCTCACCCGCTATCACGCACCAACTCGTTAATCGCCCGCCACATCGGGGCCGCAGCCGCAGCCACAGCCGCAGTCGCTGCCCTGTCCGGGAGTGTCCAATAGACGGCGGATCCGATGATCAAGGAGACGCCTGATGAGCGAGACCATCACCGAGCACGAGGCTGTGGAGGCGCCGGTCGTCGAGTC
>JODU01000152.1 GCA_000720845.1 Kitasatospora aureofaciens | reverse complement strand
CGCGGTGAAACTGCCCCGCTCGGTCGAACTCATCGTGGCCCTCCTCGCCGTCACCAAGGCCGGCGCCGCCTACGTCCCCGTCGACCCCGAATACCCCGCCGAACGCGTCGCGCACATCCTCACCGACGCCCAACCCGCCCTCGTCATCGACGACCCGACAATGCTGGAACAGGAGGCCGACGGGCCCTTCGAGGATGTCCGTATCGATCCCCACGACCCCGTCTACGTCATCTACACCTCCGGCTCGACCGGCCGCCCC
>JODU01000151.1 GCA_000720845.1 Kitasatospora aureofaciens | reverse complement strand
CTGGGTTGATAGGCCGGATCTGGAAGCACCGTGAGGTGTGGAGGTGACCGGTACTAATAGGCCGAGGGCTTGTCCTCAGTTGCTCGCGTCCACTGTGTTGGTTCTGAAACCACGAACAATCTGACTGTGTTGGTCACCGGTTGGTTGTCTGTTTCATAGTGTTTCGGTGGTCATAGCGTAGGGGAAACGCCCGGTTACATTTCGAACCCGGAAGCTAAGCCTTACAGCGCCGATGGTACTGCAGGGGGGACCCTGTGGG
>JODU01000150.1 GCA_000720845.1 Kitasatospora aureofaciens | reverse complement strand
CTGCGGAAGATCTGCCAGGACTTCAGCCGTGCCATGCCTCGTTCGACGGGTGCCCGGGCCGCGGACAGGGCCCGGTTCCCGGTCCGCTCGGTGAGGGTGAGTTCACCGCCTGGCGGGCGGCGCTTGGCGGTGGTGACCCATTCGCCCGCACCGATGTAGGCCAAGTCGGCAAGGATCGGGACGCCCTGACGGGCGCAGATCCGGAGGATCTTGTGGGTGCGGGCGGCTGTGAGGTCGTGGGTCCGGCCCGGCAGTGCCGGCGA
>JODU01000149.1 GCA_000720845.1 Kitasatospora aureofaciens | reverse complement strand
CTGCGGAAGATCTGCCAGGACTTCAGCCGTGCCATGCCTCGTTCGACGGGTGCCCGGGCCGCGGACAGGGCCCGGTTCCCGGTCCGCTCGGTGAGGGTGGGTTCACCGCCTGGCGGGCGGCGCTTGGCGGTGGTGACCCATTCGCCCGCACCGATGTAGGCCATGTCGGCAAGGATCGGGACGCCCTGACGGGCGCAGATCCGGAGGATCTTGTGGGTGCGGGCGGCTGTGAGGTCGTGGGTCCGGCCCGGCAGTGCCGGCGA
>JODU01000148.1 GCA_000720845.1 Kitasatospora aureofaciens | reverse complement strand
TCCCCGACGTCCTCCCACCACGACCGGTTCTGGATGCCGGCGTCGGACGCCTCGTCGATCTTGTTCTTGGCCTCCCGCGCCGCATCCTCACGCATCTTGCGCGCGTCCTCGGCCATCTTCTTCGCCGCGTCCAGCGCCCCCTGCGCGGAGTCGACGGCCGACTGCGCGTCGGCGTGAGCGGTCTTCGCGTGCTGGACGTCACGGGTGGCGGCCCGGACCTTCGCCTCGTCCGGCTTGTCCGCGTCCGACTTGCTGCCCGTCGGA
>JODU01000147.1 GCA_000720845.1 Kitasatospora aureofaciens | reverse complement strand
TCCCCGACGTCCTCCCACCACGACCGGTTCTGGATGCCGGCGTCGGACGCCTCGTCGATCTTGTTCTTGGCCTCCCGCGCCGCATCCTCACGCATCTTGTGCGCGTCCTCGGCCATCTTCTTCGCCGCGTCCAGCGCCCCCTGCGCGGAGTCGACGGCCGACTGAGCGTCGGCGTGAGCGGTCTTCGCGTGCTGGACGTCACGGGTGGCGGCCCGGACCTTCGCCTCGTCCGGCTTGTCCGCGTCCGACTTGCTGCCCGTCGGA
>JODU01000146.1 GCA_000720845.1 Kitasatospora aureofaciens | reverse complement strand
CACTCCTCCGTCGCCTTCGACCTCACCGTCACCGCCCTCTACACCCCCCTCGTCAGCGGCGGACGCGTGGTCCTAGCCCTCCTCGGCGAAGCACTCACCGCCTGGCGCACCGCACACCCCGACGTCACCGTGATCAACGCCTACGGACCGACCGAGGCCACCGTCAACTGCACGGACTTCCGGATCGAGCCCAGCGATGTGATGGGTTCGGGTCCGGTTCCCATCGGCCGGCCGTTCTGGAACACCCGCGCCTACGTCCTCGACAACCGCCTGCGCCCCGTCCCACCCGGCGTCACCGGCGAACTGTATGTCGCCGGC
>JODU01000145.1 GCA_000720845.1 Kitasatospora aureofaciens | reverse complement strand
GCCGGCGACATACAGTTCGCCGGTGACGCCGGGTGGGACGGGGCGCAGGCGGCGTTGATCACGGTGACGTCGGGGTGTGCGGTGCGCCAGGCGGTGAGTGCTTCGCCGAGGAGGGCTTCGCCTCCGGTGATGAGGGTTCCCGAGGGGGAGATCTCCTGCGGGAGGGCTTCGAGCATGCCGAGGTGGGAGGGGGTGACCTTCATGAAGGTCGGTTGTCCGGTGGTGGCGGCGTGTTCGTCGAGGTCGGTCAGGACCACGCGTCCGCCGCTGACGAGGGGGGTGTAGAGGGCGGTGACGGTGAGGTCGAAGGCGACGGAGGAGTG
>JODU01000144.1 GCA_000720845.1 Kitasatospora aureofaciens | reverse complement strand
CTGCCCAGGGTAAGTCGGGACCTAAGGCGAGGCCGACAGGCGTAGTCGATGGATAACCGGTTGATATTCCGGTACCCGCTGTGAAGCGTCAAACATCGAGCATCGTGATGCTAAGGCCGTGAAGCCGCCCTGATCTCTTCGGAGTTGAGGGGAGTGGTGGAGCCGCCGAACCAAGCGGTTAGTAGGTGAGTGATGGGGTGACGCAGGAAGGTAGTCCATCCCGGGCGGTGGTTGTCCCGGGGTAAGGGTGTAGGCCGTGTGATAGGTAAATCCGTCGC
>JODU01000143.1 GCA_000720845.1 Kitasatospora aureofaciens | reverse complement strand
CTGCCCAGGGTAAGTCGGGACCTAAGGCGAGGCCGACAGGCGTAGTCGATGGATAACCGGTTGATATTCCGGTACCCGCTGTGAAGCGTCAAACATCGAACCAGGCGATGCTAAGTCCGTGAAGCCGCCCTTGATCTCTTCGGAGTGATGGGGAGTGGTGGAGCCGATGATCCAGACCTGTAGTAGGTGAGTGATGGGGTGACGCAGGAAGGTAGTCCATCCCGGGCGGTGGTTGTCCCGGGGTAAGGGTGTAGGCCGTGTGATAGGTAAATCCGTCGC
>JODU01000142.1 GCA_000720845.1 Kitasatospora aureofaciens | reverse complement strand
GGCGCTGCGGGCCCAGGCGGTGGCCAGCGTGCTGAGGAACAGGTCACGTCCCCGCACCCAAGACTTGGCGACGCCGTCGCGCTGTGCCGCGTGGAGGAAGTCCTCGGTGGTCGTGACGAAGCCCTGGCAGGTGATCGCCAGCGGGGACGTGTCCTCGGTCAGTGCGGCCCGTAGAGGTTCGGGCAGGCCGTCGAACGCGGTCACCCATTCGCTCAGCGCCTGAAGCCACTGCGCGAGCGCGTCGCGGGAGTCGGCCACGTCGCGCCGGATGGCGTCCCGGCGGGCCTCC
>JODU01000141.1 GCA_000720845.1 Kitasatospora aureofaciens | reverse complement strand
GGCGCTGCGGGCCCAGGCGGTGGCCAGCGTGCTGAGGAACAGGTCACGTCCCCGCACCCAAGACTTGGCGACGCCGTCGCGCTGTGCCGCGTGGAGGAACTCCTCTGTGGTCGTGACGAAGCCCTGGCACGTGATCGCCAGCGGGGACGTGTCCTCGGTCAGTGCGGCCCGTAGAGGTTCGGGCAGGCCCTCGAACGCGGTCACCCATTCGCTCAGCGCCTGAAGCCACTGCGCGAGCGCGTCGCGGGAGTCGGCCACGTCGCGCCGGATGGCGTCCCGGCGGGCCTCC
>JODU01000140.1 GCA_000720845.1 Kitasatospora aureofaciens | reverse complement strand
GTGGGGGACTTCGGTGCCTTGGATCTGTGCGCACAGGAGGTCGACGGCGGCGCGGCCCATGGCCTCGATGGGTTGGCGGACGGTGGTGAGGGGTGGTTCGGTGCAGGTCATGAAGGCGGAGTCGTCGTAGCCGACGACGGAGACGTCGTGGGGTACGTGGTGTCCGTGGCGGCGGGCGGCGCGGATGGCGCCGAGGGCGAGGGGGTCGCTGGCGCAGATGATGCCGGTGACGCCGCGTTCCAGGAGGCGGGTGGCGGCCGCCTGGCCGCCTTCCAGGGAGAACATGGCCCG
>JODU01000139.1 GCA_000720845.1 Kitasatospora aureofaciens | reverse complement strand
CCGCGGGGGGTGTTGCCGATGTACGAGTGGCCTTCGGGTCCGGTGACGGGACGCTCACGCATGTAGGCGGTGAGGTCGCGGAATCTTGAGGCTGCGCTGTCTTCCGGCTGGTTCATGGGTTGTTTCCCCGTCCCCTGGGGTCCCCGGGGGCGCGGGGCGTCCGTGCTGGTGCAGGGGGCGCGCGCCGGAGACCAGTTATGCGGTGTTCCGGTTGTTTCCGGACGCCCCACTATGGCATGCGTGGGTCGGAAGTTGAACGTTTCGCGACTGTTGATCAACAGGCTGTTGCACGGGTGTGGCGCTGC
>JODU01000138.1 GCA_000720845.1 Kitasatospora aureofaciens | reverse complement strand
TCGAACGCGGTCACCCATTCGCTCAGCGCCTGAAGCCACTGCGCGAGCGCGTCGCGGGAGTCGGCCACGTCGCGCCGGATGGCGTCCCGGCGGGCCTCCAGCTCTTCGTCGCGGGCCTGCAGCAGAGCGGCCAGCAGGGCCTCCCGGTTGGGGAAGTGCCGGTAGAGCGTGCCCGGGCCGACACCGGCCCGCTTCGCGATGGCGTCCATGGAGCCGGTGATGCCCTGCTCGGCGAAGAACTTTTCCGCGACCTGGAGGATGTGCGTGCGATTGCGCTGCTTGTCCGTCCGCTGCCGACGCCCGCCGG
>JODU01000137.1 GCA_000720845.1 Kitasatospora aureofaciens | reverse complement strand
CTCCGTGCGCCGTTGGGCGCACGCCCTGGTGGAGGAGGCGTCGTCGCCGGAGCGGGTCGCCGAGCTGGAGCTGTGGCGGTCGGTCGTGGAGGGGCCGGACCCGCTGATCGGCGCCCGCCCCGTCGACCCGGCCGTGGACACCATCTCCACCGTCGACTACGTCTGGGTCCGCCTCCCCGCCGCCGTGACCCAGGCACTCCTCACCGATGTGCCGGCGGCGTTCCGTGGCGGGGTGAACGACGGGCTGCTGAGCGCGCTGGCGCTGGCGGTGGCGCGTTGGCGGCGGGACCGGGGGGTCGACGAGTCGTCG
>JODU01000136.1 GCA_000720845.1 Kitasatospora aureofaciens | reverse complement strand
CTCCGTGCGCCGTTGGGCGCACGCCCTGGTGGAGGAGGCGTCGTCGCCGGAGCGGGTCGCCGAGCTGGAGCTGTGGCGGTCGGTCGTGGAGGGGCCGGATCCGCTGATCGGCGCCCGCCCGCTCGACCCCGCGACCGACGTGGTGTCCACCGTGGACCACGTTTGGCTGAGGCTGCCCTCCGAGGTCACCGAGGCCCTGCTGACCACCGTCGGTGAAGCTGGAGGGCCACGGGCGTGAGGAGGCCGTGGTCCCGGGCGCGGACCTCTCGCGCACGGTCGGCTGGTTCACCAGCATGTTCCCGGTCCGTCTGGACATCGGCGGCGCGGACGTCGAGGAGGCGCTGGCGGGCGGGGCGGCGGCCGGGCAGGTGGTGAAGGCGGTCAAGGAGCAGTTGCTGCGCATCCCCGACAAGGGCATGGGCCATGGG
>JODU01000135.1 GCA_000720845.1 Kitasatospora aureofaciens | reverse complement strand
TCCGCAAGCTGCGGTGCTCGACCACCCGCATCACGAGCCTCGTCCAAGCCGTCCTGACCCTGCATTTGGCCAGCTCAGGCCGATGATGGAAAAGGCTCAGTGTCATCAGTTGTGGCGTGCGGCGGTCGTGAGGCTCTGGCCTACATCGGCGCCGGCGTCCTGGCAGATCTTCCGCAGATCCCGCATCAGCCCCAACCGCATGAGCGTCATCACGAAAGCCGTCCTCACCCTGGAGAGGCAACGCTGAAAACGCTCAGTGAGCCTCTTTCATCCTGTGCTGGAGGGTGAAATGGGCTGGTCAACGGGAGTGGTGACGAGGCAGGGCCCCTCGTCGTTGGCGTGGTGATTCCACTCAACACACCGGCGACCGAAGGGGCCCTGTTGGTTCCGTATCCTGCCAC
>JODU01000134.1 GCA_000720845.1 Kitasatospora aureofaciens | reverse complement strand
TCCGCAAGCTGCGGTGCTCGACCACCCGCATCACGAGCCTCGTCCAAGCCGTCCTGACCCTGCATTTGGCCAGCTCAGGCCGATGATGGAAAAGGCTCACTGCATCCTGAGGATCTGAATGAGCGTTTTGTCCCGGGGCGGTTGTTTGGTTCGAGGTTCAGGTGTCGCGCCAGTTCGGGGTGGATTCGCTGGTGAGTCGTCGGCTTATGAGGTTGATCATCGCGACGTGGATTATGGCTTCGGATCTGTGAGGGTGGGTCTCGTAGTCGCGGGCGAGGCGGCGGTGGTGCATCAGCCAGCCGAAGGTCCGCTC
>JODU01000133.1 GCA_000720845.1 Kitasatospora aureofaciens | reverse complement strand
CGTCAACACCAGCCGCCGCGGCGCCGGCACCGCCACCTCATGCCGGTGCTTGATGAACGCCCGATGCCGCTCCAGCCCCGTCCGGGCACCCCACACACCCGCCGGCTCCGCCAGACGAGCCTGCCCGTCCTCCACCACCACCGAGTTGGCGTAGGCGTCGCACTGCACCATCACCGGGCAGTTCAGACACACCTCGACTGCGGCAGCCTGCCGGGCCTCACGCACCCGCTGCGGCTCCGACCCGTCCCGGTCGTCCCCGTGCCACGCGTCCAGCGACAACGAGACGTCGCCCGCCGCACGGCCCCGTACGTCCTGGTCC
>JODU01000132.1 GCA_000720845.1 Kitasatospora aureofaciens | reverse complement strand
GGCAGGGTGCCGGCATCGACCACGGCGGTGGAACCGGGCACCAGGCCGTACAGGCGGCCGATGCCCATAGCCCTGTCTACAAGGGCCTGAAGGCCGCCCTGTCCGCTCTCCCGTGGAATAGCGGGGTCGATGTTGAACCCGCCGCCGGGCCGGTCCTTGAGCGGAATCCCGGCTGCTCGCAGCTCCCGCACCTCCGCAGCACTCGCCACACTCTTCGGGTTGAGGAGATCGTGCATCCGGTGCCTGGCCTTGTTCTCCTCCGCGGACGCGCCCTCCCTGTGCCACGCGGGCAGGGTGCCGGCATCGACCACGGCGGTGGA
>JODU01000131.1 GCA_000720845.1 Kitasatospora aureofaciens | reverse complement strand
GGCATGGAAAAGCCCCGCCGGAAAGTTCCGCGGGGCTAATTTCCAGGGGTATTCCGCCCGTTAGTCGAGCGGGTGTTTCCACTGCGCCGCGTACTCGCGGACGAAATCCCGCCAAGGGATCGGATTCTGATCCGGATTGGCGGCCCAGAAGCGCTCCAGGTCCTCACTCGCCCACCGGAACGGCGGCCGGTGCCCGGGGGTGGCCGGGTAGAACGACGACGAGCGGACGGTGGCCGGCGCCCCCTTCTTCACCATGTAGCCGTTGGTCGCGTGGTTGGCCGCGAGGTCGCGCCGGTGCTGCGCGGCCTGCCACTCCGACATGACTGCGC
>JODU01000130.1 GCA_000720845.1 Kitasatospora aureofaciens | reverse complement strand
GGAGTCCACCGAGACCGCCCAGTTCAGGTTCTCGTTTGCGTCGGCCTGGGCCATCAGTGCGGTGAACACCCGCTCCCACGTACCGTCGACGGCCCACATCCGCAGCCGGTTGTAGACGCCTCGCCAGTTCCGTACTTCTCCGGAAGGTGGACCCACTGGGTTCCGCTCTGGAACTTGAAGGCGATGGCGTCGATCACCTCACGGTGATCCCGCCACCGGCCGCCCCTCTTCGGAGTCCGATCTGGGAGTAACGGCTCGATCCGCGCCCACTGCGCGTCGGTCAACGGCACACCAGGATCAACGATCGGCTGATCCAAACGAAACCGCCTAG
>JODU01000129.1 GCA_000720845.1 Kitasatospora aureofaciens | reverse complement strand
CCCGGGACCGGGGTCGCTTCGACGGGCTGAGAGGGATGTAGCTCTCCCCGCCTGTGGAAGGCTCCGCCCAGACCCTCCACGCGCCCGCTGGTGCGATCTGCGCGACGTGGTTCTCCCGCATGCCGCCGTCGGCGTAGAACTCCAGGACGGAGCCGTGGGCCTGCGGCGTGACGCCCGGGTACTTCTTCCCGTCGATGGCACCGCCGGTGCGGACGGTGTTCAGGTACTCCGTCTTGTAGATACCGATGCCGATGTTCTTGCCCTGCATGCCGTTGATGGCGCTCTGAATGGCTTGGACCGCGCTGATGCTGTCTCTTATACACATCTGACG
>JODU01000128.1 GCA_000720845.1 Kitasatospora aureofaciens | reverse complement strand
GTGCCCGGTTCCACCGCCGTGGTCGATGCCGGCACCCTGCCCGCGTGGCACAGGGAGGGCGCGTCCGCGGAGGAGAACAAGGCCAGGCACCGGATGCACTATCTCCTCAACCCGAAGACTGCGGCGAGTGCTGCGGAGGTGCGGGAGCTGCGGGCAGCCGGGATTCCGCTGAAGGAGCGGGACGGCGGCGGGTTTTACATCGACCCCGCTATTCCACGGGAGAGCGGACAGGGTGGGTTTCAGGCCCTTGTAGACAGGGCTATGGGCATCGGCCGCCTGTACGGCCTGGTGCCCGGTTCCACCGCCGTGGTCGATGCCGGCACCCTGCCCGCGTGGC
>JODU01000127.1 GCA_000720845.1 Kitasatospora aureofaciens | reverse complement strand
CACCTCGGCGGCCGGGCCTTCTCCAGACGTTACTTCTCCTGGCGCATCACCGCGCCGGGGGCTTCGGCCCTGCGGCAGCGTTCCGGCTCCTCTGTCCACTCACGCTCAGATACAACTGCCATTCCAGCGGGCGGGACCCGGTGGCGGCATGGACACTGACCGCGACCTGTCAGTTCGCCCGCTTGCCGAGCGCCCGCACTATCGACGGGCCGCCCCCACCAACGCGGTGCCGCACGTGGGAAACGACACAATGTCGATAACCCACACCGCAGGACGAACCCTCTCGCGCAGCTGCCGGATCCGCCGCCGCACCGGCAGCGGATTACGCCCGAACTGGTTCAAAC
>JODU01000126.1 GCA_000720845.1 Kitasatospora aureofaciens | reverse complement strand
AAGGAGCACTTCTTACCAGTCTTTCGGGCTGGTCAGAGGCCAGTACATCAGCGAATGTCTGATGCTGGTTGCTCATGGGTGGAACGTTGACTACTCGGCACGGTCGTCTTGATGGATCACTAGTACTGCTTCGGCGTGGAACGTGACTTCTGAGAGAGATTCGTGTCGGGCACGCTGTTGGGTATCTGAGGGTACGGCCGTGAGGTCGCCTTCAGTTGCCGGCCCCGGTAAAAATCCGCGTGAGTGGGTTGTGACGGGTGGTTGGTCGTTGTTTGAGAACTGCACAGTGGACGCGAGCATCTGTGGCCAAGTTTTTAAGGGCGCACGGTGGATGCCTTGGCACCAGGAACCGAT
>JODU01000125.1 GCA_000720845.1 Kitasatospora aureofaciens | reverse complement strand
TGGCGTCGAGCTTGACTCCGGCGCCCTTGAAGTCCTTGCCGAGGGTGAGGGTCATGGTGGGCAGGCCCTGGGAGTTGGTGACGCTCTCGCCGGGCTTCATGGCGGCGCCGGACAGGCCGAGGATCTCGGCGAGTGCGCGGGCCTGGTCGGCCTGGTCGGGGGCGTACTCCAGGGTGGTCTTCGCGAGGTCGGCGGGGGCGTTGCCCGCGTTCTCCGACTTGGTGACGCCCGCCTCGTTCTGGAGGTAGGTCAGCTCCCGCCCCGCGCTGCCGGACGAGGCGCCGCCGTTCATGACGCGGACGCGGATCTCGCCGGGCTCGGACTTCTCGCCCTCCAGCCGGGCGGCGACCGCGGC
>JODU01000124.1 GCA_000720845.1 Kitasatospora aureofaciens | reverse complement strand
ATCGGTTCCTGGTGCCAAGGCATCCACCGTGCGCCCTTAAAAACTTGGCCACAGATGCTCGCGTCCACTGTGCAGTTCTCAAACAACGACCAACCACCCATCACCCCGGAACTTACATCCCGAGTGCACTGGGGCCGGCAACTGAAAGCAGGCCAACGGCCGTACCCTCAGATACCCAACAGCGTGCCCGACACCCTCGCCGCTCTTCCTTCCGTTCCACGCCGAAGCAGTACTAGAAATTCAAACCGGTCAAGTGCGCCGAGTAGTCAACGTTCCACCCATGAGCAACCAGCATCAGACATTCGCTGATGTACTGGCCTCTGACCAGCCCGAAAGACTGGTAAGAAGTGCTCCTT
>JODU01000123.1 GCA_000720845.1 Kitasatospora aureofaciens | reverse complement strand
GTTGTCGGTGACGCGGTCAGTCTTCCAGCTAAAGGCGGGCACGTGGGGCGGTATCTGCCGGGTGGGGCGTAGTGCCTGACCGGTACGCCTGTACGCCCCCGCGGGCACCCTCCCGGGCCGGGGTAAAAGCAGCGCACGGTCGGCTGCATGGCCGCTTCAGGGGACACGGTGTGCGCGGGGCGTGGGGACGGGTCGGATTGTCCCAACGGTGAGGATCAGGACCTGGTGGACGGAGTTCGGTGTGAGGAGTGCGCGCACTTCTACGAGCTGGACGAAACGGAGCCCGCGCGGCGCCTGCCCGTGGATGATGGGCTGACCCGGCCTACAGGGGACCCGTGGGAGGCCGGGCCGGGGAC
>JODU01000122.1 GCA_000720845.1 Kitasatospora aureofaciens | reverse complement strand
GTGGGCGTCTGATGACTGGGGCAAGTTGTCGCTGCGTATCGACAATTCCTTGCGTGATGCGCTGCACGAGATGGCGCCGCGTCTGTCGGATGAGCTTGGTATCCGCGTGTATCCGGGGACCATCGTCCGGCAGATTCTGACGCTTGAGCTGGGTCAGCCGGCCGAGTAGCACTTGGGCGGGGCCGGCCTGGACGCCGACAACCGGGCCGGATACCCGCCGGATCTCATCACTGCACAACCTCATAGGAGAGACCTCATGGCGCAAGCCGTTGAGGCCCCCGCCGGGACGATGGCGGAGGGCCCCACCTCGCACACCCAAAACCAGGCTGCACTCTTCTCCCCGTACCAGCTGCGGAT
>JODU01000121.1 GCA_000720845.1 Kitasatospora aureofaciens | reverse complement strand
CTCGGAGATGTGTATAAGAGACAGGATCCTCGCCTACTTCCGGGAGAACGGGCCGGAGGCGCGGGAGGCAGTCAACGCGATCGGTGACGCTGTCGTCACCCTCGCGCAGGGCGCAGCGCAGGCCGGACCCACGATGCTGACGCTGGTCACCGCGGCCGCAAAGCTGGTCGCCGCACTCCCGCCCGAACTGGTCGCGATCATCCTTCAGACCGCGACCGCGCTGAAGCTGCTTCAGCTGTCCGGCGCCGGTATGGCTGCTCTGGCGGGCGGGGTCACCCGGGTCCGTACGTCGATTGTCGGCCTGGCAGCAGCGTCCACAGCCGCCGGTGGCGGACTCGCCGGCCTGCGCGCCGCGTTCCTCGCCCTCGGCACCGCAGCGA
>JODU01000120.1 GCA_000720845.1 Kitasatospora aureofaciens | reverse complement strand
GATCATCGCGACGTGGATTATGGCTTCGGATCTGTGAGGGTGGGTCTCGTAGTCGCGGGCGAGGCGGCGGTGGTGCATCAGCCAGCCGAAGGTCCGCTCGACCACCCAACGTCGGGGGATCACCTTGAACCCTTTGACGCCGGGGTCGCGTTGGACGACTTCGACGTCGATGCCGAGGCGGGCACCGTGGTCGATGACTTTCGTCCGGTAGCCAGTGTCGGCCAACGCCTTGGTCACTCGAGGGGTTGCGGCGGAGATCTGGGAGAGCAGGTGGATGCCGCCGGTGTTGTCGGAGACACTGAGCTTCTTCAGAACGGCCACGATCGGGTGAAGCCCGCGGCCTGCAAGTCGGGCCCGCCCGGTAGCAAGCGCACTGCTCATCGACGTCGTCGACG
>JODU01000119.1 GCA_000720845.1 Kitasatospora aureofaciens | reverse complement strand
AGCGCGGCGACATCGGCTCCACCATGGCCGCGTTGGAGCGCCGCGGCCTGATCACCCGCGACGGCAAGCCCACCCAGTGGGGCTACATGCGCACCGTCCAGTTGACGCGGGAAGGCCGTGCAGCAGCCCGCGCCGGAACCAGCCTCAACCCCGGCGGCCCCCGCAAAGCGGCACTCGGCCGCCGCTCGTGGGAAGTCCTCGCCCTGCTATGGGCGGCCGACCAGCGAGGCGAGCACCTGAAGTGGACGCACTCCTCAACCATCGAGCGAGCCTTGATCGACAAGCACGTTCCGCCCCTGGCCCGGAACCGTGCTGGCTACGACGGGTACGAGATCACTGACCGGGGGCGCGACTTCTACCGCGAGCACTACGCCGCCCACACCGCCGCGCACCCCGACGTTCGCGCAC
>JODU01000118.1 GCA_000720845.1 Kitasatospora aureofaciens | reverse complement strand
TTGAGTCGAGTCGCTCCTGTCTGATCCCAAAGCGCCCCCGGTTGACGCTGTTTGTGCCCTGGGGATGCGTCGTGCACGACGGTACTACCGAAACATGACACGACACCGCCCGTATCCCAGCGACCTGTCCGATGCACGCTGGGAACTGATCGGTCCCACGCTCACCGCCTGGCGGGCCCAGCGCAGAGGCAAGGGGCTGGACATCGGCCGCCCACCCGAACCCGAACTGCGCCGCATCATGGACGCCATCCTGTACGTCGACCGCACCGGTGTCCCCTGGCGGTACCTGCCGCACGACTTCGCACCGTGGGGGACGGTGTACGGCTACTTCGCCGCCTGGCAGAAGGAAGGCGTCTTCGACCGGCTCAACGGCCTGCTGCGCCGCCTGGTGCGTGAAGCCGAAGGCCGGGATGCCGAG
>JODU01000117.1 GCA_000720845.1 Kitasatospora aureofaciens | reverse complement strand
ACGTGTTGGTGTGGCGGCCACCTGTGGTGGTGGCGTCCGCGTGGGGTCCCGCCGCGGTGCGGTACTGCACTGCCCCCGGAGGGGCTATCCGGCCGGCTGCTCCTCGAGGAAGAGCCGGTAACGGATCACTGAAGTGATGATTGCATCGTTCTGGTCGGACGTTCCCCCTGCTTCGCGTGCCTCCCGCCGCCAGCAGTGCACGCCGGGCCCGACACTGAGGGCGTTCGTGTAGCCGGGACTGCCGTCCGCAGGACGTTCGACGACCTTCCACCCGCGGTCGGCCAGCCACTGCGCCTGCTCGTCGCCGCCGCGACTGTTCGGGACGCCGGGGGTGGGCCCGGAAACGAACGTCGCCTGGTAGTCGAGGACAGCTGCCCGCTGGTTGTCGGCGAGGGTGGCGGTGTCGTCGGTCCGGTCCAGGGGGTAGAGC
>JODU01000116.1 GCA_000720845.1 Kitasatospora aureofaciens | reverse complement strand
CCAGCCCACCAATCGCTCCATAGGCGACGTCAGCGAAGCCATCCGGTGGGCGGAGACCCACATCGAGCAGACGTTCAGCATCGAAGACCTCGCCGTCCGCGCCCACGTCAGCCGAAGCACCTTTCAACGTCACTTCCGCAAGATCACAGGCTCCGCGCCTCTGGAATGGCTGACCGCCAGACGCATGGACCGCGCCAAGCACCTGCTGGCCACCACCAACCTCCCCATCCGGGCGGTCGCACGCCGCTCCGGCTTTCACGACGAGCCCCTGTTCCGCTACCAGTGGCGTGGGCTGGTAGGGGCCACCCCCTCGGGCTGGATGAAGAAGCAGTCCGCGAGCCGGGACGCATCCTGAGCCAGGGGAACGTCCGCCGGTTTCCGGTGCATCGTGACAGCGATCACCCGCACGAACGGAGACCGCCCATGGCCCACACCCCGAC
>JODU01000115.1 GCA_000720845.1 Kitasatospora aureofaciens | reverse complement strand
ACGCGGGTCCTCGGCGGCGAGCTGCATGAGGAAGTCCGTGTCGAGGCCGATGCAGTGCTCCTCCAGGTCCTGCTCCAGGACCGGGTCCAGGGCGGCGTCGGCCGGGAAGTCGAGGCCCTTGGTGGCCTCCGTGAACGCCCGTGCGGCGGCCAGTGCCTTCGTCGCGATCTCAAGGTCGCGGGCGGACAGGGAGGCGTCGGCGGCGACCTCGCCGGTCGGGCCGAGGAGGATGATCCGTCCTGCGGTGTTGGTGTCGTCGGACAGGTTGAGGATCTGCTCCATGAACGCGAGGAGACGCAGGTCGTTCTCGTTGGGGTTCTCGCGGTTCATCACGCCACCGCCTTGAGGGCCTGCTCCAGGCGCTTCAGCGCGGCGAGGCCGGCGGTCGGAAGCGGCTCGGTGGACGGCTTGCTGACGCGGACGCGGTGCAGAGCCTCGTCGGCCTGCGTGGTGCTCGTGGTGGAGTGCTGTAC
>JODU01000114.1 GCA_000720845.1 Kitasatospora aureofaciens | reverse complement strand
CTCTGGGAGTGGTACGTCGGACGGCCGGGAGTGGACCTCCCAGAGCGACCCGCGCAGCCGAAGGTGTGAACGCACGACCGCCCCATCACGACGGGGGACGCGTGATGGGGCGGAAGGCGGACCGCAGCCCAGGCCGGACTCGAACCGGCGACCTCGGAGTCACAAAGACGGCCGTACCGCGCTCTGCCGCTGAGCTACCGAGCTGCTCCACCCAGCATGGCACGCGCCACTGACAAAGGTCCCCCGAACGCGGTCAGCCCTGCCGCAGCACGTAGTTCGCGAGCAACTGCCGCAGACCCGGCAGATCGAAGTCCTTCGAGAACTTCCCCGGCTCCGTGAAGTTGTAGGCCACCGGACCCGTCGTCTCCTCCACCGTGGGCCAGGGCAGGCCACGGTTCGGGGAGCACATGACGGGCTTCAGCCAGTCCTTGGCGACGCATTCGCCGGCTTCCACGGTGCCGTCCCTGTCTCTTATA
>JODU01000113.1 GCA_000720845.1 Kitasatospora aureofaciens | reverse complement strand
CGTATGCGGTGCGGATTGTGCCGACGGAGCATCCGGACGCGGTGACGGTTCCGGAGGGGAATCTGACGATCACGGCGTTCACCGAGGTGCGGGCGGAGTTGGTGCCGCCGACGGTGAAGGGCCGGTTCCGGGGGCGGCCGCGGCTCGCGGTGGACAACCTGGGCAATACGAAGGTGACGGCGTCGATCGCGGGCAGTGATCATGGTGATCATCTGTCGTACGAGGTGCGGCCGGGGAATGTGCAGATCGAGCCGGGTCGTGCGGCGTTCGTGGAGACGACGCTGAAGCCGAAGCAGATCATCTGGTTCGGTGCGAAGGAGGAGCGGCCGTACACGCTGGCGGTGCGGCGGTCGGGGGTGGATCCGACCGAGATCGAGGGGACCTATGTTCAGCGTGGGTTTCTGCCGCGCTGGCTGGCGACGTTCTTCGGGATCTTCCTGGCGTTGGCGATCGCGTTCGTGATGATCTGGATCGCGTACAAGCCGCAGGTCCGCACGAGTGCGACCGAGCAGAC
>JODU01000112.1 GCA_000720845.1 Kitasatospora aureofaciens | reverse complement strand
GACTTGATCGTGCCCTGGAAGGCGGGGCCGGCCTCCGTGACACCGAGGTGGAGGGGGTAGTCGCACTGCGCGGCGAGCTGCCGGTAGGCCTCGACCATCACGACCGGGTCGTTGTGCTTCACCGAGATCTTGATGTCCCGGAAGTCGTGCTCCTCGAAGAGCGAGGCCTCCCAGAGAGCGGACTCCGCCAGGGCCTCGGGGGTCGCCTTGCCGTACTTCTGGAGCAGGCGGCGGTCCAGCGAACCCGCGTTCACCCCGATGCGGATGGGCGTGCCGTGGTCCTTCGCCGCCTTGGCGATCTCCTTGACCTTGTCGTCGAACTGCTTGATGTTGCCCGGGTTCACCCGGACCGCCGCGCAGCCCGCCTCGATCGCGGCGAACACGTACTTGGGCTGGAAGTGGATGTCCGCGATCACCGGGATCTGCGACTTCTTCGCGATGACGGGCAGCGCGTCGGCGTCGTCCTGGGTGGGGCACGCCACACGCACGATCTGGCAGCCCGACGCCGTCAGCTCGGCGATCTGCTGGAGCGTGGC
>JODU01000111.1 GCA_000720845.1 Kitasatospora aureofaciens | reverse complement strand
GGGGGTTGCGGGGATGGTGGGCCACAGGCCGAGTGACTGGCATGTGCTGGACCTGGACAAGGACCCGACCCCGGGGGATCCGCAGCGGGTGCGCACGCTCGCCAAGACGTTGCACGACTTCGCCGACGATGTGTCGGAGGCGTTGCGTCTGGTGAAGGGCATGGCGGGGGAGTCGACCCTGGCCGAGTGGGCGGGGAAGTCGGCGACGGTCTTCAAGGAGGAGTTCTCCGGCGTTCCCAAGAACTTGAGGAAGCTGGAGAAGTCGTACGGGATGTGCGGTGACGCGCTCGCGGACTTCTGGCCGAAGCTGGAGCGGGCGCAGGCGCTGGCGGACAGGGCGCTGGTCAAGGCGCGGGAGGCCCGCCAGGACCTGACGTCGGCGCAGTCGAAGTTGTCCTCGGCGGACTCGTGGGTGACGCGGGCGTCGAAGGAGGCGGACAAGTACAAGGACGATCCGACGGGCAGCAAGTCGGACGCGGACAAGCCGGACGAGGCGAAGGTCCGGGCCGCCACCCGTGACGTCCAGCACGCGAAGACCGCTCACGCCGACGC
>JODU01000110.1 GCA_000720845.1 Kitasatospora aureofaciens | reverse complement strand
TTGACGTCATTCGATTGGGGCTGCACCGGGACCTGCGGAAGATGCGCCAGGACTTCAGGCGGGCGACGCCGCGCTCGACCGGCGCTCGCGCGGCGGCCAGTGCCCGATTGAGGGTCTTCTCGGTGAGGGTGAGTTCCTGCAGGGGCTTGCGTTTGATGCCGGTGGTCAGCCACGGGCCGCCGCCCTGGTAGGCGAGGTCGGCCAGGATGGGAACGCCCTGGCGCTCGCAGATACGGATGATCCGGTGGGTGCGGGCCGCGGTTAGGTCGTGGGTGCGGCCGGGCAGAGCGGGTGAGAGCCACAGCAGCCGGCCATCGGGGTCGGTGACGACCTGCACGTTCACGCCGTGGCGCCGGTGTTTGTGGGAATAGTCGGTCCGGCCGTCACCGACCCGGTCGCACTCGGCGAGGGTGCCGTCCAGCAGGACGAAGTCCGCCTTGGTCTCGCGCAGGACCTTCAGCAGACCCGGTGCCCGGTCGGCGAGCAGGTCGATGACCTGGCTGGTGTAGGCGTGGGCGGTGGACTCGCTGATCCCGAACCCGGCGGCGATCTT
>JODU01000109.1 GCA_000720845.1 Kitasatospora aureofaciens | reverse complement strand
CAGGCAGTCCACGCCCAGCCATTGCAGGTAGTCCAGCTTGGCGGTGAGGCCCTTGAGGTCGCCGACGCCGTCGCCGTTGCTGTCCTGGAAGGAGCGGACCAGGACCTCGTAGAAGACGGCACGCTTGAACCAGTCGGGATCGCGGTCCTTGGCGGGGGTGTCCTCGAACTTGTCCGGCACGGGCTCGTTCACGGTCATGAGGCTGCGGACCCTTCGTTCCGGGGCACGGCGGCGGAGGGCCGGCGGAGGTGGAAGACGTGAGCGGGGGCCCGGCCGGGCTCCAGCCGCACGTAGTTCGTGCGGCCCCAGTGGTAGGTCTCGTCCGTGAGTTCGTCGTGGACCGGCACGCACTCGTGCCAGTCCAGGCCGAGCTGCGGCATGTCGAGCGAGATCGTGGCCTCCTGGGTGCGGTGCGGATCGAGGTTGGCGACCACCAGGACGACGTCCGGCCCTTCGCGCTTGCTGTACGCGATGAGCGCGTCGTTGTCGGCGTGGTGGAAGTGGAGGTTCCGCAGCCGGTGCAGTGCGGGGTGGGCGCGCCGGATGGTGTTGAGGCGGGTGATGAGGGGGGCGATGGTGGTGCCCTCGCGTTCGGCGCGGGCCCAGTCGCGGGGTTTGAGCTGGTATTTCTCGC
>JODU01000108.1 GCA_000720845.1 Kitasatospora aureofaciens | reverse complement strand
GCCGAGGTGGAAGAAGTCGTCGTCGATGGTGACGGTGTCGGTGCCGAGTATGTCGGCGAAGAGGGTGCAGAGGGCTTCTTCTTGGGGGGTGCGGGGGGCCCGTCCGTTTTCGCTCTCGGGTCCGTATTGGGGTGTGGGGAGGGCGTTGCGGTCGAGTTTGCCGTTGGGGGTGAGGGGGAGTTCGTCGAGGGTGACGAAGTGGGAGGGGATCATGTAGGGGGGTAGGTGGGTGGCGGTGTGGGTGTGGAGGTCGGTGGTGTCGGTGTCGACGGTGCTGACGGTGTAGGCGGTGAGGCGTTGGTCGCCGGGTTGGTCTTCTCGGACGATGACGGCGGCTTGGGTGATGTGGGGGTGGGTCATGAGGACGGCTTGGATTTCGCCGAGTTCGATGCGGAAGCCGCGGAGTTTGATCTGGTCGTCGACGCGGCCGGTGTAGGTGAGGTGGCCGGTGTGGGTCCAGCGTGCGGTGTCGCCGGTGCGGTACATGCGGGTGCCGGGTGGGCCGTAGGGGTCGGCGGTGAAGCGTTCGGCGGTGAGGTCGGGGCGGTTGTGGTAGCCGCGGGCGAGGACGATGCCGGCGACATACAGTTCGCCGGTGACGCCGGGTGGGACGGGGCGCAGGCGGTTGTCGAGGACGTAGGCGCGGGTGTTCCAGAACGGCCGGCCGATGGG
>JODU01000107.1 GCA_000720845.1 Kitasatospora aureofaciens | reverse complement strand
ACTCGACGACCGGCGCCTCCACAGCCTCGTGCTCGGTGATGGTCTCGCTCATCAGGCGTCTCCTTGATCATCGGATCCGCCGTCTATTGGACACTCCCCGAGCCCTAACGAGCTCGTGCATAGTAAGGGGTGAGACGCCGATCCCCATATGGTCGATCATGATCGGGTGGTGCGGATCGTGACTCGTGTGTTGATCGTTGGCAATCGCCGGATCACAGGTGTGATCGCTGAACTCTTGGCCGAGTTGAGTATGTTGTGGCATGAGCGTCATCAGGCCAAGCTGGCCTCTCGACCGCGAAGGCGTGCTGTGGGCGCTAGTGCGAAGCCCCGGCTGGTGTTCATCGACCCGCTCCTGGCCACGCTCATCCATCTCCGCTACGGAGCCACCCATGACGTGCTGGCCTGCTGGTTCGGCGTGGACCGTTCCACCATTACCCGCGCCATCGGCGAGTTGCGGTCGTTGCTCGACGAGCGGGGGTGCACGATCAGCCCCGGCGTCCGGCTGCGAACGCTGCCCGAGGTCATCGACCACCTGGGCGCGAGTGGGCAGACCGGCATCGTCGACGGCACCGAGATAATCGGGCGGTGCTGGCGCATCGGCTGTTCACGGGGCTCTTTCGACGTCATCTCGCGCTCCTGGTGGAGGAGTTAGCGACTCCGTGGCAGGCCAGCATC
>JODU01000106.1 GCA_000720845.1 Kitasatospora aureofaciens | reverse complement strand
GAGGCACATTCTCACCCCTACCACGCGTCCTCGCAGGCTGCTGAAGAGGCACATTCTCACCCCTACCACGCGTCCTCGCAGGCTGCTGAAGAGGCACATCCTCACCCCTTGCACGCGCACGAGACCTCGCGGCGGCCTGCTTGTTCCGCTCACGCCGCCTCAGATCCGCCGCCGTAACCTGATCATCGGGCCTCCTCGGAGCCCGCATCAGGGGCACATTCTCCCCCCTTTTACGCGCCCAATACCTCGCGGCGGACTCCCTATTCTGCGCACGCATCCGCACCAGCCTCTCCCTAGGCTCGACAGGATTCGGCATAATCCTTCACCTTTCACAAAACGGTCGGTACAGCTTTCACCATGCACAACGTCCAAGACTTCCTCCCGGATCACTCATACCGCCACCATCGCAGGAAGCAACCACCGCATCCCTCGGGTGCGAACGCCCGGGGGATGCGTTTCAAACGCAGGGTGTGCCTACGAGCGGGTTCGTCCGGAGTGCCGTGCTAGACCGTCCTTGGAGGGGACCGGGCGGGTGCGGACGCAGTGCAGGCACGGTCTAACGAGCTGGTGCGTGATAGTGGGTGAGGTGTCGCGCCTGGCTGGTGGCATGATCCGTCTGTGGCGATCATGGTCAATCGGGCGGTGCTGGCGCATCGGCTGTTCACGGGGCTCTTTCGACGTCATCTCGCGCTCCTGGTGGAGGAGTTAGCGACTCCGTGGCAGGCCAGCATC
>JODU01000105.1 GCA_000720845.1 Kitasatospora aureofaciens | reverse complement strand
GCCATGCTCGACATCCCGCACGAGGTGGTTGAGCATGTTTCCTGGCTCATCTACGCCCGAAGGCGTGAACTGCGTTCGCGTTGGCGGCGGCTGAGCTGCTTCCAGCAGGCTCTCCCTGTGCTGGTGCACCTGCGCAAGAACGAGACGCTGCACCAGGTGGGAGCCGGGTTCGGTGTCTCCACCGCCACCGCCGGACGGTACGTGACCGAGGCCGTCGACATCCTGGCCGACCAGGCGCCCACCCTGCTGGACGCGCTGCAAGACCATGATCCGAACGAGTTCCTCATCCTTGACGGCACTCTGATCAGGACCGACCGGGTGGCCGCCGACAAGCCGTACTACTCGCAACAGCACCGTCACCACGGGATGAACGTCGCGGTCCTGGCCCGGCCGGACGGCACCGCACCGTGGTACTCGCGCGCACTGCCCGGACGCACCCACGACCTCACGGCCGCCCGCGCCCACGGAGTGATTCAGGCATGCCTGACCAGACAGATCCTCGTACTCGCCGATCGCGGATACCGCGGAGCCGGCGCCACGGTCCGCACTCCCTACTACGGCCGTGACCTGCCAGAGCACTACGCGCAGTTCAATCGGGACCACGCCCAGCTGAGCGCGCCCGGTGAGCGAGCCTTCGCCCGCCTCAAGCAATGGCGGATCTTCCGCAAAGCCCGCTGCAGCCCGAACCGGATCAGCCGGACCATCGCCGCCGTTCACGCCATCGAGACCGCCTGGCGATCAGGATGAGAAGGGTTCA
>JODU01000104.1 GCA_000720845.1 Kitasatospora aureofaciens | reverse complement strand
GGTGCCGAGGATGTCGCGTTGCCAGAGGCTGTAGTCGGCGTACTGGACGGGCAGCGGCGCCCACTGCGGGGCTGCCGCATTGCGTACCCGGGCCGCGTATGCGGCCGTGAGGTCACGGGCCAGCGGCGTCCGCGACCACGCGTCACTCACGATGTGGTGCGTCAGCAGGAGGAGTACGTGTTGCTCCTCCGACAAGGCGAACAGTGAGGCACGGAACGGGATTTCGGCCGCAAGGTCGAAGGGGTGGCCGGCCGCACCCGCCAGGTCGTCACGCAGACGTGCTTCGTCCGTCTCCACGATCGTGAACTCCGGCCGGGCGTCGGCCGGGCCCCGGACGACCTGGTGCGCACCCTCGGCGTCCTCCGCGAACACCGTGCGCAGGCTCTCGTGCCGGTCCACGACATCGGCCAGGGCCTGTCGCAGGGCCTCCCGGTCCAGGGACCCGGTGAGCCGCAGGGCCACCGGCGCGTTGTAGGTGGCGCTGGGGCCCTCGAAGCGGTTGAGGAACCACAGCCGCTGCTGGGCGTAGGAGAGCGGAATGCGTGCCGGACGCGGATCCACCGCGGTCACGGTGCGGCGGCTCGGTGCGGTGTCCTTGCCCAGGACGGCGCTGATACCGGCGACGGTGGGCGTCTCGAACAGCTGCCGGATGGGAAGTTCGGTATCGATGACGGTGCGGATGCGGCTGATGAGTGTGGTGGCGAGGAGGGAGTGGCCGCCGAGGTGGAAGAAGTCGTCGTCGATGGTGACGGTGTCGGTGCCGA
>JODU01000103.1 GCA_000720845.1 Kitasatospora aureofaciens | reverse complement strand
TTGAGTCGAGTCGCTCCTGTCTGATCCCAAAGCGCCCCCGGTTGACGCTGTTTGTGCCCTGGGGATGCGTCGTGCACGACGGTACTACCGAAACATGACGCGACAGCGCCCGTATCCCAGCGACCTGTCCGATGCACGCTGGGAACTGATCGGTCCCACGCTCACCGCCTGGCGGGCCCAGCTACGGCTACTTCGCCGCCTGGCAGAAGGAAGGCGTCTTCGACCGGCTCAACGGCCTGCTGCGCCGCCTGGTGCGTGAAGCCGAAGGCCGGGATGCCGAGCCGTCCGCCTGTGTGCTGGACGCGCAGAGCGTGAAGACCTCCGCCAACGTGCCGGCGACTGGCCAGGGCATCGACGCTGGCAAGAAAATCGCAGGTCGCAAGCGCCACATCGGCGTCGACACCATCGGCCTGCTGCTGGCCGTCTGGGTGAGGGCGGCCAGTGTCTCCGACACAACACCGGCGGCATCCACCTGCTCTCCCAGATCTCCGCCGCAACCCCTCGAGTGACCAAGGCGTGGGCCGACACTGGCTACCGGACGAAAGTCATCGACCACGGTGCCCGCCTCGGCATCGACGTCGAAGTCGTCCAACGCGACCCCGGCGCCAAAGGGTTCAAGGTGATCCCCCGACGTTGGGTGGTCGAGCGGACCTTCGGCTGGCTGATGCACCACCGCCGTCTCGCCCGCGACTACGAGACCCACCCTCACAGATCCGAAGCCATAATCCACGTCGCGATGATCGACCTCATAAGCCGACGACTCACCAGTGAATCCACCCCGAACTGGCGCGACACCTGAACCTCGAACCAAACAACCTCCCCGGGACAAAACGCTCTTTAAGCTTGTTCTTTATCTACCAAGATCTTCCGGGCTTGCCGATGGCCTTGCGTGTCTCGGGGCGTTTGACGGTCTTGCCGACGTCGTAGCGGGGTGCTCGGTGTTTGTTCTTGGCGCCGGGCGGGCGGCCGGGGCCGGCACCTCGGGGTT
>JODU01000102.1 GCA_000720845.1 Kitasatospora aureofaciens | reverse complement strand
GGTGCCGAGGATGTCGCGTTGCCAGAGGCTGTAGTCGGCGTACTGGACGGGCAGCGGCGCCCACTGCGGGGCTGCCGCATTGCGTACCCGGGCCGCGTAGGCGGCCGTGAGGTCACGGGCCAGCGGCGTCCGGGACCACGCGTCACTCACGATGTGGTGCAGGAGCAGCAGGAGTACGTGCTCGCCGTCACCGGCCTCGAACAGCGTCACGCGGAAGGGCAGCTCGCCGGAGTCCGCGGAGAGGTCGAATCCACGCCGCGCCGCGTCACGCAGACGCTCCTCCACCTCTTCCGGGCCGGACTCGACCACATGCAGGTCCGGACGGGCGTCCGCCGGCTCTCGGACGATCTGGTAGGCGCCGGCCTCGTCCTCGGCGAAGACGGTCCGCAGGCTTTCGTGCCGGTCCACGACATCGGCCAGGGCCTGTCGCAGGGCCTCCCGGTCCAGGGGGCCGGTGAGCCGCAGGGCCACCGGGATGTTGTAGGTGGCGCTGGGGCCCTCGAAGCGGTTGAGGAACCACAGCCGCTGCTGGGCGTAGGAGAGCGGAATCCGTGCCGGACGCGGATCCACCGCGGTCACGGTGCGGCGACCCGGTGCGGTGCCCTCGCCCACGACGGCGGAGAGAGCGGCCACGGTGGGTGTCTCGAAGAGCTGCCGGATGGGAAGTTCCGCGCCCAGGCTGGTCCGGATGCGGCTGACCAGCTTCGTGACCAGGAGGGAGTGGCCGCCGAGGTGGAAGAAGTCGTCGTCGATGGTGACGGTGTCGGTGCCGAGTATGTCGGCGAAGAGGGTGCAGAGGGCTTCTTCTTGG
>JODU01000101.1 GCA_000720845.1 Kitasatospora aureofaciens | reverse complement strand
GTCGTTGGCGTGGTGATTCCACTCAACACACCGGCGACCGAAGGGGCCCTGTTGGTTCCGTATCCTGCCACGCTCGACGTCCCGCATGAGCTGGTTGAGCATGTTTCCTGGCTGCTGTACGAGCACCGCCGGGCCCGCAACACTCGCTGGCGCAAGCTCGGCTGCTTCAAGCAGGCACTGCTCGCGCTGGTCCATCTGCGTAAGAACGAGACGTTCTCGCAGCTCGGAGCGGGTTTCGGGATATCCCAGGCCACGGCCTGGCGGTACGTGGACGAGACCTTGGACGTTCTGGTCTCCTGGGCGCCCGGCCTCCACGAAGCCCTCACCGGCCTGGGCGAGGGCGACTTCGTCATCGTTGACGGCACCCTGATTCCCACAGACCGGATCCGCGCGGACGAGCCGTACTACTCGATGAAGCACCGCAAGCACGGCATGAACGTGCAGGTCATCGCCCGTCCCGACGGCACACCGCTGTGGTTCTCCCGCGCGATGCCGGGCCGGACCCACGATCTGACCGCGGCTCGCGCCCACGGCATCGTCCAGGCCTGCCTCACCCGGCAGATCCTTGTTCTCGCCGACCGCGGCTACCAGGGCGCCGGCGCCACCATCCGCACCCCGTACTACCACCACAGCGAACAGCCCGAGCACTACCAGCAGTTCAACCGCGACCACGCCCGCCTGAGGGCTCCGGGAGAACGCGCCTTCGCGCAGCTGAAGTCCTGGCGAGTCCTCCAGCGAGCCAGATGCTCCACCCGCCGCATCGGCACCATCGTCCAGGCCATCCACACACTCCTGAACTGCAGCTATTCAGGATGAAAGAGGCTCA
>JODU01000100.1 GCA_000720845.1 Kitasatospora aureofaciens | reverse complement strand
TGCCGGTGTGGTCGTGGCCGTGCTGGGTGGTCTGGCACTGGCGGCGACGTCGACGACCGCGCAGGCCGCGACCGGACCCGACGTCATCGCCCACCGCGGCTCCTCCGGCATGGCACCCGAGAACACCGCCGCCGCCATCGACCTCGCCGTCCGCCAACGCGCCGACTACGTCGAAATCGACGTCCAGCGCACCAAGGACGGCAAACTCATCAACTTCCACGACTGCACCATGGAACGCACCACCGACATCGAAGACCTCTACCCCGGACGCCCCCGCTACCGCGTCTCCGACTTCACCTGGAACGAACTCCGCCGCCTCGACGCCGGAACCTGGTTCCACGACAACTACGCCGGCGAACCCCTCATCACCCTCGACGACGTCATCCACCACATCCAGCACACCCCCACCGGACTCCTCGCCGAAATCAGCCCCTGCAGCCAATACGGCACCACCATCGCCACCGACCTCGCCGACACATTGCGGAGCAAACCCCACTACCTCCGCACCGCCCTCGCCCGCAAAAAACTGGCCGTCCAGTCCTTCCAGACCGACGACGCCCGCACCTTCCACACCGCCCAGCCCGACATCCCCATCGGCATCCTCGACGCCGACCGCCCCACCGACACCGAACTGACCGAACTCAGCCAATGGGCCGACCAGATCAACCCCCAGCACACCGTCACCGACCAGACCCTCGTCGACCGCGTCCACCAACTCGGCATGGACATCAACGTCTGGACCGTCGACGAACCCGGCGCCATCCGCAAAATGACCGGCCTCGGCGTCGACGGCATCATCACCGACTACCCCCAGACCCTCACCCAGCGG
>JODU01000099.1 GCA_000720845.1 Kitasatospora aureofaciens | reverse complement strand
CAAGTCGGGCCCGCCCGGTAGCAAGCGCACTGCTCATCGACGTCGTCGACGTACAGGTACTTCTCACCCGAACGGGTAGCGACTGAAGAAGCTCACTGAGCATTTTCAGCGTTGCTTCTCCAGGGTGAGGACGGCTTTGGTGATGACGCTCATGCGGTTGGGGCTGACGCGGGATCTGCGGAAGATCTGCCAGGACTTCAGCCGTGCCATGCCTCGTTCGACGGGTGCCCGGGCCGCGGACAGGGCCCGGTTCACGGTCCGCTCGGTGAGAGTGAGTTCACCGTTGGGCGGGCGGCGCTTGGCGGTGGTGACCCAGTCGCCCGCACCGATGTAGGCCATGTCGGCGAGGACCGGGACGCCCTGGCGCGCGCAGATCCGGAGGATCTTGTGGGTGCGGGCGGCCGTCAGATCATGGGTCCGACCCGGCAGTGCCGGCGACAGCCACAGAATCTCGCCGGCCGGGTCCGTGACGACCTGCACGTTCACCCCGTGCCGCCTGTGTTTCGAGGAGTAGTCGGCCCTGCCGTCGCCGACGCGGTCGCACTCTGCGAGTGTGCCGTCCAGGAGGACGAAGTCCGGGTCGTGCGCGCGCAGCGTCTTCAGCAGGCCCGGCGCCTGCTCGGCAAGCAGGCCGGTGACCGCTGCGACGTAGGCGTGGGCGGTGCCGACGGATATACCGAATGCCGCGGCGATCCTCGTGAGGGTGTCGTGGCGGCGCAGGTACACGAGTGCGACGGGTGTGTCAACTTAACGGCTGATCTTGGTTGTTGAGTTATCGCTGGTCGGTGGCGGTCAGGCGGCCGTCGAAGGCGATCTGGAAGGCGTTGAGCGGGG
>JODU01000098.1 GCA_000720845.1 Kitasatospora aureofaciens | reverse complement strand
TGGTGGAGACGGATTTCTTGGTCGAAACCCATCTACCAGGGGCTTCACCCGCCTGTCAGCCCAACTGAGCTACCCCGTCGCCAGGTTGGAAAGAGCTCAGTGTCTCGTGTGTCCAGGATCAAGGGTCAAGGCCCGTCGTCGGATAACCAACACTGCTGGCTGTGGTGATCGTCCATGCGTCCTTCAGCAGAGCAGGGGACAGGCCATGCCGTTCAAGGGCCGGGGCCAGCTCCGGCTCAAACGGTGCCTTACGCCCCCCTGCCTCGTAGGGTTTGCAGACGGGACGCTCATCCCGACCGACCGCATCAAGGCGGACGAGCCGTACTACTCGCATGAGCACCGCAAGCACGGCATGAACGTCCAGGTCATCGCGGCCCCGGACGTCACCACGCTGTGGTTCTCGCACGTGACGCCGGGACGGACCCATGACCTCCCCGCGGTCCGTGCCCGGCATCGTCCAGGCCTGCCTGACCCGGCAGATCCTCGTGCTCGCGGACCGCGCCTACCAGGGCGTCGGCGCCGCGGTCCGCACCCCCTACTACCACCACCGCGAACCACCCGAGCACTACCAGCAGTTCAACCGCGACCACGCCCGACTCCGAACTCCCGGCGAACGCGCCTTCACCCGACCCAAAACCTGGCGCATCACGCGCAGAGCACGCTGCTCCACCCGCCGCGTCAGCCGCATCGTCCAAGCCATCCACATACTGCTCAACTACGACTATTCAGGGTGAAAGAGGCTCACTGAGCCTCTTTCACCCTGTGCTGGAGGGTGAAATGGGCTGGTCAGCGGGAGTGGTGACGAGGCAGGGCCCCTGGTCGTTGGCGTGGTGATTCCACTCAACACACCGGCGACCG
>JODU01000097.1 GCA_000720845.1 Kitasatospora aureofaciens | reverse complement strand
GGCGGTCGTAGGGGAGTTCGAGCTGGTCGGGGAGTCCGGTGAGGGTGTGGGTCCAGTAGTCGAGTTGGCGGGAGATCTCGCTGTCGGGGTCGTCCTCGGAGCCGAGGATGTCGCGTTGCCAGAGGCTGTAGTCGGCGTACTGGACGGGCAGCGGCGCCCACTCAGGCATCGCCCCCCGCACCCGCGCCGCGTAGGCGGTGGCCAGGTCACGAGCCAGCGGACGCATCGACGAACCGTCGCCGGCGATGTGGTGCAGGAGCAGCAGGAGTACGTACTCGTCGTCGTCGACCTCGAACAGGGTGGCCCGCAGGGGCGGTTCCGCGGCCAGGTCGAAGGGGTACCGTGCCGCCTCCGCCAGCTGTGCCCCGAGCCGCTCCTCGTCCACCACGACGATGTCGAACCCCGGAGCGACCTCGCACGGTTCCAGGATCACCTGGGTGAAGCCGCCCTCGTCCTCGGCGAAGACGGTCCGCAGGCTCTCGTGCCGGTCCACGACGTCGGCCAGGGCCTGTCGCAGGGCCTCCCGGTCCAGGGCTCCGGTGAGCCGCAACGCGCCGGGTGCGTTGTAGGCGGTGCTGCCGTCCTCCAGCAGACTGAGGAACCGCAGCCGCTGCTGGGCGTAGGAGACGGGGATCCGCCCGGGCCTCGGTCCGGCCGTGACACCGGGACGCCGTACGGCAGCACGGGCCGGCTCCTGGTCGAGCGCGGTGCTGATTCCGGCGACGGTGGGTGTCTCGAAGAGTTGCCGGATGGGGAGTTCGGCACCGATGACGGTGCGGATGCGGCTGATGAGTGTGGTGGCGAGGAGGGAGTGGCCGCCGAGGTGGAAGAAGTCGTCGTCGATGGTGACGGTGTCGGTGCCGA
>JODU01000096.1 GCA_000720845.1 Kitasatospora aureofaciens | reverse complement strand
TCCACCGCCGTGGTCGATGCCGGCACCCTGCCCGCGTGGCACAGGGAGGGCGCGTCCGCGGAGGAGAACAAGGCCAGGCACCGGATGCACGATCTCCTCCGGCCGGATCATGTGGCGAGTGCTGCGGAGGAGAGTGTGCTGCGAGCAGCCGGGATTCTGCTCAAGGACCGGCCCGGCGGCGGGTTCTACATCGACCCCGCTATCCCACGGGAAACCAGAAAGGGGGCGAGTCGGGTTTCCGGCCTCCCCCCAGGAGACCCTTCAGTGGCGCAGATGCCGACGGCGGTACTGGCTGCCGCCGACGCAATGCGTCTCCCCGAGATCTCCCAGAACACTGCCCTGACGTGCCCGCCGCAATACAGGCAGCCGTCCGTTCAGGGAATCTACGACGACCCAGACAGACTGCATGACCTGTGCCCGCAAAACCCTGTGTCGGTTTCACACCACGCACAGCAGAACATGGGCGGTCCGGACCAGCCTGCCTACCCTGGAGTTGCTTCTCAGCTCCTGCCTACGGCCCAAAACATCGACCAGCCCCACTGGACGACGCACAGCCATACGTACAACCCATACGTTTCTTCCCCCTACACGCCCCACCCCCAGGGCCCGGCCTACACCACGAACGGGCAGGACTATCAGATGCCAGCCGCACCGCCCGGCAGTTCCGCCAGAACCCATAGCCGAACACGAGGCTCTTCCACCAGCAGCCGATGACACTCCGCGCCAGACCCCCATCCCCGGACACGCCATTACCCCCTGCCCACCCGTTACCTTATTCGTGGCTCCGCAATGGGGCTACCGGCCTTCGGTCCGGCATGACGTCTCCCCCTTGTTGTTCATGATCCGGGGGGTGTCACCGGGCCTGGAGGCATCGACTG
>JODU01000095.1 GCA_000720845.1 Kitasatospora aureofaciens | reverse complement strand
GGTGTGATGGCGCTGTTCATGCGCGCCGAGCTCGCCCGGCCCGGTCTGCAGATCATGTCGAACGAGCAGTTCAACCAGGCGTTCACGATGCACGGCACGATCATGCTGCTGATGTTCGCGACGCCGCTGTTCGCGGGCTTCGCGAACTGGATCATGCCGCTGCAGATCGGCGCGCCGGACGTGGCGTTCCCCCGGCTGAACATGTTCGCCTACTGGCTGTACCTGTTCGGCTCGACCATCGCGGTGGGCGGGTTCCTGACCCCGCAGGGCGCGGCCGACTTCGGCTGGTTCGCCTACTCGCCGCTGTCCGACGCGGTGCACTCGCCCGGTATCGGCGGCGACCTGTGGATCATGGGTCTGGCCTTCTCCGGCTTCGGCACCATCCTCGGCTCGGTCAACTTCATCACCACGATCATCTGCATGCGCGCGCCCGGCATGACCATGTTCCGCATGCCGATCTTCACCTGGAACGTGCTGCTGACCGGTGTGCTGGTCCTGCTGGCCTTCCCGGTGCTGGCCGCGGCCCTGTTCGCGCTGGAGGCCGACCGCAAGTTCGGCGCCCACATCTTCGACTCGTCCAACGGCGGAGCGTTGCTGTGGCAACACCTCTTCTGGTTCTTCGGGCATCCAGAGGTGTACATCATCGCGCTGCCGTTCTTCGGCATCGTCAGTGAGATCATCCCGGTCTTCTCCCGCAAGCCGATCTTCGGCTACATGGGCCTGATCGGCGCGACCATCGCGATCGCGGGTCTGTCGGTGACGGTGTGGGCCCACCACATGTACGTCACGGGCGGCGTACTGCTGCCGTTCTTCTCCTTCATGACCTTCCTGATCGCGGTCCCGACCGGTGTGAAGTTCTTCAACTGGATCGGCACCATGTGGAAGGGCTCGCTGTCCTTCGAGACACCGATGCTCTGGT
>JODU01000094.1 GCA_000720845.1 Kitasatospora aureofaciens | reverse complement strand
GGCCTTGCCGTGGCCGGTTTTCAGGCGTTGGCGGTGCGGTCGGAGACGAGGCCGGCGATGGCGCGGTAGGTGTCGGGCAGGCGGTCGCGGCGGTGGGTCAGTTGCTTCCAGCGTTTGTGATCAGCGAGGGTGTGTTCGACGGTGATGCGGTCGGAGGAGTGCCCGTGGCGGTCCCGTTCCCACTGCCCGACCCTGCCGGGCAGTGCTCCCGGCCGCGGTTTTCTGGGCGGTGTGATGGCTTGCCCACGGTGGTCGCGGCTCAGTCCGAGATAGCCGTCGTCCAGGAGGACCTCGACGTCGGGGAAGTGCCGGAAGCAGACGGCGATGCCTTCGTTGCGTGCCGCCGTCGCGTCGTGCATACGCCCAGGCCGCAGGGCATCGGTCCATAACGTGCGGCCACGCCAGTCGGCAATCACGGTGGCCTTCATCGTGTTCTGCTTCTTCTTGCCCGAGACGAAGGCACGACGTCCGCCGAGGCCGGCCAGTGGCCGGCGGACCTGGATCTCGGTGGCGTCCAGACGCAGCTCGACGCCTTCAGCCTGGGCATAGGCACATACATCCGTCAGCGTCCGCAGCCGCAGACCGGCACGGTCGGGAACCGCGCACCCCCGCTCCGCCAGGAGCGTACTCACCTCTCCGATCGCCCGGGTGACCGAGGAACGGCCGACACCGAACAGCAGGCCCAGCACCGAGTGCGGCAGGTCGTGCCGCAGATGGATCAGCGTGGCCACCAGCCTGTCGACGAACACAAGCTGATGCCGGGCGCCGGCACCCGCGGCCCGCTTCCGGACTCCACCACGCGCAGCGTGACGGCGGCCCTCGATGCTGGCCTGCCACGGAGTCGCTAACTCCTCCACCAGGAGCGCGAGATGACGTCGAAAGAGCCCCGTGAACAGCCGATGCGCCAGCACCGCCCGATT
>JODU01000093.1 GCA_000720845.1 Kitasatospora aureofaciens | reverse complement strand
ACTAGGGTCCGTCTTCAAACGGATCTTGCCCAGAGTAGGAATGAGGCGAGATTGACCGCTGCTTCGTAGGAAGTGGCGGTCTTCTCGTATCGAGTGGCGATGCCGCGGAAGCCCTTGAGACGGTTGAAGCAGCGCTCAACGACGTTGCGGCGACGGTAGAGATGCCGGTCGAATGCCGGTGGTCGGCCGCCGTGACGTCCGCGGTTGTGACGGTGCCGTCGCTGGTCGGTCTTCTCCGGGATGGTGTGTGCGATGCCGCGTTTGCGCAGGTAGGCGCGGAAGCCGCGGGAGCTGTAGGCCTTGTCCGCGATGACCTGGTCGGGCCTGCAGCGTGGTCGTCCGACGCCGGTTCGCGGGACGTGGATGCGTTCGAGGAGCGGGCGTGCGCAGATGCTGTCGTGCCGTTGGCCGGGTGTCAGCAGGATGGCGAGGGGCCGGCCCCGGCCGTCGCAAGCGAGGTGAATTTTGGTGGTCAGTCCGCCTCGGGATCGGCCGAGGGCGTGATCGTCCGGTTCGTCCTGCCGGTGGTTCCCCCTTTTCGGCCGGTGGCAGCAGCGTGCTGGTGGGCACGGACGATGGTGGAGTCGATCTGGACCAACCAGTCGATGTCGCCGGCCGCGTCCGCTTCGGCTTGGACCTGCTGAAGCGCTCGGGCGAACACGCCGTCCAGGGCGTAGCGGCGGAACCGGGTGTAGACCGTCTTCCACGGCCCGTAGCGTTCCGGCAGGTCACGCCAGGAGATACCGGTGCGGATCTTGTAGACCATCCCGTTGATGACCTGGCGGTCCGACACACGCGGACGTCCCGTGGCGGCCCGCGGTATCAGTGGAGCAAGTAACTCCCATTCCGCATCCGTGAGTTCATGGCGGCGTATCACCCCACCATGATCCACCACCTCAGTGATCTTTGAAGACGGACCCTAG
>JODU01000092.1 GCA_000720845.1 Kitasatospora aureofaciens | reverse complement strand
TGGCCGCCGCGCGAGCGCCGGTCGAGCGCGGCGTCGCCCGCCTGAAGTCCTGGCGCATCTTCCGCAGGTCCCGGTGCAGCCCCAATCGAATGACGTCAACCGCCAAGGCCATCCTCACACTGGAGCGGCAACGCTGAAGAAGCTCAGTGAGCCTCTTTCATCCTGAATAGCTGCAGGTCAGCAGTGTGTGGACGGCCTGGACGATGGTGCCGATACGACGGGTGGAGCATCTGGCTCGCCGTAGTAGCCGCCAGGACTTCAACTGCGCGAAGGCTCGTTCGCCAGGCGCCCGGAGTCTGGCGTGGTCGCGGTTGAACTGCTGGTAGTGCTCGGGCTGTTCGCTGTGGTGGTAGTAGGGGGTTCGAAATGTGGCGCCGGCGCCCTGGTAGGCGCGGTCCGCCAGGACGAGGATCTGCCGGGTGAGGCAGGCCTGGACGATGCCGTGGGCGCGGGCCGCGGTCAGGTCGTGGGTGCGGCCGGGTGTCGCGCGGGAGAACCACAGCGGTGTGCCGTCGGACCGGGCGATGACCTGCACGTTCATCCCGTGCTTGCGATGTTTCATCGAGTAGTACGGCTCGTCCGCGCGGATCCGGTCGGTGGGGATCAGGGTGCCGTCAACGATGACGTGGTCGCCTTCACCGAGGCCGGTGAGGGCTTCGTGGAGGCCGGGCGCCCAGCCGGCCAGCACGTCCAAGGTCTCGTCGACGTACCGCCAGGCGGTGGCCTGGGATATCCCGAAACCCGCTCCGAGCTGCGAGAACGTCTCGTTCTTCCGCAGGTGCACCAGGGTGAGCAGTGCTTGCTGGAAGCAGCCGAGCTTGCGCCAGCGGGTGTTACGGGCTTGGCGGTGCTCGTGCAGCAGCCAGGCGACATGCTCGACGAGCTCATGCGGGACGTCGAGCGTGGCAGGATACGGAACCAACAGGGCCCCTTCGGTCGCCGGTGTGTTGAGTGGAATCACCACGCCAACGACGAGGGGC
>JODU01000091.1 GCA_000720845.1 Kitasatospora aureofaciens | reverse complement strand
CCCCCGTTATCTTCTTCGCGGTCCTGCAAGAGGGCCGCTGGCCTCCGGGCCCGGCATGACTGTTCCCCCCTGTCGAACGGATGACCTGGGGGGTGGTGTCACCGGGCCTGGGAGGCGCCGTTGGAGACGCTGATGAGAGGTCCGACTACCGCCTGGCCTGGCGCAAAGCCCGGCCGCTTGCGGGCGGCAGGTCTGCATAACGTGGATGCGCGCATACGACGCCAACGCCCTGGCCAGCACCGCACGAACCCTGCTCGGGAGGATGGGTTGGACGACATCGACGACGTGGGCGTCTTCCTCGGCCTGGACGTCGGCAAGAGCTCCCATCATGGGCACGGGCTGACCCCGGCCGGGAAAAAGGTCTTCGACAAGCAGCTGCCCAACAGCGAGCCGAAGCTGCGGGCCGTCTTCGACAAGCTGGCCGCGAAGTTCGGCACCGTGCTGGTGATCGTGGACCAGCCCGCCTCGATCGGAGCCCTGCCCCTGACCGTCGCCCGGGACGCCGGCTGCAAGGTCGCCTACCTGCCCGGCTTGTCCATGCGGCGGATCGCCGATCTCTATCCGGGCGAGGCGAAGACCGACGCGAAGGACGCCGCGGTGATCGCGGACGCCGCCCGCACGATGCCGCACACCCTGCGCTCGCTGGAACTGACCGACGAGATCACCGCCGAACTGACCGTGCTCGTCGGCTTCGACCAGGACCTCGCCGCCGAGGCCACCCGCACCTCCAACCGGATACGCGGCCTGCTCACCCAGTTCCACCCCAGCCTGGAACGCGTCCTGGGCCCGCGCCTGGACCACCCCGCCGTGACCTGGCTGCTGGAACGCCACGGATCCCCAGCCGCCCTGCGGAAAGCCGGACGCCTCAAGCTGGTTGAGGTGATCCCGGGCACCGGCACCCTCGACCTCGTGATGTCAGGACCGCCGCCACCTTGCTGGTCACCGTCGGCGACGGCACCAGCTTCCCCACCGCCGCCCACCTGGCCTCCTACGCCGGCCTGGCCCCGACGACCAAATCGTCGGGGACCTCGATCCACGGCGAACACGCACCTCGCGGCGGCAACCGGCAACTGAAACGCGCGATGTTCCTGTCGGCGTTCGCCGCGCTGCACGATCCCGCCTCCCGCACCTATTACGACCGATGCCGGGCCCGCGGGAAGACCCACACCCAGGCACTGCTCCGTCTGGCCCGCCAGCGGATCAACGTGCTGTTCGCGATGCTCCGCGACGGCACCTTCTACGAACCCAGAACCCCACGCCTCGCTTGACGAAAGACATAGAGGCACCCCCC
>JODU01000090.1 GCA_000720845.1 Kitasatospora aureofaciens | reverse complement strand
GACGTTCTTCGGGATCTTCCTGGCGTTGGCGATCGCGTTCGTGATGATCTGGATCGCGTACAAGCCGCAGGTCCGCACGAGTGCGACCGAGCAGACGGAGCAGGCCGGTGCCGCTCTCGCCCCCAGTCCGAGTGGGACTCCGGAGGCTCTGCCGAGCAGTGCGGAGTCCGCGCCGGTCGAGCAGCCGCAGGTGCAGCAGCCCTCGGCCGGCCAGGAGCAGGAGAAGGACGACGGCGGAGGCGGCGGCGACAAGGACGGCGGCGGAGGAGGTGGCGGTGGCGGCGAGTCCAAGAAGCCCAAGCCGCCCGTACGCACCGCGGCCACGGCCGTGAAGGAAGTCGCCGCCCGCAGCGAGGGACGGCACATCTGCTATCGCGCCTATGTGGCCGACCAGGGCTGGCAGGCTCCCGTGTGCGACGGTGCCGAGGCCGGCACGGTCGGCAAGAACCTCCCGATCAAGGCCCTGAACATCGCCGTGTCCGGGACCAAGGGCGTGACGGGCAACGGCGCCCATGTCGTCGAGGGATGGCTCAACGGCAGCAAGTGGGAGAGCGCCCCCGACAAGACCGACATGTATCTGGGCAGCACGAAGGAGGCGGTGTCGCCGATGGAGGGGTTCACCCTCAGGACCATCGAAGGCACCGTCTGCCCCAACACCCATGTCAAGGACAAGGGCTGGCAGAAGCAGGGCTGCACCGAGCCGGGGAACTGGCGGTACTTCGGCAGCAACATGGAGCACGACAGGCTTCAGCTGGAGGCGGTCCGGATCACGGTCTGACCGACGTGTGCGAGGGCAACGCGCTTTGCCCTTGCGACTCCTGACGTCCCGCTAAGGCTCCGCGTAGCGTCGACGCGTGAGCCTTTGGACCTCCCTGGAGCCCGCGTCCGCCACCGTCGACCCCGGCAGCAGCACGCGTGTGCGCCTGCGGGTCCGCAACACCGGTGATGTCGTTGACGAGTACCGGTTCGAGCCCGTCGGGGATGTGGCTCCCTGGACGACGATCGAGCCACAAACCCTGCGGCTGTATCCCGGGACGACGGGGACGGTGGAGCTGACGTTCGCTCCGCCGCGTACTCCGGATGCGGTGGCGGGGCCGAATGCGTATGCGGTGCGGATTGTGCCGACGGAG
>JODU01000089.1 GCA_000720845.1 Kitasatospora aureofaciens | reverse complement strand
GGCGACGTTCTTCGGGATCTTCCTGGCGTTGGCGATCGCGTTCGTGATGATCTGGATCGCGTACAAGCCGCAGGTCCGCACGAGTGCGACCGAGCAGACCGAGCAGGCCGGTGCCGCCCTCGCCCCCAGTCCGAGTGCCACACCCGAGACCCTGCCCAGCAGTGCGGAGTCCGCGCCCGAGGTCGAGCCCGAGCAGCCGGCCTCCGAGAAGCCCGAGAACGACGGCGCCGGTGGCGGTGACGGTGACGGCGGAGGTGGCGGCGGGGGCGGGCAGTCCAACAAGCCCGCGACGAAGCCGGACGTGGTTCCCGCCATGAACATCATGCTGCGCAACGCCACCACCCACATGTGCGCCGACATCCCCGGGCGGGACAAGGGCAAGATCAACGGGGTCGTCCAGCAGGCCAACTGCCACGAAGAGGGCGACAACGAGTACTGGAACCTCGAGGTCAAGTACGAGAACGGCGGCCCCAACGGGGTCAAGCTCTTCCAGATCCGGAACGTCACGGACCAGCTGTGCATGGACCTGGGTGAATACGGCGCTCGTCCGGAGGGAACGGGGGTCGCCGAATTCCACTGCAACGGCACCAAGGCGGACAACCAGCTGTGGTGGATCGACAAGCAGGCGAGCGGGAACTACTGGATCCGCAACTTCGCCAGTGCCCACCGATGCCTGAACGTGAAGGGCCAGAACGGCGGCACCGAGACTCCGCTGAACATCGCCACCTGCACCAACACCGACGACCAGGAGTGGCAGATCATCCGCCCGTCGAAGGACTGACGCAGGGTCCGAAAAGTCGTACGATCAGGTACATCGGGGCAGCCAGAAGTGCCCCGAGTGCCGCTGACGCATGGGCAGTTGCCCCGTAGCGTCGGCGTGTGAGCCTGTGGACTTCCCTGGAGCCCGCGTCCGCGACTGTGGACCCCGGCAGTAGTACGCGTGTGCGCCTGAGGGTGCGTAATACCGGTGACGTCGTCGACGAGTACCGGTTCGAACCGGTCGGGGATGTGGCTCCCTGGACGACGGTGGAGCCGCAGACGTTGCGGCTGTATCCGGGGACGACGGGGACGGTGGAGCTGACGTTCGCTCCGCCGCGTACTCCGGATGCGGTGGCGGGGCCGAATGCGTATGCGGTGCGGATTGTGCCGACGGAG
>JODU01000088.1 GCA_000720845.1 Kitasatospora aureofaciens | reverse complement strand
CCCGGCTGGCGGCGGCGTTGACGCCGGAGGTGGACGCGGTCCTGGCCCGCCACCCGCTGCGCGAGCTGGTCACCTCCTCCGAGCCGCTGCCCCTGCTCGTCGAGCGCGAACGCGCCCTCTACGGCGCCTGGTACGAGTTCTTCCCCCGCTCCGAGGGCACCCCCGCCCAGCCCCACGGCACCTTCCGCACCGCGGCCCGCCGCCTCCCCGCGATCGCCGCCATGGGCTTCGACGTCGTCTACCTCCCACCGATCCACCCCATCGGCACCACCCACCGCAAGGGCCGCAACAACACCCTCACCGCCACCCCCGACGACGTCGGCGTCCCCTGGGCCATCGGCTCCCCCGAAGGCGGCCACGACACCGTCCACCCCGCCCTCGGCACGATCGACGACTTCGACCACTTCGTCACCGAAGCCGCCCGCCACGGCCTGGAGATCGCCCTCGACTTCGCCCTCCAGTGCTCCCCCGACCACCCCTGGGTCCACAAACACCCCGACTGGTTCCACCACCGCCCCGACGGCACCATCGCCCACGCCGAGAACCCGCCCAAGAAGTACCAGGACATCTACCCCATCGCCTTCGACGCCGACCCCGACGGACTCGTCACCGAAACCGTGCGCGTCCTGCGCTTCTGGATGGACCACGGCGTACGCGTCTTCCGCGTCGACAACCCCCACACCAAACCCGTCGCCTTCTGGGAACGCGTCATCGCCGAGATCAACGGCACCGACCCCGACGTCATCTTCCTGGCCGAGGCCTTCACCCGCCCCGCGATGATGCACACCCTCGCGCAGATCGGCTTCCAGCAGTCCTACACCTACTTCACCTGGCGCAACACCAAACAGGAACTGACCGAGTACCTCACCGAACTGTCGGGCGACGCCGCCTCCTACATGCGGCCCAACCTCTTCACCAACACCCCCGACATCCTGCACGCCTACCTCCAGCACGGCCACCGCCCCGCCTTCGAGGTCCGCGCCGTCCTCGCCGCCACCCTCTCCCCCACCTGGGGCATCTACAGCGGCTACGAACTCTGCGAGAACACCCCCCTGCGCGAAGGCAGCGAGGAATACCTCGACAGCGAGAAATACCAGCTCAAACCCCGCGACTGGGCCCGCGCCGAACGCGAGGGCACCACCATCGCCCCCCTCATCACCCGCCTCAACACCATCCGGCGCG
>JODU01000087.1 GCA_000720845.1 Kitasatospora aureofaciens | reverse complement strand
CCTGCAAGTCGGGCCCGCCCGGTAGCAAGCGCACTGCTCATCGACGTCGTCGACGTACAGGTACTTCTCACCCGAACGGGTAGCGACTGAAGAAGCTCAATGTTCGGACAAGAGCAACCGGAGCTGGGCACTCTGCCTCAGAGAGCCTGCCTAGTCGCCCTCCCGCTGCCCATCTCCCCTCCCGCCCAGCGCAGGGGTCATCAGGTCGTGGCAGATGAACATGGCGGCGATGAGTGCCGGCTGGTGCGGATCGCGTCTGACGCCTTGTCGCCTCTGCTGCGCTGCATGTCTGCCGCAACCCCGCGAGACCCCCGCTGACCGTCATCGTCGTACTGCCCACGCCAAAAAGAACCGTGACGGCACCACCCGCCCCGGCCTCTACCAGCACCTCGGAGAGGAGTTCGAGCGTCGCCTGAAGGCCCAGCGCGACGCGGGCAAGGCCCCTGACCCCCGGACGTCGCAGATCGAACGGCTCAAGGCCCAGGTCGCCGAACTCAAGGAACGAGTCGCGAAACGGGACGAGGCGCTGGCCGAGCTCACCGCGTTCAAGACGCTTGCCGTCTCCCGGCTCACGGCCCAGCACGAGGAGCTCCAGCGGCTGAGGCAACAGGCCTCCCAGGACGACAACGTCCGCCGCCTGCCCGCTGCCTGCGGCGGGACGGCTCCCTACGAGTCGTGCAACTGAGGCCGTCTCGGCCCGTCCGTGCGGACCGCAATCATGGACGAGGACACGCCGATCATGCAGGAGGGACATTATCGCGACATCTGGGTTCGCACGCACCACTGGCGATAACCTGACCCAGAGATCGTCCGAGCCGATGTGATCACCAGCGTCAGCGGGAACAGCGACGATGGGCTCGCCATCCGGTCGGACACCCAGCCTGTGTGTCCCTGACATGGGGATCGACGGCCGGAAAGCCCAAGCCGCTGCCGGTCGGGTTCCACGTCTGTTTCTGCAGACGTGGAACCCCGCATCAGGGGGAACAAATGACCTCGAGACTCCGGCCGGTCTTTCGGAGCCGTCCGAGCTTCGTGCTACTCAGGCCGGTGGAGAGGCCCCCGGGCTGTTGATCGAGGTGTCTGACGTCTCAATCACGTTGCTCGGGGGCCTCGTTGGTCATCCATCCTGCCGCACTCGACCTGCCGCATGCACTCGTGGAGTGGGTCACCATGCTGATCGTCACCCGTGAGGGCGACCGCCGCTGCAAGCTCCGCCCGTCCCAGCGCGCGACGGTGGCACTGGTGTACCTGCACGAACACACCACCCTGGCAAAGATCGCCGCCGGGTTCGGGATCAGCGAGTCCACCGCCCACGCCTACACCAGCCAGGTCATCGACCTGCTCGCCGACCGGGCACCGGGTCTGCTGAAG
>JODU01000086.1 GCA_000720845.1 Kitasatospora aureofaciens | reverse complement strand
CGCTTGGCGAGCACCTTGCCGAGTTCGACGCCCCACTGGTCGAAGGAGTCGATGTTCCAGATCGCGCCCTGTACGAACACCTTGTGCTCGTACAGCGCGATGAGCTGCCCGAGGACGGACGGGGTCAGCTCCCGGGCCAGGATGGTGGTGGTGGGGTGGTTGCCGCGGAAGGTCTTGTGCGGGACCAGTTCCTCGGGCACCCCCTCGGCGCGTACCTCGTCCGGGGTCTTGCCGAAGGCGAGTGCCTGGGTCTGGGCGAAGAAGTTGGCCATCAGCAGGTCGTGCTGGGCCTTCAGCTCGTCGCTCAGCTCGCCGACGGGCCGCGCGAAGCCGATGAAGTCCGCCGGGATCAGCTTCGTCCCCTGGTGGATCAACTGGTAGTACGCGTGCTGCCCGTTGGTGCCCGGCGTGCCCCAGACCACCGGCCCGGTCTGCCACTCCACCGGGTTCCCGTCCCGGTCCACGGACTTGCCGTTGGACTCCATGTCGAGCTGCTGGAGATAGGCGGTGAACTTCGACAGGTAGTGCGAGTACGGCAGGACCGCGTGCGACTGCGCGTGAAGGAAGTCGCCGTACCAGACGCCCAGCAGACCGAGGATCAGCGGCGCGTTGGCCGGGGCCTCGGCGTTGCGGAAGTGCTCGTCGACGATGCGGAAGCCGTCGAGCATCTCCCGGAAGCGGTCCGGGCCGATGGCGATCATCAGCGAGAGCCCGATCGCCGAGTCGAAGGAGTACCGGCCGCCGACCCAGTCCCAGAACTCGAACATGTTGGCCGTGTCGATGCCGAAGTCCGCGACCTTCTCGGCGTTGGTCGACAGCGCCACGAAGTGCTTGGCGACCGCCTTCTCGTCGCCCCCGAGGCCGGCCAGCAGCCAGGAGCGCGCCGAGGTGGCGTTGGTGATCGTCTCGATGGTGGTGAAGGTCTTGGAGGCGATGACGAACAGCGTCTCGGCCGGGTCCAGGTCCCGGACCGCCTCGTGGAGGTCGGCGCCGTCCACGTTGGACACGAAGCGGACGGTGAGCGAGCGGTCGGTGAAGGCCCGCAGCGCCTCGTAGGCCATCGCCGGACCGAGGTCGGAGCCGCCGATGCCGACGTTGACGACATTGCGGATGCGCTTGCCGGTGTGACCGGTCCACTCGCCGGAGCGGACCCGGTCGGCGAAGCCGGCCATCCTGTCGAGCACCGCGTGGACCTTGGGGACCACGTTCTCGCCGTCGACCTCGACCACCGCGTCCCGCGGGGCACGCAGCGCCGTGTGCAGCACGGCCCGGTCCTCGGTGATGTTGATCCGCTCACCGCGGAACATCGCATCGCGCAGCCCGAACACGTCGGTGGCGGCGGCCAG
>JODU01000085.1 GCA_000720845.1 Kitasatospora aureofaciens | reverse complement strand
GGGTGTGTCAACTTAACGGCTGATCTTGGTTGTTGAGTTATCGCTGGTCGGTGGCGGTCAGGCGGCCGTCGAAGGCGATCTGGAAGGCGTTGAGCGGGGCCTTCCAGCGCATCGTCCAGCGGCGCCGGCCCTTGCCGGTCGGGTCCAGGCTCATCAGCGCCATGTAGACGCACTTCAACGCGGCGGCCTCCGAAGGGAAGTGGCCGCGGGCCCGGACGGCCCTGCGGATGCGGGCGTTCACGCTCTCGATCGCATTCGTCGAACAGATCACCTTGCGGATCTCGACGTCGAAGGAGAGGAAGGGCACCATCTCGGCCCAGGCGTCGGACCACAGCTTGATCACAGCTGGATACTTGCTGCCCCACTTCTCCGAGAACTCCAGGAACCGCTCGGTCGCGGCGGCCTCGCTCGGCGCCGTGTAGACGGGCTTCAGGTCGCGCGCGACCTTGCCCCAGTCCTGGCGGGCGCAGTAGCGGATGCTGTTGCGGATCAAGTGAACGATGCAGGTCTGCACCACAGTTCGGGGCCAGACGGCCTCGACCGCGTCGGGCAGGCCCTTCAGGCCGTCGCAGACGAGCATGAGGACGTCCTCGACGCCGCGGTTCTTCAGCTCGGTGAAGACCTGGAGCCAGTGCTTGGCGCCCTCGCCGCCGTCACCGGCCCAGATGCCGAGGATGTCGCGGGTGCCGTCGACCGTGACTGCCATGGCGATGTAGATGGGCCGGTTGGCGACCTTGCCGTCGCGGATCTTCACGTTGATGGCGTCCACAAAGACCACCGGGTAGACGCGATCGAGCGGCCGGGACTGCCATTCGGCCATGCCCTCCATCACCTTGTCAGTGATCGTGGAGATGGTCTGCTTGGACACCTCCGCCCCATACACCTCGGCCAGATGAGCCGATATCTCCCCATGCGTGAGGCCCTTCGCGGACAACGAGAGCACCATCTCGTCCACGCCGGTCAGGCGCCGCTGCCGCTTGCGAACGATCTGCGGCTCGAAGGTGCCGGCCGTGTCGCGGGGCACCTTGACCTCGACTGGTCCGACGTCGGTCAGCACGGTCTTGGAACGGGTGCCGTTGCGGCTGTTTCCGCTGTTCCTGCCCGTCGCGTCGTGCTTGTCATAGCCGACGTGATCGGTGATCTCGCCCTCCAGGGCGGACTCCAGCACCCGCTTGGTCAGCTGCTGCAGCAGTCCGCCCTCGCCGGTCAGCTGCAGCCCGTCGGAGCGGGCACGGTCGACCAGCATCCCGATCAACTGCTCGTCCGAAACCGCTGCCACGGCCGACTCGACGACCGGCGCCTCCACAGCCTCGTGCTCGGTGATGGTCTCGCTCATCAGGCGTCTCCTTGATCATCGGATCCGCCGTCTATTGGACACTCCC
>JODU01000084.1 GCA_000720845.1 Kitasatospora aureofaciens | reverse complement strand
AAGGCTGAGACCTGATGCCGAGCCGATTGTGGTGAAGTGGATGATCCTATGCTGTCGAGAAAAGCCTCTAGCGAGTTTCATGGCGGCCCGTACCCTAAACCGACTCAGGTGGTCAGGTAGAGAATACCGAGGCGTTCGGGTGAACTATGGTTAAGGAACTCGGCAAAATGCCCCCGTAACTTCGGGAGAAGGGGGGCCACGTCTGGTGACGAGTCTTGCACTCTGAGCTGGGGGTGGCCGCAGAGACCAGCGAGAAGCGACTGTTTACTAAAAACACAGGTCCGTGCGAAGCCGTAAGGCGATGTATACGGACTGACGCCTGCCCGGTGCTGGAACGTTAAGGGGACCGGTTAGCTCCATTTCGGTGGGGCGAAGCTGAGAACTTAAGCGCCAGTAAACGGCGGTGGTAACTATAACCATCCTAAGGTAGCGAAATTCCTTGTCGGGTAAGTTCCGACCTGCACGAATGGCGTAACGACTTCTCGACTGTCTCAACCATAGGCCCGGTGAAATTGCACTACGAGTAAAGATGCTCGTTTCGCGCAGCAGGACGGAAAGACCCCGGGACCTTTACTACAGTTTGATATTGGTGTTCGGTTCGGCTTGTGTAGGATAGCTGGGAGACTTTGAAGCTCGCACGCCAGTGTGGGTGGAGTCGTCGTTGAAATACCAGTCTGGTCGTGCTGGATGTCTAACCTGGGTCCGTGATCCGGATCAGGGACAGTGTCTGATGGGTAGTTTAACTGGGGCGGTTGCCTCCTAAAGAGTAACGGAGGCGCCCAAAGGTTCCCTCAGCCTGGTTGGCAATCAGGTGTTGAGTGTAAGTGCACAAGGGAGCTTGACTGTGAGACCGACGGGTCGAGCAGGGACGAAAGTCGGGACTAGTGATCCGGCGGTGGCTTGTGGAAGCGCCGTCGCTCAACGGATAAAAGGTACCCCGGGGATAACAGGCTGATCTTCCCCAAGAGTCCATATCGACGGGATGGTTTGGCACCTCGATGTCGGCTCGTCGCATCCTGGGGCTGGAGTCGGTCCCAAGGGTTGGGCTGTTCGCCCATTAAAGCGGTACGCGAGCTGGGTTTAGAACGTCGTGAGACAGTTCGGTCCCTATCCGCTGTGCGCGTAGGAGTCTTGAGAAGGGCTGTCCCTAGTACGAGAGGACCGGGACGGACGAACCTCTGGTGTGCCAGTTGTCCTGCCAAGGGCATGGCTGGTTGGCTACGTTCGGGAGGGATAACCGCTGAAAGCATCTAAGCGGGAAGCCTGCTTCGAGATGAGGACTCCCACCCACTTGATGGGGTAAGGCTCCCAGTAGACGACTGGGTTGATAGGCCGGATCTGGAAGCACCGTGAGGTGTGGAGGTGACCGGTACTAATAGGCCGAGGGCTTGTCCTCAGTTGCTCGCGTCCACTGTGTT
>JODU01000083.1 GCA_000720845.1 Kitasatospora aureofaciens | reverse complement strand
TGAGCTCTTTCCAACCTGGCGACGGGGTAGCTCAGTTGGGCTGACAGGCGGGTGAAGCCCCTGGTAGATGGGTTTCGACCAAGAAATCCGTCTCCACCAGAGGCTTCGTGTGCTTGTCTACCCGTCGGGCGTCAACGTGTCCAGTTCTGCCCTGCGCTTCCTGTCCGCCAGACTCCGCCGGCGCCGCCGGGAGCTCGGTACCCGATGGCGGCGCCTGAGCCCGGGCCGGCAGGCCCTGCTCACCCTCGCCCACCTTCGTAACGGCCACCCGTATGCCCAGCTCGCAGCCGGATTCGGCATCGGAACCACGACGGCCCACCGGTACGTCGCCGAGGCCGTCGAGCTCCTGGCCGCCCTCGTCCCGACTCTCGCGGAGGCGGCCCGGACGGCATCGACGAAGACCTTCGTGCTGCTGGACGGCACCCTGCTGCCGATCGACCGGATCGCCGCAGACCGCGGCTCTGCCCGGAGCCGTCCACGATGTCCGGGCCGCCCGTGAACACGGCATCACCGCCGCTCTCACGGACGCCGGCATCACCTGCTGGGCCGACAAGGGTGAGGTTCAACCGCGGAAGTGGACACCGGGTTTCATGCGACGAGTGACAGCGTAGGCGACAAGGTCAGTTGTTGTTCGAACCCAACTGGTGTGAGGTAGCCGAGGGCGGAGTGACGGCGGCGCCGGTTGTAGTAAGCGAGCCAGCGGAACAGCTCCAGACGTGTCTGAGCCTTCGAGGTGAGGCGTCGCCCGTGGAGCAACTCGCGCTTCAGGCCCTGGAAGAACGATTCGGCCAGGGCGTTGTCATAGCTCGAGCCGACGCGCCCCATGCTGCGGCGGATGCCGTGCCGACGGCAGACCTCGGCGAAGGCTCGGCTGACGTACTGGGCGCCCCTGTCCGTGTGAAAGACGACGCCGTCGACCCGGCCGCCGCGGGCGGCGACCGCCATCTCAAGCGCGTCGGTGACCAGCTGGGTGCGCATGTGGTCGGCGATGGACCAGCCGATCACGCGACGCGAGCAGATGTCGATGACCGTCGCCAGGAACATCCACGACGAGCCGACAGCGACATAGGTGATGTCGCCGCACCACCTGGTGTTCAACGCCGTGGCCGTGAAATCGCGCCTCACGAGGTCCGGTGCGGGCGGAGTCGTCCTGTCCGCGATCGTGGTCCGCTTCTTCCGACGCAGATGACGGCCGACGATATGGTTCACCCGCATCAGCCGGGTCACCCGCTTGCGGTTGACCTTACGGCCCCGGGCCCGCAGTTCGGCATGGATCCGCGGGGCGCCGTAGGCACCGTGGTGCTCGGCATGGATCTGCCGGATCTCGGCGACCGCGGCGGCCTGCTCGGCCTGACGCGCGGCGCGGACCTGCGCGGTGGCCTGATGCCGGTAGTAGCCGGACCTCGAGACGCCCAGGACCCGGCAGATCCGCTGCACGCCGAAAGCGGCGCGATGGTCGGAGATGAAGTCCCAGCGGAGGGGCCTCACTTCACCTCCCGAGCGAAATAGGCGGCTGCCCGGCGCAGGATCTCCCGCTCCAGCTGCCACTCCTTCTCCGCCTTCAGCAGCCGCTGGTTCTCGGCCCGTAGCCGGGCCAGCTCCTCGGCCGGGCTGAGCGGGGTGCCACCCGGCGGCCCGGGCGCAGCCCGGCCGGCGTCCTTGCGGACCCACGTGCGCAGCGTCTCCCCGGTGATCCCGAGATCCGCGGCCACCGCCGCGTACGTCCGCTTACCGCCCGACGCGCGATACAGCGCGACAGCATCCTTCCGGAACTCCTCCGGATACGGAGACTTCCTTCCCACCTGGACATCCCTCCCTGGACCATCAAGATCCATGGGGCACGGTCCGGGTTCCGTACTGGGGTCGTTGGGAGAATCTCTCCACAGGCCAGAAGGCCGTCAACCGGTCCCACGCGAAGATCCGGGCCCTGGTCGAGCGGGCCGTCGCCACCCTCAAGTCCTGGCGGCTCCTCCGCAAGCTGCGGTGCTCGACCACCCGCATCACGAGCCTCGTCCAAGCCGTCCTGACCCTGCATTTGGCCAGCTCAGGCCGATGATGGAAAAGGCTC
>JODU01000082.1 GCA_000720845.1 Kitasatospora aureofaciens | reverse complement strand
CAAGTCGGGCCCGCCCGGTAGCAAGCGCACTGCTCATCGACGTCGTCGACGTACAGGTACTTCTCACCCGAACGGGTAGCGACTGAAGAAGCTCACTGACAGCCACAAGCGGCGCCCAACCAAGATCCCCGGCAGTGTCACTACCTCTGGTTGCGCCTGCTCGGCCTTCCGGCCTGCTGCTGTGATGGCGGTCCCGCGTAGGCCGCCGGTCCGGCCTGTGCCGAGGACACCGCGTACCCCTGGTTGCTGGGGAGATGCTGCCCTGCTGGCGCCGGGTTTGCCGGATAGCCGCCCCCGCTGGCAAGACCACCGACTTGACCAGCCGGATCCCAGCCGGACGAACTCACAGGATACGACGAGGAACCCGCGGAAGCGGCGATCGACACCTGCCCCATCCCCTGGGAAGACCCATCAACCTGACTCCTGTTCATCCTCGCCCGATAAGCTGCACGCGTTGCCTCTCGGTCGATGGACCATCCACCTTGTTCGGTCGCGATCAGTACCATACCTGCGTCCTCCAGCGCCTTCGCTTCCCGCGACCTCGCACCGCGGGTGCTTTGAGTGAGGTAATGCAACCGATCCAGCGCCTTAATGTAGAATACACTGGCATCCTTCGGTGCCCCTTTACTTGGCAGGCATCCCCAGTTCGCGAGAGCTGGGCTTTTTCCGTCGAGGCCGTAAAATTTCCTGACGCGGTCGGCATTTTGCTGATCTAAATCATCCGCAACGAGCTCCCATTCCTTGGTTGCCTTGTCTTTGTCAATGTTCCATTTGCCGTCCGGGCGTGGCTTCAGTGGCAGCCCTGCCTGCTCCAGTGCCTCCGCCGTCAGCGGCCCCGCACCCCCGTGGTCGCTGCGGGTAAGACCATACAACCACTCCCGCATATTCCGGTTGAATGGACTGGCATCCTGCGGTGCCGCTCTACTTGGCAGGCATCCCCAGTGCGCGAGGGGTGGGTTTATTCGGTCGAGGCCGTAAAATGCTCTGACGAAGTCGGCATTTTGCTGATCTAAAGAATCTTCGATGGCGTCTGATTCTTTGACTGCCTTGTCTTTGTCAATGTTCCACTTGCCGTTCGGGCGTGGCTTCAGTGGCAGCCCTGCCTGCTCCAGTGCCTCCGCCGTCAGCGGCCCCAACACAACGCATCAGACGGCCCTCTGGTTCAGAAGTTCGGCGTGAGCGGACGGCAGGACGACCGTTCCGACGGGAGAAGAGCCGGACGATGCTCACGTCGGCGAACCGCGACAGCGACTCTCCGCTCGACGGACTTGCGACAGGCGCCAGGCCAGCCCTCCCGGCTGATCACCGGATCGGGCAGGCGGTCCTCCAGACAGACGCGACCGACGACAGCAGTCAGTCAGCCAGCCAGCCGCTCAGGTTGTCGATCCAGCGGCTGTCGGAGGCCGGATTGCTCGTTGCCTTGCCTCTCGGCGATGCGGTGGAGACCGTCTTCGTGCGCCGTGGTGAGGACGTAGTGTTCCGCGTCATCATCGGCGGTGCTCGCGGCCTGAATCCCGTAGCGGCAACCGTGGCCATACTGAAGGCCGATGGGGACAGCCCGGAGGTCTGGTTGCGTGCTGTGTGCCGCTGCCAAGTCCGTCTGATCCGGCAGGGGGCCGGGGAGAAGACCGCTCTCCGTTTCGCAAGCTGAGCGGCGCGCCCGGAGCGCGGAGTCCGGCCCGGAGGGTCGCCTCCCGTCGTACTCATCACGTCTCGGGGGACCTCGGCCCGCAGGAAGGATTCGTGGTTACTGAAGGCTGGAGGTGCTCCCGACTAGGCAGTTTCGTTTGGATCATCGGGCGGACCAGAGGAAGATGCCCGCAATGTGGAGTCCGGCGAGGTAAATGGTCGCGGTCTTCTCGTAGCGAGTGGCGATACCACGCCACTGCTTCAGGCGGTTGATGCACCGCTCGACGGTGTTGCGCTGCTTGTAGGTCTCACGGTCGAAGGCCGGTGGCCTGCCGCCGCGGCTGCCCCGACGTAGCCGGTGTCCGCGCTGGTCTGCGGGGACGGGGATCACTGCCTGGATGCCGCGTCGGCGCAGGTGGTCGCGGATCGCGCGGGAGGAGTACGCCTTGTCGGCCAGGACCAGGTCCGGCCTGGTGCGGGGCCGGCCTCGTGGGCGGGGAACGCGCAGGCGGGCCATGACCTCGGTGAAGGCGGGTGCGTCACCGACCTGACCGGCGGTGAGGTGGAACGCCAGCGGCCGGCACCGGCCGTCGGCCGCGAGGTGAATCTTCGTGGTCAGTCCGCCGCGGGACCGGCCGATGGCGTGGTCGTCCGGCTCGCCGGCCGGGGCCCCTTTTTGCGGGCCCCGGCAGCGTGCTGGTGAGCCCGCACGATGGTGGAGTCCACCGACACGGCCCAGTTGACGTCCTCGTCCGTGTCGGCCTGGGCCACCAAGGCAGTGAACACCCGCTCCCACGTGCCGTCCACGGCCCACATCCGCAGGCGGTTGTAGACGCCCCGCCAGTTGCCGTACTTCTCCGGCAGGTGCACCCACTGCGTGCCGGTCTGGAACTTGAAGGCGATCGCGTCGATCACCTCACGATGGTCACGCCAGCGGCCACCCCGCTTCGGCGTCCGGTCCGGGAGCAACGGCTCGATCCGCGCCCACTGCGCATCAGTCAACGGCACAACCGGACCAACGACCAACTGATCCAAACGAAACTGCCTAG
>JODU01000081.1 GCA_000720845.1 Kitasatospora aureofaciens | reverse complement strand
AGATGCTCCACCCGCCGCATCGGCACCATCGTCCAGGCCATCCACACACTCCTGAACTGCAGCTATTCAGGATGAAAGAGGCTCAGTGAGCTTCTTCAGCCGTTACCCGGTCGAGTGAGAAGTACCTGTACGTCGACGACGTCGATGAGCAGTGCGCTTGCTCCCGGGCGGGCCCGACTTGTAGGCCGCGGGCTTCACCCGATCGTGGCCGTTCTGAAAAGCTCAGCAGGTCGTCCAGCTGCTGCCGTGGCCGTTCACTTTGCCGAGCGGCGAGGGGCTGTCCGGTGTCACCGGCGCGCTGGTTTGGGAGCGCCCTGCTGGTTGTGGGGGCCGGGTGGCCGGGTGGCGCTCGAGGAGACTTCCCCGGCGCTGGATTGCCCTGCCGCGGGCGGGGGCGGGTTCAAGGCCATCAGCCCTTCCAGTGCTCGACCGTACGTGCTGACCAAACCATCATGCGATACAGGGTTGGTCGGCCACGCAGGCCCAGCCGGCTGGGGTGGGTAGGCCTGTGCGGAGCTCGGCTGGCCGTAACCGGGCGGTAGCACGGGCGGTGCAGGGGCTACACGCACTCGCGCACCCTCCTCCATTGCGGCCGGCCCGGGAAGCGTTGGCCTGCTCGCTGCAGGGGCCCCGTCCGGTCCCACACCACTGAGCATGGCCTCCAGCCCGGGAAGCAATGGCCTGCTTGCTGCAGGAGCTACGCCCGATGGCACACCATGGACCATGGCATCCGGCCCGGGGATCAAGGGCACGCTGGCTGCAGGGGCTGCCGTCGGCTGCTGCAGCGGCCTCTCACTACTACCTTGAGCTGGCGCCCTGTTGCGGCTGGCCATGCGCGCATCCAGTTGTTCCCGTTCCTTCTGCGTCAGCCCTTCAAGTCCAGCAGGTACGGATCTGCCGTAGCGCCAGTTGTAGCCAGTACCGCTACTCACCTTCCGAGCTTCGCAATAGTCCGCAAAAGTCGTTTGAGATGTAGTGGCGAGGAATCCGCGAAGAAACTCCCTCACCTCGTCCGGTGTTTTGTTCTTTGGCATTGCCTAATCCTCCAGAAATCATCGACTGGGGTATCCGAGTGTGCGCTTTTTCAGCTTGGTGTCCGAACTGGTCAGCGAGTTGCTGCCAGCCCGGCATGCTCACGCGTGCTGGGCTGGTGACCGGGGACACTTCGGGCAGGTATCGGGGGGTGGGACCTCCTTTCACGTTCCTCGGCTCTGCAGCCGAACCAGGTTGGGAAAGGGCATGCTCTCCCTCAACGTGCCTGGGCTGCCATCGGTTCAATCCGCTGAGATGTTGTCGGCGTATGCCTGAACGTGCGCAGGCAAGATTTCTGTGAAGGCTGCAGGGTGTACCACCGTGCACCGGTGATGTCCCGTCACAGGTAGCGGCAGCGTCAGCAAGAGTGACCTGCAAGTCGGGCCCGCCCGGTAGCAAGCGCACTGCTCATCGACGTCGTCGACGTACAGGTACTTCTCACCCGAACGGGTAGCGACTGAAGAAGCTCATTGAGACCTGACCAGTAGGGCCGGGTGAGATTTTATTCCAGAGTCAGTCGGCACTAACTGTGAAGCACAGGGCTGCCGCAGTGCTGTCAAAACTACCTGGAGCATCACATTGATGCAGAGGGCCCCCAGCCCGCCCCTCCCTGCAGCTGCGCGGACTACACCGTTGACTGAGCCGTTTTCATCCTGTCTCTGTGGGGTGAAATGGCAGGTCAGCGGGGGTGTGTAACGAGGCGAGGCTCCTGGTCGTTGCGGTGGTGTTCTCTACGCACCACGCATCGTCCGAGGAGCCTCGCTTGGTCCCGTACCATGCCATGGTCGACGTCCCGTATGAGCTGGTTGAGCACGTTTCCTGGCTCATCTACGCACGAAGGTGTGAACGCCGCTCGCGGTGGCGGAAGCTGGGCTGCTTTCGCCAGGCCCTGCTCGTACTGGTGCACCTGCGGAAGAACGAGACGCTGCCCGCCCTGGCAGCCGGCTTCGGCGTCTCGACAGCCACCGCCTGGCGCTACGTCGACGAGACCCTCGACGTCCTTGCCGCGTGGGCGCCGGGCCTGCACGAGGCCCTGACCGGCCTGGGTGAGGGCGACCACGTGATCGTCGACGGCACGCTGATCCCCATTGACCGCATCGCAGCCGATGAGCCGTACTACTCCATGAAACATCGCAAGCATGGGATGAACGTGCAGGTCATCGCCCGTCCCGACGGCACACCTCTGTGGTTCTCGCGTGCGACACCGGGCCGCACCCACGACCTGACCGCGGCCCGGGCCCACGGCATCGTGCAAGCCTGCCTCACCAGAGAGATCCTCGTTCTCGCCGACCGTGCCTACCAGGGCGCCGGCGCCACCGTCCGCACTCCGTACAAGAACCACCGCGAACAGCCCGAGCACTACCAGCAGTTCAACCGCGACCACTCACGGCTGAGAGCTCCTGGGGAACGCGCCTTCGCGCAGCTGAAGTCCTGGCGGATCCTCCGCCGAGCCCGATGCTCCACCCGCCGCATCGGCACCATTGTCCAAGCCGTCCACACGCTCCTGACCTGCAGCTATTCAGGATGAAAACGGCTCAGTGAGCCTCTTTCATCCTGTGCTGGAGGGTGAAATGGGCTGGTCAGCGGGAGTGGTGACGAGGCAGGGCCCCTCGTCGTTGGCGTGGTGATTCCACTCAACACACCGGCGACCGAAGGGGCCCTGTTGGTTCCGTATCCTGCCAC
>JODU01000080.1 GCA_000720845.1 Kitasatospora aureofaciens | reverse complement strand
TCGATGTTTGACGCTTCACAGCGGGTACCGGAATATCAACCGGTTATCCATCGACTACGCCTGTCGGCCTCGCCTTAGGTCCCGACTTACCCTGGGCAGATCAGCTTGACCCAGGAACCCTTAGTCAATCGGCGCAAACGTTTCTCACGTTTGTATCGCTACTCATGCCTGCATTCTCACTCGTGAACCGTCCACAACTCGCTTCCGCGGCTGCTTCACCCGGCACACGACGCTCCCCTACCCATCACAGCCGGCGTTGGCCGTATTGCTGCAATGACACGACTTCGGCGGTACGCTTGAGCCCCGCTACATTGTCGGCGCGGAATCACTAGACCAGTGAGCTATTACGCACTCTTTCAAGGGTGGCTGCTTCTAAGCCAACCTCCTGGTTGTCTGTGCGACTCCACATCCTTTCCCACTTAGCGTACGCTTAGGGGCCTTAGTCGATGCTCTGGGCTGTTTCCCTCTCGACCATGGAGCTTATCCCCCACAGTCTCACTGCCGCGCTCTCACTTACCGGCATTCGGAGTTTGGCTAAGGTCAGTAACCCGGTAGGGCCCATCGCCTATCCAGTGCTCTACCTCCGGCAAGAAACACACGACGCTGCACCTAAATGCATTTCGGGGAGAACCAGCTATCACGGAGTTTGATTGGCCTTTCACCCCTAACCACAGGTCATCCCCCAGGTTTTCAACCCTGGTGGGTTCGGTCCTCCACGACCTCTTACAGCCGCTTCAACCTGCCCATGGCTAGATCACTCCGCTTCGGGTCTTGAGCGTGCTACTAAAACGCCCTATTCGGACTCGCTTTCGCTACGGCTTCCCCACCCGGGTTAACCTCGCAACACACCGCAAACTCGCAGGCTCATTCTTCAAAAGGCACGCAGTCACGAGACACCAAGCAAGCTTGATGTCCGACGCTCCCACGGCTTGTAGGCACACGGTTTCAGGTACTATTTCACTCCGCTCCCGCGGTACTTTTCACCATTCCCTCACGGTACTATCCGCTATCGGTCACCAGGGAATATTTAGGCTTAGCGGGTGGTCCCGCCAGATTCACACGGGATTTCTCGGGCCCCGTGCTACTTGGGTGTCTCTCAAACGAGCCGCTGATGTTTCGACTACGGGGGTCTTACCCTCTACGCCGGACCTTTCGCATGTCCTTCGCCTACATCAACGGTTTCTGACTCGTCCTGCTGCCGGCAGACAACAGAAGAGAGATCCCACAACCCCGCACACGCAACCCCTGCCGGGTCTCACACGTATACGGTTTGGCCTCATCCGGTTTCGCTCGCCACTACTCCCGGAATCACGGTTGTTTTCTCTTCCTGCGGGTACTGAGATGTTTCACTTCCCCGCGTTCCCTCCACACTGCCTATGTGTTCAGCAGCGGGTGACAGCCCATGACGACTGCCGGGTTTCCCCATTCGGACACCCCCGGATCAAAGCCTGGTTGACGACTCCCCGGGGCCTATCGTGGCCTCCCACGTCCTTCATCGGTTCCTGGTGCCAAGGCATCCACCGTGCGCCCTTAAAAACTTGGCCACAGATGCTCGCGTCCACTGTGCAGTTCTCAAACAACGACCAACCACCC
>JODU01000079.1 GCA_000720845.1 Kitasatospora aureofaciens | reverse complement strand
AGTGGAGCAAGTAACTCCCATTCCGCATCCGTGAGTTCATGGCGGCGTATCACCCCACCATGATCCACCACCTCAGTGATCTTTGAAGACGGACCCTAGCCCCACCGCGAAGGCGGCCGCATTGGCGATCATCTTCTGCCACCAGTTCGCCGAAGCGTTCACCTCGCCCGCGGGTATGACGAAGACGAGGCTGTCGCCGACGACCTGGATACTGCCGTCGAACCGGACATCGCTCTGCCGGTCGTAGAAGTCCACGCTGTTCTTCTGCGCCTGCAGGTCGAAGGACTCGCTGAGCGTGAGTCCCTTGCCCTTGTCGGCACGCACCGTGTCGACCATCTGCGACATCTGCCGATGCCACTCGTCCGGCTGCTGCGCGGTGTTGAAGTCGATGGCGACCACCACGTCGGTGTCACTGCCCGCCAGCGACCGCAGCCCTCCCGCGTCGCGGGCACACCCCAACCGCAACCCCGCCGTACTCTCCGCGATCGACTGGCTGGCAAAGTTCGATCCAGCCGTGGCACAAGCCTCCGCCGCGGCGGCAGGCTCCCCCGCCGCCGCAGGCTCCGCCGCCCCCGCCACCATCAGCGTCACCGCTAAGACGAGCGAGATCAGCCACCCGGGTCTTCTCATACACAGCCTCCTCAATCAGCGCGGTCAACATCCGCGAACCTAAAAAACCTACGGATTCGACACCCCTAAGGGCGTCACCCCGCAGTGGCATCCGCGTGTAGCTCGCACGGGGGACAGCACCCCGCCAGACAAGGTGCGCCGATGGCCCCCGCTCCGGATCGCGGGGCCATGGGACTGTTGCTCCACGCGTTTGCGCGGGCCCGCACCAGCGTTCGGTCAAGCAGTCGCCTCAGCCCCCGCAGCCGTTAACCAAGAGGCTGGACACCGCATTGTCGTAGAGGTACGCAAGCTCCTGCTTCTCACCCGGATCGATTTTGTAGTGGAAGCCGTAGTTGTTGACATCGGTCCAGACGCAGACCACCTGGTTGCTGCGGTTCCATAGCGAGCTGGCCCGGTCGCCCCACCACATCGTGTGGAGGTCGGGGTAGGTAGCCGGATCGAGCTGCAGGACCTCCCCGGTGCCGTTGTGGCCGTCGAAGAGGCAGATCTTGCGGTCCTGACAGGCGTTGTAGTCGGCCGAGGCGGTTCCCGGAACCGCCAGTACGGCGGTGGAGGCGAGGACTGCCCCCAGCACCGCGGTCTTGACCTCAAGTTTCATGCGTAACCGTTCCCGTTGTTGCCCGTGGAAGCGCGGTCATGACGGCCGCATCCAGCACCCTCGTATCGACATTCCGGACTGCGCATGTCGGATCTTCGATGCATGCCGGAACAACGGTAGGAAGCGTGTGGTCCCGGCGCCTCGGACCGGCGCGGTGCGGGACATGATGTTCAACCGCTTCGAGACCGCCTACATCCGGCGCCGCCGCCTCGAGGAGGCATGCCGCGCGCTCGTCGCACCGCACCGGCGCATGACCGTCACGGAGATAGCCACCCGCTGGCAGTTCGCCGACAGCGGCCACTTCGCCCGCGCCTTCCGCAAGTACTACGGCCGGACCCCGACCGACTACGCCGCGACCGCTGCTCGTGAAACGGATGCCACGTAGCTGTGCCGCCACCCGCCCACGGCAGGGACACCCGGGTCAGCCGAGACACACCACCAGCAGACAGAACTGCGGCCACGACGGCTCCGCCGCGGATGGTCTCCAGGCGCGTCCTCGTCGCTGCCGTCGCCGAGCGCGGAGGTGACCGCCGCGTTCGTGGCGGGGGGAGAGGGGGTGAGGGAACCCTGTCCTGCCCGGTAGGCGGCGGCGCGGGTGGTGTCGTGGCCGGGGGTGTGGTGGCGGGTGAGAGTGCCGGTGTGCGAGAGCAGGGCCCTGCACCAGAGCCAGGTTCCGGAGTAGCCGATGTCGGTGGGAAGGTTTCCGCGAGGAGAGCGCGGCGGCCTGGTCCCGGGCGTGGCTGACGACTTCGGAAGTGCGGTGGGGGTCGTCGCTGTGCGGGCGAGGGCCTGGAGACGGCGGTAGATGGCCAAGTTGCCGTCGAGGCTGGCAACGCCACGGCCACGCTGAAGGACTGGCGCGTCCTACGAAAGCTCCGCTGCAGCACCAACCGCATCATCGTGATCGTCCAGGCCGTCCTCGTCTCTCATCACGCCTCGGCGTGAGGTTGGAAAAGGCTCAGTGAGCGTATTCCCCCCTCAAGCTGAGCTGGCCTGATGCAGGCAGAGGACGGCCTGGACGAGGACCGTGATGCGGGTGGTCGAGCAACGGAGCCGGCGAAGGAGTCGCCAGGACTTGAGGGTGGCGACGGCTTGCTCGACGAGCGCCCGGAACTTCGCGTGGGATCGATTGACGGCCTGCTGCCCTGCAGAAAGCGTCTCCCACCGGCCGCGGTAGGGAACACGGACCGTGCCTCCGGCACCCTGGTAGCCCTCGGGCCCCAGCTGCGTGCTGGTGGGCCCGCACGATCGGGAGTCCACCGAGACCGCCCAGTTCAGGTTCTCGTTTGCGTCGGCCTGGGCCATCAGTGCGGTGAACACCCGCTCCCACGTACCGTCGACGGCCCACAT
>JODU01000078.1 GCA_000720845.1 Kitasatospora aureofaciens | reverse complement strand
GGTGGAGACGGATTTCTTGGTCGAAACCCATCTACCAGGGGCTTCACCCGCCTGTCAGCCCAACTGAGCTACCCCGTCGCCAGGTTGGAAAGAGCTCACTGACAAGCCGACTTTGCACTCACCCGCAGTTGCCGCGCGACCTCCGGCGGCTTGACCCTCTGCTCGAACAGCTCGGCCGCCTGGATCCGTACCGTCTCCCGGCGCCGACGGCCCGCAGCAGTCAGCCCGCCCCCATCTGCATACCTCACACACCACGGGATACAGCCACCACCCCAGACTCATCAGGAACTTCAGCGAAGTTCATCGTAACGAGCCGAAGTCAGTAACGTAGCCCGAGCCTCAGCACGTCCCACCCCTTCGGCTTGAACTGCCAATAACTGCGGTGGACGCGAGCCACGCATACAGGTTACGTGGAACCAAAGTCTGTGCCGGCTAAGTCGTTGTCGGGCCGCGGGCAGACAGAGATACGGATAAGTCCGTTCGGCAGCTGTTCCACGGCTGCGGCGTGCAGTGCTCCATCCCTCCCCGCCAGCGCATCTGGCGTCATGCCGGAAGGCGGCACAATAAGGGACCCGCCCTTGCTCATCAGGGTGGCGATGAGCAAGGCGTGGCTGAGCTCCCCCGGCTCTAGACCGTCCCAGGCATCCAGAGCACCAGGAAGATCACCGATCGGGCTCGTGAGAGTAGTGGTGGCGGCACAGATCCAGTCGGCAACACGGTGGATCCGCCGATACTGCTCGACTTTGAGATCGTCGGGGTGCCCCTCTTCCTCCACCCCTGAAGCCATGGCTTCGAGAACACGAATGGCGCGAGCAAGGTGTTGAGGGGAAGCCACATCAGCCGAAGGCAGCTCATCGCCATCCGGCCACGACTCCAGCGATTCCTCATCCATAAGATTGCTCCTGTCCGTCGCGGTACCACGGGATGATCAACGTGTCGCGGCGTCGCACGGTTCATCAGGCTCGCCCCCCCGCACGCCAGCCGATCATCAGCGGGTGTCCAACCTGCCGCTGTCCCTGCGTAGTAATACGCGGGCCCACAGACGGGACTGTAAATCGTTCGGCTCTTCCAAGATTTTCGTAGGCGTTGATCGTCCGTGATGATGCGCCAGTTGAGCAGGATGATGTGACGCAGGAGGCGGTGGCCGGCACGGCCTACATCAGACGCTTGAGGAGTTTGATCTTGGTGTTGGCGCCCTCGGTGCGGCCGTTGTGGTGGGGCATGGTGAGGGAGGCGTCGACGGCGGCTCGGTCACGCTCCAGACCGTTCGCGAAGGAGTGGAGAAAGGGCAGGTCAGCGCTGTAGCTCCGGGTGATCCAGGCCGTCAGCTTCTCCGCGTTGCCCTCGCGCGGGATGAGTAGGTCGGCAAAGGTATGAATCTGGCCGACCAGTATGGCCATCTCAAGGCGGGCTCCCACTTCGATCCGGCGAGGAGGTGCTACAGGCCCGTCCGGGGTGGAGTGGCCAGCCTGTTCCGCCAGCTGCTAGCTGTTCTTGCGGACGACAGAGGCGAGCAGCCTACGCACATAGCCCGCATAGGCGGCGGTGCTCGACTCGGCCGAAGCGGTGCCCGATGGTCAGGAAGAGATCGTCCAGTTCGAGGGCCCACTGCGCAGCGGCAGACTCGGTGATCACCCTCGGAGGCTGCCCCGCCGCTGTCACTGAGCGTTTTCAGTGTGGCCACTGAGCTTCTTCAGAACGGCCACGATCGGGTGAAGCCCGCGGCCTCCAAGTCGGGCCCGCCCGGTAGCAAGCGCACTGCTCATCGACGTCGTCGACGTACAGGTACTTCTCACCCGAACGGGTAGCGACTGAAGAAGCTCACTGA
>JODU01000076.1 GCA_000720845.1 Kitasatospora aureofaciens | reverse complement strand
AACCCCGAGGTGCCGGCCCCGGCCGCCCGCCCGGCGCCAAGAACAAACACCGAGCACCCCGCTACGACGTCGGCAAGACCGTCAAACGCCCCGAGACACTCAAGGCCATCGGCAAGCCCGGAAGATCTTGGTAGATAAAGAACAAGTTGAGTAGGTGTTTTTGATCCTCTGGCTGGTCATCCCGTGGGCGAGGCGAAGTCGCCCACGGGATGTGCTCACCTGATGAGCGGGGAGGCGAGATGCTGTTGCGCGGTCCGGTTGCCGGTCATGGTGCCGGGGTAAGGCGCCAGAGGGACGTGGCCTCGGCGCTTCGTGCTGTGTGGAGTGGGTCGGCAGCGTCCCTGGAGCGTGGGTGACGGGGGGGGGCCTTGACCCGGAATCTTGGACAAGGGCTATGCGGCTTGGGCCAGGGTAGTTGTTGTCGTGTCGAGTGCTGCCTCGTAGGCGATGGGACTCCGTTGTCCGAGTTCGAACACCTCCCCCAACGGCACGGGAGTCTTGTGCGTTGCGGCCCTCACCTCGGGCTCGCCGCAGTCACCCGATCGGTGGCCATGCTGAAAAAGCTCAGGGTACGGGCAAGTTTTGGTACCGCCCTCGAATCGGCGGGCGAATGCTCGCCCTCGCCTCGGAGGGTCTCTTCTCGCAAACCACGTCCGTGCATCAGCCCCTCACCGGTCTGACCGTCGAATGGCTGTCGGAGCCATAAGAACAGATCACCCCGAAGCTTTGAACCGGTCGGCCGTCTGGTGCGTTGTGTGATCACCTTGTCCGCTCTGCTACCTGCCATGGAGGACTTCATGCCTACAGATGAGGAACGAGCCGCTGACGTCCGTGCCTTCTACGGCCTCGACGCACACGTTTTCGACCCGAACTTCCTCGACGCAGACGGCCTCGACGCAAACGGAAGACACTACGTCCTGAACATAGGCGTCCATCCGAAGTCCATTAAAAAGAAGGATTGCGCCACTTATTTCGAGTATAAGGTTCGAAATCGGCTGAACGACCTCCTCCGCACCGACCGCAATGGGAGTGCGGGTTCGCTGGAGAAGGCGGCGGTGGTGGCGGCAGGTCTGCCAGTGACTGAACGCCCGGACGGCACGTGGAACATTAACAAAGAAGCGGTAGTCACAGAATCGCGCTTCCTTCAGGATATTGACGATCAAGGGAGAGCCATGGACGTCAGGGCTTTCTATGGTCTCGATGAAGGAAGCACGGCCATCTTCCCAAAGGGATACCTGCCGGTTGAAACAGTTAGACCGGGTGCCACTCAATTCGAAATTAATATGCGAAGGCATTTGAGCAAGCTCACCCGCCCAAAGCAATGCACGGCGGGATCGCGCGAGGCAGCGGCGCTGAGCGAGGCAGGTCTGCCACTGATTGAACACGAGGACGGCAAGTGGAGCATTGACAGAAAGACGGCACGCTCAGAATCAGATCTTATTGCGGATGTTACAGATCAACGAAATGCTGAATCCGTCCTGGCTTTTTACGGCCTCGATGGAAAAAGTGAGGCAATCGGGGAACGGGGGGTCCTGCCAGAAAAACGTGCAGGTCGCGGGGCCGGTCCAGGCGAAATTTCTACGCGAAACCGTTTGAATAACCTCACCCAGTACAACCGCAAGGGAGCGGGGCTGCGTGAGACGGCGGCGCTGCAGGCGGCAGGCCTGTCAGTGACCAAAAATAAACTTGGTGGATACTCCATCGACCGAGAAGCGACGCGTAAAGCTTATCTGGATAGGTCGAACAGCAGCCAGGTTGTCGGTTTGTCTCAGGGGATGGGGGAGATGTCGATCGCCGCTCCCGCGGGTTCCTCGTCGTATCCTGTGAGTATGTCTGCCTGGGATACTTCTGCTGTGCAGGATTCTGCCGGTCAAACCGGTGGTTTCGGCTATCCGATGAACCCGGCGGGGCCAGCACGGGAGTATCTCCCCATTGACCAGGGGTACACGCAGGCGGGGTCCCAGTCACAGGCCGGGCCGTCGTCGTATGAGGGACCGCCATCGCATCAGCAGGCCGGACGGCAGAGGAAGCGGGGGCCGAAGTAGTGACGTTGCCGGAGATTTCGACCTGGTGCGTGATCGCGGTTGGGGCGTGCTTGCCTGATCAGAGTCATGGTCACACGTTGGCGGTACGGTCGGAGACGAGGGCCGACGCATCAAAGAGCGTTTTGTCCCGGGGCAGTTGTTTGGTTCGAGGTTCAGGTGTCGCGCCAGTTCGGGGTGGATTCAGTGGTGAGTCGTCGGCTTATGAGGTCGATCATCGCGACGTGGATTATGGCTTCGGATCTGTGAGGGTGGGTCTCGTAGTCGCGGGCGAGGCGGCGGTGGTGCATCAGCCAGCCGAAGGTCCGCTC
>JODU01000075.1 GCA_000720845.1 Kitasatospora aureofaciens | reverse complement strand
GGTCGGGTAGCCGGGTCATGTTGCCACGACCCGGCCCCCTCAGAACCGGGCATGCCTGTTTCCAAGCACCACGGCTCAAGCAAGCCCAAAGGCTTCACAGAATCTGCTGTTTGTTGGTGCCATCGCTCGCATGATGCTGTCGGTGGCATTCGGAGTGCACGAGTCGAAGATTCTTGACCTCATCAGATCCGCCGTTCCGCCGGTAGGTGAAGTGGTGTTTGTGCAACCGCTTCTTCATCGCGTCGAACCAGTCGATCCACTCGCGTGGACTGTCTGGCTCGTATTCCGCTCCGACGATGAGCGCCTGACCACAGAGCGGACAGAGTCCCTTCTGGCGGGCTGCCAGAGTAAGGCTGATTCTGTCCATCGGTGGAGGCGTGCGCGTCTTGCGGCGTTGGCTCCAGTAGTCGCCGAGCGCGGGATCGTCAGGCGAGGACTTTCCCTTGACTAACTGGTGCCTTCTGATGTTGGTCCAGGCGAACTTGGGAAGGTGCGCACCTGTGGTGCGGTCACCGAAGACCCAGTTGTTGTTCTTGGACCGGTTGAGTCTTCCGAAGTACTTACTGACGATCCAGTACTTCGACTTCTTCGGGTGGGTGCGCTTGGCCCACTTGTAGGTGAGCTTCCACACGTAACTGTCCAGCGCTGAGAACGTCTTGCTGGATACCACCGTCCGGTAGTACGCAGACCACCCCCTGACGATCGGGGATAGCCTGCGGAGTACGACTGTGATGCTCTGTCCGAGGAGAGCTTGCATCTCGGAACGCAGTCGATTCCGGATCCTCTTCACCGCATCCTGGCTGGGCGTAATGATCAGGCTGTCGCCGTGGCGTCGGACGTTGAAGCCGAGGAAGTCGAACCCTTCGGAAAGATGAAGGATTCGCGTCTTCTCTTCGTTGAAGCGAAGACCTCGGGGTTCAAGCCAATCGCCAAGCCGCGACTTGACCGTCTCAGCTTCCTCCTTGCTCGTGCAGAACACGGCAAAGTCATCGGCGTAACGCACCAGGATCGGCGTCCCCTTCGCAGCCCACATCACTGTTCCTTTGCGGGTTGCGAACCGAACACCTGCGGCTTCCTCCATTCCGTGAAGTGCAATGTTGAGCAACAAGGGGCTGACCACTCCGCCTTGAGGTGTTCCCTCATCGGTGCGAGTGAAGCGTCCGTCGTCGACCACGCCTGCCTTCAGCCACTGGCGGACGAGTTCCCTGGCGGGGAAGCCGCCGACGCCGTCGAGCAGGCGGTCGTGGTCGATGCGGTCGAACGCTGCGGCCAGGTCGGCGTCGAGTACCCACTGACGTTTGGCCGTCTTGCCCTTCGCGGTGCTGAAGATCGCCTGGATGGCGTCGTGGCATCCGCGTCCTGGTCGAAATCCGTAGGATCGTGATTCGAAACGGGCTTCCCACTCGGGTTCCAGCGCATTCTTTACGCGCGCCTGGATTACTCGGTCGCGCATGACCGGGATACCGAGCGGGCGTTGCTTTCCATTGCTCTTCGGGATGTAGACCCGTTTGACGGGCTTGGCTCTCCAGGGCTGGGTTTCCTGGTCGATGTCGACCGCCATACGAGCCCGCGCCTGGGGGGTGAGTGCTCGTTCCCTGTCGATGCCTGCCGTCTTGCGGCCCTTGCTCTGCTGCGTTACCCGTTTCACGCTCAGGAGCGTGTTACTGCGGCTCCGCAGCATGAGCTTTTGCAGATTGCGGACCTTCTTTAGGTCCCCTTCCTGTGTCGCTTTGAAGATCCGTTGTCTCAAACGCCGTACGTTTCCCTCAGTGTTGGCCCAGTCGATGCCGTGCCAGTCCAGTGGTTCGCCCTGCGGTCCGTTCGCTTTGGAGGTGCGGCCGGCAGTGGGGACTGTCTGTCGCATGTTCCTCCTTCGCGTCTAACTTGTCCGGCAGGTTCTGGCGTCATTACTCGGGATGGTTCAAAGGCTTACCCGGCCCACGTGGGCACCCTTTCGGGTCAGGCCATTACGACCTGTATCCGGCGAGTTATAGCCTGGGTTGAAGGAATCCAGGGTTTTCCTCTGACCTTTCGGTCGACCGGCGTTCGCTTCTTGGGCCATCCTGTTCCCGCTGGGGAATTGGGCCTTCCTTGCGGTCGGCTTACCGGGCTGAGCCCGGACTCCAACGGGGTTTCCACGTTCCACACACGTAAGTTGCGGCTGGGGTGGGTGCCCCCTCTATCCCGGAACCGGCGGTGTCCTCCTCCCGGTCTCAAATCTCCGAGAGTCGCCTGACGTCTTTCAACGCCGGGTTCTGTAGCCACTGATTGCGAACCATCGGGCGGCTTCAACCTTACGAGACATCAACGGGGGTTCACGCGGTTCACCCGTCCAGCCTTTCCCTCGCCTGTCGTTCCCCGATGGTCAGGGAACCCTTGGGCTTGAACGCTCAGCTTCACACCCCGCTGTTACCGGCGACGCATGTGAGCGCGGGAACGGATTACGGACACTAATCCGGGGTCAGCACATGTCTCCTTCCTTCGTGGCTTTCCCACTTAACGTGTGCGACTTCGTGTCGCAC
>JODU01000074.1 GCA_000720845.1 Kitasatospora aureofaciens | reverse complement strand
CTGCGGGGCGTTGCTCGTCCTCTGAGGCCCCCGAGGCCCCCCGAGGCCCTCGAGACCCCGAAGACCCCCAAGGTTCCCGAGGCGGCGAGGCCCCGCAGAACCGGCCGTAACGCCGATCACGTTCGGCCCGCCCACTGGACGGCATACCGACCGGTCGGCATCATGTGTCGGGTACTGTTCACCCGTCCCCCAGGGAGAGACGATGAGCCCCGACCACCCGCCCGGACTCGATCTCGACCGGTTGCGCGTCCTGCTCGACCGCGAGCGGCCCGGTCTGGTGACCGGCCCGCTGTCCGGCCGGCTGATCGAGGGCGGACGGTCGAACCTCACCTACTCGGTCTCGGACGGCACCGCCCGTTGGGTCGTACGACGCCCGCCGCTCGGCCACGTCCTGGCGACCGCGCACGACATGAGGCGCGAGCACCGCGTCATCGATGCCCTGTACCCGACCGACGTGCCCGTCCCGCGCCCGGTGCTCCTGTGCGAGGACGAGGAGGTGCTCGGGGCGCCGTTCTACGTGATGGAGTTCGTGGACGGCACCCCGTTCCGCACCGCCGAACAGCTCGCCCCCCTCGGGCCCGAGCGCACCCGCGCCGCCGTGCTGAACCTGGTGGACACGCTGGTCGGCCTGCACGCGGTGGACCCCGCCGAGGTGGGCCTCGCGGACTTCGGCCGACCCGAGGGCTTCCTGGACCGCCAGCTCCGCCGCTGGGCCAAGCAGCTCGACGCCTCGCGCAACCGCGACCTGACCGGCATCGACGAGCTGCACGCCACCCTCGGCCGGGAGCTGCCCCGCTCCCCCGCCCCGACGGTGGTGCACGGCGACTACCGCCTCGACAACGTCCTGATCGGCGGCGAGGACGACGAGATCCGGGCGATCCTCGACTGGGAGATGTCCACGCTCGGCGACCCGCTGACCGACCTGGGCCTGCTGGTGATGTACAGCAGCCCGCTCGGCATGCCCGACTCCCCCGTCTCCACCACCGCCCAGGCGCCCGGCCACCCCGCCCCCGCCGAGCTGGTCGAGCGGTACGCCGCCCGCTCGGGGCGCGACGTCTCGACGGTCGCCTGGTACACGGCGTTCGCGTGGTTCAAGCTCGCCGTGATCCTGGAGGGCATCCACTACCGCTACACGCTGGGCCAGACGGTCGGCCGCGGCTTCGACCGCATCGGCGACCTCGTCCCCGTCTTCATCGAGCACGGCCTGACCACCCTCCAGAAGGGCTGACCCCGCCATGGACTTCGCGTACGACGCACGCACCGAGGAACTCCGCGCCAAGCTGCTCGCCTTCATGGACGAGTACGTCTACCCGGCCGAGCAGGTCGCCCACGAGCAGCGCGCCCGCCTCGCCTCGCCGTGGAACACCCCGCAGGTCGTGGAGGACCTCAAGGCCGAGGCCCGCCGCCAGGGCCTGTGGAACCTGTTCCTGCCCGACGCCGAGCACGGCGCCGGTCTCACCAACCTCCAGTACGCCCCGCTCGCCGAGATCACCGGCCGCAGCCCGCAGCTGGCGCCGACCGCGACGAACTGCGCGGCGCCGGACACCGGGAACATGGAGGTGCTGGCCCAGTTCGCCGACGCGGCGCAGCAGAAGCAGTGGCTGGAGCCGCTGCTCGCCGGGGAGATCCGCTCGGCGTTCGCGATGACGGAGCCGGACGTGGCCTCCTCGGACGCCACGAACATCACCACGCGCATCGAGCGCGAGGGTGACGAGTACGTCATCACGGGCCGCAAGTGGTACATCTCGGGGGCGATGAACCCCGACTGCGGGATCTTCATCGTGATGGGCAAGACCGACCCGGACGGCGAGGACATCCGCCGCCAGCAGTCGATGGTGCTGGTTCCGCGCGACACGCCCGGCGTGACCGTCAACCGTGCGATGCAGGTCTTCGGATACGAGGACCACTACCACGGCGGCCACGCCGAGGTGACGTTCGACCACGCGCGCGTGCCGGTGTCGAACCTGATCGGCGAGGAGGGCGGCGGCTTCGCCATCGCCCAGGCCCGGCTCGGTCCGGGCCGGATCCACCACTGCATGCGGCTGATCGGCATGGCCGAGCGCGCGATCGAGCTGATGTGCCGCCGCGCGGTGTCCCGCGAGGCCTTCGGCAAGGCGCTGGCCCAGCAGGGCGTGGTCCACAACTGGATCGCGGACGCCCGGGTCACCGTCGAGCAGCTGCGGCTGCTGGTGCTGAAGACCGCCTGGCTGATGGACACCGTCGGCAACCGGGGCGCGCACACCGAGATCCAGGCCATCAAGATCGCCACGCCCCGCGCGGTGGTCGACATCATCGACCGGGCGATCCAGCTGCACGGCGCGGGCGGCGTGAGCCAGGACTTCCCGCTGGCCGAGCTGTACGCCGGGGCGCGGACGCTGATGATCGCCGACGGCCCGGACGAGGTCCACCAGCGCTCGCTGGCCCGCCGGGAGATCAAGAAGTACCTCTGAAGCCGGGCGACGGTCCCCCCTGAGCCTGCGGGGGGGGGTGCCTCTATGTCTTTCGTCAAGCGAGGCGTGGGGTTCTGGGTTCGTAGAAGGTGCCGTCGCGGAGCATCGCGAACAGCACGTTGATCCGCT
>JODU01000073.1 GCA_000720845.1 Kitasatospora aureofaciens | reverse complement strand
CGGTCGCCGGTGTGTTGAGTGGAATCACCACGCCAACGACCAGGGGCCCTGCCTCGTCACCACTCCCGCTGACCAGCCCATTTCACCCTCCAGCACAGGATGAAAGAGGCTCACTGAGCGTTTTCCATCATCGGCCTGAGCTGGCCAAATGCAGGGTCAGGACGGCTTGGACGCGGCCCTTATGCGGGTGGTCGAGCATCGCAGCTTGCGGAGCAGTCGCCAGGTCGCGAGGGTGGCGACGGCCTGCTCGACCAGGGCCCGGATTTTCGCCGGAGACCGGTTGACGGCCTTCTGGCCTGTGGAGAGGTTCTCCCAGGGCCCAGTACGGGATCCGGACCGAGCCTCCGGAGCCTCGGTAGCCCTTGTCGGCCTAGCAGGTGATGCCGACGCTTGCGTGAGTGGCGATGATGCCGTGCTCACGGGCCGCCTGGACGTTGTGCGGTTCCGGGCAGAGTGGGCGAGGCCCGCAGCAGCCGGCCGGACGGATCGGCCAGGACTTGCGCGTTCATCCCGCGCCTCTTGTGCTTCCCCGAGGAGAACGACCGGTCCGCGGCGATGCGATCGATGGGCAAGAGGGCGCCGTCCAGCAGTGTGAAGGCCTTCGTCGATGCCGTCCGTGCCGCCTCCGCAAGGGTCGGGGCGAGCGAGACCAGGAGATCAACGGCCTCGGTGATGTACCGGTAGGCGGTCGTGGTCCCGATGCCGAATCCGGCTGCGAGCCGGGCATAGGAGTGGCCATTGCGGAGGCGGGCAAGGGTGAGCAGGGCCTGCCGACCGGGGCTCAGGCGTCGCCAGTGGGTACCGAGCTCCCGTCGGTGCCGGCGGAGCTTGGCGGACAGGAAGCGCAGGGCAGAGCCGGACACGTCGACGCCCGAGGGACCTCTGGTGGAGACGGACTTCTTGGTCGAAACCCATCTACCAGGGGGCTTCACCTGCCTGTCAGCCCAACTGCCCATCTAAACCATCAGGTTGGAAGGAGCTCACTGCCTTCTCGCGAATTGCCAGGGCAAGATCAGACGTTCGCCGACAATAATCCAGCGGATTGAACCGTTGGCGAGCCAGACACGTTGAGGAAGGGTACGCCTTTCCCAACCTGCTTCGGCCGCGTAGCCGAAGGACGTGGCAGGAGGCCCTCACCCCCGATGTTTGCCCGAAGCGCCCCTGGTCATCAGTCCAGCAGGCGGGAGCATGCCAGGCTGGCAGCAGCTCGCTGGCCAGTTTCGAACGTCAGGCCGAAAAGCTCCATTCGGACAAAATGCACCAGCCGATAATTTCTGGAGGATTAGACAATGCCGGGAAAGTCAGCTAAGACATCCGAAGAAGTGACGCAGTTTCTTCGCGGGTATCTAGCAACTACCGACACTACATTTCAGGACTATTGCTCCAGTCAAGGCGTGGTCCCTGCTACTGGCACGAGTTGGCGCAACGGCATCTCCGTGCCTGCCGGGGTTGGGCGACCGGTCGCGGCTCCTGCAGGGAGTGTGCCATTGCTTCCCGGGCCGGATGCCATGCTCGCTGGTGCGCGACCGGTCGCGGCTCCTGCAGGGAGTGTGCCATTGCTTCCCGGGCCGGATGCCATGCTCGCTGGTGCGCGACCGGTCGCGGCTCCTGCAGCAAGTGTGCCACCGCCCGGTTACGGCCAGCCGGGATCCTCGCAGGCCTACCTAGCTCAGCCAGCCGGGACTGCGGGGCCGACCAACCCCGTAGTATCGCGTGCGGATTTGGTCGCACGGGGAGGACTGATGGCCTTGAACCCGCGCCCGCCCGCGGGAGGGCAATCCAGTTCAGGGAACAACACCAGGGAAGTCCCGTCGAGCGCCACCCCGCCGCCCCGCCACAGTAACCAGCAGGGTGCTCCAAAATCTGCGCGCCGGTGACCGGGGGCAGCCTCTTCGTCGCTGGGCATGGTGAACAGCTACGGCAGCGGTTGGACGACCTGCTGGGCCAGAAAGAGGGGAGCTATGCCCGCTAAGGCAGTCATCCTCGATTACTAAGAGGTCGTTTTCTCCCGTTGTTTCATCCCGTAATGCGGACTTCATTACGTGGTGTCGGGTCGTGCCAGGAGATGGTGGTCTCGCCGGTGAGGCGGCGGGCCATCAGGTCGGTCATGGCGAGGTGGACCATGGCCTCGGAGCGGGCGGGAAGGGTCTCGTAGTCGCGGGCGAGGCGCCGGTGGAGCATGAGCCAGCCGTACGTCCGCTCCACCGCCCACCGCTTCGGCATCGGGGTGAAGCCCCTGGTCCCGGGGTTGCGGGCGATGATTTCCATGTCGATGCCCAAGGCGGCGGCATGCTCGACGAGGTGCTGGCGGTAACCGCCGTCGACCCACACCTTGCGGATGCCGGGATGGCCGGCGGCAACCTGGTCGAGCAGCTGGGCGCCGGCCACGGAGGCCTGGACACTGGCCGCGGTCACCAGCACCGCGAGAAGCAGGCCGAGCGTATCGGTGACGATGCTCCGCTTGCGGCCGACGATCTTCTTGCCCGCGTCCGTGCCCTGGCTGGCGGCGGGGACGCTGGTGGAGGTCTTCACGCTCTGCGCGTCGATCACGCAGGCCGAGGACTCGGCATTCCGACCCTCCTTTCGCCTCACCAGTTCCCGCAGCACGCCGTTGAGCTGGGCAAACACCCCTTCTTTCTGCCACTTCGCGAAGTAGCCATAGACTGTCTCCCAGGGCGGGAAGTCGTGCGGCAGGTAGCGCCACTGCACCCCGGTGCGGTCCACATAGAGGATCGCGTTCATGATCTCGCGCAGGTCGTGTTCGGGAGGCCTGCTGAAGTCCAGGGCCCGGCCGCGGCGCTCGAAGCGCCAGGCCGCGAGGACCGGCTCGATCAACTCCCAGCGGGCTTCGGACAGATCACTCGGATACGGGCGTCGTGTGCTCATTACCTGGACGTACCGCTTGCGCGGACGCGCGCCCAGGCGTGCGTCCGTACCCGTGGAAGCACGACTGCGGAGCGGGCGTCCTGGGATGAGACAGCTGCAAGCCGTCCCCCGCACCCGGCGTCACACCATCCGGCCCCCAAAGATCGAACGCATCAGATGGCACACCCGCACCGCACTTCAAGAGTCAGCAAAACTGGTGAAACTAGAACATCACTTATGAGAACGACCTCTTAACTTGTTCTTTATCTTCCGGTCCCGAACGGTGTCTCGAACTGAGTCGCTCACCTGGGGATTTGCCGGACGTGGGGACGGCCTTCGTCTGATCATGTGCTCCGACCAAGGTGCACTGACCATGACGAAGGCCGTGAGGGTGAGTCTGCTGCCTGATGCTGTCCGGAGGGAAGCGTTCGCGGAAGCGTCACGCTTCCGGGGCGAGTTCTACGAGTGTCTGACCGCTCGGCGCGACGAGTTGTTCGAGCTGATGGACGCGGTGCTGTGTGCGGAGGGGGCGGTGAAGTCCCCGGTGGATCTGACGCTGCTGCCCGAGCATCGTCGTGGGCATGGAGCGATGTACGGCGGTTTGAACCACGGCCGGATCGACATCGATCGGCTGCGGACGGTGCTGGCCGGGCTAACGCTGCCCCGCTTCGACGGCGGGCGCCTGGTCCTGGCGGTCGATGTGTCACCGTGGCTTCGCTCGGACGCGCCGTGCTCGGCCGAGCGGCTGTTCTGTCACGTATACGGCAGGGCGAAGACGGCATCGCAGTTCATCCCGGGCTGGCCCTACTCCTTTGTCGCCGTGCTGGAGCCGGGCGCCACGTCCTGGACCTCGATCCTGGACGCGGTACGGCTCGGGCCGGTGGACGACGCGACCGCGGTCACCGCCGCCCAGCTGCGGGGCGTCGTGGAGCGGCTCATCACTGCGGGCCAGTGGCAGGCCGGGGACCCGCATATCGTGATCGTCAGCGACGCCGGCTATGACGTCACCCGATTGGCGTGGGTCCTGCGTGACCTGCCCGTCGAACTGGTCGGCAGGGTGCGGTCCGACCGCGTCATGCGGTTGCCGAAGCCGCCCCGCCAGCCGGGGACGAACGGTCGGCCGCCCAAGCACGGCCCGGAGTTCCGCTTCACCAAGCCGGAGACCTGGCCCGAGCCCGCGATCACCACGGTCACGGACACCATCAACTACGGCAAGGCCGAAACGCAGGCGTGGGACCGGGTCCACCCTCGGCTCACTCACCGTTCCTCCTGGCTCGACCACGACGGCGAACTGCCCTTGGTTGAGGGAACGTTGATTCGGCTGAAGGTCGAGCACCTGTCGAAGGACCGGGACGCTCCACCGGTGTGGTTATGGTCCTCGAAGACCGGCGCGACCCCGGACGATGTGGACCGCTTCTGGCAGGCATTTCTCCGCCGCTTCGATCTGGAGCACACCTTCCGCTTCGCAAAGCAGACCCTGGGCTGGACCACTCCGAAGCTCCGTACTCCCGAGGCGGCGGACCGCTGGACCTGGATCCTGATCGTCGCGCACACCCAACTCCGGCTCGCCCGACCGCTCGCCACAGACCTCCGCCGGCCCTGGGAGAAGCCCAGCACCTGCGACCGGCTCACCCCTGCCCGGGTCCGCCGGGGGTTCAGGAACATCCGCGCTCACCTCGCCTGCCCGGCCCGTGTTCCGAAACCCCGAGGTGCCGGCCCCGGCCGCCCGCCCGGCGCCAAGAACAAACACCGAGCACCCCGCTACGACGTCGGCAAGACCGTCAAACGCCCCGAGACAC
>JODU01000072.1 GCA_000720845.1 Kitasatospora aureofaciens | reverse complement strand
CGCCACTCGATACGAGAAGACCGCCACTTCCTACGAAGCAGCGGTCAATCTCGCCTCATTCCTACTCTGGGCAAGATCCGTTTGAAGACGGACCCTAGTAGCCCTTGAGGTGTGCGAACTCTCCTTCGGCCCCGCCGCGCCTTTCGCCGTAGTGATCTGCTCGTCTGTAGGCGGTGCACTGGGCGGGCTCGTCAGTGAACTGATGAACGCCTACTTCGACGGACGGTCGCTGGGTGACGCGGAGGTCTGGAAGGAGGCGATCGGCACAATGGTGGTGGGCGCGTTGGCCGGGGCGGGCACGGCGGCCCGCGAGAGCCTGAAGAAATGGGCCGCGGAGGAGCTGGTCCGGGTAGTCGCAGCGGTGGGGAAGACCGCGCGGAACATCAGTACCCGGCTTGGTTCGTGGGCGCAGTCGTTGGCGGACCTCGCAAGTGAGTTCACCGCAGACTTCGCGCAGAGGGTGAGGTTGACCATCGAACGGTTGCTCCAGGGCCAGCGAGCCACCGCTTGGCCGTCGACAATCCGGGTGATGGTGGTCGGCGACTCGATCAGCCAGGGCCACGAGGGCGACTACACCTGGCGCTACCGGTTGTGGCAGTGGTTCCAGGAGAACAACATCTCGGTCGACTTCGTGGGCCCCTACCACGGCACGTTCACCCCTGATCAGCCCTCCCCGCCGAAACCGCCGCTCTTCGTCGGTGAGAAGCCGGCGGATCAGGGCATCCGCGTCGACGGCGGATACGCGGCCGGGGTCGCCTTCGACAGCGACCACTATGCGCACTGGGGCAGACAGGCCGCACAGATCAAGGACGACATCCGCCGGCAGGTCGAGACCTACAAGCCGGACCTTGTCCTGCTCGCGGCCGGCTTCAACGACATGGGCTGGTTCGTCAGCGACGAGAACGGCACCCTGGACAGCGTCGAGACCATCATCGACCAGGCCCGCGCGGCCCGGCCGGGGGTCGACTTCGCGGTGGCCACCGTGCCGCACCGGTCGAAGATCGGCGGCCGGGACGATCTGATCACCAAGACCGACAACTTCAACCGGCTGCTCGCGAACGCGGCCCCCCGGTGGAGCAAATCCATCTCCCAGGTGGAGGTCGTCGACTGGCAGAAAAAGTACTCCTGCGCCCCCGCCGCCTGCCCGGCCGCCTATGACGGCCTGCACCCCAACGCCTTCGGCGAGTACCAGCTCGCCATCGCCTTCGAGCAGACCCTGCACGACCGGTACGGACTGGGCCGGGGCCCGATACCCTTCCCGCCCGAGAACCTGCCGGTCCGGCCGACACCCGTGCCGACCGGCCTGAAGGCCGAGTCCAGCCCCCAGGGTGTGACCGTCACCTGGAACCCGGTGTACGGGGCCTTCGGCTACGACGTGCGGTCGCGGATCGCCGGCCAGACGACCTGGGGCGAGGGCCGCGTCAACAGCAACCGGACCGACACCACCTGGACTGTCGACGGCATCCAATGGGAGTACCAGGTGCGCACCGTCGGCGGTGACAACGTCAAGGGCCCCTGGTCCAACACGGTCAGCGCGGTCGCCCACCCGAAGACCGCGCCGCCGCCGCGGATCCTGGCCAGCCGGCCGATCGGCCAGGACGGCATCGAGCTCGAAATCGCACCACCTGACTACCCCACCACCATCGACCGGTACGAAGTGATCCTCTTCGACAAGGACACGCCCGGCGCCTGGCTCACCGGCACCGGCTTCCGCGGCAACCGGGTGCAAATCAACGGGCTGAACCCGGGCCACCGCTACCTCGTCGCGGCGGCCACCTGGAACGCCGCCGGCGGCGGGCTGCCCGCACTGGCCCGTCCGGTGACGGTCGGCGGCGGTACCCCGGCCGCCCCGACCGGCCTGCGGGTGACCACCGTCGATCCCACCACAGTGGAACTGGACTGGAACGGCGCGAAGTCGGCGGCCGGCTACCGGCTGTGGGTCTCCAACATCAAGGACGGCGGCACCACCCCGCCGAAGGCCGACGAGAACATCATCGAGGACACCCACTACGGCGTCGGCTTCCTGTTCCCGGGCGTGTGGAACTACGAGTTCTGCGTGACGGCCGTCAACGGCTCCCTCGAGTCCGACAAGTCCAACTGCGTCATCCCCTCCCATCCCGACGGCAGCGCGCCGACCAACCCCGGCGGCAGCGCGCTGAACCGCTCACCGAACGCTCGCACCGCGGCGTCGGACGCGGTGGACATCGGTTCGCTCACCACCCTGAGGAACCCGGACGGCACGGGAAGTCCCGTACCGGTCGGTGTCGGGGTCAACGGGGGTGACCGGTAGCCCGGCCTTGGTGTCCCGTGGTGCTGCCGCGTGCGCGGCAGCACCACGGGACACCGGTGGCAGATCAGCCGATCGGATGCACCGCGACCTGCCACACAGTGGGTTTCGGCGGGTGGGCTTCGGGCGGGGTCGGCTGGGGTTGTGCCGAGGGGGCTGTGCCGTTGGCACGGGGTGTGGTGGTGCGTCGGCCTCTTGCGGTGGATGAGGAGGGGACGCTGACTGCGCTGCATGTGCGGATCGCGGCGGAACTAGCGGGTGTGTCGGAGCGGACGGTGTGGCGGTGGCTGGCCGATGGTCGCCGGGAGCATGTCGAGGCGCGGCCGCGGCAGGACGGGTCTTCGCTGAGCGACGCGTTGTGGCAGGGTGGACCGCGATGTCCAGCACGTAGCTGTCCTCCAGGCTGACGTTCTCGAACTCCGGGAGGCTCGGGTGGTTGTCGTGCATGGTTTCCCTTCGGACTGGCAACAGGATGCTGATCATGATCCTGACCAAAGGAAGATGCCAGCGATATGCAGTCCGGCCAGGTAGACGGTCGCTGTCTTCTCGTAGCGGGTGGCGATGCCTCGCCACTGCTTCAGACGGTTGATGCACCGTTCGACGGTGTTGCGTTGTTTGTAGTTCTCTCGGTCGAACGCTGGGGGCCTGCCGCCCTGGCTGCCGCGGCGCAGCCGATGACCCTGCTGGTCTGCCGGGATGGGGATCACTGCCCGGATGCCACGCTTGCGTAGATACTCGCGAATTGCACGGGAGGAATACGCCTTATCCGCCAGGACCACGTCCGGCCTGGTCCGGGGCCGTCCACGGCGTCGAGGAACGCGCAGCCGGGCCATAACGTCCGTGAACGCGGGCGCGTCGCCGGCTTGTCCGGCGGTGAGAACGAAGGCGAGAGGCCGACAGTGTCCATCGGCTGCGAGGTGAATCTTCGTGGTCAGCCCGCCGCGGGACCGGCCGATGGCGTGGTCGGCTGGTTCGCCTGCTGGGGCCCCTTTTTGCGGGCCCCAGCTGCGTGCTGGTGGGCCCGCACGATCGTGGAGTCCACCGAGACCGCCCAGTTCAGGTTCTCGTTTGCGTCGGCCTGGGCCATCAGTGCGGTGAACACCCGCTCCCACGTACCGTCGACGGCCCACAT
>JODU01000071.1 GCA_000720845.1 Kitasatospora aureofaciens | reverse complement strand
CCGCCCCGCGCTGCCGGACGAGGCGCCGCCGTTCATGACGCGGACGCGGATCTCGCCGGGCTCGGACTTCTCGCCCTCCAGCCGGGCGGCGACCGCGGCCTTCTCCTTCTTCTCCTTCTGCTTGACCTCGGTGAAGGAGATGTCGTTCTTGATCATGTCGAAGACCTGGGGGCCCTTCGCCTCGTTCACGACCACCGTCGCCTTGACCTTCTCGGCCGGGTTGTCGATCACCGGCACCGTGGTGAACGTGATGTTCTTCGGCGGCACCTTCTTCAGCTCCAGGGCCATGTCCTTGAGCGTGCCCACCTTGCCGATGGCGCTGTCCACGGTGAGGGCCTTGGTCGCGGCCTCGGCCAGCTTCACCAGCTTGGTGGGGCTGGTGAGGGTGTCGCTGGAGGACATCTTGCGCATGAGCGAGCCCAGGAACTGCTGCTGCACCTTGATGCGGTCCAGGTCGCCCTCGTTGCCGAAGGCGTGCCGGGTGCGGACGAAGGCGAGGGCCTGCTCGCCCTCGACCTTGGACTCGCCCGCGGGCAGCTTGAGATGGGACTTCGGGTCGTCCACGGCGTGCTCCACGCACACGTCGACCCCGTCGACCGCGGTGGTCAGCGTCTTGACCGCGTTGAAGTCGGCCATCATGAAGTGGTCGGGCTTGATGCCGGTCGTCTCCGCCACCGTGCGCATCGTGCAGCCCGCGTCCCGGCCGAGGTCGCCGAGGCTCTGGTTGAAGCGGACGCCGGAGGTGCCGGGGATGACCTTCTTCGTCCCGTCCTCCTGCGTGGTCTCGCAGTCGGGGATGTCGACGATCAGGTCGCGGGGGATGCTGAGGGCGGTCGCGTTGGAGCGGTCCTTGGCGACGTGCAGCAGGATGTTGGTGTCGGCGTGCCCGACGCTGCCCTTGTCGCCGTAGCCCTCGTTGCCCTCACCGGTGCGCTTGTCGGTGCCGATGATGAGGATGTTGAAGGCCTCGTCCTTCTTGAAGCTGCTGCTTCCGGCGGTGCCGACGTCCGTCGTCGAGACGTTGCCCTCGAGGTGCTTGAGGTAGACGTAGCCGCCCACACCGGCCACGAGGACGACGAAGGCCATGCTGCCGCCGGTCCACAGCAGGGCCCTCTTGCCCCGGGACTTCTTCTTCTCCGGCCGGCGTCCGCGCCGCCCGGGCACCGGTGCCTCGGGCTCCGGGCGGCGCCGCCGCTGGGGCGGCACCTCACGGCCCGGGGTACTGGTCCGGCGCCCCGCCGCGCGAGGCCCGGGGACGGGCGGCGACTGCGGTGCGGAGGGGGACAGTCGCAGTTCGTATTCACCGGTCCGCGGATTCAGCACCCACTGGTCTGCGGGATCGACGTCGTCTGCTTCCCGCCCACGTCCTTGCGCGTCCACGGTCTCCCAATCCTCCGTCGGGGGCCACGCGGCACCTTCCCCTGAAGGCGCACGGTAAAGAGTCAACAAGTGCACGACGCCAGGGAGGACCTCGCGGCAGGGGGCACTGGAGCGCTCACACTATCCGCCCGGTTCGGCGTCGAACGAAACCGGTGTCACAATCGTCACCCCTACAACAGGGCATTCCCTCCTATTTTCATGAACTCCTACCATCGATACGGCTTGTAGACGTCCATGCACTTGCCGGCGTCCGAGCCGTTGAGGGCGTCGCTCGTCTCCGGAAGGTCTCCGGCCTCGGGCGTCTTCTGCTTCGGATAGGACGTGCCTTCGCGCCAGTCAGCTCCCACGACGAGAGTGATCCCGGACACGTCCGCGGACTTGCGCACCGCGTTCGCCGGAATCCCCATCGCGTCGGCGACCCGCCGTGCGTCGCCCGCCAGCTCCTCGCTCGGGTAACGCACCACGGTCCGCTCCTCGGAGAGCGCCGCCGAGGTGTCCTTGGCCGCCTTGGCGAAGCCCTTGTCCACCAGCGCCCCGGCGATGTCACCGGCCCGGCCGGTGACCGGGCCGAGGGTGGCCGAGCCGGTGGCGTTCTGGACCAGGACGCCGATCTCGGCGTCGGCGGCGGGCTCGTCGGAGGGCTGCTCGGCGTCGCCCTGCCCGGTGGCGTCGTCTCCGGCGGTGCCCTTGCCGTCGCCCTTGCCCGTGTCCTTCTTCTTCGTGCCCTTGTCGTCGAAGGACACGTCGTCGCGGAGCATGGCCCACATCTTGTCGGCGTCGGTGGCCGGCAGCAGGTGGTTCTTGTCCTCGGGGTCCTCGACGGTGGGGATCGTCGTCATGGTGATGCGGTCCGTGGGCACCGTCTTGAGCTGCGTGCCCAGGTCGTACAGCTTCTTGACGGTGCCGATCTCCTCGGAGACCGTGAGCGACTTCGTGGCGGCCTCGGCCAGGCTCATCAGCCGGCCGGCGTCCGTGAAGACGTTCTGGCTCTTCAGCGTGCGGATCATCGAGTTCATGTACATGTGCTGGGCCCGGGCCCGCAGCGGGTCGCTGCCCCAGGCATGCCGGGTGCGCAGCCACTGCAGTGCCTGCTCGCCCTGCACCTTGTGCGGGCCCGCCGTCATCTTCAGGCCCGAGCCGCCGGGCACGCCGGGCAGCGGACGGTCCCAGACGTTCTGGTTCACGCAGACCTCGACCCCGCCGACGGCGTCCGCCATCGAGACCACGCCCGCGAAGTCGATCGTCATCCAGTGGTCGATGTAGACCCCCGTGAGGTTCTCCCAGGTGGCCAGGGTGCAGCCGGCGCCGCCGCGGGCCAGCGACGTGTTGATGATGGCGTTGGTCGCCGGGAACTTCTCCTTGGTGTCGGGGTCCTCGCAGGCGGGGATGTCGACGCGGGTGTCCCGGGGGATGCTCACCACCGCGGCGCTCTTGCGGTCGGCGGCCAGGTGGATCAGCATCTGCACATCGGCCAGCGGCGGGTTGTCGCGGTGGTTCTTGCCGCCGCCCAGCGCCACGTTGGCGTCCGAGGCGCGGCTGTCGGAGCCGAGCAGCAGGATGTTCAGGGGCGTCTGCCCGGCCGCATTCGGCTCGCTCTTGTGCGCCTTGGAGTCGCCGCTGCTGCGCTCGCCCTTGTCGATGTTGCCGTTCAGGTGCTGGTAATAGAGGTATCCGGCGCCGGCCGTGCCGAGTATCAGCACCGCGAGGGTCGTCGCGGACCACCTCAGCGCCCGGTGCCGGCGCCCGCCGGCCCGCCGCCGTCCGGAGCGTCTGCCGTTGCCGCCGCCGTGACCGCCCGAGCCGCCCCGCCCGCCCGTGCCCGAGCCGCCCTCCTCCCGGCCGCCGTGCCCGGCTCGCCTGCCGCGCGCGTGCCGGACCGTGTCGGGTCGCGTTCCCTCCCCGCGCACACTGCTCTGCGTCATGTCCCTCTCCCACCCTCGGACCCGCGAACGTGCTCCCGTACGCGACCTGCTCGCACAGTTGGACGTATGAAGCCCCGTGTTGGCTGTACGGCGCCCGGTGGATTGTTCGCGGTTGGACCGGTCGACCGATGGACTGTCGACCTGTCAGACGGTCGTAGGGCCCTTCAGGTCACTTCGCGCACTCGACCTTGTCCGCCGTGGACTTCTGGAGGTCCTCCGGTGCCTTCGCGGAGGTGGCGTCGAGCTTGACTCCGGCGCCCTTGAAGTCCTTGCCGAGGGTGAGGGTCATGGTGGGCAGGCCCTGGGAGTTGGTGACGCTCTCGCCGGGCTTCA
>JODU01000070.1 GCA_000720845.1 Kitasatospora aureofaciens | reverse complement strand
GATGGTCGAGGCCTACCGGCAGCTCGCCGCGCAGTGCGACTACCCCCTCCACCTCGGTGTCACGGAGGCCAGTCACGGCCGGTCTCGAAGGCATGGAGGTCCCGCTCCGCGTCGCCGTCATGGGCTGCGTGGTCAACGGCCCCGGCGAGGCCCGCGAGGCCGACCTCGGCGTCGCCTCCGGCAACGGAAAGGGCCAGATCTTCGTCAAGGGCGAGGTCATCAAGACCGTCCCCGAGTCCAAGATCGTGGAGACCCTCATCGACGAGGCCATGAAGATCGCCGAGCAGATGGAGAAGGACGGCGTGGCCTCCGGCGAGCCCTCCGTCGCCGTCGCGGGCTGATCCCTCACCCCACTGCCGCGTCGCCCCAGGGGGGCGGCGCGGCATATGCGTGGCAGGTACAGTGCGGGGACCAGCAGATCTCAGGGTGAGGCCCCCGCACGTGTTGACGCAGACCACCTCCCGCGTGCTCGAACCGAGCGACCTGGACGCCGCGCTCGCCATCCTCGACCGCGACCCGGTCGCCAACGCCTTCGTGACCGCACGCGTCCAGATCGCCGGTCTCGACCCGTGGCGGCTCGGCGGCGAGATGTGGGGCTGGTACGAGCACGGCATGCTCACGTCCCTGTGCTACGCGGGCGCCAACCTCGTGCCCATCTGCGCCACCCCCCGCGCCGTCCGAGCCTTCGCCGACCGCGCCCGCCGGGCCGGCCGCCGCTGCTCCTCGATCGTCGGCCCCGCCGGTCCGACCGCCCAGCTGTGGCGGCTGCTGGAACCCGGCTGGGGCCCGGCCCGCGAGGTCCGCACCCGCCAGCCCCTCATGGTCACCGACCGCCTCCCCGACATCGCCCCGGACCCCTACGTCCGCCGCGTCCGCAAGGACGAGATGGAACGGATCATGCCGGCCTGCGTGGCGATGTTCACCGAGGAGGTCGGCATCTCCCCGATGGCCGGCGACGGCGGCCTGCTCTACCAGGCCCGGGTCGCCGAACTCGTCGGCTCCGGCCGCTCCTTTGCCCACTTCGACGCCGACGGCAAGGTCGTCTTCAAGGCCGAGATCGGCGCCGCCACCGACCGCGCCTGCCAGATCCAGGGCGTGTGGGTGGCCCCCGAGTACCGCGGCAAGGGCCTGGCGGCACCCGGCATGGCGGCGGTCCTGCGCTACGCCCTCGCGGACGTCGCCCCCGTGGCGAGCCTCTACGTCAACGACTTCAACACCGCGGCGCGACGGACGTACCTCCGCGTCGGGTTCCAAGAGGTGGGCGCCTTCATGAGCGTCCTGTTCTGAGCCCCGGGCGCACCACCAGCACCAGCACCTCCCACCGCAACCCCCCTGTAGGCTCCCCGGCATGGACGTCGTGATCGGCCCACTGGACCTCGCCGCGCACGTGGACGAGGCCCTGGCCGTCCAAGCCGCCGCCTTCGGCCTCGGCCCCGACGAGGTGGCCGTCCGCCGTCAGATCGTCCTGCGCCACATGACCCACCCGGGTGCCAGAGCCCTCGGCGCCACCGACCGGGGCCGTCTCGTCGGCTTCGTCTACGGCATGCCCAACGACCGCGCCCACTGGTGGTCCACCGTCGTCGAGCCGTACCTCCGCGCCCAGGGCACCGACGCCTGGCTCGACGACTCCTTCGTCATCACGGAACTCCACGTCCACCCGGCGTACCAGAACCACGGCGCGGGCCGCTCCCTGATCACCACGATCACCGACGCCGCCACCGAGCCCCGCTCGATCCTCTCCGCGATCGACACCGAGAGCCCCGCCCGCGGCCTCTACCGCTCCCTCGGCTACCAGGACCTCGCCCGCCGGGTCCTCTTCCCCAGCGCCCCCAAGCCCTACGCCGTGATGGGCGCCCCGCTCCCGCTTCTCAGGCGATAACCGATTTCCACCGCAGTGGACCCCCCGGCTAACCTCCTAGCACCACCCTTACGCAGCAGGAGACACGAGAACCATGGCCAACGCACCGGTCCAGCGCATGTCGAAGTTGATGGCGAAGACGCTGCGCGACGACCCGGCGGACGCCGAGGTCCTCAGCCACAAGCTGCTGGTCCGCGCCGGCTACGTGCGCCGCACCGCCGCCGGCCTGTGGAGCTGGCTGCCGCTCGGCAAGAAGGTCCTCGGCAACATCGAGCGCATCGTCCGCGAGGAGATGGACGCCATCGGCGCCCAGGAGGTCCAGCTCCCCGCCCTGCTGCCGCGCGAGCCGTACGAGGCGACCGGCCGCTGGGACGAGTACGGCCCCGAACTCTTCCGCCTCCAGGACCGCAAGGGCGGCGACTACCTCCTCGGCCCCACCCACGAGGAGATCTTCACCCTCCTCGTCAAGGACCAGGCATCGTCCTACAAGGACCTGCCGGTCATCCTCTACCAGATCCAGAACAAGTACCGCGACGAGGCCCGCCCCCGGGCCGGCATCCTGCGCGGCCGCGAGTTCCTCATGAAGGACTCCTACTCCTTCGACGTCGCCGACGAGGGCCTCGCCGAGTCCTACGCCCTGCACCGCGCCGCCTACCAGCGCATCTTCGAGCGCCTGGGCCTCGACTACCGCATCGTCGCGGCCACCGCCGGCGCCATGGGCGGCTCCAAGTCCGAGGAGTTCCTGGCCCCCGCCGAGGCCGGCGAGGACACCTTCGCCGACTGCCCGAACTGCGACTACGCCGCCAACACCGAGGCGATCACCTACACCCTCACCCCGACGGACGCCACCGGCACCCCCGCGGCCGAGGAAATCCCCACGCCCGACACCCCCACGATCGAGACCCTGGCCGCCTCCCTCGGCGTCGAGGCCTCCGCCACGCTCAAGAACCTCCTCGTCAAGGTGGACGGCGAGATCTTCGCCGTGGGCGTCCCCGGCGACCGCGAGGTCGACATGGACAAGGTCGAGGCGCACTTCGCCCCCGCCGCCGTCCAACTGGTCACCGCCGAGGACTTCGTCGGCCGCCCCGACCTGGTCCGCGGCTACGTCGGCCCGCAGGGCCTGGGCGAGAAGGTCAAGTACATCGCCGACCCCCGCGTCGCGCCGGGCACCGCGTGGATCACGGGCGCCAACAAGCCCGACACCCACGCCAAGAACGTCGTGGCGGGCCGCGACTTCGAGGTCGACGCCTACGTCGACGTCGTCGTCGTCCGCGAGGGCGACCCCTGCCCCAAGTGCGGCACCGGCCTCAAGCTGGACCGCGCCATCGAGATCGGCCACATCTTCCAGCTGGGCCGCAAGTACGCCGACGCCCTCAAGCTCGACGTCCTCGGCCAGAACGGCAAGCCGGCCCGCGTCACCATGGGCTCCTACGGCATCGGCGTCTCCCGCGCGGTGGCCGCCCTCGCCGAGCAGCACGCCGACGACAAGGGCCTCGTCTGGTCCAAGGAGGTCGCCCCGGCCGACGTCCACGTCGTCGCCGCCGGCAAGGCCCTGCAGACCGAGCTGGCCCTGGAGGTCTCCGACAAGCTGTCCGCGGCAGGCGTCCGCGTCCTGGTGGACGACCGCGCGGGAGTCTCTCCCGGCGTGAAGTTCACCGACGCCGAACTCATCGGCGTCCCGCAGATCCTGGTGGCGGGCCGCCGCTCCGCCGAGGGCGTCGTCGAACTGAAGGACCGCCGCACGGGCGAGCGCGAGGAAGTAACGGTCGAGGAGGCCCTCACCCGCCTCACCAGCTGAGCCCCTCCGGGCGGGCGCGGGGGGAGTGCGGTCCGGCGTAGCGGGGTGCCGCTGCGCCCACCCTCCCCCACTCTCGGCTTGGCTCGAGCGGGGGACCCCCATCGCCCCAGCGGCACGACTGCCCGCAGCTACGGCGGGGAAGCCGCGTACGGCGGGCCGGGGCAGGGCGGCGTTGGCGGGCCGCAGTCGCGTACGGCGAGAAGGGGTCGTGTCGGGGGGTGTCCGCCCGCAGCGGTTGG
>JODU01000069.1 GCA_000720845.1 Kitasatospora aureofaciens | reverse complement strand
TCCCCGACCAGCTCGAACTCCCCTACGACCGCCCCCGCCCCGCCGTCGCCACCTACCGCGGCGACCGCATCCCCTTCGACATCCCCGCAGACCTGTACGGGCGCGTCAGTGAGGTGGCCCGGCGCGTTCAGGCGAGCCCGTTCATGGTGCTTCAGGCAGGGCTCGCCGCGCTGCTGACCCGGCTCGGCGCGGGCACGGACATCCCGCTGGGCACGCCGATCGCGGGCCGGACCGACGAGGCCCTGGACGACTTGATCGGCGTCTTCCTGAACACGCTGGTTCTGCGCACGGACACCTCCGAGAACCCGACGTTCGCCGAACTGGTGGACCGGGTCCGTGAACGGAACCTCGGTGCCTACGCCCATCAGGATCTGCCGTTCGAGCGGCTGGTGGAGGCGGTCAACCCGGAGCGCTCGCTCGCCCGGCACCCCCTCTTCCAGGTGCTTCTCACGCTCAACAACACCGACTACCAGGGCGCGTTGGACTCCCTCGGTGACCTGCCCGGTCTCGGGGCCGAGCGGGAGCCGATCGAGTCGTCCGTCGCCAAGTTCGACCTGGCCTTCGGCTACACGGAGCGTCGCGACACGCACGGCCGGGTGACCTCCCTGCACGGCGTACTGGAGTTCAGCACCGACCTGTTCGACCGCGTCACCGCCGGCGCCCTCGTCGACCGGCTCCTCCGGTTCCTGGACCACGCGGTCACCACCCCGGACGTCAGAATCGGCGACATCGAGATCCTCGCCGGGGCCGAGCGCGGGCGCCTGCTCGAACTCTGGAACGACACAGCTTGTGAGGTGCCGGGGCGTTCGGTGGTGGAGCTGTTCGAGGAGCGGGTTGCCTCGAACCCGCTCGCTGAGGCCGTGGTCGCGGGCGAGGAAGCGCTGTCGTACGAGGAGCTGGACGCCCGTGCGGAGCGGTTGGCCGGTGTGCTGGCCGAGCGCGGTGCCGACGCCGAACGGTTCGTGGCGGTGGCCCTGCCCAGATCCGTGGACCTGGTCGTGGCCCTGCTCGCGGTCTGGAAGACCGGCGCAGCCTACCTCCCCCTCGACACCGAGTACCCGGCCGAACGGCTGGCGTACATGCTGGACGACGCCAACCCCGTCCTGCTCGTCACCACGAGCGACCTGACCCCCGTACTGCCGGAGGAACCGGCCGTACCGCGGCTGCTGCTGGACGCCCCCGAAACCACCGAGGCTCTGTCGCGGCTCGCGGGCGACCAGTCCCTGACTCCTCCGGCTCTCGCGAACCCCGCATACGTGATCTACACATCGGGGTCGACGGGACGCCCGAAGGGTGTGGTCGTGCCGCAGGGGGCGCTGGTGAACTTCCTGACGGCGATGCGTGACCGCTTCGAACTCGGCGCCGGGGACCGCCTGGTGGCGGTGACCACGGTCGGGTTCGACATCGCCGGGCTCGAACTCTTCGTGCCCTTGTTGTCGGGCGCGTCGATCACGCTCGCGGAGCGGGATGTCGTCCGGGACCCGGTCGCGTTGTGCGGTTTGGTGCGGTCGGCGGGTGCGTCCGTGATGCAGGCGACGCCGAGCCTGTGGCGGGCGGTGCTGGCAGAGGACGCTTCGGCGCTGGCCGGGGTGCGGGTGCTGGTGGGTGGCGAAGCTCTGCCCGCCGACCTGGCCGAGGCGCTCGTCCAACGGGCGTTGTCGGTGACCAACCTGTACGGGCCGACGGAGACGACGATCTGGTCCACGCAATGGCCAGTGACCGCAGACGGTGCACGCCGGCCGCGGATCGGCCGCCCGATCGCCAACACCCGTGTTTACGTCCTCGACGGCACACTCCGGCCCGTTCCGGCCGGAGTGCCGGGCGAGCTCTACATCGCCGGTGACGGCGTCGTACGCGGTTACCACGACCGACCGGGGCTGACCTCCGAACGGTTCGTCGCCGACCCCCACGGCCCCTCCGGCACCCGCATGTACCGCACCGGCGACCTCGCACGCTGGACGGTGGACGGGGAGCTGGAGTACCTCTCCCGCGTAGACGACCAGGTCAAGCTGCGTGGTTTCCGGATCGAGCTGGGCGAGATCGAAGCGGTACTCGCCGGACACGAGCGAGTGGCCCAGGCCGCCGTACTCGTCCGCGAGGCCCACCCCGGAGACCGGCGCCTCGTCGCCTACCTCATCCCGGCAGCCGAAGCGGTGGAGACGGCCGAGGTGCGGGCGCATCTCGCCGCCCACCTGCCGGACTACATGGTGCCCTCGGCCTTCGTCGCCCTGGACGCCTTCCCCCTCACCCCCAACGGCAAGCTCGACCGCCGCGCTCTGCCCGCGCCCGACTACGGGCCGCAGGCGGGTGGCGGACGGGTGGCGCGCTCCCCCCGGGAGGAGCTGCTCTGCACGCTGTTCGCGGAGGTGCTCGGAGTCGAAAGTGTCACCATCGACGACGACTTCTTCGCCCTGGGCGGCCACTCCCTGCTGGCCACCAGACTCGTCAGCCGCATCCGCACCGTCCTGGACACCGAGATCGCCGTACGCCGGCTGTTCGAGGCGCCCACGGTCGCCGAACTGGCGGCCGTGCTGGACGACGCGACCGGCGCGCGGAAGCCGCTTCGGGCCACCGCCTCCCGGCCCGCACGTGTTCCGCTGTCGTACGCCCAGCAGCGGCTGTGGTTCCTGCACCGCTTCGAGGGCCCCAGCGCCACCTACAACCTGCCCGTTGCCCTGCGGATGACGGGGACGCTGGACCAGGAGGCGCTGCGGCTGGCGCTGGCGGACGTCGTCGACCGGCACGAGAGTCTGCGCACGGTGTTCGCGGAGGACGCCGAGGGCCCGTACCAGATCGTGCGGGACACCGCTGAGGTGTCTCTCACGGTGACCGCCACGGACGAGGAGCACCTGCACCAGGACGTGGACCGTGCGTCCCGCGCGCCCTTCGAGCTGAGCGAGGAACCGCCCCTGCGCGCCTTCCTGTTCGAGCTCGGCGAAGAGGAGTACGTCCTGCTCGCTGTCGTCCACCACATCGCGGGCGACGCCTGGTCGATGGGCCCCCTCGCCCAGGATCTGACGGCGGCGTACGCGGCCCGCGTGCGGGGTGCTGCCCCGCAGTGGGCGCCGCTGCCGGTGCAGTACGCCGACTACAGCATCTGGCAGCGGGACGTCCTCGGCTCCGAGGACGACCCCGACAGCGAGGCCGGCCGCCAACTGGACTACTGGAAGCACTCGTTGTCGGGTCTGCCGGCGGAGCTTTCGCTGCCGTTCGACCGCCCGAGGCCGGCCACGGCATCGTATGTGGGTGACCGGGTCACCTTCGAGCTGCCGGAGGACGTGTACAGCGGTCTGGTACGCGTCGCCCGTGAGGGCAGGTCCAGTCTGTTCATGGTGCTCCAGACCGCGCTCGCCACGCTGCTGTCCCGGCTGGGCGCGGGCACGGACATCCCGCTGGGCACCCCGATCGCCGGCCGCACCGACGACGCGCTCGACAAGCTGGTCGGCTTCTTCGTGAACACGCTGGTGCTGCGCACGGACGTCTCCGGGGACCCCACCTTCGCGGAGCTGCTGGAGCGGGTGCGGGCGGCCGACCTCGCCGCCTACGCCCACCAGGACCTGCCGTTCGAGCGGCTGGTCGAGGCGGTGAACCCGGAGCGTTCACTCTCCCGGCACCCCCTCTTCCAGACCATGCTCACCCTGAACAACACGGACCAGGGCGCGGCGTCCGCCATCGCTTCCCTGCCCTGCCTGGAGGTGAGCAGCCGACCGGTCGGAATCGGCGCAGCCAAGTTCGACCTGTCCTTCCGGCTCGCCGAACGGCGCCCCACTGCGGAGTCCGGGTCCGCCACTTTGGGGGGTGCGCTGGACTACAGCACCGACCTCTTCGACCGGGAGACCGCGCAGTCCATCACCGAGCGTTTCGTCCGCGTACTGACCGCCCTGGCCCAGGACCCGGACCTCCGGGTTTCCGAGGTGGAGGTGCTGGAGGAGGCCGAGCGGGAGCGGATCCTGTCGGGCTGGCAGGGGGCAACACGTACTCTGCGCGGGGCGTCGCTGCCCCAGCTCATCGCCGAGCAGGCCCAACGGACACCGGACGCGGTGGCCGTGGAATGCGGCAACCGGAGCCTGACCTACCGGGAACTGGACGCCTGGTCCGCCCGGACCGCCGGATGGCTGCACAGCCAGGGCGTGGGCCGGGGCACGTTCGTCGCGGTGAAACTGCCCCGCTCGGTCGAACTC
>JODU01000068.1 GCA_000720845.1 Kitasatospora aureofaciens | reverse complement strand
GGCCCGTCGGGCGCGGCTGACCAGCTGGATCGACATGATGCTGTCGCCGCCGAGGTCGAAGAACCCGTCGTCGACGCCCACCTCGGCGAGGCCCAGGACGTCCGCGAACAGCCCGCACAGCACCTTCTCGCGCTCGGTGCGCGGTGCCGCGGCCACCGCGTCGGTGCCGGGGGCGGGCAGCGCCCGCCGGTCGAGCTTGCCGTTGGCGGTGAGCGGCAGCTCGTCGAGCGGGACGACGAAGGACGGGACCATGTAGTGCGGCAGCTGCTGCTCGAGGTGCGACCGCAGCGTGCGGCCCAGCGCCGGGTCGGCGTCCCGGCCCTCCGGCACCACGTACGCCACGAGCCGGGTCGTGCCGGCGGACTCCTCGCGGGTGACCACGACCGCCGTCTCGACGCTCGGGTGGTCGGCGAGCACGGCCTCGACCTCGCCCGGCTCCACACGGAAACCGCCGATCTTGACCTGGTGGTCGGCGCGGCCCAGGAACTCCAGCTCGCCGCAGTGGTTCCACCGCACGACGTCGCCGGTGCGGTAGAGACGCGCGCCGGGCCGCCCGAACGGTGAGGCGACGAACCGTTCCGCCGTACGGTCGGGGCGGCCGAGGTAGCCGCGGGCCAGCTGAGCGCCTCCGATGTAGAGCTCACCGCGCACCCCCGGCGGCACCGGCCGCAGCCCGGCGTCGAGGACGTACACCGCGGCGTTCCACAGCGGCTGTCCGATGGAGGCGGAGGTGGGCCACTCGTCGATGTCCCCGGGGAGTGTGGCGGTGGTGGCCGCGTGGGTTTCGGCCGGGCCGTAGATGTTGTGGGCCATCCGCCGCCAGCCGCTCGCGCAGAACTCCCTCAGCTCGTGACTGAGCCGGAACTGCTCCCCGCCCTGGAAGAGGTCGGTGAGGGAGTCGAGCCGTTCACCGGTGTCGGCGGCCGCCGCCAGCACGGCGTCGATCACGAGGGTCGGCGCGAACAGTTCGTTGATGCTGTACCTGGCGATCCACCGGGCCAGTTCGTAGGCGTCGTGGCGGACATGCTCCTCCGGGATCACCAGGGTCTTGCCGACGACCAGCGCCTGGAGGATCTCCTGCACCGCGAAGTCGAACGAGACGGCGAGGAACTGGGCCGTGCGGGTGCCGACACCGCCGCAGTACGTTCCGGTGTGCCAGGCGAGCAGGTTGACGAGCGAACTCATCGGCATCACCACGCCCTTGGGCGCGCCGGTGGAGCCCGAGGTGTACACGACATAGGCGGGGTGCCGGAGATCCAGCGGGCGGACCCGGTCCGCGTCGGTCAGGTCGGCGTCCGCGGTCGCGGCCAGTTCCCGGACCGTCTCCGGGGCGTCGAGAACGACAACGCGGGGGCTCGCGTCGCCCAGGAGGGGCCGGGTGGCCACGTCGGTGACGACGACGCGCGGGCCGCAGTCGGTGAGTACCGCGCGGAGCCGCTGCTCGGGGGCCGAGATGTCGAGAGTCAGGTAGGCGGCACCCGCCTTGAGGGCGGCCACCAGGGCCACCACCAGGTCGGCCGACCGGGGGAGGGCGATCGCGACGACGTCCTCGGCGCCCACTCCCGAGGAGGCCAGCAGACGCGCCAGGCGGTTCGCGCGGGCGTTCAGCTCGGCGTAGGAGAGGGTGACGTCGTCACCGAGCACCGCGGTCGCCCGGGGTTCGGCCGCGACCTGCCGCTCGAAGAGCGTCGGCACCGGCAACGGGGGCACGTCGTGAGTGGTGCGGTTCCACTCGTCCACCACACGGCCACGTTCGGCGGGCGACATCACCTCCAGCCGGCCGATGGGCCGCTCCGGGTCGGCGACGGCGCCCTCCAGAACGCGCAGCAGCCGCTCGGCGAACTCCTGCGCGGTGCCGCGGTCGAAGAGGTCGGAGTTGTACTCGACGGCCCCGCCCAGGCCCTCGGGCTCGCCGTGCGGACCGTAGCGCTCGTCGAAGAAGAACGCCAGGTCGAACTTGGCGTGACCGGTCTCCGGCGCGTGCACATCCACCGTGAGGCCGGGCAGCCGCAGGATGTCCAGCGCCTCCTGGTTGTTGTCGAAGCCGAGCAGTACCTGGAAGAGCGGGTGACGGGCCAGCGAGCGGACGGGGCTGAGCACTTCCACGAGCCGCTCGAAGGGCACGTCCTGGTGACCGTAGGCACCGAGGTTGGTCTCCCGGACCCGGCCGACCAGCTCGGCGAACGTCGGATCGCCCGAGGTGTCCGTGCGCAGCACCAGGGTGTTCACGAAGAACCCGACGAGGTCCTCGACGGCCGCGTCGGTGCGGCCTGCCACGGGACTGCCGATCGGGATGTCGGTGCCCGCGCCCAGCCGGGTGAGCAGGGTGGCCAGGGCGGCCTGCGTCACCATGAACAGGCTGGTGCCCGTCTGTCTGGCGAACGCGGCCAGCCGTGCGTGCAGGCCGGCGGGCACCTCGAAGGGCACCCGGCCGCCGCGGTGCGACTGCCGTGGCGGGCGGGGCCGGTCGACCGGCAGCTCCAGCTCCTCCGGAAGGTCCGCCAGCGCGGTCTTCCAGTGGGCCAGCTGCCGGGAGATCTCGCTGCCCGGGTCGTCCTCCGAGCCGAGCACCTCCCGCTGCCACAGCGTGTAGTCGGCGTACTGAACGGGAAGCGGCGCCCACGCGGGGGCGTCCCCGCGAGCGCGGGCAGTGTAGGCGAGCGACAGGTCGCGGGCGAGGGGGCCCATCGACCAGCCGTCCCCGGCGATGTGGTGGACCACGAGGACCAGGACCCGCTCCCCGTCGTGCGCGGAGAAGAGCCAGGCCCGGACGGGGAGCTCGGACGTGAGGTCGAAGGGATGGGACGCCGCGGTACGTATCCTGCCCTGCAACTCGCCGGGCGCCACCTCGACCTCGGTCAGTTCCGGCGTCGCGTGGCCGACGGGCAGGACGACCTGCCGCGCGCCGTCGGAGTCCTGGGCGAACAGGGTCCGCAGCGACTCGTGCCGGGCGACGACGTCGTTGAGCGCCAGGCGCAGGGCGGCACGGTCGAGCGCTCCCTTCAAGCCCAGCGCCACCGGGATGTTGTACGTGGCGCTCGGCCCCTCCAGGTGGTTGAGGAACCACAGCCGCTGCTGGGCGTACGACAGCGGGATCCGGGCGGGTCGCGCCACGGCGGTGACCGGCCGGCGGGCTCCCGACGCCTCGTCGAGCGCCTCGACGACACCGGCGACCGTCGGGTTCTCGAAGAGCCGGCGGATGGACAGCTCCACACCGAGCACCGCGCGGATCCGGCTGAGCAGTCGTACCGCCGACAGGGAATGTCCGCCCCGGTCGAAGAAGTCGTCGTCGATGCCCACGGAGGCGACGCCGAGCAGCTCGGCGAAGACGGTGCACAGGATCTGCTCCCGCGGACTGCGCGGACCCCGGGAACGTGCGGGCCACACGTCCGCCGGGCCGGCGGGTGCCCGCCCGGGCACCTCGACGAGCCGCAGCTCACCGTCGGCCGACCACCGCGCCGACGTGCCGGTGCGGTACATCCAGCCCGCGCGGCCGAACGGACACGGCAGCCACCGCTCCTGTTCCGCGGCATCACCGGCCGGACCCGAGCCCGTCACATACAGTGCTCCCGCCACCCCCGGCGGCACCGGGACCAGGGAGTCGTCGAGGACGTACGCACGAGTGTCTTCCACCGTCCGCGGCAGGGACGAGCCGGACAGCGCGGCCGCCACCGGAGGCCGGGCCGCGTCGCTCCACTCGTCCAGGATCGCCGTGCGCTCGTCCGGGTCGAGAACGTCGACCTCGCCGATCGGGACCTCCGCGTCGCGGGCCGTCGCGGACAGCAGGCGCACGAAGCGGTCGGCCACCGAGCGGGCGGTGCCGCGGTCGAACAGTTCGGCGGAGAACTCCAGGTCGACGGTGACACCCGCGGGCCGCCCGACGCCGTCGACGTGTTCCGTCAGTTCCCAGTTGAGGTCGAACTTGGTGTCCTCGATGGGGAGCCGCTCCAGCTCCACCGTCAGGCCCGGCAGCCGCGCCTCCTCGGCGACCGTGGCACGCGGGTCGGTGTTGTGGAGGGTCAGGCACACCTGGAAGAGGGGGTGACGGGTGAGTGAGCGGTCCGGGTTGACGGCCTCGACCAGCCGCTCGAACGGCAGGTCCTGGTGCTGGTAGGCCTCCAGGCTCCGCGTCCTCACACGCTCCACGAGCTCGGCGAACGTCGGGTCGCCCGAGGTGTCGGTGCGCAACACCAGCGTATTGGCGAAGAACCCGACCAACTCCTCGACGGCCGCGTCGGTGCGGCCCGCGATCGGCGATCCGAGGGGGATGTCGGTGCCCGCGCCGAGCCGGGTCAGCAGGGCGGCGAGCCCCGCCTGGAACACCATGAACAGACTGGAGCGCGTAGTCCGCGCCAACTCGTGCAGCTCTGCGTGCAGTTCGGCCGGAATCCGCAGGGACACCTGACCACCGCGCTGTGTGACCACCTCACTGCGGGGGCGGTCGTAGGGGAGTTCGAGCTGGTCGGGGAGTCCGGTGAGGGTGTGGGTCCAGTAGTCGAGTTGGCGGGAGATCTCGCTGTCGGGGTCGTC
>JODU01000067.1 GCA_000720845.1 Kitasatospora aureofaciens | reverse complement strand
GCGCCATCGCCGGCCTCGTCTCCGACCGCACCGCCAACGCCTGAAAACCGGCCACGGCAAGGCCGAACACGCCTCACCCGCTATCACGCACCAACTCGTAACCCCGAAGCTGCGCAGCATCACCCACGCCCGCGAGTCAGGGCTGGTCAACCTCTTGGCGGACGGTCCAGCCGTCGAGATTCTTGCCGACGCCGGCACCATGGCCTCGGCGACCAGGTCAGCGGACGTGTGATGACGCCACCGCACCGCAAGTTCAAGAAGAACGCACCGGACTGGTACGAGGGAATACATGAGCGCGGCGCAAGGCGCACTCCTCCCGCCGTATCCGGCGGATCTCCGCCCAGTCCTCCACGCTGATCACCACTCCTCCCGGCCTGACTCAACGAGCCAGACCCCTGGAGGGCGTCAACTTTCAAGCGCCGCTACTGGTCCACTTTTCAGCCGTCGCCGACAGCGGACTTGAGCCCTCGACGACAAGGGTGAGCACCAGTGCCACCGGGGTCGGTCAAACGAGCGGTGCAACCAGAGGTGGCCGGGCTACTGGCGGGCCGCTGTCAGGCGACCGTCGAAGCTGATGTCGAAGGCCTTCAGCGCGGTTTTCCGGCGCATGGTCCGGCCCGGCCCGGCCTTGCTGCGCGGGGCGGGGCCGGCCTTGCCGTGGCCGGTTTTCAGGCGTTGGCGGTGCGGTCGGAGACGAGGCCGGCGATGGCGCGGTAGGTGTCGGGCAGGCGGTCGCGGCGGTGGGTCCAGCGCGTCAGTTGCTTCCTGCGTCTGAGCAAAGCGGAGGTCTGCTGTCCGAGGGCTGCTTCGACCTGCGGAAGCTGGTGGAGGTAGTCGCGTTTGCAGACCTAGTGGAGCCTTTCGGCGTCGGCCTGGATGCCGCGGACTCGGTTGGCCTGCTTGAGCAGGGTCTGCAGGCGTCGCCGTGTCAGCTTCGCAGCCATCGTATGAGTCGGTGCTGCGGCCAGGATGGCGCGGGCTTCCCTTGAACACAGACCGTGCTTGTGCTGGGCGAAGGCGTCGAGGATCGCTGGGTAGAACTCTCTGAGCTGGGAGCGGAGCTTGTTGTGGGCCTGGCCGCGGGCCCATACGGCGTCTTGTTGGGCCCGGGCGAGCACGGCGATGGCCTGGACGAGTGCGGAGTCCGCGGGCAGCGGTCGGTGGGCGGCCATATCCGTTCGCAAGATGTTGGCCAGGACCGCGGCATCGACGGCGTCCGACTTTTTGCGGGCGACGGAGTGCCGGTCTCGGTAGCGGGCAACTGCCATTGGGTTGATCGCGAAGACCGACCGCCCGGTTGCCCGCAGGCAGGCGACGAGGAGCCCCGCGTGACGTCTCGATTGCCACGGGAATCGGGGCGACAACGCTGTCGCCGTGTTCAGTCAGCAGGGCTGTGAGCTGGGTGAACCGTGAAGCATCGTCGCTGATACGCATCTTGGCGAGTTGGTTTCCGCCGACGTCAACGAATGCGATGTCGTGGTGGTCTTCGGCCCAGTCAATGCCACAGAACACGGCGTTGCCAACTCGATAATCGCCATCTGTCCCCTCCTTCGTCGCGACTCTTTCGCAGGCCAGAGCCTGTGCAGGGTGCGCGTGCTCCCTAATGGAAGTACTCAAGGCACGTCGTCCACCAGCCGTTCGCAACCCCAGCGAGTCATGCGGCCCTCGGTCCGCGCCAGAGCTCGAAGCTCAGGCAGAGCTGAGAGGTGATGCGCACAACCGGCTCGGACAGCGGACAGCAAAGCGCCCAGCCGCTATAGACAGACTCGTCCTCACCAACCGGACCGTCTCGATGGTTATGCAGACCGATATGCGCCAGTTTTTGAATGCTGTGCCTAGGCTGCCGGGTGCGAGTCGGCCTCGTCTTGTCAACAGGGCTCTCAGGCCCGGGCTTACTCGTAGGCTCGACTCGCGCCCACGAAGGTTCCGCGGCTTCCGCGCCCTACATGTGGAAACGCGGCATTGCGAATGCTATCCCCGAGAGAGCCTACCAGTGACGGCACCGGCTGAGGCGCGGTGGCCGTGGCGGCCGACCGCCAGGGTTCGACCAGGAAACCACCCGGTGGCGCAACATGATCGAGCGCTGCTTCAACCGGCTCAAGGGATTTCGCGGCATCGCCACCAGAAACGAAAACCGCTACTTCCTACGAAGCAGTGGGCCGGCGGCACCTGGCTCTCCCGCCTCTGCGGCTGACGTTCGCACGGATCGTGGCCGGGCGAGACCGCCCTGCCTGGCCGCGGCGGGGACGGTGCGCGTCTCGCGGCCGGCGGTTGTGCTGCGGCATCTCAGGTTTGGGAAGGCCTCCACGCTGTCGTCGTGGAGGCCCTCCCCGGCGGCTGGGCCGCCCCGGGCGTTCGCGCCCGAGGGATGCGGGGGTTGCTTCCTGCGATGGTGGCGGTATGAGTGAACTGGGAGGAGGACTGGGACGTTGGGCATGGTGAAAGCTGTACCGGCCGTTTTGTGGAGGGTGAAGGATTATGCCGACTCCTGTCGAGCCTACGGAGGCACAGCGACAGCGGCGGGCTGAGCAGAAAAAGCAGTCCGCCGCGAGGCGTCTTGCGGGTGAGCCTCTCAGGCGGGCTCCGAAGAGGCCTGATAATCAGCTTACGGAGAAGCAGCTGCGGAGGCGTCAGCAGGACAACGAGGCCTCCGCGAGGCGTCGTGCGCGTGAAAGGGGGGAGAATGTGCCTCGCAGGCGGGCTCCGAGGAGGCCTGATGATCAGCTTACGGATGCGGAGCTGCGGACGCGTGTGCGGAAAAGGCAGTCCGAGGCGAGGGCTCGTGCGCGTGGTAGGGGTGAGAATGTGCCTCTTCAGCGGGCTGCGGAGGAGGCCGGGCGGGGGGGTGCGGGGCAGGTGGAGGGGTATCTGCCGGAGCTCGCCGCTGCGACGATCTATGCGGACTACCGGGAGGTGTTCCCGCAGTGGCCGGAGGTTCCTCCGCCGGGGCTGAAGGTCGCGGTGGACTCGACCACGATGGACTATGTGAGGGAGGTCGTGTACGGGCAGGTGCGGGGGCAGGGTCCGGCCATGGCGACGCTGAACGTGCCGGGCGCCCCAGCCGGGTCCGTTACCACGGCGGACGTGCCGGGGTTCCTGGCCGATCCCGGAATGGACCTGACCGACCCCGCAAGCGAGCAGTTTTGGCGCAGTGCAGGCATCACCGACCCGCAGTACAACCAGGCAGCCGCCTTGCAGGAAGGCTTCCTGCAGCACCATGTGGAAGAGGACCCGCTGTCGCCGCCGGCAGCAGACATGCCGTACGGCGCCGACGACTACCTGCTGGAGGAATTCGGCACGGACGTGCCGTCGCTGCCGCCGCTCCCCGGCCAACCCCCTTCCCCCAGCGCCGCGTACGGCAGTTTTGCTGCACTGCAGTGGGAACCGGTCCCCGCAGTCATGCCCCCCGCGACTGCCCCGTCCGCCCCCCACCCCACAACCCTCACCGGCCTGGCCCCGGGGCCGGCACCACTCCACACCAGGCCAGCACACCCCGGCATACCCGCCCCCGCCGGCCCGCACAACCCCATCGCCGAACACGCCACCCAGTACCTCCCCATCCGGAACACCCCGCCCACAGCAACCACCACACAACCCACCCACCCCACCCACACCACAGCACACACAAAGGGCAAACAACCCTCCCGACGCTGACAACCCAAACAGAGACAACCTCCTGATCCTGAAGCGCTCGGGACTATCGTTCGGCTCTGCCCCGTAATCGGTGGTAACGAGGGGTGACCATCAGTGCAGGAGGATGCGGTGGCGGAGTAGGTCGAAGCCCGCGCGGCCGTGCATCTGCCTCACGATCCGTTTGGTGCGGGTGTTGAGCCTTCGGTCCGGCCGTTGTGATGCCGGAGGGTGAGGCCGGCGTTGACGGCTGCACGGTCGAGTTCGAGACCGTTCGCAAAGGCGTGGAGGTAGGGCAGTTGGGCTCTGTGGACCCTGTCGATCCACGTGGTGAGTTTCTTGTCATTGCCTGCGGCCGGCGTGAGGAGCTGTGCGAACTCGCGTGTGAATAAGGCTAGTGGTGTCATCTCTGGGCAGGACGCGGTGAGCTCGGTGAAGAGGCTTGTGTCCTTGTCCCGGAGGTGGTCGGGGTGGGTGAGAAGGAGGCGGGCCAGCCATCGCGGGGTGGTGACGGGCCGGTCGCCTTCTGCCCGGCCCTGAGTGATGTAGCGGTGGAGGAGGTTGAAGCTGCCGGTGTAGCCCTGCTCCTGGATCTCGCGGAACAGCTGCTTCACGGGGACAGCGGGGTCGGCTGTACGACGTTCGCGCAGGTGGTCGCGGTAAGGGTCGACCAGCGTGGGCCGGTAACGCGGTGCCCGGCGCAGGGCTTCGGGTTCGCGGGTGCGCGCATAGCGCTTGACGGTGTTGAGGGACAGGTTCAGACGGCGGGCGCATTCGAGCAGGCCCACATCCTTGCTGAGAAGGTCGTGGATCTTGTGTCAGCGTTCGCGGGTGGTCTGCTCATGGATGCCGGCCGGGCGGTGCGGGTCGCTGTGGCCCAGCAGGCGCTGTGGGAGTGGACCTCGGCCAGGGTCTTCTCGTACAGGTTTTTCCACAGGTGTCAGCGGTCGCTGACCTGCACCGCTTCCGGCAGGGCCCGGCGCACGGCCTCACCGTATGCGCCGGAGCCGTCACGGCAGACAACCTCGACGCCAGGGTGCTCGTGTAGCCACCGCTCCAGGGCGTCGGCGCCACGGCCAGGGGTACGTCGACGCGTTCGCCGGTTTCGGCGTCAAATCAGGACGGTTGCGTAGCGGTGGCGGCGCTTGAGCGCGAAGTCGTCGACGCCCAGGGCGCGCGGCACCGGCACCACGGGCAAGGGCAGGTGGGCCAGGAGCCTGAGCGCGGTCGAACGGGATGTCGCCACAGCCAGGACACGGGAGAGGCGGGCGCCCGCCCGGCCCGCTAACTCCTTCACCACCTGGCCGAGCTGGTCGGCGAGGCGGCATGTACGCCGCTGATAGCGTTCGATCAGGCCGGGGACCTGTTCACGGAACGTCTGCCGCGGGCAGCCCAGGACCGGGCAGACCAGACGCCGGACCTGCACCGATACCACGACTCGCCTGCCGTCCGCCGGCACGTCCGCGGTCGTACGTTGATGGATGCCATGCACCCGACCCGTCGGCTGCCCGCACACTGGGCACTGCACCAACTCGTCCCGCGTCCGGGCCCGCACCCGGATGAACTCGTCCTCGTCCGACACTTCGTCGACGACGAGCGAGGCGAGTCCCGAAAACACCACGTCCACAAGGTCGTTGACATCTTCCATGCACCGTCAACGACGGTCGTCACCCCTCGTTACCACCGATTACGGGGCAGAGCCGAACGATAGTCCCGAGCGCTTCAGGATCAGGAGGTTGTCTTTGTTTGGGTTGTCAGCGTCGGGAGGGTTGTTTGCCCTTTGTGTGTGCTGTGGTGTGGGTGGGGTGGGTGGGTTGTGTGGTGG
>JODU01000066.1 GCA_000720845.1 Kitasatospora aureofaciens | reverse complement strand
TCCGGCCCGCTTCCAGGCCTCGGCGAGGTCGGGCAGGAGGATGCGCCAGGACACACCGTCCACGACCAGGTGATGCAGCACGATCACCAGCCGGCCACCGGATGGCGAGTCGAACCACACGAACCGCGCCATCACCCCCGCCGCCGGGTCCAACAAACCCGTCACCGTGTCGGTCGATCCCCGCCGGCAGATCCACCACCGACGACATCGTGAACCCTCCACGCCCCGGGCACGTGCCCGGGAGACGACCTGGATGGAGCGGATGCTGTCACCGCCCACGACGAAGAAGTCGTCGTCCACACCGACCCGGTCCACGCCCAGCACCTCGGCGAACACAGCGGCGAGGATCTTCTCCGGCTCCGAGACCGGCGCCCGGTAGGTCTCGTTCCGGACGGCCGGCGCCGGCAGGGCGGCCCGGTCGAGCTTGCCGTTGGGGGCCAGGGGCAGCCGGTCCAGGACCACGAACGCGGACGGCACCATGTACTCGGGCAGCCGGGCCGAGACGAACCTGCGCAGCTCCGGCACCGACACCCCCGCCGCCAGGTCGAGGGTGTTGCGCTCCCGGCCGGAGTCCTCGGCTCCCGGGCGGGCGGGGACGACGTACCCGACGAGCTGCTTGGCGCCGCCCTTGCCGTCGCGGACGACGACGGTCGCCTGCCCGACCGAGGGATGGTCGGCGAGGGCCGCCTCCACCTCGCCCGGCTCGATGCGCAGACCGCGGATCTTCACCTGACCGTCGCCCCGGCCGACGTACTCCAGTTGCCCGTCCCGGTTCCAGCGGACCAGGTCGCCGGTGCGGTACATGCGCGAGCCCGCCGGACCGAACGGGTCGGGCACGAACCGTTCCGCCGTCAGTCCCGGCCGGTCGTGGTAGCCGCGGGCCACCGAGCCGCCCGCCACGTACAGCTCGCCGGGGACACCGGGAGGCACCGGCAGCAGGCCGTCGCCCAGGACGCGCACCCGGGCCCCGTCCAGCGGGGTGCCGATCGGGGCGCCGGGCCCGTCCGCCTCCTCCTGGTCGCCCCGGAGGGTGTGGGCGCTGGCGTAGAAGGTCTCGGTCTGGCCGTAGCCGTTGACCACCCGCACCCCGGGGAAGGCGGTGCGCGCCCGCCGCACCAGGGCGGCGGGCAGGGGCTCGCCCGCGAAGACGAGGGTGCCCACCCGTACCTTGCCGGCGATCCGGTCGAGGAGTTCGGCGAAGACCGACGGGACCGAGCTGACGACGGTCCCCTGCCAGTCGTCCCGTTCGCCCAGCTCCAGCACGTCGCGAACCACGTCGACCGTGGCCCCGGTGGTGAGCGCCGTCATGATCTCGAACACGGACACGTCGAAGTTGACGGAGGTGCCCGCCAGGACCCGGCCGCCCGGCTCCAGACCGACGGCGGCCACCAGGGAGGGCAGGCAGGCCGCGATGTTGCGGTGGGTGATCGTGACGCCCTTGGGGACACCGGTCGAGCCCGAGGTGTACATCACGTACGCGGCAGCGCCAGACCCACCAGGGACTCCGCGCCCACTCCCCGTCCGCGCAGGGCGCGCGCCAGCCGGTCGGCCCGCTCGTCCAGCTCCCGGTAGGTGAGGACCCGGTCGCCGCAGACGACGGCGGTCTCCTCCGGGCGGGCCGCGGCCTGCGCCCCGACGAGGCCGGGCACGGTGGCGTCGGGGGCGGCGCTGCCGGGACCGGCGAGAGCGTCCAGCCGCTCGCCCTCGCCCGGCAGCAGGAGTCCGGGCAGGCCGATCCGCCGCTCGGGGGCCTCGACCAGCTGCTCGACCAGGTGCACGAAGCGGGCCGCGAGGTCCTCGACGGTGCCCCGGTCGAACAGGTCGGTGGCGTACTCGAGATGGCCGATCACGCCCTGGCCGGGGATGTCGCCCATGTTGAAGAACAGGTCGAACTTGGCGGTGCCGGTGAAGGACGGCTCCCAGGCCACCTCCAGGCCGCGCATCCGGAAGTTCTCCCGGGTGATGTTCTGCCAGGCGAACATCACCTGGAACAGCGGGTGGTAAGCGGTGGAGCGCTCCGGGTTGAGCAGTTCCACCAGCCGCTCGAAGGGCGCGTCCTGGTTGTCGTAGGCGGTGAGCGCCTTGTCCCGGACCCGGCCGAGGACGTCGGCGAAGGACGGGTGTCCGGACAGGTCGGCACGGAGCACCCAGGTGTTGACGAAGAAGCCGACCATGTCGGCGAGGGCGTCGTCGGTGCGGTTGGCGATCGGGGAGCCGATGGTGATGTCCTCGCCGCCGCCGAGCCGGCCGAGCAGCACCGCGAGGGCGGACTGGAGCACCATCGCGGCCGTGGCGCCCCGGTCGTGGGCGAGCCGCTCGACGGCCTCCGCGACGTGCGGGGGCAGGGCGAACTCCACGACGTCGCCGCGGTGGCTGGGCGCGGACGGCCGCGGCCGGTCGGTGGGCAGCCGCAGCGGCTGCGGTACGCCGGCCAGTTCCCGGCGCCAGTAGGCGGCCTGGGCGTGCAGCACACCGCCGGGGTCGTTCTCGTCGCCGAGCAGTTCGCGCTGCCACAGGGTGTAGTCGACGTACTGGACGGGCAGCTCCGGCCAGTCCGGGGCGGCGGCTCCCAGGCGGGCCGCGTAGGCCGTGGCCATGTCGCGGGCGAGCGGGGCGATGGACTCGCCGTCGACGGCGATGTGGTGGATGACCAGCGCCAGCAGGTGCTCTTGCGCCCCGAGCCGCAGCAGCGTGGTGCGGGTGGGGATCTCCGTGGCGAGGTCGAAGGGGCGGCCGAGCACGCCCTCCAGCGCGGCGTCGGCGCCCTCCGGGCCGGTCTCGACGAGCGGGGTGGTCAGGTCCACCTCGTCCGCGGGCAGCACCCGCTGGTACGGGGTGCCGTCCTCCTCGCCGATCACGGTGCGCAGCACCTCGTGCCGGGCGACCACGTCCCGCAGCGCCTCCCGCAGCGCGGCGACGTCCAGGGTGCCCCGCAGGCGCAGGACGAAGGCGTGGTTGTAGGTCGCCGAGGGCCCTTCGAAGCGGTCCACGAACCACAGCCGGGTCTGCGCGTACGACAGCGGCACCCGCTCCGGGCGGGTGCGCGCGCCGCTCAGCAGCGGCCGGGCCGGGCCGCCCGCCGCGAGGTGCCCGGCGAGCCGGGCGACGGTGGGCGCGTTGAACACCGTCCGGACGCCGATCTCGGCGCCCAGTTCGGCACGGACCCGGTTGACCAGGCGGGTGGCCAGCAGGGAGTGGCCGCCGCGGACGAAGAAGTCGTCGTCGATGCCGACCCGGTCCACGCCGAGCACGTCGGCGAACAGGCGGCACAGCACGTCCTCGGTCGTGGTGCGGGGTGCCCGGTGGGCGACGCCGGTGAACTCCGGTTCGGGCAGGGCGGCCCGGTCCACCTTGCCGTTGGGCAGCAGCGGGAACCGCTCCAGCGGCACGAACGCGGTCGGCACCATGTGGTCGGGCAGCTTGGCGGACATGAAGTCGCGCAGGTCGCCGGGGGTCTCGTCGCCGGCCGGGACCACGTACGCGGCGAGGTACTTGGAGGTGCCGCCGCCGTGTCCCTCGCGGGCGACGACCACGGCCTGGGCGACACCGGGGTGCGCGGTCAGGGCCGCCTCCACCTCGCCGGGTTCCACCCGCACGCCGCGGATCTTGACCTGGCCGTCGCCGCGGCCGACGTACTCCAGCCTGCTGTCGGCGGTCCACCGGGCCAGGTCGCCGGTGCGGTACATGCGCGACCCGGGCGGCCCGTAGGGATCGGGCACGAACCGTTCCGCGGTCAGCGCCGCCCGGCCGCGGTAGCCGCGGGCCAGGGAGTCGCCGGCCACGTACAACTCGCCGGTCACGCCCTGCGGCACCGGGCCGAGGCCCGCGCCGAGCACATGGGCGCGGACGTGTTCCAGCGGCTCGCCGATGGGCGCGGCGCCCTCACCGCCGAACTCGTCGTCCGGGCCGAGGGTGAAGGCGGTGGCGTAGAACGACTCGGTCTGGCCGTAGCCGTTGACCACGCGCAGTCCGGGGAAGGCCTGCCGGGCGCGGGCCACCAGCGCGGCCGGCAGTCCCTCGCCCGCGAACACCACGGCGCGCGGGCTGATCCGTCCCGGCAGGCCGTCGAGCAGTTCGGCGAAGGCCGACGGCACCGAGCTGATCACGTCGGCGTCCCAGTCGTCCCGCTCGCCCAGCTCCAGCACGTCCCGGACCAGTTCGACGGTGCCGCCGTGGGTCAGCGTGGTGAAGATCTCGAACACGGACACGTCGAAGTTGACGGAGGCGCCGGCCAGCATGCGGGTGCCGGCCCGGACGCCGACGGCCTCGGCCAGCGAGGGCAGGCAGCCGGTGACGTTGCGGTGGGTGAGCGTGACGCCCTTGGGGACCCCGGTGGAGCCCGAGGTGTACATCACGTACGCCACGTTGTCCGGGTGCGGCCCGTCCGCGAGGGGCGTCGGGTCGTCGCCCTCGGCCGCCGCGAGGTGCAGCACGGGCAGGCCGGTGTCGGGGAGGGCGGCGGCGGAGACGGGGTCGGTGAGGATCAGCGCGGGTGCCGCGTCGCCGAGCACGAACTCCAGGCGCCGGCTCGGGTACTCGGGATCCACCGGCACGTATCCGGCTCCGGCCTTCAGCACGCCGAGCAGCCCCACGACCAGGTCGCAGGTGCGCGGCAGGGCGACGGCCACCAGCGTCTCCGGGCCGGCGCCGTGCTCGCGCAGCCGGTGCGCCACCCGGTTCGCCCGCTCGTCGAGTTCGCGGTACGTCAGCCGCCGTCCGCCCGAGACCACGGCCACCGCTTCCGGCACGGCCGCCGCCCGTTCCTCGAACCGGCCGGGGACCGTCGCGTCCGGCGCCCCGGTGGCCGCGGCACCGCCGCGCACCCGCTCCCGCTCGGCCGGGGTCAGCACGTCCACCGTGCCGACGGGCCCCCAGGGCTCGGTCACCAGGGAGTGCAGCACCCGCTCCAGGCGCCCGGCGAGGGTCTGCGCCGCGGCCCGGTCCAGGGCGTGCGGCTGGTACTGCAGGGACAGCCGCAGGTGGGGGTCGGCGTCGGCCATGACGGTCACCGGGTAGTGGGTGCCGCTGAACGGCGTGATGCCGGTGATGGCGACACCCGCCGTGTCGTTGGCCTCGCTCAGGCCGACGTGGTCGACCGGGTAGGACTCGAAGACGACCAGGGTGTCGAAGAGGGTGCCGGTCCCCACGGCCCGGTGGATCTCGGTCAGCCCGTAGTGGTGGTGGTCGAGCAGCGCGCCCTGCCGTGCCTGGAGCCCCGCGAGCAGCTCGGCGAAGGTCTCGCCGGGCGCGATCCGCACCCGCACGGGCAGGGTGTTGATGAACAGGCCGACCATGGACTCCACGTCCGGCACGGCCGGCGGCCGCCCGGAGACCGTGGCACCGAACACCACGTCCTGGCTGCCCGTCAGCTGTCCCAGGAGCACCGCCCAGGCGCCCTGCACCAGGGTGTTGAGGGTGACGCCGAGGTCGGCGGCGCGGGCCGAGAGGTCGAGGGCGAGCTGCGGGGCGAGGGGTACGTCGACATGGCCGACGTCGTCCACGCGGGCCCCGGCGTCCTTCTCCCGGGCGAGCAGCGTCGGCTCGTCGAACCCGGCCAGTTCGTCGGCCCAGGCCCGGGCGGACGCGGTGCGGTCCTGGCGTTCCTGCCACACCAGGAAGTCGCGGTAGGGGCGGACCCTGGGCAGGGCGGAGGGGTCGCCCCCGGAGCCGTACAGCCGCAGCAGGTCCTGCATCAGCGTCGGCACCGACCAGCCGTCGAACAGCACGTGGTGCGCGGTGAGGACCAGGACCGCGCGCTCCGGGCCGCGGCGCACCAGGGTGCAGCGCAGCAGCGGCGGGGTGGCGGGGTCGAAGCGCTCGACGCGGTCCTCGGCCAGCAGCCGCTGGAACTCCTCCTCGCCGGCCCCGGTCAGGTCCAGGTGGCGCCAGGGCAGTACGACGTCGTCGAGGACCAGCTGCGCGAGGTCCCCGGAGCCGTCGGGGACGAAGGCGGTGCGCAGGTTGGCGTACCGGTCGAGCAGTGCCTGCCCGGCGGCCCGCATCCGCTCCGGGTCGACGGCGCCGGACAGGTGGTAGGCGAACTGCATCTGGTAGGCGTCCTGGGTCGCCTCCGACACCTCGGACTCGAAGAGCAGGCCCTGCTGGAGCGGGGTCGTGGGCCACACGTCCGTCAGGGACGGGAAGCGTGCCTCCCAGCGTTCCAGGTCCCGTTGGCGCACCGGGGCCAGCAGCACGTCGGACGGGGTCAGCCCGCCGGCGTCCGGGCGGCCCGCGTGCCGCGCGAGTCCGGTCAGCGCCGACTCCCACAGGTCGGCCAGCTCCCGGACCTCCTCGCGGGAGAGCACGCCGGTCGGGAAAGCCCGCGCAGATCCTCCGGCATGTCCGTGCCGGCCGAGAACTGGCCCAGGTAGTTGAAGGCGATCTGCCCGGTCGGGTGCCCGGCGAGCACCGCCGCCGTCTCCTCGTTCAGGTAACGCAGCAGCCCATGGCCCATGCCCTTGTCGGGGATGCGCAGCAACTGCTCCTTGACCGCCTTCACCACCTGCCCGGCCGCCGCCCCGCCCGCCAGCGCCTCCTCGAC
>JODU01000065.1 GCA_000720845.1 Kitasatospora aureofaciens | reverse complement strand
CGCGTTTCCCTTTCCGGCGGCTCCGACTCTATCAGATCCTTTCGGCCCTGATTCCCCGTCAGAAGGGGTTGCCGTCCCGGCTGTTGGGCCGTTCCGACGAGGTGAGACTCTAGCGGACTCCCGGCTCCCGAGCTAATCGGGGGCCGCGTTCTTTCGAACGTGGATTCCTCATTCCGTTAATACGCGCACCGACAGCACGACGACGCCGACAACGCGACTGTTCGTCGAAGTGTGGTGGGTACTTGCGGAATCGCTGTCCGGGGACCGACCGGGGTCGGCGCTCACGTCGGACAACTCGGAGAACACTAGGAGTGCCTGGCGGTCGTGTCAAATCCCGGGTGGGGCGGGCCGCGAAGGCGTACGGTGGGGCCGTGATGACGCGTACGTGCACCCAGCTCTGGCGGGCCGCCTGACGGCGGCCGTACGCACGTATGCACTCGACGGCCGCCGCTTCGGCGGCCGTTCTCGTATCTCCCTCCAGGAGGGGCGGCCGGCGGGTGGCGGCGGCCCTGACCAGGAGGTGGAGAGATGACACGGGTCTTCAGTGGGGTCAAGCCGACCGGGCACCTGACGCTGGGGAACTATCTGGGGGCCATGCGGCGGTGGGCCGCCGTGGACCAGCACCAGTCGGACGCTTTGTTCTGCGTGGTCGACCTGCACGCGCTGACCGTGGACCACGATCCGGCGCGGGTGCGCAGACTCAGCCGGCAGGCGGCGTCGCTGTTGCTGGCGGCGGGGCTCGATCCCGAGCTGTGCACCGTGTTCGTGCAGAGCCACGTGGACGAGCACGCCCGGCTGTCGTACGTACTGGAGTGCGTGGCGACCGACGGGGAGATGCGGCGGATGATCCAGTACAAGGAGAAGGCCTCGCGGGAACGGGAGCGGGGCGGGAGTGTGCGGCTGTCGCTGCTGACGTATCCCGTGCTGATGGCGGCCGACATCCTGGCGTACGGGACAGACGAGGTGCCGGTCGGGGACGACCAGACCCAGCACGTGGAGCTGGCGCGGGACCTCGCGGTGCGGTTCAACCAGCGGTACGGGCACACGTTCGTGGTGCCGCGGGCGACCAGTCCGGCGCTGGCGGCCCGGGTCATGAATCTGCAGGAGCCCGCGTCGAAGATGGGCAAGAGCGACGATGTCGGGCCGGGGATCGTCTATCTGCTGGACGAGCCGGACGTGGTGCGGAAGAAGGTCGCGCGGGCCGTGACCGACAGCGGGAGAGAGGTCGTGTACGACCGGGAGGAGCGGCCGGGGCTCGCGAACCTGCTGGAGATCCTCGCGGCCTGCACGGGTGGGGAGCCGGCGGAGCTGGCGGGCGGTTACGACTCGTACGGCGCGCTGAAGAAGGACACCGCGGAGGCGGTCGTCGAGGTGCTGCGGCCCGTGCGGGAGCGGCACCAGGAGCTGTGCGCCGATCCCGGGTATGTCGAGGGTGTGCTCCGGGAGGGGGCCGAGAAGGCGCGGGCGGCGGCGCGGCCGACCGTGGACGCCGCCTACCGGGCGATCGGGCTGCTGCCGCCGGTGGACGCGGCCCGGTAGGCGCGGGGCCGGTCGGGGCCGGTTCGGCCGGTCGTCAGTCCTTGGTGCCGGAGGCCAGTTCGCGGCTGCGGTCGCGGGCGGCCTCCAAGGCGGCGATGAGGGCGGCGCGGACGCCGTGGTTCTCCAGTTCGCGAATGGCGTTGATGGTGGTGCCGGCGGGGGACGTGACGTTCTCGCGGAGCTTGACCGGGTGCTCGCCGCTGTCGCGGAGCATCTTCGCGGCGCCGATCGCGGACTGGACGATCAGGTCGTGGGCCTTGTCGCGGGGCAGGCCGAGGAGGATGCCGGCGTCCGTCATGGCCTCGACCAGGTAGAAGAAGTACGCCGGTCCCGAGCCGGAGAGGGCGGTGCAGGCGTCCTGCTGGGACTCGGGGACGCGGAGGGTCTTGCCGACGGCGCCGAAGATCTCCTCGGTGTGGGTCAGGTGGGCCTCGGTCGCGTGGGTGCCGGCCGAGATCACGGACATGGCCTCGTCGACGAGGGCCGGGGTGTTCGTCATGACGCGGACGACCGGGGTGCCGGGGGCGAGGCGCTCCTCGAAGAAGGAGGTGGGGATGCCCGCCGCACCGCTGATGACCAGGCGGTCGGCGGGGACGTGCGGGGCGAGTTCGTCGAGGAGGGTGCCCATGTCCTGGGGCTTGACCGTGAGGATCAGGGTGTCGGCGGTCTTGGCGGCCTCGGCGTTGGTGACCGGGGTGACTCCGTGGCGGGCGCGGAGTTCGTCGGCCCGCTCCCGGCGGCGGGCGGTGACCAGGAGGTCGGCGGGTGCCCAGCCGGCTCCGATCATGCCGCTGAGCAGGGCTTCGCCGATCTTGCCGGTGCCGAGGACTGCGACTTTCTGGGTCATGGGTTCGGTGCCCTCCGGTGCCCTGTCTGTTCTTGGGTGCGTCGTGCGTGCTGCGTCGTCCTTCGTCGTCATCCTCGCATTCAGGGGGGTGGGTGGGGCTTCGCGTCCAGTCCGCGGGACGGTGGCGGGTGGGGGCGCTCGGGTTCCTTCGCCCCCGCCGCTCCTTCCCGTTCCTCGGGCTGGTCGGTCATGACGTTCGGCGTTTCAGGGTTGCCGCGCCCAGGGTCAGGACGAGCAGGGCGCAGCCGGCGACGATCAGGGCGTCGCGTACGAAGGTGGCGGTCATGTCGGTGTGGCGCAGGACCTCGTTCATGCCGTCGACGGCGTAGGACATGGGCAGGACGTCGGAGACGGCCTCCAGGGCCGGGTGCATGTTGTCGCGCGGGGTGAAGAGGCCGCAGAGGAGTAGTTGGGGGAAGATCACGGCCGGCATGAACTGGACCGCCTGGAATTCCGAGGCCGCGAAGGCCGAGACGAAGAGGCCGAGCGCGGTGCCCAGGAGGGCGTCGAGCAGGGCGACCAGGAGGAGGAGCCAGGGGCTGCCGACCACGTCCAGGCCCAGGAACCAGACCGCCAGGCCGGTGGCGAGGGCCGACTGGACGATGGCGAGGGCGCCGAAGGCCAGGGCGTAGCCGGAGATGAGGTCGCCTTTGCCGAGCGGCATGGCGAGGAGGCGTTCGAGAGTGCCGGAGGTGCGCTCGCGCAACGTCGCGATGGACGTGACCAGGAACATCGTGATCAGCGGGAAGATGCCGAGCAGCGAGGCGCCGATGTTGTCGAAGGTGCGCGGGCTGCCGTCGAAGACGTAGCGCAGCAGGAAGAGCATCACGCAGGGGATCAGCATCAGCAGGGCGATGGTGCGGGGGTCGTGGCTCAGCTGGCGCAGGACGCGGGCCGCGGTGGCTGTGGTGCGGGAGAGGCTCAGGGGGCGGGTGGGGGCCGGGGTGAGGGTGGGCGCGGGGGCCGTGGGCGTGGTCATCGGGTGGTCTCCTTCGTGCGGGCCGCCGCTTTCGCCTTCGCCTCGTCGACCAGGTGGAGGAACGCCTCCTCGACCGTCTCGGAGTCGGTACGGGTGCGCAGGGCGTCGGGGGTGTCGTCGGCGAGGACCTCGCCCTCGCGCATCAGGAGCAGCCGGTGGCAGCGCTCGGCCTCGTCCATGACGTGGGAGGAGACGAGGAGGGTGGCGCCGCGGTCGGTGGCGATGGAGTGGAAGAGGGCCCACAGGTCTCGGCGGAGTACGGGGTCGAGGCCGACCGTGGGTTCGTCGAGGACCAGGAGTTCGGGGGCGCCCAGGAGGGCCACGGCGAGGGAGACCCGGCTGCGCTGGCCGCCGGAGAGGTTGCCGGCCAGGGCGTCGGCGTGGGTGGTGAGGTCGACGTCGGAGACGACCCGGGTGACGTCCTCGCGGCGGCGATCGGCGGCCGCTCGGCCGGGGTCGAGGATCCCGGCGAAGTAGTCCAGGTTCTGCCGGACGGTCAGGTCGTCGAAGACGGACGGGGCCTGGGTGACGTAGCCGATGCGGGTGCGCAGGGCCGGGTGGCCGGCCGGGCGGCCGAGGACGTCCAGGGTGCCGGTGACCTTGGACTGGGTGCCGACGATCGCCCGCATCAGGGTCGACTTGCCGCAGCCGGAGGGGCCGAGGAGGCCGGTGATGCGACCGCGCGGGACGGTGAAGCCGAGGCCCCGCAGGACGGTGCGGGTACCGCGGACGACGGTGAGGTCTTCGGCGTGGACGGCGGGCGGGGCGGGGCCGTCGCCGTGGGCTTCGGGTGGCCGGGAGGAGGGCTCGGCCGAGTAATTCATCATGTGATGAATAATCCTCCCGGGTGTCCGCGGCGTCAAGGGGCGTCAAGCCGTGGGGGTCGTCCCGATGAGGAGGTGGACGTCGTACGTCTCCTCGACGAGTCCGGCCGGGAAGACGGCCAGCAGGTGGCGGCACTCCTCGGCGAAGAAGGCCGCGGCGCGTTCCTCGGTGTCGGTCAGGAAGACCGAGTGGCTGCCGAGGTTGGCCAGGTGGGTGTCGAGCGGGACGGGCCGGCTCCAGCGGATCTCGCGGTGGACGAAGCCGAGGTGGCCGGTGGGGTCGGCGAAGCGGGCGTAGAGGTTGCGCTTCTCGGCGGAGAGGTTCAGGTGTGCGAAGTGCCGGTCGATGCGTCGTCCCGAGTCCGCGATCCACGGCACGTCGTGGGCGTCGGTGTTCCACCACAGCGCCAGCGCGCCGCCCGGACGCAGCACGCGCAGCGCCTCCGGGACGGCGAGGGCGGGGTCGGTCCAGTGCCAGGCCTGGGCGTAGGTGAGGAGGTCGGCGGTGTGATCAGCCAGGGGGAGGGCGTTGCCGTTGCCCCGGACGATCGGCACGCCGGGGAGGGTGCGGCGGAACTCGGCGGCCATGCCGGCGCCGGGTTCCACGGCGATCACGTCGGCGCCGCGCTCGTACAGGCGGGCGGTGGCGAGGCCCGTACCGGCACCGACGTCCACGACGCGGGCGCCCTTGAGGGGACGGCCGGTCAGCTCCTCCAGCGCGTCGAAGAGGGCGGGCGGGTAGGAGGGGCGGTTGGCGGCGTACTGGGCGGCGGCGTCGTTGAAGGAACGGGCACGGGCCGTGTGGTCGGCCTGTGTGGGAGCGGCTTCGGGAGTGGCCCGGTCGTCCGGGGTCGTCGGTGTCGTCATACGGCCATGGTGGCCGGGCGGGGCGGCGGGGCGTAGGGGGCCGCGGGTGGGGCGGACCGGCCGGTCAGGCACACGCGACCCCGGACGGACCCCATCAGCCGGTGAGGCAGAGGCGGCCACGGACGGACCGCACCAGCCGGTGAAGCACAGACGGTTCCGGACGGACC
>JODU01000064.1 GCA_000720845.1 Kitasatospora aureofaciens | reverse complement strand
GATCGGGACGCCCTGACGGGCGCAGATCCGGAGGATCTTGTGGGTGCGGGCGGCTGTGAGGTCGTGGGTCCGGCCCGGCAGTGCCGGCGACAGCCACAGTGCTCACGCCGGTGCCGATCACGACATGGGCGCCGCCCTCCTGAGCGACCTCGCCTACCAGGCATCCTGGCGCAACGACCCCCGCACCGCCGCCCAGTGCGAGCACGGCGGTGCGCCGGAGCCAGGTGTGCGCTTCCGCGGTGCCCGGGGTCGACGGGAGCAGGTGCAGGACGGCGGTGATCAGGTAGCCGTACGTGTGCTCCAGGGCTGCTGAGGGAGGAGAGGTCCGAGTCTTCCACCAGTTCCGCGTCCGAGCGCAGGTCTCCTGGATGACGTGGGGACGCAGGTCCGCGTCGTCCAGGGCCAAGGAGCGCAGCCGGGCCGTCAGAACGTCAGGGTCGCACACCGTACGTGACCAGCGCCCTCTCGGGTGCGCGCGGGCCGGTGCTGGCTCAGCGACTGGATGCGACAGGTGCCCGACCAGATCAGTCAGTGGGTCGAGCAGGACTACTCGTCCCTGGGCACGGACGGCTTCGGCCTGTCGGACACCCGGGACGCGGTGCGCCGGTACTTCCGGGTGGACGCGCAGTCCATCGTCGTGGCCGCCCTGGACCAGCTCGCCCGGCTGGGCGAGGTGGACGCGGAGACGGTGGCCGAGGCCCGCGAGCGCTACGGGTGGCAGGGGTGACCCGCGTCGGCCCGGTGCGGGCCGTGGCCGAGGACGAGGGGTGCCGGGCCGCCCCGTCGGAACGTCCTTAACTACGGATTAGGAGCAGCCGACGTCATGGCGTTTTCCGTAACCGTGCCGTCCCCTCGGTGAGAGGGTCACCGAGGGGACGGTCACCCGCTGTCTCAAGCAGGTCGGCGACACCGTCGAGGCCGACGAACCCCTCCTGGAGATCTCCACCGACAAGGTCGACACCGAGATCCCCTCCCCGTCTCCGGCATCCTGACCAGCATCCTGGCCGGCGAGGACGAGACCGTGGACATCGGGGCGGAGGTCGCGGTCATCGACGCACCAAGCGCGGCCGCGCCGGTGGTCCCTCCGGCCCCCGAGGTGCCGCCCGCCGCCGTCGCCGCGCCGGAACCCGCGCCGCCGTCGGCGTCGGCGCCGGCGCCCGTGGCGACTCCCGTGCCCACCCCGGCACCGCCTGCCCCGGCACCGTCTCCTCCGGCACCGGTTGCGCCGTCGGTGCCGGCACCCGTCCCCGCGCCTGCCGCGGTGCCCGCCGCGGTGCCGGCATCCGTACCCGCTCCCACCCCGGCTCCCACCCCCGTCGCCGGCCCGGACGCCACGGACCTGCGAGGGCAGACGGTCGCGATGAGCCGGATCCGCCGGATCATCGGGGAGAACCTCCAGAAGGCGCTGCGGGAACAGGCGCAGCTGACCTCCGTGGTCGAGGTCGACGTGACCGCCCTGCTGCGGCTGCGGCTGCGGGAGCGGGCCGGGGCGGACGTCCTCGCCCGGGAGGGAGTCAAGCTGTCGCCCATGCCCTTCTTCGTCAAGGCCGCCGCCCAGGCCCTGAAGGCGCATCCCGCCGTCAACGCCCGTATCAACGAGGGCGAGGGCACCATCACGTACTTCGACCGGGAGAACGTCGGCATCGCGGTGGACACCGAGAAGGGGCTGATGACTCCGGTCATCAAGGGTGCGGGCGATCTGAGCATCGCCGGTATCGCCCGGGCCACCGCCGAACTGGCCGGCCGGGCCCGCAGTGGTCGTCTCACGCCGGACGACGTGTCGGGCGCGACGTTCACGATCTCCAACACCGGTTCGCGCGGCGCGCTGTTCGACACGGTCGTCGTGCCGCCCGGACAGGCCGCGATCCTGGGCACCGGGGCCGTCGTCAAGCGGCCCTCGGTCGTCACGACGGAGGACGGCGGCCAGGGCCTCGGCATCCGCGACATGGCGTACCTGTCACTGTCGTACGACCACCCTATGGTGGACGGCGCGGACACGGCCCGCTATCTGACCGCGGTCAAGGCGATCCTGGAGGCGGCCGCCCTAGAGGGCGACCTGGGCTGATCGCGGACCCGGCGCACGCATGAGCGGTGCGGGGCGAGAAGAGCCGCCCCGCACCGCTGCGCCGCTCACACCGGCGGGTCCACCGCGGTGGCACCGCGGTCGGCGCGCACGATGGCGAGCACGGTGTCGGTGGTGCGGTCGAGGTGGCTGCGGCCGTCCGGCAGGAGGGTGCTCGGGCTGATGTAGCTGCGCGGTCCGACGTGCGTGGCGGGTTCGAGCCGGTGGACGGTGATCTTTCCGGCGCGCACGGCCCGGTTCCAGGCGCTGCCGCGCAGGACCGGCCAGCGCTGGGGGAACAGCCAGGTGCCGACCCGCTCGACGCGGTCGTACGCGCTGGTCAGCAGATGCACGTGCGCGGCGTTCGTCAGGTCGTTGGCCCCGTTGTGGAAGGCCCCGAACAGGATGAGCACCAGGGGCGCCCCGAGCTGCGCGCGCAGCCGGTCGACCGCGCCGGTGGCGACCTGGGCTCCCCCGCTGTAGCTGAGCAGCACCACGGGGATGCCGCTGCCGGGCCGGTAGCCGGCCAGCTGGAGCTGTGTGGCGATCTGCGTGCCGACGGCCCGGTTGTACAGGGGCCGGTAGCGGCGGTCCGCGGCCACGAAGATCTGCATCACGTTGTGCAGGAACAGCAGCAGCCCGATGCGACGGCGCAGCCACGCCCACACGGGGCGGTCGGCCAGCGGGTCGGCGAGCGGCGAGTAGGGCTGGATCTGTCCCAGGACCCGCAGCTCCGGCGCCCGGGCGAGTACGGCCTGCACCAGTTGGCCGCCGTCCCGGCTGTCGCGCACGCGGCGTTTGCCGATGCCGTCCAGATAGACGACGTAGGCCTGCGGGGGGGCGTCGGGGGCCGCGCCGCGGGCATGGGGCACGCCCTCCGGGAGCGCGGTGAGGGGCTTGCGCCAGCCCGCGCCGTAGGCCAGTACCTCGTACCGGGCCAGCAGGCCCTCGGCGAGCAGTGCCGGGCCCAGCGCCGCGGTCCAGAGCAGGAAGTGGTTCATGCGAGCACCTCCGGCGGCGCGGTGGCGCCGAGGCGCACGACCAGTCGCCGCACGCCCTCCACGGCACCGCCGAGCACCGCCCCGGCCACGGCCACGCAGCAGGCGGAGGTCCACCAGCCCAGCCCGGTGACCTCGGCCAGCGGGCCGGACAGGCCGGCGCCGACGCCCACGCAGAGCAGCAGATGGAGGAAGGGGCCGAGCAGCGGAAAGGCGAGGACGGCGGTGAACAGCAGCGGGGCGAGGAGGCCGGGGGTCCACACCAGGTCCTTCGACGGCGGTGCGGACGCCAACAGTTCGGCGGCCGTCTGTGCGGTCAGCGGCCACAGCGCGAACACCGCGCCCTCGACGACCGCGCCGGTCAGCATGAGACCGACGACGTTCCTGCGGGCCGCCCCGGGCCGGCTCACCAGCAGCGGCATGATGCGCCCGGCCGCCTCCGACAGCCCGGCGAGCAGGAGCAGGACGACGACGGACGTGGACATGGTCTCAGCCATGCCGTGCTCCGTCGCCCCCGGCCCGCGGGACCCGGGCCGCCGTACGCAGGTACTGCTCCAGTTCGTCGGCTGCGCGGCGGAATCCGCCCGGCTCGCGCTGGGCCTCGCGCATGGCCGCCGCGGCCTTCCTGAACCGAGGTTCCTCCAGCAGGCGCCGGGCCAGGGCGCGTACGGACTGTTCGGAGACGTCCTGGGTGCGCATGGACAGGCCGGCGCCGAGTTCGACGACGCGCCCGGCGACCAGCGGCTGGTCGGCGCCCTGCGGGATCACCAGCATCGGGATGCCGGCGTACAGCGCCTCGTTCACACTGTTCATCCCACCGTGGGTGACCAGCAGCGCCGTACGTTCCAGGACTCGCGTCTGCGGTACGAAGCGGCGGGCGATCACGTTGTCCGGCAGCGGCCCGAGTACGGCGGGATCGGCCTTCCCGGTGGACAGGACGACGGTGCCGCCGAGCGGGGCGAGCGCGGTGGCGAAGGTGCGCAGCAGTCCGGGCGTGGCGTCGAACACCGTGCCGAGGGAGGCGTACAGCACGGGGTCGCGCAACCCGTCAAGGGGGAACGTCGGATCATCCGGGCGGGCGCCGATGCTGGGGCCGACGAAGCGGTAGGACGTGTCGAAGTCCTCGGCGTCGGGCTGGAACGCCCGTGAGGTGTAGACGAGGTTGAGGTGCTGGCGGATGCCCGACAGGTCGACCAGGGGCACGTCGTGCGTGTCGAAGCGCCGGTGCAGCTCCCGGCGGTTGCGCACATAGCCCTGCAGGTGACGGGGCTTCGCCGTCACCTGCGTCAGCAGGTCCCAGGAGGCGCTGGTGGGGCTGGGCACCTGCCGGTTGTACGCGAACGTGGTGAACGACGACACGGCGGGCACACCGAGTTCGCGGGCGGCGACGGCGCCCCACGGACAGGTGTTGTCGTGGACGATCAGGTCGGGGCCGATGTCGCGCAGTTCGGCGAGGACGGTCGGCAGCAGCCGTACCGCGGTGCCGGCGAGGGCCTCCAGCAGGGTGAGCGGGGTGACCGGGTCGGGCAGCGGTGGGGCGCCGCCGGAGTAGAGGCGCACCTCGGCGCCGGTGTTCTCGATCGCCGCCCGGAAGGACGGCCAGATGTGATAGGTGACCTTGTGGCCGCGTTTGACCAGCTCGGACACGACCGGCAGGGTCGGATTGACGTGCCCGTGCATGCCGATGTTGAGGAACGCGACGGTGCTCACAGGCCAACCTCCTGTACGTGGGTTTGCGATGTCTCGGGGTGAAGCGGTCACGGCGTGACCGGCCCGGCACGAACGGCGTTCCCGGTCCGGTACGGACCCGGCCCGTCGACGCGCGGTTCGTCGACGAGGCGCCCCGCACCGCGCACGGCGGCGCGGGTCGGCGGGCGGGAGGGGCCGAGGTTGCGGGGAGCGGGCGGGGGCAGGTCCCGGGTGCCGTTGGACAGGACCACGGTCGTGACGCCGCGCGCCGCCTCCCGCGGAGCGCGCTCGATCCGGTGGTGCGGCGCAACGCCCGCCCGCGCGGCGGTCCCGGGGCGGGCGGTCCCGGGGCGGGCGGTCCCGGGTGGCGGGGACGGCGGCGCAGACCGGCGGAGGAACCGTCCGGTGCCGGCGTCGTGTCCGTCGAGCCGCTGTCCGCGGCCCGAGTCCGGCGGGGGCACTGTCCACCGGGGGCCGGATCCCGCCGCCCTCGGGTGACGGGATCCGTTCACCGCGGCGTGTAACCCGCATGATCCACCTGCTCCACCCTGAGTGACGTGTCGTGACAGTGCCTAGGACCGTGTGGCGACCCCAGGTGTGACACTGAGCGTTTTCAGCGTTGCTTCTCCAGGGCGAGGACGGCCTTTGTGATGACGCTCATGCGGTTGGGACTGATGCGGGATCTGCGGAAGATCTGCCA
>JODU01000063.1 GCA_000720845.1 Kitasatospora aureofaciens | reverse complement strand
GAACCACCCCTCACCACCGTCCGCCAACCCATCGAGGCCATGGGCCGCGCCGCCGTCGACCTCCTGTGCGCACAGATCCAAGGCACCGAAGTCCCCCACGGCGAACTGCTCTTCGAACCGGAACTCGTCGTCCGCGGCTCCACCGCACAGCCGGCCGCCGACTAGCGGTACTCCGCCCCCTCTCCACCGCAAGTTCCTTGCGGGAAATGACAGTGGCTTGCGGCTACCCGACGTAGCCCGTGAAAGCCGCTGATCCGAGGCATGCCCCGGCGCCCGCCCGGTTCTCACCGCCCCCACCGGGCGCTGCCGTGTGCCGACTTTCCGCTGCTCACCCTGTAGACGACTCAACATTTCTCTGCAACTCTGCGAGCGCTCAGCGTAAATGCCAGAGAACATTGAGTGTCTACCTGATGTGGGGACAGATGAGAAACCGGAACTGGAGATCACGTGCCCTGTGCACGGTGGTCGCGGCCAGTCTCCTGGCGTTGGGAGGACCGCTGCTGTCGGCCACGGCAGCCGGTGGACCCAACATCGCCGTGGGGGACGCCACGGCGGCGAGCAGCTCGCACGGCGAGTACGGCGCCGCCAACATCACCGACGGTGACCAGGGCACGTACTGGCAGAGCGGCGGCAGCAGCCTGCCCCAGTGGGTCCAGACCGACCTCGGTGCCACCGAGCGGATCGACGAGGTCGTCCTGCGACTGCCCGCCGGCTGGGAGAGCCGCGATCAGACGCTCTCGGTCCAGGGCAGCGCCGACGGCACGGGCTTCAGCACGCTGAAGACGTCCGCCACCTACGCCTTCGATCCCGGTTCGGGCAACACGGTCACCGTGTCCTTCCCCGCCACCCAGACCCGGTTCGTGCGGGTGAACATCACGGCGAACACCGGGTGGCAGGCGGCTCAGCTCTCCGAGCTGGAGGTGCACGGGGCCGGGGAGTCGTCCGTGAACCTCGCCGCCGGCCGACGGCTGACGGCGAGCAGTTCCACGGGCGCGTACACCCCCGGCAACGGCAACGACGGCAACAAGGCCACCTACTGGGAGAGCGCCAACAACGCCCTGCCGCAGTGGCTCCAGGCCGACCTCGGCTCCTCGCGCCGGGTCGACCGCGTCGTGCTGCGGCTGCCGGACGGCTGGCCGAACCGCAGCCAGACCCTGAAGATCCAGGCCAGTGACAACGGCTCGGACTTCACCGACCTGACCGCGGACAAGGCGTACACCTTCGACGCGGCGGGCGGCCAGTCGGCCACGATCACCTTCGACGCGGCCACCGCGCGCCATGTGCGGGTCCTGGTGACGGCCAACACCGGTCAGCCCGCGGCCCAGGTCTCCGAGCTGGAGGTCTACGGCCCGCAGACGGGTGACACCCAGGCGCCCACGGCCCCGGCGAACCTCGCGTTCACCGAACCGGCCACCGGGCAGATCAGGCTGACCTGGAACGCGTCCTCGGACGACACGGCCGTCACGGGATACGACATCTACGCCGACGGCGACCTGCTGACCTCGGTCGCCGGTGACGTCACCACCTACACGGACACCAGGCCGGCCGGCACGGCGGTGACCTACTACGTGCGGGCGAGGGACGCGGCCGGCAACCAGTCGGGCAACAGCAACTCGGTCACCCGCCGCGCCGACACCGGTGACACCCAGGCGCCCACCGCGCCCGCGAACCTCGCCCTCACCGAACCGGCCGCCGGTCAGGTCAAGCTGACGTGGACCGCCTCCACCGACGACAGGGGCGTCACCGGATACGACGTCTATGCCAACAACCAGCTGCGCAAGAGCGTCGCCGGTGACGTCACCGCCTACACCGACACCCAGCCGGCCTCGGCGAACGTGACCTACTTCGTGCGGGCGAAGGACGCGGCCGGCAACGAGTCGGGCAACAGCAACTCCGTGACCCGCACCGGCAGTGGCGGCGAGGGCTCGAACCTGGCAGTCGGCAAGCCCATCAGCGCCTCGTCCGTCGTCCACACCTACGTCGCCGAGAACGCCAACGACAACAGCACCTCCACCTACTGGGAGGGGGCGGCGGGCAGCTACCCGAACACGCTGACCCTGAAGCTGGGCGCGAACGCGGACGTCGACCGCGTCGTCCTCAAGCTGAACCCCGACGCCGGCTGGTCGAAGCGCACCCAGAACATCCAGGTGCTCGGTCGCGCCCAGGACGCGTCCGGCTTCACCTCCCTGGTCGCCGCGAAGGACTACGTCTTCGACCCGGCGAGCGGCGGCAACAGCGTGACGATCCCCGTCGGCGGGCGAGCCGCGGACGTCCAGCTGAAGTTCACCTCCAACACCGGGGCGACGGCCGGGCAGCTCGCCGAGTTCCAGGTCGTCGGCACCCCGGCGCCCAACCCGGACCTCGAGGTGACGAAGCTGGCCACGTCGCCCGGCTCCCCCGTCGAGTCGGACGAGATCACGGTGTCCGCCACCGTCCGCAACGGCGGCGCCGCGGACGCGCCGGCGGGCAAGGTCGCCGTCCGACTGGGCGGCACCAAGGTCGCCACCGCCGACGTCCCCGCCCTGAAGGCGGGTACGGAGAGCACGGTCAGCGCGTCCCTCGGGGCCCGCGAGGCCGGATCGTACGAACTGAGCGCGGTCGCCGACGAGGCGAACGAGATCATCGAGCAGAACGAGACCAACAACACCTACACGCGGCCCGAACCGCTGGTCGTCAAGCCGGTGCAGAGCTCCGACCTGGTCGCCGCCGCCGTCACCACCTCGCCGTCCGGTCCGGCCGCCGGTGACGACGTGACCTTCAAGGTCGCGCTGAAGAACCAGGGCACCCAGGACTCCGCGGGCGGCAGCCACGCGGTGACCCTCGCCCTGCTCGACGGCAAGGGCGGCACCGTCAAGACGCTGACCGGCGCGCACTCCGGTGTCATCGCCGCCGGTTCGACGGCCCCGGCCGTGAGCCTCGGCACCTGGAAGGCGGCCAACGGCTCGTACTCCCTGAAGGTCACGGTCGCCGACGACGCGAACGAACTGCCGGTGAAGCGGGAGAACAACACCTCCACGCAACCGTTGTTCGTCGGGCGCGGCGCGAACATGCCGTACGACATGTACGAGGCGGAGGACGGTACGGTCGGCGGCGGTGCCACCGTGGTCGGCCCCAACCGCACCATCGGTGACCTCGCGGGCGAGGCGTCCGGCCGCAAGGCCGTCCACCTCGACAAGACCGGCGAGTACGTCGAGTTCACCACGAAGGCGGACACCAACACCCTGGTGACCCGCTTCTCGATCCCGGACGCGCCGGGCGGCGGCGGCATCGACGCCACGCTGAACGTGTACGTCGACGGCGTCATGGAGAAGGCGCTGCCGCTGACGTCGAAGTACGCCTGGCTGTACGGTGCCGAGGCCTCGCCGGGCAACTCCCCCGGTGCGGGCGCCCCGCGGCACATCTACGACGAGGCGCACCTCATGCTGGGCGAGACCGTCCCGGCGGGCAGCACCGTCCGGTTGCAGAAGGACGCGGCGAACACCTCCGACTACGCGATCGACTTCGTCAACCTGGAGCAGGTCGCCGCGGTGCCCAACCCCGACCCGGCGGCGTACGCCGTACCGGCCGGGTTCACCCACCAGGACGTGCAGAACGCGCTCGACAAGGTCCGCATGGACACCTCCGGCAAACTCGTCGGCGTGTACCTGCCGCCCGGCGACTACCAGACGTCGAGCAAGTTCCAGGTGTACGGCAAGGCGGTGAAGGTGATCGGCGCCGGCCCCTGGTTCACCAGGTTCCAGGCGCCGACGACGCAGGACAACACCGACATCGGCTTCCGTGCCGAGGCGAGTGCGAAGGGCTCGACGTTCGCGAACTTCGCCTACTTCGGCAACTACACGAGCCGCATCGACGGGCCGGGCAAGGTGTTCGACTTCTCCAACACCTCCGACATCGTGATCGACAACATCTGGAACGAGCACATGGTGTGCCTGTACTGGGGCGCCAACACCGACCGGATGACGATCAAGAACTCCCGGATCCGCAACATGTTCGCCGACGGCATCAACATGACCAACGGCTCGACCGACAACCTGGTGTCCAACAACGACGCCCGGGCGACCGGTGACGACAGCTTCGCGCTCTTCTCGGCGATCGACGCGGGCGGCGCGGACATGAAGAACAACCTGTACGAGAACCTCACGACGACGCTGACCTGGCGCGCCGCGGGACTGGCCGTCTACGGCGGCTACAACAACACCTTCCGGAACATCCACATCGCGGACACCCTGGTCTACTCGGGCATCACCATCAGCTCGCTGGACTTCGGCTACCCGATGAACGGCTTCGGCACCGATCCGACGACCTTCGAGAACGTCTCGATCGTCCGGGCCGGCGGGCACTTCTGGAACGGGCAGACCTTCCCGGGCATCTGGGTGTTCTCGGCGTCCAAGGTGTTCCAGGGCATCCGGGTCAACAACGTCGACATCGTCGACCCGACCTACAGCGGCATCATGTTCCAGACGAACTACGCGCAGGGACAGCCGCAGTTCCCGATCAAGGACACGGTCTTCACCGACGTCTCCGTCACCGGCGCGCACAAGAGCGGTGACGCGTTCGACGCCAAGTCCGGTTTCGGGGTGTGGGCCAACGAGATGCCCGAGGGAGGGCAGGGACCGGCGGTCGGTGAGGTCACCTTCAACGGGCTGAAGCTCAGCGACAACGCCGTGGACATCCGTAACACCACGTCCACCTTCAAGATCATCCGCAATCCGTAGGACCGGCCCGCAACGGGGGCCGACAGTAGCTTTTCTCAGACAGTACTGTCGGACGGGTCACTGACTGGCGCAAGCCTCTTGCGAGGTTTGCGCTAGTCTTGCGTTCGTGACACGACGACTTGCTCAGGTGGCGAAGAAGGTTGGGGTCAGCGAGGCCACGGTCAGCCGGGTACTCAACGGCAAGCCGGGGGTCTCGGAGACGACCCGGCAGTCCGTGCTCAGCGCCCTGGACGTCCTGGGCTACGAGCGGCCCACCCAGCTGCGGGGCGAGCGCGCCCGTCTGGTCGGCCTGGTCCTGCCCGAGCTGCAGAACCCCATCTTCCCCGCGTTCGCGGAGGTCATCGGCGGCGCCCTCGCCCAGCAGGGGCTGACGCCGGTGCTGTGCACCCAGACCAAGGGCGGCGTCTCGGAGGCCGACTACGTCGAGCTGCTGCTCCAGCAGCAGGTCTCCGGGGTCGTCTTCGCCGGCGGCGGGCTGTTCGCGCAGGCGGACGCACCGCACGACCACTACCGGCTGCTCGCCGAGCGCAACATCCCCGTGGTGCTCGTCAACGCCTCCATCCCCGACCTCGGCTTCCCCTGCGTCGCCTGCGACGACGCCGTTGCCGTGGGACAGTCCTGGCGGCACCTGGCGTCCCTCGGCCACGAGCGCATCGGCCTGGTGCTGGGCCCCTCCGACCACGTCCCCTCGCGCCGGAAGCTGGCCGCCGCACGGCAGGCCGCCGAGGCGGCCGACGGCGCCCTCCCCGACGCACACGTGGAACGGGCCATGTTCTCCCTGGAAGGCGGCCAGGCGGCCGCCACCCGCCTCCTGGAACGCGGCGTCACCGGCATCATCTGCGCCAGCGACCCCCTCGCCCTC
>JODU01000062.1 GCA_000720845.1 Kitasatospora aureofaciens | reverse complement strand
TCCCCGACCAGCTCGAACTCCCCTACGACCGCCCCCGCCCCGCCGTCGCCACCTACCGCGGCGACCGCATCCCCTTCGACATCCCCGCAGACCTGTACGACGGAGTCGCCGCCTTGGCGCGGGATACGCAGGCGAGCCCCTTCATGGTGCTCCAGGCGGCCCTCGCGGCCCTGCTGACCCGGCTCGGTGCCGGCGAGGACATTCCCATCGGCACGCCGGTCGCGGGCCGTACCGACGAAGCGCTCGACGACCTGATCGGCGTGTTCATCAACACGCTGGTGCTGCGGACGGACACCTCCGGGCGTCCCTCGGCGCTCACGCTCATCGAGCGCGTCCGGAACCAGACCCTGGAGGCGTACGCGCATCAGGACCTGCCGTTCGAGCGGCTGGTCGAGGCCGTCAACCCGGAACGCTCACTCGCCCGGCACCCCCTCTTCCAGGTGCTCCTGGCCTTCAACAACACGGACACCGCCGCCGTCGAGGACGCGGTCGCGAAGCTGCCTGGACTGTCGGTCTCGCGTGCGACGGCCGACACCGGCGTGGGCAAGTTCGACCTCTCCTTCGCGTTCGCCGAGCAGGCGGGGTCGGGCACCGGACTTCAGGGCGTGCTGGAGTACAGCAAGGACGTGTTCGACCGGGAGACCGTCGAGACACTGGGCCTTCGCTACCTGCGCCTGCTGCGGGCCATGGTCGACACCCCGCACAAGCCCGTCGACGAGGCGGATCTGCTGGACGAGGCCGAGCGCGGCCGTCTCCTCTCCGAGTGGAACGACACGGCGTGTGAGGTGCCGGGGCGCTCAATGGTGGAGCTGTTCGAGGAGCGTGCGGCCTCGGACCCGGCCGCCGAGGCCGTGGTCGCCGGCGCCCACTCCCTGTCCTACGGCGAACTCAACGACCGCGCCGACCGTCTGGCGCGAGTGCTGGCAGAGCACGGAGCCGGCGCCGAACGCTTCGTCGCCGTGGCCCTGCCCAGGTCCACCGACCTGGTCGTGACCCTCCTCGCGGTCTGGAAGACCGGCGCCGCCTACCTCCCCCTCGACACCGAGTACCCGGCCGAACGGCTGGCGTACATGCTGGACGACGCCAACCCCGTCCTGCTCGTCACCACCAGCGACCTGACCCCCGTGCTGCCGGCCTCCGCGCAGGTCCCCCAAGTCCTCCTCGACGAGCCGGGCCTCCAGGAAGAGCTGTCCGGGCCGGCCGGTCCCGGCCCGGTGCGCGTGATCCACGACCCGAGCGCCTCCGCCTACGTGATCTACACGTCGGGGTCGACGGGACGCCCGAAGGGCGTGGTCGTGCCGCACGGCCCGCTCGTGAACTTCCTGACGGCCATGCAGCAGCAGTTCCCACTCGGCGACGACGACCGCCTGCTGGCGGTCACCACCGTCGGATTCGACATCGCCGGACTCGAACTGTTCCTGCCCCTGCTCACCGGCGCCTCCATCGTGATCGCCGAACGCGACACCGTACGAGACCCCGCCGCCCTGTGCACCCTCATCGGCACCAGCGGCGCCACCACCATGCAGGCCACACCCAGCCTGTGGCGGGCCATCCTCGCCGAGGACCCCACCGTCCTCGCCCCCCTGCACGTCCTCGTCGGCGGCGAAGCGCTACCCGCCGACCTCGCCACCACCCTCACCCACCACGCCACCTCCGTAACCAACCTCTACGGACCCACAGAAACCACCATCTGGTCCACCCACTGGCCCGCCACCCCCCACACCGCACACCACCCCCACATCGGCCACCCCATCGCCAACACCCAGATCTACATCCTCGACCACACCCTCCAACCCGTCCCCACCGGAACCCCCGGCGAGCTCTACATCGCCGGCCACGGCGTCGTCCGCGGCTACCACAACCGCCCCGACCTCACCGCCGAACGCTTCACCGCCAACCCCCACGGCCCCGCCGGCACCCGCATGTACCGCACCGGCGACCTCGCACGCTGGACGGCGGACGGGGAGCTGGAGTACCTCTCCCGCGTCGACGACCAGGTCAAACTCCGCGGCTTCCGCATCGAACTCGGCGAAATCGAAACCGCGCTCACCACCCACCCCCACATCGCCCAGGCCGCCGTACTCGTCCGCGAAGACGACCCCGGAGACCCACGCCTCGTCGCCTACCTCACCCCCACCCCACACCAGCCCATCCCCACCACAGACCTACGCCAACACCTCGCCACACACCTGCCCGACTACATGCTCCCCTCCGCCTACATCACCCTCGGCACCTTCCCCCTCACCCCCAACGGCAAGCTCGACCGCCGCGCCCTCCCCACACCCGACTACGCGACCCACACCGAAAACGGACGAGCCCCCCGCACCCCCCGCGAAGAACTCCTCTGCACCCTCTTCGCCGAAGTACTCGGCACCGACACCGTCACCATCGACGACGACTTCTTCGCCCTCGGCGGCCACTCCCTCCTCGCCACCAAACTCGTCAGCCGCATCCGCACCGTCCTGGACACGGAACTGGCCATCCGGCAGCTCTTCGAGGCGCCGACGGTGGCACGGCTGGCGGGGGTGCTGGACTCCTCGGCCGCCGCTCGCGGCCGGCTGGTCGCCGCGCCGAGACCGGCCCGGGTACCGCTCTCCCACGCCCAGCAGCGGCTGTGGTTCCTCCAGCACCTCGAAGGGCCGAGCGACGCGTACAACGTGCCGATCTCGCTCGACCTGACGGGAGAGCTGGACCAGGAGGCGCTGCGGCTGGCGCTGGCGGATGTCGTCGACCGGCACGAGAGCCTGCGGACCGTCGTCGCCGAGGACACCTCCGGCACCGCCCACCAGGTCGTCCTGGGCCGGGAGCAGACGCGGGTGCCGCTGGCCGTGGAGCACCTCGCCTCGGACACGGAGGTCGACGCACGGCTGCGGCGGGCCGCCGGGTACGTCTTCGACCTCGCCTCCGAGATCCCCCTCCGCGCCACCCTGTTCGAGGTCGGGGAGGAGGAGTCCACGGACCGCTGGGCCCTGTTGCTGCTCACCCACCACATAGCCAGTGACGCCTGGTCGCGGGGCATTCTCATCCGGGACCTGATGGCCGCCTACGTCGCGCGCACCACGACGGGCCGGGCGCCCGACCTGGCGCCGCTGCCCGTCCAGTACGCCGACTACAGCATCTGGCAGCGGAACGTCCTCGGCTCCGAGGACGACCCCGACAGCGAAGCCACGCGCCAGCTCGACCACTGGAAGCGGGCGCTGTCCGGGCTGCCCGAGGAGCTGTCGCTGCCCTTCGACCGCCCGAGGCCGGCAGTGGCCTCGTACCGGGGTGACCGGGTCGCCTTCGACCTGCCGCAGGATGTGTACGAGCGGCTCGTCCGGGTGGGCCGCGCACAGGGGGCCAGCCTGTTCATGGTGGTGCAGGCGGGACTGGCCGCGCTGCTGACCCGGCTGGGGGCCGGCACGGACATCCCGCTGGGCACCCCGATCGCCGGCCGCACCGACGACGCCCTGGACGACCTGGTCGGCTTCTTCGTGAACACGCTGGTGCTGCGCACGGACACCTCGGGCGACCCGACGTACGCCGAGCTGGTCGACCGGGTCCGCGCCGAGTCCCTGGCGGCGTACGCGCACCAGGACCTGCCGTTCGAGCGGCTGGTGGAGGCCGTCAACCCGGAGCGTTCGCTGTCCCGGCACCCGCTGTTCCAGACCATGCTCAGCTTCGACAACGCCGGTCGTGCCGCCTCGCACGCGGATCTGGCCGGGCTCGCGGTCTCCGGGCGGACCCTCGGTGCGCCCGCCGCGAAGTTCGACCTGTCCTTCGAACTCGCCGAGCGTCCGGCGGGGCCGGGCCGGGCGGCAGGTCTGAGCTGTGCGCTGGACTACAGCACCGACCTGTTCGACCGGGGGACCGCGCAGGACGTCGCCGACCGCTTCGTCCGCGTCCTGACCGCGCTCGCCGACGACCCGGGGCGCCGGATCGGCGAGACGGAGATCCTCGGCCGGGACGAGCGGCGGCGGATGCTCGTCGAGTGGAACGACACCGCGGTCCAGCACGCGGACCGCACTCCGGTCCACGTCCTCTTCGAGGAGCGCGCCGCCGCCGAACCGGAAGCCCTCGCGGTCGTGTCGGGTGAGGAGCGGCTCAGCTACGGCGAACTGAACGCGCGGGCCAACCGGCTGGCGCACCGGCTGCTCGGCCGGGGCGTCGGCAGGGAGAGCCGGGTCGCGGTCTTCCAGGAACGCTCCGCCGAACTGATCGTCGCCACCCTGGCCGTGCTGAAGGCCGGCGGTGTGTACGTGCCGATCGATCCGCAGCAGCCCGCGTCCCGGTCCGAGTTCATCCTGCGGGACACCGGGGCCGTGGCCCTGCTCACCGACCGCGACCCGGGTGACCTGCCTTTCGCGGTGGACGTGCCGGTCCTCGACGTCGGTCCCGGCACGGACCTGTCCGGGGAGGCGGACACCGACCCCGGGGTGCCGACGGACGCCGAGCAGCTCGTGTACGTGATGTACACCTCGGGCTCGACCGGTACTCCCAAGGGCGTGGCCAACACCCATCACAACGTGGTGCACCTGGCAGCGGACCGCTACTGGCGCGGGGGGCGTCACGAGCGGGTGCTGATGCACTCGCCCTACGCGTTCGACGCCTCGACGTTCGAGATCTGGACGCCCCTGCTGACGGGCGGCACGGTCGTGGTGGCCCCCGCCGGGCGGCTGGACGCGGCCGACCTCGCCGCCGCCATCTCCGGGCACGGGGTCACGGGGCTGTTCGTCAGCGCCGGTCTGTTCCGGGTGCTCGCAGAGGAGCGGCCCGAGTGCTTCCGCGGGGTCCGGGAGATCTGGGCCGGCGGCGACGTGGTGTCCCCCACGGCCGTCCGCCGGGTCCTGGAGACCTGCCCGGGCACGGTCGTCGCCAACGAGTACGGGCCCACGGAGACCACGGTGTTCTCCGCGGTGAACCCGCTGCGCGACCCGGCGGAGGTACCGGAGGCGGTCGTGCCGATCGGCAGGCCCCTGTGGAACACCCGGCTGTACGCCCTCGACGAGCGGCTGCGGCCGGTGCCCGTGGGGGTGCCCGGCGAGCTGTACATCGCGGGCAGCGGTGTGGCCCGTGGCTACCTCGGCCGGGCGGCGCTGACGGCACAGCGCTTCGTGGCCGACCCGTTCGCGGGCGCCGGCGAGCGGATGTACCGCACCGGTGACGTCGTACGCTGGCTGGCCGACGGGCGGCTGGAGTTCCTGGGCCGGGTCGACGACCAGGTCAAGCTGCGGGGCTTCCGGATCGAACCGGCTGAGGTGGAGGCGGTCCTCGCCGGCCGCCCCGAGGTGAGCCAGGCGGCGGTGGTCCTGCGGGAGGACCGGCCCGGCGACAAGCGGCTCGTCGCCTACGTGGTCGCGGGGGCCGAGGCCGAACCCGAGGCCTTGCGGGCGCACGTGGCGGGCACCCTGCCCGAGTACATGGTCCCGTCCGCCGTGGTCCTGCTCGACGGGCTGCCGCTCACCCTGAACGGCAAGCTCGACCGGCGGGCGCTGCCCGCCCCCGACTACGGTGCCGACACCGAACGGCGCGGCCCGCGCACCGAGCGGGAGAAGGTGCTGTGCGGGCTGTTCGCGGATGTCCTGGGCCTCGCCGAGGTGGGCGTCGACGACGGGTTCTTCGACCTCGGCGGCGACAGCATCATGTCGATCCAGCTGGTCAGCCGCGCCCGACGGGCC
>JODU01000061.1 GCA_000720845.1 Kitasatospora aureofaciens | reverse complement strand
GGCGTCGGTGAGGATGTGCGCGACGCGCTCTGCGGGGTATTCGGGGTCGACGGGGACGTAGGCGGCGCCGGCCTTGGTGACGGCGAGGAGGGCCACGATCAGTTCGACCGAGCGGGCCAGTTTCACCGCGACGAACGTGCCCCGGCCCACGCCCTGGCTGTGCAGCCATCCGGCGGTCCGGGCGGACCAGACGTCCAGCTCGCCATAAGTCAGCGTCCGGCCGCCGCATTCCACGGCCACCGCGTCCGGTGTCCGTTGGGCCTGCTCGGTGATGAGCTGGGGCAGCGACGCCCCGCGCAGAGTACGTGTTGCCCCCTGCCAGCCCGACAGGATCCGCTCCCGCTCGGCCTCCTCCAACACCTCCACCTCGGAAACCCGGGAGCCGTTGCCACTGGCCACGACCCACTCCAGCACCTTCACCATCCGCTGCACGAGCGATTCGGCGGTCGACCGGTCGAAGACGTCGGTGCTGTACTGGAGGGCGCCGCGCAGACCGCCCGGCGTGCCGGTCGTGCTGTGGGACTCGGCGAAGGAGAAACCCAGGTCGAACTTGACCCGGTGGGTCTCCACGGGTTCGTGGTGCACGGTCAGGCCGGGGAGCTTGGCGATCTCGTCGAGAGCCTCCACCGGACCGGCGTTGTTGAGGTTCAGCATCGTCTGGAAGAGGGGATGCCGGGACAGCGAGCGTTCTGGGTTGACGGCCTCGACCAGCCGCTCGAACGGCATGTCCTGGTGGGCGTAGGCGGCGAGGTCGGCCGTCCGCACCCGCTCCAGCAGCTCCGCGAAGGTGGGGTCCCCGGAGACGTCGGTGCGCAGCACCAGCGTGTTCACGAAGAAGCCGACCAGGTCGTCCAGCGCGTCGTCGGTGCGGCCGGCGATCGGGGTGCCCAGCGGGATGTCCGTGCCCGCGCCCAGCCGGGACAGCAGCGTGGCCAGGCTCGCCTGGAGCACCATGAACAGGCTCGTGCGGCTGTCACGGGCCACGCGGGTCAGACGGTCGTGGAGTTCCGGCGGCAGCTCGAAGGTGACGACGTCACCGCGATGGGAGGCCACGGCCGGCCTGGGGCGGTCGAAGGGCAGGGACAGTTCCTGGGGAAGGCCCGCCAGCGTCTTCCCCCAGTAGTCGAGTTGCCGGCCGGCCTCGCTGTCCGGGTCGTCCTCGGAGCCCAGGACGACCTGCTGCCAGATGCTGTAGTCGGCGTACTGCACCGGCAGCGGTGCCCACTGCGGGGCAGCACCCCGCACCCGGGCCGCGTACGCCGCCGTCAGGTCACGGGCCAGCGGGGCCCGGGACCATGCGTCGGTCGCCACGTGGTGGGTGAGGAGCAGCAGGACGTGCTCGTCGTCGTCGACCTCGAACAGGGTGGCCCGCAGGGGCGGTTCGCAGGCCAGGTCGAAGGCGTGGCCCGCAGCCTCGGAGAGATCGGCGGCCAGTCGGGTGGCGTCGCTGGACACGACGGCGAGGTACGGACGCACCTCGTCGAGCACGACCTGATGGGGTCCCTCGGCGTCCTCGGCGAGGACCGTGCGGAGGGTTTCGTGCCGTGCGGTCAGGTCGGCGAGGGCGTTCTCCAGCGCCGCACGGTCGAGGGTCCCGGACAGGCGGAGGGCGACGGGGGAGTTGTAGGCGGCGCTGGGGCCCTCGAAGCGGTGCAGGAACCACAGCCGGCGCTGGGCGTGGGACAGGGGCAGTCGCTCGGGGCGCGGGAGCACGGCGGTGACCGGCGTGCGTGCGGCGCCGTTGCCGGTGTCGAGGGCTCCGGACAGCCCGGCCACGGTGGGGGTCTCGAAGAGCTGCCGGATGGCCATCTCGGCACCGAGCGCCGAGCGGATACGGCTGACGAGTTTGGTGGCGAGCAGGGAGTGGCCGCCCAGGGCGAAGAAGTCGTCGTCGATGGTGACCGAGCCGACGCCGAGCACCTCCGCGAAGAGGGTGCACAGAATGTCCTCGCGGGGGGAGCGCGGAGCCCGCCCGCCACCCGCCTGCGGCCCGTAGTCGGGGGCGGGCAGGGCGCGGCGGTCCAGCTTGCCGTTCGGTGTGAGCGGGAAGGAGTCCAGGACCACGAAGGCGGACGGCACCATGTAGTCGGGGAGCCGGTCGGTGGCCAGGGCACGCAGGGATTCGGCCGCCACGGAGGCGCCGGCGGTCGCCGCGTAGGCGACGAGTCGCTTGTCGCCGGGCTGGTCCTCGCGGAGCAGGACGGCGGCCTGGGTGACGCCCTCGTGACCGGCGAGGACGGCCTCGATCTCACCCAGTTCGATGCGGTAGCCGCGCAGCTTGACCTGGCCGTCGCCGCGACCCACGAACTCCAGCCGGCCGTCGTGGTTCCAGCGCAGCACGTCGCCGGTCCGGTACATGCGGGAGCCGGGCGGACCGTAGGGGTTGGCGACGAACCGCTCGGAGGTGAGGCCCGCGCGCCGCCAGTAGCCGCGGGCGAGCCCCGTGCCGGCGATGTAGGCCTCGCCGGGGACGCCGGGCGGGACCGGCCGCAGCCCGCTGTCGAGGACGTACACCTGGGTGTTCCAGAAGGGCCGGCCCACGGGGACCGGTCCGGCAGGTGCGGGCGCCCCGGTGGGGATGCGGTACTGGACGCTGTTGACGGTGGCCTCGGTGGCTCCGTACACGTTGAGGACGTCGGCGTCGGGGCGGCGGGCCCGCCAGCGGTCGGCGACCTCGCCGAGCAGGAGTTCACCACCCAGCATGATCAGCTCGCTGGGGGAGGCCTCGGCGGGCAGGGCCTCAAGCAGGGCGAGCACACTGGGGGTGCCCTTGAGGAAGGTGGCTCCGGGACCCTCGGCGGCCCGCTCGTCGAGGTCGGCGACGCGCACCAGGCCGCCGGAGACGAGGGTCGTGTAGAGGGCGGTGACGGTGAGGTCGAAGCTGATCGGCGAGTGCAGCAGCGAGGTGCCCGTCATCGCCGGGTAGGCGTTGCGGGCCCACTGGAGATAGGCGCCGAGCGAGCGGTGCTCGATGACGACGCCCTTGGGCCGCCCGGTGGAACCCGAGGTGTAGATCACGTACGCGGGGAGGCCGGGCGGTACCGGCACGGTGGGCGCGGTGGCGGGCCGGGCGGCGAGATCCCCGGTGTGGGCCGGGTCGTCCAGGAGGAGGCGCGGCGCACCCGAGTCGGGGAGGCCGGGGGCGAGTTCGCGGGTGGTGAGCAGCAGCGCGGGCTCGGTGTCCTCCAGCATGAACGCGATGCGCTCCGCCGGGTAGTCGGGGTCCACGGGCAGGTAGGCCGCGCCCGTCTTGAGGACGGCGAGCAGGGCGACGACGGTGTCGCAGTTCCGGGGCAGCGCGATCGCGACGAACCGCTCGGGCGCCGCGCCGTGCTCGGCCAGCAGGTGGGCCAGGCGGCTGGAGCGGGCGTCGAGTTCGGCGTACGTCAGGGTGCGGTCGGCGCTCGTGACGGCCGGGGTCTGCGGGGTGCGGTCCGCCTGGGCCCGGAACAGATCGAGGACCGTGGCGTCCGGGACGTCGTGCGCGGTGTCGTTCCACTCCCGCAGCACACTGTCGCGTTCCCGGTCGGTGAGCAGGTCGAGGCGCCCGACGGGCTGCTCCGGGTCGGTGACGAGGGCGCGCAGGACACGGACGAAGCGGTCCAGGATCCGCTGGGCGGAGGCCGCGTCGAAGAGGTCGGGACGATGGTTGAGCCGGAACGTCATGCTGTCGCGGGCGGCAGCGATCAGCAGCAGCGGGTAGTGGGTGGCCTCTCGGTTCTTGCCGGGGGCCAGGCTGATGGCGGCGCCGATGCCGGTGCCCGCGGTGCCCGAACGGTTGACGGGATAGTTCTGGAACACCATGGAGGTGTCGAAGAGTTCGCCGTGCCCCACGGTGCGCTGGATCTCCGCCAGACCGAGGTGCTGGTGCGGGGTCAGTGCGGCCTGCTCTCGCTGGACGCGGGCGACGAGCCCGGCGAGCGGTTCGGCGGCCCGCAGCCGCACCCGTGAGGGCAGCGTGTTGATGAACAGGCCCACCATGCGTTCGACGCCGTCGATCTCCGGCGGACGTCCGGAGACGGTGGTGCCGAACACGATGTCGTCCCGTCCCAGGTGCTTGCTGAGGGCGATCGCCCAGGCGCTCTGCACCACGGTGCTGAGGGTGAGGCCCCGGCCGCGTGCCAGCTCGGTGAGCGCCGCGGTCTCCTCCCGGGGCAGCTCGGCCCGGACCTCGGCCCCGGCTACCGCGGCACGGTCGGCGCCGGGTGCGACGAGGGTGGGTTCCACGAGGTCGGCGAACGTGTCGCGCCAGGCGTCGCGGGCGGCGTCGCGGTCCTGGCCCTCCAGCCACGTGAGGTAGTCGCGGTAGGGGCGCACCCTGGGCAGGGCGCTGTCGTCGCCCGCGGCGTCGTACAGCGCGAACAGGTCACCCATGAGGACGGGCAGGGACCAGCCGTCGAGCAGGAGGTGGTGGTTGGTCAGGACGAGGCGGTGCCGGGCGGCGCCGAGCCGCAGCAGGGTGAAGCGCAGCAGTGGCGGCCGCGTCACGTCGAAGCGCGTGGCGCGTTCGGCGGCGATCAGGCCGGCGGCGGCGTCGGCGCGTTCGGCCTCGGGCAGAGTGCTCAGGTCGCGCTCGGTCCACGGCAGCGGCACCTCCCGCATGACCAGCTGCGCCCAGTCGCCGCTCTTGCGCTGCCGGAAGGCGACCCGCAGGTTGGCGTGCCGGGCCAGCAACTTCTCGGCGGCGGTGCGCAGGACCGCGGTGTCCAGCGCGCCGTCGATGTCGAACGACATCTGCACGACATAGGGGTCGAGCTCGCCCTCGTCGTAGACGCTGTGGAAGAGCAGGCCCTCCTGGAGCGGGGCCAGCGGCAGGATGTCCTCGATCTTCCGCGCTGTGCGACTCACTTGCTGGCCTCTTCTTCCTTCTCGAATTCGTGCGGTTCGTCGTCGTCGAAGTCGTCGAACAGGTCGTCCAGTTCCTCCTCGAACGCCTCGATCTCGTCCTGGCCGATGGAGGACAGGGAGACGTCGGAGGGGGTGAGACCGCCCGCGTAGGGGTTCTCGGAGTGCGTGACCAGGGCGCGCAGCGCCTGGAACCACAGTTCGGCCAGCTCGCGTACCTCGTCCTCGTCGAGGATGCCCTCGGCCCAGGTCCAGAACGCGACCAGCTCGGACCCCTCCGGACCGTCCTCCGTACGGGAGTTGAGCTCCAGCGGGTGGGCGAGCGGCAGCTGCGGAGGGTCGCCGGCGACGGCGTCGACGCCGGTGACCGGAGTCCAGTCGGCGGCCCGGTCGCCGTCGGCGGCGGTGAACCGGCCGAGGTAGTTGAACGCCACGTGGGGAGCGGCGAGGCCGTCGAAGCCGGCCGCGGTGGCCGGGTTGAGATGACGGACCAGGCCGTAGCCCATGCCCTTGTCGGGGACGGACCTGAGCTGCTCCTTGATCCGTTTCGCGGCGGAGCCCGCCGCCGACCCGCCCGCGAAGGCACGGGCGAGGTCCACACCGCCCGTGTCGAGGCGCACCGGGTACAGGTTGGTGAACCAGCCGACCGTACGGGACAGGTCGGCGCCCTCCACGAGGTGCTCCTCGCGGCCGTGCCCTTCCAGATCGAGCAGCAGCTCCGGCCCGCCGTGCCGCCAGCGCGCCCAGGCGAGGGCGAACGCGGTGAGCAGCACGTCGTTCACCTCCGCGTGGAAGGCGGCGGGAACGCGGGTCAGGACGGCTTCCGTGACCTCGGCCGGCAGGGTCATGGTCAGCCGGCCGGCCGTGGCCTCGCGATCCCTCGCCGGGTCCAGCGGCCGGCGGCCCGGCGGCGGCCCGGCGGACCGCAGGACGTCCTGCCACCACGCCGCGTCGGCGACCCAGGCGGACTTGACGGCCTCCTCGGTGAGGCGCTGCGACCAGCGGCGCAGCGAGGTGCCCACCGGTTGCAGGGCGGGCTCCCGCCCCGCGGAGAGGGCCTCGTACGCCTCGGCGAGGTCGGGGATGAGGATGCGCCAGGAGACACCGTCGACGACCAGGTGGTGGATGATCAACAGCAGCAGCCCGGCGCTGTCCCGCCCACGGTCGAACCACACGGCCTGCACGACCCGGCCCTCGCCCAGGTGCAGCCGGTCACGGGCGGCCGCGCCCGCCTCCCGGACGAGGGCGTGGAGACCGGCACCGTCGGCGCCGGAGGCGTCCACCCGCCGGACCAGGGCGCCTGCGTCGACGCTTCCCGGTTCCCGGACCTCCAGCCGCCGCCCCGGAGCCGGCGTGAGACGGGCGCGCAGTGCGTCGTGGTGGTCCAGCAGCGCCTGTACGGCTTCGGTGAGCGCGTCCGCGTCCAGGTCGGCCGGCACGCGCAGCACGGCGGACATGTTGAACGCGTCCAGGTCGTCGGTGCGTGCGAGCAGCCACTGCTTGATCGGTGTCAGGGGTACGTCGCCGATGCCGGCGCCGGGTTCCTCCGTGACGGTGGTGCCGGTCTCGGTGACGACCTCGGCGAGTGCCGCCACGGTCC
>JODU01000060.1 GCA_000720845.1 Kitasatospora aureofaciens | reverse complement strand
GCGTCCGGTCCGGGAGCAACGGCTCGATCCGCGCCCACTGCGCATCAGTCAACGGCACAACCGGACCAACGACCAACTGATCCAAACGAAACTGCCTAGTAGTGCTTCGTTAGGTTCTGGGTCTGGTTCTGCGTGTGGTGAGTGGTCGGCCGCAGGTTGTGCAGGTGCCGGTCCAGCACCTCAGCAGGTCTTGGAGGGCGTCCAGGACCTGGTAGAGGGTCAGGCCGGCATCTGGGCTTTTGGGTCGAGCCGCCGGAGGGTGAGGAATGCCTGGGCGGCGGTGACGAGAGTGACGTGGTGGTGCCAGCCTCGCCAGGTCCGGCCCTCGAAGTGGTCCAGGCCCAGGCCGTGCTTGAGCTCGCGGTAGTCGTGCTCGATCCGCCAGCGCATCTTCGCCCACCTCACCAGGTCGGCGACCGGAGTGCTGGCGGGCAGGTTGGTCATCCAGTAGGCAGTCGGCTCAGCAGCTTCAGCGGGCTGTTCGACCAGCAGCGTCCGCAGCGGCAGCACTCCGTTCCACCGGCTGCGTCCGCCAGCCGTCTCTTGGGCGGTGCGAGTGGCTTCCTTGCCCGAAGGCCGCACTTCGAGCACGGCGAAGTGTGAGGTCATGGCACCTTTGCTGCCTTGACGCCAGGTGACCGGCTCGAAGCGGGTGCCGGGGGCGATGAGCGAGGTCAGCGGCTTGGCCGGTTCGCGGTAGCGGGGCAGAGTGGGCGGACCCAGCCCGCCGTACTCGGGCTGGGACGGCTCTGCCGCGGCCGGACGGGCGACCTCCTTGGGGTCCACTGCCATGACGTATGACCAACCGCGTTCCTCCAGAGCGAGCCGGAAGGAAACGCTGCGGCCGTAGCCGGCATCGGCGACGATCACCGGCACGGTCAGGTCCTGCTCGGCCAACCGTTCCAGCAGCCCCAGTGCCAGACGCGTCTTGGAGACATGCCCGACCTCGTCGGGCACCCCTGCCCGTCGACGCCGCCCGTTGTCGTGGGCCCAGCTCTCGGGCAGGAACAACTCCCACTCGAGCGGGCACGAGGCAGTGTCGGTGGCTGCGTGCACACTGACCGCGACCTGGCAGTTCGCCCGCTTGCCCAACGTCCCGCAGTACTGCCGAGCCACCCCGACTGACAAGGTTCCGCACTTGGGGAACGACACATCATCGACGACCCACACCTCGGGCCGGACTGCCTCGCACAGCTTCTGGGCGATCCGCCGCCGCACCGGCAGCGGATCCCACGGCGACTGGTTCACGAACTGCTGCAATGCCTGCATGTTGCCGTCCGGCAGCCGCTCGGCCATCGGCTGGACCGACTTACGACGGCCGTCCAGCATCAGGCCCCGCAGATAACACTCGCCCCACCGCCGCTGGTCCCGACGCGGCAGCGAGGCCAACACATCGGCAACGAACTCCGATAGCTCACCCCGGAGTCGTTCCACCTCCCCCAGCCTCATGCCAGGAGAATGCCCACCACCAGGCAAGATCACCCAACGTAACGAAGCACTACTAGGGCTCGGTCGATCTCCAACTGGAGGGTGAGTACGAGTCCCAGCCTTGCTGCTCACCTAGCAGCCTTCTTCCAGTCCTCGGAGGTTTTCCCGAGCCTTTTGAACGTCCGGATGATTGAGCTCCTCGAAGATCTCGAGAGCTTGCTGCCAACAGGCTCGTGCCTCGCCTGTTCGACCGACGTCCTGAAGGACAAGTCCAAGGTGACCGAGAGTGTCCCCTTCGACCCATCGATTTCCGACGTCCCTGTGCGCTTCGAGTGCCTGGTGAAAGCAGTCGACTGCCGCCTCGTGGTGCTGGAGCCGGTACTGGAGGGTCCCGAGGATGTCAAGAGTGACGCCTTCGACCCAGCGGTTGCCTGTGGCGCGTAGTACGGTCAGCCCCTGCTCCAAGTGATCGACGGCCTCATCGAACCGGCTAAGCCGTTGATAGGCGTCCCCCAGGTTGACCAGACAGATGCCCTCCTGCCAGGCATCACCGCGAATTTGGCTCAGTGCCAAGGTTCGGCGGGTGTAATCAACAGCCTTGTCGAGCTGCCCGAGTTGCAAGTAGACGTTACCTAGGTTGGCCACCGCCAAGGCTCTGCCGTCAACGTCTCCGAGTTCCCGAGAGAGCACCATTGTCTGCCGAAAATATTCGATAGCCTCATTGAACTGACGCATCATCGTCAGCGCGGTGGCTACATTGCTGAGGCACCATACTTCCCCGGTGCGGTCGTGTACGGAACGGGCAGCCGCGAGAGCGGTCCGCGACGTGTCGAGCCAGTCGTACACACGGCCGCGGAGATAGAAGAAGCTCCACAAGGCGGAATTCAGCCGCCATGCAATGCCTGACCTGTCCAACGTGGCGGCTTGGTGCACGGCGCCAACGAGGCTGGCCTGTTCAGTGTCGCACCATTCCAGGGCCTGGTGACGCGTACTGAACGTGAGCGGATGGCAATCAGGAGGCAATGTTTGGAGAGGGACCTTGCGGCGATGCGGAGTGAGTTGGCAGTACGCGGCTGCCGCGCTGTGTTCGTACCAGGTCAAGAGTCGCTCAACGGCTCGCTCACGCTCGTCGGCTGACGTATGGGCGTGAAGTTGCTCGTCGGCGTAGACCCGCAGCAAGTCATGCAGGGCGTAACGTCCCGGGAGACGTTCTGTCAGCAGGTGGGCACCAGTGAGCTCTGTGAGGAGGCTGCGAGTCTGTCGGACAGGAAGGCCGACCAGAGCAGCTACAGCCGACGCGGAAATGTCAGGGCCAGCGTGCAAGCTCAATAGGTTGAACAGCCTCGCAGCGCCGTCGGTCAATACCTCGTAGGACCAGGAGAAAACTGCCCTCACGTCTGTGACGATGTCAGCGCTCGCGAAGGCGTCGAGACTGCCCCGGCTCTCATGCAGCTCGTCTACCACGGCGCTCAGTGAGAAGCCGGGGTTGGTCGCCAGGCGGGCGGCCACCACGGCCAGGGCCAGCGGCAGCCCACCGCAGAGACGGACGATTTCCTCCGCCGCTCCTGGCTCTTTCGACAACCGCTCGTCGCCTATGCGGCGTGCCAACAGTTCGCAACCCTCGGCAGCCGTCAAACTGGACAGGATCAGCGGATGGGCGCCCTCGGTCGCTATCAGACCGGTGAGCCGGCTACGGCTGGTGACGATGACAAGACAGCCAGGGGAAGCCGGCAGCAGTGGACGGACCTGATTGGTATCGCGGGCGTTGTCGAGGACGATCAGCACCCTCCTGCGAGCGAGGAGACTGCGGTACAACGCCGTCTGGGCGTCCGGCGAGGCGGGGAGCCTCTGCTCAGGTACACCAAGTGCTTCGAGGAAGACACGAACGGCATCTTGCGGGGAGACCGCCGAACCGGCTGCGTCGTATCCGCGCAGATTGATGAAAAGTTGTCCGTCGGGATAGCGGTCAGCGAGGGTGTGAGCCCAGTGTACGGCGAGGGTGGTCTTACCGATTCCGGCCATACCGCCGATAGCGCTGATCACCACCGTGAAGGGCAGCCTCCCATCGCTCGGCAGTAGGTTCTGGCTTTGCCGGAGTTCGGCTTGTCGCCCGGTGAAGGCAAGCAGGTCAGCGGGTAGCTGGGCGGGACGCACCCACTGTTCGGAGGCCGGTTCCGCCCTGGGCGTTCCGTTGTCCGGTGCGCGGTGATCTATGGAGGTATCAGCCATCAGCATGCGTTCGTGCAGCTCCCGGAGGGGCGCCCCTGGCTCGATACCCAGTTCAGTCACCAAGATGCCACGCATCCGGCGGTATCGAGCGAGCGCTTCAGCCCGCCGACCCGAGCGGTACAACGCCAGCATCAGCAGTCGGCACAACTCTTCCCGAAACGGGTACTCATCGATCAGCGACGTCAGTTCAGGGACCACCTCGCTATGCCGCCCGAGCTGGAGGTCGATGTCGAGCCGGGTATCTAGTGCAGCCAGCCGTATCTCGGCCAAGCGAGAGCGCTCAGCCTCGGCGAACGGACCTGGCAGTCCGGCCAGCGCCGCACCTTCCCATAGGTCGAGCGCGGCGTGCAGGGCCTCTGCGGCTGCCGGCACGTCACCTGCGGCACGCAGGTTCTTTGCTGTGGTGACCTGCTGTTCGAAGACTCCCAGGTCCAGGAAGGCGTCTGAAACGTGAGCACGGTACCCGTCCGCGACTGAGACAATCACCTGCGGGGGCTTTTCAACCCCCTGCTCGGACTCAAGTACCTTGCGCAGTCGTGACACATAGGTGCGCAGAACTGGGACAGCTGTGGCCGGCGGTTCGTCCCCCCATACGGCGTCGACCAGTGCGCCTGTTGTAACGGGTCGCCCTCGCTGGAGCAGCAAGGCTGCAAGCACGACACACTGCTGTGGCGAGCCTAGGTCCAGTTCGTCGGCACCGCGCCAAGCCCGGACTGGGCCCAGGAGAGTGAAGCGTAGGGGTGACGCCACGCGCTCAGCGTCGAATGGGGGGGCAGCTCCACGTGCCTTCGCATCGGTTGTATTCATGGATCCACCGAGGGGTCATTTATCAGGATCGAGCGTCCCCTGCTGGGATCACTGTCAGCTACCTGGATAGGCGGCCTGCGATTTTCCTCTACCACAACGGTCATATAGGTGTTCTTTCAGTGATCGTTCCAGAACGAGGTTCGAAGGCATGTCAAGCAGGGGATACTGCAAGCGAGTTCGGGCAGACCGCGACAACGGGCAATGCTTATCCCCCGCGGGTGCGCGGGCGTTTGCGCTGACGGAGCCAGGAAGAAGTACGCTTCACGACCCAGTGGATTTATTGCTCAGTCCGGAGCCGCGCACGAGCCTCGGCGGGCGATCTTCGTCATGCCGTCGCGAGAGTGGTGCAGGCATCGGTACTTTAGTCGAAACCGAGGTCGGCGAACCGACGCCTTGGGGCGTCGGCGGGACTGGTCGCGGATGTGCGGGATGGTGTCCAGCAGCGGGATGATCTAAGCGATGCCATGACGGTTGGGCGGGTCAGTAACACAACTACTTGGAGCGGCGCGGTGCAGACGAATCCGGGGGCGTGAGCGAAGCTGTCCCAGTCCGGGCTGACCACGCGGGGAACCGCCCCCCTCCTGTCACTTAGTGGCATATTGTCGCTTGAGGATACACGGGGAGGGGAGATGGAGTGCACGAAGACGCCGCAATGCAAGGGGGAAGAGCTAGCGACGGCATGCACGGCTGCAGCTGGTGATCTCCAGAGAGGTGGCAGCGGTCATCAGATCGCGGAGGCGGTAGGTCCGTCCGCAGACACCACCTGGCGGCACTACCGCAGCAAGAAGAGCTGTTCTGAGCCGGACGTCATGCAGGGCCGTCGTCACCACCGCGTGCTAACGAGCTGGTGCGTGATAGCGGGTGAGGCGTGTTCGGCCTTGCCGTGGCCGGTTTTCAGGCGTTGGCGGTGCGGTCGGAGTCGAGGCCGGCGATGGCGCGGTAAGTGTCGGGCAGGCGGTCGCGGCGGTGGGTCCAGCGGGTCAGTTGCTTCCAGCGTTTGTGATCGGCGAGGGCGTGTTCGACGGTGATGCGGTCGGAGGAGTGCCCGTGGCGGTCGCGTTCCCACTGTTCGACCCTGCCGGGCAGTGCTCCGGGCCGGGGTTTTGGGTGGCGCGATAGGTTGCCCGCGGTGGTCACGGCTCAGGCCCAGGTAGCCGTCGTCCAGGAGGACCTCGATGTCGGGGAAGTGCCGGAAGCAGACGGCGATGCCTTCGCTGCGTGCGGCCGTGGCATCGTGCATACGCCCAGACCGCAGGGCATCGGTCCATAACATGCGGCTACGCCAGTCCGCGATCACGGTAGCCTTCATCGTGTTCTGCTTCTTGCCCAAGACGAAGGCACGGCGTCCGCCGCAGCCGGCCGGTGGGCGCGGGCCCGAATCTCGGTGCCGTCGATGATCCCGGTCTTCCCGTCGGCACCGAGGTGGTCGATGACCTCGGCCAGGGTCCGCAGCCGCACACCCTGGCTGACGGTGCACCCTCGCTCGGCGAGCAAGGGTCGAACCTCCCCGATGGCACGGGCGACGGTGGAGCGGTCGACACCGAACCAGCAGGCGAGCGCGTCGTGCGTGGTGGTATGCCGAAGGTGCACGAGCGTGGCCAGAAGCCGGTCGACGAACACCAATCGGTGCTTCGCTCCGGCGCCCACAGCGCGCTTCCGCGGACGGGACGCAAGCTCGGCCTGGTGCCGTTCGTGCCACAACGGGCCAAGCTCGGCGACCAGTCCAGCGATCACGCTGGCCGATAGGCCCGTGATCCTCCGGTCGCTGATGATCGCTGCACGAGATGCGTTCCCGCCACATGGCCATGATCGACGATCAGAGGCACGACGTCTCACCGCTTACCGTGCACGAGCTCGTTGGCGCCGACACCACGGTGGTCACTAACGTGATGGCTATCCCGCCTTGCCCATGCGATCCGCACGGTCACCGGCGGAGCCCTCGGCGACTCCGTCGCATGAGAGCTGCGCGTCTCGCTTCGAATTCTAGGTGAGAAAAGGTGACTGCCCGTGTGCCCGCAGTTCCGGGGGGAAGGCCCCGCCTCGCGGTCGAAGGAACCTTCGATCCGTCCGTTCCCTCGGACGCGACAGTTCCCTTCCGACCGCTGGACACGTCCGAGCGGATCGCCGGCTTCATCCTGAGCTCCGGCGGGAGGTAGCACACGGTCATCTCCAGTTGCCAGATGCTCGCAGTGGTTGTCTGGAGTGATGTGCACCGGGAAGGCCGACCGTCATGGCCAGGTCGTCACCGCCCACGGCCTGGTGGAGACGGTACGGACCCGCCCCGGGGTGGAGGACGTGTGGCGAGTCCCGGACAGGATGGGCCCCGTCCCTGCGGACGGCTGCCCGTCCCGCCACGGATACGACAGCCCGGAGGCCTGATAGTCCGCGGCGTGCCGTACCCCATTACCGCCGGCCGGCGCGGCTGCCGGTTGCGCGGGCCGCGCCGTGGACCTCCTCGGGCCCCGGCTGGCGCTCAGATCACCTTGCCGCGCAACAGAGGGATCGATGCTGAACCCGCCACCCTCCCTCACCTTCAGGGCAAGCCCGGCTTCTTGCAGTGCCGACACCTCCGCGGGAGTCGTGCTGTACCTCGGCCCGCATAGATGGTGCAACCGTTGCCTCACACTGTTCTCCTCGTGGGACGCACCCTCCCTGCGTAGCGTGGGCAGGACGCCCCAGGCAACCTGGGCGGTGGCGCCGGGCACCAGACCGTACAGGCGGCGGATCTGCTCGGCGCTTCTGGTACTGGCCTCGGCCTCGAGCATGTCACTTTCTCGCTGAACAGCGGGGTCGATGTGAAACCCGCCCCCCTCCCTTGTCTTAAGGGGGATCCCGGCTCTTCGCAGCTCAAACTCCTCCGCAGGACTCACCGCGTACTGTGACTCGAGGAGACGGTGCATCCGCCGCCTGACGCGCTTCTCCTCCTCGGGCGCACCCTTCCTGAGGACCATGGGCAGGACACCCCAGGGGACCTGGGCGATGGAGCCGGGCACCAGACCGTACAGACGGCCGATCTGCTCGGCGCTTCTGGCACTGGCCTCGGCCCGTCTATGTGCGCTCTGCCTCGGGACGGTGGGGTCGATGTGGAAGCCGCCGCCCTCCCTCGCTTTCAGGGGAATCCCGGCTTCCCGCAGCACCGACACCTCCGCAGGACTCGCCGCATAATGCGAATTAAGGAGTCTGATCATCCGTCGCCTGGTCTTAAGCTCCCACTCGGGCGCACCTGTCCTGCGGGCCGGGGGCAGATGGCCATGGAGGACCAGGGGGGGAGCTCCATTCGCCTGCGGCGCGTACAAGGCTGCGATCAACCCTGCACGTTCATCCTCCGCAGTAGCGGCACTTAGTTCCACACGACCTCCGTCAGAAGCACGACCCATATACTCGCTCCCCGACTCAACGGCCCTCAACGGTGAACGGTTCACCACACCACGTAATCACTCTCGCGCACACGGACACCGGATCCCACCCTCACCTCAGCACGAACACGCACCATAAAGTGAATGTGCGGGTCGTACGGGCGTCTTGAGCCACCTGTAGTGGACTCCACACGCTGTGCCCCAAGCCGTCCACGGCGTCCGCACGGTCCGCGAGCGTAGCCTTCAGCGCCTGCCCCGCCGAGGCGACCCTCACGTGCTGAACCGGCAAGGGTTCCTGGCGCCAATGGTCCTGGCCGACCGCGCCTATTCATCTCGCAAGATACGTAGTCACCTGCGCCGACGGCAGATCTGCGCGGTCGTCCCGCAGCCCTCCGACCAGATCGGTCATCGTCTGCGGCGGGACCATCGAGGCGGACGCCCGCCCGGCTTCGACTCGGACGTCTACAAGCGGCGCAACACCGTCGAGCGGGTGTATCAACCGCCTCAAAGTGCGACACGAAGTCGCACACGTTAAGTGGGAAAGCCACGAAGGAAGGAGACATGTGCTGACCCCGGATTAGTGTCCGTAATCCGTTCCCGCG
>JODU01000059.1 GCA_000720845.1 Kitasatospora aureofaciens | reverse complement strand
CGCGTTTCCCTTTCCGGCGGCTCCGACTCTATCAGATCCTTTCGGCCCTGATTCCCCGTCAGAAGGGGTTGCCGTCCCGGCTGTTGGGCCGTTCCGACGTCTCAAACCTTAGCGGACCCTCTCGGCGATTCCCAATCGGGGTCGATCGGGGCGACGAGTGCCCAGCGGAATTGAATTCGGGCGCGCCGAAGCCATTCCCACTCGGGGGTCGTGCTGGTGGTTTGATTGCCGCTGCTGCGGCGGGAGGTGCTACCGCAGAACCGTTACGGGTCCGCGGCAACCCGAAGAACCTTACGGATCTCGTAGGGGGCTGTCAAGCGTCGCTGTCAAGATCTTTAATCGAGGTCGCTGAGCCGGCCACCGGCGTCCGGCTGTGCGTGCTCCACCCTGCGCAGGAGGCGGGTCAGCACCTCGCCGAGCGCGGTGCGGTCCTCCGCGGAGAGGTCCTGGAGCAGGTCCTCCTCGAAGACCGTGGCGAGACGCATGGCCTCCAGCCACTTCTCCCGCCCCTCCGCCGTGAGCGCCACGATCACCCGGACCCGGTTGGTCTCGTCGCGCTCCCGGGTGACCAGGCCCTCCGTCACCATGCGGTCGATGCGGTGGGTCATCGCGGCCGGCGTCAGGCCGAGGCGCTTGGCGAGGTCGCCGGGGCCGAGGCGGTAGGGGGCGCCGGAGAGCACGAGGGCCTTCAGCACCTCCCAGTCCGTATTACTGATGCCCAGCTCGGCGGTCTGCCGGCCGTACGCGACGTTCATGCGGCGGTTGAGGCGGGAGAGCGCCGAGACGATCTTCTCGACCTGCGGGTCGAGGTCCTGGAACTCGCGCTGGTAGGCGGCGATCTGTTCTTCGAGTGTCGGCTCGCCGGCGCCGGAGGTGTCGCCCATGGCCGCAGTATGGCACGCAGCTCCTTTGCTTTGAAGTCCTTCGGTATGTACTCTTTACCTTTGAACTTTAGCTTCTAAGTCTTCAGCTCTAACGGCTGGAGCGATCGATCCCGAGAGATCAAGAGAGGGTGAACGTGACCAGGGCAATGGGCGCGGCGATGCGCCGGATCCACGTGGGCAACGCACTCAGCGCGTTCGGACTCGGCTTCACGGTCCCCTACCTGTACGTCTATGTGGCGCAGGTACGGGGACTGGGTTCCGTCACGGCGGGCCTCGTGCTCGCCGTCTTCGCCGTGGCCGCGCTGATCGTGCTGCCGTTCGCCGGGCGGGCCATCGTCCGGCGCGGCCCGCTGCCGGTGCTGCTGGTCGCCCTGGTCACCGCCGCGCTGGGCGCGCTGAGCCTCGGCCTGTCGGCCTCGGCCGGCACGGTGCTGCTGTCCGCCGCCGCGCTGGGCGCCGGGCAGGCCGTGATGCAGCCCGCGCTCGCGACGATGATCGTGGACTGCTCCACGACGGAGACCCGGTCACGGGCGTTCGCCACCCAGTTCTTCCTGCAGAACCTGGGGCTCGGCGTCGGCGGGCTCATCGGTGGTCATCTGGTCGACACCACGAGCGCTTCCTCCTTCACGCTGCTGTTCGCCATCGAGGCGGCGATGTTCCTGGTGCTGGTGGCCGTCATGGCGACGGTGCGGGTGCCGCGCGCGCCCCGGATCGAGCAGGCGCCGGGGCAGGGCGCCGGCGGGAGCTGGAAGCAGCTGCTCGGCAACCGGGCCATGGTGCAGCTGTGTGTCCTGGGCTTCGTGCTGTTCTTCGCCTGCTACGGCCAGTTCGAGTCGGGGCTGAGCGCGTACGGCGTCGAGGCGGCGGGGATCTCCACCTCCGCGCTGGGGACCGCGCTGGCCGCCAACACGCTGATGATCGTGGTCGCGCAGTTCGCGGTGCTGAAGTTCGTGGAGCGGCGCAAGCGCTCGCGCGTCATCGCCGCCGTGGGACTGATCTGGGCCGTGGCGTGGGCGGTGGCCGGGTACGCCGGGCTGGGGCCCGGCAGCCAGACGATGGCCACGGCCGCGTTCATCTCGACGTACGCGCTCTTCGGACTGGGTGAGGCGATGCTGTCGCCGACGCTGGCGCCGCTGGTGGCGGACCTGGCGCCGACCGGGCTCGCCGGGCAGTACAACTCCGCCTTCGCCCTGGTGAAGCAGCTCGCGCTGGCGATCGGTCCGGCGGTGGGCGGGCCGCTCGGGGCCTCGTTGCACGCGCCGTACATCGTGGCGTTCCTGTTGTTCTCCCTGGGCATCACGGTGCTGGCGGTGCGGCTGGGGCGGCAGCTCACGGACGTGCAGAATCAGCCGTCGCTGGCCAGGAGCCGGGTGGTCACGCAGGGCGGAGCACCGGCCGACACGGTGGCCGTCGCGGAGGCCTGAGCGGGCCGGTCGCCGGGGGGCGGGTTCCTCTCCGCCTCCGGCGCCGGGTCACGGCTTCTGCAGGACGAACTCGCACCAGACCGCCTTGCCTCCGCCCGGGGTGCGCCGGGAGCCCCAGTTGGAGGCGATCGTCGCGACGATGGCGATGCCCCGGCCGGACTCGTCCCCCGGCTCCGCGCGGCGGCGTCGGGGCAGGTGGTCGTCGCCGTCGGTCACCTCGATGATCAGACGGCGGTCGGTGCGGCGCAGGCGCAGCCGCATCGGCGGGGTGCCGTGCTGGAGGGAGTTGGCGACCAGTTCGCTGGTGGCCAGGACGCCGAGGTCGTGCAGGTCGGTGGGGAAGCGCCAGCTGGTGAGGACGCCGGAGGCGAAGGCACGCGCGCGTGGGGCCGCCTCCACGCCGCCGAGCAGTTCCAGGGCGGCGTTGCGGAACAGCTCGGCCTCGGCGCCCCCGCGGGCGGGGTGCTGGAGGACCAGGACGGCGACGTCGTCGTCGTGGTCCGGGGTGACGCCCGCCGAGCGGATCAGGCGGTCACAGACCACCTGGGGGGTGCCGGTGGCGCCGGACAGGGCGCGCTCCAGGGCGGCGATGCCCTCGTCGAGGTCCTCGTCGCGACGTTCGACCAGGCCGTCGGTGTAGAGGACGGCCGTGGAGCCGGGGGGCAGGGCGATCGAACCGGAGGCGTGGATCCAGCCGCCGGTGCCGAGCGGTGGGCCGGTGGGCTCGTCGGCGCGCTGCACGGTGCCGTTCTCGTCGCGGACCAGGATGGGCAGGTGGCCCGCGGACGCGTAGACCAGCCGGCCCTCGTTCGGGTCGTGGATGGCGTAGACGCAGGTGGCGATCTGGTTGGCGTCGATCTCGGCGGCGAGGCCGTCGAGGAGCTGGAGCACCTCGTGCGGGGGCAGGTCGAGGCGGGCGTAGGCCCGGACCGCCGTACGGAGCTGGCCCATTACGGCCGCCGCGCGGACGCCTCGGCCCATGACGTCGCCGATGACCAGGGCGGTGCGGCCGCCGCCGAGGGTGATCACGTCGTACCAGTCGCCGCCGACCGCGGCTTCGGTGCCGCCGGGGTGGTAGGTGGCGGCGACGCGCAGGTCGTCGGGCTCCTCCAGCTTCTGCGGGAGGAGGGAGCGCTGGAGGGTGACGGCGGTCTCGCGCTGGCTGCGTTCGCTCGCGCGCAGGCGGCCGGCGGCCTCGGCGTGGTCGGTGACGTCGGTCGCGAAGACGAGCACGCCGCGGCCGTCGCCGTCGCGGCCCGCGCCGACCGGGGTGCAGGTGAAGGTGTAGGAGCGGCCGTCCGGGGCCTTGCGGGACTTGAGGGTGCGGGGCCGCCCGCTGCGCTGCACCTGGTCCAGGAGCGGAAAGAGGCCCGGTTCGTCCAGCTCGGGGAGGGCCTCGCGGGCGCGGGCGCCGAGGTCGCGCAGGCCGAAGGCGGCGACGTAGGCGTCGTTGACGTAGGCGAGGCGGTGCTCGGGCCCGTGGAGGAGGGCGACGAGGGCCGGGACGCGGTCGAGGACGTCGCGTACGGGCAGCTCGTCGACGCCGGGAACGTCGGTGGCGGGCGGGGCTTCGTCGGTCAGCTGCTCGGCGCGGGCGGCGGGTACGGAGCCGTCCGCCCGCCGGTCCGGGGAGAGGGCCGTGTCGGTCCGCGCGGCGGCGCGGCGCTGTGTTCCGGGGAGTCGGGCGCTCCAGCGCGTGAAGTTCACGAATCCTTGCCTCGTGTAGTTGTCGGCGGCCGGGGACCGGGACGGGCCGGGGGCGGCCCGGGCCCCGGGGGCCGCGCTGGGGCGAGCGGCGGCGCGCCCGCGGTGGTGGACCAGTCTGGCAGGGTGCCCGCCCGGCCGACATCCGTCAGACGCCCCAGTGGCCGAGGGAGTTCCTGAGTCCGGTCAGGACGACCCCTTCGGGTTGTGCGGGGGCTCCTGAGAAGGCTTTCCACCGGCCGCGAGTTCGAACTCCGCCCGCGGATGTTCGAGTGAACCCAGGGAGACGATCTCCCGCTTGAAGAGTCCGGCGATCACCCATTCGGCGAGCACGCGCGCCTTGCGGTTGACGGTGGGGACGCGGCTGAGGTGGTAGGCGCGGTGCATGAACCACGCGGGGTAGCCCTTGACTTTGCGCCCGTAGACGTGCGCGACGCCCTTGTGGAAGCCCAGGGAGGCGACGGAGCCGGCGTACCTGTGCGCGTAGGTGTCGAGGGGCTCGCCGCGCAGGGCGTGGGTGACGTTGTCGCCGAGGACCTTGGCCTGGCGGACGGCGTGCTGGGCGTTGGGGGCGCATTCCCGGCCGGGTTCGGCGGCGGTGACGTCGGGGACGGCGGCGGCGTCTCCGGCCGCCCACGCGTGCGGGGCGCCGTCGACCGACAGGTGGGCGGTGCAGGTGAGCCGGCCGCGGTCGTCGAGGGGCAGGTCGGTGGAGGCGAGGACCGGGTGCGGTTTGACGCCGGCCGTCCAGACGACCGTGCGGGTGGGGAAGCGGGAGCCGTCGCTGAGGACGGCGACGCGGTCGGCGCAGGACTCGAGGCGGGTGTCCAGGCGTACGTCGATGTTGCGGCGGCGCAGTTCGGTGACCGTGTAGCGGCCCAGTTCCTCGCCGACCTCGGGCAGGATGCGGCCCGACGCCTCGACGAGGATCCACTTCATGTCCTCGGGCGTGACGTTGTGGTAGTACCGCGCGGCGTAGCGGGCCATGTCCTCCAGTTCGCCGAGGGCCTCCACGCCGGCGTAGCCGCCGCCGACGAAGACGAAGGTGAGGGCGGCGTCGCGCAGGGCCGGGTCGCGGGTGGAGGAGGCGATGTCCATCTGTTCGAGGACGTGATTGCGCAGGCCGATGGCCTCCTCGACGGTCTTGAAACCGACGCCGTGGTCGGCGAGTCCGGGCACGGGCAGGGTGCGCGAGACGGAACCGGGCGCGAGGACGAGTTCGTCGTACGTGATCCGGCGGGCGCCCGTCTTCTCCTCGTCGGTGGCGAGCGTGGTGACCGTGGCGGTGCGGCTCGTGTGGTCGATGGCCTCGGCCTCGCCGACGACGAGGTCGCACTGGCCGAGGACGCGGCGCAGCGGTACGACGACGTGCCGCGGGGAGATGGAACCGGCCGCCGCCTCGGGGAGGAACGGCTGATACGTCATGTAAGGGTCGGGGGTGACGACCGTGATCTCGGCCTCGCCCCGCCGCAGTTCGCCCTTGAGGTTCCGTTGCAGCCGCAGGGCCGTGTACATCCCGACGTAGCCACCGCCGACAACGAGAATGCGCGCACGTTCCTTCACCATCCCATGACGCACCCGGCGCTTGCGTTTGTCCACAGGCTCGTCAATTTGTGTGACCGGAGATCGCCGGGGCACCGAGCTGGGCGAACCGCCGTGGCGCGAGGTGATCGCGCAGGTCAGCGTGGGAGAGCATGGGGGTGGAGAGCGGCACATTCGGGGCGTATGCGATCCGTGCGCCGATCGGGGGGCGCTCCGTGCGGAACGTGCCCCTTCTGAATTGACCCCCGCTCAACTATGTTCTTTCCGACGGTGTGCAGGGGGATGTGCTCATGGGGTCCGCGACGGGCGGACCGCGCAACCGGGCCCGTTCCACGCGCTCCGGCTTTCGATGGCGGGGAGTGTCTCCGGGGGGAGACGTCATTACCGGGGGATTGTCTATGCATGTTCAGGATTCTCATTGGTCGTCCGCGTCGGCCGTCGCGCCCGGCGGCGCGATGAATGCGACGGCGGGCGGCGCACGCGGCGACGCGGCGCGGAGCGCGCCCTTGCGCGTGGACGCCCAGCGCAATCTGGAGCACGTGCTGCGCGCGGCCCGGGAGGTGTTCGGCGAGCTGGGATACGGCGCGCCGATGGAGGACGTGGCGCGGCGCGCGCGGGTCGGCGTCGGCACGGTGTACCGGCGTTTTCCGAGCAAGGACGTCCTGGTGCGCCGGATAGCCGAGGAGGAGACGGCGCGGCTGACCGACCAGGCGCGCACGGCGCTCGGGCAGGAGGACGAGCCGTGGTCGGCGCTGTCCCGCTTCCTGCGGACGTCGGTGGCCTCGGGCGCCGGCCGGCTGCTGCCACCGCAGGTGCTGCGGGTCGGGACGCAGGACGACGGAGACAGTGGTGCCGGTGGTGCGGCGGCCGGTGATCCGCGGGTGCCGCAGCAGCGGATACAGCCGGGCACCGGCGAGCTGCGCCTGGTGCCCGAGGAGGCCGCCAGGGCCGGGGCGTCGGCTGGCGCCGCGGGTTCCGTCGCTGAGAGAGCGGGCGCGGCGGGTCCTGCGGCGGGCTCCACCGCGGACTCCCTGGCGGGCGACGACGGGGCCGCGGCGCTCCTGGAGGTGGTGGGCCGACTCGTGGAGCGGGCGCGGACGGCGGGGGAGCTGCGGCCGGACGTGTCGGTGTCGGACGTACTGCTGGTGATAGCCACGGCGGCGCCCTCGCTGCCTGACCCGGCCCAGCAGGCAGCGGCTTCGGCCCGGCTGCTGGACATCCTGCTGGAGGGACTGCGGTCGCGTCCGGCGTGAGACGGCGGCGACGCCGTCGGGCGGCCCGTTTCTCCTTCCCCGAACGGCTGAGCGTTATTACCGCGGCACGGCAAGTCCCCACAGACGAGTGATGGTCGGCACAGGAGGGGCCTGAACAAAAGCCAATATGGCACGCTGACCCGGTGTTCGGACGGGCTGGGCAGGTTGGCGGGGGCTTTCCGCGATGAGCGTTGACGGGCGGGACGGGTCACTCGGCGGTGACGGGGAGAACGGTCCCGGTGGCGTCGGAGCAGGCGGCACCCGGGACGGTGACGCGCCGCAGGTGCCGGGCCAGGGCGGCCCGGCACACGCCCGGCGGGCCGGCCCTCCCGCGAAGGACGGCCGCCAGGCCGGGGAAACCGCCCGTGGCGGCCCCACGGAGGACGGTGCCCTCGGCGGTTGGGCCGAGGGCGGCGGCAGCGGCGGCCCCGCCGAGGACGGGGACCGCTCGGGGACCGGGGTCCCGGCGCAGCGCGAGCTGCACGAGGACAGCGTGCTGCCGCCGCCGCGGGAGCTGTACGACGGTGGCATCCTGCCGCCGCCGCGGGAGTTTCCGGCGTCCGACGCGGAGCTGATCGAGCGGATGCGCTCGGGCGACGACACGGCCTACGAGGAGCTGTACCGGCGCCACGCGGACGCGGTACGCAGGTACGCGCGTACCTGCTGCCGGGACGCGCACACCGCGGACGACCTCACCGCCGAGGTGTTCGCCCGCATGCTCCAGGCGGTGCGCGGCGGTTCGGGGCCCGAGCACGCCGTGCGCGCCTACCTGCTCACCGCGGTCCGGCGCGTCGCCGCCGGCTGGACCAGGTCGGCCGGGCGGGAGCAGCTGGTCGAGGACTTCGCGGTGTTCGCCGCGCAGGCCGCGCACTCCACCAAGGCGGACGACGACACCCTGGAGCTGGGCGCCGACGTCCGCGCCATGCACGAGGCCGAGCAGTCGATGGCCATGCGGGCCTTTCGGTCGCTGCCGGAGCGGTGGCAGGCCGTGCTGTGGCACACCGAGGTCGAGGACGAGTCGCCGAGCGAGGTGGCCGTGCTCTTCGGGCTGGACGCCAACGGCACCCGTGTCCTCGCCAGCCGCGCCCGCGAGGGCCTGAAGCAGGCCTACCTCCAGGCCCACGTCAGCGATGCCCTCGCCACCGACGAGGAGTGCGCCCGCTACGCCGACCAGCTCGGCACGTACGCGCGCGGCAGGCTGCGCATCCGGGCCGAACGCGGGCTGCGCAAGCACCTGGAGGAGTGCGCCAGGTGCCGGCTGGCCGCCACCCAGATCGAGGAGGTCGCGAGCGGCATTCCCGCGGTGGTGCCCGTCGCGGTCATCGGCTGGTTCGGTGTCGCCGGGTACGCGAAGGCGGCGGGGCTCATCGCCGGGGGCGCGGGCGCCGGGGCGGCCGGAGCCGCGGGCGCGGCGGCCGCGGCGAGCGGCGGCAGCTCCGGCGGAGCGGGTGCCGGGGGCGGTGCGGCGGCCTCCGAGGGGCTGGGCGCACCGGTGAAGGCCGGTATCGCGGCCGGCGTGGTCGCGGTGGCCGCCGCGGCGGCGCTGGCCCTCGCGCTGGCCGGCAACGACGCCCCGGACAAGGAGCCGCCGAAGGCCGCCCCGCCCGCCTCCTCACCGGTGGCGCAGCCCGCCCCGGACACTCCCACGCCCTCGACCCACCCGCCCCGCCCACCCGCACCGGTGGCAGCGCCCAAGCCGACCCCGACCCCGAAGCCGACCCCCACACCCACACCC
>JODU01000058.1 GCA_000720845.1 Kitasatospora aureofaciens | reverse complement strand
ACTCGACGACCGGCGCCTCCACAGCCTCGTGCTCGGTGATGGTCTCGCTCATCAGGCGTCTCCTTGATCATCGGATCCGCCGTCTATTGGACACTCCCCTTGCTACCGCGCAGGCCCGACTTGCAGGCCCTAGGCTTCACCCGATCGTGGTCGTTCTGAAAATGCTCACAGTGAGCCTCTTCCAACCTGACGGGTGGTTGGGTCGAAGCCCCGGTGTCGGGCATGAGAAAGGCTCCTGGTAGACGGGTTCACGACCAAGATCACCAGTCCGCCAGAAGCTCTCGTGCTTGTCTACTGTCTGCCGTCGATCTGTCCAGCCGCACCCTGCAGCGTCTTGCCGGTCTCCTAGCGGGTCACCGGCGTCGTATCGGTTCCCGCTGGCGCCGCCTCACCTGTGGGCGGCAGGCCCTGCTCGTCCTGGCGCACCTGCGCTGCGGTGACACCTACGCCCGCCTCGCGGCGGGTTTCCGGAGCGGTATCGCGACGGTATGCCGCTACATACGCGAGGCCGTCGATCTCCTGGCCGCGCTCGCTCCGACGCTGGAGCAGGCCATGGAGACGGTCCGCCGGAAGGCATACGTGATCCTCGACGGCACGCTCCTGCTGATTGACCGCATCGCCGCCGACCGCCCGTACTACTCGGGAAAGAAGAAGCATCACGGCTTGAACGTGCAGGTTCTCGCGGACCCGGCCGGACGCCTGATCTGGGCATCGGACGCACTTCCGGGAGCCACACACGACCTGACCGCGGCCCGGACCCACGACATCCCGGCCGCTTTGGCGGCCGACGGCATCAAGTGCTGGGCGGACAAGGCGTATCAGGGTGCCGGTCCCGCCATCCGGGTCCCGCTCCGCGGCAGGAACCTGCGCGGCTGGCGCCGGCGTCACAACCGGGACCACGCCAAGATCCGCAGCCTCGGCGAACGCGCCATGGCAGCCTTGAAGGGCTGGCGGGTCCTGCGGAAGCTCCGCTGCAGCACCACCCGGATCACGGCCATCGTCCGAGCCGTCGTCGCCCTCGAACTCGCCAACTGATCAAGATGGAAAAGGCTCAGTCCCTCGCAAGAGCCATCCTCACCCTGGAGCGACAACGCTGAAATTTCCCGAAAATCACGGTTGGGATCTCTCGAGTGATCTGCGGTCGAGGGCTCCGAGATGGGGTACCGCTGCACCGCACGCTGCAATGTAGGACACTCGACTACCGGCGCGCCGTTGGCCAGTACAGGGACCGGGTTGAAAGGTATCGGTCGAGTTGGAGGATGAAAGCGGAAGAAGGCTCCCATCCCTCCTATCCGGAACCGGCAAATGCTGTTACCTATAGATAGGCTTTTTCGAGTTACCTTTTTCGTCCGGCCGACTTCTTCTGCTCGGAGATAACGTGTGCAATGAGGCTTTTTGTGACTTGCTTCATGCTGAGGGCATCAGACGGTGCAGGTGAAATCGGTTGCTGTCGCTGCACATAGCCACTTTGAGCGAAGTGAGCACGGCTCGCGTCATTGGGCACCGCAGTTGATGGCGCTGAGGCTTCTGCTGTTCTACGTGTTGATGAGGCAGCCGTAGGGAGAATGAATGCGAGGGCCGGGTCCCACTGCCGTACGGAAAGACTTCCGCTAACGCTTGGTGAGGTGGATTGGCCGGGGAACGGTGGTAGCGGTGGCACATCCGTGCCGAATGTTTCCAGCAGGAAGTCTTCGGCCTCGTACTGGGGGGTTTCCGCCTGCGGTAACTGCAGGTCCTCTTCCGCATAGTGTCGCAGAAGATCATCCTGTAGGGCGGTGGCCTGGGCGTACTGTGTCTTGGCGATGCCTGCACTGTGTAGCAACTGCTGGTTGGCAGAATCGGTGAGGTCCATTCCGGGATCGATCAGGAATCCCGGCATGTCTGCCGTGGTGACGGGCTCGGCTTGTATGCCCGGCACGTTCAGGATCGCTATGGCCGCGCCAAGCGCAGGCAGTTGTCTGCTCACCTCCCCGTACACGGTCTCCTTCGCATCGTTCATGGTGTGCGAGTCCACCGCGATCCTCAGCCCCGACGGAGGATCCTGCGGCCAGTGCGAGAATACCTCTCGGTAGATCATGTAGATGTTCACAGCGGCAATCCCCGACAGATTCCCCCGCACCTGCTCCGCATCGACCACACCCCTCGCGCCCGCACGCACGGCCCTCTCAGCAGCCCGCTTCCTCCTCGTCTCCGAGGCCTTTAAGGCGGCCGCTCTGCGTCCTTCAGGCCCTTTAGTTTGGTTCCCCTTCTTGACGGCCGCCCTGCGTCCCTCAGGCCCCATGGTCTCGGCCATCTTCTTCAAGGCCGCTTTGATCCCCTCAGGTCCCAACGTCTCCTTCGCCTTCTTGGCGGCCGCACTGCGTTCCTCAGGCGGCACGTTTCCCCACCGGGCCGCCTGAACCTTCTTGACGGAGATTTGGCGTTCCTGCAGCGTTAGGTTTAGCCACCGAGCCTTGCCAGCCCTCTTGCGGGCCGCCCGGAGCTGGGTGTCCCAGTCGGTCCCATCGGGCTTGTCTTTCGGTGGCACGGGTCCTCCAGATGCTCGGTTCGAGATCTTTCCCCCTCAGGAACGGAAGATGAAGGGAACCGGTTCACACCGGGTCGGGTGCTGCCGGGCCGGCTGAAGACGCGCGCCGACCGGTCGAGAAGGCGCCAGGTGCGGATGAGTGAGCTTCTTCAGAACGGCCACGATCGGGTGAAGCCCGGGGCCTACAAGTCGGGCCTGCACGGGAGCGAGCGCACTGTGCGGCAGAGTCCTCGCACCGGTCCGGGCACTCTTTCCACCAAACGCCCCAAGCGGCAGCAAACGGAGGGAACGCCGACGTTCACAGTGCCCTGCGCGCGCTGTCAGGCCGGGTGGGGCAAGGACCGTGTTGCTTCCGGGCCGGGCATCGAGACGCTCCCCCCCGTTACCTACTGAGGTTGAACTCGTGGTGTCGCAGGAGCTGACGGCTCGTCGCCCGTGCGGTATCACCGGGGCATGCGGTATCCACAAGGGGGCGGTCTGACCGCCGAACGGCAGCAGTTCCGCGAGGAGTTACGGCTCAGGGCGGCCGAGAGGTTCGCCCAAGGAGAGGCGAGCTCGGTGATCGCCAAGGACCTGAGGGTCAGCGTCCGCTCCGTGCAGCGATGGCGGCAGATGTGGGACGAGGGCGGCCCGAGGGCTCTGCGGTCACAGGGGCCGGCGTCGCTGCCGAAGCTTAGCGAGAAGCAGTTCGCCCAGCTGGAGGCGGAGCTGGCCAAGGGTCCGGCCGCGCATGGCTGGGAGGACCAACGCTGGACGCTCGCGCGGATCAAGACGGTGATCGGACGGCGCTTCCATCTGACCTACACCATCCAGGGCGTGCGGAAACTGCTGGTACCCAACGGCTGGTCCTGCCAGGTCCCGGCCCGACGGGCCATCGAGCGGGACGACGACGCGGTGGCCGGGTGGGTCAAGGAGGTGTGGCCCTGCGCGGAAGACTCGCGGCGGCCCGTGGAGCCTGGCTCATCTTCGAGGACGAAGCCGAATTCTCCATGACGCCGCCGCAGGCCAAGACCTGGTCCCAGCGCGGCCGGACCCCGGTAGTCCGGGTGCGGGGCCGTTCCCGCAGACGAGTGTCCATCGCCGCACTGACCTGCTACAAACCCGGCCACCGCTCCCGGCTGATCTACCGGCCGCGCAGGGATGACGGCCCACGCGACGGACGCAAAAGCTTCTCCTGGCGCGACTACCGCGACCTGCTGATCGCCGCACATCAGCAGCTCGGCGGCCCGATTGTGCTCGTCTGGGACAACCTCAACGTCCACAAGGCCGCCAGCCTGCGGAAGTTCGCCGAAGCCCGGGACTGGCTGACCATCTACTACCTGCCGCCCTACGCACCCGACCTCAACCCCGTCGAAGGAATCTGGTCACTGCTGCGGCGCGGCTGGCTCTCCAACGTCGCCTTCTCCACCCCCGAACACCTCGCCCAGCGCATCCGACGCGGCCTACGGCACATCCAGTACCGAAGCGACCTCATAGACGGCTGCCTCGCCGATACCGGCCTGACCATCAGACCCACCTGAGCAACGGCACGACACCACGAGTTCAACCTCAGTAATGGGGGACGAAGCCGATGGACTGCTACCCGTTACCCGGTCCAGGAGACCTCGAAAAAGATCGCGGCCATCGGCTTTACCTTGGTGGCGATCAGCCAGCATCCGGTGAGCCATACACCCCCCCCCGGAGCCCGTGAGCACTCGGTCAAGACTTGGCCCTGGATGCTGGTCGATTGCCACCGAGGGCCCGCGATAGTGAGAACGACGACAAGGCCAACCCGCTCTGCCGCGCGACTCTCTCGACCGGAACCTATTGGATGATCAGGCCGTTGACGTTCGTGGTCCGAGCCCTCTGCCGGGTCTATCTCTCACTTCGCCGGGACGCCTCCGAGCTCCTGCACAGACCGAGGCCCCTGCAGTCAGCTGGGGTCACGAACGACCAATCGGATGACGGGCCCAGAGCCCTTCCATTAAGGAGTCGCGTGTCTCCGCACTGGCCTTGACCAGCGGATATACACATCGGACAGAAGGACGTGAGAAACGCGCATGAGGGTGTTCTGCGGGATCGACTGGGCCAGCGACCACCACGACATCGCCCTCGCCGACGGCGACGGCAAGCTCCTCGGACGAGCCCGGATCAGCGACGACGCAGTCGGCCTGCAACAGCTGCTCAACCTCCTGGCTGAACACGGCGACGACCCCAATGACCAGATACCGGTGGCGATCGAGACCTCCCGCGGTCTGCTGGTCGCCTGTCTCAGGTCCACCGGCCGCCCTGCCTACTCCATCAACCCAATGGCGGCCGCGCGCTATCGCGAGCGCCACGCAGTCTCACGCAAGAAGTCCGACCACCTCGACGCGATGGTGCTGGCGAACATCCTGCGCACTGACGCAGACGCACACCGTCATCTGCCGGCCGACAGCGAGCTCGCCCAGGCCATCGCAGTCCTGGCCCGCGCCCAGCAGGATGCCGTCTGGGACCGCACGCAGGCCGGCAACAAGCTCCGCTCCCACCTGCGTGAGTACTTCCCCGGCTACCTCGCCGCCGTCCAGCCGACCACAGGGGGTTTCAACGCGCCGCTGGCCCGCACCCTGCTGGCTGCCGCACCGACTCCCCGGCAAGCCGCCCGGCTCAGCCGAATCCAGCTGAAGGCAGTGCTCAAGCGCGCCGGTCGCCAGCGCGACATTGAGGCCGAGGTCGAGCGCCTGCACGCCACGCTGCGTGTTCCGCAGATGCGCCAGCTCCCGCTCGTCGAGACAGCGATGGGCCGCCAGGCCTTGACCCTGCTGGGGAAGTTCGAGGCCGCCTGCACCGCTGCGGACAGCCTCTCCGAAGCCTCGGTCGAGTTGTTCGAGCAGCACCCGGACGCGGCGGTCATAACCAGCTTCCCGGGCCTCGGCGCGCTCAGCGGAGCCCGGATCCTGGCCGAGATCGGCGGCGACCGCAGCCCCTTCGCCGATGCCAAGGCACTCAAGGCCTACGCCGGCTCAGCACCCGGCACTCGCGTTTCAGGCAAGAACCACACGGTCATGGTCCGCCGGGGAAAGAACCAGCGCCTGGCCGCATTCGGCGGTATCCACAAGGGGGGTGTCGGCGTACAAGCGAACGTGCACCACCTCGTACGGATGAAAGTGCACCATTCCTGATGCGGTGACGGGGTGTCGGCCGTGAGTCTGCTGCTGTCGGTTCGGGGCGGCAGGGAGGCACTGACGGTGGTCTTGGATCCGCATCGCTGGCTGGAGTTGAGGCGATTTCGTCCGCTGTACGAGTCAGGTGCGATGAGCCTGCGGGAGATCGCGAAGGAGACCGGGCTGAACCGCCGGACGGTCAGCAAGTACCTCAAGGACCCGGCCTCGCTCGCGCCGCCGAAGAGAGAAGTCGCAGATCAGCGGCCTCGACGGGTGGTGGACGAGGTGGCGCCGCTGATCGACGCAATGCTCAGATCCGAGATCCTGCTCAAGGGAAGGGTGATCCACGAGCGCCTGGTCCAGGAGTACGGCGTCGCGATCAACTATCAACGGGTGAAGCTATATCTGCAAGAAGCCCGGCCCCGGATCGCGGAGGAACTGGGTATCAGCCCGGGCGAGTTGGCGGGTCTGCACCGGCGGTTCGAGGTCGTCCCGGGTGCTCAGGCTCAAGTCGACTGGGGGGACGAGGGCAAGATCCTCGCCCATGTCGGCATCCCGAAGGTCTACTCCTTCCACATGACGCTGTCGTACTCGCGCGACCCGTTCTGCTGCTTCACCACCAGCCAGGACTTGGCAACGTTCTTCGACTGCCACCGTAAGGCGTTCGCGCACTTCGGCGGGGTGCCGATGAGCGTTGTCTACGACCGCACGAAGACGGTCGTGCGCCGGCACGTCGCCCCCGGGGAGGCGGTTCCGCTGCATCCGGAGGCGGTCGCCTTCGCCGGGCACTACGACTTCGACATCGACGTGCTGGCCGCCTACCGCCCGCAGGGCAAGGGCCGGGTCGAGCGGCAGGTCGGCATCGTCCGCGACCACGTCCTGGCCGGCCGGGCCTTCTCCTCGGTCGAAGAGATGAACGCCGCCTTCGCGGCCTGGGTGCCGTTCCGGCGGGCGAAGGTCCACGGCACCCACGGTGAAGTCATCGGGCACCGGGCCGTGCGCGATCACATGGCCCTCCGCCCACTGCCACGGACCCCCTATGTGGTCGCCCAGCGGCATCTGCGGCACGTCGGCAAGGACTGCCTGGTCGCCTTTGACGCCAACCTCTACTCGGTGCCCGCCCGCAAGATCCGCCCCCGCCAGCTGGTCGAGATCCGGGCCACGAAGTCGCAGGTCAGCCTGCACTCCACCGTCCCTGACCCAAGTGGCCGGACCTTGTTGGCCGTCCATCCTCGGGCCGTTGGCCGAGGTGCACGCATCGTGGATGAGACGCACTGGGACGGCCTGCCCACCGGCGCTGGCCGGCGCGTCACCACCGGCGACGCTCTGCCCTCGCCCCGCCGCGGCCAGCCGGCCGGGCCGGAGACCGGACCGCTTCAGGCTCTGCTGAACCGAGCCGCCGCCGCGAACGTCGAGGTCGGCCGCCGACCGCTGTCGGTCTATGACGAGCTGACCGGCACCCGTCCCTTCACCGCACCCGCCCCGACCAAGGAAGCCCGTTGAGCGAGCTGACCAGCAACCGCATCCGCACCACCGCCGCCAAGCTCGGCCTGCCGCACCTGGCCGAGGCCCTCAACCAATACGTCCAGCGGGCGGACGAGGCCAAGATGGGCTACCTCGACTTCCTCGACTTGGTGCTGGCTGAGGAACTCGCCGTCCGTGACGACCGGCGCTTCCGCAACGGCCTGCGGCTGTCGAAGCTGCCGCACCACAAGACACTGGAGGACTACGACTTCTCCTTCCAGCCCGACCTCGATCCGCGCAAGGTCAAGGACCTGGCCACCCTCTCCTTCATCGAGGACAAGGCCAATGTCGCTCTGCTCGGGCCGCCCGGGGTCGGCAAGACGCACATCGCCGTCGCCCTCGCGGTCGCGGCCTGCCGGGCCGGGTACTCGATCTACTTCACCAGCCTCGACGACATGGTCCGCCACCTCAAAGCCGCCGAGGACCAGGGCCGGCTGATCAGCAAGCTCACCAGCTACCTTCGCCCCGCCGTTCTCGTCGTCGACGAGGTGGGCTACCAACCGCTTGAGCGGGCCGAGGCGAACCTGGTCTTTCAGGTCATCTCCAAGCGTTACGAGAAGGGCTCCATCATCCTGACCTCGAACAAGACCTTCGGTGAGTGGGGCCAGGTCTTTGGCGACGAGGTCCTGGCCACCGCGATCCTCGACCGCCTCCTGCACCACTGCGAAGTCGTCTCGATCAACGGCAACAGTTACCGGCTCAAGAACCGCCTCCAGGCCATCGAACGAGACACCGACGTGGCCTGAGCAGTGGTGCACGTAACTTCGTACTCGGTGGTGCACTCAGACGAGTACCTGGACAGGGGGCGGACTGACCGCTGAACGTCAGCAGTTCCGCGAGGAGTTACGACTGAAGGCGGCAGAGCGGTTCGCTCAGGGCGAGGCGAGCTCGGTGATCGCCAAGGACCTGCGGGTCAGCGTTCGCTCGGTGCAGCGGTGGCGGCGGATGTGGGACGGAGGCGGTCCGCGGGCTCTGGGGTCGCAGGGGCCGGCGTCGCTGCCGAGATTGAGCGAGAAGCAGTTCGCCCAGCTGGAAGCCGAGCTGGCCAAGGGGCCGGCCGCGCATGGCTGGGAAGACCAGCGGTGGACCCTGGAGCGGGTCAAGACGGTGATCGGCTGGCGCTTCCACCTGACCTATACGATCCAGGGTGTTCGGAAACTGCTGGTGCGCAACGGCTGGTCCTGCCAGGTCCCGGCCCGACGCGCGATGGAGCGGGACGACGACGCGGTGGCCGGGTGGGTCAAAGAGGTGTGGCCCTGCGCGGAAGACTCGCCGCCGTGAGTGGTGCCTGGCTCGTCTTCGAGGACGAGGCCGGATTCTCCATGACGCCGCCGCAGGCCAGGACCTGGTCACAGCGAGGCCGGACCCCGGTGGTGAGAGTCCGCGGCCGTTCCCGCAGACGGATATCCATCGCAGCGCTGACCTGCTACAAACCCGGCCACCGGTCCCGGCTCATCTACCGGCCGCGCCAGGATGACGGCCGGCGTGACGGACGCAAGTGCTTCTCCTGGCGCGACTACCGTGACCTGCTGATCGCTGCCCACCATCAGCTCGGCGGCCCCATCGTGCTCGTCTGGGACAACCTAAACGTCCACAAAACTGCCGACCTGCGCCAATGGGCAGAAGCCCAGGACTGGCTGACCATCTACTACCTGCCGCCCTACGCACCCGCCCTCAACCCCGTCGAAGGGATCTGGTCGCTGCTGCGACGAGGCTGGCTCTCCAACGTGGCCTTCTCCACCCCCGAGCACCTCGTCCGGCGCATCCGGCGCGGCCTACAGGCACATCCAGTACCGCAGCCACCTCACAGACGGCTGCCTCGCCGAGACCGGCCTGACCATCAGACCCGCCTGATCAGCAGCACGACATCACGAGTTCAACCTCAGTAACCCCATCGGATGTCTTTTTTCATGGCTCCGCAATGGGGCTACCGGCCTTCGGTCCGGCATGACGTCTCCCCCTTGTTGTTCATGATCCGGGGGGTGTCACCGGGCCTGGAGGCATCGACTG
>JODU01000057.1 GCA_000720845.1 Kitasatospora aureofaciens | reverse complement strand
TTTGGGCTTGCTTGAGCCGTGGTGCTTGGAAACAGGCATGCCCGGTTCTGAGGGGGCCGGGTCGTGGCAACATGACCCGGCTACCCGACCAGTGGCGCGCGGCATCGCCACCCGCTACGAGAAAGACCGCCACCGTCTACTTGGCCGGCCCCACATCGCGGGCATCTTCCTCTGGTCCGCCCGGTGATCCAAACGAAACTGCCTGAACTGCCGGGCTCGGGTCGTGCAGCATCGCGGTCGTCCTTCCTGCCGCACGAACGGGGTGACCCACAGGTTCTGCCTAGCCGCGGGGCGGTTCCAATCCCTCCGACCGGTGCCTCTCCGTCCTCCAGACGACGGGAAGAGGGCGTAGCGACGGCCTGAAAACGGCACCGTGGCGTCGGGACCTCGAAGCCGATGGGGCAGCTTTCTCCAGGGCGCCCCCGGCGCGGCAGCGGCCGGGCCTCGATGAGGCAGTCTTCTGCGTCTTTCGGTCACTCCCGCAGGCCTGCCATGTCCCCGGGCCTTGCGCGTAGCACAGCGCCCGCGGCGAGCAGTGTCGTGACCAGGGTCAGGGCCCCAGCTCCGGCGACCGCCACGATCAGGATCCACGGGGACCCGCCGGGAAGGGCAGTGCCGAGAACGCTCAGACTCAGCGGTACCAGGGTCGCGGTGGCGACCAGGAGGCCGAGGACGATGCCTGCCAGCGCTACCAGGGCCGCCTCGACCGTCACCATCTGCAGGATCTGGCGCCGGGTGGCGCCGATGAGCCGTTGCAGCATGAATTCCCTGCGCCGTTCGGTCGTGGCCAGGATCTGCGTGTTGATCAGGGCGAGCGTCGCGTAGCCGACGACGACGCCGAGGACGAGGTACGCCATCCATGCCTGAGTGTCGTCCGCCTCGGCCTGGGCGGCCTCCAGTACCTCCGTGCCGGATACCCGGACCCCGGGCCACTGTTCCGCCGGCTTCGTGAGGGAGGAGACGAGTTCGGCCCGGTCCGTGCCGTCCGTCGCGCTCCCCAGGATCTGGGGAACGAGCCCGCCGTCGGTGTGCCCGATGAGGAGTGCCGCCGGGACGAGTGCGGTCTCGTAGCCGCGACGCCCGTCGACCGTGGCGACCAGCTTCAGTTCCAACCGGGTGCCGTCGCCCAGCCGGATCGGGATCATGTCGCCCAGCCTGTGGCCTTTCGCGTAGGTGGTGGGCAGCGCCACGGAGTCGCCGTTCAGCGCGGTGAGGCGGCCGCTCGCCGCGTGGTACGCCGTCGTCTGGTCAAGACCCTGCGCCGTAACGCCCTGCATGGACAGCTCAGTCGGCTGCGGGCCGGTGTCCTCGCCCTCGCTCGGCCGCATCGGCTCGTCCGGCTCGATGTACCCAGTAGTGGGGATCTGCGCGGATGCCGCGGCCACTCCCGGCTGTTCGCGGATCGTGTCGACGAGAGAGAGGGGGAGTCCGCCGGAGGCCGATGTCACCACGACGTCGGCGCGCAGGTTTTCGTCGAACGCCCGCTTGGCGCCGTCGGACTGGGTCGTCTGCATGTAGAGCAGGCCGACCGCCAGGCCGCTGGCCAGCATCACCGGCATCACAGCGGAGGCGAGGCGGGCCGTGCGGGCCCGCGCGTTGTGTGCGGCGAGTTCACCGGCGAGCCCGGACACCTTCCCGACGGGACGGCCCACCATGGCCAGCAGGCCTCGTACGACGACGGGGCCCAGGAGGCCGAACGCGACGGCCCACACCATCGCCGCCGGGGTGGCGACACCGGCCGCGTCCGGGCCGGCCGAGCCCGCGGTGCCCCAGGCGAGGGCCGCGCCCCCGGCCAGGCACAGCAGCCCGGCGATCAGCCGGAAAGTGCTGAACCAGCGGCGCTGCAGCGTCGCTTCGGCCAGTGCCTCGGTCGGCCGGGTGCGCGCCGCCGCCTGCGCCGCGATGTACGCCGAGCCGACGGCGGTGAGCAGTGCGGTGTCCACGCCGACAATCACCGGTACGGAACCGGCCCGGTAGGCGATCGAGTGCGGCACGGCTCCCGCGTCGGCGAACGCGCTGAGGAGCCAGCGCCCGAACCGGGGTCCGGGGATGGTCGCGATGCTTGTGGCGACGACCGCGAGGCAGAGGGTTTCCCCGAGGACGAGGCGGCGCAGCTGCCCCGGTGTGGCGCCGATGGTGCGCAGCAGCGCCATCTCGCGCCGACGCTGCTGGATGGAGAGGCCGAGCGTGCCGGCCACCACGAACACGGTGACCATCGCCGACAGACCGCCGAAGGCGGCGGCCAGCGGGATCAGATCGCTGCCGTCGGCCACCACGGCGGGGTCCTCGGCGCGGCCGCGATCGTCCCCGGTCAGCACCGTGACGGGGGAGCCGTCGACGACCGTGCGGATGGCGGAGGCCACCTCCTGCGTGCTCGTACCGGAGGCGGGGAAGACACCGATGTTGTCGGTCTTGCCGACACGGTCCGAGGCCCGCGCGGCCTGGGTATCCGCCAGGAACACGTCACCGCCGTCGTCAGGGCCGGTGGCCAGGCCCGACACCTGGTAGGTCCGCTCGGCGCCATGGACCAGGAGCCGTACCCGATCGCCGGTCTTCAGCCCCGTACGGTCCGCGAGCTTCCTGCCGAGCACGATCTGACCGTCCGCGGCGGGCGCGGTGCCTTCGGTGAGCTTGTACGGGGAGAGCACGGCGGAGGACCAGCCGTGGCCGGTGACCTGGCCGCCCGTGGTGAGGGCCGCCGGGAACGACAGATCCTGGACGGCCGACTCCACCCCCGGAACCTTCGCGATCCTGTCCGCCAGAGCAGCGTCCATGTGCAGGCGTTCGGGGAAGACGAGCTCGGCCTGGGTGTTCGCGTAACGCTGATCGCCGGTGACGACGATGGGAGCCGCGGCCAGGCGGTGCGGCGGCGCCGCGTTGTGGATGCCGGTCTCCAACAGGCCCCCGGAGCCTATGACAATGACGGCACCGAGGAACAGGGCCACGAACGAGGCGACGAAACCGCCCTTGTGGAAGCGCAGGGTGCTCAGAGCGAGCCTGATCATCAGCGGACCCCGTGACGTGTCTGCCGGAGCGCGAATGCCTCGCCCCAGGTGCCCAGTTGCCGCATCTGCTCGGTGACCTGCTCGACGGTCGGCCGCTCGAGCGCGCCGATCAGTCTCCCGTCGGCGAGGAAGACGACCCGGTCCGCGTACGCGGCGGCCACCGGGTCGTGTGTGACCATGACGACGGTCTGTCCCGCCACGTCCACCGACTGCCGCAGCAGCGAGAGGACTTCCGCGGCGGTCCGCGTGTCCAGGGCACCGGTCGGCTCGTCACCGAAGATCACTGCGGGCCGGGTGACGAGCGCCCGGGCGATGGCGACCCGCTGCTGCTGGCCACCGGAGAGCTCACCGGGCCGGCTGTACCGCTTGCCGGACAGGCCGACCTGCTCCAGGACCTCGTCGACGACGGCCTTCTCGGGGCGGGTGCCGGCCAGACGCAGCGGCAGCGTCACGTTGTCCACCACGCTCAGTGCCGGCAGCAGGTTGAACGCCTGAAACACGAAGCCGATGCGCTCGCGGCGGAACGCCGTCAGTGCCTTCTCCCGTAGCGAGGCGAGATCGACACCGTCCAGGTGCACCACACCCGACGTCGGCCGGTCAAGGCCCGCCGCACAGTGCAGGAACGTGGACTTGCCCGAACCGGAGGGACCCATGACGGCGGTGAAGGTCCCCTTTTCCAGACCGATGCTCACGTCGTCGAGAGCCGTCACTCGGTTTTTTGCCCCGCCAAAGACTCTGCTGACACCGCCGAGCCGGACGACCGGCTCAGCATGCTCATCCCGTGTCCCGCTCAACGCTGTGCTCCCTGAACTCTCCATGGCGTCCCACCTGGTCGCGAGAGGTGTGCCGGCGACAGCGGCGGTCGGGTGATGGTGAAAGTCTCCTGGTGTGGTGGGGCGCCTTGGACTGCGCGGCCCAGGGGTCTTGGTGTCCTGCCTTCATCCCTGCCTCGACCGCGCACCGCGTCAGGAGCTACGGACGGGCAAGGCCCGGCGAACTCGTCCCCGTGGATATGAGAACGCTTCATCAGAAATCGAGGGCCTGGCAGAGCGTGGTCCAGAAATCGTGCATGAGCTGCACCGGGGGGACGGACGCGCCGACGTGGGTGAGTAGGAGGCCGATGCTGACCAGCGCGACGATTCCGGACATCTTCCTGAAATCGACATGCCGTGCCAGAACGTCGTGCACTCGTTCCAGCCCGGTCCTGGAGAAGCCGCTGTGCCGCTCGGCGAGAGCGTGGGACATGGGTATGAACTCCTTTGACGAAATGGGTAGGTGTGTCAACAGCCGAGCCGATCGGCGATGACGCCCAGCACTTGCCGAAGATCGCGTGTCATGCGCTCGTGCAGGCCGAGATCGGCGATGCCGGCGGTGAATCCCGGGTGGTCGGGGACGAGTCGGTGGACACGATGGGTCACCCGAGTGCCTGTGGGGCATGCGGTGACGGTGTGAACCCCGGCGTACCAACTCTGCACCGCCAGCCGGGCCCTGGCCCGGTCCACGTGGATCTGCACCGGCTCCACCGGCCCGGCGGATTCGGCGCGAAAGGCGCCGGCGTGGGAGGCGGCCACAACGGTCATCGCTCCCTGCCGTGCCGTCGAGGCTCTGGCCAGCACCAGAAGGTTGTCGTCTCCCACCCGCCCTTCGGCGACGGCGAGCAGCAGCGCGGCGACCGCTGTGACGGGTGCGCCGAGCGTGCCGTGCACTTCCCACCGGGCGGGCAGCGCGTCCAGCTCGGCCGGCAGGGCAGATGTGGTGGGCATGGCGAGGAGCCTTGCCGCCGGTCTGCCGCGGGACAAGCCGTGCCTCGCCTCCTGGGACGGCGGGGCATCCCCCGACGCCCGGCTGACCTGGACCGTTACTTCATCGGACCGGCATTGCCTGGCTGTCCTGGGACGGGACGGGACACCCTTCGGCAGTCCCGGTTCCCCGTGCCAGGAGCGGGGTCAGGTGCCGAGCTTGCACTCCCCGAGCAGGTGGAGGTTGCGGCGGGCTTCGTCGGCGAGAGCGGGCATGTCCAGCCCGTTGGCGAGTTCGAGGGCTCGGCCCAGGAGCCGCGCGGCCGCGACGGCGTCGCCGGACAGCCGACACGTCTCGCCGTACGCGATCAGCACGCCGATGGCGTACTGCTGCTCCCCGGTTGCCTCGATGAGGTTCCGCGCCTCTTCGTGCAGGACCAGTGCATCTTCGACAAGGCCGAGGTGCCGGGTGGCCACAGCGGCGTCGGTCAGACTGACGGCCTCGAAGATCTGGTGACCCGTCGCCCGGCTGTGCGCCACCGCCTGCCGGGACAATGTCAGCGCGGTCCGCGCGTCACCGAGCCCGAGCGCGGCGGCGGCGAGCACGTCCAGGCAGAGACGTACCAACTGAGGGTCGTTGCGCGCGCGGGCCGTCTGGATCACCGACTGCGCGGCCTCCCGCGCCTGTTCGTAGCGTTCCAGTCGGACCAGTGCCTTTCCCATGCGCGCCTGGGTCAGCACTCGGTAGACGTCGAAGTCCGAACCGTCCGGCAAGATCACCTCGCCCTGGCGCAACAGCTCGATGCATCCCTCGAAGTCGCCCGTCCGCATGCGTTGCTCCGCGAGTCGTTGCAGCACCTCGAATTCGAGGTGCACATCACCCGCCTCGGCCATCAACGCCCGCACCGCTTCGAACTCAGGCAGAGCCCCCGGTCGGCCACCGAGGTGTCGGGCGAGCCCGCGGTAGTACCGCAACCAGATCAGCGATCGGCGATCCTCCCGGCGCACTGCGGCGGAGAGGGCAGTATCGATCATGTGCTCCCAGCGGCCGAGACCACCACGTCGTATGAAGTAGATGTTCGCTGTCAGGGTGAGCCCGATCACGGAGGTGTCCAACCGCAGCTCCACAGCCAGAGCCAACACCGCCTCGATGTTGTCCCATTCGCGATCAAGCCATGCGAGCCCGCCCATCAGACCGTCCATCGCGGGGAGGAGACCGGTCGGGTGGGTGATCGTGACGGGCAGGGGTGCCAGTTCATGCCGCAGAGCCCGGTTCGCCGCCAGCACGCCGCTCAGGTAGTAGTCGGCCAGTCTGGCCACCGCGGTCACACCGTCGGGCTCGGTGCCGTCCGCGCGAGCCGCCTGCCGCAGCAGGTCGTGCATCCGATAGCGGCCCGCCGTCGACTCCTGGACCAGATGCGCGTCGACCAGTTCCTCCAGCAGCTCCCGGGCGTTGCTCACCGGGATGCCGACAAGCGCGGCGGCGCCGTACACACAGATGTCGGTGCCCGAAGCCTGCCCCAGCAATCGGAACATGCGCCGCTGGGCAGGGTCGAGCTGGCGCAGCGACATCGCGAACACGTCCGACACCGACAGCTCGCCCTCGCGCAGCCGTTCCACCAGGGTGTCGAGTGTCCACGCGGGCCGGTGCCGCAGACGCGCGGCGGCCACCCGGATGGCCAGTGGCAGGTTCCCGCATCGGCGCAGCACCTCGGCGACATCACCAGGACGAGGCCCGCCCGCCGATGCGACGAACAGTTCAGCGGCGTCCTGGTCCGGCAGGACGTCCAGCGAGATCGGTCGGATGCCGTCCAGTTCCACCATCCGTCGACGGCTGGTGAGGACGGCGAAACTCCGGCCGGCACCGGGGAGCAGATGGCGCACATGATCGGCGTCGGCGGCGTTGTCCAGCAGTACGATCGCGCGACGGGCCGCCAGCTCCGACCGCCACAGCGCGGCCCGCTCGACGACCCCGTCGGGAATCCTGCCGGGCGGGACTTCGAGCGCGGCCAGCAGCACCCGCAGTGCCTCCGCGGGCTCGACCGGCTCCCGGCCCGGAGTGAACCCGTGGAGATCCAAGTAGAGCTGGCCATCGGGAAAGTCGGCGGTCAGCAGATGCGCTCCGTGTACGGCCAGCGCGGTCTTGCCGACCCCGCCCATGCCGTCGATCGCCACCATCGGCGTGTTCCGTGCCGCGTCGAGGAGGGCGGCCAGCTCCTGACGGCGCCCGGTGAAGGCCGGGATGTCGTGGGGCAGTTGGTTGCGCACCGGCGCAGCCTCTCCACTGCTCGCGGCGGGCCCGTTCTTGGCCCGCTCCCACACCTCACGCATCGTCCTGGGATCGCGACCGGCCACCTTGCACAGTGCCACCACCGTCGGCCAAGGAGGAACGGCCTGGCCGGAAAAGTAGCGCGACAGCGAGGAACTGCTGCCCTGCACATCACGGGCCAGCTCCCGCAGGCTCCGCCCGGTCAGATCGCGCAATTGCCGCAGCTGCCCTGCCAGATCCTCAGACACGTTCGACCTCCAGCTTCACCCGCTGATCTTAAAGAGTTGGGGCGGGCGGCGGTCGACTCGTGAGAACAGTCGGCCGCCGGTCGAAGCCCGCAAGCGTTCGGAGAAATACACAGCGCAGGGAATCCGACTATGTCGACCAGCCTTCGAAAGCTGACAGGGGCCGGCCCTTGCTGTTCTCCTTGACTCCATGAGTGCCGGAGTGTCGGACTCCGTATGTGTCTGTTTCGAACTGCGCGGTCAGAGTTCGGTGGTTGGGTAGGTTTCGACTGGTTGTTGGTGCGCGTTGTGCCGCTGGAGAGGAGTGCCGTGGAGCCGCTGGCGGCTGGGGATCCGGTGCAGGTGGGGAGTTTCGTGTTGCGTGGGCGGCTGGGCGCGGGCGGGATGGGGGAGGTGTTTTTGGGGCGTTCGCCGGGTGGGCGTGCGGTGGCGGTGAAGGTGGTGCATCCGGACCTGGCGCGGCAGGCGGAGTTCCGGCGTCGTTTCCGGCGGGAGGTGGCCGCCGCGCAAGCAGTCAGTGGTGCGTTCACCGCGCCGGTGGTGGCAGCCGGTCCGGAAGACGAGCCACCGTGGATCGCGACCGTCTATATTCCCGGGCCGACCCTGACCGATGCGGTGACCAGGAGCGGGCCGTTGCCGGAAGACTCGGTGTGGCCCGTGGCAGCCGGGCTGGCCGAGGCGTTGCAGGCTATCCACGCCAAGGACCTGCTCCACCGTGACCTCAAGCCGTCGAACGTGTTGCTCGCCGCGGACGGCCCGCGCGTGATCGACTTCGGGATCGCCCGCGCGATGGACGCCACCGTGCTGACCGGCACCGGCACGGCGATCGGCACGCCGGGCTTCATGTCCCCGGAGCAAGCCGAAGGCGGCCAGATCGGTCCGGCCAGCGATGTCTTCGCCCTCGGAGCCGTGATCGCATTCGCCGCCACCGGCCACGCGCCCTTCGGGCTGGGCCCGCCGCTGGCCATCCTGCACCGCGTTGTCAATGGCGAGCCACGGCTGGACGGGCTGACCGACCCGCTACACGCCCTGGTCGCCGCGTGCCTGGCGAAGAACCCCGCAGACAGACCCACCACCGTCCAACTCCTCGGACAGATCACCGCTCACTGGGATCCACCCGATGACGTCCTGCCTACCCCGCCGTGGCCCCAGGCCGTGACCGCCCTGATCCAGACACGCGCCATACCCGCCACCACGCCATACACCACCCCGCCCTCCCACGATTCCGCGCTCCCGCTCACCACACCCCCACGGCACGCCCAGACCCACCCGCGCCAGCGGCCACCGGATACGGACCGCCCGGCCGGCCCCGCCGGAGACTCCGAGCCGAAGCCTCGCGCCCTGCGCCGCCGCCACTGGTACGCGATCAAGCTCGCAAGGTCGGGCGAGTTCGAGGAGGCGGCACGCGTGCTCGCCGACCTCATTCGTGATCGGGCCCGGGCGTGGGGACCTGACCACCACGGAACCCTGTATGTCCGTCTATACCATGCCACCTGCCTCGGAAAGTCGGGGGAGCCTGCGGAGGCCGCGTGCCTGCTGGCCGACCTCATTCCGGACATGGCACGCGTCCGGGGAGCCGGCCACTACTACACCCTGGAGGTTCGCCGACGCCACGCCCTGGCCGTTGGTGAAGCGGGGGAGCCTGCGGACGCAGCGCGCCTGCTGGGCGACCTCATCCCGGCGGGGGAGCGTGCGGAGGCCGCGCGCCTGCTGGCCGGCCTCGTTCCGGACATGGCACGCGTGTTGGGACCCGGCGGGGGAGCGTGCGGAGGCCGCGCGCCTGCTGGCCGGCCTCGTTCCGGACATGGCACGCGTGTTGGGACCCGAGCACCCCGACACCCTCGGTGCCCGATCGTTTTCAGATCGCTGGAGCGAGTGAGGGGGCGCTTCGGAGGCCGGCTGTGAGAGTCGGCCGCCACACGAAGCCCGGCACTGGAGGGCTGGGCCGCAGCCTGTCGGTCCTCGGCTCGAGGGACGGCCGGTACCCAGCGAAGTGCTGTGCCTCAGCCCTCCACGATGCGGCCGCTCGTGTCGTGGTGGGGGTCGGGCATCTTGTCGAAGACGTCGGCGAGGACGGACGTCGTCTTCCGGCCGGTTCTTGACTTCCGTCGCGGTGTACGCCTCGCGCATGCTTCACCCGTCATCGCTCCGCTGGCGTGCCGTCTTGCTGTCGGTGCACGTGAGCGCTCCTCGTTCACCGACGTCCACATCCCGGGGAACACGCTCTTGCACGGCTCCCCTTCACCATGTCCCGCAGCAGCTGGTACTGCGGCACGACGGGACCGGAGCAGCACGGATTCCTCCAACGTGCCCGCGAGCGGAACCCCAACGGGACGCTCGGCCAGGCACTGTATGCCATCACCGACCTGCCCGCCCCCACAAGAACCAGGTGTACGCCGTGTGTCTCAGGCCGAGGCCGAACCGTGCCGGATGGCCGGTCACGCGCATGCGAAGGGATGACTGGACCGAATCAAGTGTGGGACCGGAGCCGGTCGTTGAGCGCGGCACCGACATCAGGACAGTTCTTCCGGACCGTGTCGAGGAAGGCGCGCAGCACCGGGGAGTGATCGCGGGCCGCGAAGGACAGGACGAGATCGGGCAGGGGCGTGCGCGGGGTCACTTCGCAGAACCGCACTCCCGGACGCGGGACTGCCCTCATGCGGGATGGCCCCAGGCCGACGCCCACGCCGGAGGCGGCGAGGCCGATGATCGTGTGCACGTCCCTCGCCACGGTCGCGTCGCCGAGAGCCGATGAGTCCGGGCCCAGAAGGGTGCGCAGTTCGGCGACTACGGCGGGCTCGTCCTCGCCGGCCGACACGATCAGCGGCTGTCGCCGCAACTGACCGGCACTTACGGACTGTTGACCCGCATAAGGGTGCAGCGTACTTACCACAGCGATCACGTGGTCGCTTCCGATCGGGACGGACACGAGATGCTCGACCCCGGCACCCCGTGGTGGGCCGAGGGTGAGGGCCACGTCCAGCTCCCCGGCGACAAGAGCTGGGCTGCTGCGGCTGGTCGCCATCTCGTGCAGTTCCAGTCTCACGTCGGGCCGTTCACGGCCGAACCGGCTCAGGACGCCCGGGAGCGGGTCGAGCAGTGCCGAGGCGATGAAGCCGAGTCGCAGACGTCCTGTCTCGCCGCGCGCGGCCCGGCCCGCGTCGACCGTGGCCGCCGCGATCTCGTCGAGCGCCCGGCGCGCCCGCGCGAGGAACGCCTCGCCGGCGGCGGTCGGGAACACCCCCTGACGTGTGCGGTCGAACAGCCGGGCCCCCACCTCGCGCTCCAGGTCGGCGATCTGCTTGGACAGCGGCGGCTGCGCGATGCCCAGCTCGCCGGCCGCCCGGCCGAAGTGTTGGTGCTCGGCGAGAGCAACCGCGTACCGCAGGTGCCGCGCTTCCATGTCCTGCCCTCCATCTGATCGACTACTGGCAATACCTCAAAGATATGGCCATGCCACTTACCAGATCTATGAATGGATGGCGCTGTGGTTCCTGTCTGGAATGGAGCCATGAAGAACGCATCTCTGACCGACACGGTCTTCGTTTTCGTGCACGGCGCCTGGCACAGCTCCGGACAATGGGCGGCGACGCAGCGCGCGCTGTCCGGACTGGGCGCGGCGAGCGTGGCCGTCGACATGCCGGGGCACGGCTTCGACGCACCCCTGCCCACCGGTTACCTGCTGCCCGGCCAGCCGGGCCTGCTGACCGAGAAGTCACAGCTCGCCACCCTGACGATGGACGACTGCGCCGAGGCAGTCCTGAGCGTCCTGCTCCAGGTGCGTCCCTATCGCACGGTCGTGCTCGTCGCGCACAGCGCGGGCGGCGGTCCCGCGTCCCTGGCCGCGGAGCGGGCGCCCGAACTGGTGGACCGGATCGTCTACCTGTCCGCGTTCGTCCCGGGCGGGCGGCCGCGGTTCTTCGATTACCTCGGCTCACCCGAGAATGCCACCGCGCTGGGCCAGAGCCTGAACCTGGGCGACCCCGGGGCCCTGGGCGCCGTACGGATCAATCCGCTCTCACCGGACCCCGCCTACCTCGACGAACTGCGGGAAACCCACTACCACGACACCCCCCTGGACCGCTTTGACCGGTGGCGGTCCGCGCTGAGCCCTGATCTGCCCCTGGCGATCCCGACGACTCCGGTCACCCTGACCACGGAACGGTGGGGTCGGATTCCACGAACCTTCCTGCGCTGCGCCGACGACCGGGCGCTGGCACCGGCCGCGCAGGACCTGATGATCGCGGAGGCCGACCTGGCCTTCCCCGCCAACCCGTTCACCGTGCATACCCTGCCCGGCAGTCACAGCCCGTTCGCCGCCCGGCCGGGCGACCTCGCCGAGGCCCTCGCCTCGTGAGCCGGCATCGGACCTTGAAGGGCTCCCCGTCCCTGAGCGGGAGACGGCCCGAAGCCGACGGCGGGCGGCTCGTACTGCTGGTCGTACTGAGCGCGACATTCGTGCAGTTGCTCAACGTCACCGTCGCGCAGATCGCCGCACCGGCGATCCGGACCGACCTGGGTGCCGACTCAGGTGCCGTACAGCTGATCCTCGCCGGCTACACCCTGGCCTACGCCTGCTTGCTCATCACGGCCGCGCGCCTCGGCGAACGGTACGGCTACCACCGTCTGTTCGTGCTCGGCACCGTCGTCTTCACAGCCGGTTCAGTAGCCGCCGCGTGTGCTCCCGATGCCGTATTCCTCATTGCGGCCCGGCTGATCCAGGGCGCGGGCAGCGGCTTGGTCGCCCCGCAGGTTCTGTCGATCATCCAGGTCGCCGTCCCCGCTGCCCGGCGCCCACGGGCCCTCGGACTGTTCGGTGCCACGATGGGCCTGGCGTCGCTGGCCGGGCCGCTGATCGGCGGACTTCTCGTCGGTGCCGACCTCTTCGGTCTCGGCTGGCGCTCGGTGTTCCTGGTGACGGTGCCGGTGACGCTCGTCTCGCTCGCGGGCGCCACCGTACTGCCTCGCACGCGTGGCGCGGCCGGACAGCGCGTGGACGGGGTGGGCGTGTTGCTGACCACCGTGGGCTTCGGTGCGCTGGTGCTGCCGCTCGCGCTGGGCGGGGAAGCCGGCTGGCCCTGGTGGACATGGGCCACGCTGGCCGTATCCGTGGCCGTTCTCGGCTGCTTCGCCCTGACTCTCCCGCACCGGCCGGATCCCCTGGTGCATCCGTCGCTGTTCCGTGACCGGAGGGCGCGTGCGGGGGTGCTGCTGGTGTTCGTGTTCAACTCCGGGGTGCCGTCCTTCACGTATCTGCTGTTCCTGCATCTGCAGTCGGCCATTGGGTATCCCGCCCTCACCGCCGCGCTGACGTCGGCCCCCTTCGCTGCTGCGGCCGTGCTGGGCAGCCGTGGCGCACCCGCGCTGGCCCGCCGGCACGGGTCGGCCGTGCTCACGGTCTCGGCACTGGTCTTGGCGGCGGCGGCCCTGGCTCTCGCACCGCTCATCGGCACGGCGACCGGACGCTGGGCGGCGTTGCCGGTCCTGGCTCTCGGCGGCGCCGCATTCGGCGCGTTCACCGCCTCGGTGTTCGCTCTGGTGCTGGCGCGGGTGGATGGCTCCGCGGCCGGTTCTTTGTCCGGGTTGTTGCCCACGGCTCAGCAACTGGGCGGATCGATCGGAGTGGCTGCGGCGGGGCTCGTCTACTTCGCACCCGCCGCCGGCCCGGGCGCCGCGTTTCGGCACGCCATGATCTACGAGGCCGCCGTCTTCACCGGCACCGCGCTGATCAGCCTTCGGATGCGCGATCGGAGCCGACCAACCGCGTCACGGGCAGATGCAGCGCGTGCTGCGGGGACGCTCCGACAATCGGATCGTGAGCCGGCGTAGCGCCGGGATACGAGGCAGCAGGCTCGTAAGCCCGACGCGGAGTCGTGCGACCAGCCGCTGAACGACGTCCGGTGTATGACGTCCGGTGTATGACGCGAGTGGCCAGCACGCGGCTGCGACTCTGTCTTCGAGTACAGGGGCAGCCGCCCCTGCCCTCCACAGACACCAAACGAGGCTGAACCCTCACGGCCTGTCTGACCTGGCCTGTTCTCCTCTTCCTCGATCACCTGGTGTGGTGATGTGCTGACTTGCTGTCAGGGTTGCTGGGCAGGTCCCTTGCAACAGCCCTCAGGTGAGGCGTTGATGGCGCCCCGTCCGGGAGGCATGCGAAGGGCTCGGGCGGGCTCCGTGTCGTGTGATGCCGGATGGTCAACGACCGAGCGCCCGGGCCAGGAACCCCTGCACCGGCCCGTACAGGCCTCCCGGGACGAGCTCCCGCACGCCCGACAGCCCGACCCAGGCCACCTCGGCGACCTCCCGTGGCGACGCCGCCCTAGCCACACCACCCAGCAGTCGGCATGCCACGTACGACACTCGCCATCCCGTCGCCGGATGTCTGCGCTCACCCAGCAGCACCGTCGGCGCCACAACGACCCCGTCTCCTCCAGGGCCTCGCGGGCCGCCGCCTGAAGCGTCGACTCGCCCGGCTCCGCCTTGCCCGACGGCAACGACCACCGCAACCCGCCGACAGCCACCTGGCGGCGGATCAGAAGAACCTGGTCGACGTCCACGATGACCGCCCCCGCGATGACGCCACTCGCACGCACTCGCCCACCTCAACTCTTCTTCCGAAGTCGGCCTTTGCCGGCCCCCGCCCAACCGCGACGGACATCATGCCGCCATGAGCGACGAGCAGGGGAGCCCGTCAACTGGGCTCGGCTGCCCGTGACGGACAAGGTCTGGAGCGACATCGGTGCCGACAAGGGCGGCTTCGTCCAGGAGGTGACCGCATGGAAGCCGGCACCGCTGCCGTCGAGGAAGGACTTTGCGACCGTCGGGCGGGCGGCCGGCCGGCCTGTACGCTCCTGACTTGCGTCGAGCCGTATCCCTCGGGCCGGCCGTACCATCCGGTGGTCGAGCCGCCTTGTTGGCCTTCAATCCCTACGCTGCTGTACCGGGCCCGGCTTCCCACGGGTCCCCGTTCGGTCGCGTAGGCCCCTCGTCCACGGGCAGGCGCCGGGCCGGCTCCGTCTGGTCCAGCTCATAGTGGTGTCGGCATTCCTCGCACCGCACCCCGTCCACCAGTACGCCGGTCTCCACGGTTTCCCCGTTGGGGCAGTCGGAGCCGTCCCCGCGCCCCGTGCATGCCTGCATTCGCGTATCCGCCATAGCGTTGACCGTGCGCCGGGCCGGGACAGGCCGGGGAGTGGGCGTACAGGGGCGCACAGGCGTACGGCACAGGTCGCGTCACCCCAACACCCGCCAATCACCCCACAAGCCGCCTGGCAGGTCCTCCCCGCCGGCCGTGGGGCCGAAGTGCCGCCCGACGGGCGGCCGCTGGTGGTCGGACTACGACCGAGTGTGGGCGACTTCGGCCTCAGTCCTGGACACCGACCCCGTGGGTCCGTTCGCCGAGGTCTGGGACAGCGGCGGCTCCATCCGGTCGGCACGGCGCCGGGAGGCAGACACCCGCGACCCAGGAGCCAGGGCCACCGGCGTCGTGGCCCTCTTCCTTCATGCCCATGGAATCGTCGCAGGAGCGTCACACGGACTGCGCACAGCCTTGCGAAAGTCCCGTTAGCGTGACTGGCTGCTTGATCCCCGTATGAATCCCGCGTATTGCAGCCAGGCCGTGGCCCCGGATGAGCCGACGGTGCAGTAGAACAGGAAGACCGGTAGACCGCAGATGGATTACTGCTCCTCATGTCGTCGGCACCTCAACGGCGCCCTGGTGTGCCCCGGGTGCGGCGCCTACGCCCCGGACATCGACCCGCACGTCGGCGGGGATACCGGGGGCACGGAGGACACAAGTGAGATAGGCGGCATCGGTGACGCCGCGGGCGCGGGGCCGCGCGCCGCCTGGCCCCCGCCCGCCATCGAACCCGCCCTCGCCCCCGCATCCCCGCCCCTTCCTCGTGCCGACACCGGTGCCACGGACATCGATGACACGGACGGGCCGCCCACGCGGCAGATGGGGCGGGCGGCCCGTCGCCGCCAGCTGGCCCGCTGGAAGAAGAACAAGCGCCGCGCGGTCGTCGCGAGTGCAGTCGCCATCGTCGGCGGCGGTCTGACCATCGCCTCGGTGGACCGGCACGCCGACCACCGGGCCGAGGCCGCCACCGCCTCGGACAACCGGACTCCGTCCGTCTCGCCGGAGCGGACCCCCGGGCAAGGGCCCCCGACGACCACCGCACCGACCGCCCCGAAGCGCGCACAGGGGCCGGCGCCCGTCTCCGGCGTGTCGCAGCCGCAGCAGCAGCCGCGCCCGTCGACGGACAGTGCCGAGCCGCAGCAGCCCGTAGAGTCCCGGCACCGTTCGACGGCGACGGCCCCGCCGCAGAGCAACGGCACCACGCCTTCCGGGACCACCGAGGTCCCGACGACCGCACGGCCCCAGCCCGACACCACCGCTCCGGCCTCCGGCGACACGCCCCCGAAGGACACGGACCCCGGGACACGGCATCCGCCGGCCACCTCCGCGCCCGCCGGTGCGGTGCGACGAGCGCGCGGCATGCCTCCTCGAGGCGGCGGCGCCGGATGTAGGTGCTCAGCGGTCGGCCTTCCCTGGCGAAGGCCCGTTGGAGGGTACGCGGGGAGACGTTCAGCTCCCGGGCGAGAGCCGAGGGGGACAGGGCGGGGTCGGTGAGCCGGCGGTCGGCCAGGTCCCGCGCGGCTTGGGCCAGCGCCGGCGACAACAGGGGCTCCACGTCGTCCAGGCCGCCCCCGGCGGCGGCCCGGGCCAACTCGGCCAGGGTGCCGCGGGCGGCGTCGACCCCGGCCGGTCCGAGACGGTCCAGCATCCTTCCCACCATGGCGGCGTGCGCCGTCAGCAGCCGCACCTCGGGGGTCTCGGCCGGACAGGGCGGCCGCGGTCTCGAAGCGGTTGAACATCATGTCCCGCACCCGGAACCCGCGGGACCGCGCCGAGAAGCCGGACACGGTCGTCCGGCGGAAGGGCGCCAGCGCGAAGGTCTCGCCCATCCGGCTCCGCCACTCGTGTGCGAAGTCGCTGAAGGCGTTCGCGCCGCTCACCTCTGCCGAGAAAGTGCCGCTCATCGTTGTCGCGAATCTCCCGTTCGGGCTGACGCGCCGGTCCGAGGCGCCGAGACCACACGCTTCCTACCGTTGTCCCGGCATGCATCGAAGATTTGACATCCGCGGTCCGGAATGTCGATACAAGGATAACGAGGTGGGGAATTGAGCACGCTCGCGATCGTGGGCGCAGGCCCGCAACTGGGGCGCGCGATCGGCCGGCGGTTCGCCGCCGAGGGGGTCGACGTGGCGTTGATCGCCCGCAGCCGTACGACGCTGCAGGCGGTGGCCGACGACCTGTCCGACATGGGCGTTCGGGCCGAGGCGTTCCCCGCCGACGTGACCGACCGTCCCGCTCTGCACGCGGCGCTCACCGCCGCCGAGGAGCGGCTGGGACCGATCGACATACTCGAGTACTCGCCCGCGCCGTCCCCGGCCGACCTGCGCCGCGCGCCGCTGGTCGAGGCCACGAAGGTAACCGTCGACTCGGTTCTGGCCCAGTTGGACCTCTATCTGCTCGGGGGCGTGGCGGCGGTGCAGCACGTCCTGCCCGGCATGCTGGAGCGCGGCACGGGGACGATCCTGGTCAGCAGCGGGGCGGGGTCGGGGCCGGTGATCGCCCCGCACGTGGCGAACGTCCAGATCGCCACCGGCGGGATGCGCAACTGGATCCTCAACCTGCACGCGGCGCTCGCCGGCACCGGCGTCTACGCCGCGCACGTGGCGATCGCCGCCTTCATCGGCCAAGGGGGCCACGACTCCCAGCCGCAGACCATCGCCGACGCCTATTGGCGGCTGCACACCAGGCGCACCGAAGCAGAGCTGGTCATCCAGGATCTGCCGGACGACTACCTGGAACGGGGTTTGGCGGACAAGTTCGTCGAGCCCTGAGCCGCCGGCGCCTGCACGGCCGGGCCGGGCGGTGTGCCGTCCCGGCCGTCCACGGCGGCGGTGCCGTGGTCTGCCTGCCTGGTGACGGGCACCGGGCAGGCGAGTTCCTGCTGGGAGCGCGCGCCAGCAGGGCGATGCCGGTCCCGGTGAGGGCAGGCGTCCGCCGGACCGGCCTTGACCGCCGCCGTGTCCCGGGCCTTCCACTCGTCGGAAGCGTCGGTGCGCGTCGTCGGCCACGGTTTGAACAAAGCTCTGTGACGTGCCACCCGTGAGGCCAGACGCCGGCTCTGATCACCGGCGCCGGGCCGCGGGACGCGCCGTCCGATTCGGGCAGTTGCCCCCCGTCGGCGCGAGCTCTGCGTCGTTGACACGGAACATGGCGGTACTCCTTGAGGGGTTTTCCGGTCGTCGGCCCGCGACCGGTCGGGATCCGCGGCCCTCTGCCGAGGCGCAGAGCGCCGAGAAGGCTCCGCAGTCGGCGGAGTCGGGCGATGCGACGGTGACTCGCAGCTGCTGTCGGTGGCGTGCGCGATGCCCTGCTGTGAGCAGGGCCGACGACGCCTGTCTGTAGCAGTCACGGAGATCTGCGCAGTCAGCGACATGACTGGCGGGCGCATCCCGCGGATCTCCGCACCAGGCGTTCCGCACTCCGCTCCCGGAAATACTTGGCTAGCCACATGATTGCTGTTACGGTTGTTATGTGTCCAGCCACGCTTTTCGTGGCGGAGTCAGCAGAACGAACGGAGTCATCATGAAGGCGATCGTTTTCGACGAGTTCGGCGGCCCGGACGTGCTGCACGAGGCCGACGTCGAGACCCCGCAGCCGGGCCCCGGCCAGGTCCGCGTCAGGGTGAAGGTGGCCGGGTTGAACGCGCTGGACGGCAAGACCCGCGCCGGGGCGCTCGAGGCCATGTTCCCCACGACGTTCCCCGCCACCCCCGGCGGCGAGCTGGCAGGCGTCGTCGACGCGCTCGGCGAGGGCGTGAGCGACGTACAGGTCGGCGACGAGGTTCTCGGCTGGTCGGACACCGGCTCGTACGCCGAGTACGCGCTGGCCACCGTCGTGGCACCCAAGCCCTCCGGCCTGTCCTGGCAGGACGCGGCCGCGCTGCCGGTCGTCAGTGAGACCGCCGAGAGGGTCCTCGACCAGCTGGGCGTCACCGCCGGGGAGACCGTGCTCATGCACGGCGCGTCCGGAGCGGTCGGCACCGTAGCCGTCCAGCTAGCCACCGCCCGCGGTGCCCGTGTGATCGCCACCGCCGGCGCCTCGAACCAGGACTACCTCGCCTCCCTCGGAGCGACCCCGACCACCTATGGCGAGGGCCTGGTAGAGCGGGTTCGTGCCCTGGCCCCCAACGGTGTCGACGCCGTCTTCGACCTGGCCGGCAAGGGCGCCCTGCCCGACTCCATCACCCTGCGCGGCGGCACCGACCGCATCGTCACCATCGCCGACTTCGCGGCGGGCCAGCTGGGCGTCACCTTCTCCGCGGGCGGAGAACACTCCGCCGAGCGCCTGGCCGTCGTGGCCCAGGACGCCGCGGCCGGAAAGCTGATCACCACCGTCACCGCCTACCCCCTCGCCAAGGCCGCCGAGGCCCAGCGGGTCAGCGACAGCGGACACGTGCGCGGCAAGCTCGTCCTCACCGTCGGCTGAGCACCGCGCCCCCTCGAATACCCCCACCCCCTTGTTGCGGTGGCCGTCGGGTCACCGCACTACCGAAGGATTTCCCATGCTCGAATCCCTGTGGACGCCGACCACCCTCGGTGACATGTCCTTGCCGCACCGCCTGGTCATGGCGCCCATGACCCGCGACCGCTCGACGCCGGAAGGCGTGCCGACCGACTTGAACGCCGAGTACTACGCCCAGCGGGCTTCGAATGCGCTGATCATCACTGAGGGCACCCAGCCCTCGGCCGACGGCCAGGGCTACCTCCTCACCCCCGGCATCTACGACGACGCGCAGATCGCCGGCTGGCGCACGGTCACCGACGCCGTGCACGCGGCAGGCAGCCGCATCTACATCCAGCTGATGCACACCGGACGGATCTCCCACCCCGACAACACCCCGCACCACCGTCAGCCGGTCGCCCCCGCCGCGATCCGCCCGGCGGGCGTGATGTTCACCGCGTCCGGCCCGCAGGAGATGCCCGAGCCGCGTGCCCTGTCCACGCAGGAAGTCGCCGAGACGGTCGAGGACTTCCGGCGCGCGGCGGCGGCCGCGATCGCGGCGGGCGCGGACGGTGTGGAGATCCACGGCGCCAACGGCTACCTCATCCACCAGTTCCTGGCCGACAACACCAACCAGCGCACCGACAACTACGGCGGCTCCATCGAAAACCGCATCCGTTTCGCCGTTGAGGTCGCAGCCGCGGTGGCCGACGAGATCGGTCCCGAGCGCACCGGCATCCGGATCTCGCCCGGAAACCCGTACAACGACATCGCCGAGTCCGACACCGCCGATCTGTACCCGGCGCTCGTCGAGGCGCTTCGCCCCCTCGGCCTGGGCTACCTGCACCTGATGCACGTCGGCGACGAGGCGCTGCTCGACACGCTGCGCGCGCAGTGGCCGGGAACGCTGATCCTCAACCGGGCCGGCGCCGACATCCCCACCCGCGCCAAGGACGTCGAGAACGGCACCGCCGACCTGGTCTCGGTGGGGGCACTGGCCTTGGCCAACCCCGACCTGGTCGAACGGCTGCGCGTCGGCGCAAAGCTGAACACTCCCGACCCGGCGACCTTCTACGGTGGCGGAGCGGTCGGATACACCGACTACCCCGCTCACACCGGCTGAAGGAGCGGAGACCATGCACGACATCCCCACGACTGCGGCAGGAGGACCGATGGGCTACGCGATCTTCCAGCTCGCTCGCGCCCACCGCGCCTACGCCGGCGTCCTGCTGCGCAAGATGGACCTGCACCCCGGCCAGGAACTGTTGCTGATGCAGCTCCTCGACCGCGAGGGGCAGACGCAGTCCGAACTCCTCGAAGCCGTCGGCCTCGACCACTCCACCGTCTCCAAATCCCTGCGCCGCATGCAGGAGGCGGGCCTGCTGGTACGCGAGCCCGCCGCCCACGACCGGCGTGTGATGGTCGTCCACCTCACCGACAAGGGCCGCGCCATGCGCGAACCCATCGCCGCCCTCTGGCAGAGCCTGGAGGAGGTCGCCGCGGGCAACCTGACGGAGCAGCAGGCGGCGGCCTTCGTGGAGACCGCCTACGCGATCACCGACGCTATCGCCAGCCGCCCGGCGCCGCCAGAGGAATCCGGCTGACCTGCCGGGGCAGGCCAGACCGCGGACGGTCGGCGGTGTAGCAGCACGCCGGGAAACGGGGCATCGAACTGCCGCCACACCACCGGCCGTCCGCGCACCGCCACCGGCACATCACCCTGCGGTCCCTGCTCACTCCCGAGCCCCACCTCGACCCGACCGAAAGGAAAACGCCCATGCCTGCCATCGATTCCACGCCTCTGCCCGTTCTCGTCGTCGGCGCGACCGGCTCCCTCGGAGGCAAGGTCGTCGACGAACTCCTGGCACGCGGCAAGAAGACTCCGCGCCCTGGTGCGGCCCACCAGCAAGGCAAGTCGGCTCGAAACCAAGGGCGTCGAGATCGCCCGCGGTGACATTCTCGACGACGCTTCGCCCGTAGCAGCCCTGAACGGCACCGACGCCGTCATCACCACCGCCGTCACACCAACGCCTTCGACGGCAGCCTCTACGAGACGGCCTGGTCGCCGTGGACGAAGTTCACCGTCAAGTCGCACCAAGGACAAGGCGAAGCGGTCCGAGGCGTCCGAGCCCTGCAAACACAGGGAGACGACGCAGACTTTCACTGGCCTGTGCTCAGGCTTTGGCGGGGTCCCCGACTCCGGGCGGTAATGACGCGGTGGACGTGGTCGACTGGTGCATGAACGCCGCTGACAATCGTGGGCAGCACCGACTGCGACGAGTACACCCCCGGACCGTCGGCGCCATTGGCAGGGCAGGACGGGCCGTCGGCTCCTGATCCTCGGGCAATACCGAGGCCCATGGTGAGTCGCCGCCCAGAAGCCAGGCACCAGTCGCGAACAACTGTACGAGCAGGCGGCACCGCACGGGCACGCATACGTTCCTTTCGGATTGGTTCGCACGGAAGGGTGGTTTGCGGCTGCGCCCGGGCTTCAGTCGCCCTGGTCGGTGTGTCCTGGGTGAGAGTGCGGCCTGTGCCGCGGTGCGATACGTCGGAGGTGACATGCGAGACAGGGTGCCGTTCTCGGTTTCCCCACCGTGGGGCGTCGGTGTCGCCGAGATAGCCCGGGCTGCCTGCGGGGGAGCTCCTCCCCGAAGTCGTTTGCTGCTCGACCCGGTCGAGAAGGCGTTCCACGTGTGCAGTCCCGACTGGGTTCACGCCGAACGGGAGGTGCGGTCCTGGGCGGCGCGGCATGGTCTCGTCGCCGGGGAAGAGGAGACGAGGCGGCTGGCGCGGACGGGGCACGGCCGTTTGGCCGGCTGGCTGGCTCCTGATGCCAGCCCGGCGGAGCTCGAACTCCTTGGACAGTGGGGCGCGTTCATCACGCTGCTCGACGACTGCTTCGACCGGCACGGTCCGTGCCTGGAGCAGGCCAGGGTCATGCTGGACCAGCTTCTCGGTCTCCTCGCCGCCGCAGACGGAACCCGCTGTCCGGTGCAGGCGGCGCCGGAGGTGCGCGCGCTGGCCGATCTGTGGGAGCGCACCAGGGTCGCGGCCCGGCCGGGATGGCGGCAGCGCTTCCTCGTACTGTACGAGGACTTCGCCGACGCCACCTGCACCGAACTGCGGCTACGCGCGTGCGGCGTACACCTCGGTCTGGACGACTACCTGGCGCTGCGCCGCCGCACGATCACGGTGCTTCCCGTTCTCGCCGTCATGGAGCGGGCGCTGCCCGCAGCGGGTGAGCTCGAGGAGCTGCGGGACGCGGCCGCTGACATCGTCGCCTGGACCAACGACCTGTGCTCCGCACAGCGCGAAGAGGACGAGGGAGCGGACAACCTGGTCGAGGTACTCGCCCGCCATCACCGGTGCAGCCGCTCCCAGGCCGCAGCGCGCGCCCGCGACATGCTGGCAGCGCGCATGGACGACTTCGACCGCGCCGCACACGGTGAGCGGGCCGTGCCAGTCCGCCGCATGCGCAACGGCTCCCTTGCCTGGCAGCGGGAGACCCACCGCAACACTGCAGGACGCGCCAGCACGGCCGGCGCGCACGAGTGGGGCGTGCCCGCTCTCGCACAGCATCTGGCCGCCGCCGTGGACCCGGCAGGGTACGTGGACGACCGGTGCGGCAGCCGCGTACTGGAGTCCGCGCTGCTGCTGGCCTTGCTGCGTGCACAGGAGACCGAACCCGGTGAGCAGGCCCGCCTGACCCGCTTCCTCACACGGCAGCGGCCCGGCGCGAGCGCGGTGGACGCCCTGCTGATCGACGCCTGTCTGGACCCGGCGGGGATGGCCGCTCGTGCACCGGACCGGGCCGCCGTCCTGCCCATGGCAGTGAGCCATGGCACAGCCGGGCGTGGGCGGCTGAAGGCCGTCATGCTGAGCACGGTGCTGCACCTGCTGTGCGGCTCACCACTCGACAACAGCGACGCTCCCGCCCCGGTGGGACCGGAGGGCATCACCACCTTCACCGACGTCCACCTGCTGTCCACCCGCATCATCCACGCGCACGCCCGCGGCCGTGTGCACGCGGTCACCGACGCCGAGCGCAGCCGCCTGATCTCGCTGCTGTCCCGCGGACGTAACAGGGTGCTGTGGGAGGCCAGCGCCACCACGCACCTGCTCGGCCTGCACGCGCTGCGCACCTTCCAGCCCAGCTCCCCGGTCCTCGACGACGGGCTCCTGCGGCTGCGCCTGGCCGTCAACGCCGACGACGGCATGCCGTTCCTGGACAGCCAGGACCTATGGCTGACCGCTGTGGCGGGCCTCGCATTCACCGGCGAGGACACACTTGCGCCGTACGTGCCCCGGATGGCCGACCTGGTGGCGTCCTGGCAGGCCCCCGACGGCGGCTGGCCCTTCGCCACCGGCATGCAGCAGACCGACGTGGACACCACCACCCGGTGCATGGAATTCCTGCACGCCACCGACCCCGCCCGCTATAGCGCAACCCTGGCGCGCGGGAGCGGATACCTGGCGGGTATCGCCGGCCCGGACGGTGGATTCCCCACCTGGGTACGCGGTGACGCCCCGGACCTCGACATGACGGCCGGTGCGATCCTCGCGCTCGCCCCCTGGGCCGCACACCACGAGCGCCTGCTCACCGCCGCCCTCGATTTCGTACTGAACGCCCAGAACGCCGACGGGACCTTCGAGCGCAGCTGGACGGTCAGCGAGTCCAGCGCCATCCTGCGCGCCCTGGACGCCCTGCACGCCATCCCCCCACCGGACACCGGCCGCGCCTCCCGGATCGCGGCCGCCACCTCCCGGTCGATGACGCGCCTCGCGGAAACCCAGCACCTTGACGGCGGCTGGGGACAGCTCCCCGACGATCCCAGCGACGTACTCTCCACCGCTCAGGCCGTCCCCGTCCTCGCACGGCACGGGAACCCGCCGGCCGCCAGCCGAGCGGTGACCTACCTCCTGGCCCGGCAAGACCCCGACGGCGGCTTCACCGCACCACCGGACCAGGTCGGCCCCCGGCCACTGCCGTTCGACTATCCCGTACTCACCGACATCCACACGCTGTCCGCGCTGCGGAGCGCCCACGTGCCCGCCACCACACCCCGGCAAGCGCCCTCCGGAATGTCCCGGGACGCACCTGCCCCACGGACCCGGCGCACACCCTCCGCAACCTCGGAGGCGGACTGGCCGGCCCTGCAAGCCGGCCTGCAGGGTGTGCTCCTGCGGCCCGAACAGGCAGCCTATGAACAGGCCCGTCTCCTGGTCAATCAGCGCTTCGACGACATCCGCCCTCAGGCGATCGCCTACCCGGCCAATACCCATGACGTGGTGGAATGCGTCAACTTCGCCCAAAGCAGCCGCATCCGGCTGTCACTGCGCTCCGGCGGCCACAGCTACGCCGGATACCCCACCGGCCCCGGGCTCGTCCTCGACACCAGCTCCCTCAACTCCACCACCGTCGGCGGCGGACAAGCCCGGTTCGGGGCCGGTGTGAAAGGCCTACAGGCCCACCAGGTGCTGGCCGCGGCCGGAGCCGGCCTGCCGCTCGGACGCTGCCCCACCATCGGCCTCGCGGGAGTCACCCTCGGCGGCGGACTCTCTGCGTTCACCAGAGCATGGGGGCTGGCCTGCGACCACCTGGAGCAAGTCGAGATCGTCACCGCCGACGGCTGCATCCGCCGCGTACGCGCCGACTCACCGCCCCCGGACGACGACCTGTTCTGGGCCCTTTGCGGCGGAGGAGGCAACTACGGCGCCGTCACCGCATTCACCTTCGCCACCGAAGACACCCGCGACCTCAACTACGCCCGCTTCCTGGTCAGCTGGCCCACCACCGCTACCGCCGCCGTGATCCGGGGCTGGAGCCTCTGGAACACAGCTGTGGCCACCCCACGCACGGTCACGTGCGCCTTCGAGCAGCTCAGTGACTCCGGCCTGCCCGCGCAGCCCACGGTGACTGGAACCTTCATCGGCACACCCGACGTCCTCGAGCCGGTGCTGGACCGGCTGGTCGCCGCGGTGGGCGAACCCGAGACCAACCGGGTGATCGTTCCCTGTGACTACACTCGGGCCGCCTGCGAAGCGGACCGCTGGGGCGGCGGCACCCTGGACCCCAGAGTCGCCTTCGCCGCCAAGTCGCACATCGTGCGCGAACCCCTCAGCCCCGCGTCAGCCACCGACATGGCCGCAGCCCTGGAACACCTGCACGACTTCACCGGCGTGGGCGGGGCCAGCGGCCTGCTCATCGACGCCCTCGGCGGCGCCGTGGGCGACCGGCCCACACACGCGACTGCCTTTCCCCACCGGGCCGCCACCGGTGTCGTGCAGTACCACTCCTACTGGCATCAGTTCACCGACCGCCCACACATCAACCGCAGACTCCACTGGCTGCGCGACATCCACAACACCATGCAGCCACACCTCGGCACCGGCGGCTACACCAACGGCATGGACCCCGAACTCACCGACTGGCAGGTGGACTACCACGGTGACAATTACCCGAGGATGCAGCGCGTCAAGGCGGCCTGCGACCCAGACCAGCTGTTCACCTTCCCGCAAGCGGTCACAGGCTCGCCAGGGTGTGTCAACTTAACGGCTGATCTTGGTTGTTGAGTTATCGCTGGTCGGTGGCGGTCAGGCGGCCGTCGAAGGCGATCTGGAAGGCGTTGAGCGGGG
>JODU01000056.1 GCA_000720845.1 Kitasatospora aureofaciens | reverse complement strand
TTTGGGCTTGCTTGAGCCGTGGTGCTTGGAAACAGGCATGCCCGGTTCTGAGGGGGCCGGGTCGTGGCAACATGACCCGGCTACCCGACCAGTGGCGCGGCCTGGCCACACGAACCGACGAACTCGCTATCTCCTACCAGGCCGCACTCCACCTCGCCGCCATCCTCAGCAGACATCACCCACGCCCGCCAGCTCGGGCTGGTCAAGCTCCTGGCCGATGGGCCCGCGGTGGAGATCCTTGCCGGCGCCGGTTATCAGGGCCTGGGCGCCCTGACCGGCGGACGGGTGATCACACCATCACACCGCTGTTCAAGAAGAATGCTCCGGACTGGTGCGAGGAGATGTAGAGCGCCAGCGCGAGGCGCACTCATCGAGGAGGATCCGGGTCGAACACGGCATCGCCCACTTGAAAAGGGCGGACTCTGACGCGCCACCTCGGCCGCTGCGAGCACATGATCGACACCGTTCAGGCCGTAGTCGGCCTGCTGACCCACCGGCAGACCGCGGACCTGACCACGGCACGACCGATGTGAACGCCGAGCCCCGCCGCTTCACCGCCTACCGTGCACGGGCCCGGCCCGCACCCGACCCGCCTAACCTCTACCGCATTCACCTTGCCCTAGCCGGTTCGCCCCATGACCCTCGCCATGGAGGCCGCGCTTGATGCCGCCATGACGGCTCGCACCACGTGTGCGAAGTGCTGCCGCCGGAACACGTGGTGCTTTCCCATGCGCAGTCTGGTCTGCGGTCCGAGCGCTTCGACGGATGCCCGCAGACCGCCAGGTCGTTGTGTTAGCCGTTGTTATCGGCCGGGAGATTTCCCCTTTCGTTGCTGCGTAGTATCGCGCACCGGGTCGTATTTTTGACCCGAAGTGGAGGCCCCGGATGTCTGTGGGGTCGGCGAGGGGTTACCGGCACCCGACCCCGGACTCATCCGGGCCATCGTAGTCAGATCAGGCAACGCAGCCGGGGCCGTTGTCGTCCCAGGCGCCGGAGCGGCAGTCGTTTCCGGCGTCCAGGGTCGGCCACTCATACGCTGCAAGGCTGCGTCGCGAGGACCGTCCAAACTGTTGGCGAGCTCTTCCGTCCGCTGCATCACCTCGTCCGGTGTGATACCGCTCTCTGAGGCCTTCGTCAAGGCGCGACGGATCGCGTCCTTGATATTGACGGGTAGAATCGGGCCCGATCCTGGACCGGTTGGTGTCGTCAACGTAACTCCAGTGGATGTCCATCGTTGATTTCCACTCAACGCAACGAATCTGGACAGTGATTGGTTCACCCTCACGGGGTGCCGTCGATGATGTCCCTTTTCCGCTGGCGCCGAAGTGGTCGACGACCTCGGCCAAAGTCCACAACCGCACTCCGGGACTGATGATGCAGCCGCGTTCGGCGAGCAGCGGTCATACCTCACCAATAGCGCGGGTGATCGTGGAGCGATCCACTCCGAACCCGCAGGCCAGCACGTCGTGCGTGACCCCGTGTCGCAGGTGCACGAGGGTGGCCAGGATCCGATCGACGAAGACCTGCCGGCACTCCGCGCCAGCGCCCCCAGCGCGCCTCCGTGGCCTGGAGACAAGTCCGGCCTGGTGCCGTTCATGGCACAACGGGCCAAGCTCAGTCACGAGTTCAGCGATCACGCCGGCCGACAGGCCGGTGATCCTCCGGTCGCTGATGATCGCTGCACGAGACGCGTTCCCCACCACACGAACGTGATCGACGATCAGAAGATCGACGCCTCACCGCCTACCGTGCAACGAGCTCGAAAAGGGTGTTGCCGAAGGCCGCAGTCCGGTCATATCCCGTGTATAACTGGGGCGTTGAGGGCCGAGCGGGTGGGGTGGAGACGTTCACGGGGTTGCGGGTCGATCAGTTCGGCCGACTGCTGCCGTCGTACCGGGAGCGTGGTGGCGAGGGCTGTGGCTGGGATCGTCCGTGGCGGCTGCCGCTGGCCGTGCACTACCGCACGAACCTCACCATGCGGCAGCTCGTACCGCTGTTCGGCGTTTCGCCCGCGACGGTGTGCCGGGTGCTCCAGCGGCTCGCCCTTCTGCTCGCGCTCGAGCCGGTCCGCGCCTCGCAGGACACCGTCGAGCGGCTGTGGATCGTGGACGGCACCCTCGTCCCGGTCCGCGACCGCAGGGTCGGCGCGTCCTCGCGTAACTGCCGGTTCTCGGCGAATGCGCAGGTCATCGTGGACGCCGAGACACGTCTGGTGGTGGCGACCGCCCGTCCGGTGCCCGACAACACGGCAGACGCTCGGCGACGGCGCCTACAACAACACCGGCCTGATCGTCCCGCACCGCAAACGCCCCGGACGACCCCTGCTGAAGGGCGAGGAGGACAACAACGCGCAGCATCGCAAGACCCGCGCCCACGTCGCACGACTGCCGCCAACGCGGCAACAGCCTCCACCACGCCGTCCAGGCCGTCGTCCGCATGCACAAACTCGCCCTCACCGCATGACCGCACAGGCCCCAAGACCGCTTCAGCCTGCGAGATCAGACCTCCTGCAACACCCTTTAAAGGTAGGGCTCATCGGCATCAGAAAGGCGGCGTAGCCGCCTGGGATCACAAATCGGTTCGTTGCTACTGATCCGGATGGCTCGCCCCAGCTCTCTGATCACGCCTTCGGGGGTATACGTCCGCACGCCGGTGACCGCACTGACACTGATCTCCTCATAGACGACGCGGACGGCGGCGATCGCAGACACCGAACTCAAACGGACTTGGAAGTCATCGGCGGGAAGGTCCAACCGTCGCGCGATGACCGGGGTGAAGGCCTGCTCGGCCTGGCCGCACACCATCAACCAAGAGGCGCGCAGGGCCGGTTCGTCACGTACGAGGGAGATAAGCCGTATAGACGCGATGTCGTCGGCCAGGTCCTGCGGGGTCGGTGAAGACTCGGACAGGTCCTCGATCAGGAAATCCTCGAACGACGCGGAGAGCGGCCACCTACGCAACGACGTCATGAACCGGTACGCCGACGCGGCCAGGACCGGCTCGACGCAGCTCTCTTTTGAGCGGAAGTAGCGCCACACCGTGCGGGTCGAGATGCCTGCGACGGCGGCGATGTCGTCGCCGGTGGTGTTGGCTACCCCTTGCGACCCGAACAAGGCGGCCGCGTGTCGCGAGACGGCCATTCGAGCGTCGGCCAGCCTGCCCGCAGCGCCAAACGGACGTTCCGGTTTCGTATTCCTCGTGGCGATGCCGTACCCCCCAGCAGTGACCTCACGTCCCCTGAATGTAGTCACTATGTGACACGGCTGGCTAGGCAGCCGACACCTCGCTGATCAAGCTGGCTCGAATCCGCGGAGCCTTCGATCACCCTCTACCGCACTTCAGACGCTCACGAGTTCTCTCGACTGGGCATGCCCACGCAAACCGCTCGGTCAGGACACGTGCCCCCTCACAGCCTGATGTGGCCTGCGGGCATGCAGTCCCTGGTCACAGCCCAGGAGGCAGGCGGCCGCCGCGGCTGGCGGGCGGTGCCTTGCCCCCCGGAAGCTCCTGGTCGAAGGCCGGACGGTCAGGACGCTCAGACCGGCTCCTGTCGCCGGAACTGATGCAGTGCCGAACCATGTTACGAGCGCATCCGCGACGAGGGAGTCCTTCGGCACAAGAATGACTGGGCAAGCACCCGTAGGTAAGGACATCGCCCGTGACCGACACCCTGTCCCCCGGCCGGCTGATGGGGGGCTCTGATGGCCGAGGCCCTGCAGCGGGCTCAGGCCGGCAGACGCGGATCCGACGCGCGAGGTGCAGCGGGGACGAAGACTGGAGCGTCCTGTTGGTAGAAGAGATCGATATCCGCCTCTTCGCCGCCGACGATCAGTGTGTCCCACGCACCGCTCTCCTGAAGCGTTCGCAGTGTTTCGGGGGCCAGTACGGAAAGGTGGTCCCGCAGTTCCTGGTCGTCAGGCAGACCGGGCAAGCGCGGCGCAAGGCGATCACGGATCGCCCGCATGCGGTCGAGGAGTGTCTCCAGGTCCCCCGCTGCTGATGCCATGCACTCAACGCGCGTCTCCGGGCCTGTGGTCCCGGATTTGTTGCCTTCCATACTGCTATCGATGATGTCCTTGATGGCTCGGGTCACTCCCCGGTCGTCCGTGGCGACCATGGCGTTCCACGCTCGGCTTTTGTGCCGGTACTGGAGCATGGACATCGCCGCCTCGTGCCGGATGAAGTCCGCGTCGCGCAGTGCGCGGCCGTGCCACGCGCCGCTGAGTGTGCGTGCCAGGGAGACGGCTGAGGCGAGACCGCTGTTCAGGCCTCTGCCTGGCCAAAAGTGGATGGAGTTCGCCGCGTCGCCCAGCAGGAATCCATAGGTTCCGGGACGGTCGCCGCCTGGACGAGTGAGCTGCGCGGTGAACCGAGGTCGCTGCACCATGTCCAGCCGAAACGACGTGATCGCGCTGAGGTCGTCCTCGGCGACGCCGAAGAGGCGCAGCCCTTCCTGGATACGCTTCCACAGCGGTGAGTTGCGCAACAGAGCGGGCAAGAACAGTGTCCCGTGCGTCGGGCAGACGAACTCGCTGTCCTCTTGGCGGCTCATCACGCAGGGGCGTGCCGCGATGCATTCCTCGAAGACTTGCCGTACCGGATCGATGCCGACGACGTTGCTCGCTTCCTCTCGGGTGAGTCTCATGTTCAGAAAGCCTTCACCGCGAAGAGAGTTGAGCAGAAAGCGGTTCTGCGCCACCGTCAGCAGGACACTCATCGGGTCTCTGAGCCGAGACTTGACCCTCAGGCCCAGCACCACATCCTGCAGATGTTCACCGTTGAGTGAGTAGATGGAGGCATCGGCCGCGCCGAAGCGGTTGGCGAAGTGCTCGCGGGTACGGGACCGGCCGCCCTCACAGATCGCCAGGACATGGTGACGGGCGATGAGGTGTTCGTGCTGCGCCGGGTCGAAGCGCTCAGGCACCAAGCGGATCGCTGGCTTGCTGTTGGCCAGTTCGAGGAGCCGGTCCTCGATGTGGGCGATCCGGATGTTGCGGGGCGGCTGCCCTTCTACGGAGTCCGGACCGAGGGGCCACATTTCGGAGAATTGGCCATCGCCGAAGAGTGCTGCTCGCACCTCCTCCGGCAGCGCCAGGTACTGGCGGCTCTGCACGGTGACGACCTGCTGGCGACGCACATTGCCGTGCGCTTCGCCCTTCCACACGACAGTGTCACTGCTGCGGAACCACCGGCCGTCGTAGACGGTGACGGAAACCCGCTGCGGGAGCGCCCTTTCCAGCAGCAGGGCGAAGGCGAGGCCCACCGGGCCGCCGCCGGTCACCGTGACCCGCAGTATGCCAGGGTCGGCGACTGCCTCGGCCCGTGGCGGAGCGAACTGGGAGAGGTCCATGACCGTCTCCACCGCCTCCTGTGTCTCGAACAGGAATGTCTCATCGCCGATGCGTATGGTGTCACCAGGCGTCAGCTCGTGCCGGGTCACGCGGTTGTCGTTGACGTACGTTCCGTTCCTGCTGTCGCGGTCGTGGAGCACGTAGGTGCCGTCCTCCACGAGGATCTCGGCATGCAGTCTGGACGCACTGACGCTGACGATAACGACGTCGTTGTCGCTTTTACGTCCGAATGTCAGTGGAGCGTCGCCGAGGACGACGCTCTGGCCGGCGAAGGGACCGATACGTCCCACGATGACCGACAACATGGAAACTCCTTACGGGAAACCAGAGCTAGTTGAAATGTTTACAAAAGGGAGTGAGGCTACTCGGCGCCGGGGCGACACGTCAGGGAGAAGGCAACAGCGTTGGACTTGACGTTGAAGGGCGACCGGATCTCCACTGACATGGCGCTGCGCAACGTCCCCTCGCGCGCATAAGTTGACAGTCGCACCGTCTCCCTCTTGGTGACTGGGTCACCCTCTCGGAACGTCACTGTCCGCCACTCGCGGTCGACCACTGCCCCGTTCTCCGAGGCCCAACGGTAGGAGAACTGGAGAGGAGACCGGGCAGCCGTGAAGGTCGCCTCGAACCAAGGCGCCTGACTCTCACCAGGAGGGCAACTGCCCTCGTACGCAGTAGCGCCACCCGACACTGTCACGGACACAGGCTGGGACGTGGTTGCCCCGCTCCCGTTCGCTTCATTCCCCCGGCCGTCGCTGTCGACCACGAACGCATAGGTCAGGCCTCCACCGACTAGAACCAGTACGGCGGCCGCAGAACCGATCAGGTGGGTGGTCCGACGGTTGCTCCCTGCAGGGGTAACCGCAGCGCCGACACCTGAGAAGCCTGGACCATGCGGCTCAGTGACAGGCCCGTAACCGCCCATGGCCGTAGGGGGGCCGAACGACGGCACCGCTTCGGGTGCAGAGGTGGTGGCGGCCGCAGCAGAAGGCGCCAGGGACTCGGTCAACGGCGGGATCGTCACAGGTGTCGGTGGCGAAGGCGCTGCTTTGGTGCGCGCGGCGTCCACTGCCGGCTCGGTCACGACGGTCACACTCGCGTCTTCATCGGGCGCTGAGGGCGGGGCTTGTTCCGGAGCAGAAAAGGCGGTGGGCAGTTCCTCCGCTGCTGTTCCCGAGGCTCTGGCGGTGGTGGCGACGCCTGCCGTTTCGTCGGCCGAGAGCACCGCCGGTTCCGCGATGACCCGACGCAGTTCGCTCGCGGCCTGCTCAGCCGTCATCCTCTCTTCAGGATTCTTTCGCGTCAGCCCCTGGATAACCGATGTGAGTGGTCCCGCCCGGTGCGGCGGCGGCAGTTCGTCATCGACGATGGCCCGCAGGGTCGCGAGAGCCGTTGTCCGACGAAACGGCGAACGGCCCTGTACAGCGCTATAAAGAAGCACACCCAGTGACCACAGGTCGGATGCGGTGCCCGGTGTGCGGCCCAGCGCCCGCTCCGGCGCCAGGTACTCGGGCGAGCCTACGACCTCACCCGTCAGTGTCAGCGCCGTGTCGCCCTCCACCGTTGCGATTCCGAAGTCGGTGAGCACGACCCGGCCCTCCTCGGTGAGCAGGACGTTGGCGGGTTTCACGTCACGGTGCAACACCCCGGCTCGGTGGGCCGCGCACAGCGCCGTCAGCAGTTCGGCGCCGATCCGCGCAGCTTCCCTCATTGGCAGGGCGCCCTGGACGCCGATCACATCGGCCAGCGAACTGCCGCGGACGAGTTCCATCACAATCCACGGTCGGTTGTCGAAAGTGACCACGTCGTAGACGGTCACCACACCCCGTGCGCTGATGCGTGCCGCCGCCCACGCCTCCCGCTCCAACCGCGTGTACATCTGCGCGATGCGCTCTGTGGGCAGGTCTGCTGAGGCACGCACCTCCTTGACGGCCACCTCACGGTGCAGCGCCTCGTCGCGGGCGCGCCATACGGTGCCCATGCCCCCCTCCCCGAGCACGGCCAACAGTCGGTACCGCCCACCAATCAACTGTTCGTCACCGGCGTGTGAAGAAGCCGCATCCTGGTTGTGCATGAGGTCAACTCCTGTCTCTGCGAGATGCCTGGGACGTATTGATCAATGGAGCGGGGTCACCGGCCACTCCTGTCCTGGCATCAGTGACAGCTCGGCTGTCATGTAGTGAGTGATTGAGCCCTTGACTCCATGTGGCCAACGTACGGCCGCTGGCACCTCGCCTTCGGTGAGCTGCAGCAACAGAACCGTCGGTGTCAGCCCAGGCCGATCACGTGTGCTCGCCCGGGAGCGCGCCACGAAGAGACGTCTGAGGTCACGCTGCCCGGTCGCGCGGAATCAGGTATGTCCAGGGTGCCGCTGGAGAACTCGCCGTTCCCTCAAAAAGTTCCACCGCCTGCCCGGCAGTTCACCCGACCGCAACACTGTACTGGCGCCCAGTGAACGGATCACCACGATCAACCTTCCGCAGCCACTGGTCACCACCCGCTCCCGCTGTCGCAAGATCCGTGACCAGGCTCCTACGCCTTCGCGCCGGTCTCCCCGCCTGTTCGCTCGGCCCACAACACGGCACCGCCGAAGTTCGCGGCGCGAACGCTGACGAGTCGCTCGAACACGATGGTGTCCTAGTGCTTCTGACGCACGGCATCTAGCAACTGCAGCTCGGGCCACTTCCGTCCGGTCGAGCAGGCAGTTCTCCACAGTCAGGCTGATGTCGGCGAGGTGCCGGGCGGCGTCCAGTCCTGCCTGAACCTCCTCAGGGGTAACCGTGGGAGGCACGCTCTGGTCATGCCGTTACAGAAGGAACGGTTCCGGCAGCGACGGAGCGAACGCATCCTTGCTCGGAGCACTGGCGGCAAGGGCAAGCTGACCGCCGCCGACGGAGTCCGCCCACCGTGCTTTACCTGCGCCAACTCGGTTGGACGCTCTCGCGCGTACGCATGCTGGTCGCAAAGACCATCTGGCGGTGTCGTTGTCGATCCGCGGAGTTTGGGAGTTGCTGCGGCGGCGTGCCTGGTCGTGTCAGCAGCCTGCCCGGCGGGCAGTCGAACGGGACGAGGCGGCGGTGGCCAGCTGGGTGAAGTGCCCCGGGCAAAGCCACCGCTGCGGCGCTCGGGGCATGGCTGGTCTTCGAGGACGAAGCTGCCGTCTCGATGACGTCGCACCGCGCACGCACCTGGGCACCCACAGGCAGCACGCCCGTGGTTCGGTTCAACGGCGCTTCCCGCGGCCGCATCTCCATGGCCGCGCTGGTGTGCTTCAAGGCCGGCGAACGCAGCCGTCTGATCTACCGTCTTCGCATCCAGGGTCACCAACCGAGGTGCCCACCGTAGCTTCACCTGGCAGGACTACCGTGATCTTCTCGTGCGGGCTCACCGCCAGCTCGGCGGTCCCGTCGTGGTGATTTGGGACAACTTGAATGTCCATCGATGCAGTCGATTACGTGAGTACGCGGCAGAGCATGACTGACTCACCATCATCCAGCTGCCCAGCTATGCACTCGACCTCAATCCGGTCGAGAGCATCTGGTCATTGCTCCGGCGCAGCACTACCGCCAACGCCGTCTTCCGCGACCGCGACCACCTTGTCCAGGCCGTCCGCAGCGGCCTGCGCCGCATCCAACGACGCACCGACCTCATCAATGGCTGCCTCGCCGAAACTGGCCTCTCGCACAGCACGACAACCCAACGGAAAGGTCAATAGTTCTCTGCGAGTCCTTGGGAATGAGGCACCGATGCGTGGTCCCGTGTGTGAACCGTCTTCCGTCATGGCCCGTTACTGAGGGGATTAAGACCTCGAACCGATCATCTGGAGGGACCCGTGCCGCCGAACGGAGAGTCCGACGCGACTGACCCTGCAGCCCTGATGTTTGCGCGGCGCAGTGAGGCTGCCAAGAGGGGGGCAGCCACCAAGGGGACTGCCGGGTTGCGCGAGGCCGCCAAGAAGGCGGCAGCCACCAAGGGGACTGCCGGGTTGCGCGAGGCCGCCAAGAAGGCGCACGAGACCAAAGGGGCTGACAGGCGCAGCGCGGCCACCACTAAGGGAAACAAGACCAAAGGGCCCGAGCGGCTCCGTGAGGCCGGCATAAAGGGGTGGGCGACGAGGAGGAGGCTGGCTGCTGAGGAGGGCAGGCGAGCGGGTGCGGCGGGTGAGCGGGGTGTGGCTGACGCGGAGCAGGTACGGGGGAATCTGTCGGGGATCGCCGCTGCGGAGATTTATGCGGACTACCATAAGGTGTTCCCGCACTGGCCGGATGTTCCTCCGCCGGGGTTGAAGGTCGCCGTGGACTCGCACACGATGGGCTATGTGAAGGAGGCCGTGTACCGTGAGGCGAGCGGGCAGGTGCTGGCGCAGGGCGTGGCCATGGCCACCCTGAACGTGCCGGGGGCCGCGGCCGGACCCGCTGTCACTGCGGGCGTCCCAGAGTTCCTGGTCGATCCCGGCATGAACCTCACCGACCCAACGAACCAGCAGTTCCTGCGCGACGCGGGCATCACCGACACGCAGTACGCCCAGGCAGCCGCCCGCCAAGACGATCTACTGGAACAGCTGTGGGGAAGGGACACACCGTCACCGCAGGCGGAAGACCGGCACCACGACTACGACTTCGCGCGCCAGACAGCATGCACGGACATGTCACCGCTGCCGCCGTTCCCGGGCCCGTCCTCCCAGGGCACCGTGCACGCGGCAGCCTCCGCCTACGGCTTCCCCCAGGCCCCCGCACCCCACCCCGGCACGACAGCACACACCGGCACCCTCGCCTCTCCCAGCCCCCACAACCCCATCGCCGGACACGCCACCCTGCACCTGCCCGCCCGGAACAACCAACCCGCAGCAACAGCCACACACCCCACCACCCCCGTCCACCAACCCCCCGCACACCCACGGGACAGACAACCCTCCCGACGCTGACAATCCGGCTTACCGTTCGCTAACGAGCCGTACGGTCAATGGAGTTCGACGAAGGGACTGGTCCGGGTGAGTCTGTGAGCTCTTTCCAACCTGGCGACGGGGTAGCTCAGTTGGGCTGACAGGCGGGTGAAGCCCCTGGTAGATGGGTTTCGACCAAGAAATCCGTCTCCACC
>JODU01000055.1 GCA_000720845.1 Kitasatospora aureofaciens | reverse complement strand
GTACGTCGACGACGTCGATGAGCAGTGCGCTTGCTACCGGGCGGGCCCGACTTGCAGGCCGCGGGCTTCACCCGATCGTGGCCGTTCTGAAGAAGCTCATTGAGCTCAATGTCCTGATGACGGCGTTGCTGCTGCTCCCTTTGTCTTGTGGCCTGCGTCGCGGCATGTGCGGCCATGGCGCTGCTTCCTAAGGTTATTCCGCTGAATACCACAGTAGCGCCGATCGTATACATCTCAGGGACGGGTGTAGCGGCCGCCCCCGCCCCCGCCCCCGATACCGCCGCAGCGCCCGCCGAGACACCCGCCAGAGCAGCATACGACCACGCCCGACGGGTTGACGCTACTGCGTCCTGTCCTGCTCGTGCCTCTGCTGCTTCTTGGGCGTCTTGCAGCGCCGCATCCTGCGGAGTTGGCGTCGTCATGCCTGTGCCTCCTTGCTCTCTGACTCGTCTGTTATCCGTATGTGAGTTTCAACGGTCAGGCGGAGAAAATGGTTCATTTGAGCTTCTTCGAGTTGGCCACTGATCAGGTGACGGCCGCGAAGCGCAACGAGTGAGGCCCCGGGCTGTTGATTGAGTGCCTGATTGGAATCCCTGGTTGTAGGGCTTGGAGGCCGTGATGCTAGTGTCCTGAGTCGTTAATTCGTGTGCAGTATGCGGCGAGGGTGTCGAGGATGTCGTCGGCGGTCTTCGTCCAGACGAACGGCTTGGGGTCCTTGTTCCCTCGTTGCTCCAGCCGACCGCCTCGGTGAGTAGTGCTCGGGCGGGTCCACCGGACCGATGCCGCCGCCGAGCGGGAACCCTGCCGCGATCGCCCCGGTGGCCCGACGCTGGGCCGAGGTCGCGGGTCTGGGCGAGTTTGGCTTCAAGGTCGGAAAGGTCCCGGCGCAGGAGCCGCAGCCGGTTGCGCAGCGCTGCCTGTTCGGGGTCGACGGCGCCAAGGAAGTACGGGATCACACTCCGGATGGTGTTCGGTCGCCACTCCTCACCTTGGGAGTGAAACAGCAGGTCGGGGTTGGCGACCTCGTTCTGCGCCTGGAAGCAGAAGTACAGTGCGTGGCGGATCGACGGAGCGATGGTCTGAGCGCGGGCGACCGCGGGCACCTTGATGGTGCGGTCGATGCCGCAGAAGTCGCTGAGGATGTCCTTGGCGGTGTCCAGGGGCGTCGCGAAGGTCAGCTCCTCCAGCGGGGGAGGAGGGGTCTCTGGGGCCTGGGACAGGACACACAGCACGGTGCTCACGGCGTTCCCCGGCGCCGGGGAACGCCGGGGGACGAAGAGTTGCTGGCCGGGCTTCGCCAGGGTGACGGGGTAGGCGCCCATGTACTTACGGACCTTGCCGGCCTTGACGGGGTAGTCGGAGCTAGCCAGGCAGTAGTCGATGATCGTCAGCAGCGCGCTCTTCCCGCGCCGGGAGTCGCCCGTGACGATGTTCAAGGTGCCGGTGTGGAACGGGACCGTGCGGACCTGTCCGGGCTGCTTGCCGTAGACGGTGACCGCTTGGATCTGAAAGGTCACGCTTGGACTCCCAGGAGCGTCAGGACGGTGCTGATGCTGCCGGTGCTGGGCAGTCAGCGCCCGAGTTGGTGGGCGGCTTTCTGGATCGTCGTGTTCTGTTCGGGGCCGTCATCGAGGGCCGTCACGGCCCGTCGCTTCACCGTCAGCCTGGAGCCTTGAAGCCTGAGCACATCGCTCTGAAGGGCAAAGAGCAGGCCTGGTCGCACGACGGCGGTGAGGGCGGCGGCGTTGAGACCCATGGCCACGCGCACGGCCTCGTTCTCGTCGAGCCAGTTCATCAGCCCGGTGCGGATGGTGGCGGGCAGCGCCGTCCGGATGGGCGGCTGGAGAGCCATAACCGCGGCGGTCACTGCGACTGGAAGCGGGCAGGCGGAGCGGTACTGCTTCTCGTAGCCCTGCACAGCCCGGGACGCATACGAGTGCTGTGAAGGCCGGGTTGACAGGGCGCGCTCCTCGCCGCTGAGGTCACGCTCGGCCATCAGCGGCTCCCGCTGGCTCCAGCAGAGCCGCCAGCCGGGCGCTGAAGTCCGGATGCCACCCGACCTGCAGCTCGTCTGCGAGCATTTGATACGACCCCTTGACGACGAACACCTCTTCACAGCCGGTGCGGATGCGAAGTCGGGCCTCCCCGTCGACCCACCTGTAGATCAGCTTGGCCTCACGCTTCATCTCTTCTTCGGTGGCTTCATCGCCGAGGTCTTCACACATCTCGGCGAAACGCGACTGCCACTTCTCCACGAGCCTGCGCTCATACGCGCCGATCTCGCCGGCACGTAGCAGGTTCTCGTTCGCCCAGCGGGAGCGCTGAGCGAAGCCCTGTCACAGACAGCGTGCTGCGGCTGGTCTACGCCGCCGCCGATGCCGCCCTGGTAGCGCGGCACCCCGGCGTCGGCAACGAATCCGGGCTCGTGATGGACGCCGCCTGCCTCGGTGTCCCCCTGATCGTCTCCGACCACTATCCCGTCCTCACCGGTCGGCTTCGCGGCCAGCCCTGGGCCCTGACCTTCCCCGTCGGCGCCCCGGACGGCCTCGCCGACGTCCTGCACACCGTCATCCGCCAGCCTCCCGTCCAGCCCGGCCTCGAGGCACCCTGCCTGCTGGGCATGCGGACAGCCGACGAGCAGGCCGACTTCCTCACCCACACCTTCGCCTCTCTCCGTACGAAGGAGTCACGATGCTGAGCTCTCCGCCGCTGGTCTCCGTCATCGGCCCTATCGAAGTCCCGCTGCTGGCCGCCTGGGTCCGCCGCTACCGGCTCCTGGGCCGCGAGCGGTTCCTCATCGCCTTTCACTTCCCCGAACACGTCCCCGACCAGCGGCGGCACGAACTCCAGGACGCCAGCCGCGAGCTGGGCATCATCCCCACCGCCACCAGCAGCGGCCCCTGGCACGAGCACACCAACGGCGAACTTAGGGACGCCCTGCGGCAGCAGGCAGGGCCCGGCTGGCACCTGCTCGCCGACGCCGACGAGTTCCAGCAGTACCCCATCCCGCTGGACGAGATGATTGCCCAGGCCGAGCACGCCGGGCACCGCGTGGTGGGCGGGCTGATGCTCGACCGCGTCACCACTGACGGCTCCCTGACCGGCTGGGACCCGCAGACGGGCCTGGACGCGGCGTATCCGCTCGGCGCCTTCCTCACCCACCAGCTCCTGCGCGGCGACCCCCGCAAGATCGTGCTCGCGCACTCCAGCGTCGCCGTGGCCTCCGGCAACCACCGCGCCGAGGGCCACCGCCCGGCCAACCGGCCACCGGTTGCCGTCCACCACTTCAAGTGGCGCGACGGCGTACGGCAGGACATCGAACGGCGGGCCGTGCACTCGGCGGACGGCACCTGGAAGACCGCTTCCCCGGACCGGCACGCCGAGGCCCGCCGCCTGCTCCAGCACCTTCACCGGCACGGCGGCCGGATCGCGGTCGACTGCCCGCACCTGGGCTTCCAGCCTGTCTCGCTTCAGACCATCCCCGGCTGGTGGGCGGCGCAGGCGACCCGGCTGGTGACCCCATGGCGGCCACCGACCTCAAGGGAGGGTCAGAACCAGCTGGGCTCGATGATCTCCTCGCCCTCGAGCGGTTCGAACCGGGCGTAGAAGTCGTCGAGCGCCGACTCCGGTGTCGTGCTGCCCACCCGGCCCGGACGGCGCCTGGCCCGCCTCATCCAGGCTTACCGCGCCTCCTCCGGCCTGAGGGAACACGGCCATGGCCCGCCCTCAGAAGCCGCTGGACTTCAGCCTCTACGCACAGGCACAGCTCGCCAAGTACCTGCGCGATATCCACGCCCGGACAGGCCTCAGCTTCGCCGAGCTCGCCCAGCGGACAGTGTCCTCGCCCGCCACCCTCAAACGAGCCGCCTCCAGGCAAGGCAGTGCCACGACGCACGGTCGTAGAGGACTACGTCCAGGCCTGCACCCTCCCCGGGCAGGACCGCGACCTGTGCACCGACGTCACCGTCCGCCTGTGGAAACGCGCCCGCCACGACGAGAAGCGCCCCGGCCGCGCCTACGACGAGCGGCTTCCCCTCGGCCGCAGAGATGGAGCGACGCGCTGGCGGCTTCAATGCCCTGCCCCACAGCACCGCCCACCGCATCATCAAGTACCGCGCCGTACCGCGAACCGAACACCAACTCCTCGGTTTCCTCATCGCGTGCGAAGCACCGGAGGAGCGCCGTCACCTCTGGGTGGAGGCACTGCACAAGTGCCTGGCCGGCCCGGACGAGAGCCCGCCCATCCAGGCGGTTCTCGCCACCCCGGCCTGAACCCCGTGCCCACCCCGCGCTCCGAGCCCGCTCCCGGTCCCCGCGCCCCCCGGCTTCCTGCCGGAGCCGGGGGTGCGGGAGCCGGGGCCCTCACGGGTTTTCCTTCCGCCACCCTGACCACACCCAGTGTGACCTGCGGAATCACTGTGACAGACGTGAGTGGAGCGGCGGTTGTAAAAAATTCTTGCTCCCAGGCATCCGGATCCGGCCCTCTGCGGCGTGTAAGGGATGAAGGCTCTCGGCCTTCGTCAACGAGTCCGTCACTACGAGGAGGCCTGGTCGATGACTTGGTCGTACTGGGCAGGAGCGGGCGGGGTATCCCTGCCCGTGCTCATCCTGCTCTTCTACGCACTGCGCCGCGCCCGCGGCGTCATGGAGATGCTCCTGAAGGCGCGCATCGCCACCCGGGCGGAGCGCGAGCAGCGTGCCACCATGGTCGCGATGGCCCAGTCCCTGCCCGACGGCGGCGCCGCCGCCCGCTTCGAGCATGGACAGCCGGCCTGGCTGTTCCGCAAGGACGCAGCCGACCCGGCCGACCGGCACCGGGCCATCACCATGCGGGAGGCTGCGTGAGCGAGGCCGTCTGGGGAGTGGACTTCGAGTCCTTCGTCCTCGAGACCCTCGAGGCGTACTCCCGGCTGGCCCGGGCCCAGGCCGGCGACCTGCACAGCGCCGAGGACGCTGTGCAGGACGTCTACCTGAACATGTACCGGCGGTGGGAGGAACTGTCCACGCGGCAGGGCTCTCTCACCGCCTACGGCCGCATGGCGGTGAAGAACGCCGTCATCAGCCAGTTCCGCAAGAACCGGCGCATGGTCCCGGCTCCGGTACAGGAACTGCCCGAACATGAATCCGGCATCGGCATCCCCGACGCCGCTTACGAGATTTTCAAAGAGGGTATCGATGAACTGATTGCCGACCTTGCCGAACGTCAGCGCCAGGTCATTACCCTGTGCATTCTGCAGGATTTGAGCCCCGCAGTGGTTGCGAAGCGCCTCCGCATCAGGGAGGAGTCGGTGAAGCGCTATGTCAAAGCCGCCGCCAACAACCTGAAGAAGTCAATCCACGAGTCCAGCGAGGAGGTAACCGCATGAACCAGCCGTCGTGGCGCCAGCCGTCCGAGGAGCACGGGCCCATCCGGCTCCTCGCCCTGTGGATGCTGCTCGAAGCATCTGAGCAGGCCGTTTCCAAGGGTCCTCGGATCGTCGAGGACTCTGTCCAGGCGGAGGGGGGCCAGCCTGCCGGCTGGCCCCCGGCCCCCGCCCCCTGCCCGAACCCAGACGCAGACGGACACCACAGAACTCAGGCAATCCGAGAACTGTGCACCCTGCTGAAAAAGGAAATCCACGACTCTGCAACACCACGGCAAACACGCCGTATCGCAGAGATTCTGGAGCTTCTCGACAGGGAATCCATGGCGTTGGAATGGTGGCGCAGGGCGGCACGCAGGGGAGACAAAGACGCACAAGATTACCTAGAAATTCTGCATGCCGAGAGTGAAGAAAAGCTACCGGCATGCCGAGAATGGAAAGAAAGGGAGTACGAGTACTTTACTGCCAGGTCGTTCACGTCACTCGTAAGCGACCTCGCATGCCCATCCATCGATCCACGCGCCACCACTGACCAGGTCGAGTCCGAGCCGGGGGAAAACGGACTCGACCTGGCCGAGGGAACCCAAGCCCTGGTACGCGAGATCGAAAGCTTCCTTGCCCACCTGGACCACACCACCGACGGACCGCGATGCTGAACACCAGCGCTTCGCGCCCTCAGACAGGAGAGTCTCTGTAGACCACCTCACGTAAGGCCTTCACCATCAAAGGCCAGACGACTCGTTGACGCGGCGGTCGCCCCGAACAGGGCGGCCGCCGCCGTTTCCTCACCAGACGACAGTTTGCCAGGCCCCCGTTCACGTGTACGCCGGCACCGACCCAGCCCTCCGGACGGATTTCGGTCTCGTGGTGTGGTGAACCGTTTGCCGGTTCGGACCGTTGAGGCAGGAGGTGCATGGATGGCCCGGGTTTCGGGCGGAGGATCGTATGGAGCAGCGTGCCGACACGACCGCGGAGCAATGCGCACAGGAGATCGCAGCCCTGTACAGGCTCCAGGGGGGGGCGTCCTCTCTCGTTCCTCGCGGCACCCGGTCCACGCAGCACGGGGCAGGTGCGTCCGAGGATGAGAACAGGCCGAGGCTGAGCGGCCGGACACGCCGTGGGCGGGGAACCGACCGCTCAGAGAGAGGCCCTGCCATCACTAACGGAGAACTGAGGAGCTGAAGTGGCGGAAGCACCTAGTTACCAGATGATTCAGCCCCGGGGCGAGGCGGATCTACCCAAAATCGGCGCGAGCGTGGCAATACGTGGGGAGCTATACACGCGCATTCATGAGGGGGCGTATTGGAGCGGAAGAAATGAGTATCCGATACCCGTAAGGCGACACGGCGGGCGTTATACGAAAATCGACAAAGATCAGAGTCGGGCTGTGGCTCGCGATCGCGAAAGGAGATTCGACCGCGGCGATACGGCGGCACCCGCGCCCCCTTCGCACACCGAGGGGCAGACACCCTCCCCATACGTTGTTTCGCAGGAAAGCGCCGCGACAACCTCGGCAGGGGCGCCCCCTCCCTACACCGTGGAGCAGGCACCCCCTCCATACGCTTCCGGTCCCGGGCCGACAGCCAACAACGCTCTCAACAGCACCGCGCCGAACACAGTAGGGTCGCGCACAGCCCTACGAGATTTCTTCGAAGCCGGCGTACGGTTCGTTCAAACCGTTATCGAAAATCTTATTTCACGTTTCGAATCGAAGAGGCGCAATGGGCGGTCCCTCGTGGATCAGCACCCCGCTGCTCCGCAGTGGCCGCTGGCACAGAGCACCGCTTCCCGTCAAGGGCAGGGCAGCCCACCACATCTCACCAGGGGGGAGGGTCAGCTGCCACAGCAGTACAACTCAACCAGAGCACCCCGCCCCTGGGCCCCTTCGAATTCTCAGACTGTGTCATCAGCTGCGGTGCAGAATGAACGGGGGGAGAGGCAGGGGCCTATGTCCCCTGAGCAGCGTGTTATTAAATGGCGCCAGGATAATTTTGGCGGACTGCGTCGGAACAAGCTTCCTCGGAAGGAAGTGTCTAGCGGTTCGGGTGTTTCACTGCCACAGAATCCGGTCACCGGGCGGTCCTTGGCCGGCGCTGCGTTGTCTGAATCGGCCCCTTCCCCTTCTCAGACTGTGTCATCAGCCGCGGTGCAGAACAAACGAGGGGAGAGCCCGGCGACTCTGCCCGTTAAGCGGCTGATGGGTGACCATCCGCGTCGGAACAAGCTTCCACAAAATCCGGCTGTAAACGCGGCGAAATATGGGCCGCCCTCGCCCCGGGACGGCACGCAGCAGCAGTCAGGGATTCCTGCTTCATCGCCTTCTGCTCCATTCCGCAGGTCGCCCACGCCGCAAACTGCGCAGGGTAGAGCGATGCGGTGACCGGCTCGTCGTGACTGGTCTGAGGCCGTCTATTGAACGAAGTCTCAGGAGGTGAAGTGAGTGCCGTGGTCGGCGTGGACGATGCCGCCGGGTTCGGGGTGACGGTTGCGGATGGCCATGTCGAGGGCGTTGCCCACAAGCGTGGAGTCTGGCTGGAGTCGATGGACCAGTCGACGATCCGGCGGCTGTAGACGTCGAAACCGCGGCGCAGTAGAGCCACCCTTCCCGTAAGCGGTGCTGGGTGATGTCGATGACCCATAGTTCGTTGGGCCAGAGCCGATGGGATTTCCGGTTGCCCAGGTTCCCGGCTGTGGCGACGTCACGCAGACGTCTCACCCGGGTAGGGCCGGGCAGCCGTAGATCCCGGCCTGCGTCATCAGGACCGAGACGGCCCGCGCACACACCTTGATGCCCCATGGCAGTGGTGAACCCGGCGTGGGTCCTGCGGTAGCCGTCGGTGCCTCGGGATGCGACGTGGACCTCGCGAATCGCGATCGCGTCCCGCTTAACGCTTCGGTGTACCGCTTCGTGTACCTGCTTCCACCTGGTGATACTTCCTCTGGAACCTCAAAATCTCAGTCTCCAAGGTGTCCACGATCAAGGGGAAGGTCCAAATTCGTCCTCACTCTTCACTTGACCAGCTCAGAGCGAACATTCGGCTGGCTCATGAACCGCCGCAGTCTCACCCTCGGCTACGGAACCCATCCGCATCGCTGCGAGACCATGATCAGCTGCGCGGTGAGCGACCTGATGAGCCGCAGGCTCACCCGAGAATCAACTCCGAACTGGAAAGACTCACGACCGCCGGGCTTTTGATGGGTGAGAGCGCCACCCTTCCCAGAGGCCCGCCTCGCCGGCTTTACGCACATGCGGATGGCCTGTACCACCGCAGTATGAGCGGCGACGGAGGCTGTGTGTCCGGCCTACCGGAGGGAGATCGGGCTGGCCGCGGCGTCGAACCCAGGGTACGAAGCGGAGCGCCACCGCAAGAATGACGCCTTACGGCGACTGGTTCAAGCCTCACGGGCGCCAGGAATCCGTGGGCACGGACCCGCCGTGAACCGTTCAGCCTCCTGACGCGTTGCAGCACACAGCCACAGTGCGCCCCAGAGGTGCGTTGGGACCCGCACCACCGGGAGCGCTCACAGCCTGTGCAGGAATATTCCTCTAACGCATCCAAGGAGTAGCAGTGTACACCGAATCCATAAGCGCGCTGACGAATGAGCTGAAAGAACTGAAGAAGGAGAGGGATAAGTTATTCGCTAGGCGCCGTGAAGTGGAAGCAAAGGGAACTGTCGGCGATAGGCTTGCGGCTTTGGAAAGGATGGCAGGAAAGCCGGAGAGTCTTATACGAAAGGGCGCCCTCTGGTATGACAAATTGAAAGAAGTGGAGACTCGGAGAAGGGGAGAGATCAGGCGCGAGATAGACCATTTCTCTTATGGCCGCCGCCCGCGGCAAGGTGACGACGTGATGAAATCCTTGGAGAGTTTGTACCAACAGTCATTGCAGTGGCAGGTGACTCTTGATTCACTGTCAGCCGCAATAGAGGAAGATCGGAATAGTCTGCAAAATGAGATGCAGCAACAGCAGGCGAAGTGGCAGTCACGGCAGGGAGAAGAATATCAACCGTTGCTAGGCGCCCAGTCTTCCCCCTATCCCGCTTTCGCAGGCGCGGGGCGTGGCCGATTCCCCGAAGATGGAGTGTCGCCAATGTCGCAGGGGGCGGGTTCGGGTCATCCGCTTGGGGGTGTCTCCGCAATGGCGTGGAATCCGACATCGTCGGGGCATCAAGGTGCGCTTTCCACTGAGGGCCCCGCCACGCATAAGGAAACCGGACGAAAGGAGCATAATAGGCGTCGATAGTTGGGGATGTCATGGTCCGGATCATGCCTCCTTGAGCTATTTCCACCCTCACGCTGAGCTGGTCAGACGCAGGGTGAGGACGGCCTGGACGAGGCTCGTGATCCGGGTGGCCGAGCACTGCAGTTTGCGAAGGAGTCGCCAGGACTTGAGGGGGGCGGCGAACTGTCCGACGGAGGCCCGGAACTTCGCGTGGGACCGGTTGACTGCCTGCTGGCCTGCGGAGAGGACCGCCCATCGTCCCGAGCACGGGATTCGGACCACGTCCTGGTCCAGTCTGCGGCGCCCGACGCGAGTCCGCCTCCGCCTTCCACGAGGCGGCCCTCGCCCACGCGTGAAAACGCACGCCCTCCGGAGCAGCCCGACAGGCCCGGTCAAAGGGAAGTGCTCATGCGCTTCCTTCTCGACCGTCGTACACGCGGTCTTGGCCGTTCACGCGACGCTGCGGTGCGGGGCCTTCTGCGGTCCGCACCATGACCAGATACGCTGGCTCCACACCACGCGCACCCGAAGAGGTAGCCGCCTCCTTCCTGGGCAAGGCGGCCGGAGTATGGGGCGGACCTTCGCGCACCCAGTCTGACCTGGCCTGATCTCCCCTTCCTTGATAACCCGGTGTGGTGTTGTGCTGACGCGTTGTCAATGCTGCCGGTCAACATGGCTCACCATGCGGAGAGTTGTGACGAGGAGGTGGCTTGCATGCCTTGGGTGAGGCTGTACGTGCGTTCTGACGGGATGCCGGTTCGCGGGCATTCGCGGTGGGCGCCGGGTGCCAAACGGGAAAAGATGATTTTCGCTGTGGTGGCCTTGGCCTTGGCCTTGGCCTTGGCCTTGGCCTTGGCCTTGGTCGGGCTGGGCAACAGCAACGTCGCGAGGGGGGAGGGGAGCACACCGCGGCCGCAGACCACGGTCCATTACCCGATCCGGTGGGACCACGCTCCCGCCGCGCGGGCGCCGCAGCCCCGTCCGACGGTGTCCTACGCGATCCGGTGGGAGCGGTGACCCGGCGACGGCCGGTGCGGCGGCGCAGCCGACGGCCCAGCCGACGACAGCAGCAGCGCGATGTGCAGCTGCTCGTCTTCGCTGTGGTGGCGACGGTCGGTATCGGGTTGGTGGTGATGGTGGTCAACTGGCTGCTGGCTCAGTGAACCCTTCTCATCCTGATCGCCAGGCGGTCTCGATGGCGTGAACGGCGGCGATGGTCCGGCTGATCCGGTTCGGGCTGCAGCGGGCTTTGCGGAAGA
>JODU01000054.1 GCA_000720845.1 Kitasatospora aureofaciens | reverse complement strand
CACCACCCCCCAGGTCATCCGTTCGACAGGGGGGAACAGTCATGCCGGGCCCGGAGGCCAGCGGCCCTCTTGCAGGACCGCGAAGAAGATAACGGGGGCAACGGCGCCACGGTCGACGCCTTGCCTCCTGGCCGACCGCGAGCGGACGCGCATGGGCCTCAGTGGGGCATGGGAGCAGCCCAGGTGCCGGGGACAACGGCCTCGCCGCCTCCTAGAGGATGGGGGACCGGCGGCTTCCAGTCCAACGACGGGTACGGGTTCGCTGCGGCGGCGAGCGTCCTGCGGGAACACCGGCCAGGCCTCGGACGCCGTCAGCTCCGTGCCCGGCTGCCCGCCGCCCGGTCGCGCCCCCTGTGTGGCCGGGCGGCGGTGCGGCTCCGCCATTGGTGCGCAATCAGATGCAGGTGATCACCGACGACCAGGAGCAGCTGCTGGCGTCCTACGACCTCCCGGCCGGGCATCGGATCCATCTGCGGACCAGGAATCCCATCGAGTCCACGTTCTCCGGCGTTTGTCTGCGGACCAAGGTCACCTGCGGCGCCGGCTCCCGCACCGCTGCCCTGGCGATGGTCTTCAAGCTCGTCGAGTCCGTCGAGCAGCGGTGGCGGGCCGTGAACGGGGCGGGCTCTTCGAGCTCCCCACCTCGGTGGAAGCATGACCGGCATCAGTCAAGCCTCCAGGGAGGCAGTCGTCATGTCCGACATCGACAGCCAGGTTCCCTACTGGGATGCCTCCGCGGCCACGAAGACGTTCACCCATCCACTCCATCTGCCCTGGCTCGACGGGATCGGCAGGCACGCCGCGATCCTCGACTACGGATGCGGCTACGGCCGCACCATGGCGGAGCTCGAACAGCACGGCTTCGACAACCTCGCGGGCGCCGACACCTCGCCAGCAATGATCAAACGGGCCCGCTACCTTCACCCCACCCTGCGCTTTGCGACCCTGGACGCACCACCGGTGTCGCGTTACCCCGGCGCCATCTTCGACGCAGCTCTGCTCTTCGCCGTGCTCACCTGCGTCCCCAGCGATGAAACCCAACACCGGTTGACAGCCGAGCTGAACCGCATCCTCAAGCCCGGCGGGATCCTCTACATCAGCGACCTTCTGCTGCAAGACGACGAACGGAACCGCAGCCGCTACAGCCGCTATGCCGACCACTACGGCAGCTATGGCGTGTTCGAGACCGGCGACGGTGCGGTCTGTCGCCACCACTCCCGCGAGTGGCTCTCCACCCTGCTCACCGGGTTCGAAACCGTCGACACCCGGACCATCACGGTGGCCACCATGAACGGGCATGAGTCGACGGGGATCCAGATCCTCGCCCGCAAGCCCACGGCGACATGAGCGCGGCTCAGATCCACAGGTATTGACCATGACTCCTGGGTCGCGCTTGAAGAATTCCATGGCCCACAGGGCGAAAAGTTCATCTCCCTTGCCGGACTTGGCTTCTGGGTGGGATGTCCGGCGGCCCGTCGGTGATGGGCGGAGGCCGGGTTCAGCGCTGGGCGGGGGTGAACCAGCGGGTGGCGGCCTGCTGGAAGGAGCTCGGGTCACGGTCTTGTGCCGCGGCCCAGGCCACGACGCCGTCCGGACGTACGAGCACCGCTGTGAAGCCGAGGGCGTTGCGCGCCGGGCCGGACCGGTACACGATCTGGTCCTGGTGGCTCTTGGCCGCAGACCGCAGGGTGTCGTCGGCACCGAAGTCGAGCAGGACGCCCCGGCCGTGGCGCAGCAGGTCGCCGAGGCGGGTGCCGTCCTCGAAGCAGAAGTCGGGGGCGGTGTTTCCGACGAGGGGGTGGGCATCGCCCAGGTCGTAGCGGTTGAACAGGCCGGCCGTGCGCCGGTAGGCGAGGGTCGTGCCGTCGGTGGTGCGCAGCAGCTCGTGGACCAGCTTGCGCAGCGCGGGTGCGTTGGGGCCCGGTTTCATGGTCGCTACCTGGGCACGCGACCAGTCGAGGACCGCAGCGCCCACGGGGTGGCGTTCGCTCGTGTAGGTGTCGAGCAGGCCCTCGGGCGCGGTGCCGCGCGCGGTCGCCGCGAGCTTCCAGCCGAGGTTCACGGCATCGCCGATGCCCAGGTTCAGGCCCTGGCCGCCGAGTGGTGAGTGGATGTGCGCGGCGTCCCCGGCCAGTAGGACGCGGCCGTTGCGGTAGGTCGTGGTCTGCATGGCGCGGTCGGTGAAGCTCGATGCCAGATGCATCTCGCTCAGCGTCACCTCGGTGCCCGTGATACGGCGAAGGACCTCTTGGAGGTGCTCGCGGGTCAGCGGCTGCGACCGGTCGAAGGCGCCGCCGTCGAAATCCATCATGCCTATGTGACCGGGGAAGGGCGTGCGCAGGTACATGCCGTTGTCGGTCAGGTGGAAGCCGAAAGGCAGCTGGTCGGGATCGGCGAAGGTGACCTGGGCGGCGTAGCCGGTGAACAGCGGGTCCGTGCCGACGAAGTCGAAGCCGGCCAGGCCGCGCACCGTGCTGCGCCCGCCATCACAGCCCACCAGGTAGCGGGCCCGGTACTCCTGGCCGCCGGCGGTGACCGTGACGTGGTCGGCGTGCTGTGCCAAAGCCGTGACGGGCGTGCCGCGCACGATCTGAACGCCCAGCTCAGCTGCGCGTTCGGCCAGGACCGAGGTGACCGCCTCCAGGCTGGTCATGAAGCCTTCCATCGCCGGGCTGGGCAGCCGCAACGGAAGGGAGGCCACGTCGATGTCGGCCGCGTCCAGGCCCATGCCGGCGAAGTGGCTCACGTCGCGGGGGTCCGGCGCTTCGGTCAGGTCGGGGGCAGCACCGACCTTGGCCGGATCGGCGTGCGAGGCGCTGAGCACGGTATCCAGCAGGCCGCGGCGGTAGAACGTCTCGGCCGATCCCGCGCTCAGACCACGCAGTCCCAGGGGGAGCGCCTTCCATGGCGAGGCGCCTTCCTGGTCCTGCTCCAGGACCAGGACGGATGCACTGCCCAGGGCCAGCTCGGTGGCCAGGAACAGACCGACCGGGCCGCCGCCCGCAATCACTACGTCACGCATGAGGGATTCCTGTCTGAAACACAAGGGGACGGGCCCACCTGGGCGGGTCAGCCGAGGCGGGTGAGGCCGTCGATGATTACGGCGATGCCGGTGAGGAACTGCTCGCGGTCGTCGTGAGCGTGCATCTGCGAGACGACGGCGTGCATGAACGGGTAGTCCTCGGCGTCGAGATCCTGCCAGGCCGCAGCGGTCGCATCGAGGAACTCGCCGAGGTCGTGCGTACCGTCCGGAGTGTCGCCCTCCATCCGGGTGTTCTGGCTCACGGCGCCGAGGATGTAGTGCACCAGCGTCGACGCCGCGTCGAACCAGGAAGCCCGCGGCACACCCAGCGCGCAGACCTGACGGCCGATCCGCTCGAAGATGCCGACCGTCACCGTCCCGAACGGCTTGCGGACCACCTGCCGGGTCAGCCGCGTCGCCAGCCAGGGGTGCTCGGCAATCGCGTCGAACAGTGCCAGCGCCACAGTGCGGATTTGGTCCTCGGGCGAGGACGAACCCACCACGGAGTCGGCGGCGAGAGCAGCGGTGACAAGCGTCTCGGTCGCTGCGTCCAGCAGATCGTCGCGACTGCCCACCCGGTAGTAGATCGCTCCCGAGCCGGTGGACAGGCGCTCGGTGAGCGCCCGCGTCGTCATGGCGGCCTCACCGCCCGCATCGAGCAACTCGATCGCCGTCTCGATGATCCGCTCACGGGAGAGCACCTGGTTACGCCGCTCTGAGCGGGGACTCCTCGTTGCCATGCCACCACCATGACACATTTGGAGCTATGTTCCAAATTAGTTTGTCGCTCCAAAAAGAATGACCGCCCAAGAGGGCCTGCCATACTCCTGGGTCCCGACCGCCTCGATGACCGAGTGCGCGCCGAGACCGCGGTCAGCTCGTTGACCTTCGCGACGCCTTCCTCACCGCGTTCTTCGGCGATGTCGGTGGCGCCGTAGTAGCGGGCCAGCTTCTGCCGTCCGGGTGGCGGGACATCGCGATGATCCGCTCCGCGCCCAGCTCCTTCGCGGCGAGGATCGCGATCAGGCCGGCCGCGCCGTCACCGACCACTGCGACCGTCTTACCGGGCCTTGCCTGCGCCGCGTCGGGGGCGGACCAGCCGGTGCCGAGTACGTCGGAGGCGGCGAGCAGGGCGGGGAACAGCAAGGGGTCGGGTTGCCGGGGTGGCGACCAGGGTGCCGTCGGCCGGCGGAATGCAGGCCTTCTCCGCCTGGGTGCCGACCGGCGTGGCGAACATGGCGTGCACGCACTTGGGCTGGAAGCCGGCCTGGCAGATCTCGCAGGTGTTGTCGGACATCACGAAGGACCCGACGACGAAGTCGCCGACCTTGACGTTCTTCACGTCGTCGCCGTCCTCTTCGACGACGCCCACGTACTCGTGTCCCGTGACCTGGTGGTCGGCGGGCTCGATCCCGCGATACGGCCACAGGTCGGAACCGCAGATACAGGTCGCGGACAGCCGGATGATCGCGTCGGTCGGCTCGATGATCTTGGGGTTCTCGCGCTCCTCGACCCGGACGCGCTGGACAGTCAGCGTATGAACGTAGCCGCTGACGGCGATCCCGCTGTTGGGGTGTCCGCCACGGTCACTGACGACTTGGGCTCCTTGCCCTGTGCCGTGCCGCTTGATGCTTGGTCACTCAAGCCGGAGGAACCTGGAGCCGATACGCCTCCGGCGACCGCACACGGTGACACCGGGCACGGCCTCAACGAGGAGTACGCGACACTTCAACATGCGAGCCCACCAGTCCCGAGGCCGGTCACTTGCGAAGTCGGGAACGGTACTCGCCCGGGGCCGTGCCTCGGGCACGTTTGAAGGCACGGCTGAAAGCGTGCGGAGAACCGTATCCGACCGCGCCGGATATCGACTCGACCGGCTCATCGGTATCGCGGAGCCGGACGGACGCCAGGTCGATGCGCCACTGCGTCACGTACGCGCCCGGCGTCTGTCCGAGGGCGGACCGGAAACGCCTGGACAGCGTCGCCCGGGAGACGCTCGTCGCGGCGGCCAGGGTCTCCGTGGTCCAGGGGTGTCCCGGTTGGGCGTGGACACATGCCAGGGCGTCGCGCACGACCGGATCACGCATCGCTCCCAACCATGAGCCGGACTGCTCCTGCGGATAGCGGGCCAGCCAGGCGCGTACGAACTGGACGAGCAGAAGGTCGACGATGCTGTTGATGGCGGCGGTGGTGCCGATCTGAGGCTGTGCGAGCTCAGCAGCGAGAAGTTCGACGGTCCTTCTGAGCTGCGCGTTCTCCCGAGCTGTGACGTGCATCGGCCGCGCGAGGGAGGTAAGCACCGGTGTGCGTACCTCCGGGTCCTGCTCATAGTGCAGGACGATCACTTCCGTCTCCACCGGCGCCGAGCCCAGCCGCAGGGCCCGGCCTTCGCCGAAAGCCCGGGCCGCCGCCTCACGGTCGCAGGAACCCATCGTCACGCCGGCGCCGCCGGCTATCCCGTGTGCGGTGCCCGGCGACACCAGGACGGCGTCTCCGGCCTGCACCTGAAGAGGCTTCTCGCCTGTGACGTGGAGCCACATCGTGCCGCGGGACACCACGTGCAGTGCCGCTCCCGGATAGGAGTCCAGCCACAGGCCCCAGGTTCCTCCGGCCTTCAGCACGACCCCGAGCGCCCCACGCGCACCCGAAAGGCGCAAGACCTCCGCCAGCACATCCATGGGTCCATTCTCGTCCACCACGGCGAACCGCCCACCAGCGGGCGAGGCGCATGTGTCCTCGTCCACAGCGTCAGGCCACGTCAAGAACGGCCTTCCCGTGCACCTTCCGCGCGAACAGCGCCTGGACGGCGTCGTCCACGTCCTGCCAGTCGCCTCGCAGTCCGACCGGTGCCGAGAGCCTCCCGGCGGCCATGAGGCCCAGCAGGTCCGTCAGCTCCCCGCTGGTCGGCGTCATGTCCCCGTAGGTGGCGATGCTGCGGGGTTCGCCGAAGCCGAACAACGTTCCTGACGGGAACGTGGTTTCCTGCCCCGAGGAGTAACCGACCAGGTGGATGGTGCCGCCCTCGGCGAGGGAACTCCAGGCCTGGGCCACCAGTGGTCCGCCGACCGTGTCCAGGACGAGGTCGAACCGGTCCCCGGCCTCGGCCAAGTCGGTCAGGACGTTGTCGGCGCCGAGTTCACGGAGTCCGGCGGCCCGTTCCGGCGAACCGACGAGTGCCGTCACCCGGGCGCCCGCCAGCGCCGCCAGCTGGACGGCGAAGTGCCCCACGCCGCCGCTGGCGCCGGTGATCAGAACGTTGCGCGCCAGCAGTGAACGCTTGCGCAGTACCCGGAGCGGGGTGACTCCGGCGATCCCCAGCGCTGCGGCGTCGGCCAGGTCCACGCCCTCGGGGACGGTGCCGAGCGAGGCGGGGCTGACTGCCACCCGCTCCGCCCACGCGTGGGGAGCCATTCCCACTGCGACGCGCGTACCTTCGGGCGGCCCCGAGCCGTCGGATGCGGCGCGCACCACGACGCCGGCCGCGTCGTGACCGTGCACAGCGCCGGCCGGCCACTGGTCCACGTAATTCAGCTCTCCGAAGTTGAGAGCGATGTGCCGTATCTCCACCAACGTCTCACCGGCGGACGGTACGGGCTCATCGACATCGGCGAACCGGACAGGTCCGGCCTCACTGTGATCGACCACAAGGGCGCGCATAGGGGGTGTGTTTCCTTCTCTCGTGGGTGCGCCTGAACTCTCGGCGCTGCAGCAGATCGAGTGCGCAAATGCCGCACTGCCGTCTTCTTGAAACCCTACGCAGGACCGGGACAGCGAACAGACCCGTGAGGATCAATCAGTTGACGATCTGTGTCAGTGCGACTCGCGGCGCGTCGAGCTCCGCACCGGTCCGGTGGATGACGCTGTCACGGGCACAGGCACGCCCGGCAATGCAATGATCTCGAGGCGTCAGCGCTTCCGTCGGGCGGCGGGGTCCGAGCCATCGCCACACGGTTCGACAAACGGGCGTACGTCTTCCATGGAACGGTCGCCGTGGCGGCGATCGCCTGTGGCTCGGTCCGGAGTGAAGGGCGCCCGCTCAGAGGTCCTTGGCACCTGGGTAGTGGTGGCGGAGTTCGCTCAGTACGCGTTCGTCGACAGCCCTGACGTCCCACGAGGAGCTGTCGAATTCGGTCAGGACGAGCATCACCTCGTCCCCGGCGAACCCCCGCGCTTCGGCATCGATCAACTGAAGGAACGGGGTCGTCAGCGACGGCAGTGTCAATGTGTCCGTGCCGGCATCGGCGGACCGTCTCTCCATCTCTACACAGCGGGGATCGACGTTTCCTCGAATTCGACGCGCACGTCAGGTTCAGGCCGAAGCCGCCGATGCGAACCAGTAGCTCAGCCGAGGTCACGTAGGGCTTTCCGTGCCAGGCCGCAAACGTGATCCCCTTCATCCCGGCCCCTGCTTCGGCTGTATCGCGCGCCATGGGCCTCTTCGTTCAGCGAACACCAGGGCACAGCCCTGATCAGCTCACACGACCCATCGGACACGACCTATAGGGCGTGGCTGTGGCTGCAGGCCGCGATGTGCCGACTTTGCCAGGCCTGTTAACGCGGTTGCGTGTTCCGATGCTGGTCGCCCGCCTGCTCCAAGGCGGCTTCGTAGGCGTGCAGGGCGGTGATGACCGTGGCGCGTTCCGCGGGGTCGAGACCGCGCATGACGCATTCCCAGGCAGAGGCACTGCCGGCAAGCCATTCGCTGATCGGTGTGGCGTAGGCGGGGGCGATGGCGATGATGCGGCGGCGACGGTCGGCGGGATCGGTGGTGCGCTGCAGGACTGCCAGCCGTGACAGCTCGCTGACCATGAGGCTGACGGTCGTCGGGGCCACCTCCAGCCGGGCGGCCAGGTCGTTGACGCTGGTGGGGCCGTCGTACTCCAGGTGGGCCAGTAGCGCGAGGTGCCGCGGTGCCAGGTCCAGGCCCTGGAGCGCCGGAGGGATGGGCAGGCGCTTGGCGCGGCCGACGAGCCGTGGCATGAGCAACAGCAGGGTGCGGACAGCCTCGTCGACGGCTGGACCGTCCGGTTCCGTGGACATCAGTGGCCTCTTCCAGATACCTTTGAAAGCAAAGGCTTTGGGTTCAAAGGGAACGAGGTCCACTATGCCGCATCTGACGGTCCACCTTCCGGAGAACAGGCTGGCCGGCAAGGAGCTCGAGCTCGTCGCCGCACTGACCGACGCGATCGTCGACGTTTATGGTGATTGGGCCCGCGACCTCGTAAGTATCCGCTTGGCTGGAGTCCCTGCTGGCCGTTTCGCGCAGGGCGGCAAGGCCGTGGACACGAATGCCTCGGTGATCTTGGGTGTCCGCGCCGGCGTTTTCGACCGCCCCGACGCCGCTCAGATCACCGGGCGCCTCGGCACCGCGCTCACCGACGCGATCACGCGCGTCGTCGGTGATGACCTCCGCACGGGCACCATGGTCGAACTCGTGGCATCGCCGCCGGAACGAACCTTCGTCGGCGGCGCCCTCGCCGTATGACCCCCAACTGGGCCACCTCATGACGTGCCGTTCTACTGGCACGCCCACCCGGCTGCCCGGGCGGCCCGCAGCCCCGTTGCCCCGGCCGGAGTGACCGCTCGCGCCCAGCTGACACTGCTTTGTTCTGCCGTTCTGCCATCTGGTCAGAAACCGCGACGACGAGAGCGAGGCCCGCCGCACGGAGGTCGAGGCGGAGCGTTCCCAGGCCGTCGACGGGGTGGCCGAGACGCACGATGCTCTGCGGAAGGCGGCGGCCTTGGTGACGCTGCAGGGCCCTGACGAGCTGCGGCTTGACCTGACGATCAGCCAGGACTGTGAACCGGCCCCCCGCTGTCGGGTACCTTCCGTCAGGCCTTCGAGATCAACTCATTGGCCCCTTGACGCGTGTCCGGGTCACACCGCTGGGGGCGATGCAGGTGGCAGTCGAGGTGAGGGTGCCCCGGCGCGAGCCGGCCCCTCCCGCTGGGCTCCGGGGCCGGCGGAGCATGGCGGGCCATGCTCGTGAACCGGTTCGGCGCGGCATGGCGCGGCCGTTCCTGCGGCTGCTGGTCACGGCCCTGTTGGGCGCCGCCCCGGACGGCGGAGTCGGTCGGAGTGCTTGTCCTGGTCTCAGGGGACCAGGACGACCTTGCCGAGGTTACGGCGGGACTCGATGATCTCGTGGGCGCGCGCTGCCTCGGTGAGTGGGATGTGAGCGAATACGTGGGGGCGCAGCGTGCGGCTGCGGTGAAGTTCCCATAGCCCGTCGAGCCAGCGCGCGTACAGCTCGGGCTTGCCCCGGGCGATGGCCGCCATCTGGAATCCGATGACCGAGGCGCTCCGGATGAGCAGCTCGTATGCGTCGATTGTGCCGCCGCCCGAGCTGAAGGCGACCAGACGGCCGCCGGGGGCCAGGGCGCGCACCGCGGGCCTGAGGAGTTCTCCTCCGACCCCGTCAAGGACGATGTCGACGGGATCGCCCCAGGAATCGTCCCCGTACAGTACGACCTCGTCGGCACCCAGGCTGCGAAGGAACTCCTCCTTGCCGGCGCTGCTGACGGCCGCCACCACGCGGGAGGCCCCGCCTGCCTTCGCGTACTGCAGGGCAAGGGTGCCGACCGTACTGGCCGCTGCGGTAACCAGAACGGCGTCGTGGGGGCGGGGACGGCCGGCCTCGTAGGCGCCGCGTGCCACGAGGCCGCTGCGGACAATGGCCACGGCGTCCACGGCGGTCGCCCGGTCGGGAACGGGCGAGGCCATCGTCTGGTGGAGGAGGGCCAGTTCGGCGTAGGCGTGGGAGAAGCAGAGCCCGGTGACGCGGTCTCCTGCGACGAAGCCGGTGACGCCTTCACCGACGGTGACGACAGTGCCTGCTATCTCGCCGCCGAGCGGGGCAGGCTCGGCCCCCTCCCGCACCTTCCGTACAGCCGGCAGCGTGACTCCGATCGCCTCGGTGTGCACGAGCAGCTCACCCGGGCCGGGTTCTGGAACGGGAGCCTCCTCGGTGAAAAGAACCTCGGGGCCGCCGCTTGCCTCATAGCGGACACGACGCATGGACACCTCCGGGTGTGACACGGGGACGGAAACCGTTGGGGATCCCAATGGATGACCACCGTAGGGCGAAATCATTGGGACGTCCAATGACTTTCGGATAGCCTGCGTCCATGACTCGCGCCGAACACCCGCGCCCTTTGGCGCACATTCAGTCCCTGCCGAGCTGGCTCGCCGGGCAGGTAGCGGCGCGTGGCCGGAGACTGGTCGCCCAGGCAATCGCCGAGGAAGGGCTGAAGCTGACCCATCACGCCGTGCTCGCGGCAGTGTGTGAACACGGACCGGTCGCCCAGGCGGATTTGGTGCGCCAACTGGGCTTCGACGCGAAGGACGTGGTTCTCCTGGTCAACCACCTGGAGGATGCCGGGCTGGCACTGCGCGCGGCTGATCCGCGGGACCGCCGCAAGAACGCAGTGACGGTGACGCCGGCGGGCGTGCAGACCCTGGAGCGGTGTGCGGAACTGGCAGAGCGGGCCAACGCCGAGTTGCTGGCACCGCTCAGCGAGGCAGAAGGTCGCCAGCTCATGGAGCTGCTGACTCGGGTGTACGAGGCGTAACGCCGACCTACGCGTCCTTTCAGCTGCCAGGAGCTGCTTCTGTCGTGCAGGGCGGGCATCGAGGTCTTGGCGTGCTCCTTGTCCGAGCCGGTCAGGGCGCCGTCCTTGCCGTAGCGCAGGCCAGTGTTTGCCCAGCTCCGGTTCGCCACGACCTGGAGCCGCCGTGGATCTCCCGGCGCTGACCGGGTTGCGAGGCAGTCGCAGGCGAAGACCGTACGGACCGCGCGGCCGGGTTCTTCGAGCGCGGCGAGGTACTCGGCACCGCCAGGCGTCCGCACGGCGTGTCGATCCGGATCACCGACTCGTCGACTCCTGCGCTTCCCGAAGACGGTGCAACCTCGTACGCATCTCCGCCTGGTGGCTGGCGATAGTGGCTCTCTCGTAGCGGCTGGACTCCCGCGGCGACGTGCCTTCGGCGGGAGCGATCCGCAACCGGTGAGGCACCGGGAAGTCGGCGGTGTAGGTCATCCGGTCCGCCGCCGGCGCTTCCCGGCCGGGCTCTGTGCCCGCGTGGCGGCGTGAGTACTCCGGCACCGCCGGACGGACCGAGAACTGCCAGGTCGGCGTCTTCCTCGCTTGTGCCGCAGTGGGCGGACGCTGATTCTCCCCGGAGCGTATCTGCCCGCCTCGTGGACGGACGATCGGGAACGCCGGAAGAGTCACGCCAGCCGGTGCGGAGGCTGGACCGGCTGCGGGAAAAGAAGGTGCGTCGGGCGATGTGGTGCAGGCAGGATGCCCGGCGTGACTGAGCTGCCGGGCAACGCCGTCCCGCCCCCTGCCGTCCTCGATGCCTTCGGTGTGAAGGGCACTCCCGTTCCGCTGGTTGGCGGGCAAGGACGAAGCGTTCTCGTCGGCGCGTCTGTGTTCAAGCCCGCTGAGGGACCTGAAGACGAGGTCGAGTGGGCTGCTTCCCTTTTCGAGCGGCTGGCACCGAGCAGTGACTTCCGCGTTCCACTGCCGCTCCGGGCCACTGACGGGCGGAGCGTCGTGGACGGCTGGACTGCCAGCGAGTTCCTGACCGGTGAGCCGGGTCCGCAGGGGCACTGGGCGGGCGTGTTGAGCGCCGGCCGTGCCTTCCACAAAGCCCTGCGGCAGGTCTCCCGGCCCGACTTTCTTGACCGGCGTACCCATCCGTGGGCTGTGGCCGACCGGGTGGCGTGGGGCGAACACGACACCGATGTGATCGAAGACCTCTCCGCGCCGTTCTCAGCTCTGCTGGGGTTGAGGCGCCGGGTCGAACAGGACGCAGTGCAGCTCATTCACGGCGATCTCACCGGCAACGTCCTCTTCGCGGCGGGCGAAGTGCCTGTTGTGATCGACTTTTCGCCGTATTGGCGGCCTCCGGTGTTCGCCGAGGCCATCGTGGTCGTGGATGGTCTGCTGTGGTTCGATCTCCCGTCCGGCCTGCTGACCGCTGGCAGCGATCACCCTGACTGGCAGCAGATGCTGATTCGTGCACTGATTTTCAGGCTTGTCGCGCAGAGCGAGCACGTGGGCCCGTCGGGGCGGGCTCAGCCTGGTGAGCGAGAGCGGTATTCAAGGGCAACCGATGCTGTGGTGAAGAGCTTGGCGGCGCTTCAGGAGTAGTCCTTTGTCGGGTGGGCGTCCTGGTAATGGCGAACCACGTCTTTGTCGAGAACAGCGACGTAGCCGCGCTGTTGAGGAGCTTCATGACGAAGATCTTTCGAAGGTCGTGCGGGGAGAACCTCAGATTTCGGATTGCTGGGTGTCTCTGCTGCCTGACCGCGGTGAATGACTATCTGTTGGATGGCTGCCGTGCTGAATGCGGCCGGAGGGGAGTCGTTATGCCGTTGGAACAGAAACGGCATGGGCGATCTCCAAACTTTCGTGGTTGTCGTGGCGGCTGACCAGTGGGATCTGCCGACGGTGGGAGGGTGCGACGGCGGATGACGGACGCGGTGACGTGGAACAGCTCCGCGGACATGGGGACGACATGGTCCCGGTCGGTTTCGGACGGGGCTACGGCCAAGAGGGCGATGACCTCGCCATTGGGCCGTTGGTATTGGCGGACACTCAGGTGCGTCAGGTGCGTCAGGTGCGTCAGGTCGTCCGTGGGAAGGCCGTAGAGGGCTGTCGGCGGCGGCAGTGCCTGGGCTAGGCCGTGTTTTAGAGAGTCGGTCCAGTCCCTCGTCCCGCATTGTGATGATCTCGGTGTGGGGCGAGGGGATCTCTCTGACGAACAGTGGGCGGTGCTGGAGCCGTTGCTGCCGGTTGCGGTGTTGGGCCGGCCGCCGTTGGGTCGGCGGAGGCTGATCGATGGGATCCGGTGGCGGGTGCGGACGGGGGCTCCGTGGAGGGATCTGCCGCAGGAGTACGGACCATGGCAGACGGTCTACGGACTCTTCCGCCGCTGGCAGCGGGATGGCACCTGGTCCGAACTGCTGACCGGACTGCAGGTCCGGGCGGACGCGGCCGGGTTGATCACGTGGGAGGTCAACGTCGATTCCACGATCTGGCGGGCCCATCAGCACGCTGCGGGCGCCCGCCGTGACGGCCATGCCCAGAACGAGCCACCGGGCGGGACCCGCGCCGAACCCGAGGACCATGGCTTGGGCCGGTCCCGGGGAGGCTTCACCACGAAGACATCTCATGTCGCTGAAGGTCAACTGCACGGTTCACGCAGTGAGTGCGAGTGATGTTGCGAAGGCTTGGCCGGCGTCGTACTTCGTGCGGTTTTGAAGGCAGTGGTAGAGACAGCCGAGGAGCTTGTTGAACAGGTTTCTTAGGGCGGCGGTGTGGCGTTCGCCTCCGGCTCGGCGCCGGTCGTAGTGGACCCGTGGGGCGTCGGATCGGAGAGAGGCGAAGGCCCACATGTATCCGGCGGCGGCGAGTCGCTGGTTCTTGACCGGTCCTGGCCACGACGACGTGGCTGCGGCCCGATGCCCGCGTCACAGGGGCAGCGCCTGCGTAAGCCTTGATCGCTCTGGCATCCGCGAAGCGCTCTCGGTCGTCTCCGACCTCGGCCAGAACTCGAGCTCCGGACACAGCGGACAGTCCCGGGAAGCTGGTGATGATGTCGGCGTCTGGGTGAGCGAGGAACTCCTCCTCTGTCGCTGCGGCGAGGTCGGCAACGGAATCGCATGCGGCGTTGACCTGCTGGACGAGAGCCATGGTTTGGCACCCCATGGCCACTTCGACCTGGGGTAGCTGGTGCAGGTAGTCCGCGCGGAAGATCTCCCTCAGCCGTTCGACTTCCGCCTCGATGCCGCATCGCGGTCGCCCGACTCGCTTGAGCAAGGCACGCAACTGGCTGCGGGTGAATTTGGCCGCCGCGGCCGGGGTGGGTGCGGCAGCGAGCACAACGCGAGCGCGTGCGGAGTCGAGTCCTGGCTTGCCGGGGCCGTGGAAAGCCACCAGGGCAGCCGGGTAGTACTCGCGCAGGTGAGAGCGGAGCCGGTTGACCATCTGCTGTCGATCCCAGATCGCGTCCTGATGGGCACGGGCCAGGACCGCGACAGCCTGGCCGGCTTCGCTGTCTTGGGGCAGCGGCCGGTGAGCATGCTGGTCGGTCCGGAGGATGTTGGCCAGCACTCGGGCGTCGGCGGCGTCGGATTTGGCCCGAGAGACGCTGCCGCGATCGCGGTATCGAGCGGCAGCCAGCGGGTTGATCGAGTAGATCTTCCGGCCGGTGGCTCGCAGGCTGGCGACCAGCAGACCACGCGGGGTCTCGATGGCGACCGGAACCGGGTCCTCGGCGGAGTCTCCGTGGCGGGCTAGCAGTTCCATCAGCGCGTGAAACCCAGCGCTGTCGTCGCTGATCCGCAGCTTGGCCAGCTGACTGCCGTCCTGGTCGACCAGGGCTATGTCGTGATGCCCTTCGGCCCAGTCGATGCCGCAGAAGATCGTGCTCAAGCTCTTCCTCCATCACCTCGTAGTGCAGCAAAGCTGCAGGTCAGCTCCATGCGGAGCACGCGGCGCCCTAATAGAAGTGCTCAAGGCACGCCATCTCATGAGCCGTTCGTGTCTCCAGCGACCGGCAGGGACCTCGGTCTGCTAGAGAGCTCGAAGCTCGCGAACTACTGAGAGGTTGGCCCCTGCCGGCGGGCTGGCGACATGAAACCTGACACCGACACTCCTGCCGGACGGGACCAGTCTTCGATGAGGGCTTTCCGTCCCGGATCCACCTGAGATCTCCGCCCGGCAGGACGGGTGGCGAGCAGGAGCCGGTCTGAACACGGGGTCTCATCCCGGAACGGGGGCAGGCTTCCGGCTCGCCGTTCGACGAGCCCTTGCACTTCCCTGCCCGGGCCCACCGATGAGCTATTAGATCCACCTGGCCTGCGAGCAAGGGTAGAGGCCGCTGTCCTTGCTGGTCACCGCCGGTCAGCGTGGTGACAGTCCTCAGTTCGCCGCCGTCCTGGATGCCATCCGGGTGCCCCGCACCGGTCCGGGCCGTCTCCGTGTCCGTCCGCTGCGGGTGCGGGGCGACAGGGCCTATTCGTCCCGCGCCAACCGGGCCTACCCTCGAAAGCGGGGAATCCGCTGCACGATCCCGGAGCCTGCCGACCAGGCCGCCAACCGCAAACGGCGCGGGAAGGCCGGCGGGCGGCCTCCTGCCTTCGACCGCGAGGACTACAAAGCCCACGCGGTCGAGTGCGGGATCAACCGGCTCAAGGTGCGACACGAAGTCGCACACGTTAAGTGGGAAAGCCACGAAGGAAGGAGACATGTGCTGACCCCGGATTAGTGTCCGTAATCCGTTCCCGCG
>JODU01000053.1 GCA_000720845.1 Kitasatospora aureofaciens | reverse complement strand
TGGAGCCGGTGATGCCCTGCTCGGCGAAGAACTTTTCCGCGACCTGGAGGATGTGCGTGCGATTGCGCTGCTTGTCCGTCCGCTGCCGACGCCCGCCGGTGGCTGCCTCACCCATGTCGCTGCACCTCCCGTTGACAATGCGGAGACTGTCTCCGTATCGTCTTCCGTGAAACGGAGACTATCTCCTTATCGGTTGCGATGCTACCGCCGACCTCGGCGGACATCCGCTGCTCCCAGGGAGCCCGGCACGGCACACAGACGTTCCGTGTCGTCGGCCGCCGGAGCGGCACACCCCCACGCGACAGCTCCCCGGCCGAGGCCCCACCGGCCCGGGCGCGTGCAGCCGGACCCCACCGGCGCGCACCGACGGGATGGAACGCGTACGGCCCTTCGCACACCCAGCAACACGGAAGAGATCACATGTCCCCCGACAAGACTCCGGCGCCGGCCGCCGCAGACGCACCGCCACCCACCCGCAACGACGACAGACTGGCCTCCCAAGACGCCCTCGTCATCGCGATCCTGATGGTCTCCGCGTTCACCGTCCTGCTGAACGAGATGCTGCTGGGAGTCGCACTCCCGACCTTGATCACCGATCTCGACATCACTCCCACCACGGGACAGTGGCTCACGACGGGCTATCTGCTGACCCTGGCGATCCTCATCCCAGCCACCGGCTTCCTCCTGCGGAGGTTCACCCTCCGTACGATCTTCCTCGGCTCGCTGTCCCTGTTCACCCTGGGCACGGCGATCGCCGCGGCAGCCCCTGGGTTCGGCGTGCTGTTCACCGGACGCATCATCCAGGCAGCGGGCACGGCCGCCCTGATGCCCCTGCTGATGGCCACGACGATGCGTCTGGTGCCCCCGCACCGGCGAGGCCGGACGATGGCGCTGGTCACCGGCCTGACCGCGGTGGCACCCGCGGTCGGCCCGGCGGTGTCCGGCCTGGTGATCTCCCAGCTCAGTTGGCGGTGGCTGTTCATCCTGGTCCTGCCCGTCGTCCTGGCCGGGCTGGCCCTGGGCGCCGCCAAGCTGCGCAACATCACCACTCCGGAACCGGTCAGGTTGGACGTGCTGTCCCTCGTCCTGTCCGCTATCGGGTTCGGCGCCCTCGTCTACGGCCTGTCCACGATCGGCGAGTCGGCCACCGGTCACGCACCGGTCGCTCCCTGGATCCCGATCGTCATCGGGCTTCTCGCCCTGGCGGTCTTCGTCCGTCGGCAGACCGTGCTGCGGCGCAGCGACAACGCCTTCCTCGACATGAGGATCTTCCGCACCCCGTCGTTCACCGTGCCGCTGCTGGTCATGCTCGTCGTCGCGCTGGTCGGGTTCGGCACCACGATGGTCCTGCCCCTGGTCCTTACCAACGTCGCGGGCCTGACGACGCTCCAGATCGGCCTCTTCCTGGTCCCCGGCGGAGCCCTGATTGCCCTCGTCTCGGCCCTCGGGGGACGCGTCTACGACCGCTACGGACCGCGCCCCCTGGCGATCCCCGGATCGGTCATCTGGACAGGTTCCCTGTGGTTCCTGAGCCGAGCCGACGAGAACACCGGTGTCACCGCGCTCCTGGCCGCCTACCTGGTCCTGTCGGCCTCGCAGGCCCTCATGTGGGCGCCGATGACAACGGCCGCACTGTCCTCCCTGCGCGCCGAGCTCTACCCGCACGGCACCGCGGCGTTCAACACCGCCCAGCAGCTGGCCGGCGGCGTCGGCGGCGCTGTCCTGATCTCGGCCTACACCATCGGCTCCCACGCCAAGGACGCGGGAGCACTGAGCCTGGCCCAGTCCGTCTCGGCGGCACAAGCCGCCTTCACGACGGCGGCGGTCATCGGCTGCCTGGCGATCATCGGCACCCTCTGGGTCCGCAGAACCGCAGCCGCCCCCAGCCGCCGGCGTCTCCACCGAGCAACGCTCCCGTCAATGCCACCGCAGTGCCGACAACGTCGTCGGCAACGGACTGACCTCCCCGGCGCAGACTTCGGTGGAGCAGGGAGCTGACCTGGCGGGTGCGGACCGGCGTCACTATCGTCCTCGGCTTCCTGGACCCCCGGCGCCACGCTTACCGCCGGTGACCTGGCCGTCCTGGTGCGGGCGCGGCTGCCGCACGCCCACGTCGCGGACGGCCTTCAGGACGCCGGCCTGGTGAGCTGGGAGGGTGAACCGGCGCTGACCGGCTGGGCGGAGCAGCGCATCACGCCCTTGCCGGCGGGCATGGCCAACGAGGTGCGGATCTGGTTCACGGTGATGCGCGAGGGCAGCTCGACTCCGCCCCGGCGCCGGCCCCGCTCCGAGACCACCATCCGTCTTCACCTGTGCTGGGCTCTGCCCGCCCTCATCCGCTGGGCCGCCGACGGCAAGACGTCGCTGCGCGAGATCAGCCCTGCCGACGTCCGCGCCGTCCTTGCGCCGTCCGGCCTGGCCCGGACCCAGATGGGCCAGGGACTGCGCTCCCTGTTCCGCGTCCTGCAGGCCCGGCGCCTGGTGTTCACCGACCCCGCCTGCCAGGTCAAGACCGCCTTCCCCGACCTCACCATCCCGATGCCGCTGCCCGTCGACCACATCCGGGACGCTCTGCGCTCCACCGACCCCACCCGCGCACTGCTGTGCGCGCTGCTCGCCTTCCACGGCCTGAGCGCCCACCAGGTCCGCCACCTCACCCTCACCGACCTGACCAGCGACGGGAACGGCCTCACCGTCGAAGGTCTTTCGCCTGCGGCGGAGAGCAGGTGGATACCGCTGGCGTTGTCGGAGACGCTGGCCGCGGTGACCCAGACCGCGAGGAGGAGGCCGAGGGTGTCGACGCCGATATGGCGCTTGCGTCCGGCGATCTTCTTGCCCGCATCGATGCCTTGCCCGGCGGTCGGGACGTTGGCAGAGGTCTTGACGCTCTGGGCGTCCAGCACGCACGCGCTCGGTTCGGCATCCCGGCCTACGGCCTCCCGAACTAGTCGGCGAAGCAGGCCGTTGAGCTGGTCGAACACGCCGTCCTTCTGTCAGGCGGCGAAGTATCCGTAGACGGTTTCCCACGGCGCGAAGTCGTGGGGAAGGTAGCGCCAGGGGATCCCGGTGCGGTCCACATACAAGACCGCGTCCATGATCCGACGCAGGTCGTGCTCGGGTGGCCGCCCGATGTCCAGGCCCTTCCCTCTTCGCTCGGCCCGCCAGGTCGACAGAATGGGCTCAAGCAGTTCCCATCGGGCATCGGACAGGTCACTCGGGTACGGCCGCTGTCGGGACACGTTTCGATAGTCCCGTCAGCAGACATGCAGCGACAAGGCGCAAAAAGGGGTGACTGGGGGCGCCTTGGGATCAGACAGGAGCGAACGGGTCGATTCGGTCATGCCGCGAGGCTACCCGCAAATCCGTTGTTCGAAGATCCGGCCCAACTGACTTGACGCGTTAGACACGTGAGGTGTCTTCTACCTCAGTTATTTCGTAACCGGGCGGGGATGTGACGCGGCCTCGCCTAGACCTAGCGAGTCGACCGCCCCGGCCACGGGCCGGTGCAGAAGGGCGGGGGACTGTGCGTCGGTGTGCCGGGACAGACGGCGGCCGGGGAGGATACGGAGTCATGAGCACCACTCGCCCTCTGCTGACCCAGCGCGAAGCCGCCGCCGCGTGCGGCGTGAGCCGTTCGACGATCCGGCGCCGCCGGGAGGCCGGCGAACTGCCCGGGGCCGTGCTCGACGACGACCGTGGCTGGCCCATCCCGGTGGAGGACCTGCTCGCCGCCGGATTCCGCCTCAACGCCCCCGCGCCCCCTGACGAGAAGGACGTCGGCGACCAGGCGGCGGTCGAGGCGCAGCCGGACACCGCCTCCGACGACACGGCAGTCGCCCTGCAGAGTGAGCTGGACCGGCTGCGCCACGAGCACGCCCTGGCGCTCGCCGAAGAACGCAACGCCCGCCAGCTCGCCGAGGCCGAGGCCCGGCACCTCGAGGCGCGACTGAAGGAACGCGGCGACCACGTCGAAGACCTGCAACGCGCGCTGGCCGCCCTGGCTCCAGTACCGGACCGTGCCGCCATCCCCCGCCCGGCGCAGCCGTCCCCGCTGTCCGCCGCATCCTCGTCGGGGCCGGCACCCATGGAGGCCGGGGAGGCCGAGCACGCCGCGGGGTCGGACAGGCGGCGCCGCTGGTGGTCCCGCCAGGACTGACCGGCGCCGCGTCCGATAACCCCGCCGAGGACCCCTCCGGCATCTCCTGCGACATCTGCTGCACGACCTGTCCGGCCGCCTCGGCGTTGCCGCAGGTCACCACGCGGTTTCGGGCATGGTCGGGGGCCGGACATCCCCCTTGGAGCCTCCCACAGCCCTTACGACTAGGAGAAGGAGAGTGCGGGGCGGGGCTGGGGCAGCGGTTGGCCCGGCGGGGGATCGGGCCGTCCTGGTGTCGTTGCGCGTCGGCTCGCCTCCGCACTGCTCGGGCCGCTGGATGGAGAGAAGGGAGCCCGCCGGGTGGTGGCCCCCTGTTGCTCCGGGTGTTGCGACAGACGTTGCGCCAGGAGGCTGCGCTGGGAGTTGCGGTAGGCGTTGCGCAGCCTGACGCCGACCATGGGTCCGAAAATGGGGCTTTGCGCAAGCGTTCGGGGATCGGCCACAGTGACCGATCCCCGAACGGCAACTGTTGTGGCTGGCGGGACACGGGCGAAGGCGCCACGAACGCCGTGGCGCTTACGCAGGCGGAATCAGTTTGATCAGGAAGTCCTGGTCGGCGGCGCCGGAGCAGCGGCCTTGGACGATTTCCGCTCCTTCTCCGGTGTCTTGATCACGCAGGCTCAAGCATTGACCTGCGGCGACCGGACGGATGCGGAAGCGGGCGGTGTCGGGCGGACCGTAGCGTTCGAGGCGGAATTGTTGGGCCTGGTTGTCGTCGGCACAGTCGTCTCGAGGCTCAAGGAGGTTCTGCCCCGGCCCTTCCGCCAGGACGGTGAGGCAGCCGATGCCGTATTTCGGGTGATGCCACTGGATCTGGACGATGTTTTTGCCCAGCGGTTCGAGGAACACGCGCGGCTGGACAGCCTTCTCACAGGTTCGTTGTGCGACGATCGCGGTTTGGTATCGGCCGGTTCGGTCCCGACCTTCAGTGAGGCACAGCGCGGGCGTACGAGCTGGATGAATGTGCGCCCAGCTGCCCACTGCCAGCATGCGCAGTCCGCTCACGGGCACCTCAGGAAAGGCCGTGTGCGTGGGCCCGTTGGAGAACAGGCTGCCGGCGCCGAGCGTGCCCGCGACGCCGATACCGAGAGCGCCGAGGAGACCGACAGCCCGGCGCCACCGCGGGACGGGCACGGGGACCGGCACATCGGTGAGTGGCCTGTCGGGCTTGTCATCAGGATCACCACCGGGTGCTGCGGGCTCGGTAGTGGCGACGCGGCGGCGGGCCTCGAGCCACTTCTGCACTTCTTCGTCGCTGAGGCCGCACGCCCGGGTGAAGGCGTCGACAAACCGCTCTCGGGGCAGGGTGACACGCCCGAGAGTGGTCGCGATGGTGCTCGCCGGGAGCGTCTCGGCCCGCGCGGCGGCTTTGCCCTCGAGTTGGCGGTACGTCAGGCCGGACCAGACGCGCAGCGCGCGCAGTGCCGCAGTGAACTCGGCAGGAGTCTTGGCCGGCGAGGGTTGTGGTGGAACCTCCAGCGACTCGGAAAGGCCGTCCCCCTTCTGACTCATGGCCTCAGCATGACCCCACAGATCATCGCTGGTCACCAGGTAAACAAGCCGTGTTCGAACGCATTCTGAACGCCCTGAGCGCAGATCCGAACGGTTGCGAACGGATCTTCCCCTTGTCACCCCGATGACTGTGCAGAAATCCTCGGCAACGACCGGCTTCGTTCGTTGTCACTCGAAGGCCGGCGTTCGTTCACGAGCTGTGCCGCATGTCCGGCACCAGCCAGTGGACATCCGAGAGTTCATCGGTCGAGAGAGAAGGATCAGTTATGCGTATGCGCAATGTCCTCGCCGGCGCGGCCCTGGGGTCCGCGTTAGCGCTGGGGGGCTTGGTCGCTCCCGCGCAGGCCGCTCCCACGCCCGTCGACAGCAACACGACGGTAACCGCACCGATCACCACCTTGTCCATCGTCCGCGTCGGCTGGTACTCCAGCCTGGCGCGATGCGAGGCCGACGGAGAGAACTCCGCCTACAGCTACTGGTACTGCCAGTGGAGCTCCAGTCGCGGCGCCTGGGGGCTGTACGTGGACACTGACTCGTAAACGCCTGTTTCTGCAGCCACAACAGTTGCCGTTCGGGGATCGGTCACTGTGGCCGATCCCCGAACGCTTGCGCAAAGCCCCATTTTCGGACCCATGGTCTTTGACCTGCCGACTCAAGGTTCAGAAACAGGCACTGAGCTTGTTTTTTATGGTTTGCGAGCTTTCAGATGATTACGTTCAGCGATGCTTTCAGGGCGTCTGGTCGATTTGCCCACGTCGTAGCGGGTGGCCGGTCGTTGGTTCTTCGAGCCGAGTGGGCGTCCTGGGACAGGAGTTGAGGGTTTGGGCGCACGGGCAGGATTGTGCAGGTGAGGGCGAAGGTTCCTGAACCCGCGGCGGACGCGGGCCGGGGTGAGCCGGGCGGGCTCGGCCGGTTTCTCCCACGGGCGGCGGAGGTCGGCTGCGGCCTCGCGGGTGAGCCGGAGCTGGGTATGCGCTGCGATCACGAGCCACGTCCACCGGTCCGCGGCCTCCGGGCTGCGGAGCCTGGGACGGGTGCAGCCGAGCGTCTGCTTGACGAACCGGAAAGTGTGTTCAAGATCGAGGCGCCTCAAGAACGCCTGCCACCGCAGTTCGACGTCCTCGCTGGTCATGCCGGTCTTGGAGGACCACAGCCAGACCGGCAGCGGGTCGTGACCGCCAGGCAGATGGTCCACCGTCAGGCGGATCAGGGTTCCCTCGATGATGGGGAGTTCGCCGTCGTGGTCGATCCACGCGGAGCGGGTGGTGAGACGGGGGTGGATGCGGTCCCAGGCCATCGCCTGGGCAGTGCCATAGCGGTCGGTGACCTGCACGGCTTCCGCGTCGGGCTCGCCCCACGTCTCGGGCCTGGTGAAGCGGAACTCCTTGCCGTGCACTCGGTCCGCACGCATCCGCCCGAGGACCTAGATGGGCATGCCGTCAAGGAGATGGGCCATGCGCGGGGCGTCGTAGCCGGCGTCGAAGACGATCAGGATGTCGTCGTCCCCGGCTTCCCACTGTCCCTGGTCAATCAAGTCGGTGACAACGCGGCGGACCTGGGCGGCGGTGACCTCGGCGACATTGTCGTCGGGGCCGAGCCGGACCGCGTCCAGCAGCTGGCACCACGATGTCCGTCCGGTCTCCAGTGCGGCGACGAACGAATAGGGCCAGCCGGGAATGAACTGGTCCGAGGAGCGTCCCGAGCGGCCGTAAAGTGGCAGAACAGACGGTCCGGGCTGGTCGGCGCGTCGGGCCGCAGCCACGCGGAGACATCGACCGCCAGCACCAGGCGCCCGTCCGCGGCCTTGGGCTGCGGCAGCACGGCCAGCGCCTTGCGTAGCCTGGCCACGTCGATGCGACCGTGGTTGAGCGCGTCGTACAACGCACCGTGCCCACGCCGGTGTTCCGCCAGCAGCGTCAGGTCCACCGGCGAGGTCACCGGGCCGTCCTCGCAGAGCATCGCGTCGCACCGCTCGAACAGCGTGTCACCGCGCCGGGTCAGGCATGTGTACACGTCCTCCCGGAAGTGGGACGTGAAGTCGAAGGCCTCGTCCCGGGCGTCGTGCTGCAGCAGACTCACCCCTGCGGTCTTCGTATGAGTGCGGTTCCGTGACGGAATGCATGATCATGCGGAAGCCGTCCGCCTGTCCGGCGAATGCCCGGGTGGGTGACCATGTGCGAGACGGTGTTCGGGCAGGTTCAGAGGGGCGCCATCTGCAGCTCGCCGATAGTCCGCAGGCCGACTTGCGCCGCCAGCCAGTTCGCCCGCCGGGCTTCGACCTGCTTCACGTGGATGTACACCGTGTGGTCCGGCGCGGGCTCCTCGAGGTAGAGGTCGCGGGCATTCACACACACCGTCACGTAGGCGCCTCTGGTGCCCCCAAGGCCGAGGCCGACCTCTGGAGCCTCAGGCCAACCACTGAAATCCCAGCGCACCATGGCCGGGACGTTCCCCGCCGCAGCCAGGAATGCCTCCACTGCTTCCGGGGCCACGCACCATCTGCTCATGAAGATCGGGAGACACTCCGACGCGGAGTCGCCCGTGCTCGAGGAGCCGTTCCGGTCGGCCCCGTACGCCCACCAGTCAGCATCCGGCATGACTCCGGTCAACCGCTCCAACTCGCGGGGCGTGGAGACCCGTGCTTCGAAGTCGACTTCGAGGTCCTCGGTGTCAGCGAGCGCGAGCAGCCGCCCAGCGACACGCAGTGCCTCGCAAACATCCGTCGTCCTCAGCACTGCCTGCGCGTACGAGTTGCTCATGGCAAGGAGTCTGCCAAGTCACCCGCCGGTCCGCGATCGAATACCTGAACACCCCTCCGGCTCCAGCGGCAACCACACCCTGAAAGCCCGCCAAAGGTTAAAGAGCAAGCTGAGACGTCGTTTCTTATGGTTCAGGTGAGGGCTTGGGTGGCCTGGGGAAAGCCCAGCTGGTCGAGCAGCGTGCTGAAGAGGTCTTCTACGAAGGTCTCGTGTGAGCGAAGCAGTTCTTCAATCCTGGCTGTCTCCGGCGTGACGGGGACGCCAGCGACTGCGGCCCAGGCAACGGCGCCCTCGGCGTCGGCGAGTATCTCGGCGTCGAGTTTGGCGCGCTTATGTCTGACGGCTTCGTGGAACTGTGGTGTGTCCAGCCACAGGAGTTGATCTTCAAGGTCTTCAGGCTCCTCGGCCAGAAGCCTGGCGGCGATGTCCAGGTTGAGCCACGCCTGCCAGCGCTGTCCGGTGGTATCCAGTCCGGTCACGAGAGCGAGGGAACTGTCGGACACGTCGGCGACGCAGGCCGGTGCGCTGCTCCACTCAACCAGGGCGGGCAGGTCCGCGTCGTCCCATGTCCCGGAATCGATCTGGAGCGTCTGCCAGCCGCCCGATCGCGACTCCCATGTATGCACGGTTGCCTTGAGTTCTTCGTCGAGGCTGTCGAAGACGGGGGCTTCCAGCAGGGGGCGGTTGCTGCAAGCGAAGACCAGGTGACCCGAGAATCCCACGGCAGTTCCTCCTTCGAGATGGTGAGCGCACCCTATGGGCTGCCGGTGACAACGCGGGCCTGGTCAGCATCTGCGCAGTGGGCCAGGCTCATCTGATGAGACGGCGATACCCGATGAGGGCTGCGGCGATGGCAACGAACATTACGGGCCAGCCTGGCTTTGTTCACGAGTTGCGTCGTCAGTTGTTCACGGGTTTGGGTTCTGGCTCACTTTCCGTGGAGTGGTTACGGAGAGTCAGATCTTCGGGGCCATGCGATAGCGGTTTGGATGGGCGCGAAGCTGGGGTGAGGTGAGTTCGAGGGCCCGGTTGTCGCGTCCGGCGCTCATGTGGTTGAGCCAGCGTTCGTACCAGTCGAGGAAGTCGGTGGCGGAGGAGACGTTGGGGCCCCAGAACCCATCGCTGTTGCCGATGAGAACGCGGCCGGTGAGGGGACCGGTCACCGCGATGACGCATACGTCGGTGCAGCCCATTTCGATGACGTGGAGGAAGAGGTCGCGTCCATGACCCCCGGGTTCTGCGTCGTCGAATCCGCGGGGTGCCCCCGGTTCCTCATGCGGGTTCATGACCAGCAGGGAACACCGCTCCAGCGGCATGAGGCCGTAAAACGGCGCCGCGCCTGAGCCGCCGATGTGCGTGAGGAACTGCCGGTAGGCGTCGGGCAGGGCGATGTCGTGCTCGGCCTCGAACGCAGCGACGCGTGCTTCTGCCAGCTTCGGACCGAGGCGGAACTTGTGTTGCTCTTCTCCGAAGGAGTGGCTGCGCAGTGGTTGGAACGGGATCGCGGCCAGCTTGCGACGCAGGCGGGGTATGCGGGGATCCATGGTGCATCTTCTCTCGTCCCCGTCACCCTATGAGCTCGTAACAGGATCTTGTTGGGGTGCCCTGGTCGGGCGTGACCGATGTGATGATCTGGCCGTTCGTGTTGTGTGACGACTCGGCCGTGGATCGTGGATGACGACTTGTGGGTGCGGATCGAACCCCTGCTGCCGCCATGGCCGGAGCGGTCACCAGGACCGAGGCCGGTGCCCGACCGGCTGTGTCTGCAGGGCATCTTGTACGTCCTGCACCAGGACATCGCCTGGCAACTTCTGCCCCTGGAGCTGGGGTTCGGCTCCGGACAGACCTGCTGGCGGCGCCTGGACCGTTGGCAGAAGGCCGGGGTATTCGAGCGGTTGCACCGCCTCCTGCTCGCCGAGCTGAACACGGCCGGCGAGCTCGACTGGAGTCGCGCATGCGTGGACGGCTCCCACGTCCGCGCGAAAAAGGGGGTGCCGCGACCGGTCCGTCGCCGGTCGACCGCCGGAAGACGGGCAGCAAACACCACCTGATCTGCGACGGAAAGGGCACTCCGCTGCACGTGATCACCACAGCGGCCAACGTCAACGACATCACCCAGACCATCAACCTGGTCGACGGCATCCCGCCCGTCCCCGGACGGGCGGGCCGACCCAGGCGGCGCCCCGAGTCCGTCCTCGGGGACAAGGCATACGATTCGAAGGCCGTCCGCCTGGAACTGCGCCGCCGGCGGATCCTGCCCGTCATCTCCCGCAGGGGCGCCCCGAACATCAAGGGTCTGGGCAAGCTCCGCTATGTCGTCGAGCAGACCTTTGCCCTGCTCCACCAGTTCAAACGCCTCGCCGTCCGCTGGGAACGCCGCCCCGAACTCCACGACGCATTCCTCTCCTTGGGCAGCCTGATCTGCTGGCGGCGACTCAAGAAGTCCGGATCATGAACCTGGCACAGGCTTCTAGGAGTGTCAGCTCACGATTGAGTTGGCGTATGAAGCCAGGTCGTGGACCAAAACCTGCAGGCGCTGGCTCCTGAGCTTGTCCAGAAGGGGAAGAGTGTGCCGGTAGGTTGCTGACCAGGTGATGTCGGTGCCGCCGTGGGGTGCTCGGGCCACGTCCACAGACCCCCGATGAGAAGCGAACAACCCTGCGGCTTGTTCGTAGCTGAACCGCTGGTCGGGAACCATCTCGACGATGCGCTCGCGGCAGCACACCCGTCCGAGGCGAGAACGAATGGTGCGGAGATCACCTACCCGTGCCGGTCGCTCGACCCCCGCGGGCAGCTCCCACTCGACCTCATAGTAGGAGGTCCACGACGGCCAGGATTCTGCATCCACGAGCGTGGCGTAGACGAGAGCAGCAGGTGCCGATGAGTGCGAGGTAGCAGTAACAGCAAGGGACGACACCTAACAAGGCTAGACCGTGTCTCACCATGATCGTGTTACGAGCTCTAAGGGCTTGCCGGGAATCAACACGTCGGTTTGATCTTGCTTTTGTCGAGGTCGAGGAATGTCGCGATGTCAGTCGGCGTGCGGAAGCGGGCGGTCGAAGCAGGGATGCGAACGCCCTGGGCTTCCAGGAGTGGGCGGACGTCCTTCGCTGCGCGGCTGATGGTCATGGCGGTGGTGTCGAAGAGTCGGCCCAGAAGCTCCATGGTTGCGAGTTTTCGCAGGTGGAGGACGGTGACCAAGACTCGGTCGGCTGAGGTGAGCTTGGCTTTGGCGCCTGTGCCGGGGGTCACCAGGCGCTCGTGGCCTCGGCGTGCGCGGAGTACTTGCTCGCGTTGAGCCTCCATCGCTGGAGTCAGCACGTCGATGAGTTCGCTGAGCTCCCGGCGGGGCATGCCGGTCAGTTCTGGGTCCTGGAGCGAATACCGCGTGAGGCGTGCCGGTCCGTCCGACGGGGTGTCGTCCGTGGTCGCCGGGTCTGTCGGGCGCTGGGGGGGTGGAGGGTGTAGTTCCAGTCGCCGTGGAAGCGGTGGCGGGTGATGGGCAGGGCGGCGATCTCGTCGTCACTGACCCGGGTGCCGGTGGGGTACTCACCACTGTCGAGTTCGGCCTGGACGGTGAGGCCGGTGCGGCTGGTGGTCGCGGCGATGGTCTGGAGCATGACTTCATGGCTGGTCAGGGGCCTGCCTCGCCAGTTCATGGTGATGTGGGAGAACAGCCGGTGCTCGATCTTGTTCCACTTCGAGGTGCCGGGCGGAAGATGACACACCGTGACCTCAAGGCCGGTCTCGGCGGCGAGATCTGCGAGGTGAGTCTTCCAGCCGCGAGTGCGGTAACCGTTGGAGCCACCACCGTCAGCAGTGATCAGCAGCCGGCGAGCGCGCGGGTAGTCATGCTGGCCGACCGCCTCCCACCAGCGCCGGATCGAGGCGACGGCGAACGCCGCCGTGTCGTGATCGGTGCCGATGCTGACCCAGCCGGTGTTCGCCGTCATGTCGTAGATTCCGTACGGAATCGCCTTGGCGGCCTGGCCGGGGAAGTCGTGCGTCTTGACCCTCACGGGCTGTCCTGTGGGCTGCCATTCGTGCCCGGCGTTCCTGTAGTCGCCGATCAGTTCCTTCTTCTTGCTGTCCACGCTGATCACCGGGTCACCGGCGTCCCTGTGATCTCGTGCCTGCTCGTTGAGGTAGCGGAACTGGGCATCCCTGTCGGGGTGCTGAGCACCTTCGATGGTCTTGGCGTTGGCCTGCAGGCTGAAGCCCTCCTCCCTCAGCAGGCCGGCGACCGTGTCGGCGGAGACCCGGTGCCCCCGGCGGGTGAGTTCCTCCGCCAGCTTCCGGGTCGACTTCGTCGTCCAGCGCAGCGGCGACATCGGGTCGCCCCGCTCGTCGGGCTCGACCAGCGCCAGCAGTGCCGGCCGCAGCCCAGGATCCAGCTCGGCTGCTTTCTTCCGCCCTCCGCCAGGACGACGCGCCCGCCCCAACGGGGCCTGACCGGAGTCCAGCTCAGCTGCCCCACGCGAGACCGTGCCCTCTCGGACTCCGGCTGCAGCGGCGACGATCCTGATGCCGCCATGCCCCAGCGACAGTGCTTCCGCCCCTATGGCCAACCGACGCTGCCGCTCGTCCAGATGCGGCAACAACACCTGGAACTTCGCCGCCAGAACGGCCTCGATCCCCTCCGGTCTCCCCATACCAGACCAACGAGCCCCACAGATGGATACCACGACTTGATTCCCGGCAAGCCCTAAACCAAAAGAACGTCAAAGAAAGGGCATACACGGAAACCGAGACACGCCCGGGCGCGGTGCCTCATACGGCGGGGAACGCCACGCCGGTCAGCTTCTCGCTCACCCGCCACATGCGGGCCGCCGTCGCCCCGTCGCGGGCCGACTTGTAGACCGCGAGCCGGGTAGGACCACCAGTGAACTGCCCAAAGCCGTCGGGGCCGTAGAGTTGCCCGCCGCCCGCCTCCGGGCTGGTGGCCGCGTACAGCAGGGGCAGCAGCCCCGCGTCCACGGACTGCACCAGCAGACCCCAGCGGGCCAGCCGCCGCACGATCGCCTCGTGCGGCGAGGGCCGGGCCCGGCCCAGGTTGGGCCCGGAGGCATACAGGTTGGTGAGGGTCGTACCAGGGTGCGCGGCATTGCTGACGATGCCCCACCCGCCCGCCGTGCTGCGGCGGTTCAGCTCTAGGGCGAACAGGAGGTTGGCCAGCTTCGACAGGTTGTACGCCCGTACTGGCGCGTACCCCCCCTCGGCTTGGAGGCCGTCCCAGACCGGCTTGCCGCTGCGCGCGGCGCTACTGGTTACCGTGGTCACCCGCGCCCGGCCCTCCCGCAGCAGGGGCAGCAGCCGACCGGTGAGCGCCATGTGCCCGAGGTGGTTGGTGCCGAACTGCAGCTCGAAGCCATCCTCGGTAGTGTGCCGGGTCGGCGGTGCCATCACCCCCGCGTTGTTGATCAGCAGGTGAATGGGCCGACCCTCCGCCTCCAGGGTGGCGGCGAGCTTCTCAACCGAGACCAGCGAGGCCAAGTCCAGGGCGCGGGTCGACACCTCAACGTCAGGCTCCGCCGCCCGGATCCGCTCCATGGCGGCGGCGCCCTTGGCCTCGTTGCGCACCGGCAGGACCAACTCCGCGCCCGCGGCGGCCAGCCGCAGGGCCAGGCCGAGACCGACGCCGTCGCTCGCCCCGGTCACGACGACGCGTTTGCCTCGTACGCCGGTCACGGTCACTTCCTTCATCATGGGCTCCCTGTTGTGGGGTGGACGGTGCGAACTCAAGAGTCGCCGCCCTCGGCGCGCGGATCCATGTCATGTCAGACTATGGATCCGCGCTGACACTCAACACAACACGCTGTGACACATTGTTGTTCCGAGCTGTAGGGTCGAGGGTCGGCGTTCGGCCCCTGATCACCTGATGCCACCGTGACTCTTCACCGGCCACGGCCGAAACGACACGCCATCATCCTCACAGCCGGAATAGAAGGGGCGGTCCGCGGCGATGCGGTCGATGGGCAGCAGGGTGCCGTCCAGCAGCACGAATGCCTTCGTCGATGTCGTACGGGCTGCCTCCTCGAGGGCTGGGGCAAGTGCGGCCAGGAGCTCGACAGCCGCGGCTACGTACCGGTAGGCGGTCTTGGTGCCGATGCCGAACCCGGACGCGAGCTGGGCATATGGGTGGCCGTTACCGAAGGTGGTCGAGAGCGAGCAGGGTCTGTCGGCCCGGGCTCAGGCGCCGCCACCGGGTGCCGAGCTCGTGCCGGTGTCGGCGGAGCTTGGTGGTCAGGAAGCGCAGGTCAGAGTTGGACACGTCGATGCCCGACGGGTGAACAAGCACACGAAGCCTCTGGTGGAGACGGTTCTCTTGGTCGAAAACCCATCTGACAGGGGCTTCACCTGTCTGTCAGCTCAACTGGACAGCCCAGTGGCCAGGTTGGACAGAGCTCAGTGTCCCGGCGCGGCGGTTTAGCACCTCTCGGGCGGGATATCACAGGAGCCGCTCGGTCGCGTCGGACCACTCGACGATCAAACCGATAGCATCCACCACTCATGTGGCGGCCCGGGCGGGCTCGGCCGCCTGTGTGATCCGGCATTCTCCGAGGTGACCACGGCTGTCCCCTTCGGTCGAACGAAGGAATGATCCGCCGCAGGGCTCAATGCACTGGCAGTGAGCTCATACCGTAGCGCGAATTCTTTTCCTTGCGCTGCTTCCATAGGCGACAGATGCGCGCACCGGCATCACACAGTCGTGACGACCTCGTCATAGGCCAAGCGCGGGCTGCGCGACACCCAGGCGTCATCTCCGGGCGTGCCGATGTTGACCACGACCAGTACGGAGTGCTCACCGTCACCGAAGAATTCCTTGTCGATCCCCTCGGCGTTGAATCCCGTCATCGGGCCGGCCGCCAAACCAGCGGCGCGGACGCCGACAATGAAGTAACCAACCTGCAAAGCCGCATTGAGCGCAGCGGACCTCTCCCGCACCACGCGTTCGCCGAAGAGCAGGTCCTTGGCCTGCGGGAAGTGCGGGAACTGGGTCGGCAACTCCTCATGGAACTCGTTGTCCGCTGCGAGGATCGCGACCAGCGGGGCGGTGGCGGTCTTCTTCCGGTTGCCCTCGGCGAGATGCGGTACCAGCCGCTTCCGCGCGTCGTCGGAGCGGACCAGGACGATCCGCAGCGGCTGCTGGTTCATCGAGGTGGGGCCGTACTTGACGAGGTCGTAGATGGCCCTCACCTGTTCGTCCGTCACCGGCTCATCGGTGAAGGTATTAGCCGTCCGGGCCTCTCGGAACAGAAGGTCCTGGGCAGCGGGGTGGAGTGTGAGAGACACGACGTTATCCCTACTTGACAACAGTGGATGGTATGCGAAAAGAGTCGAGCGCCGACGCCCGGCAGATCTACGGCGGTGATGGTGCCCCCTGCGACTCGAGCTCGTTCGACGGGGACGCCGCCTGCACCGATGGCTTCGAAAAGACCTGGCTTCGACGCAGCCGCACCCTGCAGTCTGCTGGTATCACCACCAGCTTCGGGCAGGCGCCAGCCGGGGGCATCGCCTATTCGAGCGATTCTCGCTGCTGCTGGATGGTCAACCGGAGCGTGCCACAAAGAACGCGGTCTGGACGAACCCCGCACTCCCCAGGCTGATGGCCTTCATCTGCCCGTCCGGAGCGAGCACAGGGTGGTGCGGCATGACGTCGCAGTGGAGGCGGTGGGATCAACGCGCAGGGCGGGGCATGGCATGAAGGTGCCCCGCCACGTCCAGGGCAAGGCATGTCGTCCGGGCGTGCGCTTCTGCGTGGCCGAATGCGGTGATCCTGGCCGCCGCGGCAGAAGTTGGCGTGCCCGGTGTCGACGCGTGGCTCCTCCACACCCCGGCCGGCGACGTGTTCGCTGAGCAGTTCGCCGCCCTGGATGCGGTGGTATCGCTGACGCGGTCGGGACCGATGCGGTGCCAGCGAATGCGCGTCAGCGCTCAAGGACCAGCGCGAGGCCTTGGCCGACGCCGATGCACAGGGCGGCGATGCCGACTCCGCCGCCTTTGCGAGCGAGTTGGTGGGCTACGGAGCCAGCGAGACGGACGCCGGACGCGCCGAGCGGATGGCCAAGCGCGATTACACCGCACTCGGCGGACACCCATCGATCAACCCGCGTGAACAACGCTTCAGGTCAATACACCAGCGGGTTGAGGGGCGCCGGGTCGAAACGGGCCGTTCGGCGAGGCAGCCGAGCGCCTGTGCGGCGAACGCCTCGTTCAGCTCCAGCGTGGATCGTCATGGAACGACTTGCCCGACGTGGAGAGGGCGGGTGACGGCTCGTCGGGGTCGAGTCCGAAGAAGTGCGGGTCGAGCGCGGAGACGCCGGTCGCGGAGACGCGGGTGAGGGGTTCGCGGCCAGCGGCCTTCAGGCCCTCGGAGTCGACCAGGAGCAGCGCGGCGGCGCCGTCGTTGCGCGGAGGGGCGTTGCCCGCCGTTACCGTGCCGTTCTCCTCGCGGAAGCACGGCTTCAGCCTGGTCATGGCCGTCAACGATGCCGCGGCCTGTACACACTAGTCGGCAGCGACGACGACGACCGGGGCGCCCCTGCGCTGCGGGATGGAGACCGGTGCAATCTCACTATCGAAAAGCCCGGCTGCCCGTGCAGCGGCGGCCTTCTGATAGCTGTGCAGCGCGAACTCGTCCTGCTTCTCACGGCTGATCTTGTGCTTGTCGGCTATGAGTTCGGCCGACTCGCCCAGTGGGATCGTTGCCATCGACTCGACGCCGCCGGCCAGGGCGATGGAGGCGTCGCCGAGCGCGATGGCCCGCGCGGCCTGGTTGACGGCTTCGAGGCCGGTGGCGCACAGCCTGTTGACGGTGACGCCGGGCACGGAGGTCGGCAGCCCGGCGAGCAGGCCTGTCATGCGGCCCTACGTTGCGGTTCTCCCCACCTGCGCCGTTCGCGTTGCCGAAATACACGTCACCGATCAGTTCAGGGTTCCGTTGTATGAGCAAGCAGTTCACGATTGGCAATGCGCGCCGAGGTCGTCCGGGCGGACCATGGCCAGGGAAGCGCCGTAGTTGCCGAACGGCGTGCGGACCGCATCGACGATGTATACGTCTCGCAGTATCATGAGGAAGGTTCCTTGGCGATGTACACCTTCGCGTCGGTCTTGGCCACAATGTCGTCGACGCTCACGCCGGGCGCGGTCTCGACGAGGACGAGACCGTCTCCGGTGACGTCAAGGACGCCGAGGTCGGTGATGATCCGGTTAACACAGGTTTTGCCGGTAAGCGGCAGTGCGCACTCGGTGAGGATCTTCGGTGAACCGTCCTTGGCGGTATGCGTCATCACGACGATGACGGTGCGCGCGCCATGGACGAGATCCATGGCGCCCCCAATACCGGTGATCATCTTGCCAGGGACGGACCAGTTGGCCAGGTCCCCGCTCGCGGACACCTGCATCGCGCCGAGCACGGCGACGTCGATGTGCCCGCCGCGGATCATGCCGAAGGAGAGCGATGAGTCGAAGAAGGAAGCGCCAGGCATGACAGTCACCGTCTCCTTGCCCGCATTGATCAGGTCCGGGTCGACTTCGGCCTCGGTCGGGTACGGGCCGGTGCCCAGGATGCCGTTCTCCGATTCGAGGATCACCTCGACGCCCGGGGGAAGGTGGTTCGGGATCAAGGTGGGCAGCCCGATGCCGAGATTGACGTACTGGCCGTCCTCCAGCTCGCGTGCGGCCCGCGCAGCCATCTCTTCCCGCGTCCACGCCATCAGCTGCTCACCGTCCGCTGCTCGATCTTCTTGTCCGTCGCCTGTTCAGAGGTGAGAGCCACCACCCGCTGTACGAAGATGCCCGGCAGGTGCACCACGTCTGGGTCGATGTCGCCCGGCTCGACCAGCTCCTCCACCTCGGCGATCGTGACCCTGCCCGCCATGGCAGCCAGCGGGTTGAAGTTGCGGGAGGACTTGCTGAAGACGAGGTTGCCGTGCCGGTCTCCCTTCGCGGCCCGCACCAGCGCGAAATCGGTGCGGATGCCGCGCTCCAGAACGTACTGGTTGCCGTCGAACTCGCGGACCTCCTTTGGCGGAGAGGCAAGAGCCACGCTGCCGGAGCCGTCGTAGCGCCAGGGCAGCCCGCCATCGGCGACCTGCGTGGCCACCCCGGCCGGGGTGTAGAAGGCGGGGATGCCGGCGCCGCCAGCTCGCAGCCTTTCGGCGAGCGTGCCCTGCGGGATCATCTCGACCTCCAGCTCACCGGCCAAATATTGCCGGGCGAACTCCTTGTTCGCGCCGATGTACGACCCCGTCACCCGGGCGATCCGCCCAGCCCCGAGCAATACCGCCAGGCCCGTCTCCATAGCCCCGCAGTTGTTCGAGACCACGCTTAGCCCCGACACCCCCCGCTCGAATAGGGCTTGGATCAGCACATTCGGCACACCGCTCAACCCGAACCCGCCCACCGCCAAGGACGCACCCTCCGCCGCATCCGAGACAGCATCCAAAGCCGTGGCGACCACCTTATCCATTTTCTTCTGCTCCGCTTCTCGACAACGTGGACCCATCGGACGCTGTTCTCCGTAACGCGACATTAAGAATTAAGACAGGCTCTCTGATTTCGTTGTGTCGCGGGAGTTGCGGGATGGGCTTTGCCGCAGACCCGCCCGGTCCTCGCATCCCACCTGAAGACACGTGCTTCCACGCTGCAACGCCTGGGCATCCATCGGCATCCCGCAGATGGGGGATATTGCATCCGATCCGCAGGTCGCTGGGTCGGCGCACGTCGCGCGAAGATGGTATTCGCGCGCTGATCCGCGTTATCATTCGAAGATTTTATTGACGCACATCATCCGAGTGTCGACGCTTTCCTCTATGAATGCAGGAGCGGCAGGACCGAGGGAATTCTCATGAAGACGTTCGTGCACCGGGAACAGATCACCAAGGTGGTCTTCGGCAGCGGTACCCGCAGCCACATACCGCAAGAGGCCGATGCTCTCGGATGCCGTCGGGTGCTCATCCTGTGCACACCTGGTCAGGTGGACCAGGCGGCGCAGATAGGCGACCTGCTGGGTGCCGCAGCAGCGGGAACTTTCGCCGAAGCGGCTGCGCACACCCCTGTCGACGTCACAGAGAAGGCGGTCGCGTACGCCAAAACCGTGGCAGCTGACTCCGTGCTCGCCGTCGGCGGTGGATCGACCATCGGCCTCGGCAAGGCCATCGCCGTGCGGACCGGTCTTCGGCAGCTGGCGCTGCCCACCACCTATGCGGGCTCGGAGATGACGCCGATCCTCGGAGAGACCGAAGACGGCAGGAAGACGACCCAACGGCTGCCGGCAGTGCTGCTCAATACGGTGGTGTACGACGTCGACCTGACGCTCACACTTCCCATAGCGACATCGGTGGTCAGCGGCATCAACGCGATGGCGCACGCCGTCGAGGCCCTATACGCACAGGACCGGGACCCGGTCGCCTACTTGATGGCCGGTGAAGCACTAGACTCCCTCACCCGATCCCTTCCGGTCATCGCGCGGCGTCCGGGCGACGTAGTGGCGCGGGCGGACGCGTTGTACGGGGCGTGGCTGGCGGGCACGTGCCTTGGCACGGTGGGCATGGCCCTGCACCACAAGGTGTGCCATGTGCTGGGCGGCATGTTTGGGCTTCCGCATGCTGAAACCCATGCCGTTGTCCTGCCGCACGTGGTCGCCCACAATGGGCCGGCGGCCCCGGAGGCCATTGCGCGTATCGCGCAGGCGCTGCGATGGGACGACGCCGCGAGCGGTCTCTTCGACTTCGCCGGGCGGCTCGGCGCCCCCCGGGCGCTGCGAGACCTCGGCATGCCGGAATCGGGGGTCGAGCAGGCAGCCGAACTCGTCATGAGGGACGGCTACTGGAACCCGCGACCAGTGGACCCTATCGCTGTCTGCGCCCTTTTGACCCGCGCTTGGGCCGGGGAAGCGCCGTCGACTTCACCCGGTAACGAAGATCTTCAGTCCGACTCTGTCATCGAAACCGCGACCACAAAGGGAGCACGCCATGCGTGATCTGAGCAGCGACACGATCACCGAGGCCGTGATCTCGACCATGCGGGACACCCAAGACTCCCGCCTCGCGGAGATCATGGAATCGCTGGTGCGGCACGTCCACGCCTTCGTCCGTGAGGTGGATCTGACGGAGGAGGAGTGGGCCCGGGGAGTGGACTTCCTGACTCGCACCGGGCAGACGTGCACCCCGACGCGCCAGGAGTTCATCCTGTTGTCCGACGTGCTGGGCGTCACCATGCTGGTCGACGCCCTGAGCAATCGACGCCCTGCCGAAGCCACGCAGAACAGCGTCCTCGGCCCCTTCTTCAGGGACGACAGGCCGCAGCAGCCCGATGCCGCCGACATCTCCGGAGGATTGCCAGGTACCCCGCTGTTCTTCGAGGGACGAGTCGTCGACCGTGCCGGAGCGCCGGTGGCCAGCGCGGCGGTGGATGTGTGGCACAGCGACGCAGAGGGCCACTACGACGTGGATGTGCCCGGCCGGGTCGCCCCGGCCATGCGCGCGCTGTTCCTCACCGACGAGACGGGACACTTCGATTTCCGTTCCATCCGCCCGTCCAGCTACCCGATACCCGGTGACGGCCCGGTCGGCGAGATCATGGGCGCGACCGGCCGGTCGTTCATGCGTCCCGCCCATGTACACCTGCTGATCGAGGCTCCAGGATTTCAGCGCGTGACCACCATGCTGTTCCCTTCGGACGACCCGTACCTGGACGCGGATCCGGTGTTCGGGGTTAAGGAGTCGCTGGTTGCGTCCTACGACACGTACGCGGCCGACTCTGGGCCCAGGCGCGGGTCGACCGACCAACCGTACACGGTGCTGCGCCACACCTTCGTCCTCGAACCCCTCCCTGCAGACTGAAGCGGCACCCCGCCGCGTAAGCAGCTATCTGTCTGCACGCCATGAACGAGGGTCGGCGTGCGACTTGACCTGGAACTCGGCGAAGCACGATCCAGCCACCCCGCCCCGATCCCGTGTACGCCCACGGGGTAGCCCCCACTCGAACGATGAATCCCGCCCAACCGCCAGCACGACGGTGAGTTCACCCAACGCCCTGCGCAACAGAGGCCGACACCCTTCCCGACTTGTACGGAGGTCCTGTGATGACTGAAGCCCTTGACATGACTGTCGATTTCCGAGCCACGATGAGTCGGCTCGCCACGGGTGTCAGCGTGATCACCACGTGCTCCGGAAGCACGCCCATCGGCATGACGGCGAGTGCCGTGTCCGCCCTCTCCCTGGACCCTCTCCAACTGCTCGTCTGTATCGGCAACCACCTGTATACGCGGACAGCGATCGCGGAACACGGCCGTTTCGCCGTCAATGTCCTCGGCGAGGACAGCGAGCACTTGGCGCGGAACTTCGCCGTCTCCAAAGCGGACAAGTTCGCGGGCGTCGAGACATTCGACGACCACGGCGTGCCGGTGTTGAAGGACGCCATCGCCGCTGTCGTGTGCGATGTCGCCGAGGCGCTCCCCGGGGGCGATCACACCATCTTCGTGGGTGACGTCCGCCAGTGGGCACACAAGGCAGATTGCCGACCGCTGCTCCACTTCGCGGGCGGCTTCGGCGGGCTCAGGGCTGCGCACTAGGGTCCGTCTTCAAAGATCATCGGGTGGTGGATCATGGTGGGGTGATACGCCGCCATGAACTCGCCGACCAGGAGTGGCAGTTACTCGCTCCGCTGATACCTCGGGCTGCGACGGGGCGACCGCGCATCGCGGACCGTCAGGTCATCAACGGCATGGTCTACAAGATCCGCACCGGGGTCTCCTGGCGTGACTTGCCGGAACGCTACGGCCCGTGGCAGACCGTCTACACCCGCTTCCGCCGCTACGCCCTGGACGGTGTGTTCACCAGGGCCCTGAAGCAGATCCAGGCCCAGGCCGACGCGGCCGGCGACATCGACTGGCTGGCGCAGACCGACTCCACCATCGTCCGCGCCCACCAGCACGCCGCCGCGACCGGACGAAAAAGGGGGGGTCCACCGGCCGGACGAACCGGACGATCACGCCCTCGGCCGATCCCGAGGCGGACTGACCACCAAGATCCACCTCGCCTGCGACGGCAAAGGCCGACCACTTGCCGTGCTGCTCACCCCCGGCCAACGCCACGACAGCGTCTGCGCCCGCCCTTTGCTCGAACGCATCCGCGTGCCGCGCATCGGACGCGGCCGGCCACGCAGCCGCCCCAGCCACGTGATCGCGGACAAGGCCTACAGCTCACGCGGACTGCGCGCCTGCCTGCGACAACGCAACATCGCCCACACCATCCCGGAGAAGCAGGACCAGAAGGGACACCGCCACAAGCGTGGAAGCCGCGGCGGCAGGCCGCCCGTCTTCGACCGGAAAACCTACCGTCGACGCAACATCGTCGAACGTTGCTTCAACCAACTCAAAGTGCGACACGAAGTCGCACACGTTAAGTGGGAAAGCCACGAAGGAAGGAGACATGTGCTGACCCCGGATTAGTGTCCGTAATCCGTTCCCGCG
>JODU01000052.1 GCA_000720845.1 Kitasatospora aureofaciens | reverse complement strand
GCAGCTCAGCCGCCGCCAACGCGAACGCAGTTCACGCCTTCGGGCGTAGATGAGCCAGGAAACATGCTCAACCACCTCGTGAGTGAGATCACCAACCGAACGACCAGGGGCCCTGCCACGTCACGCACTCCCATCAGCCCTTCGTCATCAGCCTCAGACCCCAGGATGAGAAGGGTTCACTGAGCGTTTTCAGCGTTGGCGCTCCAGGGTGAGGATGGTTGCGGCGATGACGGTCATGAGGTTCGGGCTGCAGCGGGCTCGGCGGAGGATTTGCCAGGACTTCAGTCTGGCGATGCTTCGTTCGACCGGTGCCCGTGCCGCTGACAGGGCTCGGTTGATCGTCTGCTGGGTCGTGGTGAGGCCCTGGTGCGGTAGGCGTCTGATCGGCGTGGTCACCCAGGAGCCGGCCCCGGTGTAGGCACGGTCGGCGAGGACGGGGACGCCCTGGCGTTCGCAGATCCGGATGATGCGGTGGGTGCGCGCCGCGGCCAGGTCGTGGCTGCGACCGGGCAGCGCGGGCGAGATCCACAGCAGCCGGCCGACCGGATCGGCGATGACCTGCACGTTCATCCCATGCTCTTTGTGCTTTCCGGAGCAGAAGGGCCGATCCGCGGCGATGCGGTCGATCGGCAGCAGCGTCCCGTCCAGCAGTACGAACACCTTGGTCGATGCCGTCCGGGCTGCCTCCTCAAGGGCTAGAGGTTGTCCCGTATGGGGTGTGGGTTATCCAGTGAGGGCCAGGTTGTGCAGCCGGGCGATGCCGAGCATGGCCTGGTGAACTCCGTCGCCCTTGAGCCGGCAGTCCCGCAGGATCTTCCAGTTCTTCAATCGCGACAGGGCATGTTCCACGCGCGCTCGTGCCCGGCGGTGGACGGCGTTCTCAGCCTCCTGCGAGGGGCTGAGGTGGCTCTGGCTTCGTCGTTTGCCGTGCGGGATGAGGAGGCCGGTGCCTTGGTAGCCGCCGTCCGCGATGGTCGGGGCGCCGCGGCAGGCCTGGTCGATGCCGGACTCGGTGAAGGCCCGGCAGTCGTTGCGGCTGCCGGGCAGTGGGAGACCTATGGCCACGACCAGGCGGCTGTTGGCGTCGATGACGACCTGCAGGTTGGTCGAGTACCGGTAGTTCTTGCTGGATGCGGCGACACTGCGGTCGCGGGTGGGCACCAAGGTGCCGTCGACGATGTAAACGGTGTCCTTGCGCGGCCGGCGCGCGGGCGAGATGGCCAGCAGCGGTGCGAGGTGGTCCGAGATTGTCGGCGACGCTTGAATAATGAGCCGGTTCCGGCGGGTGAAAAGTGACCCCCGCTGCGTCAGTTAATGTTGGTCATTCCCCGGTGTTGGCGGCGGGAACCCGTCCGAGGTCACGGCCGCGCATGCGGTAGCTGTCGCCCTTCACTGAGATGACCTCGGCGTGGTGGACGAGTCGGTCGATCATTGCGGCGGCGACGGTGTCGTCGCCGAAGACCTCGCCCCAGCGTCCGAAGGGCTTGTTGCTGGTCACGATCACGGAGGCGCGTTCGTAGCGGCCCGAGATGAACTGGAAGAACAGGTTGGCGGCCTCGGGTTCGAAGGGGATGTATCCCACTTCGTCGACCACGATCAGCGGGATTCGTCCCAGCCGGGTCAGCTCGTCGCTCAGACGCCCGGCCTGGTGGGCTTCGGCGAGGCGGGTGACCCACTGGGCGGCAGTGCCGAAAGCGACCCGGTGACCGGCCTGGCAGGCCCGGATGCCGAGCCCGGTGGCGAGGTGGGTCTTGCCGGTTCCGGGCGGTCCCAGGAAGATCACGTTCTCCTTTCCGGCGACGAAGTCCAGCGTCCCCAGATGGGCGATGACCTCGCGTTTCACTGACCGCTGGTGGTCGAAGTCGAAGTCTTCCAGCGACTTGCGGGAGGGGAATCGAGCTGCCCGGATGCGTCCCTCGGCGCCGTGGGAGTCGCGGGCGGCGACCTCCCTCTGCAGGCAGGCGGCCAGATACTCCTCGTGGCTCCAGCCCTCGTCGCGGGCCCGCTCGGCCAGCCGGGCTGCCGCATCGCGCAGGGCCGGGGCCTTCAGTGCCTTGGTCAGATAGATCAGTTCGGAGCCGACGTCGCGGCTGGTCCTGGCCTGGTTCGTGCCGTTCTTCGTGCTCATCACGCTGCCCCTTCGCCCGTGCTCAGCCCGCCGTCGATGACGCCGAAGATCCGGTCATAGGTCTCCAGCGACCGCTCCTCGACGTCCGTCACGTCCAGCGGCGCCGGTTTCGGGCCGGCGGCCGTCTTGCGGGCGGCTGCGGCAGCGGCCGCATGGTCCGGGTCGGTGATGGTCTGGTGGCGGGCCCAGCTGCGGGCATGGCGGGCGACCTCGACGCCGTCGCACGTCACCAGGACCTGGTCTAGGTCGGCGACGACCTGGACGCGGCGGCCAAGAGCCAGCGGATGCACCGAGTAGTCACAGGTGTCCAGACGGACGTAGTGGTCCCTCGGCAGCCGCAGGGATGCCTTCCACCAGCCCGGCGGGGCGATCGGCGGCAGGGCCAGCATCCGCGAGCGGTCGGCTTCCAGCCGGTCCGCCGGGCGGGCCTGCAAGGTGCGGTGGATGCGCCGGTTGGCCCTGGTCAGTCAGTCGGCGAGCTGGATGTTGAAGTCCGCCGGCGAGGTGAACACCCGCCCGGGCAGGAACGACGTCTCGAGATAGCCGTTGGCCCGCTCGACCAGGCCCTTGGCCTCTGGATCACGGGGCCTGCAGAGCAGGAACTTGACGCCCAGCAGTCCGGCGAACGCAGCGCATCCGCCGCTCGAGCCGGCGCGGCACACCGGCCAGGTTGTCCCCGCCGTGCACCGGCCCGTTGACGCGTACGTGCTTACGCGCCCGGTACCAGGCCTGCTGCCAGTCAAGCGGCCAGGGCGGATTCCACCACGGATCCAACTCCTTCAGCCACGCCGTCTGCTGGGCGGTCAGCCATCGCCCGAGATCGAACCCGTCCCTGGCGCGAGAGCCGGTGTGCGCCAGGGCCAAGTGACCGTGGCACGCGACATGCGCGCGAGCCTGCTCCAGCCCTTCGGTGAACAGCTGCGCACCCCGCCGTTTGAGGCCGTCACCGTGCCCGGACCGCCGCGGCACCACCCCCGCCGTACGCCCCGCGCCCACCGCAGGCTCCGCCACACCCGAGCCCGCACGGCCCCCATACCCGCCCCCACCCGCTTCGGTGGCCGAGCCCGCAAGGGCGCGCAGGCCGGGCCCGACCTCGACGGGACGGTGCACGCTGCGCACCCACCACACGTGCGCCGGTCCGGGCACAGAATCCACCGGCCGGCTGTGGGCACGGGCCACGGCCTGCGCCCACACCGACAACGGACCTGCCCAGGCAGCCTCCACCTCCCGCAGCCAGGGCCGCCCCAGCCGCCTGCCCAGCTCGGCGGCGACCCGCTCACCACCCGACCGCCCGCGCCCCGCACCCCCACCTGCCCACGGCCGCCACCGGCAGCCAGGTGCTGCAGCCGCGGATCGGCCAGCGCACACGCCACCGCCACCACGTCGGGGAAGACCACCGCATCCCGCGCCACCAACCGCCACTGCGCCACCCCACCCCGCCGGCCACCCCTCCCGCGGGCCGGTGGCCGCCACCACCTGCTCCAACCGCCGCCCCCACACCCGCTCCCGCTCCCCGAACGCCTCCAGCTCCCACCACCGCACGCGCCAGCGCGAACACCTCCACCGGCGCACCGCCCACCCCACCCGCGTCCAGCCCCGTACGCGCCAGGCACGCCCACTGCCGCTGCGGCCGCCCCAACTCTCCCGCCAGTGGCCCCACCGCGAGCCCTTCCAGCACGTGCCCGTCGCCGACATCGCCGCGCTCCGCGACCAGATCCAGCAACCGCTGCACCACGACGGGCACACACTGGACCTGGCGGTGTCGATCGGCATTGCCCGCGCCACCGACCTGCCCGGTGAGCCCGCCGATCGCCTACTGCGCGGCGCGGACACCGCCATGTACAAGGTCAAGAAGGGGCACGCCCGGTTCCCGTACCTGGCGACCGTCTCGGACGCCTACACCCCGTCCGTCAACGGCCGCCGCGCAGGCCGCCCCGGCGCCCACCTGCCGCTCGCATGACCACGCGGCCAGCACGGCCAGCCGCCCGCCGCCCCTTCAAGGAAAAGGACTGCGGCGACATCCCGACACCAGGAGCACTGCTCATCTGGCGCGACGGCCGGCACTACCTCCACGAGGACAGCGACCCCTGCGTGCTGTGCAGAAAGCCCGCACACCTGCGCTCCCATGCAGGCGAGACCGTGCACAAAGCCTGCGCCGCTCACGGCTCATCCACTCGAAGCACGCCTCGGCCGGTTCGTCTCCGACGCGTAGCCGAAGCGCCTGCGCCTGCCTCGATGCCCCCGAGGCGAGGCCCCTGACCCGTCCAGGTCCACCGGCCCGGCCCACGCAGCCACTGGTCACCGACACGAGACGAGGCAACACCGTGACACTCATCAGCCCGAACACCGTCCTCGCGAACGCCCTGACGGACGTGGAGGACGTCCTCGCCACACGCATCCGCGCCGCCAACCCGCAGCGGATCGCTCTGGTGGTAGGCACCCAGATCAACGGCGCCCCGCACGCCGGAACCTCCCTGGTGCAGTCGATGGCGTTCGCCACCGCCGCCCGGCTCCACGACCGTCACGGCCTGCCCGTGGAGGTCCGGTTCTCAGCACTGGACAACGCGCCCTACGAGATCATCACCGACCCCGTATCGGGCCACCGCTACCAGCGCGCCTACGCACAGGCTTTCGGCACGGACGGCATCAGCACTCTGGTCGGCACCCTCTACCGACCCCTGTTTGACGCCCTGTCGGATCGGCTGGCCGTGCCGTACGGCGTCGAGACCTACTCCCAGCAGCAGGCAACCGACGCGTTCCGTCAGACGTGGCTGCGCGTCCTGCCGCGCCTGGAGGCCGCCCGCTTGTGGCTGGCTCCGTCCACGGGAGTGCCCCACGTGCGCGTGCCCTGCCCGCGCTCCTGCGGGTGGGCGGAGAAGTACGCACAGCGCACTCAGGTGGAACTGGCCGGCGGCCGCGGCTGTGCCTGGGTGTCGGCGGTCTGCCTGCATCACGGCCCCTACACAGTTACGGTCACGCCCACCGGCGGCGGCTACCTCGACCTCGCCACCCTGTACCGGAACCTGGTCAAGGAGCTGGCCGCGCTTACCGAGCCGGATGTCCTCCAGATCATGGTCAAGGGCACCGACTGGATGCCCGGGAGCCTCCTGGTCGACGGCGCCCTCCAGGCCGTGGGCCTCTCCCCGGGTCAACTACCCGCGCGGCTGTTCTGCCCGATGATCGTCGCCGAGACCGGCGCCAAGCTCTCCAAGAGCCTCATCCGATCCGGGGATGCGGCGTTGCCCGCAGGCGCTGAGCCCTGGATGCTCGACACCAGGAAGTGGCCCGGCACCGTCGGAGAGTTCGCGGACCGCCTGCTGCACCTGGCGGGGCTGCTGCTGTCCCACCCCCGGCACTTCTTCCGCTCGTACTCGGCCGCGGAACTGTCGCGGCTGATGTCCGTACCCAAAGGGAGCCCGACTGCATGAGCACCACCTCGGCCCGCGTCATCGAGCTGAACCTGTACCCCCAGTACTTCGACCTCGTGGCCGCGGGCCGCAAGACCCGGGAAGTCCGGGTGAAGTACCCCAAGTTCGACGGCCTGGCGGCCGGTGACCTCATCCGTTTCGTGGTGAAGAACACCGACCGGTCATGCCTGACGCGGGTGACACGGGTCGCCGAGTACGCCTCCTTCGAGGAACTCCTGGACACCGAAGGACCCTCCCAGGTGAACCCCGAAGCGACCCGTGAGGAGCAACTGGCCAACATCCGGCGCATCTACCCGCCGGAGAAGGAGCGGCTGGGGTGCCTGGCTATCGGCATCGAACTGGCTGACTGACCCCAACCGTCGTGCGACACAAAGGCCCCTGCCGCCCGGTCTCCGGGCGGCAGGGGCCCTTTCGCGTTTATGGCCGCTCTCGGGCTGGTAACCACCAAGATCGTTCTTGCCCAATTGGGCAAGAACGATCTTGGTGACCGCATCAGCCAGTTGCTGTGGTCAAGCTCTCCACGAGAAGTTCCGCAACCGTGCTCAGGTCCTGCTGCGACAGACGGTTCCTCAACGCGTCCACGATGCTCTCCGGGGAAGCATCGGGCGGGAAGAAGAAGTCCGAAGGAGCGGGAGCCGCGTCGCCCCGGGTATTAACGGCGTTAACGGTCTGCTGCGGGACCTCGGAGCCAGACACCGAAGCACCAGAACCGTTAACGCCGTTAACGGTCGGCCCCTCGCTTCCTTCGCCCAGCTGCCGACGCGGCGCGCGCTGACGCGACGACTTCGACGCAGCCATAGCCTTCTGCGCAGCGGGCCGCTGCTGTTCCTTGGGCAGTCGGCCGATGCGTCGAGCAGGCTCCACCTTGAGGTCGCCTGTCTCCACAGCCTTCTGGAGATCTGGAGTGAGCTCCAACAGTGCCATGCGCTGCGACACCCATGCCGGCGTCTTCCCCAGCCGCTTGGCTACCTTGCCCTGCGACCCGTGCACAGTCACCAACTCTTGAATGGCCCGGGCCTGGTCCAGTGGCGGCACGTCCACCCGGTGGACATTGGCGATAAGCGCCGACTCCAGCATGTCAGCGGCAGTAGCAGCCAGATCATCGTTGACATCGATTCGCAGCTCAGCCAGCCCCGCTGCACTGGCGGCCTTGAGCCGACGGTTCCCATCGATGACCACATACTCGGCCGACCCGATCTGCTCCTCCTGATCAGGGTGAGCACGGAGAAAGGCGGCACGCCGCGCGACAGTGACTGGCTGGACCTGCCCCCGGACACGAAGCGACTCCGCAGTCTCCTCGATGTCCGTGTACTCGTCGCGGGGATTGAACGGGTTGTGCGCGAGCTCCGCCAGCGGTACTGAGGCCGGCGGACGCTTGCCCTCCCCGTTGATGATCTGCTGACGCGTCCGTACACGCCGGGGCGCTCCCTTTGGACCTTCCTGGCCGTCCTCGTCCAGGGTGAAGCCGCGCGTCACACGCTCCGACGTCTTCGGCTGGGTCTTCCTCATACGGCCAGTTCCTTTGCCAGGTCGCGCATCGCCTGCGCGTGCTCACTGTCGGGCGCGTACTCCAGCAGCGGGATCTCCCCGTCGGCGGCCTCGCGCCCCTCCTTGAGGTCGCCGATGACCGCCAGGACCGCGGGCGAGCTGCTGCGCTCCCACTGGTCTCGGTTCTCCTTCACCAATCGGCCGCGTCGGCTGTCGTAGGCGTTGATGACCAGCCCGAGGTAGTCGACGGTGATGCGGCCCTTGCGGCAAAGATCTTCCATCTGCGAGCGGAGCAGCCGGAACGCCCGATGGGATGCCTTGTTGGCCCACACTGGCGTGATGACGCCCGATCGGTCGGACAGTTCACCGTCGCGGCGCCGCACGTAGTAGAGCGCGGTGTCCATGTTCAGACCGAGGCTGGGTGGGCCGTCGATGATGATGATGTCGTAGTCGTTCTCCAGCGGCTCCAACGCACGCTCCAGAGCGGCCTCGCTGAACGACACCTTGGACAGCGCTACGTCCCGGAGGAACGCGTCGTCGCTCGCGGGGAGCAAGTGCAGACGCTCGCCGAAGCGTTCGTGGTCCAGGGCGACCAGCAGGTCGTGGATGTCGCCCTTGGCGGTCCCGTCCATGTGCATCAGCAGCGTCTCGACGTCGTCCTCGTACATAAGGTCTTCGAAGCCAAGCTCAGCCGTGAGATGCCCCTGAGGGTCGTAGTCAACGATCAGAACTCTGTGACCTGCCTCCGCGAGTGCCTGAGCGACGCCGCTGGAGATGAACGTCTTCCCGACGCCCCCCTTCTGGTTGGCCACTATGACCCGGATGACCGGCTGCTCAGTGAGTGGTGTGCTGGGGGAGGGGTGCGCCTCCAGCCAGAGCGTCAACGCCTGGGCCAGCCCCTGGACATAGGTGACGCCGCGTTCGGTGCACGCGTTCTTGAACGTGTCCGGTTCGCCGACTGGAAGGAACGTTCCCCAGGTCCGGGCGCCGGCAGTGTCCACCTCGGGGACCGTGTCTGCCGTGTACCAGGCTTTGATGGCGTGCTCAGCGGCATCTTGGATGTCCATGCCGTGCTCGAAAGCGCGGATCTTCAGATGCCTGCGCAACTGGGGAGTGAGAGCGGTGATTAGCTTCTCTCGCTCCCCTCGGGGGCTTGGGATGCTCATGTGACCGAACATTACTAGGTCACCTCGTCGTTGAGACCCGATCCTCACCGCCTGCGAGGTAAGCCGCACCCCGGGTGGGTGATCATCAAGCAGAGGCCGTGACCCTTCCCCGGACGTCAGTGGTTGGTTGTGCGTGACACGAGTGATGATCGCCGCTACTGCGGTAGCCACATTGACCGCTGCCGCCTTGCTCGCCCCGGCAGCTGATGCCACCCCTGTTCCTGCCACGGCGGCCACCGCGCCAGCCAAGGCATGCGCCACGAAGTGGAAGGTCACTGGGAAGAAGGTCGCTGTCCGGATGCCGGAGGGCAACGCACCAGTCGCAGCGCCCGACTCCCCGGTCGTGCGCTACCTCCACCGCGGCGACGTGGTGCGCTCGTGCGTGGAGGCGATTGCCCGCACGCAGAGTGGTCCGGCTTACCGCAAGTGCGGCCGCGGGGGACACGTGTGGCGCATCGTCCGGGGCGGCCAGGTTCCGGCCACCTGCCTGAAACGCGCTTAATTCGAAAAGATGACGGTGCTGATCGTCCTGGTCTTCGGCATTCTCGTCGCGCCGACCGCGTTCGGGCAGGGCGTGCTCGACTTCGTGGGGCAGCTGGCTTCCGGCATCAACGACGCTGGCCGCTGACCGCCCCGCGCTCTGCTCGCGTTCCCGGTCTGGCAGGGGCACCCTGGAGGCGTGAGCCGCGCGCCCATCGTCGTGCACCGGCCCTCGCTCTCCGGGGGCCGACGGGTCAGCGTGCACCGTCACGGCCGGGACGAAATTCTCGGCACCGCCTACAGCGATCACGACCTGGTGGTGTTCCTCGAAGGCGCCGGCATCGAGGACGCGGAAGCTGTGCTGGATGACCGGCGGTGGGTGGAGTGGCGCGGCGGCCGGGCTCACGATTTCCGTGCCGCCTGACCCACAGGCACACACGGAGCGAGCGGGTGTGGAAGGGCATCAGGCATGACCTGGACACTGCCGGAACCGATGCTCACCACACCAGTGGCCAGCCCCGACCTGCCAGCCGGAGCTGCCGCTGAGCCGAAGTGGGACGGCTACCGGGCACAGCTCGCCCGTTACGCCGACGGTCGGGTGCTGCTGCGATCGAGGCAGGGCACGGACATGACCGCCGTGTTCCCGGAGATCGTCGACGTCGCGCTCGCGCAGCTGCCCGGCGACACCGGCCTGGACGGCGAACTCGTGGTGTGGGAGGGCGAACGGCTCGCGTTCGAGCGATTGCAGCAGCGCCTGGCCCGCCGCCGCGGCGCCGGCGTGCTCGCGGCCGCCCGTACCTGGCCCGCGCACCTGGTCGTGTTCGACGTCCTGCGCTTGGAGGGCGCCGACCTCACCCTCTGGCCCTACGCCCGGCGCCGGGTCGCTCTGGAGACGCTGTTCGCGGACACGCCGCTAGCTGCCCCGTTCACGCTGTGCCCGTCGACCACCGACCCCGCCGCTGCGCGGGACTGGCTCACCTGGACATCCGCCGGCCTGGAAGGCCTGTGCTTCAAGAGGCTGACGGAGCCGTACCGCGCCGGGACCAGGGCGTGGGGCAAGTACAAGGTCCGCACCACCACCGAGGCCATCGTCGGCGCCGTCACCGGACCTGCCGCCGTGCCCCGCACGCTGCTGCTCGGCCGCTACGACGACACAGGGCGGCTGCGCTACACCGGCCGCACCGTCCCGCTCGCCCGCACCGCGGCGAACAGCCTTGGGACCGCGCTGGCGCCCGCTGGCGGCGTGCATCCGTGGACAGGGAGGACGTTCACCGCCGCAGGGTGGGGCAGCCGTGACGTCCTGGACGTCGCGCTCATCGACCCGCAGCTGGTGGTGGAGGTAGCGGTGGACGTCGCCCGCGACGGGGCTGGCCGGTGGCGTCACCCCGTGCGCCTCCACCGGGCGCGCCCGGATCTGTCTGCCGCCGGCGTTTCGCGCTTCGGGTCCGGGATGACGGGATGAGCCGCGTCAGCGTCGCTTGAGTCCGTTTTTCTCGTGGGCTGGGCTGCCCTCGCGCGGATACGTACCGTAACTGCCTTACGCCACCAGAAACTGGTGGCTATCATGCAACCATGTCTGTCACCACGATGACCCTGCGCGTTCCGGACGACCTCGCGCCCTCGATCCGGGCCGCCGCGTCTGCGGCCGGCCTGAGCGTGAATGCGTACGTGGTGCGCGCCGCACGCCGCGCGGCCACTCTCGATGCGGCGAAGCAGCTCGCCAGGCTCGGTCTCGGCGACGACCTGGCGGGCGAGGGCGACGCCCTGTGAACCGTGGAGAGATCTGGTCGCTCCCCGACGGCCGGAACGTCCTGGTCATCAGCCTGACTGGTCTCGAAGAGGCCTACGGCGCTGTCCTCGTGATCGTGCTGCACGACAGCGGCCGCTACCCCGACACCGCCATGTCCGTCGTCATCGGCGACCCACTCCCGTGCACCGCCGTGGCCGTCAACATCGTCCAGCTGCGTGTCGACCGGTTCGACGGCGCTAAACTCATCGGCCCGGTCGACGCCGAGGCCATGACCCGCGTGGACGCCGCTCTGCGCGCCGTCCAGGACCTGTAGCCACCTCTGCAGCCCCAAGCCCATCACAAGGGGCGGGGCTTTGGCGTATCGGCGCAGCAATGCTCTGATGTCGGCCTTGCGGATTTGGGTCCGCTGCGTGACGTGGTGGAGGACCCTCGTCGTGATGGAGGCCGCCGGACCGCCGACATACCTATCGTGCGGCGGTCAGCCGCTACTCGGTCGTCCGGTGTGCGGAGGCAGGCGGCTGCCGGGCGTCTGCCCGACAGCCTTCTGTCTGCTCAGATCGGGCCGGTTGGGTTAGCCGTGGTAGGTGATGTAGCCGTTGCCGTCGCGGTCGTTGGCCTTCTTGGTGTAGGCGTGGACGTCGGCGCGGGAGCCGGAAGGCTTGTAGAAGTAGATGGTGTCCTTGTCGTTGTTCCAGATGAAGTTGCAGTTCTGGCGGTAGACGACGTTCTTGGCGTCGGAGTCGGTGCCGCGGCCGCCGCGGAGGCTGGCGTAGTCGCTGGGCTGCAGGGTGTGGCTGTTCTTGAAGGTGAAGGTGTTCCCGGCGGCGTCCTTGACCTTGTAGCCCTTCAGGTTCACGGTCGCCGTCTTCGAGTAGTTCTTGATCGTCAGGTACTCGTTCTTGGTGTTGCCGCCCGAGCACTTGTTGGAGTCGCGGCCCGGGGCGTCGTACTGCACGCCCTTGATCTTCAGGGCCGAGGAGTACTCGACGGCCTGCGCCGGCACGGCGACGGCCAGGCCGAGCGCGGCGGCGGCCGCCGTGGCGGCGGCCGTGGTCAGGGCGTAGCGGATACGCATGAGGATTTCCCCCCTCAGTGGTGCGAATGGAGCGCCCGGAGCCTACCGGAAGTGATCACACCTTGGCGGCAGAGTGAAGAACTTGTGACCGTGGCTGTCTGGTGGCGGCAGGCTCCTATGTCTGGTCGCTCCGTGGGGCCCTGGGCAGCTGGCCGGCCGCCCGTCCGTCCGTCCGTCGTTGAGCGGGACCTCGCCCGGGTGAATACGGGATCGTGGCAGAACCGGTCTGCCGGAGCAGCGCGTGGTGTGGGGCATGGAAGCGATCAACGAAGTGCATGTGTCGGAACCCGGCCTGGTCGTGGTCGATGTCGCCGCGGCCGATGATGAGACCGCGTTCGCGTTCCACACGGCGCTGGCCGCTCGGTGGGCGGCCACTTCGGTGGAGCGCACGACGCGGGATGCGGGCCAGCCGGGGGTCAGGCTGCGCTGCTACCTCGACCTGCGCCAGCCCGTGAACCCACCCGGGCAGGTGCAGCTGCCCCGCTGAGCAGGCGCCCGATGCCCGGCATTCGCCTTCGGCGGCCGATTCCGGGCAACGACGCCGATGTCGCTAGGAGCCGGACCACAGTCGCCGGTATGACGAGTGCACCCACACGGGTGGCGCACTCGGCAAACGCCTGACAGCGCCCCCTCAGGGGCCGCTACCAACGATGCATGCTCAAGTCTGTGCTGCGCGGCCTGGCCGCCGCCTCCCTTGCCCTCCTGCCCCTGACCGTCTCCACGCCCGCCCACGCAGTCGAGACGCTTCCGCTGTCCGAGGCCATCGTGCGTCTGCCGGTCGCGGTCGAGTCCCGCGACGGCTACGACCGGGACGCCTTCAAGCACTGGAACGCCGGCGCCAACCCCTCCGACGGCTGCAACACCCGCGCGGAGGTATTGATCGCGGAGGTGGTGGAACCGCCGACGGTGGGCCCGAAGTGCCGTCTGACGGGCGGCCGCTGGTGGTCGTACTACGACCAGGTGTGGGTGACCTCGGCCTCCGGCCTGGACATCGACCACGTGGGCCCGCTCGCCGAGGCCTGGGACAGCGGCGCCTCGGCGTGGTCGGCGCAGCGCCGGGAGGCGTACGCCAACGACCTCGGCGCCGCGACCAGTCTGGTCGCGGTCACGGCCCGCTCGAACCGGTCCAAGTCGGACCAGGACCCGGCCCAGTGGCTGCCGCCGGCAGCTGAGGTGCACTGCCGCTACGTCGCCGAGTGGGTGGGCACGAAACTCCGCTGGACCCTGTCGGCGGACGAGACCGAAGTAGCGGCGCTGCGCGAGGTGGCGGACGGCTGCCCGGAGCAGACCGTGACCTACGAGCCCGCCCCGTGACCGGCGTGAGGCAGGACGTGGTCCTGCTCGCCGAGGACTGGCACAACGGCGCCGCGGCGTGGCCGACGCAGCGCCCCGAGGCATACGCCAACAACCCCGGAGCCGCCGCCATTCTCGTCGCGGCCACCGCCCGCTCCAACCACTCCAAGTCCGACCGGGACCCGGCCCAGGGGCTGCCGCCGGCGGGTGAGGCGCACTGCCGCTACCTCGCCGACTGGGAGGACATGAAGCTCCGCTGCGCGAGGTGGCGGACGGCTGCCCGGAGCAGGCCGTGATGTAGGAGCCGGCCCGATAACCCACGGGATAGCGGCATGCGAACAAGGGGAGGATCATGACCACAGTACGAAGGACACGACGGCGGATCGCCACGGTCACGGCCGCGTTCACGACCGCCGCGGGACTGCTGTTGGTGACGGCGGCGCCGGCGAGTGCCGAAGTGAAGTCCACCTGCGGCACCTATATCTGCGTCGCTACCGCATACCAGGGCCGCGACTACGTCCAGGACATCACCGTCACCACGAGGGACGGCCTGCCGGGGACGCTGCGTGCGTTCGTCGGCGACTACCGGGGGAGCGAGACGAACGCCTCACACTGGCGGTTCGTTGTCAACCGGGAGATCAGGGCCTATCCGAGGCTGGCCGTCTGCGGTGGCCTCGACCGTGGTGGCAGGGTCATCGAGAACCACTGCGTGATGATCCCCTGAAACCTGGACAGGTCCGGCGCCACCACATTACGAGCCACGAGTTGGACGTGCAGGCATTCCCAAGTCCTCTCCTGCTGTGGGGAGTCGGCGAGGAAGAAGGCCACTTTGCAACCGTGCGGCACGTCGTCCCCACCGAGGTGAGGGCATGCCTCACGGGGTGTGCTGGTGGGGTACACCAGCACCCTGCGGGGTGTCAGCGGCAGCCGCCGTGACGGTGGCGGCCCCAGGACTCGTCGTCGACGCACCGGCCGAGGTCGTGCGGAGGATCGTCGTGTCCGAGTCGCTCTTCCACACGTATTTGCGGGCGGTCCTGGTAGAGCACCTCGGGGCGGGCCAGTCGCCAGAGGGCTGCCGTGGCGGACTCTTCACGGCTGCTCACACCGGCATGCATCCGCTTCGTGTCGTCCGGGATGGTGCGTTGAATGGGCCAAGGTCACCGTCCGTGCGAGCGACGGCAGACAATGCCACTTCGACAACGTCCGGCTGCGCGAGGTGCGGGACAACCGCCAGCTCTGGCTCCACGAGCGCTACGGCGAGCGGCTTTCCACTACAACGTCACCACCGCTGGCCCACCTCGCTGGCCCCCGCTGCTCCGATTGTGGCGGACCGCGGCCGGAGCAGGTGGGCCCCGTGAACGGCACGGGGCCTTCGGTTTCCCGTGCTGCCGGGCGGAACTCCGGGGTGCGGAGGGGTTGTCCGTGAGCGGCCTCCCACCCGTCGCAGTGGTGGTGGGTCAGTTGATCGACTCGCAGCCGCTGCGGTCGCCGGTGATGTTGCGGTACCGCGGGAACTTCAGGTATTGGCGGCTCTCAGTGCCGTACTGACCGTCGGCAGAGATGTTCTCCCGTCCCTGGGCGGTCGCGAGGGCATCCCGCGTGGCCGGCCCGAAGTCACCGTCGGTCGCGAGATCGAACCCGTAACACGAGTTGAGGGTGAACTGGAGCCAGCTGACACCGGATCCCTTGCTGCCGTAGTCCATCCAGCAGTTGGCGGTTCTGCCGGTGTCGGTTTGATATGCCGGCCGGGTGATGGAGTACCCGGAGGTGACCCCGGCGGTTGTCACCTGATTGCTGTTGCATTGCCCGGCGTACGCCGCCGCCGCGGAGGGGGCGACAGCCACGGCCCCGCTGAGGAGGCTGGCTGTGAGGGCACCGATCGCCATGATGCGCGGGGCCAGCGAAATCGAACGGATGATCACTAGAACGCTCCCGGGGGTCTTGGAGGTCAGGGACTCGTCCCCTGAACCTGCCGAGAAACTCTAGGATCACCATGCCCTCACAGCTTTGCTGTGCGCGCACGAAACTTGGCCAGTCGTGCACCGCTTCGACGTCACCCTTCCCCGGCGTAAGAGCCGGTTCAGAAGCGGCTGTGTGAACAGACGAAGGCCGGTGCACTGCCGAAAGACCAGATCACCGCTCTTGTCGACAGCAACATCTGACCGGTACAGGTCGCGCACCCAGCATCCTTCGATCACACCGCCGAGTCAGGTTCGGCCTCATGGACGGCTGGTCGGGCACAGGTGACGTAGAGGTCGACGGTGTGCTGGGTGCGGAGCCGATCGCCTGGACTCATCAGCCGTCGGTCTTGCCGGTCTCGGCGGCCAAGGCGGCGGCACGCCACCAGGCTGGTCTCGGGTGTAGACGCCGGTGGCCCCACAGTCGGTGACCCGCTGGTCGTACGCGGTGTACCACTGGCAGCCGGACAGCTTGCAGCGAGCGGCCTGGAGCGACGACCGTCTTGTCCGTGCCCTCTACGAACGCCTGGACCGCCTGGAGGCCGCGCGCCCCCAGGCCGTGTGACCCACCCTCCGCACCCGGTGCGACCACGTGCCCGGGTGCGGAGGGCTGTAGCCGCAGCTGACCTACGGGGTGCCGGTTCCGGGCGTAGCGGGGCGAGCGGGGAGCGCCGGCCCTTCTCCACCGCGCGCAGCTGCTCCCAGTCACCCTCGGGATGGTTGCAAATGACCGCGTCGACGGAGGCCGTGGTGCAGAGCGCGACGTCGACGGCCCCGGCCTGGCTCGTGCCGAAGCGAACCTCGATCGACTGCGGGGAGCGGACCCAACCGAGCCGGACCATGTCGTCGAAGTCGGCACGGCGCACCCGGAGGCGTGCGGCAGCCCGCTCGGGACCGAGCGGGGTGTCGGCGGCGACCAGGTCCGCCAGGTCCTCGCGGCGGCAGACCTGGTCGACCATGTGCTGTCCGATGGGCACCATCACCTCGCCCTCGCCCCACACCGCGTCCCGGCGCGGCGCGGAGGCAGAGCCCACCACAAAAGCCGAGCGGTTGCTCTGCGTTGCGGCCCCGTTGTCAGTGGCCCAGAGCACAATGAGGAGAAGCCACTCGTCTGGAGCAACAGGAGCACGATGGACAGGCGCCTCATCCGTACCGCGGTCTTCGGCAACCCGGGCTCCGACGAGCCCGCTCTGTGCCCCGAGACTCCCGAGGAACTGGACGCTTTCCGTCGCGAGCACGAGAACGTCACCATCTGGTGCGGCACCATGTTCGAGGGCGGCTGCGGCCGTCAGCTCATGACCAGGCGATGCACCGACAAGATCTGCCACTTCGCCCACTACGGAAGCGGCGGGGAAGGCCACCAGTGCGGCCGCAAGGAACGCGGCAAGGACAGCGCCAACCACCTTTTCACCAAAGCCCATCTGGCGTCCTGGCTGCGCGCCCGCGGCATCGACGCTGAGTTCACCTACCCCGAACCCCGCGGCTGCGCCGTAGTGGTCCGCCTGGCCGACGGGCGGACTCTCCTGGTCCACCTCGACCCCAGCAGGCCCGTCGACTGGGATGCCGACACGTGGGAGACCGTCCTGGGGCCCGGCGTTGGCATGGCCCCCGGTCTCTTGGCACAGCGCGGCTACGTCCACCGGATCCGCTTCGGCGACCGGCCCGGGGGCGGCCGCACCATGCAGTTCGGCACCCAGGTCCCCGGCGAGGGAACCACCTGGGGCAGCCTGGACGACGTCGTCCTGACTGCCGAGAACCTGATCACCCCGACCAAGCCCATCGCCCTTCCTGCCCCCGTCGCTGACACACAGCAGGCCACCACCCAGACCGAGCGAGCGATCGTCACCGTCACTTCCCCGACTGCTGGCACTGCGCCTGGAGCCTGGCAGGCCGAGCACGTCCGGCAGGCGCTGATGCGACTCGACATCGCCCTGCGCGACCAACACAGCCGAGTCTGGTCCGCAACGGCCACCGTCCGACAGCTCCTGGAGGCGGGCCAGGCACCGGCCGACACCGCACGGCTGCAGATCGCGCTGGGCCGGGGAGAGCGCTGGATAGAGGAACGCGCACGACGTCGGAAGGCCGTGGTGGACCGGCTGAAGGAGCAACCGTTCCCCGCGCTGTACTGGCAGGCCGCTGGCTTGGTGAAGGACCCTGATGCCTCGGCAGAGGAAAGGGAGGCCGTCGCTGCCGTCCGAGCGCACCTTCGGCGCATCGAGGAGCAACAGAGGGCAGCTCGGGAGCGCGAGAGGGCTGCCAGGCTTGAAGCCCAAAAGCGTGAGCGGGCCGCAAGGGCCGAAAGGTACGCAGCCGAGGAACGTCAGCGGGCTGAACAACGCGTAGCGGCTGAGCGCGAGAGGGCCGCGGCCGAAGAAAGCGCCCTTCTCCAGGCCCGCGCGGAGAAGACGAAGAGCCTCGCGCCGGCCGTCCGCGGCGCGTTGAAGAAGGCGGCCCGTGAACAGCGCACTACCACTTTGCCCGAGATCCAGCAGAAGACCGGACTGAACCAGCTTGGCCGCCTCAACTACGAGGACAAGGTGGAACTGCTGGTGGCGGTGGAGAAAGACAACGCCCCCGACAGCCCCCTGTGGTCGACCCTCCTCGCCGCCGCAGGTGACGGCGCTGCGCTGCGCCTCCACCGCGACGTCGCCCAGCGACTCGGCAGACCCCTGCCTGACCGCGACGCCGACCTCCTCCACCAACTCTCCGCCGAACGCACTGAGCTCCACCGGCCCTGGTAACAGTGAGCCACAGCCCCGCCGCGCCGATCGGACACCGGAGGGCAGGCAGGCCTCCAGACAGCCCAGCGGCAGCGACGTGCACGCCCGCAGCAAGAGAGCCGGCGGGCAGCATGGACCGGACGCCGCGCAGGCCGCCGGGCGGCGCCCAGGGCGGCGTGGTCGCCAGTGCCGCTATCGCCGGGATCCTGGCCCACGACAAGCGGAGCAAGTGTCACGCTGGTGCTGCCGCCGAGGCCACGCCCGCGGCCACCGGAGCGCCGGCGCCCGGCGACGCCCCGGAGCCGGGGCGCAGCTGGCTCCGGCCCGGGTCGGGCGTGCCTCACTCCTCATCGGTCTGCTCGTCTTCCGGCTGGTCTTCCACCGGCTCCGGAAGGCGGGCACCCAACGGCGGGTAGTGCTTGAGCTGGATTGGCTGGTACGGCGGATACGTGGACAGGTCCACGTTGGAGCTCTGCTGTAGCGGGTACGGCCACGTGATCAGCGCCCCCAACAGCACTTCGATCCACGTGGGCTTACGGCCTTCCGCCGCAGCGATCTGCATGACGCGCTGCACGTACTCTGCGCTCGACTGCATGGGCGGCCAGTCGACGGCGGAGGCATCTTCGACGGGCACCGCCCTGGACGACGAGATGATCCGCGGTTTGTGATCGTCCCCGGACCGGCCGGGAAACAGAATCCGGGTCTCCCACGTGCACGCGGCCTGTACGAGCGTCGTGCCGATAGCCAGGCCCACGAACTGCCAGCGAGCGGTAGCGACGATCCAGCTCTTGGCACCGAGCTGGTAGGCCTCGACATCGCTGACGTCAGTGAGCTGCACCCGGACTTCCGCCGGGAACGCCCACGTCTGAGCCGTGATGGCCTCGCCCTCGCGGGTCCGGACGTGGATGAGCGCGGTGCCGCGGCTCCAGACCGATTGCGCGGTGAGGGCGACGTACTCCGTGTGGAACGTCAGGAGGCCAAGCGCGTCTGCCTCGCTGACCGGGACCCGTGGAGCGACGGTCTCCAGCAGCTCGTCAAGGTTAGTGCAGTGAACGAAGCGGTCGCCCAGGTCTGCTACGTCGGCGTCCATGGGCGGCGAGTAGACGTCCCCTTTGGTGAAGTTCCTGTGGCTATTGCTGACGAAGTACACCGTTTCATCGGGGTGCTCCCGCGCGTACTCCACGGCAGTCAGCCAGATCGCGACATCCCTCGCGCCAACCTTCACCCTCTCGTCGCCCTCACCCTTCGTGGTGGCCGGCGGCAGGACGTTGGCCTCCCGGTACAGGCCCTCCATGGCCGCGTCACCGCTAGGCAGTTTCGTTTGGATCAGTTGGTCGTTGGTCCGGTTGTGCCGTTGACTGATGCGCAGTGGGCGCGGATCGAGCCGTTGCTCCCGGACCGGACGC
>JODU01000051.1 GCA_000720845.1 Kitasatospora aureofaciens | reverse complement strand
ACCCCGCACAGGCGCCGCAGGCACCCCGCACCGCGCACCCCCACCGAACCCGCACAGGCGCCGCAGGCACCCCGCACCGCGCACCCCCACCGAACCCGCACAGGCGCCGCAGGCACCCGACTCAACCGCCGGAGGCCCCCGCCCGGTCCAGCAACCCCGTCCGCGCCGCCAGCGCCGCGGCCTCCAGCCGCGACCCCACGCCCAGCTTCATCAGAACCCGCTGGACATGCGTACGCGCCGTCGACGGCGCGATCCCCATCCCCGCCGCGATCAGCCGCGTGTCCTCCCCGTCCGCGACCCGCACCAGCACCTCCACCTCCCGAGGCGTGAGCATCTGCAACAGCCGCTGCCCCTCGTCGTCGGGCTGCGCCGCCGGATTCAGCAGCTCCCCGAAGGCCCCCTGCAACAACGCGGGCGCCACCGCCGCCTCCCCCGCCCGCGCCTTCATGATCGCCCGCTCGACACCCTCTATCCGCTCGTCGTGCCGGACGTACCCCGACGCCCCCGCCGCGAACGCCGCCGCGATGCCGCGAGGGCTCGGCACCGGCCCCAGCACCAGCACCGCCACCTGCGGCCGCTCCCGCTTGATCCGCACCACCGGGTCGAAGATCCCCGGCTCGGCCGGTGTCGCCGTCCCGAGCAGACACACCTCCGGCGCCCGGCTGATCACCAGCTCCGCCGCCCCCGCGGCCGGCGCCGCCGCGGCCAGCACCCGGTGCCCCCGCAGCTTCAGTGCCGAGGCCAGCGCCTCGGCGAGCAATCGGTGATCGTCGACCACCATGAGCCGTACTCCCATGGAGCAACCCCCCAGTCACCCAGTCCCCGGCACCCATGCCCCCGGCATGCGCCCGGCATGCCCCGGAAGCTACACGCTAGTCCGTCCGAGCGCTGCCCCTACCGGCGACAACCACCCCTCAAATGCGCAGCCCCGCCCCTGCGGGAGCAGGGACGGGGCGGGGCCGGGGCCGGGGTCCGGACCGTTCAGCCGCTGGTGCCGAACCCGATCGCCAGGTACTCCTTCTCGTCCGCACTGCTCGGCTCGCTCGCGTACACCTGCGACATGTACAGGTGCCCCTGCGAGTAGAGCAGTTCGGAGTAGTCCGGCGACATGCTGGACTCCACGTCCCGCACCGCCTCCGTCGCCGGGTTCTCCAGCAGCGTCGTCTGCTTGAACGTCGCGCCGTCGATGCTCACGACCTGGCCGCCCTTGTCGTACGGCGGGCGCTTGTAGGCGATCACGTTGCCGCCGTCCATGCGCAGCGGGGTGATCGTGTAGTCGTCGCCCGAGTCCGCGCGCTGGCCGGTCTGCTTGCCGGTGGCCAGGTCGAAGGCGACGACCTCGTTGGCCCGGCTGTACGACTCGCCGCTGCCCTCGTGCTCCTCGGTCGCGATGTAGAGCTTGCCGTTGCCGGCCGCCAGCCCGTTGCAGCTCTCCGTCTTGGTGATGCTGTCGCAGCGGGCCGCGAACTGGTCGCCCGGCGCGGAGATGCGGGTGAGCAGCTTGCCGGTCTTGTTGTCGATGGAGAAGAAGTCCGAGATGCCGCTGCCGTCACCGGCGGAGTCACCGACATCGGCGGCCACGACCAGCGGGTCCGTCGAGACGACGCCCGCGTACTCGATGCCCTTGGCCATCTTGTACTCGGAGAGCACCTTCCCGCTCTTCGGGTCGATGGTCTGGATGTTCAGCTGGCGGGCGTCGTACGAGCCGCACTTGCGCACCGCGACCAGCTTCTCGCCGCCGCCGTAGCCCGCGTCGTAGCAGGTGTCGGTGGTCTTCGGGGACCACAGGATGTCGCCCTTGGCGAGGTCGAAGGCGACGCCGCCGTCGGTGCTGCCCGCGGCGACGGTGTTCCCGCTGATCGTGACGTTGTCGAAGGAGATCGGCTCGTCACCGGCGGTCTTGGTCCACACCTTCTTCCCGGCGTCCAGGTCGAGCACCGCGACCTGGGTGCAGCCGTGCGAGGGCTCCGCCTTGGTCGGCATGGCGGGCTGGTGGACGATCACCGTCTTGTTGTCGTCGGTGACGTGCCGGGTGGTCGCGCAGACGGGACCGTCCAGCTTGATGGTCCACTTCTTGCTGCCCTTGTCGGGGTCGTACCCGACGACCTCGGCGACGCCGCTCTTGGCGTACACCTTGTCGGTGAGCCACGAACCGGAGACGACGACGCTGCTGTCCTCCTTGCTCACCGCGGGCATCGGGACCTGGAAGAGCACCTTGGCGGCCGGGTCGGCGGGCGCCTTCTCCTGCGCGCCGGAGGACTTGCCGCCGTCGCCGCCCTTCTGGTCCGTACCGCCGTCACCGCCCTTGCCGCCCTGGCCCCCACTGGTGCCGGCCGTGTCGTCCTTGCCCCCGTCGTCGGAGGAACCGGCGTACCAGACCCCGCCGCCGATGATCAGCGCGATCGCGACGACGGCGGACACGATGATCGCGACCTGGGCGTTGATCTTCCGGCCGCCGCCCGCCCCCGGGGCCTGCGGCTGCATGGGCATGGTGGCCGGCTGCTGATACCCGTAACCGGGCTGACCGGGCTGCCCGTAGGGCGGCGTCGGCTGCCCGTACGCCCCGGGCTGACCGGGCTGACCGGGCTGGCCGGGCTGCCCCGGGTACCCGTACCCGGGCTGGGGCTGCGGCGGCGTCTGGGGATACCCGTACCCGGGCTGCTGCTGCGGCGGCCCCGCCGGCGGAGTGGGCGGAGCCGCGGGCGCCTGCGGCGGCGTGGGCGGCTGCTGCGACGGCTGGTTCGGCGGCGGCCCGAAACCGCCCCCCTGCGGGGGCTGGTTGGGCGGCGGGGGCGGCGGCTGGGTCATGACGTGAGCACCTCGGAGAGCGGGGACGACGGGGAAGGAACGAGCCGCGCGGCGGCGACGGAGGAAACGTGGAAGAGCGAGAAGAGGTCACTTGCCGAAGGCGAGCATCAACTTCTCCTTCGACTCGTCGTTCCCGGTCAGGCGGGTGCTGGAGATGAAGAACCGCCCGTCGACCCAGTCGATGTCCTTGGAGTAGAAGCTGTTCTCGATGTCCGCGACGCCCTGCGGGTTCTGCAGCAGCTTGGCCGGCTTGTGGCTGCTGCCGCCGGTCGGGATGGACACGACCTGCCCGCCCGCGTCGTAGGACGGCTGGACGTACGCGATGAGCTGGTCGCCCTCGACCTTCATCGGCATCATCGACTCGTCCGCGGGGGACTTGGTGCGCCACTTCTCCTTGCCGGTGGTGAGGTTGATCGCGACGATCTCGTTGGCGCCACTGGTCGCCTCGGTCGGCAGGTAGAGCGTGCCCGCGGCGACCGCCACTCCGGTGCAGCCCTGGAGGTCGCGTTCGAGGATGGCCCAGCCGCACTCGGGGGCGAAGTCCTCGTCGACGCCGACCTGTTCCTGGACCTTGCCGCCGGAGGTGAAGCTGGAGATGTTCCAGACCTTCTTGTCCTCGTTGGTGGCGTAGACGACCAGCGGGTCGACGGAGTAGGCGCGGGCGATCCGCCAGTCCTTCTCGTACTTGTAGGTCCACAGGACCTTGCCGGTCTTCGGGTCGAGCCCCTGGAGCTCGTCGTGCGCGTTGTTGCCGCCCGCGCCGCAGGAGGCGACCTGGACGAGCTTGTTCGTGCTGCCCGCGAATCCCGCGGGGAAGCAGGCGTCGCCGTACTTCTTCTTCTCGTACAGCTTCTTGCCGCTGCGGACGTCGTAGGCGGTGCCGGACTGGGAGCGGCCGACCATCAGGATGTCGCCGCTGAGCGAGAGTTCGACGGAGAGCGTGGAGTCGAACAGGTCACCGTCGGCGACCTCCTCGGACCAGCCCTTGTCGCCGGTGGCGAGGTCGATCTCCTGGAGCTTGTTGCACTTGGCGCGGTCGCTGGAACCGCTCATGTAGGCGACGACGATCTTGTCGTCGGCCGTCTTCTCGGGGGTGACCGAGCAGATCTTCTCCGGGAAGGCGATCGGGTCCCAGGCGGGCTTGCCGTCACCGACGTTGTAGGCGAAGACCTGCTTGTACGCCGCCTTCACCGCGGCCTTGCCGGTGATCCACATGCCGTCGGCGTCGGCGCCGGAGCCGGGGGCGTCGGGCGCCTCCTTGTACCAGAGCACCTTGGCCTCGCCGGCCTGGCGGCCCTCGTTGAGGTCCTCGGGGTCCTCGCCGCCGTCGCCGCTGCCGTCACCGGGGTTGACCGGGGCGCCGCCCTTGGAGCCGGAGGGCTTGGGGTCGTCGGTCTTGGCGACGACGGGCTTCTTGTCCTTCTCGTCGTCACCGCCGCTCGCGGTGACCGCCCACACGCTGCCGCCGATGACGAGCAGGGCCAGGGCGGCGGCGCCGATGGCGAGGGCGGGCTTGCCCTTGAAGGGATTGCGCGAGCCGGGACCGCCGGGCGGCGGCGTACCGGGGACCCCGGGGGCGCCGGGGTACTGCTGCTGCGGGTAGCCGTAGCCGGGCTGCTGACCGTACGGACCCGGCTGCTGCGGCTGGGCGTAGGGGCCGGAGTTGTACGGTCCGGGCTGCGCGTACGGCCCCGGCTGGGCGGGCTGGCCCGGCTGACCGGGCTGCTGCGGGTAGCCGTAGCCCGGCTGCTGCGGCGGCGGACCGGGCGGCGGGCCCTGTGGGGGCGGCGGGGTCGGCGCCCCGAAGCCTCCCGGCGGTGGGTCCTGCGGTGCTCCGAAGCCACCCGGCTGCGGCGGCTGATTCGGCGGCTGGCTCATCAGCGCGTTCCCCCTTATTACTCACTGATTTTTAGCCACGCCCCGGGTCACGCGCTGGCCCCGGAGTCGTCTACGGCGATCGTTCGACAGGCCTCGGACCGCCTGGGACAGTCCTCGGACGGCCTTTCTATCACCCGCGCCCAACCGCCCACCGGGCCGCGTCCGCCCCTGTTCCCAAGGGAGGACCGGCCCGTGATGCCTCTGTTACGAGCCTTCACGCGCCCTTTACACCACCGGCGCGCCCCGCACGCAGGGCTCAGGCGTCCTCGGCCAGTTCGAGCCAGCGCATCTCCAGCTCCTCGCGCTGCCCCGTCAGCGCGCGCAGCTCGGCGTCCAGTTCGGCCACCTTGGCGAAGTCCGTGGCGTTCTCGGCGATCTGCGCGTGCAGCTTGGTCTCCTTCTCGGAGACCTTGTCCAGCTGCCGCTCGATCTTCTGGAGCTCCTTCTTGGCGGCGCGCACGTCGGCGGCGCTCTTCTCGGGCACGGCGGCGGCGGGCTTGGCCGCCACGGCCGGGGCACTCGACGCGGCGGCCTCCTCCATGCGCTGCCGCCGCTCCAGGTACTCGTCGATGCCGCGCGGCAGCATGCGCAGCGCGCCGTCGCCGAGCAGGGCGAAGACCCGGTCGGTGGTGCGCTCGATGAAGAACCGGTCGTGGGAGATGACGATCATCGAGCCGGGCCAGCCGTCGAGGACGTCCTCCAGCTGGGTCAGGGTCTCGATGTCGAGGTCGTTGGTGGGCTCGTCGAGGAAGAGGACGTTGGGCTCGTCCATGAGGAGCCGGAGCAGCTGCAGCCGCCGCCGCTCACCGCCGGACAGGTCCCCGACCGGCGTCCACTGCTTCTCCTTGCCGAAGCCGAAGGTCTCGCACAGCTGCCCCGCGGTCATCTCGCGCCCCTTGCCGAGGTCGACGCGCTCGCGGACGCGCTGCACGGCCTCCAGCACCCGCCAGTTCGGGTCGAGTTCGGCGACCTCCTGCGACAGGTACGCCAGCTTGACGGTCCTGCCGACCCGCACCCGACCGCCCGCCGGCTGCTGATCGCCGTCGCTGCGGGCGGCGTCGGCCATGGCCCGCAGCAGGGAGGTCTTGCCGGCGCCGTTGACACCGACCAGGCCGATGCGGTCGCCGGGGCCGAGCTGCCAGGTGACGTGCTTGAGCAGCACCTTGGGGCCGGCCTGGACGGTGATGTCCTCCAGGTCGAACACGGTCTTGCCGAGCCGGGAGGAGGCGAACTTCATCAGCTCGCTGCTGTCCCGGGGCGGCGGCACGTCGGCGATCAGCTCGTTGGCGGCCTCGACGCGGAAGCGGGGCTTGGAGGTGCGGGCGGGCGCGCCGCGCCGCAGCCAGGCCAGCTCCTTGCGGACCAGGTTCTGCCGCTTGGTCTCCTCGGTGGCGGCGATGCGCTCGCGCTCGGCGCGGGCGAAGACGTAGTCCGAGTAGCCGCCCTCGTACTCGTAGACGTCGCCCTTCTGCACGTCCCACATGCGGGTGCAGACCTGGTCGAGGAACCACCGGTCGTGGGTGACGCACACGAGCGCGGACCGCCGCTCGCGAAGGTGCCTGGCGAGCCAGGCGATGCCCTCGACGTCGAGGTGGTTGGTGGGCTCGTCGAGGACGATCAGGTCCTGTTCCTCGATGAGCAGCTTGGCCAGCGCGATCCGGCGCCGCTCACCACCGGAGAGCGGCCCGATGACGGTGTCGAGCCCCTGCGGGAACCCCGGCATGTCCAGCCCGCCGAACAGCCCGGTCAGCACGTCCCGGACCTTGGCGTTGCCCGCCCACTCGTGGTCGGCCATGTCGCCGATGACCTCGTGGCGGACGGTGGCCTTCGGGTCGAGGGAGTCGTGCTGGGTGAGCACGCCGAGCCGCAGCCCGCCGGAGTGGGTGACCCGGCCGGTGTCGGGCTCCTCCAGCCTGGCCAGCATCCGGATCATGGTCGTCTTGCCGTCGCCGTTGCGCCCGACGACACCGATGCGGTCCCCCTCGGAGACGCCGAGGGACACGCCGTCGAGGAGTGCACGGGTGCCGTACACCTTGCTGACGTTCTCGACATTGACCAGATTGACGGCCATTTCTCTCCTGCCTGGGGGATCACTCGACCCTCCAGGGTAGTCCGGCCGCCGGGAGCCTCAGTCCAGGACGGTGGCCCCCGCCGCTGCCCCCGCCGCCGTACGCACGTCACGGCAGGTCCCCGACGCCCGCAGCACCCCGGCGATGTCGGAGGCGGACTTCGCGTCGGTCGCGAGGAAGGCCGTGGTCGGGCCGGAGCCCGACACCAGAGCCGCCAGTGCCCCGGCCGCCCGGCCCGCCGCGAGGGTGTCGGACAGCTCCGGGAAGAGGGAGAGCGCGGCCGGCTGGAGGTCGTTGGAGACGGCCACGGCGAGCGCGGCCGGGTCGCCCTTGGCGAGGGCGTCGAGGACCGCCTGGTCGGCGACCGGTTCCGGGATGTCCCGGCCCTCGGCCAGCCGGTCGAACTCGCGGTAGACGGCCGGCGTGGACAGGCCGCGCGCGGCCGGCGCGAAGACCCAGTGGAAGTCGCCGCCGACCTCCAGCTCCGTCAGCCGCTCACCCCGCCCGGTGCCCAGCGCCGCGCCGCCGACCAGGCTGAACGGCACGTCGCTGCCCAGCTCGGCGCAGATGTCCAGCAGCTCGTCGCGGGAGGCGCCGGTGCCCCACAGGGCGTCGCAGGCCAGCAGCGCGCCCGCGCCGTCGGCGCTGCCGCCCGCCATGCCGCCGGCGACCGGGATGTCCTTGGCGATGTGCAGGTGGACGGCCGGAGCGCGCCCGTACCGCGCGGCCAGCGCCTCCGCCGCACGGGCGGCGAGGTTGGTGCCGTCGAGCGGGACCTGGTCGGCGTCGGGTCCGTCGCAGGTGACGCGGAGTCCGTCGGCGGCCGGGGTCGCGGTGATCTCGTCGTACAGGGAGACCGCGAGGAAGACGTTGGCCAGGTCGTGGAAGCCGTCGGGGCGGGCGGCGCCGACCGCGAGCTGGACGTTGACCTTGGCGGGGACGCGGACCGTCACGCTCACTTGCTCGTCACTCCTACTGCTTGTGCTCGGCGATACGCGCGAACTCTTCCACGGTCAGCGCCTCTCCGCGCGCCTGGGGCGACACGCCCGCGCCGACGAGCGCGGCCTCGGCGGCCGCGGCGGACCCCGCCCATCCGGCGAGCGCGGCCCGCAGGGTCTTGCGGCGCTGGGCGAACGCGGCGTCGACGACGGCGAAGACCTCCGCCTTGGACGCGGTCGTCCTGAGCGGCTCCGTCCGCCGGACGAGTGACACCAGCCCGCTGTCGACGTTCGGCGCGGGCCAGAAGACGTTGCGGCCGATGGAACCGGCCCGCTTCACCTCGGCGTACCAGTTGGCCTTCACGGAGGGGACGCCGTAGACCTTGGACCCGGGTCCGGCGGCGAGCCGGTCGGCGACCTCGGCCTGCACCATGACGAGGGTCCGCTCGATGCTCGGGAAGGTGTCGAGCATGTGGAGGAGGACGGGGACGGCGACGTTGTAGGGGAGGTTCGCGACCAGGGCGGTCGGGGCGGGTCCCGGCAGCTCCCGCACGTGCATGGCGTCGCGGTGCACGAGCGCGAACCGGCCGGCGCGCTCCGGCATGCGGGCGGCGACGGTGGCGGGCAGGGCGCCGGCGAGGACGTCGTCGATCTCGACGGCGGTGACCCGGTCGGCGGCCTCCAGCAGGGCCAGGGTGAGCGAGCCGAGACCCGGTCCCACCTCGACCACCACGTCGTCGGGGCGTACCTCGGCGGTGCGGACGATGCGGCGGACCGTGTTCGCGTCGATGACGAAGTTCTGTCCGCGCTGCTTGGTGGGGCGTACGCCGAGGGCGGCCGCGAGTTCACGGACGTCGGCGGGACCCAGGAGGGCGTCGGGGGTGGGGCTGCTCACCCCGCAAGGGTAGCCGGGGGCGGGGCGGCCTCATTCCCGCAGCCGGGCGCCGCAGTGCGGCCAGGCACCGGCGCCGCTGCGCACATACAGCTTCTGCGCCCGGTACGTCTGCTCCGCGGCCGACGCGTCCTCGGGGCGGCCCTCGCCGCCGAGGTCGTGCCAGGTGGCGGTGTCGAACTGGTAGAGCCCCCCGTAGGTCCCGGACGGGTCGACGGCGTCCGGGCGGCCGCCCGACTCGCAGGCGGCCAGGCCCTGCCAGTCCAGGTGGTCGGCACCGTGGACGGAGACCGGCCGGGGCCGGGTGCCGACCCGCACGATCCGCGGGCTGGGCTCGCGGACCACCTCGGTGCGCAGGCGGCGCGGCTTCTGCCGGACGCCGTTGACGGTGCGCAGGGCGTACGTGGTGCGGCGCAGTCCGGGCCGGCCCGCCTGCTGGACGACCTCGGTGCCCCGGAAGAGGGTGCCGTCCTCGGTCCGCCGCTCGTCGAAGGGGATCGGGTCCTCGCGGACCTCCTGGGACCCGGTGATCCGCAGCACCGTGACGGTCTGTCCGTCGCGCGGGAAGCCGGTGGCGGGGACGGAGGTGGTGTCCTCGCCGCGCAGGGTGATGCCGGCCTCCTCGACGACCTCCCGCACGGTCGCGGCGTTGGTGCGGACGGTGCGGGTCCGGCCGTCCGCCAGCACGGTCACCACCCGCTCGGTGCGCACCACCAGGGCGAGGCCCTCACGGCCGATGCGCCGGGAGCCCTCGGTCGACAGATACGCCCCCTGCGTCCGTACGCCGAGCTGCCGCAGCGCCCCCTCCACCGTCCCCGCGGTCGTCCACACCTGGCGCCGGTGGCCGTCGAGGGTGAGCAGCACGGGCCGCCCGTAGCGGACGGTGACGTCCTCGCCGCTGGTCAGCGGGGTGCCGGGGGCGGGTGCGATCACGTCGTGGGCGCCCACCTGGACACCTTCCTCGGCGAGCAGCTCGGTCACGTCGTCGGCGAAGGTGTGCAGCGTGCGCGGGGTGCCGTCGACGGTCAGCTCGACCGCCTTGTCCTTGGCGACGAAGGCCGTGGTGCCGCCCGCGAGGAAGGCCACGACCAGCGCCCGCGGCAGCAGGCGGCCCAGGGAGGTGTCCGCGCGCCCCGCGCACCGCGCCCGGCGCCGGCGCTCGGCCCGCCCGTCGCCCGGCGCACGGGTCGGCTGGGGCAGCTGGGGCTGCGGGGGCTGCGGTGCGGTGCCCTGCCGGGGCAGTGCGGGGGCGGCCGGCTCGTGGGCGGGCGGTGCGGGCCGGTACGGGTCGCCGTACCCGTACGGCAGGGTCGGCGCGCTGTGCACGTCGTACCCGCCGCCGTAGGCGTACGCGTCGTATCCGCCGTACGCGTACGGGTCGTATCCGCCGTACGCGTACGGGCCGTACGAGTCGTACCCACCGTACGGTGCGAGGTGCGGGTGTCCCTCGGACACCTCGGTGGTCTCGAACTGCGTTCCGCTCACGCCGACACGCTCCAGGGGGTCCGGATCGGGCCCCCAGAACCTAGCGGAGCGTTCGTCACTCTCCCAAGTCACGCCACTACGCAGCGTGGCGAACCCGGCGCGGGGGCTCAGTACCCGAAGGCGCGGGCCGTGTTCGCGGCGAGGGCGGCCGCCAGGGTGTCCTCGCCGACGCCCCGCACGTCCGCCATGGCCCGCACCGTCACCGGCACCAGGTAGGGGGCGTTCGGCCGGCCCCGGTAGGGCGCAGGCGTCAGGAACGGCGCGTCGGTCTCCACCAGGACCAGCTCGGGCGGGGCCACGGCGAGGGCGTCGCGCAGGTTCTGGGCGTTCTTGAAGGTGACGTTGCCGGCGAAGGACATGTAGTACCCGGCACGGGCGCAGACCTCGGCCATCTCGGCGTCACCCGAGTAGCAGTGGAAGACGGTGCGCTCGGGGGCGCCCTCCTCCTTGAGGACGCGCAGGACGTCGGAGTGGGCGTCGCGGTCGTGGATGACGAGGGTCTTGCCGTGCCGCTTGGCGATCTCGATGTGGGCGCGGAAGGACCGCTCCTGCGCCTCCTTGCCCTCGGGCCCGGTGCGGAAGTAGTCGAGGCCGGTCTCGCCGACGCCCCTGACCTGCGGGAGTGCCGCGAGCCGGTCGATCTCCGCGAGGGCGTCGTCGAGGGCCTCGTCGCCGCCGGGCTGCCGCGCGCCCTGCCGGGACCAGCCGTCGGGATCTCCGTGCACGATGCGCGGGGCCTCGTTGGGGTGCAGGGCGACGGTGGCGTGGACGGCGTCGTGCGCCGCCGCGGTCTCGGCGGCCCAGCGGGACCCGGCGAGGTCGCACCCGACCTGGACGACGGTCGTGACGCCGACCGACGCGGCCTTGGCGAGCGCCTCCTCGACCGTGCCGGACTGCATGTCGAGGTGGGTGTGGGAGTCGGCGACCGGTACCCGCAGGGGCTCGGGCAGCGGGGGTGCGGTGTGCTTGTCGGACCGTCCCGGGGCGTTCGAAGGCATGCCCCGATCCTACGGAAGCACCCGCGCGCCCCCGAAGCGCCGGCCGGGACCTGTCCGGCGCACAGGTCCTAGCTCGCCCTGCGGTGGAGGTGGAGGGCGTGCAGCAGGTCGGACAGGTGCCAGTGCCGGTGTTCGCCGGACAGTCCCGGCGCCCCCGGCCCCGGCGCCTCGGGCACCGGCACCTGCGGCACCTCCAGGGGACCGGCCGGGGGCACCCGGTGGATGCCGTCGGTGGTGCCGCGCACGGAGGCGACCCGGCCCGGGCGCAGGATGCGTACGACGTGGCTGTCACAGGTGGCGCAGGTCGGCCGGGTCAGCGGGGAGGGCACGACGCGGCCGTCCGCGACGTAGAGCACGAACGCGTGGCCGTCGGTGTCCGTGTGGTGCTCGATCTCGAACGACTGCTCCCAGCCGTGCCCGCAGCGCATGCAGGCGAAGGAGTACGACTCGTGGACGACGGCGGTGGCACCGGCACGCACTCGGGTCCGCGCGGTGCTCTCACTCATGCTCATCCCGGCTCCTTCGGTTCGTTCGGTTCCTTCCTCCAGTGGACTCCTCCACCAGCGGGAAAGCACCAGGCGCTGCCGAGTGTTTGGGCCGATTTGGACTGTCCTTGGCCGGAGTGCCCGCCAGGTCAGGGACGGGTCAAGGGCGGGGCGGCCCAGGTCAAGGAGCAAGCGGTCCGGGTCAAGAGCGGGGCGGTCCGGGTCAAGCCGAGCCCTTCGGCTCCCCTCGGCTCCCGGCGTTCTTCGCCGCCACCACCGCGTCGAACACCTCCCGCTTGGGCACGCCCGCCTGCGCGGCCACCGCGGCGATCGCCTCCTTGCGCCGCTCCCCCGCCTCCTCGCGCACCCGCACCCTGCGCACCAGCTCCTCGGCGCCGATCTCCCCGGGGCCCTTGTCCGGCGCCCCCTCGACGACGACGGTGATCTCGCCGCGCACCCCCTCGGCGGCCCACGCGGCCAGCTCACCCAGCCCTCCGCGCCTGACCTCTTCGTACGTCTTGGTCAGCTCCCGGCAGACGGCGGCCCGCCGGTCGGCGCCGAAGACCTCGGCCATGGCGGCGAGGGTGTCGTCGAGGCGGTGCGGCGCCTCGAAGTAGACGAGGGTCCGCCGCTCCTCGGCCACCTCGCGCAGCCGGGTCAGCCGCTCGCCGGCCTTGCGGGGCAGGAAGCCCTCGAAGCAGAACCGGTCGACCGGCAGCCCCGACAGGGCGAGCGCGGTCAGCACGGCGGACGGCCCGGGGACGGCGGTGACGCGCACACCGCGCTCGACGGCGGCGGCGACCAGCCGGTACCCGGGGTCGGACACCGACGGCATCCCGGCGTCGGTGACCAGCAGCACCCGCGCCCCGCCCGCCAGCTCCTCCACCAGCTCGGGCGTACGGGCGGACTCGTTGCCCTCGAAGTACGACACGACCCGCCCCGCCGGTGTGACGCCGAGCGCCTGGGTGAGCCGGCGCAGCCGCCGGGTGTCCTCGGCGGCGACGACGTCCGCGCCGGCCAGTTCCGCGGCGAGCCGGGGCGGGGCGTCCTGGACGTCGCCGATGGGGGTGCCCGCGAGTACAAGGGTTCCAGTCACTCCCCCATCCTCCCAGTCCGCCCGGAAGGCGAACGTATCCGCACCCGTCGGCCCCATGCGCGGGACGCGCACAGCGCGGTTCCCTACGATGGCGCGGTGACCAGTACCGCGTCCTCCACGGACACCCGGCAGGGCCAGGCCCCGCACGACGAGCCGCCCGCCTGGCAGCAGCGGCTGCGCCGCTTCGGCTACACGGCGGGGCCCGCGGTCGGCGACGTCCGCGACCGGCTGGTGCCGCCGTACACGCGTCCGAGTCCGCGCCTGTGGGTGTTCCTGGGCCTGTCGAAGCCGCTCGCCGACCGGTTCGTGCGCTGGTCGGCGTGGGGCGGGCCGCTGCTGGTGGCGCTGCTCGCGGGGGTGCTGCGGTTCTGGAACCTGGGCAGCCCGAAGGCGGTGATATTCGACGAGACGTACTACGCCAAGGACGCGTGGGCGCTGATCCACCGCGGCTTCGAGGTCAACTGGGACAAGAACGCCAACGACCTCATCCTGAACTCGGGCGGCGACGTCCCGATCCCGGCCGACGCGGCGTACGTCGTGCACCCGCCGGTCGGCAAGTACGTCATCGGCCTCGGCGAGCTGCTGTTCGGCTTCGACCCCTTCGGCTGGCGCTTCATGACGGCGCTGCTCGGCACCCTGTCGGTGCTGCTGCTGTGCCGGATCGGCCGCCGCCTGTTCCGCTCCACGTTCCTGGGGTGCCTGGCGGGCGCCCTGATGGCGGTGGACGGGCTGCACTTCGTGATGAGCCGCACCGCGCTGCTGGACGGCGTGCTGATGTTCTTCGTGCTGGCCGCCTTCGGCTGCCTGGTCGTGGACCGCGACAAGGCCCGTTCGAGACTCGCCGCCGCACTCCCGGTGGACGAGGACGGCCGCGCCCGCCCCGACGCGCACATCGCGGAGACCCTCCGCCTCGGGTGGCGCCCCTGGCGCCTGGCGGCGGGCCTGATGCTGGGCCTGGCGGCGGCCACCAAGTGGAACGGCCTGTACATCATGGCGGCCTTCTGCGTGATGGCGGTGCTGTGGGACGTCGGCTCCCGCCGCGTCGCGGGCGCCCACCGCCCCTACCTCGCGGTACTCCGCCACGACCTGGGCTGGGCCTTCCTCTCCACGGTCCCGGTGGCCCTGGCCACCTACCTCCTCTCCTGGCTCGGCTGGATCCTCTCCCCCTCCGACGGCACCGGCGGCTACTACCGCGACTGGGCGGCGAAGGACGGCGCGAACAGCTCCTGGTCGTGGCTCTTCCCCGACTGGTGGCGCAGCCTGTGGCACTACGAGACCCAGGTGCTGGAATTCCACACCCACCTCACCTCGCCGCACACGTACCAGTCGAACCCGTGGAGCTGGATCGTCCTGGGCCGCCCGGTCTCCTACTTCTACGAGTCGCCCGCGCCGGGCTCGGACGGCTGCCCGGTCGACGCGGGCGAGAAGTGCGCCCGCGAGGTCCTTGCCCTCGGCACACCCCTCCTCTGGTGGCTGGGCTGCTTCGCCCTCCTGTACGTCCTGTGGCGCTGGCTCTTCCGCCGCGACTGGCGCGCGGGCGCCATCGCCTGCGGCGTGGTCGCCGGTTACCTCCCCTGGTTCATGTACCAGGAGCGCACGATCTTCCTCTTCTACGCTGTCGTCTTCGTCCCGTTCCTCTGCCTCGCGGTGGCCATGCTCCTGGGCGCGATCATCGGCCGCCCGGGCTGCACCGACACCCGCAGAGTGGCGGGCGCGACGGGGGCAGGCGTCCTGGTCCTCCTCATCGCCTGGAACTTCATCTACTTCTGGCCCCTGTACACGGGCACGGCGACCCCGATGGAGGAGTGGCGGGCACGGATGTGGCTGGACACGTGGGTCTAGTGGACCGGACGCCCTCGGTGTCGCACAGTTCGGCGATCAGAGAGGACACCATGCCAAGTGTTGTCCTGGTCCGCGAGGGTGCCCGCCACCGCTCTCGACGACGGGTCGGTGGTCCAGCCACGGGCCGCCCGGACGCACCCCGCATCCCACCTCCGGGTCTCCTTTAGGCCACCAATCGGAAACTCCTGTACCGCTGGTCACCCCCTGCGCCTAGAGTGCACCTACAACTACTTCTGAACGCGTTCAAGAAGGCGGGCGGAAGGTCTGACGGGGAGGGGACTGCCGATGGGCAGGGGGGTGAAGGTCGCCGTCATAGGCGGGGTGTTCGCCGTGATGGTGGGCGGTGCCGGGTACGGGGCCTACAACGTGGTGTCGGCGTTGGACGGGGGCGGGGCCTCCGGATCGTCGGAGGCCAAGAGCGGGCCGCCGGACAAGGACGAGGTCGCGGAGACGAGCGAGAAGTTCTTCGCCGCCTGGGAGAAGGGCGACGCGACCACCGCCGCGTCGTACACCAACAACGCCTCGCTCGCCGGGACGCTGCTGACCGCCTACGGCGAGGACGCGCACATCGGCGGCGTCGAGATCACGCCGGGCACGGCGGCCGGCGCCTCGGTGCCGTTCACGGTGAAGGCGAAGGTGTCGTACGAGGGCACGACGAAGCCGCTCAGCTACAGGAGCGAGCTGACCGTGGTGCGCGGGGAGACCAGTGGGCGGGCGCTGGTGGACTGGGAGCCGTCCGTCGTCCACCCCGCTCTGAAGGACGGGGACACCCTGGTCACCGCCGAGTCGGCGACCCCCCAGATCCAGGCCGTCGGGCGGGACGGTGCCGTGCTGAGCAAGGAGAAGTACCCCTCGCTCGGACCGATCCTCGCCAAACTCCGGGAGAAGTACGGCGACCAGGCCGGCGGCACCCCCGGCGTCGAGCTGGCGGTCCGGCACACGGCCGCGGACGCGCCGGACACCCCGCTGCTGACGCTGACCGAGGGCAAGCCCGGGAAGCTGCGCACCACCCTCAGCGCGAGCGTGCAGGCGGCGGCCGAGAAGGCGGTGAAGCGGTACGGGGAGTCCTCCGTGGTCGCCGTGAAGCCGAGCACCGGCGAGGTCCTGGCCGTGGCGAACAACCGCACGGACGGGTTCAACGCGGCCTTCCAGGGAACGGTCGCGCCCGGTTCCACGATGAAGATCATCACCGCGGCCATGCTCATCGACAACGGCGTGACCTCGATGAACGGCCCGGCGCCCTGCCCGGACACGGCGACCTGGCAGAGCCAGACCTTCAAGAACCTGACCGGCATGCAGCCCAACGAGAGCGCCACGCTCGCCAACACCTTCATGCGCTCCTGCAACACCGGCTTCATCAAGCTCATCGACGAGAAACCCCTCACCGACTCCTCGCTCACCGAGGAGGCCCAGGAGCGCTTCGGGCTCGGGCAGGACAACTGGCAGACCGGCATCACCTCCTTCGACGGCAAGGTGCCCGCCGTGAGCGGCCCCGACCGTGCCGCGGGCGCCATCGGGCAGGGCCAGGTCCAGATGAACCCGTTGAACATGGCCTCGGTCACCGCGACCGCCATCACCGGCGAGTTCCGCCAGCCGTACCTGGTGCCGTTCGACCTGGACGACCGGGAGCCGGCCTCGGCCAAGGGGCTGCCGCAGGGCACCGCCTCCCAGCTCAAGCAGATGATGAAGCTCACCGCCACCCAGGGCACCGCCGTCAAGGCCATGTCCGGGCTCGGCGGCGACATCGGCGCCAAGACCGGGTCGGCCGAGGTCGACGGGCAGACGGCCTCCAACAGCTGGTTCACCGGGTTCCGCAACGACATCGCGGCGGCGGCCATGACCGAGGAGGGCGGCCACGGCGGCGACGCGGCCGGCCCGATCGTCGCAGATGTGCTACGAGTCGGCGGCTGACACGAACCGGCGGCCACGATGGCCCTACTGTGGTCGCCGTCGTGGCAAACACCCGGCACCGAACGCACCGTAGGCACCGTAGGCACCGAGGAACGGGACGCAGTGGGCAGCAGAAGGGGCGCCGCCGCCGAGCGGCGCAGGACGAAACCCGCCGTGATCGGCAGTGTGGCCGCCGTGGTCGTGGCCGGTGCCGGATTCGGTGCCTACGCGGTGTACGGCGGCGGGGTCGACGGCGAGGACACCGCGCGCACCAAGTCCGCGGCGGCCGCGGAGAAGGTCAAGTCGGGCCCGCTGACGGCCGCCGAGGTCACCTCGACCGCCCAGCGGTTCCTGACCGCCTGGCAGCGGGGCGACGTGGCCGGCGCCGCCGCCGCGACCGACGACGCCGAGGCTGCGCGGGCACTGCTCACCGGCTACACCAAGGACGCCCGCATCAAGGACGCCACCTTCACCGCCGGCACCCCGGCCGGGGAGAAGGTCCCGTTCTCCGTCAAGGCCACCGTCGCCTACGAGAAGACGGCCGAGCCGCTGGCGTACGACAGCGCGCTGACCGTCGTCCGCCGGGAGGGCGACGGCGAACCCCGCGTCGACTGGCACGCCGCCGTCGTGCACCCGGAGTTGAGGGACGGCGACAAGCTGGTCACCGGGAAGGCCGGTGATCCGCCGGTCAAGGCGCTGGACCGGGACGGCGCGGAGATCACCGCCGCGAAGTACCCGTCCCTCGGCACCGTCCTGGACGGCCTGCGCGACAAGTACGGCAAGAAGGCCGGCGGCACCCCCGGCGTCGAACTGCGCGTGGTGCGCGGCGAGGCGGCCGGTGACGGCAAGGGCTCGAAGGAGTCCGGTGCGGACGAAGTCGCCGACAAGACGCTGCTGGAGCTGAGCAAGGGGACCCCCGGCACCCTGAAGACGACGCTCGACCCGGCCCTCCAGGCCGCCGCCGAGAAGCAGGTGGACGGCAAGAAAGGGGCGTCGGTGGTGCTGCTGCGCGCCTCCACCGGCGAGGTCCTCGCGGTCGCCAACGGCGGGCACGGCTTCAACACCGCCTTCCTCGGCTCGCTCGCCCCCGGCTCCACGATGAAGGTCATCACGGCCTCGATGCTGCTGGAGAAGGACCTGGCGTCCGTGAACGAGAAGCACCCGTGCCCCAAGTTCTTCAGCTACGGCGGCTGGAAGTTCCAGAACGACGACAAGTTCGAGATCAAGGACGGCACCTTCAAGGCGAGCTTCGCCCGCTCCTGCAACACCGCCTTCATCAGCCAGGCCCCGGAGCTGAAGGACGACGACCTGACCAGGCAGGCCAAGGAGGTCTTCGGCCTGTCCATGAACAACTGGTCGGTGGGCGTGTCCACCTTCGACGGTCGGGTGCCGGTGCAGAGCAAGGCCCAGATGGCCGCCTCCCTGATCGGCCAGGGCGGGGTGCGGATGAACCCGCTGAACATGGCGTCGGTGTCGGCGACCGTGAAGTCGGGCTCCTTCCACCAGCCGTACCTGGTCGCCCCGTCGGTCGACGGGCGGGCGCTCGCCACGGCCTCCCGCACGATGTCCGGCGAGACGCTCGGCGCGCTGCGCGAGCTGATGTCCTACACGGCGGCGTACGGCACCGCCGCGGAGGCGATGGCCGGGGTGAGCGGTGACGTCGGCGCGAAGACCGGCTCGGCGGAGGTCGACGGCCAGGACAAGCCCAACGGGTGGTTCACCGCGTACCGGGGAGACCTGGCGGCGGCGGGCGTCGTCCAACAGGGCGGGCACGGCGGCGACACCGCGGGTCCGCTGGTCGCGGCCCTGCTCAAGGCGGGCGGCTGACACCCAAGCGACCGGCACCCACCGTCCGCCGCGACGCGGCTCAGTGAGCGTTCTCAGAGCGGCCACTGATCGGGTGACGGGGGTGGTGTGAGGTCGGGGTGCGCAACGAGCAGGGCTCCCGTGCCGTTGAGGGAGGTGTTCGACGTCTCAACTCAGCAGCACAGGAGCCCTGTTGGTTCCGTATCCTGCCGCACTCGGCCTGCCCCACGCCTTGGTCGAGTGGGTCACGATGCTCATCGTCACCCGTGAGGGGGACCGGCGGTGCAAACTCCCGCCGCACCGCCGTGCGCTGGTCGCACTCGTGTACTTGCGTCGCCACGATACCCTCGCCTGTATCGCCGCGGCCTTCGGAATATCCGTCGGTACCGCCCACGCCTACGTCACCGCGGTCACCGGTCTGCTCGCCGAGCGGGCGCCGGGCCTGTTGAAGACGCTGCGCGCGCAGGAGCCGGACTTTGTCCTCCTGGACGGCACGCTCGCGGAGTGCGACCGCGTCGGCGACGGCAGGGCCGACTACTCCTCGAAACACAAGCGGCACGGCGTGAACGTGCAGGTCGTCACGGACCCGGCCGGCGAGATTCTGTGGCTGTCGCCGGCACTGCCGGGCCGGACCCACGACCTCACAGCCGCCCGCACCCACAAGATCCTCCGGATCTGCGCCCGTCAGGGCGTCCCGATC
>JODU01000050.1 GCA_000720845.1 Kitasatospora aureofaciens | reverse complement strand
CGTCCGGACCGGTCACGGTGTGGTGGATCATCACCCCGTGCACCGGGCCCCACTTGCCCTTGTGGTTGCGGTTGTTGGTGCGCCAGCCGGGCACCTCGTGGACAGTGCAGCCCTCGGCGCGCAGCGCGGCCACGAGCCGGGCGGCAGTGAGCGGTGTGGCCATGTGGCCTCCAGAGATGGCAAAGGCCCCGGCCGGCAGGCGCGGGGCGTAGGGGTGGGCGGGGGTCAGGAGACGAGGTTGGCGCCGGGCGATGTGGTGCCGCCTGTGTAGGCGGTGATGGCCGCGGTGCTGAAGATCAGCGCGGTTCCGACGGCCCAGCCGCAGTTCGTGAGGTCGTTGTTGGCGACGACGTTGCCGGCCGCGCTGGTGGGACTGACGGTGATGCCGTTGGTGCCTGAGCCCTTGATGATGCGGTTGCCCACGACGGTGCCGTCCTGGGCGCCGTCGCTGAGGCGGACACCGGCGGCCGCGGCGTTGTTGATCCAGTTGCCTTGCACGCTGAACTTGCTGCTGGTGGCGACGAACACGCCGTGGTTGGCGGCGGTGGTGTCGATGGTGTTGCCGGTGATGTTCGCCCCGACGCAGCCCGTCACGTTGATCCCGTTGGAGCCGGGGTTCCGGATCGTGTTGGAGCCGATGTGCGCGCCGTCCGAGTTGAAGCAGACGATGCCCGTGGACTGCGTGCCGGAGATCGTGTTGCCCGAGACGTTCGGCCGCGAGCAGTACTCCACATGGACCCCGTTGGAGAGGTCCGTGTTGAACCCCAGCACGCTGTTGCCGGAGATCTCGACCTGGTCGTAGGTGCCGCCCGAGGCGCCGAAGACCCTGATCCCGGATGCGTCTTTGGCGCCCTCGATCGTGTTGCCGACGATGCTGATGTTCCGGCCGTTGATGGTGTAGCCCTCGGACGGCCCGGCTCCGGCGGGGCCAGGGCGGGAGAGCTGGATGCCGGACAGGCCCGAGCCGTTGATGACGTTGTCGGCGATGACCGCGCGGCGCCAGCCGAACCCATAGACACCCTGCTGGCGGGTGCCCTCGATGCGGTTGCCGATGATCTGGATGCCGTAGTAGTAGACGCCGGAGCGCAGCATGTGGGAGCCGAACCCGCGGCCGAAGGATCCGAGGCGGCTGGACGCTCCGACCTGGCAGCCCTGGATCAGGATGTCCTTGGACGGGGTGTTGTCGAACAGGCCGATGGCGGCCGACCCGGACACGGCCATGTCGATCTGGATCGCTTCGCTGAAGTCGCGGCTGCCGTCGCCGCTGTTGTCCTTGTAGCCGAGGAAGCGGCAGTTGATGGCGCGGCCGCGGCTGGTGCTGTTGAACTCCAGGCCATGCGCGCTGCTCACGTTGGTGATGGTGGCGTCCCGGACGGTGATGTCCTCGCAGTGGATGAAGCCCATGCAGTTCGTCGTTGCCGTGACGGTTCCGACTCCGGCGTCGGCGGCGTTGGCGTCCCACGTGCCGCCCAGGATCTGGATGTGTGAGTGGCCGCTGTACCCGGCGAACGTCTCCGAGCCCAGGAAGTTCCTGAGCAGGCCCGAGTTGCCGATCGCCTTGATCGTGGCCCCGTAGGCCCACACTGTGGTGTTGTCGTACACCACCAGGAAGGTGCTGACGCCGTAGGTCTTCCCGCCGGGGATGATGACCGTGCCGCCGCCGGCGGCGTGCGCGGCGTCCAGCTGGGCCTGGATCGCCCAGCCGTCGTCCGAGACGCCATCGCCCGCGGCTCCGGTGACCCAGAACAGGCCGGCCTCGGTGTACGTCGTGATGTCGGTGGTCTCGTCGTGGGAGTAGCCGCCCGGCGTCTCGCTGATCCACATCGAGGTGACGCGCACGTTGGTGCCGGTGGCGATGGCCCCGGATCCGGAGATGGAGCGCAGGTTCACCTCGCCCGAGGTGACGATGGTGGCCTCGCCGTCGGTGGAGCCGTTGCCCCAGGTGGCGTTGACCGCACGGGGCGGGGCCCAGCCGGACGGCAGCGTGCACAGGAGCGGGTCGCCGCTGATGTTGCCGGACCCGGCCGACGACTCGGTGATGGCCGCGCCGGTGCGGGTGATGAAGATGTCGACCTCGGTGATGCCGTGCACGCGGGTGCCCTGGAAGGACGACACCGACCAGCCGGACGGCACGACCAGCCCCGACGTGATGACCTCGTCGGCGGTGTTGTCCATCAACCGCTCGGGGGTGATCTTGAGCCCGTTGAGCCACTTCACGCGGGCGCCTCCTTACTCGGTGAGTGCCGTGAACGGCATCTGGAACAGGGACACCCGGGCGCCTGCGGGCTGGGCCTTGATGACGCCGTTGACGGAGCGCACGACGGTGAACGCCTGCGGGGCAGCGATACGGAACCGGCGGAACCGCAGCTGGGGGTTGACCGGGGTGGAGCCGGTGTTGGCGTAGGAGCGGGTGCCGACGGTGGCGGCCGCCGTCAGCACGGTGTCGGTGACCTCGATGTGCCAGGCCGTCGGCTCGGGCTGGCTGGCCGGCCAGACCTTGGCTTTCAGGGCGCTGCCGATGGCCTGGAGCCGGACCCGGTACCAGGTGCCAGCGGTGTGGGTCAGGCCGGTGGTGTACGAGGCGAGCTGCGTTTCGACGTTGGCCGCCCGGCGTCGCAGCGTCAGGACGATCCCGGCCGTCGTGGTGAAGTCGAGCCTGGCCATGTAGAAGTCGACATTTCCGTTCGCGCGCACATACGGGCCCGCGTACAGCGACGAGCCCGCGGCCAGGACGGACGTGGCCACGTCCACGTAGAGGTCGACGTCGGCCGAGGGGGCCGGGGTGTGCGTGAGGTGGGCGATGCCGGTGGTCGGCTGGGTCGTCGACCCGTAGCCGGAGCCGACGGCGTAGTCGGCGGCCGTGCCGGTGACGGTCCAGGCCTGCCCGGTGTCCATCGTTCCCCAGCCGCTCGCCACGGTGCGGTCGAAGGAGTCCTCGCGCGCGCCCGTGACGGCCGTCAGGGTCATGCGCTCGCCGTCGACGAGGATGTCCATGGGGAAGTCGCCGGGGTAGTCGGCCGAGCGCGCCCACGGGGCCGCCTCGTTGACGACCTGCAGCGTGGTGGCGGTGTCGGTGGCCGCCACCTCGAGGGTGCTGCCGCTGGTGTCGGCCCGGGCCTCCCCCACGACGGCCGTCATCCACGGCCCGTAGGGCACGCAGTTGAACGTGATCTGCCACCGGAACTGGCTGAGCGTCTCGGTGTAGCCCATGACGAGCAGGTACAGGTCGTTGAAGCTGTGCTTGGTGGGCACGTTCGTGACCTTGATGACGTCGCCGACGTCGAGCAGGGCCACCTCCGGGACCTGGTCCACGATCGCCCGGGCGTCAACGGTCAGCGTCGGGAAGCGGGCCTCGTCCCACGTGCCGAGGTGCACGCGCCAGGCGGCCAGGCCCTCGCACTGCTCGTCCGAGTAGAGGCTGAGGGCGACGCTCTTGGCGTACCGGCCCACCCCGTCCTCGTCCGCCTCGGGCGGGTTGACGTTGAGGCTGCCTTCGAGCTTCTCGTAGCGACCCGAGGAGCCGCCCTCGCGCTGGACGGTGGAGTCGTTCTCCAGCGCGGAGTCGTCGTCGAGGGGGCTGAAGGCGCCGATCACGTGCCCGGGCGCGGTGTAGTCCAGGGTGAGCTTGGGCGTCTGGTTCTGCAGCGCGGATGGGCTGATGTACAGGAACCCGTTGCGGGCGCGCTGGTCGAGGAGGATCCCGCCGTCGGCGTCGGTCGCCTCCCGCACCGCGGTGAGGAAGGTGTCGACGGGCTGCGGCCCGACGCGTTCGCCGGCGAAGCGCTTGCCCCGCCAGGCCAGGGGGACGTCGTTCTCCCGGGCGACGCGGGTGATGCGGTCGGCGGTGAACTCCCCGGCGAAACCTAGCAGCATGGAGCCGACGGCGGAGGGGTTGTCGTAGGCGTCGGTGTCGATGGCGTCCCACACGGACAGGTGGCCGAGGGCCAGGCCGTCCACCAACTGGTTCCAGCCGTTGGGCGGGGAGCCCACGGAGGTGACCCGGCCGAGGGTGCCGGCGAACGTGTCGTCGAAGCCTCCGGCGTCGCCGCCCACGTCCTGCCAGACGATGCGCCAAGTGACGTTGCCGCCCACCTGCTGGGCGTAGAACCGGCACAGGACCCACTGGTTGAACAGGTCCGGGCCGGTGGCGATCAGCTGGGAGACGACGGCGACGCCGTCGGAGTTGTAGCCCAGGATGCGGGTGCCGGTGTCCTTGATCTGGATGCGCCAGTCCCGCACGGTGCCGGTGGTCTGGATCGACATGTAGCTGGCGTAATCGGACGGCTGGCTGTTCAGCCGGTACAGCCACCACACCGACCAGGTCGTGGTGGAGCCGCCCGCGGGCACCTGCCCGGACAGCCGGGAGGTGACGGCCCCGTTCTGGGTGGCCACAACGGGCAGCGCGGCCGAGGACGGCAGCGACGACTCCGAGGCGAACGTCATGTTCAGCGTCGTCATCGGCTGCACGCCGTCGATGGGGCTGTAGGCGCGGGTGGCGTCGGCGCCTTCCTCCAGCGGCCAGTAGGCGCGCGGGCGGTAGCCGGGCACTCGCCGGGCCAGAACGCTCTGCAGGGGGTCACGGCCGGAGTCCAGGCGCCGCTTCAGCGACTGCGCGGTGATCCGGACGATGCTGTCCACGTCGGCGTCGTCGGTCTCGGCCGGCCACTCCGACACCTCGCCGTGGAAGCGGTAGTCGCGGCGGGCGACCTGGGCGCCCCCGGACAGGGTCCACAGGTTCCCGGCCCCGTCGGTGAACGACGTCGTCCCGGCGGCCAGGGGCGTGAAGTCGACGTCGGCGACGACCAGGCCCTTGATGCCGCGGCGCACCTGGAAGCGACGGGCGTAGCCGATGAACGGGGTACGGGGCGGGGCGCCGGTGGGGTCGTTGATGCCGATCCGCAGGGCACCGGACGTCACCGACCGCATCCCGGTGGCGCCGGTGGCGGTGAGCGGCGCCGACACGGACGTCCAGGGGCCGCCCCAGGTGTCGGCCTGCCAGAACTGCACGGTCCAGCCGCCGTTGCCGTTGTCGGCGTCGAGGGTGGCGCGCAGGACCTTCCCGCCGTAGCCGGAGATGGACTGGAAGGCCTGCACCTCGGTGCCCGCGCCGGTGAAGAACCGGAAGCGCAGGTTGCCGTTGTAGACCGACAGCATCCACTGCTTCTCCGCCATCACCGACGACCACTTGCCGATCAGGACCTGGTTGGCGGTGGCGTCGGTGAGGGTGGCGTCGAACTCCACCCGCACGTCGATGTCCCCGGCGATGTCCAGCGCGGCGCTGTGCGGGGTGGTCACCGTGCCGGTGTCGTCGAAGATCTCCAGATGGCTGGTGGTCGCCGGGACGCTGATCCGGATCGGGGTGTTGCGCGACAGCTGCCGGTAGTACGGCGAGACCGGGTTACGGGGGCTGTACTTCCCGTGCCGGTTGTTCAGGCCGAACGTGTACCTGGACGGGTCGGCCTCCGACGCCCAGGACGACAAGCCGCGGGTGCCCTGCATGTCCGACTCCGTGCGCACGTCCGCGCTGATGTCGGTCCAGATGCCGCCCAGGTTGAGCTCGGTGGTGATGTCCACCCGTCACGTCACCTTCCCTTGCCCGTAGGCCCTCTGCACGCTGCCGCCGCCGTAGACGACGACCGAGCGGCGCATGAACCGGTTGAAGTCGTCCTCGGAGCCGACGAACCGCACCGTCACGTCCCGGGCCGCGGCCCCTGCGCGGCGCACCCCGGTGGGGGTGACGTCGGCGGTCATGCCGGGGATGGACCCGGTGATGCCCTGCAGCTGGTCGCGCAGGGCCGGTGTCTGGGCGGCGATGCCGTCCATGAAGCCGGACATGAGCGCGGCACCGGACGGGGCGAGGATCCGCATGTCGACCCGCATCGGGCCCTTCCAGTCCGGCAGCATGCTGGTGATCCCGGACAGCTTGCTTTTCAGCGCGCCGACCATGCCGGTGATGCCGTTGATCAGGCCCTGGATCAGCGCGCGGCCGGCGCCGACGAGGAGCCGGTTGAGGTTGCCGATCGCCGACATCAGCCGCCCGGGCAGGCCGCGCACCCACGACACCAGGGACAGGGCCTTCTGCACGGCCGTGTTGCGCAGGGCCTGGAACGCGGAGGACGCCCGCTGCCGCAGGACGCCGAGCAGCCCGGCCAGGGCACTGTTCACGCGGCCCGGCAGGCCGGTGATCCACGAGACCAGGGCGAGCGCCTTCTTAATGGCCCAGTCCTTGGCCTGACCGAACCACGCCGAAATCTTGCCGGGGATCCGCGAGAGCCACTCGACCCCGGCCAGGATGCCGTTCACTGCGCCCTTGACCTGCGCCACGGCCCAGTTCCAGGCGGCCAGCGTGTAGGCCTTGACCTTGTCCCAGTTGGCGATGATCAGCGCGACGAGACCGATGACGATGGCGATGATCCACCCGACGGGGCCCATGGCGATCAGCCACTGCGCGGCCATGGTCGCCGCCCAGATCACCGCCCGGGCGGCCATGCGCACGAACTGCGCCACGGCGATCGCGGCGGTGCGGATCATCTGCGCGGCGAACCGCGCCATCGCCTTCAGGGCGGCGCCCGTCCACGCGGCCGCGGTGCGGGCGGCCTGCGCCACGGCCGAGGCCGCGATGCGGGCGCCGGACTTGATGGCGGTCGCCGCCGTGGTCACCCACCGGCGGGCGACCTGCCCGAGGCGGGAGTTCATCATGCTGGAGACGGTCTCGACCGCCGAGGAGGCGGCCTTGAAGGCCTTGAAGGCGACGACCGCGCCGAGGATCGCGCCCGCCAGGACGTTGACCGCCTCGGGCGGCAGAGAGTTGATGATCCGCGCCAGGAACAGCGACACCTGCGCCGCGATACCGATGATCGGCGCCAGCGCCACGATGAGCTTGAGGGCGGCCTGGGCGAGCGTGCCGAGCTCCTGCGCGCCCTCACGCGCCAGGGCGACGAACTGCGCGAACCCCTCGGACTCGCTCAGGCCCTGGCCCCACTTGGCGAACGCCGCGGTGGACTTCTCGAACCCGCCCGACATCTCGTCCGACATGGGCAGGAACGCCTTGATCACACCGCCGATCCCGACGGCGATGTTCTTCAGCCCCGACAGGAAGGACTTGAGGTTCTGCCCGGCGACCTTCGCCATGGAGTTCGCGAACGTCTCCAGGCCCTTGCCCTTGGTGCCGCGGTCGATCTCGTCGATGAACGACCCGAACGCCTTGGACGCCTCCTTGACGAACGGGGTGAGCAGCGGCAGCAGCCGCCGCACGACCTGAAGGCCCTTGGTGTAGACGGGCATGGTCGACGAGCTGAGGCTGTCGGACCACTTCTGCTGGTCCTTCTTCAGCCCGATGAACTCCTTGGCCATCGCCCGCGTGTGCGGCGGCATCTGCGCGAGGGCGTCGGTGTAGGCCTTCTGCTTCTCGGCGGCGTCCTCCGCGCCGGCCGCCGCGGCCTTCTCCGCTTCCTCGGCGAGGGTGGCGGCCTCGGACACGGACTGCATCTGCGGCCCGACCGCCAGCTGGAACGCTTTGGCGGCCACGCCGGCGGAGGCGAACGCCGCGGCCATACCGCCCACACCGGCCGCCACCGCCGCGGCGATCGGCACACCAGCACCGAGGCCCAGGATGCCCTTGCCGAGGCCGGCCAGCTTGTCCTTGGCGCTGTCGACGCCCTCGCGCAGGGCGTCCGTGTCGATGCCCAGGCGGACCGTCATCGAGGCGAGCGTGGCCAAGGCCATCACCCCCTCAGGTCGCTATGGAGTTGTGGAGTTGAAGCCACCGCCGAGAGCGGCGTTCGCCATCTGCGCCATGCGGAACAGCTCTTCAGGGGACTTGCGTACCTTCGTGCGGTCCCAGCGGGGCATGAAGTCGGCGACGGTGGGGGCCCGCTGGCCCTTGCCACGGTTCACGCTCGCGATGACGGACGCGATCAGCGCGGCCTGGACGTCGCCACGGGCCCCGCCGAGGGGCCCGGTGAGCTTCTCGTAGGCCATCCACTCGGCGAGCTCAGCCGAGCCCATGTTGGCGAGCATGTCGCGGACGGACTTGGCCTTGAGGTGGCCGGCCAGGCGGAAGTAGAACTGCCGCTCCGGCCGGCTCCTCAGTTTCCCGTCAGCTCCTTGACGTCCTCCTCGGACATCTTCGACAGCGTCATGGCGACGTCACACACCCGCTGCAACGCGCGGGCGGACTTCTCGCCCAGCCGCTTGGTCTCGGCCACCGAGCGGAACAGCTGCTTGCCGCTCTCGTCGACGATCGCCGCGGCGGCGAGCCGGGCCCGGAACCCCTCCAGGCCCTCGGCCCGCACGGACGCGCCGTCCTTGCCGACGAACTGGGCCTCGAACTTGTCCCGCTCGGTGCCGGGCAGCTCGCGCACCCGCACGGTCCCGCCCCACTCGGGCACGTCCACGTCCTCGTGGGCGAGGTCGTCGGCGTCGAGGATCTGCTCTGCGGACAGGTACGTCGTCACGATCACGCTCCCGTGGTGATCTCGGGCTTGCCCGAGACCTTGAAGGTCAGCGACGCGGCCAGCTTGTCGTCGTGCGGGGCCTCCGGCTCGAAGTTCGTCAGCACGGCGGCGAACGCCCACGTGCCCAGTTCGAGCGGCCACACCACCAAGTAGTTGCGGGGCGCGGTGTCGCCGAAGTCGGCGATCAGCGAGTCGTGCTCGCGCGGGTCGTAGTTGATGTCGATCTCGACCTCGCCCCCGTCCTTCAGGCCGCCGATGAACTCGCGCCAGGCGTCCGGGGAGCCGTGCGAGGTGACGTCGAGGGTCTCCCGCTCCAGGCCGGGCGGGGTGATGTCGGTGACATTCGCGATCGCCATGAACGTCTCGGTGGGGGTGGCACCGTCGCCGCGCTGCAGCTGGGTACCGAAAGCGTCCAGACCAGCCATGGCCTGACTCCTTTACGACTTGGTCAGCCACACGCGATAGCTGACGTTGATGTGCCTGATGTCGGGGTCGGGGTCGCGCAGCTCGGTGTGCTGCTGGTGCGCGATCGACACGTCGCGGAAGCCGGCCACGGTGAGCGGCTGGCGGTCGAGGGCGGCGTCGAGCTCGGTGAGGATGCCCGCGGCCTCCTTGTAGCCGCGGTACTTGGACCACACGTGCAGCACGATGGAGGCCTCCAGGCCGCGCTGGTTGTGCGCGTCGTCCACGTTCTCGGTGATCGAGCCGAGCGACACGTAGGGGTGCGCGACCTGCTCGGGCACCTCGTCGTAGACGCCAGAGACCAGCGCGGTCAGCGGAGCGTGGGCGCGCAGCTTCGCGACGACGGCCTGCTGCAGCGGCCACAGGGCGGCGGTCACGTGCGCTTCTCCGCGCGCTCGATCTTCTTCTTCAGCCTGGCGATCTCTTGCTCAGCGTCATCTCGCTTCTTCAGCTCACGCGCGAGCTGGCGGCGCCAGGTGTCCAGCAGGCTCATGCGGCACCCCCTCCCATGTGCCGGCGGAACGCGGCGCGGTAGGTGCGGGTGACCTGGCGGCGGTGCTCGTTGAACGCGGGCACCAGGAAGGGCTGGTCGTCCATCTTGCTGGTGCCCTTCTCCACGTAGTACGCGTACTCGAGCTCGGCGGGGTCCCAGACGCCGACGTCGGCGCGGCCGAAGTGGTCGTTGACGCGTTCCTCGAGGGCCTGCCACAGGTTGCCCTTGTCGCGGGGCACCTTGTCCTCGGCGGTGCTGAGCACGGCCTCTGCCCACTCGTGTAGGGCCTCGGTGCGGGCCTCGCGCATGGCTTCGGGCACGCGCTCGATCGCGCGGAGTGCCTCGCGCAGGCCGTCCAGGCGGATGCGGACGGCCACGGCTCAGGGCAGCTGCAGGACGGCCACGGTGACGGACGTGACCGCGCTGTAGGTGATGGACGCGCGGCCGGTCATCGGGTCGCGGTACGTCGACTTGAGCGGGATGAACGCCGACCCCGAGGCGGGGATGACCTGCTGGGCGTCGGCCACGGCGAGGTCGCCGACCGTGCCGGGGGTGGCGAGGGTGACGGTCTTGGAGGCGGCGTCGCCGTTGCGGACGTGCAGCACCAGCTTGTCCCCGACGGGGGCCTGGTCGCCGCCGCCGGCGGCGCTGGCGTAGGTGGGCTGCAGCCCGGACAGGGGCAGCCGCTGCGCGGACAGGATGGCCATGGTGGTTCCTCAGCTTCCGGTGGTGGGCTGGCGGACGGTGCAGTCCGCCCGCAGGTAGGTGCCGGGCTCGGACGGCTCGAAGACGGCGAACACCTTCAGCACCCGGCCGGGCGGGCGGAGCTCGTCGCCGCGGCGCACGTCGGTGCCGGGGTGGAAGTACCAGGTCTCGTTGAGCTCGGCGCCGGCCTGGTCGGCGGCCTGGCGCTCGCGCGCGGACGGCTGCGACTTGCGTGCGCGCGGTGTGCCGGTCTGCGCCCAGGTGGTTTCCTGGCCGCCTCCGCCGTCGTCGGCGGTGCTCGCCCGCCACACCGGCACGCTCGTGTTCAGCAGCCGGCCGACGCGGCTCACCGCGACCTCACCAGCGTGATGCCGCCGCCGAAGCGGGCGGCGAGCTGCTCGCGCAGGTACTCGGGCAGCTCGATCTCGGTGATGCGGCCGCCGTCGCCGTACTGCACGGCGTAGTCGCCGATCCGCTCGGATCGGACGTCCTTGGCGGCCAGGCCCTCGCCGCCGGGCTGGGCCCGGTAGTGGACGAGGACGGCGGCCGCGATGCGGCAGACAATGCCCACGATGTCGTCGGTCACCGTGGGAAGGCCGTGCGTCTGGACGACGGTGACCTCTGTCGGCCCGTAGCCGGTCGACCAGCCGCCCGCCCGCCACAGCCGGTGCGAGCTCAGCCGCCAGTCGGTGACCGCCTGGCCGTCGATCTCCACCGACGCCACCGACTGAATCGGAGGGCCGGGCAGCGTCAGCCACTGCGAATCGTCCGGGCCCTCGAGGTCGACGGTGGAGGTGGTCTGGCTGATGGGTACGCCGGCCGCTTCCCGCACGGCGGCGGAGGCCTCCGCCAGGTAGGTGGCGACGATCGCCGTCTCGCCGGGTTCGACGGTCAGGCCGCGGGCCTCCAGGTCGGCCACCGTCGCCAGGGGTTCCAGTGCCACGGTGGCCTCCCGTCAGCTCGCGATCTCGATCAGATCGGCCTTGGTGTAGTTCGCCGCGTCCTCGGCGGAGAGCTTGCCGAGGCGGACGACGTAGCCGATCCACTCCGACTTGTCGGCGTCCTCGGCGGGGCGGCCGTCGCTTGCGGCGAGGGCCTGGACGTCGGCAGGTGTGGCCGGCTGCTGCGGCTGGTCGGGCAGGTCGGCCAGGTCCTGCTTGGTCATGGACTCGGCCTCGTCGGGGTCCATGCCGTGGACGTCGACAGCCCACCCGACCCACTCGGCCTTACGGGCGTTGGCCGCCGGCCGCGGCGCCTGCCCCGGGACGTGGCCGCTCTGCTCCTCGAGGGGCCCGGCGTCCGCCGACGGCAGGAGGCTGCCGGTGTAGGGAGAGCCGTCCGCGTTGACGCGGCGCAGCTGGCCCTTGGTGAGCCGGTCAGCGATCGGCTCGGGCAGCGGCAGGTCCATCTCGATGGTCTGTCCGCCTTCACCGCGGACGTGAATGGTCTCGGCCATGTCAGGTGTTCCTCGGAACCTTGAAGGCGGTGATGGTCCCGGCGACGAACCCGGTGGCGATGTCCACCAGGATCGTGCCGTCGTTCTGCAGGAACCGGCCCGACTCGAACGGCCCGATCCAGCGGGTGGCGTTGTTGCCGACGCTGACGACGAGGTTGCCCAGGCCGGCCGCGATGGCAGGCGGGTTGTCGCCCGCCAGGACGGTGACGTTGCCGCCGGTGGCCCCGGCGGTCACCCGCAGCAGGGTCAGTTCCGGGACGGCCTTGCCGTTCGGCCCGGCCGTGGGGATGACGTGGCCGTTGCCGGTGCCGGCGTTCGTCGCCGTCCCGGCCGGGTCGGCGAGGTCGCCGTTGGGGACGAGGTTGCTGTACGCAACAGCGGTGCGTGCCACGGGGGCACCTCCTAGGTGTTCTTCGGCAGGTAGAAGACGGTGATGCCGCCCTGCGGGCTGGCGCCGGTGACGTCGATTTCCATCGACCCGTCGGACTGGATGAACCGTCCGGAGTCGAACGGGCCCAGCCAGCGCGTGCCCTGGGCGGGCACGGACACCGACAGGTCGCCCTGCCCGGCCGCCTGGGCGGCCGGCTTGTCCCCCGCGCGCACGATGAGCGTGAACGCGTTGGTGGCGTGGTCGTTGGTGTAGCGGATGACGGTGCGTTCCGGCTCCGCGCGGGCCACCGACATCCCGTTGGCGGGGTCGATGGCCTGCCCGAAGTCCTCCACGTGGACGCCGTTGGGCTGGAACCTGCGCACGGTGATCGCAGTGCGTGCCATGGCTCAGCCTCCGATCAGGGGGTGGCGTCGATGTAGGCGACGGCGATTCCCTCGGGGCGGATCAGCTTCGCGCCGTACAGGGCCAGGCCCTTGACGGCGTCGCTGAAGGACGACTCCGGCCGATAGGCCTCGGTCTTGTTGATCTGCTCGGCGAAGGAGATGGCTCCGTTGACGCCGGCCTGGACGACGTGCACGCCCGCGGTCGGCTCCGGGGTGTTGTTCGACTCGAAGATCTCGAACCCGGCCGCCCGGCCGACGGCGCCGTTGCGCAGGGCGTCGGTCTGCCCGGACTTGGCGTAGTCGGTGAACCGGTCGTCCATCAGCAGGGAGGCGTAGCCCTCAGGCGGGACGATGCAGTACCGGCCTGCAGTGGGGACGTTGGCGCGCTTCATCTTCGTGCGCAGCGGCACCAGGACCTTGTCGTAGAAGTCCTTGGGGGTGGTGTGCACGTTGATCGGGGAGCCGGTGGAGCCGAGCGTGTTCGCCGTGACCGCCCCGGTGTAGAAGCTGGCGACGTAGCGGTCGGCTTCGTCGGCCAGACCGTGCGCGGCCTCGCTCATGGCCTGCGGCATGACGCTGCCCTTGGCCTGCCGCTTGTCGACGTCGTCGACCTTGAAGGCGAAGTACTTGGACTGGTCGATGACCAGGGTGCGCTGGGCGTCGGTCAGTTCCTCGGGAACGATGACCGTGCTGTTCGGCACGTAGTTGCCGATGGTCGGGCGGGAGATCGAGGTGATGCGGACGGTGTCGCCCGCCTCGGCGATGTCGCCCTCGTAGTCGCGGTTGACGACCACGGGGCCGGCGTAGACGAGCTCGTTGCGCCAGGCGACGAGCAGGCGTGCCGCCCAGACTTCCGGCACGAAACGGCGGATGGACATGGGGTGTTCTCCTGTCAGCCAGACCCCAGCAGGTCCTCAAGGCGGCCGTCGTTCTGCGCCTTGACGATCTGGTCCGGGGTCATCTTCTTGAGGTCGCTCTGGGTGAGCTGCTTCGGCCGGCCCGCCTTGCGCTGGGCGCCGCCGTCGCCAGAGCCCTGGAACCTGCGACCCGTTGCGGCAGCCAGGTAGGGCTTGTTCTTGATCAGTTCCTCGATCGCGTCGGCGATCTCGTCGGCGTCGACCTCGCCGTCCGCGTCGACCTCGAACTGCTCGAGGTCGAGGAAGCGCAGGGCGTCGCGCGGGTCCGCCAGCTTCTTCGCGGCGGCCGCGCGGATCTCGGCCTTGATGATGCGGGTGTTCGCCGTAGCCGTTGCGGCTGCGGTCGCCTTGGCCACGGCGTCATCGCTGGCGCCCTGGTTCGCGCGCTCCTCGGCCTGGCGGCGTCGGGTCCGCTCGGCCTTGAGCTTCTCCTTCATCCGGGCCAGGGCCTTCTTGCCCGGGTCGCCGAGTTGGTCGGCGCCCTCGGGGTCGGCGTCGTCGTCCTCGTCGTCCCCGTCGCCGCCCTCGTCGTCTCCGGCGCCCGAGTCGTCGTCCTGGTCGTCGTCGCCGGTGCCCTCGTCGTCCTGGTTCTCCTCGTCCTCGTCGTCGGCGGCGCCGAGGATGGGCCAGATCGGGTGCAGCTCGTCGTCCTCGCCGGGGCGGGCCTTGCGCCAGCCCAGCGCCAGGGCGCCGGTGAGCGGGTGGGTGGGCAGGGGTGCGTGCATGGTGGGTCTCCCGTTGCGGGTGGATGGGCCGCGCGTTGCGCGCGGTCGAGTAGGGGGCCGTGCGACCCTGGCCGGATGTGGACTTTCGAACCGCATCCCGTGCGGGGTTGGTTTGCCGTCTGCGCAACCGGCTACCGGTCGTGGTTCGCCACTGCGGCCAAGGCGCGACGCTTCGCGGCGGCACGGCCTCACGGCGTCGCGCGGCCGTAGCCACGCGAGGTCAGACGATGTAGCCGTTGCGCTTCAGCAGCCGGATCGCGTGGTCCCGGTCGCCGTCGGCCTGGCGGTAGATCTCCTCCGGCATGAGCCGGGGGGCCTTCGCGCCGCGCAGCCGTACGAGCTGCTCGCGGCCGGTGCGGGTGCGGCGGGTGAACTCCGAGACGACCTTTGTGCGGCCGCCCGTGCGCGGGGCCGTGCGCGCGGTCGGATCACCGGTGATGAGCCGGGCCCCGGCCAGGCCGCGGCGGGTGACGCCCTCCTTGGTGGCATGCACCTCGCGGCCGTAGGCCGTGACGGTTTGCATGCCGAGCCGGGCGTTGACGACCTGGGCGATGTCGGCGCCCTCGGCGATGGCGTCCACGCCCGAGGCGCCGAACGCCTTGCGCTGCTGGGCGGGGGTCATCTGCTCGAACAGCTGCTGCGGCGAGAGCAGCTCCCACGTGTCGTCCGGGCGGCGCGGTGCCACGGTGCAGTCACAGCGCGGGTGCCTCTCGAAGCCCTCGCTGAGGGTGTACTCCCGGCCGGCGAGGATCACGCACCTCGCGCACGCGGGCAGGTGCACCACGCGCACGTAGGACACCACCCGCGGGCGGGCGATCATCCCGGCCATGTCCGCGATCCGCCCCGCGTCCGCGATCAGCGTGCGGGTGACCATCTCCAGGAACGCCGCCCCGGACAGGATCGACAGCGTGGTGCTGAAGCCGCGCCGGATCCGGTTCAGCGCGATCAGCAGCGGATACAGCAGCGGCACGCCCAGGTCGCCGGTCGCGGCCACGGCCGCCTCCGGGTCGACGGCGCCCTCGCCCTCGCCGACCGTCTGCCGCAGCCACGGGTCGGCCGTGGACGCGGCGGCCAGCTGCCCGGCACGGATCAGCTCGGCCGCCAGCACAGCACGCGCCAGCCACGAGCCCTCGAGGTCCTCCGGGTCGACGCCACCCCACACCGCGCGCACGGCGGCCGCCGTCGTCGCGGCCTGCGCGGCCCGCTCGGCCTGGTGCGCCTCGTCCGGCGCGGGCACCGTCATACCGGCACCTCGTCCAGCTCCTCCGCCTCGGCGTCGACGTCCTCACCGTCGTCCGGCTCGGCGCCCGGGCGGCGGGCGAGCATGGCGGTGGCCGCGGCCACCGGGTCCATCTCGGCCTCGCGCTCGCGCATCGCGACGACGTCGGCGACCTCGGTGGGGGTGAGGCCGTACCGCAGGGCCAGCCACTCGAAGGGGAACCCGATGTCCTTCAGTTTCACCAACGCGTCGGCGAGCTGCGCGTAGGAGCGGGACTCCGAGTCGGCCCACAGCACGCTTCCGGCGCGCATGGCCTTGGCCTTGGCGTCCTCGCCCCGGGCCAGGTAGATCAGGCGGGCGACCTCGCGCAGAGCCTGCCCGAACCACAACTTCTTCTCGTTGACCCGCTTCACCAGGCCCGTCTCGGCGGCCAGCAGGGCGTCACCGGACAGGTTGGCCATCTTGCCGATCAGGTAATGCTGGGGGGTCCTCGTCTGGGCGGCGAGGTGGCCGACCGCGACCTCGATAATCGCGGTGTACGCCTGCAAGTTGGCGGCCTGCCACTCGGCAATCTTGGCGTCCTTGCCGGTGATCCACGCGACGCGGTCCACGGCGAACTTCGCCAGGTCCACGGGCTCCTTGCCGACGATCTGCCCGGCCGCGTTCAGCTTCGGAATCATCGGCCGCTCGGCGCCGAGCACGACCCGCTGCGGGAACGAGGCGTAGTCGGAGGCCGTGAACAGCTGCGCCCACACGAGGTTGATGGCGTCCTGCATGGCCACCACGCCGGACACGTCCGAGATCGGATCGTCCACCAGCATCGGCTTGTTCGGCAGCTCCACCAGCGGCACCAAGCCCATGGGGTTGGGCTGCGGGTTCGGCTCGCCCAGCGCCATCTCGTCGCGCGGCTCCCACGTGCGCCGGCGCTCCTCGGCCCCGGGCGGCAGCCACAGCCGCATCGCGTCGTCGACGTCGGCCATCTGCGGGGACTTGTCCTGCCGCGAGAGCGGCCGCTCGAACTTCCACAGCTGGTCCGGCAGGTAGAGGGTGGCGTAGTCGACGTTGCCGTCCTGCCACCGCTTCAGCCCGGCCCGCCGGCGCACGCGCGAGCCGGGCTCGTAGGCGACGATGCACTGCGCGGCGTCCTCGAACGTGACGATGGGGGTGTCCTCGTCGTCGGGGTCACCCCACACCAGCACGAACGACCGCGCCGAGTTGACCGCGCCGAGGAACCCCAGCTGGCTGTCGCCGTCAAGGCCGTTCATCTGCCAGACCTGCCACAGGTCCTTGTCGGCCTTCTCCTCGCCGGAGGCCTGGAAGCCGGTGACGTCGAGGCGCTCCACCGGGCTGTCGGCCACGACCTGGACCCAGTTGTCGGAGAAGTCCCTGTACCTGTCGCCGTGGAACTTGGCGAAGTCGTCGCTGGCGAACTTCAGCGGCTGCTTGCCGCGGTAGTACTCGCCGTTCCGGTCGATCTCCGCGCGCCGCCGGATCAACTCCGACTCCAGCAGGGACACCAGCTGCAGGGCCTGCGCCAGGGTGGCCATCCACGCCCCCTTTCACGAGCCGTAGTAGTAGGACACTTCCTGCTCTGTCAGACCGGCCGCGATGACGTCGCCGAGGGCCTCGTGCGCGAGGACCGACGACACCGTGATGTCGATCTTCTGGGCGGGGCTGGCCTTGCGGAGCACGTACAGCCCGGACGGCCGTTCGGCCTTGCGGGTGTTCTCGATGTGTGACTGCGTCATCTCGCAGCCGTCGTGCGTGAACGCTGCGGCCCGCTGCCCGTCGGCCGTGTTCCGCTTGAGCACGTCCGTCCGCAGCCGCTCGGCCGCGGCGTGCATCTGCACCATGCGGCGCGTGTACCAGCGGATGACGCGTTCCTCGCCGTACTGGTCCACCCACTCGTCGACCTCGGTGTCCCAGTACGGCGGGTCGGCGTACAGCCGGACGACGTCGTAGCGGTGCATCAACTGCTCCATCGCCGCGCGCACTTCGGCCCGCGGGACCTGGCCGCCGTAGTCGGCCGGGTTCCAGATGGTTGGCTCGTCGTTCGCCCCGTACAGCGGGGTGAACTGGTAGCCGTCCATCGTCTCGGCCCGAATCGACGTCCAGTCGTCCATGTCGCTGCCGTCGAACCCGAGCACGATGCGAGTGAACGGCCGCACCCGGCGCGGCTTGGCCTTGGCCGCCCACTTCGTTCCGTCCAGCCACGAGGCGGTGCCGGCCACGCACCGGTTGCCGAAGAACCGCTCCCCCTGCGCCGGGTCCTTCTCCATGATCTCGGCGCACTCGGCCTCGATGGCGTCGAGGTCGACGTGCGCCGAACCGGCGTAGACGTGCCGGAAGATCTTCCGGCGCTGCCGCTTGTCCCCGAAGCTGAGCGACTTCGGGGCCTGCGGGTGGTACTTGAAGATGTCCCGCCGCTTGGACTGGGACGTCGTCTGCGCCACGGAGTCCTCGGACGGATCCCACGAGTTGGTGGTCTCCATCGAGCGGCCGCCCATGCCGGCCGCGCCGCGGCGCTGGGTCTCGGCGACCTTCCGCAGCTTGTTCGCCGCGGTATACAGGCCGGTCTCGTCCTGCATCGCAAAGATGATCGGGTTGCCGAGCCTGCTCAAGGCCGAGGACGTGACGACATCGATCTGCCCGTCCTCGCCGACCCGGGCGAACTCCTCGCCGACCCGGATCCGTTCCTGCAGCGGACCCTTCTTGACCATCGCCTTCAGCGGCCGGTAGACGTTCGCGACCTGGTCCTCGGACGTCGCGGTCAACTGGATCAGCGGAGTCGGCCACGGCATGCCCATCGGCTCGCCCGGCTCGTACGTGTACCACCAGCCGCAGCCGCAGCCGTAGTCCGCGCAGACGAACCGCTCACCGCCCAGCGCCCAGCCGGCGAACACCACCGGCCCGCAAGCCTCGGCGAGCACGATGGCCGCCGACCAGGGGCCCTTGCCGGTCTTCTGCGGGGCCACGACCTGGCTGCGGCGGTAGTGGAACGCCGGCGCGAGCTGGCCCGGGCGCGCGTCCGGGCGGACGCGGTAGTGATTGACGGTGCACCACAGCTGCCACGGGTACAGCTCGAGGTCCTGGCCCGCGCGGAACCCGTCGGGCACGGGGCAGTGCCGCTCGATCCAGTCCGGGACGACCCACAGCGTGGGGAAGTCGACGACGAACTCGGCCCCGGGCTCAGTCCTCCCGGCCACGGAACGGCACAACCTTCATGCGGTCGCGCGCGGACTTCCGACGCGGCGCCGGCTCCGTCGGCTCGCTCTCCTCAGCGGCCGGGACGGTGCCCGGCTCGCCGGGCGAGATCTTCCACCGGTTGCGCAGCATGCCCTGTACGGACAGGCCGAGGCTGTCGAGGTACTGCCGCGCAAGCTTGCGCACGTCGACCTTGGCGTCTGGCTGCTCGGCCTCGGCGAGGCAGCGCACGAACAGGGCCACCTCGATCTCCTGGCCGAGCTCCTCCCACATCACGGCCTGTGGCCGTTCCCACAGCTCGTCCCACAGCCGCAGCTCGCGGTCCGCCGGCTCGGTCAGTGGCCAGTCCGGCGCGAAACCGGGGCGCCCCTCGTAGGGCAGGAGCGTCCAGCCGGCCTTGTCCGAGGGCCGGTTGCGGCGCAGCGCGAGCGGATCGGGTGCCGGTCCGGAGACGACGCGGGCTCCTCCACGGGCCATGGTGATCACTCCTCCCCGCTGCCTTGCGCAGCGTCGGCGATCGTCACGTTGCGTGACGATCTTGACCCTTTGAACC
>JODU01000049.1 GCA_000720845.1 Kitasatospora aureofaciens | reverse complement strand
GCAAGTCGGGCCCGCCCGGTAGCAAGCGCACTGCTCATCGACGTCGTCGACGTACAGGTACTTCTCACCCGAACGGGTAGCGACTGAAGAAGCTCAGTGTGCACCACCGTGCACCGGTGACGCCCCGTCAAAGGTAGCGGCAGTATGAGCAAGGCTGATGACCTCGTACGGAACGTGTCTCCGCACCTCGGCGCGGTGCCGAGGAAAGATGAGCGGCAGGCCCCGGGCTCGTAGAGCCTCTGAAGCAAGGCTTGTGGTCCTGGCTCGAAGGAGAACCACGTGCCATGCCAAGGCCTACATGAATTTTTGGGCGAGCTCCGTGAGCGGGGCATCCGCGATAATTCGCGCCACCGGCTGTCCGATCGCACATCTCGCAAAAAACCTAGGCTTCCACAAAGTGGCCCCACGCAGCTGAGTCCCCCCGGCCGGACCGGTTGACCAGTACCCTACTTGCCGAGTTAAGGCAACCGCACAAGATCATAGTGGGATTGAGATGAGCGAGCAAGCTCCTCAAAGCGGCGAGTGCGCCCCGTATCCAGGAGCCCACCCGCCCCCGGACGAGGCCGAGCAGATATATCGACAGCCTAAAGGAGGGCGGTTCCCAGGTCGGGCCCGTATGCCAGACCCTAGTCCTCCAATTGCAGTTTGCTAACTCTGCAGGTCAGGGGCACTCTATTGGTTCTATTCGGTTGTCGTGGGGTCAAGGGCCGGAAGTTCGTAACCTTTACCGCGACGGTGACGACAGTGGCAGCGTTCTGCGGTCGCCTGGTGGCGGCGTCGCCGCCAGCACCGGCTCAGCGCGTGATCGGCATACCGCTTGCTTCCACCCATACCCGCTCGGCCTTCAACACCCAGCCATACACCCGATATGCCCAGGTCAAGGCCGTCTGTAACACCCTTTAGGGAGCCCTGTGGCCCTGTGCCTTCCACGGCCGCGGTGGCGTTGGGGCATGCGCCGGCCAGGACCGCGCAGCGCGCCGTGAACAGCACCGCCACCAGCGAGCGCCATCGGCGGCGTCGCTCACGCGGATCAGACCAGTAGGCGCTGCGCTCAAGCACGACTGGCGGCACATCGAAACTCGGATAACTCCAAGAGACTCGGAAGCTCGCCCAGCACAACCGGTGCTTCGTTGCGGGAGACGGGAGACAGGGGCACGCTGCCGACCTGCACAGAAAACTCAGCGGGCGCGCCTTGCGGGGTTCTGCAGGTTATGGGAGCGGCTATTGCTTGATGCCGTGCTAGCCGCAGAAGCGGACCCCGGACTTCCGCTGACACGACCCAGGATCTCCCGGCCTGCTGCAGACAAGGGGTTCAAGGGGTTACCGCCTCCACTTGCTGGGGCGGGGCTCGGGCGCGGGTTTAGGTTCGCTTCGGGCACGGGCATGTTACGCCGCGGCGGTGCCGGATGCCGCGGCGGTGCCGGGTTCAGGATGTCCGAAGAGAGCCTTTGATATGCGGGCTCGCCCACCGGCACAGGTCCCGGCTCGGGAGTCGGTGGCAAGTCCGCAAGCGGATTCCCAGAGGGCAACTCAGACCGTGCCAGCCCTTCCTGCAAATAACGTCGTTCCCGCAATAGCGCAGGAGCCTTAGTTAGATTTCTAGGCGGCACCTCGGCCGGCAGCTCGACCGCAAATTGGGGAGCGGGAGTTAGATTTCTAGGCGGCACCTCGGCCGGCAGCTCGACCGCAAATTGGGGAGCGGGTTGGGGCTGCACAAAGCCGATAAAGATTTCATCCGAGCGCTGGCGCGACTGGGTCTCGCGCACCGACTCCCGCGATAGCGGTGAAGGCGAGACTGGATTTATGACCGGTTCCAAACCGGGCTGCGACGCGCGGCTCACATTAGGCCCACCTGTTCCGTGCGGGCCAAGCGTTGCAGAATCTGGACGTTCCATAGATTGAAAATAGTAGTCCAGTATGCTAGCGGTTTCGCTATCGGCGTGCGAGTCGCGCGATTGAGTCGAGTGACTTTCATCTGACATCGATACTCCACCTATTTTCTTCCATTGAGAGGAGATAGAGCTCTTTTGGGTAGCCTCTAACTCACCCCTCCTCTATCGCGGGTACCAATACAATGCTAACGGTCAGGCCAAACGAAACGCTCGGCCAGCCTTTTCCGGCAATAGGTCGAACCTGACTTCAGAGGGCCAGCACTTCCGACGTCGGTGCGGCCTATTAGCATCAACTGGGTCAAGGGTGAGAAGCTACCCGAGCCCGGGATGCTTTCTCCCTCAGTGCTTCACGAAGCTTCACTGGTGGTCGTCGAGATCGCTGCATCCATACAGGGTGATGTTGGCTTGTAAGGCTCTCCTGTCTCTCCTGGCCAGGTCGAGACACTGACCGCCACCCATCTGACTGCGACGGCGCTCGCCTGGTGCTGGCACCTGGATCGCGCCGGATGTCGGAACGGGAGGTGTCAGGGGCGTCGTGACCTGTGGACCCACCCGACGCGTCAGGGCGTCAGCTTCATCATCAAGATCGCGACCCTTGGCATTGAACGCCACAGCAGGGGGCTCGTGTTCGGTATGCGCATGCGGCCCGTCAGGTCCTCTGATTCCTCCGGTCACATGTCGGGGAGCGCGATGGTTTGGCATACTCTGCAACGGGAGGCGGACCGAAACAGTTCAACTGCACGAGGTGACAGTCTGGGTTCGCCGTATCTCAGGCGGCGCATGAGGGCGGCTGCTCAAACGATCATGCGCCTGGCTGTCTGGGCGGGACATGGTAGCCGGGCGTGATGGAGTCCGGCGCCCGCCCTTCTGGCGCCAGTCCCCGGAGAATCTCCCAGATTTCATCTGGGAGAGGGTGTCTGAACGGGGGCAAGGACGCGCCGGTGTTCGGCGTTGTCTTCCTCCGGCCTCGAAAGGGAGGGGCGTCAGACTCGTCTGTAGTGCGGGACCATGCAGCCGGTGTCCAGATTGGCGACTGTCCGTGATCACGGTCGAGTCTGCCGCCACCGCGGGCAGGTCGGACTCGCGTCAGAGGTGTGAGTCTGCCTTGTCGGTCGGGCGGATGCCACCATCAGCCGGGTGTCGGCATCGACGAGTCCCTGCCCATTCACCGAGAACCGGTAATTGAGTGAGAGGGTCACGTACCGGGATCGAGGTGCCGTCCCTCGATCCATAATCGGTCGGTGCCGGCACCGGGCTGAGCGCCGACTCCAGCGCGAGCAAGGGTCACAGGCGTGGGTGCTGGAGGGTGGTTCGGGAGGATTGCCCCGGGCTGTGTGTTTCTCCGTGGGGAGATACAGCCCGGGGCAGATCTGGGTGCCTGAGGCAGGTGACGTGTTACTCAGCCGTCGGCTTCGGTTGTTTCAGTGGCGCGGGGCCGCTGCGGGATTCAGGACCCGAGGCGCAGGATGTAGTGGGCGTGGTAGAGGACGTTGTCCTTCCACTCTCCGTATGCCCAGAAGCCGAGGTCGTCCAGGTAGTCGATGCGGTCGCCGTCGATCCAGAACCGGCCCTGGTAGGCGTGGGGGCGCCCGCCGCGGGTCTCGTCGTAGCGGCCGTCGGCCTGGAGCTCCTGGTGCAGGAAGTCCGTCTCGTCGATCCAGACGCCGACCCGCGGGTGTCCGGTCAGGTCGGGGGAGGCGGGGATGCCGGGCGTGGGAGCGGTGGGCCGCTCGGGGGCGTCGTCGCCGTTCCACAGGACGGGCTTGCCGTCCGCGATGAGCGCGCGGACCTGGTCCGGGTGGGAGAAGAGGGTGCTCACAGCCGTCGGTGCGTCCGGGGCGAACTCGTCGGGCATCACCAGGAAGTCGGTCTTGTTGCCCGGGGTGAGGGTGGCGATGTAGTCCGAGCGGCGGCTGCGTCCTCCGGCCAGGGCGGCGGCGTCCAGCACAGCGGGGACGATGGTCATGCCGGTGCAGTCCACGACGATGGCGTTGTCGTCCTCCGCCGCGGTGATGAGGCCGGGGCCGACTCCCACGATCAGGGGGCCGAGGAACAGCAGGTCGGCGCCGGTCATGGTCCCGAGCATCGGGTCCATGGTGACGATCCGGGCGTTGGTGAAGAGCACGATCCGCTCGTGGCCCTGCGTGAGGATCTCGTTCAGGGCGTCGGAGTTCCAGGCGGCGCGCGTGTCAATGACAGTCATGATCCGTGTCCTCAAGAGTTGGTTGATCAAAGTGCTGGAAGTGCGGCCGCCGTATCGCGCCTGCCACGTCAGTCGGGGTGACTGCACCAGGCGAGGGGAGCGGATGACCCTTCCAGGGGTGCTTGCCTGACCACCACTTTCCGCGAGCTGCGGAGGCAGAACCAGGCTGCCGACTGCCTGGGTATCGGCCACCCACCCTCCGGCCACCGACATCACCCCGACACCTGTTCATAATTGTCCTGGCCTGCGTCTTCGGCCGTCCGCAGCGGCCTGCGCCGCGTCCAGAGACGCACCGACCTCATCGAGGGCTGCCTTGACGAAACTGGCCTCTCGCTCAGCACGACAACTCAACGGAAAGGCCAGTAGGCGCTATAACTGGCCGTTCTCTATCCGGTCGTGCGCTCGGTCTGGTTCGAACGGGGTCCTGGATCGGGTGGCTTGTTGGCTGGTGGGGCATAGAGGAAGGGCCTCTTGGTAGCTCGCGGTTGTCGAGTCCAGCGAGAAACAAGAGGCCCTGTTGTCGAAGTGTCGCGTGGTCGTGGTTGCCGGGTCCAGTCCGTCCACTCCTGGGTGTGACTGTCTCGCCCATCGGTTCGGGAACGCGGCCGACCGGCCGGAGCGCCGGCCCCGGTACGGCTCGGACATGAGCGATGCGGAGTGGGCGTCGGTGCGGGATCTGCTGCCGGTTCCGGGATGGCTGGCGGGGCGGGGCGGGGCGGCCGTCCGGAGGGCTCCTGCCACCGGCAGATGATCGACGCGGTGCGCTATCTCGTGGACAACGGCATCAAGTGGCGGGGTGCGACACGAGGTCGCACTGATCAAGTGGCAGACGACAGAAAGGAGTTGATGAAGCCCAGGCCAGTGTCCGTGGCCTGTCCCCTGCGTCCACATGCGTCGCTGGCAACGGCGGGGTGTGAAGCTGGACGATCACGCTCAAGAGCGTCCCGGCCATCGGGAGGCAACAAGCAAAGGGGAAGACTGGACGGGTGAGCGAAAGCGAATCTCCGGCTATGCCTCGTGATTGCATAAGCTGCGCGATGGTGACGCAAGCGGCAGCTTCAGGACTCGGCGTCGAAGAACGCCAGGTGACCCTCGTGGACTCGCCGGAGAGGGCAGGACACCACCGGTCCCGGGGTAGAGGAGGCACCCACCCCAGTCGCATCTTGTCAGTGCGGAACGTGGAAACCCCGTCGGGGTCCGGGATCGCCCCCGGTAGTCCGACCGTGAGGAAGGATCAATTCCCCGGCGGGAACAGGATGGCCCAAGAAGCAAATGCCGACAGGCCGAAAGGCCAGGGGAAAGCGAAGGCATCCGCCTCGTATAACCCGTCGGATACGGGTCCGCGTGACCCGGCCCGAAAGGGCGCCCACGTGGGCCGGGTGAGCCTTTGAAGAAATCTGGTGAAGAAACCGGAGCCGAAGGGCAAGTTGGACGCAGGGAGGGCTAATGGCTCGACGGTACGGTGAGTCCCGCCGTTCCTCCCGTGCGAACGGACCGGAGGACGTGCGAATCGACTGGCACAGTATCGACTGGGCCTCGTGCGAGGACCACGTACGGCGACTGAGACGAAGAATCTTCAAGGCGACACAGGAAGGCGACCTGAAGAAGGTACGCAATCTGCAAAAACTCATGCTCCGAAGCCACTCCAACACGCTGATCAGCGTCAAGAGGGTCACGCAGCAGAGCGCGGGGCGTAAGACCGCGGGCATTGATGGGGAAACGGCGCTCACACCGAAGGAACGAGGCCACCTCACGGCCCGAGTCCAACGGTTCGAGCATCCCTGGAAGGCTCGTCCGGTCAAGCGCGTATTCATCCCGAAGGCCAACGGAAAGAAGCGGCCTCTCGGAATCCCTGTGATCATCGACCGCGTACTTCAAGCCCGGGTGAAGAATGCATTAGAACCCGAGTGGGAAGCGCGCTTCGAGCCGAGGTCATACGGATTCCGTCCTGGTCGGGGTTGCCATGACGCGATTGAAGCCATCTACAACACGCTGGGGGCCAAAGGGGCCTCACGTTTGTGGGTGCTCGACGCAGACCTCGCGGCAGCCTTCGACCGGATCAACCACGCCCAGCTTTTGGAAGCCCTGGGCCTGTTCCCTGGTCAAGCCATGATCAGGGCATGGCTGCGGGCTGGAGTTGTTGAAGAAGGCCGCTTGAGGCGGACGGACGAAGGCACTCCTCAAGGAGGAGTGATCAGTCCGCTGCTGCTGAACGTTGCCTTGCATGGGATGGAGGCAGCGGCAGGGAGCCGTTATCGGTATGCCGGTCCGGATAACAGAGGTACATATACGGCCCGGGATGCCCCTGTCCTCGTGCGGTACGCGGACGACTTCGTGGCCATGTGCCACAGCGAGGAAGAAGCGCACCGCATTAAGACCGAGCTGGCCAAGTGGCTGGAGCCGAGAGGGCTGAGATTCAATGAGGAGAAGACCCGCGTAGTCCATGTGACGCAAGGGTTCGACTTCCTCGGCTTTGAGGTCCGCCGTTTCGGTAACAAGCTGCTTATCAGGCCCAGTAAGGACGCTGTCAAGAGAGTCCGGGGAATACTCAAGGCGGAGGTTAAGGCGCTCTACGGAGCCAACGCCGGAGGTGTCTTGAGAAAGCTCACGCCCATCATTCGGGGCTGGGCAGCCTATTACCGGACGGTGGTGTCGTCCAGAGTCTTCGCTGATCTGGATAACTACATGTGGGTGCTCACTTACAAGTGGGCCAAGCATGCCCACCCGCTAAAGTCGAAGGACTGGATCGTCAAACGGTACTTCGGCCGGTTCGACAAGACCAGGCGAGACCGATGGGTTTTCGGCGATCGCGCCAGCGGCGCCTACCTCGTCAAGTTCTCCTGGACTAAAATCGTTCGGCACACCCTGATCAAGGGCGCGGCATCGCTGGATGACCCGTCCCTAATCGAATACTGGGAGAACCGCCGTCGACGAAAGACGCCTCCGCCTATGGACAAGACGAGTCTGTCCCTGGCATACCGGCAACGGGGGCTCTGCCCTCTATGCCGTCAGGCGTTGATTGCCGGAGCCGAGTACGAGCCGGACAATCCACGTGAGTGGATTGACTGGTTCGCGGCCTCGAAGAAGATGCTGAATAAACATCACTTCGAATACCGGCGTGACGGCGGGTCGGACGAGAGAAAGAACCTGCGTCTCGTTCACGCCGAATGTCATCGTCAGCTACATGCTGCGGATGGCAGACGGTCCCGAAAGCAAGAACCTGTGACGCCCTTGGGGCTTGCTTGAGCCGGTTGCCTGGAAAGCGGGCATGGCCGGTTCTGAGGGGGCCGGGACACAGCGATGTGCCCCGGCTACCCGACCGATGCCGTCGGGTGGGAGCTGGTCGCGAACAAGTCCGGCCCGACCCGACTCGGCTTCGCGCTAATGCTGAAGTTCTTCGAGCTGGAGGGCCGGTTCCCCCAGTTCGTGGAGGAGCTCCCGCCGACCGCGGTCGATTACGTGGCCGCCGTGGTCAAGGTGCCGGCTGAGGACTTGGCGAAGTACGACCTGTCGTCGCGGTCCGCGAAGGGCCACCGTACGCAGATCCGCGAAGGGCCACCGTACGCAGATCCGCGAGGCGCTCGCGTTCCGTCCGGCGACCCGGCCGATGAGGAACGGCTGACCGGCTGGCTGGCCGATGAGGTCTGCCCGGTTGAGCTGGTGGAGGACCGGCTGCGCGAGGCTCTGGTCGTGCAGTGCCGCAGTGACCGCATCGAGCCTCCGGGCCGTATCGAGCGGATCGTGGCTGCGGCGCGGGCGCGGGCTGACCTCCAGCTCACGGACCTTCTTCCGCAGAGCCGCGTTCTCCGCCTCCAGCGGGGTCGGGGGCTGGGCCGGTTCCGGCGTCCTGCGTCCCCGGGGCCGGCCCACCCCGGCCGCCCGGACCCAGTTCCGCAGCGTCTCCGGGTTGATCCCCAGGTTGGCGGCGACCGACCTGATCGTCGCCTCCGGCCGCGACTCGTACAGCGCGACCGCGTCCGCCTTGAACTCCGGCGGATAGTTCTTCATGACCACGAGATGTCCGTCCTCAGATCCTCAGGATCCAGTGAGGCTTTTTCAACCTGGCTGACAGGCCGCCGACTATGCCCGGCGGAGTGCTCGCAACACGATGTGGGACTGTGGTGGTTCTGCTGGTCACAGGTCTGTCACCGGCTGACGTGGCCACTCACGGATACGGCCCTGACCAGCACAGACGTGAAGTTGGAAAAGGCTCCCTACGTTGTTCTGCGGGATGCGGTGAGCCCTTCGTATGGTTGACCCGCCCAGGGGTGCCGGGTGTGGTTCAAAAGGCTCTGCCGTTTGTGGCTTCCACTGATTGGCCGCCCGGTGCCCCACGACGACTCGGCTGCCAATTAGGAATTGCGAATGATCGCTGAGTAGGGAATCGACAGCGAGGTCGTCCGTCGGGAGGCATCAGCACCACCCCTCACGGAGGCACCACATGGCCATGATCTGGGCCGGCATCGACGCGGGCAAGACCCACCATCACTGCGTCGCGATCGATGAGAGCGGCCGCCGGCTGCTGTCACGACGCGTCGCCAACGATGAACCCGAACTCCTCCAACTCCTCGCCGACGTCCTGGCCCTGGGCGACGAGGTGACCTGGGGCATCGACCTGGCCGACGGCGGCGCCGCCCTGGCCATCACGATCCTGTTCGACCACGGCCAGCCGGTGCACTACATCTCCGGCCGGGCCATCCACCGTGCTTCCGAGAGCTACCGCGGCGAAGGCAAAACCGACGCCAAGGACGCCGCCGTCATCGCCGACCAGGCCCGCATCCGCCGCGACCTGCACCCCTTACGCACCGGCGACGAGACCGTCACCGACCTCAAGATCCTCACCGGCCGTCGCGCAGACCTGGTCGCCGACCGCACCCGCACCGTCAACCGGCTCCGCGCCCACCTCACCGACATCTTCCCCGGCCTGGAACGGGCCCTGGACCTCACCAACACCGGCCCCCTCATGCTACTGACCGGCTACCAGACCCCGGCCGCGCTCCGCCGGACAGGCAAGAAGCGGCTCGCAACCTGGCTGCGCAACCGCAAGGTCCTGCGCGCTGACCGGCTCGCCGAGACAGCTCTGGAAGCCGCCGGACGCCAGCACATCAGCCTGCCCGGCGAGAAACTGACCGCCCAGATGGTGCACACGCTCGCGCGGGAAGTGATGGTCCTCAACCAGCAGGTTGCCGAGCTCGACAAGGCGATCGAGGCCCGGTTCCGCGAGCATCGGGACTTCGAAGTGATCACCAGCATGCCTGGCCTGGGCGTGATCCTCGGTGCCGAGTTCCTGGCCGCGACCGGCGGCGACATGAGTCTCTTCGGCACTCCTGACCGCCTCGCCGGCTTCGGCGGCGTTGCCCCCGTTCCCCGCGACTCCGGGAAGATCAGCGGCAACCTCCGCCGCCCACGACGCTACAACCGCCGACTCCAACGGGTCTTCTACATCTCTGCGTTGTTCAGCATCCGTCACTGCGAGGACTCCCGCCGGTTTTACGAACGCAAGCGAGCCGAAGGCAAGCGCCACATCCAGGCCGTCCTCGCTCTGGCCCGCCGTCGTGTCAACGTTCTCTGGGCCCTCCTGCGCGATGGACGGACCTACGAGGCCGTGCCGCCCACCGTCATCGCAGCTTGACAAACAGCATTAGGAATCAGTGTCTCGTGTGTCCAACATCAGGGGTCAAGGCCCCTACACCTCAGACCACGAACGCAGGGAAGCGTTTCACCCACTGGCTGCACTGGTACAACTACCACCGACCCCACACCGGCATCGGCGGCCACACACCCGCCAGCCGCGGCACCAACCTCTCCGAACAACACATCTAGAGCCAGTAAGCCGGGCATGACGGTGGGACATGAAGACCTCCGTGCGGAGCAGTCCTGAACAGCTCCATCACCGGAGGTCTTCGCCATCATCAAGTCCCATCGGCATTACGCTCGTGATCAATACAGACGGCGCATCATTCGATTTACCTCCCGACCATGGAGGATGCATCGATGAGCAGTGAGAACGAGGCTGGCCCCGCGCCGTTGAGCCCGCGAAGGCTGTGTCGGTGAAGCCTGTGGGCGGCCCGTTGATCTATGAGTGGGTCGGCCGGGCCCAGGCCGAGGGTTTCAGCTCACCGGCGATGGGTTGCTGCAGTAATTGACCAAGCGTCTGCTGGAGTACGTCTTGGAGGGGACGGGGCAACTCATGCACCGGCAAACGCTCCAAGACGGTGCTGCCCAATGTCGGGCCGGTGCAGATCACCGTGCCCCGTGACCGCAACGGATCGTTCAAGCCATCACCGACAAGGTACTGGAGGGCACGGGCGAAAAGGCAGAGCCGCCCCCTCGGCCCGGTCTGTCCGGTCGTCTTCGTCCGCGCAAGGGCCACGCCCGGCATGACCCTGCGATGGAAGATCGCCCCGAACGCTTTCGACATCACCTTCGACGGCCGCTTCTCGGCGGCCCGCCAGTAGCCCAATCACCGTGGTTACACCACTCGTTGAACACAACCTCCCAAGAAAGGCGGGGTGAGCGTTCTGGCCGCGCCGAGATCAAGAGTGGTAACCCGAGCCGTTCACTGCGAATTTCCCGCCAGGGTCGTCATATACCCCACACTAGATTGGCGTGGGCAAGGTTGTTTTCTATAGTCCATGCATCTTCCACCGCAACTCGAATTCCGCCACCATTGCACTGACTGGGAAATACGGCGAGCAGCTGAAGGGATGGTGTTGAAAGAGTGGTCTTGTCGGCTATGAGCAAGAATTTACTTGTGGGTGCCAACGACGAGGCCTCCAGGGGTGCGAGTTCGCGGTAGGCGCGATCGTTCACGAGGTGAAGCTGCGGGCGGAAGCATGGCTTGGTAATCATTGCATGCAGGATGCCCCAGGCGGCCCTCTCGGTGAAATCAGTGCGAATCAACAGAACGTTCTCGGTCTGCGGTAGACCCTTCATCGTTATCTCTCTTTCGCGGCGAATAATTCATCGCTAGCCACACTGGAACCGACGTACAGCACCCCTCGCACAGGTCCAGGGTGACGCGGAGCCCAGACGCGACACCTCACGGCAGTGGCCGCATCGCCGCAACGTGGCTGCGAGACCAGAGTCACTCACTACTCCAGCTCGAAGCGGGCGCCTGGTTCACTCGTCCTTAAGGCCGTGAGCTTGTTCGGCCAGCAGGGGTACTGATGCCGGTGTCCTGGACGACGCGTATGGGTCCGTCGCCGCCTAATGGGGTCGGGCGCCCTGCCTTGCCATTGTGGGGTGTGCCCGTTGACGCCGAGCAGGTTCCCAACAGCTGGGAACGGCTCGCCGGCCGCGCTCGAGCACCACCTACCGTGGTGCAAGGTCTCCGCACTTGATTGAGCAGCCAAGAGTGTACGTCGGCACTCTCACCGCTCAGGGAGTGCGCAGACGGTCCGCGGCCCACACGGGATACTGCGACTTCGCGGGCGGTGCCGCAGCTTCGGTAATGTTGCCGTAGACGAGGACGCTGTCGGCGGTGGTCCCACCGTCCGGCCGGAATTGCACCAGCGATACCCAGGTGTCACCCAGAACTTTGACGAACCCGTCGGCACCAGGCGCGATCTCGAACGACTTCAGCACGCCCACGACGCCGGAGCCACCGTCGGCGCGAATAGTGTCCGGTGCCTCCCCGAGCGCGGCCACCTGCCCGACGGAGGCGTCGAGCGGCGTACCAATCCCGAGCAGCGTCTTCTTCGCGGTGCGCAGGACAGCCGCTGCGGCAGCAGGGTCGGCCAGACCGGCCGGGACTGTCCCTGCTGCACCGGTCTCGCGGAACAGAGACCTGTCCTCGATCGCGACGACGTTCAACAAGCTCCACAGGTAGAAGAGCACGTAGCCCTTGCTGTCCCGGTGGGCGTGCCGGTCCCACGCGGACAGAACCCGGACTACATCCTGCAGGTCCGCCTCGACTGCGGCGGCCTCGAGCAGTTCGTCGAGGACCACGTCGGCCAGCAGCGCCCGCTTGCTGAATTTCAGACGCAGCAATTCCTCCGGAGTGATCGCGTCCTGAGCCTTCAGCCAGGAGCGGGAGGTATACGGTCGGAAGTCGTCGACCTGGTCAGCGGCAGGCGCGATCGCCGTCGGCCACGCGTCGGCGGACAAGGGGGGATCCGTGTAGAGCCAGGGTGTCTCGTTGCAGTTCTGCACCCATCCGGACTCCGGGTTGATAACCCGGGGCATCGTGTGAGCCGGGTGAACCCGGTCCCAGAGCCATTTCGGGTCGTCACCGGGGAGACGACGCTTGCTGTCGTCGAAGTCACCGTGGTCGCGCACCGGCGGGGTGCCGCAGTAGAGGGCTCCGATCGATCCCCGCGCGTCGGCAGCGATCATGTTGAACAGGGGCAAGGGCCGTTCGTCGTGGAGAGTGAACAGCTCTTCGACGCTGGTGGCGAGAGACATCTGCCACCACCCTTCCAGGGCCGAGGTCGCCGGTTGGTGCAGGACGCCCGCGATGCGCACCGCGACATCGGTGCCGTCGGGTGCGGTCACGACCGGGCCGTGCACGCTGTGCCGCTCGAGCACGGTGACCGGGTCGGAGCCGAGCACCTCGATCCGGTGTTCGATCACCTGCAGTTCGCACTGCTGGCCGTCGAATTGGTAATGCTTTCCGGAGAGTTCGAGTTCGTAGACGGACATGTTCGGCACTGGGTTGACTGTGTGTCCCCAACCCACTGCCGGGTTGTAACCCATGTTCTGCCAGGGCAGCCCGAGCAACGCAGTCCCGTGGAAGTCCCTGCCCGGGTGGCTGGTACGGAACTCGAAGAACCGTTGGTATCCGCGCCACACCAGGTGGGGATTGATCACCAGCAGAGCGTTCCCGGTTGCGGACCGACGACCGGACACTGCCCACCCGTTGGAACCCATGGTCTGGGTGAAGGCCTCCGGGGGGAACGCCAGTCCTCGGCCGTCCATCGTGGTGAACCGTGCGAAGATGCGGAGCGTCTGGGCCACCACATCCCTGGGAGTGACCGGCAGGATCACCCGGCGGTCGCCGCCGAGCCCGGGGTCTTCCGCGCACGCGGCGTTGAAACCGTCGCAGAAGGCCGTGATCCGGGCCAGCGTCTCTGGTCCCTGCGCCTGCAACCACAGATTCGTCCGGTTCACCAGGCCCAACTGAGCGGTGAACGTGTCCTCGGCCAGGTAGTCCGGTCCCCACAGAGCGGCACTCTCGCCGCGAGCGACCCCGTAGACGTTCAGGACCTGGCGGGCGTTGGTCACCGCCTGGGCGTAGCCGACACCGTAGGTGACGTCGAACTCGTCCTCGCCCACGATCGTGGGGATCGCCCACTCGTCCCAGCTGATCTTCATGCTCGCGTTCCTGTCCGACCCGTGAGTCAGCTGCCATTGCTCACCCGCGGGTGTCGTCCGGTCACGGACGGGACCGGCGATCGCAGCCGCAGCAGCGAATCCGGCGGCGCCGCGCAATACGACCCTTCGAGGGACAGCTTTCTTGTCAGCCATTGGGCTCTTCTCCGTCCTGGGTGGGAGTCCTTGAGGGCGGCTGCCTTCCGTAGCAGTCGCGGAGTCACCAGCCGCTGTTGATGCCGCGCAATGTCGCGACGGACGTCCGCAGGGCCTTGCGGAACCCGGGCATCTCGTTGTCGAGTTCGCTCGCGAGGTGACCGAGTCGCTTGCGGTACCGGACGCGATCGCCCAGCGGGAAGAGGGGATCCACTTCGGCTTCCGCCGACAGAACGGCCATCAGAAGCACCTCGGGCGACAGACTCACGGGGTCACCGTCCCTCTCCACCGCGTCGCGCACCTCCCGGCGGAGTCGTTCCACCGCCTCGACGTCACGGACTCCGAGGCGGGAACCGCCGACCACGACTACGTCGCCGGCGTCGAGCAGCTGAGTCCTGACCACCGCCTCCGCTTCGCGGTAGTTCCGCTGCAGCAGGGAGGGCAGGTGCACCTTGCCCGTCGGAACGTCACTCAGTACCTGGACGAGGAACGGGTCGGCGGGAGGTTCTCCGGGGCCGCGCCCGAGGGCGGCACCGTTGAGTTCGAGCACCCGGCCCAAGGTCAGCTCAGCCAGCGCGGCCGCCCGCATCAGCAGGCCGCGAAAGCGGACCGTCGGGATCTCCTTGTGGGCAGGGTCATAGTTGAGCAGGAAGAGGCACTGCGTCAGAGGCTTGGTCACGTCATGTCCCGCAATCGATCGTCGGCCGACGCCACACGGGCAGTCGACCAGGAGTCTTGGAATGTCCAGGGAAGCGGCGACGCCCGACGTCAGCCACCATGTCGCAGGCACCCGACCCGCATTCCCGCGTCGCGGCTCCTGGTCACAAACTCACTCTAGCACGTTGCGCTAGTACATTGTACTAGTCACATACTTGGGTCGCACAGTGACTGAACGAGGAGGCGGGATGACCGAGAGTCGGCGCGAGCAGATCGTGCGTGCAGCCAGGGAGATGCTTGCGGAGGATCCGGGCACCACGCTCGCCGTCCGCGCCGTGGCCGAGCGGGTGGGCATCGGTGCCAGCACCCTTCGTCACTACTTCCCCAGCCAGCGTGCGCTCCATGAAGCGGTACTCGCTGCCTCGTTCGCGACGACCGCATCCGACCTGCGCATCCGAGACACACGGGTGCCAGCACGTGAGCGGCTCAGTGAATGCCTTCTGCAATTGCTGCCCTCGGCGCAACTGACCGACCTCTCCATGGACCACTGGATCGACACGGTCAGTTCGGTGTTCGGATCCACCGCGAAACCAGAAGCGCGCACGGCATGGGCTTCTTACGTAGTGCAGACCAGAAGCCAGATCTCGGACTGGCTCCGCATCCTCGCTGCCGAAGGGGCGGTCGCCGGCGGCTCGGAGGAACGCGGCGCGCGCTTCCTGCTCACCGTACTCGACGGTATGGCGCTCGGCCGGATCCTTCCGGCCGCGTGCCTCGACCCGGCCGAGGAGGCCGCCGTACTCAACGACGCGCTCACGGTCGTCCTGCGGACCGGCTGAGGTCGTTCTCGGCCCGGCCGAGGATGGCCTCGCGCCACGCGACGCCAGTGGCGCGAGAGAGACACGTGACTGCTCGTACACATCGCTAGCCGCGTATCCCCTGGTCCCCCACCGAAGGCTCGGCCGCCCGAGCGATGGGCCGGTCCGCACCGGTCCAGCGCATCTTGTAGACCGCGTACGCCGCAGTGAACGGACCAGTCCTGGTAAACCGCAAGGACGCCGCATACCGGACGGCGTCGGCGGCCTCCCGCTCGGCCCCCAGCCCGCAGGCGGCCACGACAGCGCGTGCCCCCAGCTCCGCCTGCGTCAGCTCACGGGAGGCGAACTCCTCCAGCCGCTCGGTGATCGTCGTGCCCCGCTCCTCGGCCAGGACTCCCAGCCCGGTCGCACACGTCCTCGCCCGTCTTGATATTCGCCGGCTCGCTCATCCCAGCGACTCTGCCGTCGGCGGAACCGAAGTGAAGTGAAGCGGGGATGCCGGCGAGGCGGAACCGGTTTGCCGCGCAGGCCCGGCAGACGGATACAGCACGCAGTAGGCGGTTGATGTTCCCGCCCGGCCCGCATCTCCGTCCGCCTGCCATCGGCAGTTGAGGCTGGCGGTGATAGCACCGCCGTGCATGTCATGGGATCTGGGTTCCGGATGCTTGTGTGGGCGGCTGGTCTCACGTTGCGGTGAACGGCCTGTCGGCAAGGGCCGTTGAGCCGGGTAATCGGCGCGGAGTTCGGTGTCTTGACGGAAGAGTGTATGGATCGCGCTGGTACTCCTGCGGACGAGAGCGCGCGCCGGATCGCTGCTTTGTACGCGCCGCCGGGCCAGGACACGTTCACGATCGACGGCCTCGGCCTGGACCACGAGGACCGCACAACACCACTCGCCCGCCACCCCCGCAAGCTGGACGTCTGGGGCCTCCACGTTCAGGCCCTGCCGGAGTCGGCACGTGAGGCTTCACCTCTGCCCTCGACGGCCACGCCGGCCCGGGACACCCTGCAGGATGTCGCCATCCTCGACCAGCCTGGCCTGCCCATGGCCGTGAGCTGGAACATCGCTGCCATCCCGCCGGTGGCCCTGCTCGTATACCTCGGCTCAGGCCGGCGACGCGACAACCCCGCCCACAGGGTGACGACCTCGTCAGGCCTACCCCCCTGTCCAGTCAGGACCGCGTATCCGATCACTCATTTGTGCCAGCAACCAGACAGCAAAGTCGACGAGGCCGTGGCCCTCGGCGACCGCCGCTCGTCGCCGTTGGCCCTGCCAGCCCAGGTCTCGGCAAGTGCACTGACGGAACCCGGGTTGATTGGAAAGTCGGTATCGGTCGGTCGCCGGATACACCGGATACATCTGGCGCGGGGGGTTGTCTCGGGCGACCGACCTACGCCGGAATGTCGGCACGGGGCTGACGCCGCAGTGGACCCGTCGGCCCGAAGCTCCGTGCGGACGAGTCGCCCCAAGGCAACGACTTCATGGCGGGCGAAGACTTACCGACCGCGCCCAGCCGCGGGGTTCTGCTTCTGCAGGCGCCTGCGACCACCATGAGCCGTACTCGCTGTGGTAACGGGCGCGGGACTCCCAGTGGCACGATTCAAGATCGCGCGGCCCATTGCGGATAGGGGGTTCCTGTCAGCACCACCGCTCGATGATGTAGGGGCGGGGCGGTGTGGCGTAGGGGCGGGGCGGGGGTCCTCGGATGTCCCCGAGCCGCGCAGCCTCTGCGGTGGTGAGGGAGCCGGACGTGGGTCCAAAAGCGGCTCCCAAGCAGGCAGTTCCGCCGGAGACGCGGATTGGACCGGCACTGGGGAGTCGGTGCGCGGGTTCATGGACGTCTGCGGACCCTGCGGCCTCTCCGCTGAAGGATCCACCGCTCGCGAAGGAACCGATACGAGGTTCGTGAGCGGTTCCAAACCGGGCTGCGACGCACGACTCGTCAGCGGACCCTGCGGCCTCTCCGCTGAAGGATCCACCGCTCGCGAAGGAACCGATACGAGGTTCGTGAGCGGTTCCAAACCAGGTACGAGGGTCGTGAGCGGTTCCAAACCAGGCTGCGACGCACGACTCGTGCCCGGTTCATACTCCCCAGAGTATGGGCGACTTTCATTCGATTGCGGCCGATCGTGATACCAATCGAGCAGGCCGTTGAGGTAATCCGAATCACGCGATTGAGTTGGAGAACCTTCATCTGACATTTACGTTCCACCTCGTCACTCTTCCGGAGAGGAGGGAGGTCCAATTGGACGACCTTTCGCTCGTTCCCCTCTCTCGGCGTAGCGTCGTCGCACGGGAAGCTTACCCGTATTCCTGGAGCACCCTGCCCTTCATCAATCCTTCACAAAATTCCATTGGTGGTCATCGAGGTCGCTGCACCCGTATAGGGTGATGTTGGCTTGGGCGGCTCTCCTGTCCTTCCTTGCCACGTCTAGGCACTGATCACCGCTTTTCTGGTTGCGAATCCAGTACGTGCCGTTGGGGCGTTTCTCAAACCACCACAGCTGGTTGTCTCTGCTAGTTCCGTCACAGTGATACTCAGTCACCGGTGTGGTCGCTGGAGCAGGTCCGTAGTAGGGCAGGTCCAAACAGAGGTTGTCCTTGGTATTACGGATCAGGTACAGATCTGCCCCGCGGGTGCCGCCGCCGCGAGCGCGGAGCTCAAGGGACCAGTGCTGGTTGTCGCCGGACGCCTTGCATTTGCTGTCCAGGACCTTTCCGTCCGGCCGACCCTTGCCTTCACCCGGCACGTCCAGGCAGAAGCCGAAGTTCTTGTTTTTGATCAGCACCGCCCCGGTGGGAATTTCAGGTTTCTTCCTCTGCTTCGGACGAACTGTCGGCTCCGTCTCCGGTTTCGACTTGAACTCTGGCTTCGGCTTCGGCTCTGCCTTCGGCTTCGACTCTGACGTCGGCTTCGGCTTCGGCTTCGGCTTTGGTGACACGGACGTCGAGGACGAAGCAGAGGGCGAGGAAGAGGCCGGCTCCGGTGACACCAGCGCCCCGGGCGTCGAGGGAATGATGGGAGCCGGCTTGAGATTCATCGGCCTCTTGCCCGGAAGTTCCTCCGTTCCCGCCGCTTGTTTCTGGTCGCCCCCGTCACCTGATCCAGCGCTCCCCACGGCCACCAGCGAGCCGACCACGATGGCCGTCACAGCGATGGCCACCGCCCCGACGGTCAGGGGGCGCCCAAGCAGTCCTGGGGCCTCGTACTCGTCATCCGACTGCGACAGTGCGCGCCTGGGGCCCGGGGCGCTCCGTGACGTCGCAGCAGGGGGTGCCAGGGCCGTCGTGCCCTGAGAACCCACCCGATGCGACGGGACATTGGCCTCATGATCGAGATCATGGGCGTCACCCTCGAACACCGCAGCATGCGGGTCGTGTTCCGTATGCCCATCTGGCTCGGCAGGCCCGCTCGGTTCCCTCTGATGGTGCTGCTCGACAAGTCGGCTGGAGCCGTCCGGAGCAACCTCCACAATGGCTACGTAGCCCTCCGCCGGATCGGAGATGGCAGCCTGGACTGAGGCGTCCCGGGTACGCGCATACCCATGCAACGTGTCGAGGATCGCGACATCGAGTGACTCGCCCGGCACTACGGGCACCGGCTCGCCGTCAATCACAGCGGACCCGTCGCTTGAGATGACGACACCGAAGAATGCGGACGCCTCGACGTCCTCCTCACCGTTCACCGGCACGCCGGAGTCAGGCGCGGCCGCAGAGGCAGGAGAGCTGTATTCGGCGACCTGCTGCTCGGGTTCATCTCCCCGGTTCATGATCATCCCTTCCTCAACACTGTCGGTGGGTGGCAGGCATCGCCCAGGTCGGAGTGCGAAAAGCACTAAACAGGTTTATATCGGGCATCAAAATGTTCTGGCGTACCTTGCAACGGGAGTGGGGCGGGAACAGTTCAACCTCACGAACGGTGACAGCCTGAGTGCAGGGGGTACCAAGTCTGCGAGCACAGAGGGACATCGAACAATCGCCCGCCCGGCTTGCGCGTACGGCATACGGGGACCGGGTCGGGATCACCGCGACGGGAAAGGAACTGCGGTCAGCCGGTGCACCACCTGGCGTGGGTCCCAGACATCTGCCTCGGATCCGCCCTGCATGCAACAAAGTGAGCACGCACGGGTATCGCCTTCATTCCTCACGCATGATCAAGCCATCATTCTCCCAATCGGAGACTGCCAGTTCAATCTCGGAACGAATAACTGTCTCGTCGGCTTGCCACAGAAATGCTATCTCGCGGGCCGCCATGCGAACATTTCCGCCGCACTGGCGCAAGGCGATCCACATTGCCGTCCTGTCGGTGTCGTAGATGAAGGGCCTGCCGTCGGGTGACAGGCGTAGAATCAGCTCACCCACGTCTGTCAGCCTGGCAGTAACTCCTGGCGTTACTGTTATGCGCATGTCTTCCAATTTCCACTAGAGGAAACATCCTGGGGTCTGAGGCTGATGACGAAGGGCTGATGGGAGTGCGTGACGTGGCAGGGCCCCTGGTCGTTCGGTTGGTGATCTCACTCATCAACGTTTCGGCACAGGAGCCCTGTTGGCCCGTATCGAGCCATGCTCGACATCCCGCACGAGGTGGTTGAGCATGTTTCCTGGCTCATCTACGCCCGAAGGCGTGAACTGCGTTCGCGTTGGCGGCGGCTGAGCTGC
>JODU01000048.1 GCA_000720845.1 Kitasatospora aureofaciens | reverse complement strand
CAAGTCGGGCCCGCCCGGTAGCAAGCGCACTGCTCATCGACGTCGTCGACGTACAGGTACTTCTCACCCGAACGGGTAGCGACTGAAGAAGCTCACTGATCGGGTGACGGGCCGGTTTGAGGTCGGGGTGTGCAACGGACAGGGCCCCGTGCCGTTGAGGGAGGTGTTCGACGTCTCGACTCAGCAGCCCAGGAGCCCTGTTGGTTCCCTATCATGCCGCACTTGACCTGCCCCACGCCCTGGTCGAGTGGGTCACGATGCTCATCGTCACCCGTGAGGGTGACCGGCGGCGCAAACTTCCGCCGCACTGCCGTGCGCTGGTCGCACTCGTATACCTGCGCCGCCACGACACCCTCGCCCAGATCGCCGGAGCCTTCGGGATATCCGTCGGCACCGCCCACGCCTACGTCACCGCAATCACCGAATTGCTCGCCGAGCAGGAGCCGGGCCTGTTGAAGACGCTGTGCGCGCACGACCCGGACTTCGTCCTCCTGGACGGCACGCTCGCCGAGTTCGACCGCGTCGGAGACGGCAGAGCCGACTACTCCTCGAAACACAAGCGGCACGGCGTGAACGTGCAGGTCGTCACCGACCCGGCCGGCGAGATCCTGTGGCTGTCGCCGGCGCTGCCCGGCAGAACCCACGGCCTGACCGCCGCCCGCACCCACAAGAGACTCCGGATCTGCGAACGCCACGGCGTCCCGGTCCTCCTGGCAGATCTTCCGCAGATCCCGCATCAGCCCCAACCGCATGAGCGTCATCACGAAAGCCGTCCTCACCCTGGAGAGGCAACGCTGAAAACGCTCACTATCTGCGGCGGTGTCGCACGATCGAGGGGCGGGCTCCGTGAGACGCCCCCGCACGACCGGAGTCCCGCTACCCTCCCGCCACCCGGCGAAAAGACTCTTCTGAGTCAGGTATGCGCTTCAGATATGAGGCGAGGCGTTCGAGGATCTCGTCGGCGGGCTTCACCCAGACGTGCGGTCTGGGGTCTTCGTTCCAGGTTTTGATCCAGGTACGGATGTCTCGCTCGAGCGCCTGGACGGAGGTGTGGACGCCCCGTCGTATCCGCTTGTTCGTCAGCTCCGCGAACCAGCGTTCCACCAGGTTCAGCCAGGACGAACCGGTGGGGGTGAAGTGCAGGTGGAAGCGGGGATGGGGCAGCAGCCAGTTCTTGACGGCCGCAGTCTTGTGAGTGGCGTAGTTGTCCAGCACCACGTGCACGTGCAGCCCGGCCGCCACTTCGCGGTCGAGCTTGGCCAGGAACTTCTTGAACTCTGCGGGGCGATGTCGGCGGTGCAGGGAACTGATCACCTTCCCCGTGGACACCTCCAGCGCGGCGAACAAGGTGGTGGTTCCCGCCCGCACATAGTCGTGGGTGAGGCGCTGCGGGGCACCTGGCATCATCGGCAGCACCGGCTGGGTCCGGTTCAGGGCCTGGAGCCGCGACTTCTCGTCCACGCAGAACACCAGCGCCTGCTCGGGCGGGTCCAGATACAGGCCGACGACATCGTGGACCTTGTCGATGAAGTACGGGTCCGTGGACAGCTTGAAGGTCTCGGTGCGGTGCGGCTGGAGGCCGAAAGCCCGCCAGATCCGCGACACAGTCGACTGCGACAGACCCATCTCCTTCGCCATCGCCCGCGTCGACCAGTGCGTGGCGTTCTTCGGCGTCGACTCCAGTGTCCGGCGCACCACCACGGCGACCTGCTCATCACTCACCGTGCGTGGTCCGCCCGGCCGCGGCAGGTCACCCAGCCCAGGCAGCCGGTCGCGCACAAAACGCGCCCGCCACTTGCCGACCGTGTGCTCCTCCGCCCCGACCTGACGCGCCACCTCGCGATTGGTGGCGCCCGTGGCACAGGCCAGGACGATCCGGCAGCGCAGAGCCAAACGCCTGCGGCGTTGATCTGCGCCGGACCAACTCCTCCAGCTGATCGCGTCCTTGAGCAGTCAGCACCAGTTCAGCCTTGGGCCGTCCCATCCGAGCCATGCACAGACCCTACTAATGAAACGAAATGCCGACTCAGAAGACTAGGACTCCAGCCGTAGATCGTGATCTCGATGGTGAGGGGTGCCGAGGAGACAGGCCAATGTTCAGGAGTAACCTGCAGCCATGACAGATGTGATCATCTTGCACGGAGCCTGGCACCAACCAGCTCACTACGACGACCTGGTCGGGCTGCTGCGCTTACAGGGCTTGAGCGTGGAGGTGCCCGACCTCTATCTACTGTCGCTGGAGGACAGCACCGGCCTGGTCGAGGACATAATTGCAACCTCCGAGCAGCCACCACTGGTACTCGGGCATTCCTTTGGCGGCGTGACCGCCGGAACGGTCCGTGGTGCAGAAGGACTGATCTTCCTGGCCGGCTGGCTCCTCGACGTCGGCGAGTCCCCCGGCCAGCTGCTCGCAGAAGTCGAGAAGGAGACCGGTGTACCAGCGGCAGGGCTTATCGCTGAACCCGACAGCAATGGCAGGCTTCGGCTTGATCCCGTCGATGCACAAAAGAACCTCTACGGCGATGTCGACGAGCCGACGGCTGCGCGAGCAGTTGAGCTGCTGCGGCCGGAACCACCCTCGATCTTCGGGGCGACACCGAGCCACGTGAGCTGGCGCGACACACCCTCCATCTATATTGGCGGCCGCGACGACCATGCTATCGCCGCTCCATTGATCAGCCGCTTCGCTGCCCGTTGCTCGGCGTCAGAAACGTGGAAGACCAGCCATTCGCCATACCTGAGTCACCCCACTGCTGTCGCTGATCTGGTTCAGCGAAGGCGACGGAACGCGTGTCGTTGACCGCCCTGGTACTTCAACGGTATGGCCGGAGATCTTGATAGTGGGGCTCGCGCGGACATGAGCGCGGCCACCGTGATCATCGGTGCGTGAAGACTAACGATCGAGTAGTGGCCGCAGGTCACAGCGTAGACCCTGTCCGCTGGCAGGAGGCGTTCGAGACTCTGATGGGCCGTGTAGCGGGCCGGTTCGCGCGGGTGGAGCCCCGGCGCTGGGTGAGGGACTTGGGGCTGCTGTCGGACCTGCCGCGCAAGAACTGCTGGAGCATCGCGGAGTGGGCCGGGGAGGCGAGTCCGGAAGGCATGCAGCGCCTGCTCGGCCGGGCCAGGTGGGAAGCCGACAGCGTGCATGATGACGTGCATGAGTAAGATGCCATTTCACTTGGCGTGATCTTGCGGCAGTCTGGAGCGATGACTGCTGCGCTTGTAGAGCGGATGGCGCCTGAAGACCTGTGGGCCCTCTTTCAGCGGGTGGTGCCGCCGGCGCCGGTTCGCCCGCAGGGTGGAGGGCACCATCGGCGAGGGGACCGTGAGGTGCTGGCCGCGATCACCTTCGTGGCCACCTCGGGCTGCACCTGGAACCAACTACCGCCGGGATTTGGGCTGTCGGGGGTCACCGCCTTCCGCCGGTTCACCGAGTGGACCGAGGCCAGGGTGTGGGCCAAGCTCCACCGCCTGGTCCTGGACGAACTCGGCGCCCGGGGTGAGCTGGACTGGTCGCGGTGCGCAATCGATTCCGTCAGCGTCCGGGCCCTTAAAGGGGGCAGCTGACGGGACCGAATCCGACCGACCGCAGCAAGAAGGGATCGAAAATTCACCTCCTCGTCGACCGTCAGGGCCTTCCTCTGTCGGTCGGTATCTCTGCCGCCAACCTCCACGACAGCCAGGCCCTCATCCCGCTGGTCCGCGGCATCCCGCCCATTCGCTCACGTCGCGGCCCACGGCGCAGGCGGCCCGGCAAACTGCACGGTGACAAGGGCTACGACTACCGCCACCTGCGGCGATGGCTTGCATCCCGCGGCATCCGACACCGCCTCGCCCGCAAGGGCATCGAGTCATCCCGACACCTGGGCCGGCACCGCTGGGTCGTTGAGCGGACCGTGTCCTGGCTGTCCGGCTGCCGCCGTCTGCACCGCCGCTACGAACGCAAGCCCGAACACTTCCTCGCCTTCACGGCCATCGCCGCGACCCTCATATGTCACCGCCGCCTGACCAAGTGAAATGAGGTCTTAGACCGTGTCCTACATGGTCAGTTGGCAGTTGTCCTGGGCATGGGGAGTGGACGGTGGGGATGGATTGTTCCGGACGGATTGTGGGAGATCGCGAGGCCGTTGTTGCCGCCGGCCCGGGTACGTCCGCAAGGGGGTGGGGTCGCGAGCATCGATGACGAGGCGGTCTTCGCCGCGATCATCTATGTGCTGGTCAGCGGTTGCGCTTGGCGGGCGTTGCCGCCGTGCTTCGGGGCGTCGAAGTCGACGGTTCATCGCCGGTTCGTCATCTGGTCGCGAGCCGGGGTCTGGGGGCGGCTGCATCAGAAGGTTCTCCAGCTTCTGGACGAGCGGGACCTGGTCGACCTCTCCCGCGCGGTCCTTGACTCTGCCCATGTGCGGGCTAAAAAGGGGGCGAACTTGCAGGTCCGAGCCCCGTGGATCGGGGTAAGTCCGGTTCCAAGATGCATGTCCTGTCGGATGCGAACGGACTGCCCCTACGCGTCGGAGTCTCCGCTGCCAACACTCACGACAGCCAGGCCCTGAAGCCGATGCTGTCCCATTTCCACATGGGACACGAATCTCACGCGACCGATTCCAAGCCTGGGCGTCTTCATGCGGACAAGGCGTACGACGTGCCTCACCTGCGGCGATGGCTATGGGGCAAGCGCATCGGCGTCCGCATCGCCCGCAAGGGAATCGAGTCCAGCGAGCGACTCGGCCGCCGAAGGTGGGTCATCGAACGCACCATGTCCTGGCTGTCCGGCTACCGCCGACTCAACCACCGCTACGAGCGGAAACCAGGCAACTACCTGGCCTTCCTCGGCCTCGCCGCCGCCTTGTGCTGCTACAAGCGACTCATCCGCCTGACCATGTAGGACACGGTCTAAGTGCTGGAGCATTCGTTTCCGCTGATCAGGTGTAAGGGTGGTGTTTCGGCGGGGGACGGGGTCTCGTGTCGTCTCTTCGGAGGTTCCGGGATGCCGTCGGTGATGGGGTTGCCGGAGGAGCGTGAACGCGCTGTCGGCAGCGGGTGGAGGCCCTTCAGGCCGAGCTGCGGGAAGCGGAGGCGCTCTGGGAGCGGTTCGTGATCGCCCGTGAGACGGTGGGCGAGGTTCTGGCGGAGCTCCGCGGAGGCGAGGACGTGACGCCGTTCGTGGTGGCCGACGAACGGCCGGTGCAGGTCAGGCAGGCGGTGCCCGGGTCAGTGGTGCCGCACTGGGAGGAAGGGCTCGGTCCGGCGGTTCTCGCGCCGGACTACCAGCAGATCATGGACGTGCTGGCCGGCGAGAACGGGATGCGCGAGGAGGCGATGGATAGTCGTCAACTCGCCGCTGCAGTGAGGCTGGAGCCGGTCCCGGCGAAGGAGGAAGGGGTGCGGTCGAAAGCCGACCGGCTGGCCGCGCGAGGCTGGCTGGCTGAGGAACGGCCGGGGCTGTTCAGCGTGCCCGTCGGGCGAGGCGGCGGCTCATGACCATCCTCATCGCCCACTTGATCACCGTCTCCGAGGTGTCGGTGCGCGTCTCGTAGTCGCGGGCCAGTCGGCGTGAGTGCATCAGCCAGGCGAACGTGCGCTCCACCAGCCACCTCCTGGGCAGCACCGTCAACCCCGAGGCGTCATAGCTGCGTTTGACCACCGTCAACGCGATCCGCAGGAGGCTGCGGGCGAAGTCGACCAACTGCCCGGTGTAGCCGCCGTCGGCCCATACTCTCGTGATCCGCCAGTGCCGCCCGCGCAGTCGGACCAGCAGGTCTCGGCCCGAGTCCCGGTCGGTCACCGACGCGGCCGTGACCTTGCGGCCGTTGACCTTCTTCCCGCCGTCGAAACGCTGGTCGCGACCGGCACCGACGCGGCTGTCTTCACCGACTGCGCGTCGATGATGCCGGCCGTCGGCTCCCCGTCCCGGCCCGCGACCTGGCGGACCCGATCGCGCAGCCGGTCGTGGAACTCGGCGGTCAGGCCCTTGTCCCGCCAGCGCCGGAAGAAGGCGTAGACGCGGTCCCAGGCGGGGAAGTCCGCCGGCATCGCCCGCCAGACGATGCCGCCCGCGACCAGGTAGCGCACCGCGTCGACCATCTGCCGGTGGCAATAGCTCTCCGGTTGCCCGCCGCGGCCCTGCAGCCAGCCGGGCACCGGCAACGCGTCGCGTACGACAGCCCACTCCGCGTCGCTCATGTCGGACGGATACTTCGGTCGCCCGTACGGCCGGTCCCCGGCGTTTCCGAACCGGTGTGCGAGTCAATCACACGACAGAGACGCCGAGTTGGACGACATCGACGCTGGCACGGAAGACTGCAGCACCAGGGGCCTCCTGTTGCTCGATTGGATTCGACACCCACGAGTTGCGCGGGAGGCCCTGCCCTCATGCCTGGCCGGACACGGGATCACCTGACCGAGTCGACGACCTCGAACTCACGCCCACCATGATCGATAGAGCAACGGCTTCTAAAAACCTCACTGATGAGACGAGGCACAGGCCAGAAGGCGGTCGTGATCGAAGCCGTGGTCTGGCCGCAGCGGATGCATCGACCTGCTGGCCTGGACGAGTTCGGCGGGGGCCCGACTCAGACGCGACCGAAGGGCTGTGGTCCGTCAGGCTGTTGGAAGCCATCGTCCTGTCCAGGCACCCACGTTCGGGGCGGAGGCGGGTGGGTTATCTCCCGACTGATGACCCAGTTCCCGGCGACGGCAGTCTGCACCTGCCGGGATAGTCGCCCCGTCACTGTCGGTTCGGTAACCGAGCGACGGAAACGCAGCGACCGCAGTCTTCTTCAGTCGCTCAGCTGAGAGACCTCAAAACTGCAGGTCAGAGCGGAGCCAACCGGAAGGTAGCGACTAAAGCGACCAGCGTTCCGTATATATGAAGGCAAGAGTAAGTGTACGTGTGTGTCATATATAGCAAGCTTCAGTCGCTTCAGTCGCTGATCGGGGCGCAGTGCGCCCATGACCTGCGTCTTTCTCATTGCTAACGAGTAGCTACCGCGAGCAAGCACGGTCGCTGGTGCCGATGTTGCGTCGCTGGCGCCTCTGCCTCGCAGTTATGGGTGCAGGGGGCGACCACTTCCATGGTCTGCAGTTACGTTCGCTAGTCTGGTTCTGTCGTTTGGGGTGCTTCGGTCGCTGAAGGGAATGCGGTTGCTTAACCAGCCAGTTTCCGCACTTGGTGGCTCACAGACGTCTGCCTCAAGCTCCCGCTCCGCAGGAACGTCCCTCGACATTGCGGACTGGTGTGTGTCCCGGGGCTGGCCTGTTCACCCCCTGGCTCCGGGGCGTAAAACTCCAGTCGCGAACTGCCGTGACTGCCGTATGGCCTCTCACCAGCCCACGGCCTGTCCCTGTCTGCCAGCAGGCCTCTGGTGTCACGGCTTCCACGCTGCGACCCTCGACCGGAATCGTGTGCGGCGATGGTGGGGAGCGCGCCCGGACTTGGGCGTCGCCGTCTCCTGTGGCCCAGCCCGCCTGGTCGTCATAGACATCGATGCGCACTCCGCCCCCCCGCCTGAGCGCCAGCGGATCTTGCCCGGCATTCCCATTGCCCCCCACGTCGACCTCACCGGTCTGGCGAACGGCTTCCACTCACTCGGGGTGCTTGCCGCACTGCGGGGCCAGCCCAGTCCCGCCGACGATTCCTCCACACTGCGTGTTCGGACGCCCTCCGGCGGGCTCCACGTCTGGTACCGGGTAGAAGGTCCGCACCGCTGGCAGTCATCCGTGGGTTCCAGCCCGCGCCGCGCCCTGGCTTGGCAGGTGGACGTCCGGGCCCGTGGCAGTTACATCGTTGCACCCGGGAGTACCACAACGCACGGCGCTTATACCCCGCTCGGGAACCCCCGCGAACTGGCCGTCCTTCCCTCCTGGCTTGCTCAGGAGCTCGATCGCACCGGCCATTTGCCTGCGTCGAGCACTCACGCGTCCGTGCCCTCACGTGCGAGGCAGGCGGTCGCCGCTGCAGGTGGTCCTCAGCACGGTCGGCACACTCTCGCTACGGTTCTGGCTCCTGTGCAAGCTTGTGGTCTGACACCGGAGGGCGCGGGATTCTCAGACATTCTCAATCGCGCTGCCTATACCCTCGGCGGGCTCATCGCCGCCGGTCGGTTGCCTCAGCAAGAGGGCGAGCAGGCTCTGAAGGAAACGGCGCTTGCCGCCCGTCCCGGGCAGGAGCGTCGCATTGAACAGATCGTCCACAGTGGTCTGGCTGCAGGCCTCAAACGGCCGTTGTATGACAGCAGAGCTCGTTCTTGAGGCTGCGCGTTCTACCTTGCCGGGCCGGCACGCCTGCTGGGGTCGGCGACGGACTGGCTGCTTCGCCGTGTGCAACTCGCCCCATCGGAGACTGACGCATCCCAGCCGGGGGACCAGCGATCCCGGTCCAGACAGATCAGTCGAGCAGGTGCCGTGGCCTGAGGGGAGGGTCAGCTTCTCAGACCACGGCCCGACCTCTCCCGACAAGGGAGAGGTCGGGGATACCGCGGCGCGGGCTCCGTCCCGAGGGTGCAGTCAGGTACCCCAAGGCCAGCGCACGTCTGACTGCAGCGGCATCCGCACAGCACTACGAACTGGGGACCGACTAGGTTCAGTCCTGGCACGACCAGAACCGGATTACTGCGAGCCGGGGCGAAGCGCAACCAGCGCGGTCACCCTTGCGTCTCATTCGACGCGCTGCTCCGGCGGTGTGACCCCAGCATGAGAGGCCCTCGTTTCGTCGGTCGAATGCGACAACTATCGGCGGGCTCGGCGAGCCCGCCTCCACCGGAGCGTCACACCCCGATGTGACGGTCCGGCACGGACACGTTGTCCCGTGTGAGACCGCCAGTCGCTTCAGTCGCTCATCCGATGGGGACATCGCCTTTGAACTGCTGTTATTCCGCGCATGCGGCACAGCGACCAGAACGCCGACTGGGTGCCGTCCATGCTCGCGCCCTCAACAGATTCCTTCGACATCGGTACGTCGTGGGTCGTTCCCATACGCCCATGACCGCTTGGGAACGCGTTCGCTAGGCTATGCCCATCGTTGAGTCGCTTCAGTCGCTGCTGGGGGTGCGCATGGTTGCTGAGCTGAGTCTGCCCCGCAACGACTCACTGGAGGCTGGCTCCGATGCCGTAGGCACAGTCAGCATCGGGTGGGCGCGGTCCCCCCGACGGGCAGGCCCGCCTGCAATGAGCCGCACGATCCGAATCATGGACCGTGCGTACCCGCGAAGCACTCCGTGCTCGCACGCTCGACCACTTAGCCCGTCAGCGTGCTGCCGGCGTTGCGATACTCACCTGCTCCATCTCATGCCCCTCGGGCGCCGCACCGATCGGAGGCACGCCCCCCACGGAGGCCATGCCCCGATCCAGCCCGCGCTCCCGTCCTGCCCAGAGCGGATACGTCGAGGCCAGCCGAACAGCAGCACTCCGGCGGCCCGTCAGCACACCCTGCACTCACGCGGAAGCCGCCCATGACAACGCCCGGCAAAGGCACCGAGCCCATCTTCGACTTCGACGCCGAAGTCGTCGCCGCTCAGATCCGAGCGCAGGCCAGCCCCCTCGCATCGGCGGTCACATTTGCCCTGCCCGCCCAAACGACAACACCTCGAGCAACCGCGGGAGAGGTAACGGCCGCTGGTCTCCTGCCTGACACGCTGTCCGACCGTGGCAATGCCAAACTGTTCGTCAAGCTCTACGGCAACGACTACAGACATGTGCCTGGCATTGGCTGGTACCGGTGGGATACCACTCGCTGGCAGGTCGATGAGGACGACACCGTCCTGTGGGCGGCAGGCGACCTCGCGGAAAGCATCGCCGTCCACGATCCCCGCGGCGTGTTCACGACCCAAGCCTTGCAGCAGCACCGCCGTCGTGCCTTGTCCACCACGGGCATCAACGCCATGCTCGCCCAAGCGAAGTCCGCCCCCGGCATGGTTCTCAATGCCGCACTTCTGGACGCTGACCCGTACGCCTTGTGCACTCCCGACGGCATCGTCGACCTTCGCACCGGACTGATCAGGAAGCCCGATCCCGACAAGGACTTCCACTCCCGCTCTACCACGGTCGGCCCGCAGTCCGCGCCCACCCTGCGTTGGGAGCGATTTCTGACCGACACCTTCGGTGAGGACACCGAGGATCGTGACATGATCGACTACCTTCAGCTGCTGCTGGGGTACTCCATCACCGGCGATGTCGGCGGCCAGGTCCTGCCCTTCCTGTTCGGTTCGGGGAAGAACGGCAAGTCCGTCCTCTTGGACGTGTTGATGAAGCTCCTCGGCGACTACGCTGACGCCGCCCCGCCCGGCTTCTTGATGGCCCGCCCCTACGAAGGCCACCCCACTGACCTCGCCGAACTTCATGGGCGTCGTGTCATCGTGTGCTCCGAGGTCAAGCCCGGTGACAAGTTCGACGAGGCGAGAGTGAAGCTGCTGACCGGTGGTGACCGCATCAAGGCGCGCCGCATGCGGCAGGACTTCTTCAGTTTCGAACCCACGCACAAGCTCTGGCTGCTGGGCAACCACCGTCCCGAAGTGGGTACCGGTGGCTTCGCGTTCTGGCGCCGCATGCGGCTGATTCCCTTCGAGCGCGTTGTCTCGGACGATCGCAAGATCGACAACCTGGCCGACATCCTCGTCACCGAGGAAGGTCCGGGCATCCTCGGGTGGCTCGTCCACGGGGCTCGTCGTTACCTCGCCGGTGCTCGTGACCTGGCCGGCCCGGAGCGTGTGCGCATCGCCACGACCGCCTATGCCGAGACCGAGGACCACACCGGGCGCTTCTACGAAGAGTGCTGTGTTCTCGGCCCGAACCTGCGGGCGGAACAGACGGCCCTCTACACCGTCTACCGGGCGTGGTGTCAGAATGAGGGGGCCCCGGCCATGTCCTCAAGGGCGTTCGCAGCCCGCACCCGCGAACTGGTCGGCCTGGCCTCGCCCAAGGAAATGGTCCTCTCCAACCAGCGCAAGCATTACCCGGGCATTGGACTGCTCGCCGACCAGGAAAGGGACGCCAACGCATGAGCTCCCTGATCACCGAGGATGAGATCAGCCACGAGAGCGAACTCCTCTGGTTGGAGGACATCAACGACCTCGACTACGTCCGGCAGAGCCTGGACCGACTGCCCACACGCAAAGGGAGACCGGCCTACCACCGCGACGGGCGTATGGTCGGTTATGCCTTGCTCGACCCCGCTATCAAGCCCTCTCCCTCCTCGGGCACCTTTCGACGGCGTGTCTTCTGGCTACTGCCTCATGACCGCGACACCCAGCCCGACGGCCTGTATGCCAAGGGCGCGCCCGCAGAAGCCGTCGACCCTCGTACCCTCGGCCCCCGCGTCAAGGGCTACAAGACCGAGCGGTCCGAAGGAGGGCCCCCCTCCACTGCCATGCGAGAACTCGGCATAACGCTGCCCCTGTGACCTCACCCAACCCGCTATGAGCAGGATGAACTCGCAGTCCCGGCGAGGTGCCGCGGACTCCGGCGCGCTCCGCCCGCTGCCATGGACGGAGGGGCTTGCTGCCGGTGCCAGATGAGGCCCTCGGGCGGTCTCTGCCGCAGCGTTGCGAGGGTCGGGTCGCAGATCAACTGCTGCGTCCGGAACAGGGCAGTCCTGCTGGCTGCAATCAAGGCTGGCCGGGTGGGCAGCCCCCGGTCCCGGCGCATTGCTGGCCGACCGCAGTTGCGACCAAGACACGTGCCGACACTTGCCCTGACAGCGAGGGTTCCCTGTGATCGCGCCCCTGGTCGGGCCCCAGCCCAGGCCTGACATTTTGCGGGACAACGTCGAGCGAACGATGGTCGGGCTTCACGGCCTCCGCCACTACACATCCGCTGGGAACGACGCGACGGCCTCCACGAAGGCTTCTTCGGGCTCGCGATCTGCCTGACCCGACTGGCAGCAGGGCGCGTCCGCGAGGTTGGCGGGGCCCCATGCCCGCTCCAGTGCACGCCACAGCCCAAGGCGAGTGAACCGTCTTCACCTCTAAGCCGTAGGGCAGGCAGACGACGACGGCGCCGTTCCAGCATTCTGATGCCGTCAGCCGCATGCGGCTGACGGCCGGTGCCACCCATCGTCGTCCTGCGCACCGTCCACGCCCGCCCAGTGCCCGCGAACGCTTCTTCCGAGCCCGGCGACGGGCGTCAGCCCATGTCGAAAGAGCGTGCAGTGTCCAGCACCCCCGAGCCTTCAGCCAACTCTGGCATACCGACACCCTGGGCCTCCGGCCCCGACGGCTGGATACTGCGAGGTGTTCCGGCCGACAGCTCCGTGGCACAGGGCATGGGCGACACGGCGCGCGGCGTACGCCCTTCGCAGCCCGGTGACCACGGGCTCATGCCCGACAGCTTGAGCGACCGGGGCAACGCCAAGCTCTTTGCCGAGCGCTATCGGCACGACTTCAGATTCGTCCCCGGCCTCGGCTGGTACCGCTGGTCCGGCTACCGGTGGGAGCCCGATGACAGCGGGACCGTGCTATGGGCTGCCGGCGAAATGGCGGAAGCTCTGGCGGAAACGGACCCCACCGGTCGTCACCCGGACGCGGAGCTGCGGCGCCACCGACGCCAGTCCCTGTCGACCCCGGCCATCAAAGCTGTCCTTGAGCAGGTGAAGACCGCGCCCGGCATGGTGCTGCCGGCCGCACTGCTCGACGCCGCCCCGTACAGTCTGTGCACTCCAGGCGGGGTGGTGGATCTAGCCACAGGTGAGGTGAGCGCTCCCGACCCCGAGCAGCACCTTCACTCGCGTGCCACCGCCGTGACGGTGCGTACCATGCCTGTCCCCCGTTGGGAGCGGTTCTTGCACGAGACCTTCGGCGGGGATGATGAGGGCACGGAGTTGATCGCCTATCTGCACCGACTGCTGGGCTACTCGCTGACGGGGGATGTCGGAGCGCAGGTCCTCCCCTTCCTCCACGGGCCCGGTCACAACGGCAAGAGCGTGCTGCTTGGTGTGGTGCTGAGACTGCTGGGCGACTACGCCGATGTCGCCCCACCAGGCTTTCTGATGGCCCATCAGTACGAAGAACACCCAACCAACCTGGCGGAACTGCACGGCCGCCGACTGGTCATCTGCGCGGAGCCCCGTCCCGGTGACCGGCTCGACGAAGCGCGCGCTTCGTTCCTCACAGGCGGTGATCGCATCAAGGCACGACGCATAGGCCAGGAGTCTTTCGGCTTTGATCCGACGCACAAGCTCTGGCTGGTGGGCAACCACCGGCCGGAAGTGGCCATGGGGGACTTCGCCCTATGGCGGCGTATCCGGGTCATTCCCTTCCGCCATGTCGTCGCGGATGATCAGCGGGTGGACAACCTGGCGGATGTGCTCGTGGCTGAGGAAGGACCAGGCATCCTGCAATGGCTGATCACCGGTGCCGGTCATTATCTGCGTGGGTCGCGTGAACTGGCCGGGCCTCGGTCGGTACAGGAGGCCACGGCTGCGTATGCCGAGACTGAAGATCATGTCGGCCGCTTCCTGGCTGAGCGACGCCCGCCGCTTCCACCTAGGGCCGGCGGCGCGCAGACGGGACTGTACGCCGTTTACCGGCGTTGGTGCGAGATGGAAGGTGCCTCACCGGTGCCCTCACGGGTCTTCGCCGCGCGGGTTCGGGAGACAGCCAGAGTCTGAAGCTGGCAGGTGGTCTTCCCGCCGCGCCCGCACTCGTCTACGTCCGGCTCCTTCGTCGGGAGCATATCCGCAGGGCCCTGGGGGGCGTACGGTCCGCAGGGGATGTGGGGTGGCCCGGCGGCGTGACAGAGGGTGTTTCTGACTTTCTGCCCGCGGCGCCCGGTGGTGAGGTTTTGGCCTGGCAGATGGCCGGTGGCGTCCACAACCCGTACAACGCGTCTGCGTATGCGCCTCCCCCCTCAGGGGTCAGCGCAGGCTCCGGCAGATAAGTCCACACAACCCCGCCACACAGGCCCGAAACGAGACCGTGACCCACCACGGCGCCCGCGTGCTCCGGGTCGGTGATGGTCTGGTGACAGGCCCGGCTGCGGGCATTGCGCATGGCCTCGACGCCATCACAGGTGACCAAAACCTGGTCGAGGTCGGCGGCGACCTCGATACGACCATCGACGGTCAGCGGACACACCAAGTAGTGGCGGATGTCCAGGCGAACGTAGTGGTGCCGGGCAGTCCCAGGGATGCCTTCCACCAACCCGGCGGTGCGATATCGGCGGCAAGACCAGCAGCCGGGAAAGGTCCGCCTGCAACCGGTCCGCCGGGCGGACCTGCAGGGTGTGGTGGGTGCGCCGGTTCACCTTGGTCAACCAGTCGGCGAGCTGAATGTTGAACAACCGCTTGGCGGGAACGACGTCTCCAAGCAGCCGTTGGTCCGCTCGACCAGGCCTTTTGGCTTCCGGATCCCGCGGAACTTCTTCGTTGTCCCAGACCAGCCCAGCCCCCTCGGACCCGCGTCCAGTTCGGTCAGGCCGCTGCCTGGGAGGGCCGCATTCGGGCAGCGATCCACTCTGAGTAGCCCGCGACCATGACGAGCACGGGCGGCCGTCCGACCGGGCCGAATTCGAGCGGGATGTCGGCCATCGTGAACCACAGGTCGCACTGGCCAGTCTCGCCCGGCTCATAGGCCGTCCCGAGGCCGGATCCGCAGGCCGGCGACCGGCCTCCGGGCCCGGCTCTTGAGCACGGTCAGGCCACGGTCCCAACCAACCCTCTCCGCCAACACCGTCACCGGCACCTCACGTCACTGTGCGAGCGGTTGACGGATCTGCGGCTCGACCGCCTCCACGATCGAGCCCTTCAGTGCCTGCTGGTACTTCAAGGGCGGCACGTCGTTCGCGATCACCCGAACCCGCATCTCCCCGGCCCGGTGAGGTCGGCGGACCTCCGCCCGCCCCCCCACTGTGGTCACTACTTCTCTCGGTGTGGCCCAACGAGCCAGACCCCTGGAGGATCAACTCTCAAGTTCAAGAAGTCCAAGAGAAGCGGCTCAAGTCCTGAGCAGCTACGTCGGAGCTGCTCAGGACACGGTGGGCGCGTGAGCGAGCAGCCGCTGAGCGCCTGACGCGTACCGGGCGGCCGCGGCCGGTACCCGTCACGCGCCGTTGGGTCCCGACGGAGTGGGGTGGTCATGGGCCCAGGAGTTGAGTGCTCGCCGGGCTAAGGTCACACCAACGCTGACGCCCGCCCCACGGCGGTTTGCCGTAGCCACGCAGACTCCCAGTGCTTCATCGAGAGAGCCGCACAGCAGGCGGCTTGACGTCAGCCAACGATAGGCGCTGTCGGCCACCTCCCTGTCCGCCGGCGACATACCGCAGGCGCCGACATCGAGGGTTGTGCGGCACCAGAGTGCCCATTCGACGTCGTCACTCACCAGCGCGCGTAGCGGGGCAATATCTGCCGGGCTGAACCCAGGCAGGGCTTCCGGTGGGCAGGTGAGCAGGAGTGTCAGGGCCAGGACGTCGTGCGCGGCACGGTACTCGAACGATGCCTGTGTCCAGGACATCTGGCTGTGTGCGAGTAGCCGGCTGGCGCTGTCCTGCGCACACAGCCAGGCAAGCGGCGCCTCGTCTGTGTGGTCTTGCGGATTCACTGGAACGAGTCGCCGCAGGCGCAGGAACCACTCGCGTTCGGGTTATCGATCACGAAGCCCGACTTCTGCAGTGTGTCCAGATAATCGATGCTCGCCCCCTGTAGGTAGGGCCCGCTCTTCGGGTCGATCACCATCGCGAAACGGTCGAACCAGACCACGGACATCTTGGCGGCGTCCAGAGCGGCGCGTTGGGCCGCTGTCTGCGGGTCGTCCTCCTCAGCGAACCCTTCGTCATCGCGCTCGTCCAGCATCTTGGACAGGACCTTGGCATATTTGTCGGTGAAGAACAGCTGGTACCGCATCCCTGAGCAACCACCAGGCTGCACCGAGACCTGCAGCGCGAGCCCGGGCTCCTCACGCCGCAGCAAATCAGTGACCTTGGCCACCGCCGCCTTCGTGAGTTCGATCGCGTACGTCGTCTCCGGCACTTTGCCCTCCCATCAAGCCTGAGCCCGAGTTTCGAGCTCCGCCAGCAGTACGACGGGAGTCTGGGTAAATGGTTCACTCAGCGTGTCCCATGGGTGTCCAAGCATGTTTGGATTCGGCCAGTCGTCGGCCCCGGGGGCCCCTATGTGTTTGGTCAAGGTGGGGGGCCAGGATGGCGGCATGACGACCTGGTTCCGCACCTACTACGAGCACGAGGATCTGTGGCTGTACTTCGGGCCGATGACGAGGGCTGGGCGGTGCGTGAGGTTGAGGTCTGGGGGTATGACTCGCGGGTGGTGAGGGCGGCTTCCTTGGCGGAGGTCATGCACTTGCGCGACCACGCTGATCTTGCGTCGATGGGCCGCTATGAACGGCAGTACGGCGTTCTCTGCGAAGGTTCCATGGACGGCTGGCAGGACCAGCCGCGGGCAGCCGAGATTTCCGCGGAGGAGTTCGAGTGGCTGTGGACTGAAGCTAGGCAGGTGTCGGCGTACTCGCCTATGTGCAGAGCCGCGTACGGATGAACGTGCAGAGCAAGGAGCCCTGTGAAGCGCCGCCGCCGTTGTTCGAGATGATGGGGCGGTGTCTCTTCGCTACTTCAATCAGACCGGCTGGACCGCGATCTTCAACGGCACCAACACCGAGATCGGCCGCATGGTGCGTGTAGAGGGCTGGGACCAGACGACCGGGACAGCTCTGGTCGTCGATCCCAAGCGTGGTGCCCTGCGTCCGGTGACGGACTACGAGGACTTCTCCCATCTGGAGCGAGCCGACCAGGTCGTGGCCGCAGTGCCTGGCGGAGGGTGGCGGGTGCACTGGAAAGACGAGGGCCCAGGGGGAACGCCGCTGACGGAACAGGTGCTGGCCTGGCTCATCACGTCGCAGGGGCGGGCGACCGCCATCACGGTGGATGCCCAGGGGCATGCCGAGGATGCTGATGGCGCCGACGCCTTCATCCCTCCGGGCGAGGACCCGGCCTCCTGATCGCAGCCGGTCAGGCCACGTCGTTCTCTCGCTCAATGGCCTGGAGGCGGTTCTTCAGCCGGTAGCTGGGGCCGTTGATGGAGATGACCTCGCAGTGGTGGAGAAGGCGGTCGAGGATGGCGGTGGCGAGGACCTCGTCGCCGAAGACCTGGCCCCACTCGCTGAAGGTCTTGTTCGAGGTCAGGATGATCGAGCCCTTCTCGTAGCGCTTCGAGATCACCTGGAAGACCAGGTTTGCCTCAGCTCGTTCGAGGGGCTGGTAGCCGACCTCATCGACGACCAGAACGCTGGGCCGCAGGTAGGTGCCGAGCTTGTTCGTCAGACGGCCGGCGGCTTCGGCGGCTTTGAGGTTGCGGACCATGTCGTCGAGGCTGGTGAAGTAGATCGAGTAGCCGGCCCGGCAGGCCGCGACCGCGAGGGCGACAGCGATGTGCGTCTTGCCGACCCCGGGCGGCCCGAGCAGAGCGGCGTTGGCCTTGCCCTCGACGAACGAGAGGGTGGCGAGGTCCTTGACCTTCCGCGGGTCGAGCTCGGGCTGGAAGGAAAAGTCGTACTCGTCCAGAGTCTTGTGGTGGGGCAGCCGGGACAGCCACAGGCCCTGGCGGAAGCGGCGGTCGTCGCGGACGGCAAGTTCCTCGGACAGCACCAGGTCGAGGAAGTCGAGATAGCCCATCTTGCCCTCGTCAGCCCGCCGGATGTACTCGCTGATGGTCTCGGTCAGGTTGGGCAGGCCGAGCTTGCCGGCCGTGTTGCGGATGCGGGTGGAGACCAGCTCGCTCAAGACGTTTCCCTCGTGCTGGGGTGGGTGGTGAAGGGGCGGGTGCCGGTCAGCTCGTCATAGACCGACAGCGGACGGCGGCCGACCTCGACGCGGGTGGCGGCAGCCCTGTTCAGCAGGGCCTGCAGCGGCCCGGCCTCCTCGCCCAGAGGACGTTCGCTCCGAGGCTGGGGGACGTCGCCGGTGGTGGTGCGGCGGCCCTTGCCGGTGGGCAGGCCGTCCCCGTGGGTCTCCTCGACGACCCGGACGCCGCGGCCGACCGCCCGCGGGTGCATGGCCAGCAGCGTCTCGCCGCTAGCGTCCGCGGCGGTCGAGTGCACCATGATCTGTGACTTCGTGGCCCGAATCTCGACCAGTTGGCGGGGCGGACTCGGCGGGCGGGCACCGAGTAGAGGTTGCCGCCGAAGGCGACCAGGCAGTCCTTGCCGACCGGCCGCAGATGCCGTTCGGCCACCAGATAGGGAGTGGGCGGCAGCGGCTTGAGAGCCGCGTGGTCACGGGCCGCTCGTTCGCCGATGACCTCCCGGTGCGTCTTGTGGATCTGGGCCCGCCGCTGCGGCACCCAGGCGGCGAAGGCCGCGTCCATCTCCTCGACGGTTGAGAAGGACCGGCCGGACAGGACGTGATCGCGGACGATAAGGACCTGGCGTTCGACGCGTCCTTTCCCGGTGGGGCGGTAGGCGGCCAGGACGTCGATGTCGAAGTCGTAGTGGCCGGCGAAGCCGACCGCTTCCGGGTGCAGCGGGACCGCCTCGCCGGGGGCGACGTGGCGTCGGACGACGGTCTTGGTCCGGTCGTAGACAATCGTCATCGGGACCCCGCCGAAGTGAACGAGCGCGCGGCGGTGGCAGTCGAAGAAGGTCTGCAGGTCCTGGCTGGTGGTGAAGCAGCAGAACGGGTCACGTGAGTACGACAGCGTCATGTGGAAGGAGTAGACCTTCGCGATGCCCATGTGGGCGAGGATCTTGCCTTCGTCACCCCAGTCCACCTGGGCCTGGGCGCCCGGGATGACCTCGAAGCGGCGGTGCATGCCCGCCAGCTCTTTCGGCGTGATGCCGAGTTCCGCGGCGATCCGGGGCCGGGCTTCCTGGACGTAGAGCTTGGTCCGCTGGTAGTTGCCGGTGAACCCGTACTCCGCGGCCAGCCGCTCGTGGATGACAGCGGCCTTCATCAGGATCTCCGCCCGCAGCATCGAGTCGACCAGCGGCGCGAACTCGTCGATCACCCTGGCCCGGGACCGGCCGCTCGGCGACCGGCGCGGAGGCGAAGCGGGTCCATCGGCTGACAGATACTTGCTGACCGTCCGCCAGTTCAGGCCGGTCTCCTTGGCGACCTCGGTCAGGCTCATGGCTCCGGACTCGACCAGGCCACGAAAACGCCGTAGTTCCAGCCAGCGCTGCGGATCCAGGACCACGGCCACCCCATCTCTGCGACCTCGACCAACAGGCAGCAGAGTGCCGAATCCCGAACCTCAGCACATCAGGAACTCTGCATGTTCATCCGTACGCGGCCATGCACGTTCACGTGTACGCCGACAGCAGGCCCTCGGCGACTCAGCCTGACCTGACCGGCTGCGGTTCACAGAAGGTTCCGTCGCGGAGCATGGCGAACAGGACGTCGGCCCGGCGCCGGGCGAGACAGAGCAGCGCCTGGGTGTGGTGCTTGCCCTGGGCGATCTTCTTGTCGTAGTAGACCCTCGACGCCGGGTCGCCCAGAATGGGAAAGCGGATGGAGAGAAGGCCCGTTTGAGCTGTTTGTTTCCTCTCCGGGAGGGCTGTTCGCCGCGGGTTGATGAGCCTGAGCTGCGGGTCGCCGGGGTGAGTCCGGCGTAGGCGGCGAGGTGGCCGGCGGATGGGAAGGTGCTGCCGTCGCCGACCGCGATCAGGATGCGGGCTCCGGTCCTGACGCCGACTCCCGGCATCGAGGTTAGGACCTTCGAAAGAGGGTGGGCCTCCAGCAGTTCCTTGATTCGCCCGGCCCGCAGCGTGCGATGGTCAAGGGCAGCCAGCGAGGCGGCGAGGCTCGGGACGATCAGCGCGGCCGCCTCGGTCCCCGGAATGATGACGGTCTGCTCGTCCAGGGCGGAGAAGGTCCACTGGACCTGTCGCTCGGCCGTCCTGGGCGCTTTCGGTCGCAGCAGGGTGGCCAGGCGCCGCCGTCCGGCCTTGCGTATCTGGGCCGGTGACCCGAACCTTTCGAGCAGCATGAGTACGGCCGGGTGCTGCAACCGCGGCCCAAGGACTCGTTCCAGCGACGGGTGGATCTGGGTCAGGAGGCTGTGTAGCCGGTTCGCGACCCGGGGGGCCTCGTCGGCCAGGTCGTCGTCGAAGCCGACGATCATCTCCAGCTCGGCGATCGTCTCGTCCTCGCCGTCGATGGCACGCAGCGTGTGGGGCATCGCGCGGGCGGCGTCAGCGAGGTGAACGCGTCCCTCGCGTCGGTCTTCGTCTCACCCGGGTAGAGGTCGGCGATCCGCCGCATCGTGAGCCCTGGCAGGAAGACGACCGGGCAGCCCATGTCCCGGGCGACCGCCAGCGGCAGGGCGCCGAACGAGGCCGGCTGGTCGACCACGACCAGCACTGTTCCGTGCTTGGCCTTCAGTTTCGCGAACAGTTCGCGGAGCTTGGGTTCGGTGTTGGGCAGGCGTTTGTCGAACGCCTTCTAGCCGGCCGGAGTGACGGCGGTGGCGTGGTGTTCGCCCTTGCCGACGTCCCGGCCGAGGAAGACGTCGATGTCGCCGGTGTCGATCACGTGCAGGCCTCTCCATCACGCTTTCGTCCGGCCTTGCCAGGGCACCAAGCTGCCACATCCACGTTACGGAGAGCTCCTCCGGCTCGGGTGAAACCGGTGCGCAAGCCCCTCATCAGCGGTCAGTCGATGCCTCCAGGCCCGGTGACACCCCCCGGATCATGAACAACAAGGGGGAGACGTCATGCCGGACCGAAGGCCGGTAGCCCCATTGCGGAGCCA
>JODU01000047.1 GCA_000720845.1 Kitasatospora aureofaciens | reverse complement strand
CCTTAGTCTCGTGGGCTCGGAGATGTGTATAAGAGACAGACCCCCCACTGACCGGCCCCGGCGGCAACCCGCCCCGCAGCCCCGGCCGCATGCCGGCCCCCCAGCCGCCCGGCTCCCGCGCCAATCCCGCCCCCCGGCCACCCGACCGCGCAGCCCTGACCGGCCTCGCCGCCGGCCCCTCCCGCGCCCCCGGCCGCATGCCGGCACCCCAGCCGCCCGGCCGCATCCCACGGGGCGGCGGCCCCTCCGACGCCCCCTCCCACGCTCCCGACGGCCTGCCGCCCGGCAGGCCCGGCGTGGCACCGGCCGATCCCGCTGAAGCCCCGCCGCGCCTGTCTGGCGGACTGCTGCCCCGCGGCCCCGGCGAAGCACCGGCCGGCCCCGTCGAAGCCCCGCCGCGCGCGTCCGGCGGGCTGCCGCCCCGCAGGCCCGGAGGACGCGTCACGCGTGCCGCGGCACCCGGTGGACGCCCGCCGGGCTCCCCCGGCCGGCCCCAGCGGTCCCGTACGCGCCCGGCGGACACCCGTCCGCCCACGCCGGGCCAGGCCCGGGCCACCAGGACGGGCCCGGCCACATCACCGGGCTCCCCCGGAGCGGGCCCGATGCCGAACCCCGCGACACCCGTCGCCGCCACGCTCCCCGGGTCCGGCGCCACCACGGCGTACGCCCCGGGCCCCGCCGTGCGGACCGGCGCGGCCCCCGCAGCGCGCCCGGCCGCCCCGGTGGCCCGCCCGTACACCCGGCCCGCCGCGGCGCCCCTCGTCCCCGTGCAGACCCCGCGCCGCCCCGTCCCGCAGCTGCGCCCCACCGACCACTTCGCCGAGCTTCTCCTCGGCGTCCTCAGCGGCCGGCGCCCCGTCCACTCGATGCTCCGTCACACCGTGGGCCGCGCCTACGACGATCTCGCCGATCTCGCCGAGCGCGGCCCGCTGCGCACCCGCGGCGCCGCCCCCGTCGTCCGCGACATCGGCTACTTCGAGCCCCGGCCGGGCGCCCTGGAGGTCTTCGCGCGCATCGGCGCGGGCGACCGGCTGCGTGCCATGGCGTTCCGCCTGGAGCAGGGCCGGGACCTGCGCTGGCGCTGCACGGCGGTGGAACTGGGCGGCCCCCGACGGCCCCGCGCGGACGACGACTGACCGTTCCCACCGATCCACGGGCCTGCCGGTCCATCGCTCTGCCGGTGGGCCGCGACAGGCCCGCCGGGGCAGGCAGCACGACGACAGGCGTGTCAGGACAGGCGTGTCAGGACAGGCCGAAGGGCCGGTCACCCGAGGTGACCGGCCCTTCCCACCGCTGCGGCGCCCGCGGGCACCGCACCGTCACTTCTTGCGGCGTCGCCCGCCCTTGGCCTGCTTGCGGCGCTCCGCGCGCGTGAGCCCGTCGGACTGGGCCTGCGCGGACTCGCCGTCGGTGAACTCACCCTCGACGACACCGCCCTCGCCGTCCACGGTCGGCGCGGAGAAGTGCAGGTCCCGGCGCTGCGGTGCGTCGAGGCCCTTGGCCCGGATCTCCGGACGGGCGCCCGCCTGGGCCGGAACCGCGTCCTGCGCGCCCTTGTCGAGCGACGGAGCCGCGTCCTCGACGGGGACCTCCTCGACCTGCTGCTCGACCTGGACCTCCAGGTTGAACAGGTAGCCGACGGACTCCTCCTTGATGCCCTCCATCATGGCCTGGAACATGTCGAAGCCCTCGCGCTGGTACTCGACCAGCGGGTCCTTCTGCGCCATCGCGCGCAGGCCGATGCCCTCCTGAAGGTAGTCCATCTCGTAGAGGTGCTCGCGCCACTTGCGGTCCAGGACGGACAGCACGACCCGGCGCTCCAGCTCGCGCATGATCTCGGAGCCGAGCTGCTTCTCCCGCGCCTCGTACTGCTCCATGATGTCGTCCTTGATGGACTCCGCGATGTAGTCGGCGGTCAGGCCGGCCCGGTCGCCGGCCGCCTCCTCCAGCTCCTCGACGGTGACCTTCACCGGGTAGAGCTGCTTGAAGGCGCCCCACAGCCGGTCGAGGTCCCAGTCCTCCGGGAAGCCCTCGGCGGTCTCGGCCTGCACGTAGGCGTCGATCGTGTCGTTCATGAAGTGCTGGATCTGCTCCTGCAGGTCCTCGCCCTCCAGGACGCGGCGACGCTCGCCGTAGATGACCTCGCGCTGGCGGTTGAGGACCTCGTCGTACTTCAGGACGTTCTTACGGGTCTCGAAGTTCTGCGTCTCGACCTGCGACTGGGCGGACGCGATCGCGCGCGTGACCATCTTGTTCTCGATCGGCACGTCGTCCGGCACGTTCGCCATGGACATCACGCGCTCGACCATCTGGGCCTTGAACAGCCGCATCAGGTCGTCGCCCAGGGAGAGGTAGAAGCGGGACTCGCCGGGGTCGCCCTGACGGCCGGAACGGCCGCGCAGCTGGTTGTCGATGCGCCGCGACTCGTGCCGCTCGGTGCCCAGGACGTAGAGGCCGCCCAGCTCCTTGACCTCTTCGAACTCGGCCTTGACCGCCTGCTCGGCCCGCTCTAGGGCGGCGGGCAGGGCCGCGGCCCACTCCTCGATGTGCTCCTCGGGGTCGAGGCCGCGCTGGCGCAGCTCCGCCTCGGCGAGGTCCTCGGGGTTGCCGCCGAGCTTGATGTCCGTACCGCGGCCGGCCATGTTCGTAGCCACCGTGACCGCGCCCTTGCGGCCCGCCTGGGCGACGATCGTCGCCTCCCGGTCGTGCTGCTTGGCGTTGAGCACCTCGTGCTGGACACCGCGCTTGCTGAGCTGCTGCGAGAGGTACTCGGACTTCTCGACCGAGGTGGTGCCGACGAGGATCGGCTGGCCCTTGCGGTGCTTCTCCTCGATGTCGTCGACGACCGCCTCGAACTTGGCGACCTCGGTGCGGTAGATCAGGTCCGACTGGTCCTTGCGGACCATCGGGCGGTTGGTCGGGATCGGCACCACGCCGAGCTTGTAGATCTGGTGGAACTCGGCGGCCTCGGTCATCGCCGTACCGGTCATGCCGGACAGACCGGGCTGTTCCTTGCCGTTGTGGTCGTGGCGCTTGTAGAGGCGGAAGAAGTTCTGGAGGGTGATCGTGGCGAGCGTCTGGTTCTCGTCCTTGATGTCCACCCCTTCCTTCGCCTCGATCGCCTGGTGCATGCCCTCGTTGTACCGGCGACCGGCGAGGATACGGCCGGTGTGCTCGTCGACGATCATGACTTCGCCGTCGAGGACGACGTAGTCCTTGTCCTTCTTGAACAGTTCCTTGGCCTTGATGGCGTTGTTCAGGTAGCCGACCAGCGGGGTGTTCACCGACTCGTAGAGGTTGTCGATGCCCAGCCAGTCCTCGACCTTGGCCACGCCCGACTCGTGGATGGCGACGGTGCGCTTCTTCTCGTCGACCTCGTAGTCGCCGGTCTCCTCGATGCCCTTGAGGGTGTTGCCGGCCTCACCCTTCTTCAGGCGGGTGACCAGCTTGGCGAAGTCGCCGTACCACTTGGTGGCCTGGTCGGCCGGGCCGGAGATGATCAGCGGCGTACGGGCCTCGTCGACGAGGATGGAGTCGACCTCGTCGACGATGGCGAAGTTGTGGCCGCGCTGGACGAGCTCGTCCTTGGACCACGCCATGTTGTCGCGCAGGTAGTCGAAACCGAACTCGTTGTTCGTGCCGTAGGTGATGTCGCAGGCGTACATCTCGCGGCGCTGGGCCGGCGTCTGGTTGGCGAGGATGCAGCCGACGTCCAGACCCAGGAACTTGTGGACGCGGCCCATCATCTCGGAGTCGCGCTCGGCCAGGTAGTCGTTGACCGTGACGATGTGCACGCCCTCGCCGGACAGGGCGTTGAGATAGGCGGGCAGCGTGCCGACGAGGGTCTTGCCCTCACCGGTCTTCATCTCGGCCACGTAGCCCATGTGCAGGGCGGCGCCGCCCATGATCTGCACGTCGTAGTGGCGTTGGCCCAGGACACGCTTGGCGGCCTCACGGACGGTGGCGAAGGCTTCGGGCAGCAGGTCGTCCAGGCTCTCACCGTCGGCGTAGCGCTGCTTGTACTCGTCGGTGAGGGCCCTCAGCTCGGCGTCGGAGAGGTCGGCGAAGTCCTCTTCGATGGAGTTGACCTGGTCCGCGATGCGGTGCAGCTTGCGCAGGATCTTGCCTTCGCCTGCACGCATGATCTTGGAGAGGACGGACACGGGGGTTGGTCTCCTTGCCGGTCGGGCCTGGGACGGTCGGTTTCCTGTGACGGACTGAGCAACGGCCATCGTATGCGAGGACCCCGCCGCCCCGGGAGGCCTGCCGCAACGGGGACCGTCCACTCCTTGCGTCCAGCATCCCTGTCTGCTGTCACCCCTTTCAACGTCCGGGCACCGCGGATGGTGCCGCCCTCTTCCGGCGAATCGCACGCGAGGTGACCGGATGTTCACGGACGGCAAAACATTGGCGCCTCCACCGGGCACCGCACAGAATCGGCCGATGGAACCCGTCACTCTGACCACCGACCGCCTCGTCCTGCGCACGGTCGGCCCGCAGGACACCGACGCCGTGTACGCCGCCGCGCAGGACCCGGACATCCAGCGCTGGACGACGATCCCCTCGCCCTACCTCCCGGAGCACGCGCGGAGCTTCACGGAGCAGCTGGTCCCCGACGGCTGGGCGAGCGACTCGATGTTCACCTTCGGCCTCTTCCTCCCTGCCGGGGACCTGGTGGGCATGCTCGGCGTCACGATGGTCTCCCTGGGCGTCGGCGAGATCGGGTTCTGGGGCGCCAAGGAGCACCGCGGCCGGGGCCACATCACCGAGGCCGCCGTCGCCGTCGCCCGCTGGGCCTTCACCGAGCGGGCCGTGGACCGCCTGGAGTGGCGCGCCGAGGTCGGCAACACGGCCTCCCGCGCGGTGGCCCAACGCGCGGGCTTCACCATGGAGGGCACATTGCGCTCCGCGATCAACAACAAGGGCGTCCGCCGCGACTGCTGGATCGGCTCCCTCCTCCCCTCAGACCTCGCCCTCCCGTCGACGTCCCCGTACTTGCCCGCACCGGCGTAGCTGCGGGCAGTGCGTCCGCGCAGTGGCGGGCAGTCGTGCCTCTCCCGGTGCGCGGCGGCACCCGGCCGGTGCCCGCACCCCACCCCCACTGTCAGACCCACCCCCTATCGTGCGGACGTATGACGACCCTCCCGCCCCCCGCCACGGAACTGTCCGCAGACGAGGCCCGCCGCCTCGCCCTCCGCGCACAGGGCTTCCTCGGCGCCCCCGACCGCCGCGCGGGCGTCCGCGGCGTCCTCCGTCACCTGGGCGCGGTGCAGCTCGACACCATCTCGGTCCTCGCCCGGTCCCACGAACTCGTCCCGTACGCCCGCCTGGGCGTGGTCGGCCGCCGGACCGTCGACGACGCGTACTGGACGGACACCCACGCCTTCGAGTACTGGTCCCACGCCGCCTGCATCCTCCCCATCGAGGAGTGGCCCCACTTCGCCTTCCGCCGCCGCGCGTACCGCAACCGCCCGCACTGGAACCACCACCTCCCCGACGGCGACTACGACCGCGTCGTCAAGCAGCTCCGCACCGAGGGCCCCCTCACCGCGACGGACCTGGGCGGCGCGAAGAAGACCAGCGAGTGGTGGGACTGGTCGGGCACGAAGGTCGCCGTCGAGCGCGCGCTCATGTACGGCGAGGTGGTGTGCGTGGAGCGCCGCGGCTGGAAGCGGGTGTACGACCTGGCCGAGCGCGCGGTCCCGGCCGCGCTGCTCCACGACGACCTGGACGACACCGAGTGCCTGCGCCGGCTGGTCCGCCTGGCCGGTCAGTCCCTGGGCGTCGGCACGCGCGCGGACATCGCGGACTACCACCGTCTCAAGGCCGAGCAGGTCGACGCCGTGATCGCCGACTCGGGCCTGGTGCCGGTCACCGTGCAGGGCTGGGGCCGGCCGGCCTGGGCGGACCCGGCGGCCCTGGAGACTCCGCCGCGCGGCCGTCACCGCACGACGCTGCTCTCGCCCTTCGATTCCCTCATCTGGGAGCGGGCGCGCACGGAGCGGATCTTCGGATTCACCCACCGGCTGGAGGCCTACGTGCCCAAGCAGAAGCGGGTGCACGGCTACTTCGCGATGCCGGTCCTGGCCGGCGGCCGGCTCGTCGGCCGCGTGGACCCGGCCCGCGAGGGACGCACCCTGGTCGCCAAGCAGGTCACGCTGGACGGCCCGAAGGCGGCCCCGGCGGTGGCCCAGGCCCTGGTCGAGGCGGCGAGCTGGGTGGACTGCACGGACGTACGCGTGGAGCGGGTCGAGACACCGGATCTGCGCGAGCCCCTCACCCGGGAGCTGGCCCGGCTGCTCGCTTGACCGAGAACCAGCAGGGAGAGACCGACGACCGGATACGGGAGACCGGTGACCGACGAGCGGCTCAGCGGATCTCGAGGATCTTCTCCCGCATCGCGTACACCACGGCCTCCATCCTGGAGTGCAGCTGCAGCTTCTCCAGGATGTTGCGCACGTGGTTCTTCACGGTGTTCTCGGAAATGAACAGTTCCTTCGCGATATCGCGGTTGTTCATTCCCGTGGCGACGAGTTTGAGGACTTCCAGCTCACGGTCCGTGAGCCGTGGCGCGGGCACCAGTCGGCGTTCGTCGGTCCGCTGGATCATCGACTTGAACTCGGTGAGCAGTTTCGACGCCATGGAGGGACTGATCTGGGACTGCCCGTCGGCCACCGCGCGAATGGCGGTGGCCACCTCGTCCGTCGAGATCTCCTTGAGGAGATAACCGGTGGCGCCCGCCTTGATCGCGTCGTAGAGGTCGGCTTCCTCGTCGCTGATCGTCAACATGATGATCTTGGCGCTGGGAGCCACCTCCTTGATGGAGGTGCAGGCCTCGATACCGCCCCGCTTCGGCATCCGCACATCCATCAGGACGATGTCCGGGAGCAGGTCGGCGGCCTTCTCCACGGCCTCGGCGCCGTCACCGGCCTCTCCGACGACCTGGATGTCCTCCTCGGCCGCCAGCACGATCTCCAGGCCGCGGCGGAAGAGGGCGTGGTCGTCCACGACCAGCACCCTGATCGGCTCCTCGCGCGCGGAGCCCGCGTCCGCGTCCGGGCCCATGCCGGATGCCCCGTCGTCGATCCCGTGGTCGACGCCCGCGCTCCGCATCGGTCCGAAACTGTCCGCCATCGTTCCTCCCCCTGAAGGCTGTGGCACGTGGTCCTGAGCCATCGCCAACCCAGAGCAACGACCCACCGGTTGGGCCGTTGCCGCCATGATTCCATGTCCGGCCGACAGCGGGGTGACCGAACGGGCAGCGTTGGGGTCGCACACCCTCACGCACCGTCGCACGCCGGTGCCCCTGGGGGCGCACACGCGCTCCAGGGGCACCGGCTCGCTGTCACCCGGCGGGGTGTGTCAGCCGCCGAGCGCGTCGCCCGCGTCGGGAGCGTGCGCCTGGGTGACCATCGTGTCCGTGGTCAGGTGGATCACGCCGTAGTCATAGGCGTGCCGCCGGTAGACGACGCTGGGCTCCTTCGTCTCGGAGTCGACGAACAGGTAGAAGTCGTGCCCGACCAGCTCCATCTCGTAGAGCGCCTGGTCGAGGGACATCGGTGCGGCCACGTGGGTCTTCTCCCGGACGACGAGCGGGCCGTCGCCCTGGACCTCCAGCGAGCCGATCTTCTTGGTGGGTACGCCGTCCTGCTTCTCCGTCGGGACGACGTCGCCGTTCCCGTTGAGCGTCGCCGCGCCGGGTACGTGGTCGGCGACCTCGGCCGCCGAGATCCGGCGCGCGCCGCGGCGCGAGAAGCGCTTGTCGTGCTGCTTGCGCAGCCGTGCGCCGAGCTTCTCCGCCGCCAGGTCGAGCGCCGCGTAGGGGTCGCTCGCCGCCGCCTCCGCCCGGATCACCGGACCGCGGGAGCGGAGCGTGATCTCCACTCGGTCACAGCGGTCGGCCTGTCGGGGGTTGGGCTCCTTGGACACCTCGACGTCGAGGCTGATCACCTTGCCATCGAGCTTCTGGATCTTCTCCAGCTTCAGCTTCTCGGCCACGTGCTTCCGGAACCGCTCGGGCACCTCGGTCTTGCGGCCCTTGACGACGATGTCCACGCAGAACTCCGTTCCCGGATCGCTCCGCTTCGACGGCGGAGCATCTCCCTTTTGCACCAGGTTCCGGTCCATCCCGGAACCTCGGACTCGGTGACGTCCACCTCCTCCCCCGCGGGCGGGATCTCCACTCCACCGGTGCGGGTGATGACGGTAAAACCCGCAGCACGGCATTCGGATTCGAGAGGTCTGGCCTGCGGCTTTGCCTCACACCGAACATATCTCGCCCGGGCGGATGTCGTCACCCTCTACCGCCGCTTACCTCCGTTCCGGTGAATTGGCCTTCTCATTACCTGCAACGCCCTAAGTTCTCAGTCAGTTCCGGTTTGTTTCGAAGGAATCTGGTGACGCCGCGACCACTGCCGCACAGATCTCTCCACGGATCACGCCACCGCCTCCGTACCGACCCGCCGTTCGGGGCCCGGTCTTCCGTTCTTCTCTGCCTTCCCCTGCCGCCGCCGGATACACAGCCGATCTCGCCGACCCGTACGTGCCGGACCCCGCCCCCGGCTCGACTGCGGCAGCGGTCGCCGCGCGCACCGCACGTGCGGCCTCGGCCAGCGACGCCCCCGTCGTCATCAGGTCGTCGACCAGGACGACCGCCCCACCACCGCGCAACAGCCCGCCGCCGCCGGGAGCCACCGCCAGCGCGCCCGCGAGGTTGTCCAGCCGCCGCCGTGCGTCCAGGCCCGACTGGTCGGCCACGGCGTGCCGCTGCCGCAGCACCGCCAGCACCCGGACCGGCACCCCGGTGCGCCGCAGCTCCCCCGAGGCCGCCAGGGCGATCCGCCGCGCCGGGTCGTGCCCGCGGGTGCGCACCGCGCCGCGCGCCGACGGCACGGGCACCAGCAGCACCGGGCCCCGCACCCGCCTGCCACCCGCGTCACCGGCACCCGCTGTGCCGGCGGCCGTCCACGCCTCCCGGAGCCCCGCCCGCACCGCTCCCGCCAGCGCCGCGCCGAGCGGTGCCGCCAGGGCCAGCACGCCCCGCTCCTTGTGGGCCAGCAGCGCTGCCCGGACCTCGTCCGCGTACGGCGCGGCCGCGTGGACGACGGGCAGGCCGGGCGGCTCCGGATCCGGACGCACGCGGCACGGCGGGTCCCCGCTCAGCGCCGTACGGCACCGGGGGCACAGCACCTCGCGAGCCCTGCCGCAGCCACCGCACTCGGCCGGCAGCACCAGGTCCGTGAGGTCCGCCCACCATGCCCGCACCGTCCGCAATCCCCGCATGGCCACCACTGTGCCAACGCCCGCGGAACCCTGCCAGGCCTGTGGAAAACCCGGCCCGGCCGTGCGGCGGCCCGACCCCTCACCCCGGGTAGACCGGCGCGGTCCCCTCCGTCACCTTCTGCCACTGGAGCCCGGACGGCAGCCGCACGATCAGGTCCTCCGAGTACGCCACCAGCGGCAGCCGCTCGTCCTCGGTCGCGGCGATCTCCTTGACGCCGGTCAGCGCCGCGGGCACCGATGCCTCCGGCGTCGAGCCGTCCACCTGGACGTACCCGATCTGCTGGACGCCCCCGCGCTCCCGTCCGACCACCACGAGCCGGGCGTCACCGGCCCAGGACATGGCCGTGACCTCCTCCAGCTCGGGGGTCGCGGAGCGCAGTTCCAGCACGGTGACCGCGGGCTGTTCGCCCGCCTTCCCGTCCCGTTCGATCCGTCCGATGAGCAGCGACCGCTTGCCGTCCTTCTCCACGACGAGCGCGATCCGCACCCCGTCGGCGGCCACCCGCACGGCCTGGACGCGCCCGTCGAGCCCCGGTGTCCGCACCTCCACCGGATCGCCCGCGCCGTCCTTCAGCAGCAGCAACCGCGGATCGGCCGGGTTGCGGTCGGCGATCCACACGTCGCCCTGCGCGTCCCAGCTGGGCGGGGTCAGCCGGTCCGTCTCCGACTTGCCCTGGCTGGTCAGCACGGGGTCGCCGAGCGAACCGCCCGACACCAGCGAACCGACGTACAGCGACTTGTTGTCGAGACCGATCCCGGCCGCGCTGTGTTCGTCGCGCGACACCGCCACCGACCGCAGGGCACGGTTGCCCTCACCCAGCGGACCGGGCACGGGTTCGGCCCGGGTCCCGTTGCTGCCGGCGGCGATCCGCACCAGGCGGTCCTTCTCGTCGACGAAGTACAGGTAGTCGGGCCGCTGCGCCGAGCCGCGCGTCGCCACCGTCTCGGCCCGGTCCTCGGAGAGCGAACACAGCTTCTCGCCGCCCGCGCGCAGCTCGACCTCCTCCACCGCCGGGGTGAGGTTCTGCAGGGTGAAGAGGAGCTGCGCGGCCATCTCGTCGCACTTGTCCGCGCCGGCCCGGGCCGCCTTGTCGTTCAGCGGAACGGTCAGCTTGCTGCGGTCGTCGGGCGTCAGCGCGCCGGCGTTCTTCTCCAGTGCCGTCCCGGTCGGGAAGCTGGACCTGACCACCGGGCCCAGCAGGCTCGTCGGCCCGCTGAGAAGGGAACGCACCACCTGGGTCATCGGATCCACGCGCCGGCGCACATAGACGGGATCGGCGACGGCGGCCGGCTCCCGCACCGGTCCGGTCCCGGTGTCCGCGCGCACCGCGGTGTTCGAGGCGAAGTAGTACCGGTTGACCGACATGTAGTTGCGCTGGAAGTCGGACTTGCCCATGACGACGCCCTGCGGCAGCACGTCGATGCGCCACTGCTTGGTCTTGCCGTCCCGGCTGAGGTGCACCGACTCGCGGTACGCGCCCTCGGCCGGCGAGTACGACTGCTGGGCGTCCACCGTGGCCACCTTGGCGCCGGTCAGGGTCACCGAGTAGTCGTTGGCGTCCTCTCGGTTGCCCGAGTGGTCGGACTCCGTCCCGGGCCCGCCCGCGAGCACCGTCGCCGACTCGTCCGGCCGCCAGTTCTTCGCGGCGGCGCCGGTCAGGTACTTGCGCGCCGTCTCGTAGTGCGGGTCGTCGCTGGTCAGCGCCTCCAGAAAGCCCTGCACGATGTCGGAGGGCGGGGCGTCCTCCTGCGGCGGCATCGCGAACACCCGCACCTGCGGGTCCTGCCGGGGCGTGGACTCCACCCCCCGAAGGTCCCCGCTGTCGGGCATGGACGCACACCCTGCCAGCAGTACGACACCGCCGACGGCGTACGCCACCACGCGGACCGGCCCGCGCCGACCGCCCCTCCCGCGGTCAGCGCCCACGAGATGCCTCCCCTTGCCTGCTCGAGTCCTCGGGGCCGGCCTCCGGGCGGTCCGCCGCCTCCGGTGCCGGCCCGCCGTGCTGTCTCCGCGCGCCCGACACGGGCCTCGGCACCACGCGCGCGCCGTTGCCCGGCAGCGCCGTCGGATCGGCCGTGGGGGCCACCGCGGCCTGCTGCGGCGTTATCGGCCCCCGCGCGGGCACCGAGGAGGCCTGCCCGGCCGACGCCTGCGCCGGGACTCCGACGGGCCGGTCCGCGCCGTGCGCCACCGCGCTGGAGTCCAGGCCCGCCTCGTGGAGCCCCCGGTTGCGGCGCGAGTCCGTCGGCTCCAGCGGTATCGGCGAACCCCTGAGCGGCTCGTCCGCGGTCCTGGGCAGCGTCAGCCGGAACTGCGAGCCGCCTCCCGGTTCGCCCCATGCCTGCAGCCAGCCGCCGTGCAGCCGCGCGTCCTCCAGGGCGATCGACAGGCCGAGCCCGGTACCGCCGGTGGTACGCGCGCGTGCCGGGTCGGCCCGCCAGAAGCGGCTGAAGACCCGGGTGGCCTCGCCCGGCTTGAGTCCGACGCCGTAGTCGCGCACCGCGACGGCGACCGCGCCCCCGGCGGCGGCGAGCTTGACGACGACGTCCCGGCCCTCGCCGTGCTCGACGGCGTTGACGACGAGGTTGCGCAGCACGCGTTCCACGCGCCGGGCGTCCGCCTCGGCGACGACGGGCTGCTGGTCGCCGACGACGCGTATCCCCGTGCCCTTGCGCTCCGCGAGCGGCTCCGCACCGCTGACGACGCGCCGTACGACCTCCCTGAGGTCTATCGGCTCCGCCTCCAGTGCCGCGGCGCCCGCGTCGAAGCGGCTGATCTCCAGCAGGTCCGCGAGGAGCGTCTCGAACCGGTCCAGCTGGTCGGCGAGCAGTTCGGCCGACCGCGCGGTCACCGGATCGAAGTCCACGCGCGCGTCGTGGATGACGTCGGCCGCCATCCGTACGGTCGTCAGCGGCGTCCGCAGCTCGTGCGACACGTCGGAGACGAACCGCCGCTGCATCCGCGACAGGTCCTCCAGCTGGCTGATCTTCAGCTGCAGGTTCTGCGCCATCTTGTTGAAGGCCTCGCCGAGCCGGGCGATGTCGTCCTCGCCTGTGACCTTCATCCGTTCCTGCAGCCGCCCCGCGGACAGCCGCTCGGCGATGCTCGCCGCCATCCGCACCGGCGTGACGACCTGGCGCACCACGAGCCAGGCGATGGCCCCCAGCAGCACGACGACGAAGAGCCCGGCCGTCGCCAGGGTGCCCCTGACCAGGCTGAGCGACTTCTCCTCCTGGGTGAGCGGGAAGAGGTAGTACAGCTGGTACGGCTCGCCGTTCGGGTCGTTGACCTGCTTGCCGATGACCAGTCCTGGCTGGGACGCCTGGTCGGAGTTGTAGACGATCCGGGTGTAGCTCTGGGCGGCCGCGGTGTCGCCGTCGATCCGCTCCCGCAGGCCCTCGGGGACACTGACCGCCCAGTCGACCGATCCGGAGGCGCGCGGACCGCGTCCGCTGCCGCTCTCCCCGCCCATGGGCAGGGTGACCACGTCGAAGGCGCTCTGGCCGCCGCTGGAGAGCGACTTCACCAGCTCGCTCATCCACTGGATGACGTTCTGCGAGGGACGGCCGTCCGCGGGGGTGCTGTCGTCGCCGTTGGTGCTCGCCGCCTCCTCGGCCTTCTGCTTGGCCGCGGTGAAGCCACCGGTGGCCTGGCTCTGGGAGGCCTTCACCTTGGCGTCCAGCAGTCCGTTGCGTACCTGCCCGATCACCACGAAGCCGAGCAGCAGCACCACGCCCAGTGACATCAGCAGCGTGGTCGCGACGACCTTGAGCTGGATGTTGCGCCGCCACAGCCGCATGACCGGCAGCAGCGGACGGCGCACCCAGCGCATGAACAGACGGAGCACCGGGCTGCCCTGCACCCCGCCGTGCAGCAGCCCGCCCTCCAGCACTCGGCCGAAGAGGCGGGAGCCTGCGCTCCGGTGGCCGACAGGCCGTCCGGCGCGGGCCCCGGACCCGGGCGCCGAAGCGGCACTGTCCCTGGCCATGTCAGCTCGGTCCGGCCTTGTAGCCGACGCCGCGGACGGTCACCACGATCTCCGGCTTCTCCGGGTCCTTCTCGACCTTGGAGCGCAGCCGCTGGACGTGCACGTTGACCAGGCGGGTGTCGGCGGCGTGCCGGTAGCCCCAGACCTGCTCGAGGAGCACCTCGCGCGTGAACACCTGCCACGGCTTGCGGGCCAGCGCCACCAGCAGGTCGAACTCCAGCGGCGTCAGCGCGATCGACTGCCCCTCCCGCTTCACGGAGTGACCGGCCACGTCGATGACCAGGTCGCCTATGGCGAGCTGTTCCGGCGCCGGCTCCTCCGACCGCCGCAGGCGCGCCCGGATACGGGCCACCAGCTCCTTCGGCTTGAACGGCTTCACGATGTAGTCGTCGGCGCCCGACTCCAGACCCACCACGACGTCGACGGTGTCACTCTTCGCCGTCAGCATCACGATCGGCACACCCGACTCCGCCCTGATCAGGCGGCACACCTCGATGCCGTCCCGGCCAGGCAGCATCAGGTCGAGCAGTACCAGGTCGGGCTTGGTCTCCCGGAAGGCGGCCAGCGCCTTGTCGCCGTCGGCTACGAAAGATGGCTCAAAACCCTCACCACGCAGCACAATGCCGAGCATCTCGGCCAGTGCGGTGTCGTCGTCGACGACAAGGACTCGTCCCTTCATAAACGACATCATCCCATTAGCTAATCGTTACCTGGCGTGACCTGGCACACAGCGCGGCCAGGGCCTCGGCCGTCACGGGCGAAACCACGCCCTCCTCGGTGACGATCGCCGTCACCAGTTCGGGCGGAGTCACATCGAACGCCGGGTTGTACGCCTGGGTCCCCAGGGGTGCCACCGGAATCCCGCCTCCCGCTCCCGCCACCGGCACCTGGGGTGCTGTGACCTCGGTCACCTCATGTCCGGGACGCTGTTCCACTTCGATGGACGCCCCGTCCGGTGTGTCCGGATCCACCGTCGTGACCGGCGCCACCACGATGAACGGCACGTGGTGGTACCGCGCGAGCACCGCGAGCGGATAGCTCCCCACCTTGTTCGCCACCGAACCGTCGGCCGCGATGCGGTCCGCGCCGATCAGCACCGCGTCCACCTCCCCCGCCGCGAACAGCGAACCCGCCGCGTTGTCGGTGAGCAAGGTGTACGCCATGTCGTTGCGGGCCGCCTCGTATGCCGTCAGGCGAGCACCTTGCAGCAAGGGACGCGTTTCGTCCACCCACAGGCGTCGCAGCCGCCCCGACCGGTGCGCCGCGAGCGCCACCGCGAAGGCGGTCCCCTCGCCGCCCGACACCAGCGAACCGGTGTTGCAGTGCGTGAGGACCCGGTGCCCTCCGGCGGGCAGCAGCTCGTCGAGCAGCGCCAGCCCGTGCGCGGCCATCCGTGCGCTGGCCAGGGCGTCCTCCTGGTGCAGCGCCCGCGCCGCGTCCAGCGCCGCCGCGGCGGCCTGCCGGGTGTCCCCGGTCCTGGCCAGCGCCTCCTGGTGCGCGCCCTGCGCCCGCCGTACACCCACGGCGAGGTTCACCGCGGTCGGGCGGGCTCCCGCCAGCGCCGCCGCGGCCTCCTCGACCTCGAAGCCGCGCACGGCGGCGAGCGCGACCCCGTAGGCGCCCGCGATGCCCAGCAGCGGTGCCCCGCGCACGGCGAGCGAACGGATCGCCTCCACCAGCGCGGCCGGGTCCGTGCAGACCAGCTCGACCTCCTCGGCCGGCAACCTGGTCTGGTCCAGCAGCACCAGCACCGGCCCCTCGGGGGGTTCCTCCCAGCGAAGGACCGGTATCCCGGTCGGCCGCTTGTCCTCGCCGTTTCGCGCGTCCTGATCAGCCATGCGGTCAGTCTGCCCCCTGTACGACGGACAATTGAAGGTGCGCAGCCCCTACCGCGCCCGGTCCGCACCCGACGCCCCCATGGCACGATGGCTGCCAACCTGCCGCCGCGACCGCGGACGGGCACCGTGAAGGAGCGACGATGAACGACACTCCGGGCTGGGCATCGCCCGGATCCGCCCCGTCCGACGGGCACGAGCCCGGCGCGTCCGGCCCCGCCGAGCCCGCCGACCGCCCCGCCGGCCCCGATCAGCCCGCGCCGCCCGCGGACCGGCCGGGCGCGGAACCGACGAGCCCCGGCACGAAGTGGTCCAAGGAGCAGCCGCCCCCCGGCCAGTGGTCCGCGCCCACCGGCCCCGCGGACCGGGGCCAGGCTCCGCCTCCCCCGCCGCCGGGCCCGGGCTGGGGCACCCCGCCCCCCGGACCTCCCGGAGGCGGCTACGGCGGCTACGGAGGCCCCGGAGGTTACGGCGGTCAGCGCGGAGGCTACGGCGCCCCCGGTGGACCCGGCGGCTGGGGAGGCGGCTGGGGCGGCCCCCCGCCCGCGGCCAAGCCCGGCGTGATCCCGCTCCGCCCGCTCGGTGTCGGCGAGATCCTCGACGGCGCCGTCTCCACCATGCGCACCTATTGGCGCACCGTCCTCGGCATCTCCCTGACCGTCGCCATCTTCACCGAGGTCATCGTCGTGCTGCTCCAGGGCCTCGTCCTGGACGACACCAGCAGCGAGGCCCTCAACGACCCCGACGCCACCCTGAGCGAGCTCGGTGACGCGCTGGCCGACACCACGATCAACTCGGGCGTCATCTTCCTGATCTCCCTGATCGGCACCGTACTGGCCACCGCCCTGCTTACCACCGTCACCAGCCGCGCCGTACTCGGCAGGCCGGTGACCACCGGCGAGGCGTGGCGGGACGCCCGCCCCCAGGTGCTGAAGCTGTTCGGCCTGATCGTCCTGCTGCTGCTCATCGTCGCCGGGCTCCTCACGGCCGGCATGACACCCGGTCTCCTCGTCACGGCAACCGCGGGCGGCGAGGCCGGAGTGGCCCTGACCGCTCTGGGCTTCCTGGCGGGCGGCGTCGTCGCGGTCTGGCTCATGGTCCGCTTCTCGCTGGCCTCCCCCGCGCTGATGCTCGAGAAGCAGGGCATCAAGAAGGCCATGGGCCGCTCGGTGAAGCTGGTGCGCGGCTCCTGGTGGCGCGTCTTCGGCATCCAGTTGCTCGCCACGGTCATCGCCAACGTCGTCGCGTCCATCATCGTGATCCCCTTCGCCTTCCTCGCCGCGACCCTCGGCGGCGACGGCGTCGGCGGCTTCCTGGAGGGCACCGGCGACCTCGGCTGGACCTTCCTCGTCGTCAGCGGCATCGGCTCGGTGATCGGCTCCATGATCACCTTCCCGATCACGGCGGGCGTGACCGTACTGCTCTACATCGACCAGCGCATCCGCCGCGAGGCCCTCGACCTCGAACTGGCCCGTGCCGCCGGCTCCCAGGGCTCCGGAGCCTCCGGCGCGGTTCCGGGGAGCTGACGGAGTGATTCCGGCGGGGGGAGTTCTCACAGAGGTGCTGTCACGCGCAGCCGTAGGAACGGTGTCGCGCTCCGGCGACGAACCGCCGGTGACGATCCCGCGCGACCCCGCACGGGAGGCCGCACGGCGCGAACTGTCCAAACGCATGTACCACGAGAACGACCCCGGCTGGTTCCAGCGGGCCCTGAACGCCTTCTGGGACTGGGTCGAGGAACTGTTCGGCAAGGCGTCCACCGCGACCCCCGGGGGGACGCTCGGCCTGGTCGTCGTCATCGTGGCCGTCGTGGCGGTGCTGGGCGCCCTCTGGTGGCGCCTGGGCACCCCACGCCGCGGGCCCGTCTCCGCCCCCGCCCTCTTCGACGACCGTCCCCGCAGCGCCGCCGACCACCGCGCCGCCGCCGAGGCGCACGCCGCCCAAGGGCACTGGAACCAGGCCGTCCAGGACCGCATGCGGGCCGTCGTCCGCGCCCTTGAGGAACGCGCCCTGCTCGACATCCGCCCCGGCCGCACCGCCGACGAGGCGGCCACCGAGGCAGGCCGCGCCCTGCCCGCCCACAGAGACCGGCTGCGCGCGGCCGCACGGGACTTCGACGACGTCGCGTACGGCGGCCGGCCCGGCAGCGAACAGTCGTACCGGCGCCTCACCGAACTCGACCACGACCTGGAACGCAGCAAGCCGCACCTCACGAGCAGCGCGGCCGGCGGACCCACGGGGGACGCGGACCGGGACACCCGCCGGGGAGCCGCCGAATGACCACCGAGGCCACGCTCCCCACCACCGCGGCCTCGCCCACCGCCCGCCAGGTGTGGACCCGCGCGCGGGGCATCGCGCTCGCCCTCGTCCTCCTGCTCGCCGGGGCCGTCGCGATCGCGGTCGTCCGCTCCGACGCCCGGCACGGGGAACTCGACCCGCGCTCCGCCGACCCCTACGGCAGCCGCGCCGTCGCCGAACTCCTCGCCGACCGTGGGGTCTCCACGCGCGTGATCACCACCCTGGACGAAGCGCGGGCCGCGACCGGTCCCGACACGACCCTGCTGGTCGCCGTGCCCGACCTCCTGACGGAACGCCAGCAGACGCAGCTGCGCTCGGCGACGACCGGCTCCGGTGGACGCACCGTACTCGTCGCCCCCGGCGGCGGTGCCGTCGAACGCCTCGCCCCCGGCGTCACCGCCGACCCCGCACTCAGCTTCGACTCGACGCTGGCCCCCGCCTGCGACCTGCCCGCCGCACGGCGCGCGGGCAACGCCGACACGGGCGGCATCCGCTACAGCACCCACCTCGAAGCCGACACCTGCTACCCCAGCCGACGCCTGGCCACCCTCCTGCGCATCCCCGACCCGCCCACGAAGGCGTCCGCGGCGGGCACCACGGGCGACACCGTCGTCCTCGGCGCCCGGGACATCCTCTTCAACAACCACCTCGACGAGCACGGCAACGCCTCGCTCGCCCTCCAACTCCTCGGCTCCCGCGACCACCTGGTCTGGTACCTCCCCTCCCTCTCCGACCTCCCGGACCCGGACGACGAACGCGGCTTCTTCGACCTGCTCCCGTCCGGCTGGCTCTGGGGCACCCTGCAGCTCTTCATCGCCGCCGCCCTCGCCGCCCTGTGGCGGGCACGCCGACTCGGCCCCCTGGTGCCCGAAAAACTCCCCGTCGCGATCCGCGCCTCCGAAACCGTCGAAGGCCGCGCCCGCCTCTACCGCAAGGCGAACGCCCGCGACCGCGCCGCCACCGCTCTTCGCTCCGCCACCCGCACCCGCCTCGCCCCTCTCGTAGGCGTCCCCGTCACCCAGGCGCACACACCCGAGTCCCTGCTCCCCGCCCTGTCCGCCCATCTCCACGGCGCACATGGCGACGGACAGACCCTGCACACCCTCCTCTTCGGCCCGCCGCCCGGCGACGACGCGGCCCTCATCGCACTCGCCGACCAACTCGACGCCCTCGAAAGAGAGGTACGCCGTCCATGATGGACCCGACCACTGACAACGCCGGGCGGACCGCGGCCCCGGGCAACGCCCGCGCCGCCCTCGAAGCCCTGCGCGCCGAGATCGCCAAGGCCGTGGTCGGCCAGGACGCCGCCGTGACCGGTCTCGTGGTGGCACTCCTGTGCCGCGGCCACGTCCTGCTGGAAGGCGTCCCCGGAGTCGCCAAGACCCTGCTCGTCCGCACCCTCGCCGCAGCCACCGAACTCGACACCAAGCGCGTCCAGTTCACCCCCGACCTCATGCCGAGCGATGTCACCGGCTCGCTGGTCTACGACGCCCGCACCACCGAGTTCTCCTTCCAGCCCGGCCCGGTCTTCACCAACCTGCTGCTCGCCGACGAGATCAACCGCACGCCCCCGAAGACCCAGTCCTCCCTCCTCGAAGCCATGGAGGAACGCCAGGTCACGGTGGACGGCACGCCCCGCCCGCTCCCCGAGCCCTTCCTCGTCGCGGCCACCCAGAACCCGGTCGAGTACGAGGGCACCTACCCCCTCCCCGAAGCCCAGCTGGACCGCTTCCTCCTCAAACTCACCGTGCCGCTCCCCACCCGCCAGGACGAGATCGACGTCCTCACCCGCCACGCGGCCGGCTTCAACCCGCGCGACCTGCACGCCGCCGGCGTACGCCCCGTCGCGAGCGCCGCCGACCTGGAGGCCGCCCGCGCGGAGGCCGCCAAGACGACCGTCTCCCCGGAGATCACCGCCTACGTCGTCGACATCTGCCGCGCCACCCGCGAGTCGCCGTCCCTCACCCTCGGCGTCTCCCCGCGCGGAGCCACGGCCCTGCTGTCGACCTCCCGCGCGTGGGCCTGGCTGACGGGCCGCGACTACGTCACCCCGGACGATGTGAAGGCCCTGGCCCTCCCCACCCTCCGGCACCGCGTACAGCTCCGCCCCGAGGCCGAGATGGAGGGCGTCACCACGGACTCGGTCATCAACGCGATCCTCGCCCACGTCCCCGTTCCCCGCTGATGGCACTCACCGGACGCGCCGCGCTCATCGCGGCCCTGGCCTCCGTCCCCGTCGGCATCTGGGACCCCAGCTGGACGGGCATCCTCGCGGTCAACGCGCCGCTGGCCGCGGCCTGCGCCTGCGACTTCGCCCTGGCCGCCCCCGTACGCCGCCTCGGCCTCACCCGCTCCGGCGACACGCACGCCCGTCTGGGCGAGACCGCCGACGTGACCCTGACGGTCACCAATCCGTCGGGCCGCCCGCTCAGGGCCCGCCTGCGCGACGCGTGGCCGCCCAGCAGCTGGCGGCCCGGCACCGAGCCGACGGCCTCCCGCCACAGCCTGACGGTGCCCGCCGGCGAACGCCGCCGCGTGACCACCCGCCTGCGCCCCACCCGTCGCGGCGACCGCCACGCGGACCGCGTCACCATCCGGTCCTACGGCCCCCTGGGGCTCCTCACCCGCCAAGGCACCCACCGGGTCCCCTGGACGGTACGCGTCCTCCCGCCGTTCACCAGCCGCAAGCACCTCCCCTCCAAGCTGTCCCGACTCCGCGAACTCGACGGCCGCACCAGCGTCCTCACCCGCGGGGAGGGAACGGAGTTCGACAGCCTGCGCGAGTACGTCCCCGGCGACGACACCCGCTCCATCGACTGGCGCGCGACCGCCCGCCACTCCACCGTCGCCGTACGCACCTGGCGCCCGGAACGCGACCGGCACATCCTGCTCGTCCTCGACACCGGCCGTACCTCGGCCGGTCGTGTGGGCGACGCCCCTCGCCTCGACGCCGCCATGGACGCCGCTCTGCTCCTGGCCGCCCTGGCCTCCCGCGCGGGCGACCGCGTCGACCTCCTCGCCTACGACCGCCGGGCACGCGCCCGGGTCCGGGGCCGTACGGCGGGTGACGTCCTTCCCTCCCTGGTCAACTCCATGGCGACCCTGGAGCCGGAGCTGGTGGAGACCGACGCGCGCGGTCTCACCGCCACCGCGCTCCGCTCGGCCCCCCGCCGGTCCCTGATCGTGCTGTTCACGACCCTCGACGCGGCCCCGATCGAGGAGGGGCTACTCCCTGTCCTGCCTCAACTGACCCAGCGCCACTCGGTCCTCGTGGCCTCGGTCGCCGACCCGCACGTCGCGCGGATGGCCGAAGCCCGCGGCGACCCGGACGCCGTCTACGAGGCCGCGGCGGCCGCACAGGCTCAGTCGGAACGCCGCCACATCGCCGACCAACTACGCCGGCACGGCGTGACGGTCGTCGACGCCACCCCCGACGAGCTTCCCCCGGCACTCGCAGACGCCTACCTGGAGCTCAAAGCGGCAGGCCGCCTGTAAAGAAGGCGGGGCCAAAAGGCCCCGCCCAAAGCAAAACCCAATGACCCCTAAACGCAGAAAGCCCCGCACCGTTCCCGGTGCGGGGCTTTCCCGTAATAATTGTTCGGCGGCGTCCTACTCTCCCACAGGGTCCCCCCTGCAGTA
>JODU01000046.1 GCA_000720845.1 Kitasatospora aureofaciens | reverse complement strand
GGCAGGGTGCCGGCATCGACCACGGCGGTGGAACCGGGCACCAGGCCGTACAGGCGGCCGATGCCCATAGCCCTGTCTACAAGGGCCTGAAGGCCGCCCCGTCCGCTTTCCCGGGGAATGTCGGGGTCGATGTAGAACCCGCCGCCGGGCCGGTCCTTGAGCGGAATCTTGGCTGCTCGCAGCTCCCGCACCTCCGCAGCACTCGCCGCAGTCTTCGGGCGGAGGAGATGATGCATCCGTTGCCTGGCCTTGCCCTCCGCCTCGGACGCACCCTCCCTGCGCTGCTTAGGCAGGGTGCCGTGGGGGACCAAGGGAGGACGCCCGCCCTCCTGCAGTGCGTACAGAGCTGCGATCCCCTGCGCGCGTTGCTCCGCAAGCCTGTCGGCACTGCGCTCCATACGATCCTCCGCCAGACACCCGGGCCATCCGTTCGCTGCGTACTCCAACGGCCCACACCGGCAAACGGTTCACCACCGGACCCCGCGCAGAGAGGTCATGTGCCTTGTCGTGGTGTAAGCGATCAGTCGTCTGACGTGGCGGGCAGGACGATGGTGTCGTCGGGGTGGAGGGCGTCCATGCTTTCGTTGGAGAGGTAGCGGCGGGGGAAGGCGATCTGCCTTTAGCAGCATCTCTCTGCCCTTGGGGAACTGTCGGCCGAGCATGCCTGCGACGGTGTCGAGCTGGGTGCGGACGGCGTGCGCGGTGGGTTGGGCGAAGATCGTGCGTATTGTTGCGGCGACCATCTCCGCCGAGCCTTTCGGGATGACGGCGAAGATGTTGCGGACGAGTGGACCCGGCAGCGTTGCCGGGCGGCGCAGAGCATGACCTTGCGGATCGCTTTGACCAGGCTGCTGTGGCTGTCGGAGATGACCAGGCGGACGCCACTCAGCCCGTGTTCTCGCAGGTGACGCAGGAACTGGGCTTACTGATCATTTCAGAATGAGGTTCGGAGTCGTCTCAAGCAGATGATGTTGCAGGCGAGTTGGAGCAGTCCGAGGTGGAGATCGGCTCGTATCTCGTAGCGGGTCCGCAGGCGTTTGAACTGGTGGAGCCAGGCGAAGGTTCGCTCGACGACCCACCTGGTCTTGCCCAGGCCGGAACCGTGGGCGGTGCCCTTGCGGGCGATCTTCGGCGTGATACCGCGGGCTTGGAGCAGGCGTCGGTACTTGTCGTAGTCGTAGCCGCGGTCGGCGAACAGCCGCTGTGGTCGGTGCCGGGGCCGGCCCACCAGGCCGCGGATACGGGGGATCGCGTCCAGCAGCGGCATGAGCTGGGTGACGTCGTGACGGTTTCCGCCTGTCACCGACACTGCGAGGGGAGTTCCGTGCCGGTCGGTGATCACATGGTGCTTGCTGCCAAGGCGGCCGCGGTCGACCGGCGAAGGTCCGGTGTGAGCCCCCCTTTCAGAGCCCGGACGTGCGAGCCGTCGATCGCGGCGTCGTCCATGTCCAGCAGGCCGGCTCTGCGGAGCTCCGCCAGGAGGATCTCGTGCAGACGGGGCCAGACGCCTGCCTCGGTCCAGTCCCGCAGGCGCCGCCAGCACGTCACCCCGCTACAGCCGATCGTCTCGCGCGGCACGTCCGCCCAGGTCACGCCCGTACGCAGGACATAGACAATCCCGCGCAGCGCAGCACGGTCATCCGCCGGCAGCCGGCCTGGGTACCGCCGACGCCGCGGCGGGCGAGGAGGGAGCAACGGAGCGACACGATCCCACAGATCATCAGGCACAAGATCATCCGACACCTGCAGAACTCTGCCGCCGACCAGCCCGACTGCCAAGCCTGTGAGCCAAACTCATTCTGAAATGATCAGTTAGTACTCCAGCAGCGGATCGTGTCCTGAGCTGCGTTTTCGGTAGTGGCAGCGGCGGGCGACGGCTTGGTGGTGTCTTCTCCAGGCCGACCAGTTCAGTGTGTGGGTGACGGGGTCGCGGTCGGCTCGTGGGTGGGGCAGGAGAGCGTCCAGGAGTCTCCGGATCTCTGCCACGGTGAGCGGGACGAGGGCTGATCCGTTTCTGCAGCCCCCTTTGCGGACTCGGCGGCTTGGGCGGCGAGTGCGGTCAGGGCCGGGTGGGCGAGCATGGCCAGGGTGATGTGTCGGTACCAGCCGGTATAGCGGCGCACCTCGTACTGGTCGAGGCCGCACTCGTTCTTCGCGGCCTGGAAGCACTCCTCGATCGCCCAGCGGGAGCCGGCCACCTGGGCCAACTCGGCGATCTCGACACCCACGGGTGCGTAGGCGAGGTAGCAGGCGAGTTCGCCGGGGTCGGAGATGCTGCGGCGAGCCATGATCCAGCGGTGATGGGTGGGCGGGTCGGGGTCGAAGATGAGGTTGGCGGGCAGCTTGGCTGCGGCCCAGTCGTAGACGCGCGGGCCCTTGGCGCCGTCGCCGCAGGAGAGCCGTTGCCAGGCATCGGCAGGGGCGTCCTCGATGAGCTGGTCGATGCGCCAGATCCCGGCCAGCGACTTGATCTGCTGCGACTTGGGCACCGCCACCACATAGCCGACGTCGAGTTGTTCGAGCAGGCGGCGGAAGTGCCAGTCCTGTCCGTAGGCCTCGTCCGCGGTGACCCACGTGGTGGGCAGGCCAGCGGCCAGGCACCGGCGGACGATGTCCCGGGCCAGTTCGCCCTTGGTCGCGAAGCCGCGTTCGTCGGGGATCTTCGCCGCCCGGCAGCGGTCACGATCGGACGTCCAGGCCTTCGGCAGGTAAAGCTCCCGGTCCACCAGGGCCCGGCCCGAGTGGGTGGCATAGGCGGCGAACCCCCCGATCTGGCAGTTGTCGATCTTCCCCGAGGTGCCGGTGTACTGCCGGCCCACCCCGGCCGAGGTGGTGCCCTTCTTGATGAACCCGGTGTCGTCGATGATCAGCACTCCGTCCGGTCCGAGCCGCTCGGCGACGTAGGCACGGACGTCGTCGCGCAGGGCGTCCGCGTCCCAGACGCTGCTGTTCAGCAGCCGCTGGAAGCCGTCCGGCGTGCGGTGGCCTGCCCATTCCGCGAGCTGCCAGCCGTTCTTCCGTGCCGCTTGGCCCAGCAGACCGCGGACGTAGTCCCGCATCCGCCACCGCAGATCCGCCCGAGCGAACCGGCCCGCCACCCGGGCGAACACCGACTCCAACTCCGCAGCCCCTCGCGCCGTTCAGGTTCTCCCCAGTGCACTGGCCGGTGCGCCCAGCGCGAACAATTGGTGGCGGGCGTGGCGTAGAACGCGCAGAGCTTTGGTGTAGAGCTCCGCGTCGCCCCTCGCTATGGCGCGAGTGACCTGTTCGGGGCCGCTCCAGGTGATGTGGTCGGCGTAGGAGGAGAAGAGCCGCTTCCTCTGGGCGCCGGAGGGGTCCTCGGTGGTCCGGGGGTGAAGCCGTTGCCGTCCCAGCAGGCTTGGAGTGCGGAGAGTTCGATCCGTGAGCTGATCTCCCGCATGCAGCTGCGGGTCGGGTCGCTAACGAGGTCTCTCGCCATAAAGGGTGACGTTAGTGAGTCGGCTGCAGGTGAGGGGGTGAAGTTGTCAGGAACGGCCGCGTGGATGGCACTCATGTGACCGTCGGCGCTGGGGCGGTCCGTTCGGCCGCGGCCAGCGTCATCCGGTGGCGCCCCACTGTCCGTCCTCGGCGCGGGGGGACTGTTCGTGCTCCGATCGGGCAGCTTCGAGCAGACGGCGCCAGGACGTGACCAGAGGGCGTCGCCGCAGAAGAGCCCGCCGTTCGCGCTCGGTCATCCCACCCCAGGTGCCGTGCTCAATGCGTAGGTCGAGGGCGTGGGCAAGGCACTCGGTGCGCACCGGGCAGCCGGTGCAGATGGTCTTGGCCTTGTTCTGTGCCGCGCCTTCGACGAACAGTTCGTCGGGATCGGCGTTTCGGCAGGCCGCATGCTCACTCCAGCCCTGATCATCCCCGACCACCCCGATGCCGTCCTCTCCCTGGTTCGGCCCCCTACCCTCCCCGGGCAGGCGCAGTCCAAAAACGGTACGGCACGAACACGGGGAGCGGGAGATCGCCGAGTGACGGCAATCCGTTCGGGTGACGGGGGCTTGACGGCGGTCCTGGTGGTGCTTGGCGTCTCAACCGGTGGCCGAGCAGCCGGGCATCGCGGGGAGCGGGGCCTCACCCGTCACGGCGCTGATCCGTCGCCGGATCGCTACGAACATCTCGGCCCGCTCGGGCTTGACCGGGTAATCGAAGCGGTCGTAGCGCAGTTGGAGGGTGGCGGTGTTGTCCGGGGACTTCAGGAGGATCAGGCCGAGGCTTTTGCCGGGGGCCAGGTCACGGTGTCCCCGCAGTTCCAGCGGAAGACCGTGCTCCGGGTCGGTGAGGGCCTGGACCAACTCAACGCGGCGCAGGTCAGTGTCGGCATCGAGGTCCAGTTCCAGGACCCACCACTCCCCCAGCCGGGACTCGTGGCCGGTGACGACTTGGGGGACGGCGACCGTGGAGGACCACATCCGCCGGCTCCTCGCCTCGGACGCGCACGCCTTCCCGCCGGAAGAGAACAAGAGCGGCGGGCGCGACGAACTGCTGGACGATTCGCTGAACGAGCTCGCCATGCGGATGGACAGCCGCCACTTCGTACGGCTGCTCCTGGACTGCTCCCCCGCCCCTCAGAGCACGGCAGGCCTGGACTTGACCCAGCTCACCGGATGCTGCGTCGAACTCGACGTCGCCCAGCCGATCGCGGAGCAGGCGCGCGCCGAGCAACTCGCCGACCTTACCCAGCACTCCCCGCTCCTCGTGCTTACTGAAGGGCCGACCGACGCCCGACTGTTGTCCATGGGCATGGAGGTCACCCATCCCCGCCTTAAGAGATTCGTCACCTTCTTCGACTACGGACTCCGGCGGCGTGGGGGGGGTGCCCCTATGACTTTGGTCAAGGGGTGATTGGAGTTGGTGGTTGGTAGAAGGTGCCGTCGCGGAGCATTGCGAAGAGCACGTCGGTTCGACGTCGGGCGAGGCAGAGGATGGCCTGGGTGTGGTGCTTTCCCTGGGTGATCTTCTTGTCGTAGTAGGTGCGGGAGGCCGGGTCGGCCAGCGCGGCGAACGCGGAGAGGAAGAAGGCGCGTTTGAGCTGCTTGTTTCCTCTGCGGGAGGGCTGTTCACCGCGGATGGAGGACCCGGAGCTTCGGGTTGCCGGGGCGAGGCCGGCGTATGCGGCGAGGTGGGCGGCGGACGGGAAAGCCGTGCCGTCGCCGACGTCGATGAGGATGCGGGCGCCGGTCCTGATGCCGATGCCAGGCATGGACATCAGGACTTTGGAAAGAGACATCCGATGCAGTTGATCTGTCAAGCGGCGATGGTGAGTTGTGGGGTCGGCGTGGTGGGAAACGCGGTGAGTTCGTCGTAGGGCGTGCGCTTGGTGAGGCAGTGGTGGAGGCAGCCGAGCATGCGGTTGAAGAGATTGCGCTGGGCGGCTGTGTGGCGGTCTCCATCGGCTCGTCGCCTGTCGTAGTGGGCTCGGGCACCTGGGGAGGCGGTCAGGCTGGCGAACGCCCAGACATAGCCGATCGAGGCCAGACGCTGGTTCTTGACCCTGCGGGCCATGACCGCGAGGCTTCTGCCAGACGCCCGGGTGACCGGCGCGGCTCCGGCGAAGGCTTTGAGGCCTTTCGCGTCGGTGAATCGGGATCGTCGTCGCCGATCTCGGCGAGCACCCGGGCGCCGGTGAGTGTCCCGAGCCCTGGAAAGCTGGTGCTGATCTCGGCGTCCGGGTGCGCATCAAAAGACTCCACCGTCGCTTCGGCAAGGTCGTCGACGCTGATGCAGGGGGCATCAAGCTGTCTGAGCAGGGCGATGGCCTGGCGTCCCATGGCTTGCTCGACTTGGTGGGGCTGGCGCATCTGCGGGATGCGCAGGGCTTCTCTCAGTCGTTCGACTTCTGCCTCGATGCCACGCTGGCGGCCGGCCTTCTTCAGCAGCGCGCGCAGCTGGACGCGGGTTAGCTTCGCTGCCTGATCGGGAGTGGGGGCTGCGGCCAGCGCGGTGCGGGCGATGTTGCTGCTGATCCCCTCGCGGTTGTGCTGGAAGGCCGCGAGGAAGCCGGGGAAGTATTCACGCAGGTGGGAACGGAGTTTGTTGCCCGCCTGGGTGCGGTCCCAGACGGCGTCCTGCTGGGCGCGGGCCAGGACGGCGATCGCTTGGGCGAGCTCGCTGTCGTCGGGCAGCGGCCGGTGGGCGGTCCTGTCCGTGCGCAGGATGTTCGCGAGCACCATGGCGTCGAGGTGGTCGGACTTCTTGCGGGTGACCGCGTGGCGGTCGCGGTAGCGGGCGGCGGCCATCGGGTTGATCGCGTAGATGGGCCGGCCGGTCGCGCGGAGGCAGGCGACGAGGAGGCCGCGGGAGGTCTCGATCGCGACGGGGACCGGAGTGTTGGCGGTGTCGCCGTGAGTGGTGAGGAGTTCGAGGAGCTGGTGCAGGCCGTCGAGGTCGTCGGTGATCCGGACCCTTGCCAGCGGGGTTCCCTCGTGGTCGACCAGGGCGACGTCGTGGTGGTCGCTGGCCCAGTCGATTCCGCAGGTGACGGTCATCGTGTCGTGTTCGTCCTCTCGGTCGGGGGCGTGCTGCTGGTCGCAGCCGTGCGGGGACACGCATCTCCCTAATGGAAGGGCTCGATGGCCCTGCATCCGATCAGCCGTTCGTGACCCCCAGCGGCTCGCAGGGCCCTCGGTCTGCTCCAGAGCTCGGCGGCTCCAGGCGTGGTGAGAGGTGATCCCTGTGGGCGGCTCGGACCACAAACCCCAACGATCCGATCATCGGGCTGGATGCGGTTGTCGTGCTCGTAACGCTGGACGGTCCCGGAGACCGGCTCTTGACCAAGGGATCCGGTCCCAGGGGGTGTGTACGGCTTCTCCGGAACCGACCAGCACTACGAGCGATGCGGGGCCCGCAGTCTCTTTCAGGGCCTCTACGGGCCGGGGTGGGCCTGGCGGTGCCCCGCATCACTGCCCATTAGGGTGGGCCTCCAGCAGTTCCTCGAGCCGGTGGGCTAGGAGTTTGCGCTGGTCGAGCACTGCCTGGAGCGAGGAGGCGAGGCTGGGGATTATCAACGCGGCCGCGTCCGTGCCCGGGACGACGACGGTCTGCTCGTTGAGTGCGGTGAACACGTCGTCGATCAGCCGTTCGGCCATCCTGGGGGCCTTCGGCCGGATCAGGGCGATGAGCCGTCGGCGTCCGGCCTTGCGGATCTGGGCCGGTGAGCCGAACTGGTCCAGCAGCCTGAGCACGGCCGGGTGCTGCATGCGTGGGCCCAGGACCCCTTCCAGGTGGGGATGGATCTGCGTGAACAGGCCGCGGAGCCGGTTGGACAGGCGGGTTGCCTCGGAGGCCAGGTCGTCGTCGAACCCCACGATCATCTGCAGCTCGGCGATCGTCTCGTCATCGAGGTCGACCGACCGCAGCGTGTGGGGCATGGCCCGGGCGTCGGCGATGATGGACGCGTCCTTCGCGTCCGTCTTGGCCTCGCCGGGGTAGAGGTCGGCGATCCGCCGCATGGTCAGCCCGGGCAGGTAAGCGACCTGGCAGCCGACCTCGCGGGCGACAGTCAGGGGCAGGGCGCCGATGGAGGCGACCTGGTCGACGATGACGAGCACGGTGCCGTGCTTGGCCTGCAGCTTGGTGAAGACCTCGCGGAGTTTGGGCTCGCTGTTGGGCAGTCTGCGGTCGAAGGTCTTCTTCCCGGACGGGGTGAGTGCGGTGGCGTGGTGTTCGCCCTTGCCGACGTCCAGGCCGAGGTAGACGTCGATGTCGCCGGTGTCGATCACGTGCGGTGTCCTCCGGTCGTATTCGTCCGGCCCTGCCACGGCACTGATCGCCACATCCACATTACGAAGAGCCTCCCGGCCTGCGAAGGAACCGGTGGTCATGCCCCTAATCAGCGGTCTGTCAGTGCCTTCGGAGCCGGTGACACCACCCCCCAGGCCATGCACTCGACAAGGGGAGGTAGTCATGCCAACTCCGAAGGCCCATAGCCCTGTTGTAGGGCTACGAAGACGGTAATGGGGGGGGGGAGTGGCCCAACTGGCCCGCATCGTAGCGGCGTTCGTGGCCGCCGGCGTCGCAAACCGCTTCGTGGCCATCGCCGACACCGACACCGAAGGCATGGCCGGGATGGAGAAGACCCTCACGCGGAGCCTGCTGGGACGCTGCCGGGTCATGTTCTACCCGCCGCTGCCAGAGCTGGAGCACTACCCGACCCTCGGCGCGTACACCGACGATCCGGTGCTCGCGGATGTCAACGGCCGGGCAGGAGCACTTGAGCTCTACCTCGGCCAGGACGTTCTGCAGACAGACTCCGGGCTCATGCCCGTGCAGTGGAAGTCGTGGAATCCGAAACTGGGCCGGTAACAGGAGCATTGGCTGACCGGGACAAGCGTCTTGCCCAGTAACGGTTCCTGGCCAAGGCGAAGGCGCACCGGGTCGGCGGGCCGCACCCTGACGCGGATTGGAGCGGCATCCGCGCTATCATCGACCAGGTTGTGTCGGCCTTCGACTGAAGACCGACGTCGGCCGCGCCCGCTCCGCGTGCAGGGGCTTGGCCGGGAGGCGGGCCCCGTCAGGCTCGCTCGTCCCGCCTCAGCCCGCCGGTTGCCAGGGCGGCCTCGATCAGCTCCTCACGAATCGTCCTCGACCGACCGCAAAGCCCTGCTCGCTCGTGCTCCTCATGGTCACCACCTTTCATCTCCTTCTGCCGAACTGGGGTCGTGCGGCGGACGTCGGACCGACGGCTGATCCGGTATGCCGCTGGCCAGCGCTCCGTGGCTCTGTGAGATCGCTATCGTGCCCGGGCATGCACGGGACGCAGCCGCAGGGACTCCTGCCCACCTGGCAGACCGGCAGGCCTCCCACTGGCTGACCTTTTCGCGCCCTTCTAAGAACGCCGCAGGTCAGGGCCTCGCCCCTAAGCGACGCTCGGCCGATTCGGCCGGGGCAGAGGTGTCGCTGGCGATTGGGGATGAGCTTCGAGCAGCCAGATGAGCCGCCGTAGCTCAGCGAGGCGCGGCCGACCGGATCGGATAGGCAGAAGCGCGTTCGCGCTGCCATTCCTGCGGCATGCACGGAATACTGGGGTCATGGTTCAGCAGTCTTCTCTTGGTGCCACGCAGTCCACTGCTGATGTGCTGCGCGCGCGGTATGCCGAACGTCTTCCTAGCGCCCTTGAAGACCTCGTGGGCCCGCGGCACGGTCAGGTCGACCTGCCGCTTCATATCGCCTGGTCAGGACTGCGTACCTACGACCTCGACCGGCCCCGGCAACGCATGAGTCTCTACCGGACGGTGCTCGCCGAAGGCCAGCGCGACGACGTCACGGCGTTCTTGAACAGCGACCTTCTGCGCGACCAGTGGCCCCTCATGCGGACCATGATCAGCAGGCACGTGCGTGAGGTGTGGGAGACTGCCTTCCCCGAGCTTGAGCGTCAGGCGTCTGCCGCCGCGTGAACCTCAGCGACCTCCATCGCCGTCTGTTGGCAGATGTCCTGGCGATCGGTACGCCATACCCATTGGTGATCACTGGTGGCTATGCCGTGCAAGCCCATGGGCTCGTCGATCGCCTCAGTCAGGACATTGACGTAGCTACCGAGAACCCGGCTCCCATGATCGACATCGTCAGAGACCTGGCCCGCGGCTTGGCCGAGCGAGGCTGGCGGGTCGGAGTGATCGGTGTGGACCCGCTCTCAGCGCGCCTGCTCGTGACCAGCAGCGACACCGGCGAAGAGTGCGAGGTGGACGTACTCAAGGAAAACCTGTGGTCAGGCCCTATCGCCACTCCCCACGGGCCGGTGCTGGCACTCGATGACGTGATCGGTACCAAGGTCCGCGCCCTGGCCGATCGCGCGGCGACCCGCGACTTCATCGACGTTCATGCCGCTGGCGACTACACGTTCCGAGACCTGGAGACGCTGGGGGAGCGCCACGGGCGGGGAGATTTTCGCCTGGAGGACCTGCGCGACCGACTCGGCACCGCCGAGTGGATGGACGACATTGAGTTCGGGGCGTACGGGCTGTCTGCGGATGACATCCACGCTCTCAGACGGTGGGCCCAGCACTGGATCAACGATCTTGATCGCCGCCTCGGCACCGACGCGGACGAACTCGACGAGTAGATCCTGCCCTCGGATGGCCCGGGCTCGGTCTGCGTCACCGCACTCGCCACAACGGCTGCCGCCGGAATCGTCATGTCACCGCCGAGGCGGGGAGAAGGCGACTGGCCGGCGAAAGATGCCCGATGCCGTGGTCTTCGACCACTGGGGCGGCCCCGGCTGGCGCGGCGCCGAGGTCATCGAGATGTACGGCGGCAGGGCCGAAGAGGTCACCGGCGGATTCCGTGACCGGGACCGCTTCGCGGACATCGCCGCCGCCCTCGACTCCCTCACCAGGTGGTCGGAGCCGGGCTACGGCGAACACATCCGCGTCGTCCTGGCCTCCTGAACCTCACCGTCCCCGGGCCTGGTGAGCCACCGCCGGGCCTCTGCTGATCGGCCGCTGGTCCACGGACAACGCCACCTCAGCATCACCGCGTCCCACCAGATCGACGACGAGGACCAGGCCGCCGTCGATGCCCTCACCCGGCCCGCGTTCGCCAACGGCGCGAACTGGGCGTGAACGTTCCCCGTCGACACCCACCGCCACGCCGTGCAGCGCGCGTACGAGGAGTTCGCCCGCGACGACGACGCCTGGCTCGACGACACCGTCGAATACGTCGAGCCAGTCACCCCCTGACCTTACCCACAACTGCGCCCGGCCACGCGGCGGACGCCCGCTCGCCCGTGTCCCGCACCCACACCTGAAGGGCTCTCCCATGCTCGGCAACACCGAATTCGAGTGGGTCTCCGCCGACACCACACCGGTCCTGCTCTACCCCAGCTTCAACTCTGACGACGCACTCGTCGAGCCCGGCGAGATCGCCGCCGCCGCCGCCGTCTGCGACAGCATCGCCCTCTACGGCAACCGCGACAAGGTGCTCAACCCCCTCCGTCAGCTCGCCGAAGCCGTCAGCAACGCCCCGCCCGTCCCCACCACGGAGGCGTGCATCGCGGCCCCAACAGACCCCACCGCCTGGAAGCCCGGCCCCCTCACCTCCCCGCTGGCTCCGGCGAGCAAGGGCTGGACCCTGTGCGGCGCCGAGTCCCACCAACCCATCGCGGCCGATCCCCGCCTGGCGACCTGTTCCGACTGCGTCGACGCCTTCAACGAGCGCGGGCCGCAAACCTCCTCCGTCTCGTCCACTTCCTCCCCGCCAAGCCCTGACACCCCCCCACGCCGCCCTCCGGTACCGGGCCCGTAGGGCACGGCACCCCGACCCAAGGCCCCTCATGAACCCCACCGACGCAGCCGGCCCCTCTTCGAAGCCCTCCTCGCCGAAGCCCAGCAGTGGGCGTGCGACGACACCGAGGACGAGGACCAAAACTCGACGCGATTGACCACGCCGACACCCCGCACGACAAGCTCGCTTTGCTGCAGAACACCAGCCTCTTCCCCTCCCACCTGGCCTCGGCCATCGCCGAGGCTCTCGTCGCACTCGACCCCGCCACCTACTCCCCCGACTCCGCGCCAACAACCTCCGAAACCTCCATGGCCGACCCCGAACTCCACCGCATCCGCGACGCGTCGATCACCGTGGTCGACGCCTCCCCCGAGGACAACACCCCCGGCGACGTCTACGAGATCCAGGTCCACGGCGTCAGCGTCCTCATCCGCCGCCGATCCCATCGGGGCCCCGCCACCGACGTCCCCTACGTCCACATCGAGGACCAGAACGCAGGGCCTGGACTGCTGCTCGTCGTGATGAACAACGGCGGCGAGCACGAACACCCCCGCCCCTCGGCCGACGGAGTAGCGACATGAACCCCAACCACGCCTACGCCACCGCCCGCCAGCTGATCGACCCGACGCTAACTACACCGTCCACATCCGCACCGACAACGGCTGGACACAGCCCACCGACCCCTGTCACCGGGAACTACCCGGCCTGGACGTCCTCCTGGCCGCCCGCAGGGTCCCTACGCCCCCGGCCCGCCGGCCACGTCCAGAGCACCAGCCCCGACACCCTGGACATCCGCACCGGGGACGGTCGGCTCCGGCTGCTTTCACTGCAGCATCATCGAGCGTGGGCCGAGCCCCCGGCGATCCAGCCTCAGGCGACCGCTTCGGCTGACCAATGGTTGTCCGTCTGTCCCACCTCACCAGGCCCACTCGGGCCGTGTAGGCACCTGGGCCCGCCGCGTGCGGCGGAGCCGTTCAGCGCGCCGAGGTGTTCTGGCTGTAGTCGTTTAGGGACCCTACTGCCACCGGCCAGAGCCCGGTCGCCGCCAGACGTAGTGTTGCTGCAGTGTGGCTCCCCCCGGTGTCCACTGCGCGCGCCACACGGCCACTGCCTCCTCGGTCTCGCCACCTCCTTGAATTCTTCATTGGAATGTCCACAAGCAGTAGCCTCGAATAGCCTCATTACGACGTGCTTTTGACATTGACCGGAGACGGTTGGTCGTCTGGAATGGTCTCAAGCAGCTTGTTTGAGACGGAGTTGCATCATCAAGTCCCTTTGTATTCCATGATACTGGTACGTCGACACTGCACCTAGTCATTGATGCACCAAGATGGCACGGACTCGCCTCGGCTCTGATTCAGCTAACGATTCGTTCCGGTCGGCATGGACTTGCAACTCATCCTGCGCACTTAACACTAGCCATTTGCTTGCTCCTACCAACACATATGTTGATACTGCTCCTACACTTCACACTGGCCGCTTACTGCCGACACATGCTCATTGCGCCTCAATAGTTCACACACTGACTTCTAGCGCTGAGCTAATTCACTCATCTTCGTAAGCACGCTTGTAGGCATGTCTGTAGGTACGTAGGGATCTCTGTAGGGATCTCTGTAGGGATGTTCGTACCTCTGTAGGTTTCGATCGATGGAGCCAGGTCCGTCGCCTGTTCACGTCGCACGCACTTCTATCGGCACACACTGCACCTACACCGGCAGTTTCCCACTACCACCTCACACACCTGCGCCGATGTCGCCGTCTGCGCGTCGATCCGGACGCTTCATACTATGAAGCCAGTCTGCTCGACCGTTTCACACCTTGGTATGTATGCCCCCCGCCACTCTTCCTGTGCGCACACCACGTCCCTTCGCGCTATCTAGATGTATGGCCGTTTGTCGCCGCCTGCGCACCCCCTCGTCCTGGCGGCAGCCCCTCAAGCTCCGCAGCCTTGGTACTGGCGTGGACTCGGCGCACCACAAGACTCGCGACACGCCCCGCGCTACGCCACAACACCAACACTCGGCGCATCTTCCTGTTATGGTCGCCCGTGTCGCGTCGTGACACGGACTGCAGAAATCCAGTGCACGAAGCACGCCCCCAATGTCCGTAATGACCAGCAGAGCGCACTCGTGATGCAGCAAATGACACGTACTCCCACTCAGATACACCTCAAGCGCGTGACACGACGCGACAGTCACCTCGCCGTTTCCCGCAGCCACCCTCTCTCCCAACTCCGGAGGCCCTCGCGATGACCACAGCCCTTCCAAGCGACATCGACGTCGCCGACGAGGCATCGCTCCCGGCGCCGGTGGTGCTTGCCATCGCCACTCAGAAGGGCGGCGTGGGCAAGACCACCACTACCGTGAACTTGGGCGCACGCCTCTCCATGGCCGGCTATAACGTCCTAATTGTTGATCTTGAGCCCCAGGCGCAAGCTGGAACCGCGCTCGGCATCACGCTCGGCGGCCATGAAGATGAGGCTGCGAACGAAGCGGAGCTCCAGCGGTCTCTCGGCTACATCCTGCAGATGGCTCTCCAGAAGTTCCCGCGCCCCCATCTCAAGCAGGCGATGTTCGACCGCACCGACGAGGTACTGGGGGACTTCGAAGGTCACGGTCAGCTCTGCGTCCTTGCCTCGGAAGAGGCATCCATGTCAGCGGCACAGAACGCCTTCGTGACGAAGCCCTACAAGGAGATCGTCACCCTTCGGCACCTCTTGCTCCAGGAGGCACGGGGCTTCCACTTCGTCCTCATCGACACACCTCCAGCCGTATCCCACCTCAACGCAGTGGCGCTGGCGGCCGCTGACTTCGTGGTAACCGTCTGCATCCCGGAGTACCAGTCCATCAAGGGTGCCCTGGTTCTCAGCGCAGCCACGCAAGCGATCGCGACGAACACCCAGGGAGCCTGCGAGCCACAGCTTCTCGGCGCTCTACTCAATCGCTCCAACCCCGAGTCTGCGTGGACTGCGCAAGACGTGGACATCCGGAACGCGATGATTGGTGACGGCATCAACGCTGAGCCAGGGCGGGGCCTCTTTCCGTTCGTTACGGATGTGCGACGCGACGTCCGCATCTCGGAGTCCTACATCCACGGCCGGCCCGCCGTAACGCGGTTCCCGAATCACTCGTGTGGCAAGCAGTACACGGGCGTCGTTGAGGAGATTCTGGACCGCATCCAACTGCCGCGCCAGAAGTGGACCATCGCCGATCCGGTCCTTGTCGAGGAGAACGTCGATGCCTGAGGAAGAGGCCTCCGGAGCGGAGCGCAAGCAACCCAAGAAGAGGACGGCGAAGAAGGTCGCGGGTCTCAGGCCTCGACCAGACTTGCTCAGCAATCCCGCCCTGTCGGGTGCGGCAAGTGTGGCGGCCCGATCAGTCCTGGGTCAGGGCGCCGGAGCTCAGCCAGTTAAGGCTGTCCAAGTTCCGGCCTCGGCCTCACGAGACGCTGTTGCCGTTCCTGCCCCGAGCACGCCCCCTGACGGGCAGGGCGCGGCTGAGGCGGTTGCGCCGGACACTACGCAGACGCCGGCCGAAGACCAGGCGTTGAGCGAGGGAGCGGAACCCGGCTCCGTCACGCCTCTGTCGGTCTCCGCCACGGATGTGCAACCCAGTGAACCGGCACGACCGGATCTCGGCGATCTTTCGTTTCCAGACGCTGCTAGTTCTGGAGCAACGATCGGAACAACCCCGCATGCCTACCAAGACCTACCCGACGACGGGGAGGCCGCTGACCAGCACGTCGTTGCTCATGACGACGAGCAGCAGGTCCCGGGGGAGGGGGCGACCACAGCCGAGACGACTGAGGCTGAGACAAGAGCGGGGGGAGCACCTTCATCAGGGTCCCGGCGAAAGCGCTCTGTCTCCACCCGCCAGGGCTCCAAAGTAGGGCCCGCACACACGGCACTGCTCAACTCATGGCGTAGCAGCAGGGTGGACCTCAAGCTCCGTAGGGACGCGTGGCAGACGCATCCGTTCCGGTTCGCGGCGGACTTGGTGACACAGCTAAGCAAACGGGTGGCGCAAGACTGTTCGTCTTCCGGTAAGTCGCTGACGGCTGCGCAGTATGTCGACGCTGCAATGAGCCAGTATCTGCCCACGACCATAGAGGGACAGTTGGCGCTCGCCGAGGAGTTCCTCCTCTCGCGCGAGACGGACGTGGGCACGGGGAAGCAGGCCAGCCATCGGGTCAGCCCTGAGGTCTATGCCGTCGCAGCGCCCCTAGCCAATGACCTCCGGGAAGCAGGGCACGCGCGCATCGCCGTTCACGTCTACTCAGGGGCCCTTGACAGCTTCCTCCGCGATCTCGAAGCAGAAGGGCCGCTCGGGAAGTAGGGCACAGGAACCCCATCGGATTCGCGGAGGCGCCGACCACATCGCTGTGGTCGGCGCCTCTGCACGTCTGCCTACCCTTCCGTGAGCAGCGGCACTCGGCGTGCCGTTGAGATTGCGCCTTCGTAGTCACATCAGTAGTTCTGTAGGGATGCCTGTAGGGATGCCTGTAGGGATACCTGTAGGGATCTAGGCGCTCTCCTATGTTCGTATCGTTCGGCCTTCTTGAGTGCCTCGATTATGACACGACGCGACACGCGAGCAGCTCGGTATAACCGGACAACTCGGACGAACTGCCAGGCAGGGACGAAGAATCGAGGGAAATGCGTGTCGCGTCGTGACACGAGAACGGACCGCAATGCGCTACGGTGATCCACAGCCTGAAGGACACACACTGGAGACGCCTTGTCCGCCTACGTGCAGCCGGCCGTTCTCGCGAGCACGGCCAACGTCAACCGCTCCTGGGTTACCAAGGCCGCCCAGCTCGGTCTCGTGAACGCCAGTGCGCTCGACGGGGAAGACGTCATTGTCGTACGCGTGTTCGCCTTTGTGGATCAGCTCGTCTGGCCGGGCAAGAAGCGCTCCCGAAGCGAGGCTCGGGCGATGGAGCCCTGGGTGTCGCTTGCGGTCAACGCGGCGCGAGATGCAGCACGTGACCCAGCCACCAAGATGGACTCAATCCTGTGGATCACCCCTGAGGGCGTTGAAGTAACCAACGAGTTCGGTGCCCACACGGGATTTGTCCTCGCGCACCAGCGGTCAAACTTCGTCGCAGTCCCAATCGGCGAATGGATCGCTGAACTTCCACCGAACCTCGAAACTATCTTCCACTGGCCGCGCAGGATCTTGGACACCACGATCACTGTCCAAGACACGGAGATCGCTCTCCTGGGCTTCAGCACCATTCCCCAACAGGTCACGGTGTTTGCGACATCAAGCACCGCACTCAACGACGCCACGTACCAGAAGGTGCAGCAGCAAGTGTCATCGCAGCACCGTGGCTCAGCGATCCGAATCGTCGAGCACCAAACAAAGGGTGCACAGTCTCGTTGGTCCGAGCTCTACGGCCTTCCGGACGGCGGACTCATTCGTCGTCCGGTGGACGACATAAGCCTTCGCAACGAGTACGGACCCCAGCTCAAGCACTTTGGCCAGCGTCCTGACCGGGAAACAAAGTGACTCGCCGGGCATTCCGCCGAGAGGCCAGCAGCCGGAGTCGACCGCGAAGCATTGGCTTCCGGCACGCTCCACTGAGAAACGCCCTGCGGGGGCTCATGTAGCAGGACGGCCCGGGATCTGCGGTCCCGGGCCACTGCTGTTGTCGAGGAGGTGAGGCACAACCGACATCCCTAGCTGAATCACGTCGCATGCCCGGCTGTTCTGCTACGGCCTAGCGCGCCGGGTGGCGATGACGGACGTCCTTGTACCTCCTCGACTGGAGTAAATCATAGCTACCCGTACGAGGGTCGGCTCAGTCATGCCTGAAGCAGGCGGAAGCCTACCCAGGAAGTCGAAAGTTCCAGGGCGAGCGCCCTCGCATGGCGCCTCGTCAAGCTCTCCATACCTGGCCGACCGACCGACTCTGGCCCTTCAGCTGGGGCGCGGCATGGGGTTCCGGCTGTTGACGGCCGTCCGCGCCTTGCTGGCCGATCCCAGGCTCGCCGGCCGCAAGGACGTTGTGCGTCTCGGCACCCTCGTGCTGATGGCGAAGGCCAGCCATGGCAGCTGCCGGGTTGAGATCACGGCCAGGGAGCTGGGTCGTTGGCTCGGGGTGTCGGAGTCGACCGTCGACCACGAAGTACTTAACGTTCTCCGTGACGTTGATGCCGTCGCTGCACGTGTACTGCGGGGCGGCGACGGTCTGCCGACCGGTGTCGAATATCGGGTGGAAGCTCTGTGGGAAGCCCGCAACGACGTCGGCGCACCGTTGGCGTTGTCGAAGGCCGAGCTGGCGACGCTGCTGCGCTTCTTGGAAGAGTTGTTCGCTCCGGGGTGGGGTGAGCAGTGCGCCACGCCCCCGGGCCTGCTGGTGAAGAAGGGGCGGCGGGGGAGGGGCGCGGCGTCGGATCGGCTGGCTCTGGTTCTGCTCGCCCTGCATGCACGGCCGGACGGGCGGGTTCCGTTGGTCGGTGGGCCGTTGGCGAAGAAGGTGGCTCGTCATGGCCGGGCGGCGGTGACGCTGGCGCGGATGCTGGGGTGCCGTGTGCCGGTGGCCGCGAGGGTGCTGGGTCGGCTCGTGGCAGTGGAAGCGGTGACGGTCGCGCCGGGTCGACTCGTGGTGCCGGCCGTAGCGGCCGCACATGGGTCCGCGGCCGCGGTGCCGGACAATGCCGATCTCGAGAGTTCTGCGTCTGCTGGTCCGGCGTCTGCCGGTGATGCTGCGCGCTGTGTTCGGTGTGCCGGGCATGAAGAGGCCGACGTGCTTGTGGTGGAGGGGGATGGGTGGCGGCAGCTGTCGTGGGAAGACCTTGGGGGTGCCGAGGAGGGTTCCGGAACTGCACCCAGGGATCTCTACGACGCTGGTAGCGATCTTGTCGCAGGTCAGGCCCTCTTTGAGACGTCCGAGGCGAGTTGCACTGCTGCAGACCTTCACACCGACCACGCTGTTGTGGCTGATGTACGTGGTGAGGGTGCTGGAAGTCTCGGGTTTTCCGGCGAAGCCGCGTCGGGGTACTGCCGTCAGCCGGTACGCGCGTGCGAGGGCGGGAACTCCCCGGCGCTGGGGGATGGTCTCCACGGTGCCGTGGCGGTCGTCGACGGCGGGGCTGGCCCGCTTCGCGGGGACAAGCCTGATCTGCTGCTGGGGGAGGGGGAGTCGGGTTCGTCGGCCGCGGTGTCGACGCTGCAGGCGTGGAGGTCAGCGTCGGGGGGGCCGCCGCCGGTGTGGGCTCAGGTGCCCAAGGGGCTGGAGCGTGTGCTGGAGCCGGTGGCCATGGTGTGGGGCCGGCTGGACCGGCTGACGACCAGGCGTTACGTCACGAAGGTGGTGCGGGCGCGGCTCGGCGAGATCTCGGGGGCGTGCGGTCCGGGGGTGGATGCCGAGCGGGTCCTGCGGGAGCGGCTCAAGCGCCGGTTGACCGAGCAGGGGACGGTGCCGGTCACCGACCCGGTGGGGTGGCTGGTCGGCCGTGCTCTGCCGCGCCGGGCGTTGTGCCCTGACAGCCGGTGCGACGACGGACGACGGATGGACACCCGGGCCCACTGCGCCGCCTGCCAGATGCTGGTCCTGGACGGACGGACGCTGCGGTCCCGCGCCTTCGCCAAGGCGACAACGGTTCTCGCCGGAGGCCGGGTTGACCGGCTGGTGTTCGAGGCGGAGCTGAACGCGTGCTGGCAGCGGGAGGCCACCGCCGCGGCGGTGCGCCGCGAGGACGCACTCCGCCAACGGCACGCCCGTGAGCAGGTGTGGGCCGAGCAGCGGGCCCAGCGTGCGGCCCAGGAGACCGCCCGGCAGGCGCTGGCTTGCACGGTGTGCGGGAAGCCGGAGACAGCCGGTCTGTGCGGCCAGTGCCGCGACGAGCGCCGCGTCGAGGAACTCGTGGCCGAAGCCGTCGACGTGGCGGTGGCCACCTGGGGCATGGGCGGCGACGCGTACCGGGTTGATGCCGTTCGTAGGACCGAGCAGACCATGCGTGGCGCGGTCGACCAGGCGGTGACGGACCTGCTGGCTGCGGGCGGTAGCGTGTTCGCCGAATCGGTGGCGCTCGCGGCGCGGCTGGCGGCAGAACTCCAGCTGGGTGCGCTGAAGCGCCGGGCTGCGAACCACTTCGCCCACCAGCCGTCAGCCCAGGCCGAGTACGAGAAGGTCTTCGCCACCGAGATGCGGCACAGCCACCTCCACGACAGCGTCGACGAGGCCCGCGAGGCCGCTGAAGAGGCCGCCCAAACGGCCCGGTTCAACACGGCACACGCTCTCCTCAACGACCGGCTGCGAACGTTGCGGGCCGCCCGGCCCACGTCCGAAGCGGATACCGAACCCGACTGGTATGCGCAGGCGGCCGCTCAGATCCGTGGCCTAATCCGTCCCGCGCTGCCCGAGTGCGCGATGTCCGTACGACGGCCCCCGGCGTTGCCGGGCTCGCCGGCACGTGGCAGCGGGGCAGGGCTGGAGGCATGAACCGTCCCGTACGGTCTACTGTCGCGCACCGGCCGGTGCGGCGGCCGTCCTTGACCGAGTGGGTGCAAGGGCTGCCGGGTCTGTCGGGGCGGGCGCGCCAGCTGCTGCTGGAGGGCGACACCGAGGGCCGGTACGCGGGCAGGACGGCCGCCGATTCCGGCTACCGGCTGACGATGGCCCTGGCGGTCGCGGTCTCCCAGCCCGGCCGGGAGTGGACCCTCGCCCCGTGGTGGGAGGCCCTGGTGCTGCGCCCGACGGCGGGCGGCGCCTGGGCGCGGTCACTGCGCTCACGCAAGGGGGAGCGGTACGCCGAGGGCAAGCTCGCCGGGATGCTCGACAAGGCACGGACGTACGTGGGCACTTCCGGCACGATCGTGTCCGGGCTGATGCCATGGTGGCGATCGCCCGCCTGCGGGCTGCCATGGAAGCCGTCGTGTGGCCAGGGCCGGGCGGCGGCACCGATCTCAAGAACCTCACCGCGCGGCTGCAGTTGGCCGAACAGGTCGGCGGGCTCGAGCACGAGGTCTCGGTACGGCAGCTGGCCGAGCTGATGGGACGCGCCCGCTCGACCGTAGAAGCGAGCAACGCCCGCTTGCGTGCGGCCCGGTGGCTGGTCCTGGTCGCGGTCGGCACCGGGGAACACAGCTCGACCTGGTTCCTGCGCATGCCTCCGACAGCGGCTGAAGATCAGGAGTCGTGTGCGCGCCCGGGACACCGTCCAGCCTCGGGGGAGAGGGGGGCAGAGGGTGTCCCGGAACTGCACACGGGGCGGGACGCGAGCACCCGTGCGCTGGGCGCTGTGATGGGTACCGACGCCTGTCACCACTACGCCCACGACACGTCCGGCGCCCGGATCCTCGCCGCCCTCGACCCGCTCGACGGAGCCGACGTCGCGCACCTGGCCGCCGACGACCGGCCTGTACCGCACCACGGTGCGCCGCCGCGTGGACAAGCTCGTCGAAGACGAACTCGCCGAAGAAGTCGACGGGCTGGTGTACCTTCCCCGCCACCTGGCCGACGGCGAAGGACTTCGCCCCGACCCCCATCAGCTCGAGCCCGTCGCCCTCACCAGAGGCACCGCCGACCTGGGGGAACGGCTCGCCGCAAACGGCACGGCGATCAGCGGCGCCGGTACCGGCAGTGGCTCACCGAACGCACGCAGCACGCGGCCAGGTCAGTCGAACCCGGTGAGCATCTCGAGCTCGGCCACGGTCTCGTCTGCCGCCTCAATGGCCCGCAGCGTGTGCGGCATTGTGCGGGCGGCGTCTGCGATGACATACGCATCGCGGGCGTCGGTCTTGGCCTCACCCGGGTAGAGGTCGGCGATCAAGCCGTATCCGAAGGAGTTCCGCGAGGACGTCGTGCGGGTCGCGCGCAACCGCGAGCCCGGCGTCACGCTGGAACAGATCGCCGCCGACTTCGGGGGCCACCCGATCACGCTGTCGAAGTGGCTGCGCCGTGCAGAGACCGATGAGGGCGCCACGCCCGTAACGCCGTCGGGTGAGTCCGCCGAGCTGCGCGAGGCCCGCAAGCGGATCCGGTTGCTGGAGCAGGAGAACGAGGTGCTCAGGAGGGCTGCGGCGTATCTGTCGCAGGCGAACCTGCCGGCAAAATGATGTACCCGCTCGTCCGCGAGCTGGCCGCCGCCGCTGCCCCTCACAGGGTGCCGGTGGCGGTGACGTGCCGGGTGCTCGGGCTGGCCCGCCAGCCCTACTACCGGTGGCTGGCCTCTCCGGTCACCGACGCCGAGCTGACCAAGGCATACCGGGCAGGAGCCCTGTTCGACGCGCACCGCGACGATCCCGAGTTCGGTCACCGCTTCCTCCTCGACGAGGCCCGCGCCGCCGGTGAGGCGATGGCGGAGCGGACCGCCTGGCGGATCTGCCGGGACAACCGCTGGTGGAGCGTCTTCGGCAAGCGGCGGGGCCGCGGCAAGAACGCCAAGGCCGGACCGCCGGTCCACGACGACCGGGTGCGGCGCAACTTCACCGCCGACGGGCCGAACCGGCTGTGGCTCACAGACATCACCGAGCACGCGACCGGCGAGGGCAAGCTGTATCTGTGCGCCGTCAAGGACGTGTACTCCGGCCGCATCGTCGGCTACTCCATCGACGCCCGGATGAAGTCCCGCCTCGCAGTGACCGCGGCCCAAGCCGTATCCGAAGGAGTTCCGCGAGGACGTCGTGCGGGTCGCGCGCAACCGCGAGCCCGGCGTCACGCTGGAACAGATCGCCGCCGACTTCGGCGTCCACCCGGTCACGCTGTCGAAGTGGCTGCGCCGCGCCGACAACGACGAGGGCGCCGGGCCCGCGACAGCGTCGGGTGAGTCGGCCGAGCTGCGTGAGGCCCGCAAGCGCATCCGACTGCTGGAGCAGGAGAACGAGGTCCTGCGGAGGGCTGCGGCCTATCTGTCGCAGGCGAATCTGCCGTCAAAATGATGTACCCGCTCGTCCGCGAGCTGGCCGCCGCCGCTGCCCCTCACCGGGTGCCGGTGGCGGTGACGTGCCGGGTGCTCGGGCTGGCCCGCCAGCCCTACTACCGGTGGCTGGCCTCACCGGTCACCGTTTCCGAGCTCGCCGAGGCTTACCGGGCCGACGCCCTGTTCGACGCGCATCGCGACGATCCCGAGTTCGGTCACCGCTTCCTTCTCGACGAGGCCCGGGTCGCCGGTGAGCCAATGGCTGAGCGGACTGCCTGGCGGATCTGCCGGGACAACGGCTGGTGGAGCGTGTTCGGCAAGCGCAGGGGCAGTGGGAAGAACGCCAAGGCGGGGCCGCCTGTCCATGATGATCTGGTGCGGCGGGACTTCACCGCGGCCGGGCCGAACCGGTTGTGGCTGACGGACATCACCGAGCACGCGACCGGCGAGGGCAAGCTGTATCTGTGTGCCGTCAAGGACGTGTACTCCGGCCGCATCGTGGGCTATTCCATCGACGCCCGGATGAAGTCCAGTCTGGCGGTGAGAGCCCTTGAATCAGCGGTGGCCCGTCGCGGCCAGGTCGCCGGATGCACGGTTCATTCCGATCGCGGATCGCAGGGCGGATTCAACCGGTCGTCGCAATACCTTGATTTCGGAGGTGTTCAAGATCGCTACGGAGGACTGGAGCCGGAAGACCGGCGATGTGCCCGAGGAGCTTCGGCGGCAGTGGCGTGCTGATCGGGCGCTGAGGCCGGCGATGCGCTCGCCTGGCCGGCCTGATCCGTCGCGGGTGGTGCAGCGGCAGTTCTGGCGGCTGATCGCCACGGGCATCACGACGGCTGAGGCATCGCTGGCGGTCGGGGTTTCGGTGCCGGTCGGCTCTCGGTGGTTCCGTCACGCTGGCGGCATGCCGCCGATCTCTCTGGCCGAGCCCACCGGCCGCTACCTGTCCTTCGAGGAGCGCGAGGAGATCGCGATTCTGCGTGCCCAGGACAAGGGCGTGCGAGAGATCGCCCGCGCGATCGGACGTGATCCGGGGACGATCTCGCGCGAGTTGCGCCGCAACGCCGCCACCCGCAGCGGGAAGCAGGAGTATCGGGCCACGGTCGCTCAGTGGAAGGCGCAGCAGGCCGCGAAGCGCCCGAAGGCGGCCAAGCTCGCGGGCAACGACAGGTTGCGTGAGTACGTGCAGGAACGGCTCGCCGGGAGTGTCCGTCGTCCCGACGGCTCGATTGTCACCGGTCCGAAGACGCCCGCGTGGAAGGGGCTGAACAAGCCGCACCGGCAGGACAGAAGATGGGCGATGGCATGGAGCCCGGAACAGATCTCCCGGCGGCTTCGCGTCGATTTCCCCGATGATGAGTCCATGCGCATCAGCCACGAAGCGATCTACCAGGCGCTGTTCATCGAGGGCCGCGGTGCGCTCAAACGGGAGCTGGTCGCGTGTCTGCGGACCGGCCGGGCGTTGCGTACTCCCCGCGCACGATCGCAGAACAGGCCGCAAGGGCATGTCACCGAGGACGTCGTCCTCAGCCAACGCCCCGCCGAGGCCGCGGACCGCGCTGTCCCCGGACACTGGGAAGGCGATCTGATCATCGGGACCGGCCGCTCCGCGATCGGCACGCTCGTCGAGCGCAGCAGCCGCTCCACACTCCTGGTGCACCTGCCCCGGCTCGAAGGCTGGGGCGAGAATCCGCCGGTGAAGAACGGCACCTCACTCGGGGGCTACGGCGCGATCGCGATGAACGCGGCGCTCACCACATCGATGGCACAGCTGCCCGAGCAGCTGCGCAAGACCCTGACCTGGGACCGGGGCAAGGAACTCTCCGGCCATGCCCAGTTCGCCCTCGATACCGGGACGAAGGTGTTCTTCGCCGATCCGCACTCGCCCTGGCAACGACCGACGAACGAGAACACCAACGGGCTGCTGCGTCAGTACTTCCCGAAAGGCACAGACCTCTCCCGGTGGTCGTCCGCGGACCTCGACGCCGTCGCCCTGGCCATCAACAACCGGCCCCGCAAAATCCTCGGCTGGAAGACCCCGGCGGAGGTGTTCGAGGAACAGCTACGCTCGCTACAACAGCCCGGTGTTGCAACCACCAGTTGAACTCGCCCAGTTCCGCTCACGGAAGTTCGTGTCCGTTCTCGCACGTCACGACCTGGTCGGCTCCATGGGCCGGGTCGGTGCGGCCGGCGACAACGCGGCGATGGAGAGCTTCTTCGCGCTGCTGCAGAAGAACGTCCTCGACCGCCGCGCCTGGGCCACCCGCCAGGAGTTGCGGATCGCGATCGTCACCTGGATCGAGCGCACGTATCACCGACGCCGGCGTCAGAGACGCCTGGCCCGATTGACCCCCGTCGAGTACGAGACCATCATGACCCCAGCCGCAGCCCTGGCTGCATAAACCCGCTGTCACCCAACTCTGCAGCAGTCCCCGAAGTGGTTCACGAAGGCTCGCTCATGAACTTGTTACGAGCTCTCAGCCACCTAATATACTTACGCAGATCAAGAATCCGCTGGTCAGCAGCCTCCCTGCGCGGTAGCAAGCGCACTGCTCGTCGACGTCGTCGACGAGCAGGTACTTCTTACTCGAAGGCAGCGTCGCTACCTCTGGCTCGGGCTGCGCTTGCTCGACCTTCCGGCGTGCTGCTGTGACGGTGGTCCCGCGTAGGCCGCCGGTGCCGAGGACACCGCATATCCCTGGTTGCTGGGGAGATGCTGCCCTGCTGGCGCCGGGTTTGCCGGATAGCCGCCCCCCCTGGAGAAATCACCGACTCGGCCGGCCGGATTCTGCAGAGCGGCCGGATCCCAGCCGGACGAACTCACAGGATATGACGAGGAACCCACGGAAGCGGCGATAGGTATCGCCCCCCCCCCTGAGAAAACCCATCAGACTGACTGCTGTGAATCCTATTCCGATAAGCTGCACGCGTTGCCTCTCGGTCGATGGAATATCCACCCTTTTTGTTCTCTATCACTGACAGACCTGCCGCCTCCAACGCCTCCTTCTCCCACTTCCCCGCACTGCGATCGCTGCGGGTGAGGTTATGCAACCGCTCCAGCATCGTCTTGTGGAATGCAGTGGCACCCTTCGGTGCCACACCACTCGGCAGGCATCCCCAGTCCGCGAGAGCTGGGCTTTTTCCGTCGAGGCCGTAAAATGCTCTGACGAAGCCGGCATTTTGCTGATCTACGGCATCCGCAACGAGGTCCCGTTCTTTGTGTGCCTTGTCTTTGTCAATTTTCCATTTGCCGTTCGGGCCTGGCTTCAGTGGCAGCCCTGCCTCCTCCAGTGCCGCCGCCGTCCGCGGCCCCGCACCATCGCGGTTGTCGCGGGTGAGGTCATACAACCACCACCGCATTCTCTGATTGAATGCACTGACACCCTTCGGTGCCGTCTTAACCGGCAGGTACCCCCGCTCCACTAGGGGCGGGTTTATTCCGTCGAGGCCGTAAAATGCTCTGACGAAGTCGGCATTTTGCTGATCTAAAGAATCTTCGATGACGTCTGATTCTTTGTGTGCCTTGTCTTTGTCAATTTTCCATTTGCCGTTCGGGAGTGGCTTCAGTGGCAGCCCTGCCTCCTCCAGTGCCGCCGCCGTCAGCGGCCCCGCACCGTGTTTGGTGAGGCCCGGCAGCCACGTCCGCATACGAACTTCGAAATCACTGGCACCCTCCGGCGCCTTTTGTACCGGCAGGAGGGGCGCGGACAAGACCCATTTTCTTCCGTTTGCGTCGAGGCCGTTTGCGTCGAGGAAGTTTTCGTCGAAAACGTGTTCGTCGAGACCGTAGAAGGCCCGGACGTCAGCGGCTCGTTCCTCATCTGTCGGTCTAGGCATGAAGCCCTCCATGGCAACTAGCGGACATCGTGATCACACAACGCATCAGACGGCCCTCTGGTTCAGAGGCCCTGCCGCGCGATGCCCCGACGTTGTGGGATTCCATGCCATTGCGGAGACACCCCCAAGCGGATGGCCCGAACCCGCCCCCTGCGACATCGGCGACGCTCCATATTCGGGGAATCGGCCACACCGCGCCTGCGAAGGCGGAATCGGCGGAAGGCTGGGCGCCGCCCACTGCCGATGATGCCTCACGCCTCTGACAGCCCGGCACATGCTTGCTACGCCGCGCATCCGGAGCCCGTGGTTGCCCGGGTGCACGGCAGTCAGACGGCCGAGGGGGCAGGCTCGGCTTCCAGGCGGTCCAGGCGTTCGTACAGGGCCCGAACGAGCCAGGCACGATTCTGGGCGCAGTGGGCGGTGCCCTGGATCGGTTGGGAGAGGCGGCCGGCGGCTGATGGCCGCCACACCAACCCCACCCCCAGCGATGACGCCGCAAGAGCTCCAACAACAGGAACAGACCCTGGAGCCGATCAACAGCGAGCTCGCGGCGCGTCTGGCACGGCAAGCGGAGTCGGGTGCGAAGTGGACACCAAGGCGATTTTCCTGGTGGGGTTCGCGGCCACAGCCGCTCAGTTCCTGGCCACCCGGAACTTTGAACCGTTCACCGGCACCGCGGCCTTCGCGGTTGCCATCGGCTTCGGCATCGCGGTCTTCAACCTTGCCGCGTACGAGGACCTCAAGCCGCGGGAGACTCTGGACACCTACGCGCGCGCGTGGAAGGGCGCGACCCTGGGGGCTCTCGCCGGAACGCGGGTGGGCTTCTTCGAGAAGAACAACTACCTGCACGAGCGGAAGACGAAGCTATGGACGGTCGCCCTGGCCGCCGTCGCCGCCGGCATCTGCCTCTCCACTGTCAGTTTCGTGCTGCACACTGGCGGCCATGACAAACGCACAGAACCAGGGGAACCAGTCCCCGCCTCCTCCTCCACCCCCACCTCCTCCGCCCCCAGCCTCAGTGAGCCTTTTCCATCTTGATCAGTTGGCGAGTTCGAGGGTGACGATGGCACGGACGACGGCTGTGATCCGAGTGGTGCTGCAGCGGAGTTTCCGCAGGAGCCGCCAGCATTTGAGGGTGGCCATGGCGCGTTCGCTGTGGCTGCGGATCTTGGTGTGATCGCGGTTGTGACGCCGGCGCCAGTCGCGCAGTTTCTTACCTCGGAACGGGACGCGGACTGCAGGACCTGCGCCTTGATACGCCTTGTCCGCCCAGCACTTGATGTGGTCTGCGGTCAGGGCAGCGGGGATGCCGTGGGCCGGGGCCGCGGTGAGATCGTGCACGGCTCCAGGTAGTGCGTCCGAAGCCCAGATGAGACGGCCGGCTGGGTCCGCAAGGACCTGGATGTTCATCTCGTGCTGCTTCTTCTTCCCCGAGTAGTACGGCTGGTCGGCGGCGATGCGGTCGATCGGCAGAAGGGTGCCGCCGAGGATCACGTACGCCTTCTTCCGTACGGTCTCCCTGGCCCGTTCCAGCGTGGGCGCGAGGGCGGCCAGGAGGTCGACGGCCTCGCGTGTGTATCGGTAGGCCGTCGCGACCGCGATGTAGAAGCCTGCTGCGAGGCGGGCGTAGGTGTCGCCGTAGCGCAGGTGGGCCAGGACGAGCAGGACCTGCCGACCGCAGGTCAGGCGACGCCAGCGCGAACCGATCCGACGGCGGTGACCTGCGAGAAGACCGGAGAGGCGTTGCAGGGTGCGGCTGGACAGATCGATGCCGGACGGGTAGACAAGCGCGCGAAAGCTCCTGGCGGACTGGTGATCTTGGTCGTGAACCCGTCTACCAGGAGCTTTCTTCATGCCCGCCGCCGGGGCCACCGTCCCAACCACCCGTCAGGTTGGAAGAGGCTCACTCTGTGAACCAGAGGCAGGCCGCTGCCGTTGAGCATAGCGAAACCAACAGGAGATGAAGGCCTGACATGAGGCCTGCGGAGGTGGCCCAGATGCCAGATACTGGAAAACTGACGAGAATTACAACCAGGATCAGCGCGCCTTGTCGTTCATCCAAGAAAGGTACAGTACTGACAAATTCGATTTTGGTCGGGGCGGGGGGGGAGAGAGGAGAGCGGGGTCAGCCCATCGACCCCGGAACTGCATTCGAAGATCGAAGAACTTTATGCCAAGAAAATAAGGGAGTATCCCGGCGCCGATCAACCAGTTCTCATCCTCATGACCGGTGCAAGCGGCATAGGCAAGACCGCTAAACTAAATAGTTACCTCGAACAACTCAACGACCTCGAGAGCCCCGAACATAAGAAACTGTGTGATCTAGTCTTCTGAGTCAGGAATTCTGTTCAGGTTGCCTGGTGGCGCGTACTGGGCGGCCGAAGGCCGAGTTGATCCTGTCGGATGCGGAACGGGCTGCGCTGGAGGGATGGGTGCGGCGCCGTTCCACCCCGCAGGCGTGGGCTTTGCGGTGTCGGATCATCCTGGCCTGCGCGACAGGCGCGTCGAACAAAGACGTGGCCGCGCAGTTGGGCTCCACGCCGCATGCGGTGGGCCGCTGGCGGAAGCGGTTCGTCGAGCACCGGATCGCCGGCCTGGGTGACATGCCGCGCCCGGGCGGCCCCCGGACGGTCACCGACGAGCAGGTCGCTGCGGTGGTGAAGCGGACGCTCGAGTCGACGCCGAAGAACGCCACGCACTGGTCGACGCGGGCCATGGCCCAGGAGATGGGCCTGTCGCAGTCGACCGTGTCACGGATCTGGCGGGCCTTCGGCCTGCAGCCGCACCGCACAGAGACCTTCAAGCTGTCCACGGACCCGTACTTCGTCGACAAGGTCCACGACGTCGTCGGCCTGTATCTGGACCCGCCCGAACGCGCTCTGGTGTTCTGCGTCGACGAAAAATCGCAGATCCAGGCTCTGGACCGCTCCCAGCCGGTGCTGCCGATGATGCCCGGCGTCCCGCAGCGCCTCACCCACGACTACGTGCGCGCGGGCACCACCACGCTGTTCGCCGCTCTCGAGGTGGCCACCGGCAAGGTGATCGGCTCCTTGCACCGCCGGCACCGGGCCGAGGAGTTCAAGAAGTTCCTGATCAAACTCGACCAGGAGATACCGGCAGACCTGGACGTGCACCTGGTGCTGGACAACTACGCCACCCACAAGACCCCGGCGATCAAAACCTGGCTGGTAGCTCATCCCCGCTTCCACCTGCACTTCACGCCCACCGGATCGTCCTGGCTCAATCTGGTGGAACGCTGGTTTGCAGAGCTGACGAACAAGCAGATACGACGCGGGGTCCACAAGAGCGTCCAGGCGCTGGAGAAGGACATCCGCGCCTGGATCGCCGCATGGAACACCGACCCCAAGCCCTACGTCTGGACGAAGACCGCAGACGAGATCCTTGAACGCCTCGCCAGCTATCTGAATAGAATTCCTGACTCGGAAGACTAGCCGATGCCGTAGTCACAACTGGTAAAGGCAGTTGAGCATGACGACCCTCACTGCTTGTGCGCAGCCGAGTCCGCTCCGAGCGTCTCAGGGCAAGGGCGACTTTCATGGCGATGGCTTACGATTTGCGACGAGAGCTGACAGAGCATGGGAAGGGATTTACTTGCTATGATACAGGACAGGTAACGCTATTGCATCTGATCATTGGACGAATCGGCCGCGCTCATGGGGTAGGTGGAGACGTCACCGTTGAAATACGCACCGATGAGCCTGAGCGGCGGTTCATGCCAGGCACCGTCTTGCTGACGGACCCGCCGTCCGCTGGCCCGTTGACCATCGAGAACAGCCGGATGAACAACGCGACGCTGCTGCTCCGTTTCCAAGGCGTCCAGAACCGCGATGCCGCCCAGGCCCTGCGCGACACACTCCTCCTCGTGGAGGTCGACATCGACGAACTCTCCGAGGATCCTGATGAGTTCTACGACCACCAATTGGTCGGTCTGAAGGTCGTTACCGAAGATGGCATCGAGGTGGGCCGGATCACTGGGATAGGTCATGCCCCCTTGCAGGACCTCGTCATCATCGAGCGGGTCAATGGAAATGAGGTGCTGGTGCCCTTCGTGCAACAGATCGTCACCGAGATCGATCTTGCGGAACAGTGAGCTTCTTCAGCGTTGCCGCTCCAGTGTGAGGATGGCCTTGGCGATTGACGTCATTCGATTGGGGCTGCACCGGGACCTGCGGAAGATGCGCCAGGACTTCAGGCGGGCGACGCCGCGCTCGACCGGCGCTCGCGCGGCGGCCA
>JODU01000045.1 GCA_000720845.1 Kitasatospora aureofaciens | reverse complement strand
CTCCCCGGCGTTCCGGGCCCCCTACGGGCCAGGGGTCCACCCCCGGGTCTGATCTTGAAAATATTTTCAATCTGAAACTTTTTTCTGATCAAAAATTTTCGAGATCAAAATTCGATTCGAATTCCAAAAGAATTCTTGAGATCAGAGATCGCCTCGATCATTCCAACCACCAGGCTGCTCACGTGCTGTGTGCCTGGAGTGGTGAGCCTTGGTCATGGCCTGCAGGTTGGCCCACTCGTGGCCCCTCGGTCCCAACGGTCCGAGCCCGTCACGGTGGTTGACCTCGGTAGCCCTGGGCCTGAGCAGAGGGGGCAGGGCCTCGCACTCCTCGCACTCGCAGTAGGGGTGTGTACGTAGGTATGCGGCTCGTGTGCGGGCCCACCGTGCGTCGTAGCCCTTGGAGGCTGCGCTGGTGCGTTGTCGGCCGGCCCTGCGCTGGCACGCATCGCAGCGCCCTGCAGAAGTGAGCGTTGGGCAACCAGGTGTGGGGCAGACCTGCAGGGCTCTACGTGAGCCCATGGATGTGCCACTTCGCCACGAGGACGGCCAGGGCGTTGACGATGGGCCCCTCAGTGTGGCCACAGCTGCACTGAAGGCTGCACATCCCTGTCAGCTCCCAGCAGCGCCATCCGTCCTGCGGGGGCAGCTCACGCTTCTCTGGGATCACCCGCACGTCGTGGACGGTGTACGCCAGCATGGCCACCTCCTTGGAGTCCGCTGCCCGGACGCTGCGCGCACACCTGCAGACACCCGTTCGGGCCCCCACAGGGAGGATCTCTCCGGTCCCGTCGCCGGGCAGCGGACGTCTGGGCGCGGCGAAGCCCCCGGCCGGTGAAGGGGCGCGGGGGCTTCGCCGTGCGTCTGCGGTGGGTCAGCAGGACTCGGTGTCCTTCACCGCGAACAGGGTCACCGCGGTGTCCGTGGGGTGCGTGCCGGCCTCGGGCTCCTGGCTGCACACGGTCCAGTTGCGGTCGAAGACCTGGAGTCGCTTCTGGCCGCTGGCGTCCTGGTCGTCGAGGACGTAGAACCCGGCGGCCTGTGCTTCGTCCTGCGCGGCCTGGAGGTCCATGCCGACGACGTCGGGCAGTTCAGCCGTCTCGGCCTCGCCCGCGTCGGCGTCCTCGGCCGCCGTGTCGCTCTCGGTGGCCTGGTCGCTGGACTCCTCGGCGGCGGCGGACGGCTTGCTGGAGCCGGTGTCGTCGGTGCCTTCGCAGGCGGTGAGCGTGAGGAGTGCTGCGGCGGTGAGTGCGCCGATGGTGTAGCGGATGCGCATGGTTCGTCCCCCCAGGACTGTTAGTGCTGAGGGGCCATCATGCGACATGTGGGGGCGGCGTGAACGCGGCGTGACACTCCTGTGACACGTCCGGTCAGGGGCCGGGGACCAGTTCGAAATCGGTGGGTCGCGCGTCGAGGGCTTTGGCGACCGAAGCCCACATTTCGGCGAGGATGCGGGCTTCGGTGGACCGTACGCCGTGGAACTGGGCCAGGGTGCGGGACTCGGCCGCGCGGTCGCGCTGCCAGCCGCTGTCGTACTGCTGGCGCTCCCGGGCGTCGTCCTCGTGCCTCACCGCTTCGTTGTACTCGGTGGTGGCGCGTTCGGCCCAGCCGACTGCGTGGGCTTGGGCGCGGTTGTGGTTCTCCTCGCGCCAGGCGGCGAAGTCCTGTTCGTTGTCGCTCATGGGTGGGCCTCCGTTGCGTCGGTGTCGACCAGGCGCAGGGCTCGGTCGCGGGTGGCGCGTTCGGCGCGTGCGACGGCGCTGCGGGCGTAGAGGGGGCGCCGGTGGTCGTCGAGGCCGCTGGGGGCGAGGTGTCCGCGGTGGGCCCAGGAGCGGATGGTGGCGGAGGTGACTGCGGCGGCGCCGGCGGAGACGAGTCGTCGCCAGGTGGTGGCGAGCTGGGCGGCCTCGGTGGTGGTGAGGTGGTCCATGGTCACCTCCTGTGCACATGCCGAGGCCCCGGAGCCGGGGGGATGGGCTCCGGGGCCGTATGGGCACACGTGTTCTGCTGGCACGAGTGTTGCGCTAAGTAGCGATCTTTGTCCAGCAGGGACGCGCCGGCCCGCCCCGTTCAGGTCGGGGCGGGCCGTGTGAAGCGGCGTCGACCGGGACGAGTCGAGTGCTGCCGGGGGCAGTGTGGCACAGGGCGGTGACAGTCGGTCAGGCGGCGGCGGTGTCCCTGGCGGCCTGGTGGGCCTGCAGGAACTCGGTGCGGTGCTCGGCGTACGCCTCGGGGGTGAGGCGGTGCCCGCAGGTCTCGCAGGTGATGTCCCACTGACCGTCGATGGCGACCAGGTCGAAGGTGCCGCAATGGGGGCAGGGCGCTGCCTTGTGATGCTCGTGGGGGGTGGCGTGGGTGAGGTCCCGGATGCGGGCGATGAGGTCGCCGAGCTGGCGGTGGAGGTCGCCGACCCAGGGGTGCGCGAGGGCGTAGGGCAGGTAGCGGGTGAGCCAGAGGCACCAGCCGGTGATGGTCTCGCCGTGGCGCGGCCGCGCCTGTTCGCAGGGCTGTACGTGGGCGGTGCCGTACGGGTCGCGGGCGGTCGAGGGGTAGGTGTAGGCGATGTGGCCGGCCCAGCCGCCGAGCCAGGCGAGGATCGGCACGGTGCCGTCGTCGTCGGCGTGGCGGGCGTCGGCGTGGCCGGGGCCGAGGAGAGTGAGCACGCGTAGGTCGACGGGGACGGGGGCCGTGGCGCGGCCGGTGCCGCCGAGACGTCCTGCTGCTGGGGTGCTGGCGGGGGTGAGGAACTGCTGCAGCAGTCGGGCTTGCTCGGGGAGTTCGGCGAGCCAGGCGTGCAGTTCAGCGGTGTGGCGGGGGCAGGCGTGCAGGCCTGCGTCGGTGGCGCGGTGGCAGATGGTGCAGCTACTCACGGTCGGCTCCGGTGTCGGTACGGCCGCAGGTGTGCTCGGCGCCGTTGGTCCTGAACCCGGCCTCGCAGCAGTCGCGGCGCTGAGTATGGAGCTCGGCGAGGGCTGCGGCGGACTGGTCGGCGTAGATGGCGACTTCGTCCTGGAAGTGCTGGAGGGCGTCGGGGCCTTCGTCGCGGAGGATCTGTGCGTGCAGGGAGCCGACCATCTCGGCGAGCACGCAGCGGGGCAGCATCGCGTCGAGCCGCTCGGCGCCCTGTCCGGAGCGGTAGTGGCCGAACAGGATGAGCAGCACGGCGGCTTGGCCGTGGCTGCAGTGGGCATCCTCGGCGATCTGCAGGCCGGTGTTGTGGGTGAGGAACAGGTTCCCGGGCTTGATCATCCGGAAGTGCGTCATCGGGTCTCCAGCCGGTGGGCGGCGGTCATGAGTACTGACGGGTAGGCGTGGGTGTCTCGCGCGCCTGCGATCGCGCGCACGCAATCGCAGGCGCGCGTGCGCGCGAGGTGGTCAGCGCCGGCGGGTGGGCGGCGGACCGTACGGCGACTGCCAGGCGGGCCGGTCCTTTGGCCGGATCGGCGGCGGGGCAAGTTCGTAGTCGTCCTTGGAGGCCTGCTGCAGGGCCTCGGCGAACTTCCGTGCCGCAGCGGCCGCGGCCTGCAGGGCGGGCTGCATCGCTTGGAAGAGGTGCACGACGGTCTGCGTGAGCTGCTGGCCCATCTCGGCGGCGGCCGCCCGGGCCTCGGCGGCGACGAGCTCACTGTGCTCGGTGGGCTCGCCTGTGTGGGCGGCGCGGACAGCAGCCTCTGCGGCCGGCGGGGTGAGGCCGTGGTTGTCCACCAGGCGCAGAACCAGCATGGCGTGGGCGGCGGCACGGCCGGTGAACGGCACCACCGGTACGGGCGGCACCGGAGGCTTGGGCGGGGCCCAGCGCATGGCGTCGCCGCTCACGGTCCAGTCTCGGTCCGCGTTGTCGACCTGGTCGTGGATGTCGTCGGGGGTCATCGGTTCACTTCTCCTTGGGGTGGCTGGTGGTGCCGAGGGCGTCGATGGCGTGGAGGGTGGCGAGGTCGGCTGCGCGTTCGCGGGCGTGGGCGCGGCGCTCGCGGAGGGCGTCGTGCAGGTCGATGATCCGGGCGACCGCGGCGTATATGGCGAGGGCGAGGAGCACGACGAGGACCAGGCCGAGGACGACGGCGAGGCCTCCGATGGCGGCGACGGTGAACACCTGTCCGGGGGTCATCGCGTTCCCTGGCGGCGGTGGGCGCGGCGCTCGGCGAGCTCGTCGCGGACTTCGAGGCTGAGCATGAACGCGCCGGAGGCTCCGGCGATGGCCCAGAACCAGTTGTCGTGTGCCATGGAGGCGAGGCCACCGGCGAGGCAGGCGAGGGCGAGGAGGGTGGTGATGGCGACGCTGGTGCGGCTGGGCGGGGCGGGCGTGTGCATGGGCGGTATTCCGGTGTCGGGGGCGATGTAGTAGCCGGAGGTGAGGAGGTAGAGCTCGACTCGGTCGGCGACCGTGTCCGGGTCGAACGGCTCGAGGGGGTCCGTGGTGATCCACCAGTCCTCGAGGGCGGCGGCGATCACTTTCTGGTGCGGGTTGGTGTGCGTGGTCATCGCTGCCACCTGACGGGTCGTACGCCGTGGCGGCCGCGCGGGGCCGGCGGCCGCGGGGTGCGCGGTGCGGCGGCGGGGCAGCTGGCGATGTGGGGCATGTGGAGGTGTTCGCCGGCCTCGGGGGTGGGGCGTTCGCGGGTGAGTTGGCGGACGAGGTAGCGGCCGGTGTGGTCCTGCCGTACGGCTTGGTTGCCGCCCGGGTTGCGGTCGCGGTCGACCATTTGGGCTCGCTGGTTGACGGTGGTGCACCACAGCACCTCGGCGAGGCATCTGGGGCACCGTGCGGGGCCGTTGGGGGCGGGCGGGCGCGTGGGCGGCGGGTACGGCATCGCAGGATGTGTCCTCTCAGGCGGTTCTGCAGGTGGCGCAGCGCTGTTGGGGCAGGGGGGTTGGTGAGGTCCAGCCGCATGCGGTGCAGGCGTGTGGCTGGGGGCCGGCGGTATGCGGTGGGTGGGCGCCGCGGTGGCGGTCGGCCTCGAGTTCGGCGCAGGCCTTGCAGGGGGCTCCGGTGTAGCGCTGGAAGCCGAGATAGCAGGCGTCGCTGCCGCAGCGGCCGGGGCGTACGGGGAGGGCGGCGCCGAGGATCCACCGGCCGGGGTCGCGGATGTCTTCGGTGGGGGTCCAGGCGCGCAGCCGGGCGAGCTGGTCGCGGATGTCGTCGGCCCAGATCCCTTCGTCGAGCTGGCGGCCGATCTCGCGGGCGATGCGGCGGACGGCGAAGTCACCGGCGACGGGCAGGAGATCCGCCACGGGCGCCAGCACGGCCCAGACGCGCGGGCTGAGGGTCAGCTGGGGTCCGGCGTGCGCGGGGCGCTCTGCGGGGCGCACAGAGCCGCGCAGGGCGAGCGGCACCACAGAACTGTTACCGACGGTATCCACAGGTTCGGCGACCCACTTACGGTCATCTCGCCTACGGCGGAAAGCCCCACCCACCTGCGTGGTGCTCTCGTCAGTCAGTCCAGCGTCTTCCTTATACGCGAGGGATCCGCCAGTCCTGTCCGCACCCGATCCGCCATCTGTGTCCGGTCGTACGGGCTCCTCGGCCACCGGGCGCAGGGGGTGATCGTGGACGGTGTAGGTGTGGCGGCCGTGGGTGCCGGCGCGGCGGTGCACGGTGATCCAGCCGAGGGCCTCGAGCTCGTCCGTCATACGGCGGGCGGACCGCTCGGTGACGCCCAAGAGCTCGGCGAGCTCGGCGGCCGTCACGGGCGTGCGGGTGGCGGTGGCGTAGGTCAGGGCGCAGTACAGGACGAACAGGGGGCGGCGCAGCGTCTTGGCGGCCGCGATGGGCACGTAGGCGAAGTGCTCGCCGCGCATGGCCGGGCGGGTCCACCGTTCGGCGCTCTCGCCGTCGCCGGCCGCATCGGTGTGGCGGATGGTGGACAACTCCGGTTCGCCGTCCGGCCCAGGGGCCGACAGCTCGGCCAGATACCGCTCGGCGGTCCGCTTCGCGTCGCCCATGAAGCGGGCGAGGGTGACCACCGAGGCGCGGCACCGCTCGGAACGCTGCGCGAGGGCAGCGATCTGCGCCCAGTACGCGACCGCGCTGTGCGAGTAGGCACCGCTGCCCCACACCCGCTTCGGCACCTTCACCTTCTGGCGGTGCCACGGCGGCAGGACGTCCCCAGACGCAACGCCACCGGCCTCGCCACACAGGTGGCGAGGCTCAGCGGCTGCAGGCGACTGGGGCACGGTGTCCTAGGAGGAGTCGTCGGCGAGCTCGTCGCCGTCGGGAACGGTGTAGGTGGCGCCGCACGGGGCGGTGCGGATGCCGGGGGCGATGTGGCGGTGGACCATGCCGCAGCCGTTCGCGCCGTCGCAGCGGACCGCGTACTCAACGCGGCCCTGCGTGCGGATCGGGTCGGTGCTGACGGCGGCCGGGCCGCCCCAGCGGGGCGGGTCGGCCGGCAGCAGCGGTAACTGCTCCCCGCTCACCCCTCGGCCTCACTGGGATGCGCTGGCTCGCTCCTGGTGACCGGCGGGGCCGGGCGGACGAGGGTGACCGGGCGGACGAGCTCCTTGGGCTGCCAGGTGTCGTAATCCGGGCGGCTGATGAACCCGGCCTCCTCCAGCAGGTGCATCGAGATACGGACCTGCTTGGGACTCAGGTTCGTGCGCTCGGCCAGGCGGTGGGCGTTCTGCGGGCCGTCGATCGGCAGGTAGCCCGAGACGCCGGCACGGTGCGCAAGGGCGAGCGCGACCAGGCGGGCGTTCGCGTGCAGCTCGCTGGAGAACACGGCGTCCTCCCACCGGTCGCGGTCGTACGGCTCCTGCACCGGCTGCGGGCGCAGCTGCGGCACCGGCACGGGCACCGGCCGCGGCTGGGGCTGCGGCGGCCGCGGTGCCCGGGCCAGGACGGCGGGCGACGGTATGGCTCTGGCGATCGGCTCGGTCATCAGGTCCTCACAGGTGTGTTGGTTCGGTGCCGGGCCCCGGCCCGGGGCCCGGCGGAGGGTGGTTCGGACGCCCGCCGGTCAGGGGGCGGGCAGGGCGAGCTGCAGGGTGGTCTCGGCGGCCTCCGGCAGGGGCGCCGACGTGGTGGTCAGGGACACCTCAGCGCCGTTCTGCCGCGTGCCCCAGCCGGTGCGGGCGCAGGTGGCGGCGCCGTACCAGCGCATGACCCGCAGGACCGTCCAGGCACCGATGACGGCGAGCGGCATGAGCAGCCACGTCACGGCCCGCTGCCGCATGCGCTCGTCGGACCGGTGGACGCTCAGGTAGCGCAGGGCCTGCGCCCAGCCGATGAGGAACGGCACCACCAGGAAGCTGGCCGGGGGCGGGTTGTCGTAGCGCAGCGGTTCGACGACCAGGAGCCAGCCCAGCACCGCCGTCGACAAAGCGACTTGGAACCACCTGAGGAGGTGGGCCCAGTAGGCCCAGCCCGACAGCGGCAGGTACCGCATCCGCCATATCGAGCGGATGGTGGAGCCGCGCATCCACCGCATGTACATGCGGGCGAAGTGGGACGGCTTCTCCGGCAGGGCGGTGAACACCACGGCGGACGGCTGCTGCACGGTGCGGCCGCGCAGCAGCGCGTACAGGGTCAGCAGGCTGTCGTCGGAGAACCCGACGGGGCGGCCCATGAACGTCTCGCCCAGGTAGGAGCCGAGGTTGTCGCGCACCACCGGGGCCCGGTAGGCGGCGAGCGGCCCGGAGTTGACCAGGACGGCGCCCATCGCTGACAGCGCGGACCGGTCGGTGAGCTGGCCGGTGGTGAACCACAGGTCCGTGACCCGGGTCAGCAGGTTCGTACGGTGGTTGGTGGCCAGGACGATGCCGGCGACCGACTGCACCCGCGCCTTCGCGAACGGCATGAGGAGCTCCTCGACGGCGTTCGGCGCCAGGCACGAGTCGGAGTCGACCGTGATGTAGACGTCCGCCTCCGGCGAGGCCTCGACGCCGGCGGCCTGGGCGTGGCGCTTACCGCCGTTGGGCGTGCGCTGCCACGTCGTGACGATCCCGGCCTGCCGCGCCTGGTGCAGCCACCAGACGCGCACTTCGGCGTAGTCGCCGCTGGTGGACCCGTCGTCGACGACGTGCACGGAGTCCGGGCGGCGGGTCTGCTCGAGGAGCGAGCGCAGGCCGAGGCGGAGGTAGCCGTCATCCTCGTTGTAGACGGGCAGCAGCACCGCCACGTGGAGCGCGTCGAGCTGCCGGCGGGCGCGCGGGGACGCCTTGCGGGGCCGCTCGCAGTGGTACATCAGCGTCTGACTCAGCAGGATCAGGAACGTCACGCCCCACACGGCGGCCAGGCGGCTGCCGGTCTCGTCGCCGTACGAGGCGGCCTGCACGCCGTGGTGGGCTGCCCACACCGCGGCGGCGACGAGGGTGACGGCGGCCGCCAGAACGGTGCCCGAGCGGTGCACCCGGGCGTCCAGTGCTCTCGGGGCGGTCACTGCTGGCCCGCGTTCTTGCCCCGGCGGAAACCGAAGCGCAGCAGGAGAGCACCGGCCACGACGACGGCCGCGGCGCCGACGAGGAGCCACCAGCCGGTGACGACGGTCGTACCGATGACGAGGGCTCCGGCGGTACCGGTACGGGCGAGCTGGGCGTTGTCGGACACGTGGATTCCTGTTCGAGTCGTCCGGCCTTAGGCCGGTGGTTGTGGTGGGCCCGGGCACGCCCGGGCGTCATCTCGTGCGGGGGGAGGGGTCGGGACGGCCGGCGCGGTGCCACGGGCTGTGCCGGTCGCACAGCCAGCCGCACGCGTACAGCCGGGCCCGGGTCAGGGAGTGCCAGCCGGCGGGGGCCTGGCACTCGGGGACCGGCTGGCCAGCCCGCCACGGGTATGCAGGGGCCGACCGCCCCGGGGTAGGAGGGGGCGGGGCGGTCGGCCCGGTCATCAGGAGCTCCCGCCCGGCACCGGCGGTACGCGCGGCCCGGGCAGGGTCATGGCCGCGACGGACAGGCGCGTCACGGCGAACGGCCGCCCCGGCAGCACGTCGCCCGCGGCGAGACCCTGTTTGTAGCCGGACGCCAGGACACGGACCGCGGTCACCACCAGCTCCTCGGCCGTGCATCCGGTCTGCGCCAGCAGCGCCAGGTCCCGGCGCAGGCCCGGTCGGCGGCGCAGGTCGATGTCGAGCCGGTCGGCGCTCACCCGGCGCGGCAGCTGCGCCACCGGCTCACCGGGCGGCTCATCGCGTGGCGCATCGTCCTCGTCGCTGTCGGGCCGGTCACCTGCGCTGACCTGCGGCGCCTCCGCATCGTCCGCCGTGGTGGATGGCTCATCGTCCGGCTCGGTGGGCGGCTCATCGTCCGGCGCAGGCTCGGCGTCGAGCCGCTCAAAGTCGCGGCGCACGGTGTCCTTGGACACCTTCAACCGCTTGGCGATGGCGCGCTGGCTCATGCCCTCGGTGCGCAGCTGGCGCACCAGCTTGAGCCGGTCGGCCCGGGTCACTGCGCCACCCCCTGCGCCACCGGCGGGCACAGCGGACTGCGGCCGGGCGTGGCGCGCTCGATCATCAACGGGCGGGCCTCGGCCTCGGCTTCGAGAGCGGCGCGCTGGCCCTCGAGGAGGATCGCCAGCCGTGCACGGCGCGCGGCCCGGGCGTGGTCGACGGTCTTCACCGGGCACCACCGATGTGCACGGGGCGGCCGTCACGAACGATCGTCAGCCGATGCGGGCCGGCCTCGAACCAGAGCTCCATGAGCGGGTCCGGGTCGTCGTCGACGGCGTAGCAACCGACCATCCCGCCCGCCTCTTCAGCGTCAGGCAGGGTGTGGCACAGCAGCTGCATGGTCAGGAAGCCGTGGGCGCCGGCGGCGACGAGGTAGGTCTCGCCGAACGCGGCCATCTCGCCGACGGCCTCGTAGTGCACGTGGACCAGGTCGCCGGGCCGGGCCGGATACCAGGGCGCCGAGGTGAGGTCGGTGTGTCCCTGCTGCAGGGCGGCGAGCTCACCGCCGAGGTCGCGGCGACGCTTGGCATCCTCGGCCCGGGCCAGCGGGCTCTGCTCGGAGTCGTCGGCGAGGGGGAGCTGCGCGGCGATCTTCAGGGCGAGGACGTCGACCTGCACGGCCCACGGCTGCGGGGCCTGCGGGGCGGGGTTCTCGATGTGGGCCAGGGCGCGGCCGTAGATGAGGTCGGCGGCGGGCACGTCGTCGACGGGCTGCCGCAGGACACGAGTGATGATCTTCAACGCCTCGGTTCGGCGCATGGAGGTACTCCGAATGTGGGTGTGGTGGCCGGGCGGGCGGGACGGGGGTCAGGTCACGGCCCGCCCGCCCGGGGATCAGGTGTTGCGCTCGGCCTTGAGGCGGCGCGCGGTGGTGGCAACGGCGGCCACGGGCACGGTGATGTGGAAGCCGGCGCGGGTGAGCTCGGCGGCCTGGGCGCGAGCAATGCGGGTGATCTCGTCCTGGCCCAGCCCGGGCATCTCGTAGGAGAGGCGGGCGGCGAGGACGGCGATCGCGGCCTCGGCCACGAGCCCGGGACGAGTCGGCATTCAGTCCTCCGGTGTGCGGGTACGGGCGAGGGCCAGGGCCTGGCGGGCCCGGGCGAGATCCACTCGGACGTAGGCGGGCAGGTGGCCGGGCAGGATCCGCAGCGTCCACCGGTCGGGCAGGCGGATACGGCGGCCGATCAGCTCATCGGCGACGGTGGCGACGACCCACCAGGCGAGGACCACCAAGGCGAAGCCGAGCAGCAGGTGCATCACCATGTCGGGTCGCCCTTCTCGTCGAAGAGGCCCAGGGCGATGTCGAGGTAGACGGCCTCGGCCCAACGGCCGGCCGTACCGTCCGGCGGACTCCACCGCCGCACCTCCTGCTCGACCAGGTCCAGCGCGGCCATGGCGATCAGGCGCGGGTCGGCGAGGACGTCGACGTCCAGGAGCTCCGCCGCGCCGTACGCGTCGTGCGCGGACCAGCCGGTGACGTGCGACCAGGCCAGGGTCAGGCCCTTGTCCCGCACACCGTCGTCCAGCAGCGCCGTGCCGACCGGCCACACGAACCGCATGAACAGCTCGGGTGAACGCAGGCTCCGTAACCCGGCCTCCACCACCGCGGGCGGCGTGAACGCGGCGTCGAGCTCGGCCAGGACGGCGTCGGCGTACGGCAGGTGAGGCAGCGTCAGCGTCCGGGTGGCCTCGCCCACGGACAGCTGGCTGCCGCCCTGGGTGCTCTTCCCGTGCTGCGCGGGCTCGACAGCGGCGCTCACTGGCCACCGGCCAGCGAGGAGTCGGACGCCTGGTCTCTTGCGGCGATCCACGCCTCACGCTCGGCGCCCTCAACGGTCCGGGTGCCGAGGAACTGGACGGTGGCCCCGTCGACCTTTCCTTTGGCCTCGCAGGCCTCGTAGACGCTCTCGTAGCCGCTGGTGACCGTGTAGCTATGGATCTGGGACTCGGTCTGCAGGCCGAGCCGTTCGGCCCAGGCGCGGGCGTCGTCGCAGGAGCCCACCGTGATGTGCAGTTCGGTCTTGCCGCCTGCCACGAACCCGGGGCGAATCTGCGTCACGGACAGGTCCGGACACTCGGCCAACAGGCGGCGGGCCAACATCCCGGTGCGGAACGCAGCTGCCTCCATGGACTCGATGTCCGCCAGAGTGTTGCGCTCGGTGGGTTCACTCACCGGGCACCGCCTCGTCGACGAGGTCCTCAGGCTTCACACAGCTGCTGCAGATGTCGACCATGTGACGGTTCGGCGCCCACCTGCAGCCGCCCTCGCACGCGGCGTCCTCGGTGCAGCCACACCGCACACACCGCGCCTCGTCCTGCGCCAGCAGGTACGGCACGTGGTCGTCCGGGTCGGTGGCGGCCATCTCGTCGATGACGGCGAGCTCCTCGCCGGCGCGGGCGAGCGCGGCGGACACGCACTGCGGCGAGCAGTACCAGCGGGGCTCGCCCTCGATGCCGGCGACCTCGACGCGCGCCCAGCCGAACATGGCCGGGTCGGACGCGTCGTAGTCGTCGAGGGTGCCGCACCCGTCCGTGGCGCACGGCGCGTGGATGTCGCGGACCTCGGCGTCCAGCAGCGAAGCCAGGGCGGAGCGTTCGTCACCCTCGAGGACCAGGGCGGCGCGGCCGCCGTAGGAGGACAGGCAGTCGACGATCACGCGCTTCACCGGGTCGGCGGCCGCGGGGATCTCCGCGCTGCGGTCCCAGGTGAGCGTCATGGGCAGGCCGTCCAGGGCGGTGCTGCCGCACTCGGCGGCCACCGCCACGGCGGAGACCAGCAGCAGATCGTCGCCGCGGCGGCCCTCGCACAGGCGCATCACGGCCTGCACGCGGCGGTAGGCGCCGGCCATCACGGCCAGCTGCTGTTCCGCCTCGGCGAGCTCGGCGCGGATCTCAGCGCGGGCCTGGTCGCGGGCGGCGGCCACCGCGGCCTCCACGCTCGCGGCGTCGAACAGGAGCCCGGCGTTGCGCTCGGCCTCGGCCAGCTGCTCAGCGGTCGCGCCACCGTCTTCGGCGATCCTCGCGTCGAGGACCGCGGCCGCCGCCTCGGCGACCGTGACGCCCGACGCGGCCTCGGCGGCCGGCCCCGCCGGTGCGGGTACCGCGATACCGAACGTCGCGAACGCAGCCTGCGCCAGCGGCACGACGTTCGGCTGCTGCGAGGCTTCGGGGGGCAGGGCACCGGGCGGGGTCTGAGATGATGTCGTCAAGGTGATCCACTCCTGTCTGGGATGTGGGTGTGGATGTGCCGTAGGGGTCGTGCTCCGGGGACCAGCCGGGCGCGGCCCCGTACTTGTGCGGTCAGGCAGCCGAACGGCGGGCCGGGCGGTTCTGCTTCTGCAGCGCCGGCGTCCGCTGCGCACTGCGCCGGGCCCCCATCGGGACCAGGGCGCGCAACAGGTCGGCGTCTTCCGGGGACAGCGGCGGCGCATCGTCGACCAGCTGCCGGATGTAGGCCCGCCGCTCCTCGCGCGTCACACCGCGCTCCCGGCCATCTCGTCCGGCTGCGAGGGCTGTTCAAAGTCCTGGACGTCCAGATCGAGCAGGGCGGCGAGGACGCTCCGCAGCTTCGGCCGGGGGGTGTACATACCGCGTTCGATCCGACTCAGGTGCGATTCGTCCACGGGCGCGCCAGCTTCGGCACACAAATCGGCCAGTTCTTGCTGAGTCATGCCACGTCGCAGCCGCTGCTGCTTCACTCGACTTGCTATCTGGCTGGGCATGCAACGCAACTTAACGCAGAGAAACACAGAATCGCAAGCGCCACAAGTCATCGCAAGTTGCCTGTGCTGTGAGGCCGCGCAGGTTGCGCTAGCCTGTGTTTCCCTGCTCAGGAGGGGTCGAGATGTCGGATCCGCACAAGCGGCTAGATGACGCGATGAACCAGCGCCGCCTGGAACTCGGGCTTCAGTGGCGCGACCTCGCCGCGGCGGCGGGTGTCTCGTACGAGGCCTTGCGTGCGATCCGTCGAGGCACCTCACGCCCTGCCGACCTCACAGCTCGCAGACTCGAAGAGGCGCTGCGGTGGGAGCCGGGCAGCGTACGGGCCGCGCTCGCCGGCAGCACGCCGATCGCGCGCGAGCCGGACCCGGAGAGTTCTCCCGCGCAGGATCCTGGGCTGCTTCCCGGCGAAGCGCTGAGGCTCGTCATCAGCGCTGCAGCCCAGAAGCTGGGATTGGGGGCGGATGATCTGGAAGACGTCTTTCAGGCTGTCCGTCGCGATCTCGCCGAGACCGAAGCGACCCAGGCAGCCAACCACGCTGACCCCGCGCCGTACGGGACTCCAGATCTCTCGGCCATGATGCTTGAAGCTCGGCTTGCGGCCGGCCTCAGCCTGGAGGATGTCGCGCGGCTCACCGCCGCCGCGCCCGGGACTCCCGCGGCGCTCGATGTGGGCTGGCTGGGCCGCCTAGAAGGGGCCGCCCTGGCTCCGGACGAGTTCCCCGAGTTTCCCCAGCTGGACGCTCTGGCGTACGCCCTGAATCTGGACCCGTCACGGGTACAGGAGGCAGCGGGCGTGCAGTTCATGAACGTGCACTCCGTGTGGAGCGACGACGGCCAGTCTCGGGCCGTGGGTGTGGGTCCGGTGAGCCCCGAGGATCACCAGAAGCTGCAGGCCCTTCTACGGATGTACCGACGAGCCCCGAGAAAGTGACGGGGTGGTCAGCCCGTTTTACCGGGCGACCGGTCGGCTTTCAGACATCCAACTCGGGCGAGTCTGCGGCAGTTTGAGATCACTCAAACGGGCTATCCGTAGTTGCACCGTGGCCAAAAGTGATCGGTCGTGTGCATGATGTCGCCCCCGCGTGGCAGCGGATCGGTCAGTTCAAGCGCCTTCCTCCCCCGCACGGGTAGGGGGCGCGGCAGCTCAAGGAGGCAGTGTGTCAAACACGCCCCACAGGCACGTGCAGTACCGATGGGCCGAGGAAGGAGAGCTCGAAGAGGGCTGCATTGTCGACATGCGGGCCCCGGCCGCGAACCGCGTGGCCGTGCTCTTCTCGCCGCCACACGTCAGTGAACGCTTGGCACGGCAGCTCACGCGGATTTCCAGCCATCAAGTCGCTCACGGAGCCTGGCGACAGGGCGGCGCCCCTGCGCCTGAAGGGCATTGGCTTTCGGTCACACGCTGGGAGCGTGTACCTGGCGCATGGCTCCCCGCAGGGTGGCTCGTCGCCGCGGCCGAGGAAGCCGGCACCTGCATATGGCTCGTCAACGAAGACGAGTGCACGCACCGCCTGCAGAACGACATGAACGACATGCTGTACCGGCTGGCCCGCCGAGGGGTGTATCTGCAGTGCTGGTTCCGGTGCCCGCCCGACTCGGCCGGCGCGCCCCCCGACCCGGTGCTGCGCCCGTCGGCTCCACTGACGGTGCCGTAACGATTCTTCGGGACTCCGCTCTGCTCAGCAGCGCTGGCCCCGCCAGTTGCTGAGCAGAGCGGACCACTACCGCCCGTCTGCCGCCGTGACCCCGGGGCCGATCTCGGTTCTGCGCCACTCGATTCGCTCGACGAACTGCTGGTACCGACCGGGATTGGACGCGGCGAGGATGTGGGGCGCGCCGAGGTAGCGAGGGCTGAGGAGAAGCCGTATCGCGGCGCGGCGGGCGTTGATGGGAGCCTGTTGCCACGAGGTGTACACGTCGACGCCGGGCTTCAAGATGCTCAGCACGGCGGACGGTACCGTCAGTTCCCGCTCGCGCGCTTCGAGCTCGGCCACCTGGTCCTCGAGGGCCTGCAGCGAGTTGGCGAGCACTTGCACCTCGGCGAGGGTCCTACCCTTCGCGTTCCGCATCTTGTCCCGCTCGGCGCGGGCCTTGGCCAGCGAAGCCTTGACCTCCCGCACGGTGGCATCGTCGCTGTCCGGCGCACGCAGGATCTCGTAGATATCGTCGCGGGCGAGATACTCCAGCACCAGGCCGAGGTCATCTGATGTGCCGATGAACAGCTCGTCCACCGCCTTCTTTTGGATCTTCCTCCCGCACTTGCTGCAGCGGTATACCGGCGGGTGCCCCTCCGCGTACCGGGGAGCCAACAGGACTTCGCAGCGGCCGCACCGCAGACCGGCGGTGAGGTCGTGGCAAGCGCCCCCGCCGGACCACGTCGCGCGGGAGGGATCGGTGATGTGGTGGTAGACGTCCCAGAACACCTCTTCGCTTACCAGGCCGTCCCAGATCCCGGGGTAGACAGTGCCCTTGTAGCACCGAAGGCCTGCGTACGAGTGCATGAGCGCCATGCGGCGCAGGTGCCCGTGCACGAAAGGCCGTTTCGACCTGTTCAGGTAGCCGCGCTCCCGGAACGTGCGCTCTATGTGGGCAAAGGTGTGCCGCTCATGGAGCATCGCGAACAGCTCCTTGGGCACCATGGAGCGCTCCTTGTCCTCCACCCAGGTGACCAACTTGCCAGTGCTGGGGTCATAAACGGGCTTCAGCCCGTACGGCGCCTCGCCGTGAGGGCGGCCCTTGCGTGCCTCCTTGATCGTCGTGCGTGAAACCCTGCGGTGGGTCTTGTACGACTCGTACTCCGAGTCCACCGCGTCATCGATCAATGCCTTGCGGTCGCGGCCGTTGGCGGGGTCGTAGAGGCGTTCGTGGGTCGTGACCCAGATCCGGACGCCCTTCTCTTCGCACAGCTCGATGAAGGAGACCCACTCGCCGACACGGCGCGAACCGCGGGAGGATTCCCACAGCATCAGAATGTCGGCCTCGAACCGGCTCTCACGTCCGGTCGGCCCGCTCTGGAGGTCACTGACGAGCTGGTCGAAGTCATCGCGGCGCCGGCGGGCGTACCGGCTCGCGCTCAGGCCCTCGTCTACGTACGGTTCGCCGAGATCCCAGCCGTTGTCATCCGCAGCATCCTCGTTGTCGACGCCTTGGTCCTCGATGGACGTCCCACCCTTGGCGTCCGAGAGTCGTCGGTACTCCCGGGCGCGCAGCCTTCCGTCGTTCATGACATCTAGGTATCAGGAATAGGGCCCCAAAGCGATACACCTGCCAGGAAGTACATCGAAAGAGGGTCCCTTTAACCTCAAAAGACAGCGCCCCCGGCCCGTAGACCGGAGGCGCTGCTGCGACCCTGCCCCGAACCGCGTGGCAGCTGGCGCTGGGGCGGGCCGATTGCAGTGGGGGGTGCTCCGCTCTGGTACCCCCGCACTCCAAGATCATGTAATGCTGAATGCAGTCAGCAGACATGGGGTCAAGATCACCCGAGCGTGTGTCGGATGCACGTGCTGCCCGACGACGATTCCTGGCTCGCCGAAGAACGCCGGGCCATCGGTAACCGCATCCGCGCCGAACGCGAGCGGCAGAACCTCACCCAGGAGCGGCTGATCCTCGCCGCCGGCATCGACCGCGTGACGATCTGGCGCGTCGAGACCGGCGAGGAGTCGAAGCTGTCCACGCTGCTGCGGATCGCTCGCGTCCTCGGCGTGCCGCTCAGGGACCTCGTCGGGGAGTAGGAGGCCCCGCCCGCCACGGGGTAGACGAGCGGGGCCGACCGAGGGGTGTTACTGGGCGACCAGCGGGCGGTCCAGGAGCGCGCGGGCCTGCGCCTCCAGCTCCGAGTCTTCGAGCCGCATGCGGCCGGCGGTGACGCTGGTGTGCCCGGCGTAGGCCCCCTCGAGCTCGACGGTCCGCGCCATGTCGAGGTGCCACGTGGTCTCGGGGACGTAGATGCCGTGCGGGTTCGTCGTCACGAGGGCGCCGTGTCCGGTACAGACCAGCCAGCATCCGCACCTCTGTTCGTGGCTGCCCTTCCACTCGCCGATGAACCCGTGACGCCCGGCGAGCGCGAACAGGTCGCCCGGCTCATGCACATTACCCTCGACGGGGATCACGCCGACGACGGCCGTGTACCCGTCGTTGGTGGTCGTGTAGGCGAAGACGCACCGGCTCCCCGTCTCCCAGTCGTGCAGCAGAGGGAAGATGGTGACTCGTCCGGTCCCGCTGAGTTCCCGTGGCATGGGCGCCCTCTCTGGTGGTGGTGTCGGCCCCGCCACTGTATGGGCGGGGCCGACGTCATTCACGAGATCCGGTCAGCGTCAGGCGTCGTACTGGCGGCCGTCGTCACCGTCGCCGGTGGGCGGATTGGGCTCGCCGTTGTCGTCCTCGTCGCCGCCGGCCATCGCGATCGTGATGCGAAGTGCGTCCTTCAGAGACATGCGTTTCTCCTCGTTGATCGATCGGACGTGCTTCTTACGAACCCGCCCCGGGCCGGACCGTCCAAGGTGTGGCGGCCCGGGGCGGGAGTCTTGGTGGTCGGTCAGCCGCCCCGACGCGACTGCCGGTACTCCGCGCTCACCCGTCGGCCTTCAGCACAGGGGCGCGCGAGGTTGGCGCCCTCCTTGTCCACGGCCGTGCAGGTCGGGCATGAGCTGCAGTGGATGGTGAGGCGTTCGTACTCGGGGCTCCACGGAGTGCCGGAGACCGGCTGGGAGGCGGTGGTGTTCACGCGTCCGGCTCCGGCGCTACGTGTCGCCATCCGGTGGCGATCATGCGGGCGACGTCCATGGGTGCGCAGAGCGCCGCGGGTGAGTCCATGGGCACCGACCAGTAGGTGGCACGGGGGCAGGTCCACTCCACGGCGTCCGGTTGCGGCACGCCGAGGTAGCTGCCGCGGCCGAGGCAGTCCACGTCCTGGGTCCGCCAGTCGTCGAGGGCCTGGTGCCAGGTTCTCGGCATGCTCGCGGGCACCAGGGCGTAGTACCGCAGGAAGTGGGGGTCGCAGATGACGGGCCCGCCGTCGAGCGCTACGCGCAGGAAGTTGTCCAGGCGCGCGTTCTCGTTGCTGTCGGCCAGGCCGGCGATGAGAGCCCTGGGGATCCGCACGGCGGAGAACAGTGACCCCAGCGGCAGCATCGTCACCCCGTGCTGCCTCCACTCCACCCGGGCCCGGTCACGGGCCGGAGCGGGGAGCGTGGAGAGCATCCAGTGTTCCGACGCTAAGCGGCGGTCGGCTGCGGGGTGCACGAGCACCAGGGGTCCGGACTCAACCGGCGATAGCGCTGGGGTGGTACCTCTGGGGGCGTGGCCCCCCGTAGATCGTTGTGGCATGTTCGGCTCCATGCACAGACGGTGTGCTTGCAGTCACATCGTGCTGGCATAGAGAGGCCGGAACTATCAAAGGTTCTTGATAGCTCCGGCCATAGCTTGACTGGGCGTCACATACCCAGCCACGACCCATAGTTGGACACCGTGTCGGGCAGCGCCCGCCTCGCTGCCGAGATGCCGGCGAACGTCTCCCGGACCGTCGGGTGATACCTCGTCTGCTGCGGCGCCAGCTTGCGGGCCTGCAGCAGGCTCGCGAATGCCGCCTCGGTGCGGCCGGTCCACAGCTGGGCCCGGGCCACTTCGGCGTAGTGGTGCGCCGTACGGGACGGGAACCAGTCGTCGGGCAGTGTCAGGTCCTTGGCCGTCTGCACCGCCTGGGCGTACTGGTCGAGTTCGGCGAGCACGCTGACGCGGTGAACGCCCACGTTGGCCGGGCCGAAGCTGAGCCAGTGCACACGCTCGGCCGGGCCCGTGCGCTCGGCGATCCGCTCGGCCTCGGCCAGGTGGCCATCGGCTGTGTCGCCGTCCTTGTCGCGGCCGGCCAGCACTGCGGCGCCGAGGTGCATCTGCCCGGTGAGGACGTCCCTTTCCCGGCCGCGGTCTGCCTGCTGCAGAGTGGTCATGCCGAGCTGCACGAGCCGCTTGCCCGTGCGGTAGTCACTCGCACGGAGGTAGGCCAGTGCCCGCAGGTACTGCCGCATGCCGCTCAGGATCGGGTCCGACGCCCGGTGTGCCGCCCACTCCAGACGGTCCAGGGCGATCGCGGAAAGGTCTATGAACCCGAGCTTCGTGGCGACGTCGTAGGCCGTGCGGTAGGAGCTGGCGAGTGTCTGCCACGCCTCTCTCGTGCCTGCGGTGTGCGCTTGGGTCGTCGCTTCGCAGATGAGCGACGGCAGTGCTGCGGCGGCTTGCTTGATGTTCGTCTCGCGGACCAGCATGCACAGCTCGTTGGCCTGGTCGGCCAGCTCCGCCGGGCGCCGGGGGGCGACGTCTGGATCCGGGCCCAGGTCGTAGACGTTGAGGGCCTCGCGGATCGGGTTGATCAGCCCGTCGAGTTGGTCCTGCTGCAGTTCCTCGAGGTAGGGCTGCCCGGTCAGTTCGGTGGTGGGGACGGACAGCGCGCGGGCCAAGGCGCCGATCACGGACGGGCTAGCAGGGATCCGCCCCTGCTCAACTTTGGTCAGTGCGCTGTACGACACGTGGCTCAGGTCGGCCAGCTCGCGCTGGCTCAAGTGCCGGCGTTTCCGCGCCCTCGCGATCCGTGCGCCGGTGTGCTCCTCGATGCTCTGTGGCATGCTGAACTCCGTTCTGCTCGACATCAGAACCGTACCCCTGTCGGCTCAGGGGTACAGACGATCGGCCCCTGCCCAGCGGTGGGGGCCGACGTGTTCCCCGGACATGCGAAATGGCCCCTCCCGCCCGAGGCGGAAGGGGCCTGCTCTTACGGGTACTGGCGGCGGTACGGTTCGAGGCCTGCGGCGAGCGGCCCGGGTGCCGAGGGGCTCGGTGAGGGTTCGGGCGGCGGGGCCCCGGTCCGTCTGCAGACGAGCGCGTCGGCGTCCCATGAGGGTGCCTGCAGGCTGTAGCCGTCCGGGCAGTCCGGGCCTGGCTCTCCGGCTTCCCCTCGCGGCCCCTGCTCGCCTTGCGGGCCTTGCTCGCCGCGTGGCCCCTGCTCGCCCTGCGGCCCTTGCTCACCCTGGGGGCCGGTCGCGCCCGGGGCGCCGTCCTGGCCGGCCGCCCCGTCCTCGCCGTCCTGGCCCGGGGTGCCAGCCTCGCCGTCGGTGCCGTCGGTGCCGTCACCGCCGTTACGGCCCGGGCGCCCGGACGGTCCCGGCTCGCCCTGCGGCCCGGGTATCGGCACGGGGACCTCGGCCCGGGCCGGGAGGTCCTCGATGGCGTCGGCCGGGTCCGGTGCCGCCGGCGTCGCGCCCTCGTTCTTGACCTGGGCCCGTAGCAGCCGTACGTCCCCGGCGAGCGTGCTGACGGCCTCGCCGCGGCGGTCGGCCTCGGCGGCGAGCTCGTCGGCCCGGGCCGCCTCATGATCGATGCGGGACCAGATGATCAGCACGGCGCCGCTCAGCGCGACCAGCGTGCACACGAGCAGCAGGCTGCGCCAGCGGCGGGCGAGTGTCTGCTCAGCACGCGTCACGGCTCTCCTCCGAGGTGGACGATCAGGGCGCGCAGGCGGGCGATCTCCGCTTGGTCGGCCGCGCGCAGGGCTGCCTGCTCGGCCAGCCTGGTGTTGAGGGACTCGCGCTCCGCCTTGGTGGCGGCTAGCTCCGTCTTGAGGTTGTCGCGTTCTTCCTGCAGGTCGTTGGTGAGCGAGGAGTAGCCGGTGAGCGCGTTCTCTCCTCGCTTACCCACGTAGGCCACCACCGCGCCGACGACCGCGCCCAGCCCGACGAGCAGGCTGCCGAGGGTGGTGGCGTCCAAGGTGGTGGCTCCTTACTGGCCGTGCCGCCGCGCCGCGCGCACCAGCTGCTCGTCCGTGCGAGGGGTGTGCTTGGCGGCCCAGCCGGACACGAACGCGATGGCGGCCGGGACCAGGGCGAGGACGAACGGGGCCAGGGCCGGGGGCATCCACCCGACCAGTTCCGCATGGTCCTGCACAGCCTCGAGCGAGGCGAGCAGCCCCGTGCTGCCGACGTACGCGGCGGCGGTCGCCGCGGTGACCTTCTTCTCAATGGGTCCAACCATGATCGTTACCTCACTTCTTCGGCAGCTTGAGCTTCTGGCCGGGCGTGATGGCGTCCGGCGTCTTCAGGGAGTTGAGGGTGGCGATCTCGCGCCACCGGTTGCCGTCGCCGAGGCGGGACGCGGCGATCGACCAGAGCGTGTCGCCGCTGGCGACGGTGTACGTGCCGGCACCGGGCGACCAGCCCGGCTCGTGCGCCAGGAGCTCGTCGACGTCGCGGCGGAAGGCGGCCATGTCGATGCCGCGCGGGTCGACCTTCCAGTCCGACCACTCCCGATGGCCGATGCCGCTCTTGGCGTTCCATCCGTGGGCGCGGCAGATGGCGGCCGTGGCCCGGACCATGCCGTCGTACTGCTTCGCCGGCCAGGGGTCCTTGCCGTCGCCCTTGTTCTCACACTCCCAGCCGTAGAAGCGGGCGTTGCCGTCGACCGCGCCGGCGGAGCCATCGTG
>JODU01000044.1 GCA_000720845.1 Kitasatospora aureofaciens | reverse complement strand
CCGCGGTGGGCGATGACGTCGGGTCCGGTCGCGGCCTGCGCGGTCGTCGACGTCGCCGCCAGTGCCAGACCACCCAGCACGGCCACGACCACACCGGCACGCCTCTTGCTCGCGAACTTCACTGGAGCCTCCCACGATCGAATGACTCCCTGGAGACTCCCGGACGGTGGTTACGGGAAGCCTGCCGCCGTCTGGCGGGCCCGGAAGGGGCCGGTGGAGCAGAGCGCCGAACCGGTCATCGGAGGCGGAGGGGGTGATTGCGCGCAATCACCCCCTCCTGTCCCGTGCGTCTCACCTGCCGAGGAGGCCCTGGGGGAGGAGCGACTGCGGCGAGGTGGCCGGATGCCCCACCTCCAGCGATCCCAGGAGACCGTCCAGGAGCGGACCACCGGGCACACCGGCGGACGGACCGGGGACGGGAGCCGCCTCGGCGACGGGAGCGGAGACCAGCAGAGCGGCGGCCATGACGGAGACACAGGCGAGCTTCTTGATCATGTCCGTCCCAACGAACCGGGGCCCGGGGGGAAACGCTCACCGGGGCCGGACTGGGCCAGTCGGGTTCACGCGGGCGCCAACCGTGGTACCGGCGGGAGCGGCGCGTGCTCCGGGGAGGCCCGGAACGCCTGGATCACCAGCGCGGCGAAGCGCCGGGAGGCCGCGACGCGGGCGGCCGCCGACAGGGCCTGGATCCCCCGGTTGGCCATGATCATGAGGATGAGGTCGTCCAGCACGAAGTCGGGGCGCAGGCCGTCGCTTCCCTTGGCCCGGCGGGCCAGTTCACCGACGGACCTCAGCGAGTACGCGCGGGCGGCGGCGAAGTCCATCGCGTCCGGGTAGGCCGCCATGAACGCCTCGGTGAAGCCCAGGTGCCGCGCGTGCAGCTCACAGGTCTTCTCGACGACGAGGCAGAAGCCGGCCCAGGGATCGGGGTGGGCCAGGCCCTCGTCCACGATCGTCCGGCACGCGCGCAGCTGGTCCCTGAAGGCCTCGGTGACCAGCTCCTGTTTGGTCGGGAAGCGCCGGTAGAGCGTGGCGGGACCCACGCCGGCCCGCCGGGCGACCTCCCGCATCGGCACGTGCAGCCCTTCGGCGGCGAACAGCGCGCGGGCCGCGTCGAGGATGCGCTCGCGGTTGTCCTGGGCGTCGGAGCGCAGGGGGTGAGGCAGATGGTCGGTCACCACTCTCACTTTAGCGAAGTGGACGGGGGCGTCCGTTAGCGTCCGACAGCACGGCCGCAGCGCGTGGCGCGCGGCCCCGGCGAGCAAGGAGTGGCAGATGAGGGCAGTGGTGATCCGGACGTTCGGCGGACCCGAGGGACTGGAGGTCGTCGACCTTCCCGTCCCCGCACCCGCCGAGGGAGAGGTGCTGGTCACGACGGAGGCGATCGGTGTGAGCGGCGCCGACGTCGCCATCCGCAGCGGGGCGCTGGCCTCGTACGGATTCCGGGAGGGCCATGTCCCCGGCGGCGAGGTGGTGGGCACCGTGACGGCCGTCGGCGAGGGCGTCGACGCCTCCTGGACCGGCCGGCGGGTGTGGGCGCAGACCGGCGTGGGAGGAGGCTGCGCCGAGCAGGCGACCGCCCCGGTGCACGACATCCTCCCCCTCCCCGCGGGCCTGACCGCCCAGGACGCGGTGACGCTCGGAAGCGCCGGGGTGGTGGCGCACTTCGGGCTCGCCCACGCCCGCTTCACCGCGGGCGAGAGGGTGCTGGTGCGGGGCGCGGCGGGCAGCATCGGCATCATGACGGTCCAGCTCGCCGCGCGTGGCGGTGCCGCGGCGGTGGCGGTCACGACCTCGTCGGCCGCCCGCGGCGAGCGGCTGCGCGGGCTCGGCGCGACCCACGTGCTGGACCGCTCCGGCAGGGGTGGCGCCGACGCTCCCGAGACCTTCGACGTCATCGTGGACGTCGTCGCGGGAGCCGAGCTGCCGTCCTTCTTCGCCCGGCTCGCCCCGAACGGCAGGATGGTGGTCGTCGGCGCCGTCGCGGGGCAGCCGCCCGAGGACTTCGGCACGCATCTGATGGCGTCCTTCCAGAAGTCGATGTCGTTCGCCACCTTCAGCGCCGCCACCGTCCCGGAGACCGACCTGCGGGCGGTGCGGGCAGAGCAGTTCGCCGCCGCGGGCCGGGGGGAGATCGAGACCGTCGTGCACGAGGTGCTGCCCCTGGACCTGGCGGCCTCGGCACACCGCAAGATGGACGCGGGCGAGGTCTTCGGGCGGATCGTGCTGGTCCCCTGAAATCTGTCCCGGTGCCCGGCCGGTGCTCGAAGAGGCGGCCCGGCGGTGAGCCTCCCCGGCGGCGGGCGCGGAGCCGCCTCGAAGCCGGCGAGCCGCGCACCGGGACAGGCGCGGGGGCGGGCGGTCCCCGCGAGGAGGGGCCGCGCCTACGACGACTCGCGCACCACCAGCTCCGTCGGCAGCGTCAGCTGCTGCCGGGGCGCGCCGTGCTGGGTGATGTCGGTGAGGATGCGGGCCATGGTCCGGCCCAGTTCCTCCACCGGCTGACGCACCGTCGTCAGCGGCGGGTTGGTGTGGCGGGCCAGGACGGAGTCCTCGAAACCGACGACGGCCACATCACCCGGCACCTGCCGCTTCTGCCGGCGCAGTTCGGCCAGGGCACCGACCGCCATGAGGTCGGACGCGGCGAAGACGGCGTCCAGGTCGGGGGCGCGTTCAAGAAGCAAACGCATGGCCCTCGCGCCGCCCTCCTCGGTGAAGTCACCCGCCTCGACAAGCCGTTCCGGGGCGGGCAGGCCGGCCTCCCGGTGCGCGGCGCGCCAGCCGGCGAGCCTGCTGCGGCCGACGTCCATGTCGAGTGGTCCGGTGATGGTGGCGACCCGGCGCCGTCCGCCGCCCAGCAGGTGCCGCACCGCGGCGGCCGCCCCGCCGGCGTTGTCGGAGTTGACGTAGCTCAGCCGCTCGCCCGCGTCGCGGCGGCCGGCGAGCACGGTGGGCAGGCCCATCTCCTCGAGCATGCCCGGCAGCCGGTCCTCGGAGTGCACGGAGACCAGCAGCACGCCGTCCACCCGGCGGGTCGCGACCGACTCGGTCAACTGGTCCCGCTCGGCCTGGTCGCGCACCAGCATCAGCTGCAACTGGGTGCGGCTCTCGGCCAGGGCGCCGCTGACCCCGCGGATGAGCGCGGCGAAGAACGGCTCCGAGCCGAGTCGGCTCTCCGACTCCGGGATCACCAGGGCCACCGCGTTGGTGCGGTTGGTCACCAGGCCGCGGGCGACCGAGTTGGGAACGTAGTTGAGTTCCTTGATCGCCGCAAGCACCCTCGCCCGGGCGTCCGCACTGACCAGCTCCGAGCCGTTGACGACGCGGGAGACCGTGGTGCGGCCCACGCCGGCGCGGGCGGCGACCGTTTTGATCGTGGGACGGCGGTTGCCGGTCATGTACTCCCCCCTCGGCGGCCGCGGCGGCACTGCCTGCCGCGGAGGTGACCTGCGGCAATTCTTGCAGACACCGCGGTCGGCGGAGCACCCCCCGGTCTCCGGGAGGCGAACACGGCGCAGGGGCGGTTGCGGACAAGTTGCTTTCAAGTTATTGACAGACAGGGCCCGTTCCCACGAGTCTTCGATGCGCCGGTGGGAACGTGCCCACCGAATTGGGCACGTTCCCAACCCGTGTTCGAGCCGCTGTCTTTCATCGCTGTAGCCGCTGTAGCCATCGCAGTAGTCATCGCAGAACTCGTCACTCCGATGTGTCAGCGCCGTCGCTAGGAGGAGATCCATGGGCACTCTCGGTTCGTTGCGCAGAAGGGCGGTGGCGACGGCCGCGGCCGTCGGCGCACTGGCGCTCGTCGTCGGCTGCGGCGGCAGCGACGACTCGGCCACCGGCGGTGGCAAGAAGGACGGCAAGGTCACCATCACCATGGGCATGTACGGGGTGATGGGCATCAAGGAGACGGGCCTTCTCGAGCAGTACGAGAAGGAGAACCCCGACGTCGACATCAAGGCCGAGATAGCCGGTGACGAGCAGACGTACTACACCGCCCTGCAGACCAGGCTCGCCGCGGGCAAGGGCCTGAAGGACATCCAGGGCATCGAGATCGGCCGGGCCAAGGAGATCACCGAGACCCAGGCGGACAAGTTCGTGGACTTCTCCAAGGTCTCGGGCACCGACCACTTCCTGCCGTGGAAGGAGTCCCAGATCAGCACCGAGGACGGCAAGGTGCTGGGCCTGGGCACCGACATCGGCCCGATGGCCGTCTGCTACCGCAAGGACTACTTCGAGAAGGCCGGCCTGCCCACCGACCGCGAGGAGGTCGCCAAGCTCTGGGAGGGCGACTGGAACAAGTACGTCGAGGTCGGCCGCACCTTCAAGAAGGGCTACAAGGGCGGCGACGTGGCCTACATGGACGCGGCCAGCGGCCTGTTCAACGCCATGGTCTACGGCTACCCCGAGCAGTACTACGACGACAAGGGCGAGCTGATCTACGACAGCAACCCGGCCGTCAAGGAGGCGTGGAACCTCTCCGCCGACGCGGCCGAGGACGGCCTGACCGCCAAGCTCCGCCAGTTCCAGCCGGGTTGGGACCCGGGCCTGGCCAACGGCACCTTCGCCACCGCCGTGTGCCCGGCGTGGATGCTCAGCCACATCAGCGAGAAGGCCGGCGACGCGAACAAGGGCAAGTGGGACGTGGCCAAGGCGCCCAAGGGCGCGAACTGGGGCGGTTCCTTCCTCGGCGTGGTCGAGCAGAGCCCGGTGAAGGAGGAGGCCAAGAAGCTCGTCGCCTGGCTCACCGCGCCCGAGCAGCAGGCCCACATCTTCAAGGAGATCGGCAACATCCCCTCCTCGCGCGAGGCGCTGGACAGCCCCGAGGTGAAGAACGCCAAGTCCGAGTACTTCAGCGGCGCCCCGATCGGCCAGATCTTCGGCGCCGCCGCCCAGGAGATCCCGGACAAGCAGGTCCTCGGCCGCAAGGACGGCACGATCAAGGACACCTTCTCCCAGGGCCTGGCCCTGATCGAGCAGGGCGACGCCAAGCGTGACGAGGCGTGGAGGACCACCGGGGAGCGCATCGAGAAGGCGGTCGGCTGACTCTCCGCTCCCGAGGCCGACCGGGCCCGCCCGCGTCCAGGACCAGGTCCTGGCCGGCGGGCCCGGCGCCCGGCTCACACATCCGCTCTCAGGAAGGAAGACCGGTGGCCACCTCCACCACCAAGGCCCTGACCGGGGACGAGCCTCCGCGTCCGACCCCACCGGCGGGCGGCGAGAGCACCGCCCGGCGGCGCGGCGCGCTCTGGCACCGGCTCGACATCAAGGGCGCCCCGTACGCGTTCGTCGCGCCCTTCTTCATCATCTTCGCCGCGTTCAGCTTCTACCCGCTGATCTACACCTCGTGGATCTCCCTGCACGACGTGGAGCTGGCCACCCTCGATGTCATGGAGTGGGTGGCGTTCGACAACTACGTGGAATTGTGGGGCGACTCACGGTTCTGGAACGCGACGCAGAACACGATCACCATCGGCGTCATCTCCACGGTGCCGCAGTTGATGATGGCGCTCGGCATGGCGCACCTGCTCAACTACCGGATGCGCGCCTCGCTGTTCTTCCGGGTCGCCTCCCTGGTGCCGTACGCCACTTCGGTGGCCGCGGCCGCCCTCGTCTTCACCATGATCTTCGAGCGCGACTTCGGCATGATCAACTGGGCGCTCGGCTCGGTCGGGATCGACCCGGTGGACTGGGAGGCCGACAAGTGGCCCGCCCAGATCGCGATCTCCACCATCGTCATCTGGCGCTGGACCGGCTACAACGCGCTGCTCTACCTGGCCGCGATGCAGGCCATCCCCGCCGACCGGTACGAGGCGGCCTCCCTCGACGGCGCTTCCCGGTGGCAGCAGTTCATCCATGTCACCGTGCCCGGGATCCGCTCCACCATCGTCTTCACCATCGTGCTCTCCACCATCGGCGCCACCCAGCTCTTCGGTGAGCCGCTGATCTTCGGCCAGGGACCCAACGGGGTCACCGGCGGCGCGGACAACCAGTACCAGACGCTGGGCCTGCTGCTGTACGAGGAGGGCTGGAAGAACTACCAGATGGGCCGCTCGGCGACCGTCGCCTGGGCGATGTTCATGCTGCTGGTCCTCGTCTTCGTCGTGCAGCGCGTCATCAAGCGCCTGCGCTCCCGCACGTCCTGACCTGGAGTCGCCATGACCACTCAAAGTCTCCCGGCCCGGACCGACGCCCCGGCCCGGACCCCCGCCGTGAAGGCGAGCGGCCGCGGCGGCCGCCGGCTGCTGCGCCAGCGCGCCGGCCGCCAGCACCACGCCGGCCCCCTCGCCTACGTACTGCTCGCCATCATGGCGATCCTGTCGATCTTCCCGCTGTACTGGACGATGGTGGCCGCGTCCACCGACAACACCCGGGTCAGCCAGACGCCGCCCCCGTTCCTGCCCGGCCCGAACCTGTTCAGCAACCTCGCCCGGGCCTGGGACGAGGCGGCGATGGGCAAGGCCATGATCAACAGCCTCATCGTGGCCGGGGTGATCGCCCTGTCCACGGTGCTGTTCGCGACGCTGGCCGGGTTCGCCTTCGCCAAGCTGCGGTTCAAGGGGCGCAACGCCCTGCTCATGCTGGTGATCGGCACCATGATGGTGCCGCCGCAGCTCGCCGTAGTGCCGCTGTTCATGATGATGGCCGACCTGGGCTGGTCGCAGCAGCTGCCCGCCGTCATCTTCCCGACGCTGGTGAGCGCGGTGGGCGTGTTCTTCATGCGGCAGTACCTGACGGAGGCGCTGCCGGACGAGCTCGTCGAGGCCGGACGCGTGGACGGGGCGCACTCGCTCAGGATCTTCTGGAGCATCGTGCTGCCCATCGCGCGGCCCGCGATGGCCGTCCTGTTCATGATCACGTTCGTGCACGCGTGGAACGACTTCTTCTGGCCGTTCGTGGTCCTCGACATGACCAATCCGACGGTCCCCGTCGCGCTCACCCAGCTCAGCGCGGGCTACGTCCGCGACCAGTCGCTCATCATGGCCGGCGCGCTGCTCGGCACGCTGCCGCTGCTGGCGATGTTCATCGTCTTCGGCCGCCAGATCGTCAGCGGCATCATGGCCGGAGCCGTCAAGGGCTGACCCGCCGCCCCGCCACCCCGCCCGCTCCAAGCACCCCCATCCGAAAGGACTTACGTGGTCACCGCAGCACAGCAGACCGCGTCCGCCCCGGACGCCGCCCGTACCTTCCCCAAGGGCTTTCTCTGGGGTTCCGCGACCGCCTCCTACCAGATCGAGGGGGCCGCCGCGGAGGACGGTCGCACGCCGTCCATCTGGGACACCTACGCCCGCACCCCCGGCCGGGTCCGCAACGGCGACACCGGTGACATCGCCACCGACCACTACCACCGCCGGCGTGAGGACGTCGCCCTGATGGCCGAACTCGGCCTGGGCGCCTACCGCTTCTCCCTCGCCTGGCCCCGGATCCAGCCCACCGGACGCGGCCCGGCCGTACAGAAGGGTCTGGACTTCTACCGGCGTCTGGTGGACGAGCTGCTGGAGAAGGGCATCCAGCCCGTCGCCACCCTCTACCACTGGGACCTGCCCCAGGAGCTGGAGGACGCCGGCGGCTGGCCGGAGCGCGCCACGGCCGAGCGGTTCGCCGAGTACGCGGCCCTCGCCGCCGACGCCCTCGGTGACCGGGTGAAGACCTGGACGACCCTCAACGAGCCCTGGTGCAGCGCCTTCCTCGGCTACGGCTCCGGCGTGCACGCCCCCGGCCGCACCGACCCGGTTGCCGCCCTGCGCGCCGCCCACCACCTCAACCTGGCGCACGGGCTGGCCGTCCAGGCGCTGCGCGACCGCCTCCGCGCCGACGCCCAGGTGTCCGTCACCCTCAACGTCCACCACGTCCGCCCGCTCAGCGGGAGCGAGGGCGACGCGGATGCGGTCCGCCGGATCGACGCGCTGGCCAACCGGGTCTTCACCGGCCCCATGCTGAAGGGCGCCTACCCGGAGGACCTGTTCAAGGACACCGCCGAGCTGACCGACTGGTCCTTCGTCCAGGACGGCGACCTGCGCCAGGCGCACCAGCCGCTGGACTTCCTCGGCGTGAACTACTACACGCCCACCGTCGTCTCCGAGACCGACGGCAGCGCCACCCACACCTCCGACGGGCACGGCAACAGTGCCCACAGCCCCTGGCCCGGAGCCGACCGGGTCGCCTTCCACCAGCCGCCCGGCGACACCACCGCCATGGGCTGGGCCGTCGACCCGAGCGGCCTGTACGACCTGCTGCGCCGGCTGGCCGCCGACTTCCCGAGGCTGCCGCTGGTCATCACCGAGAACGGTGCCGCCTTCGACGACTACGCCGACCCCGAGGGGCAGGTCAACGACCCCGCCCGGATCGCCTACGTACGCGGCCACCTGGCCGCCGTCCACCAGGCCATCCTGGACGGCGCGGACGTGCGCGGCTACTTCCTGTGGTCCCTGCTGGACAACTTCGAGTGGGCGCACGGCTACAGCAAGCGCTTCGGCGCCGTCTACGTCGACTACCCGACCGGCACCCGCATCCCCAAGGCGAGCGCCCGCTGGTACGCCGAGGTCGCCCGCACCGGCGTACTCCCCGGCGCCTGACCGTGGGCCCGCCCCCGTTCTCCACCGCGCCGACGGCACCGGCGGGGGACCGGGGCGGACCCGTGCCCGCCGCCGGTTCAGTCGAGCGGGGCGAGCGTGAGCCGCGCCTCGGCCGGATTGCCGTCGTGCACCAGTGACTCGTGGTTGCCGACGTCGTCGAAGGCGAACGCGTACGCCTTCCCGTCGGCCATGCGCTCGTGGATGACCCGGGCGTAGTGGTTGGTCACGGAGTCCCGGTAGAAGTCCGCCGCCGAGGGGTCGGGCTGGCTGGGGTTGCTCAGCAGCGTCGAGCGGTTGAAGCCGGCGCACAGGGTGCGGGAGATCGGGCCGCGCACCTGGTCGTTGGGTGCGTCCAGGAGCCGGTGGCAGCCGAAGACGCTGGAGGCATCGGGCTTCTGGAAGCTGGTGACGACCGCGCCGGAGGTGTTGGTGAAGTTCATGACGTTGCCCGAGACACGCCCGAAGTACTTGGTGTCCGGCTGGTCCCCGAAGGGCGTGACGGTGAGCGTGGTCGTCGTGTACTTCTGCCAGACCCGGTTGATGTAGTCGTCCATGACCGACGCGGGCAGCGCCCCCGTCTCCACTCCGTACAGCGGCGCCAGCGCCCGCAGTACGGTGCCGTCGGGCCGGGTCTGGACCAGCCCGCCCCAGCCCGGCTGGGCCCGCAGCGCGTCGAACACCCCGCGGTAGCCGCCGGCCTTGAGCTGCCCGGCGCTGACCACGCCGCCGTCGGCGCGCTGCACGCCGACCGTGTAGGGCGCGGAGAACATGTCGACCTGGGTGCTGTTCAGCCACAGCCCGCCGTCGTTGAGCGTGTACTCGGACCAGTTGAAGAGGATGTTGCGGTTGGGGTCGCTCGGGTTCTGGACAGCGGGCTGGACCAGGCCGCCGGTGGTCAGCCGGAAGTCCAGCTTCTGGCCGTAGGAGAAGTAGATGCGTCCCGACAGCTTCGGGATCCGGATGGTCTTGGTCTGGCCCGCGGCCGGTCCGGGGATGGACGCGTCCGGTGCGGGGGTGGGGGGATTGCCACCGGCGGGCCAGGCGTGGAAGGTGCCGTTCTCGTCCGCCCAGCCCTGCTGACCGGTGGTCAGCGAGGTGCCCAGGTTGTAGATGTGGACGGCGTCGCCGCGGCTGGAGTTGTTGGTGATCTTCAGGGGGATGGTGGCGGGCACCGCGGCGTCCGCGGGCGGTGCGGCGCCGAACGTGAGCAGGGCGCCGGTCAGGCCTGCGGCCGCGGCCACGGCGAGCAGACGGTGTCTGAGTCGGGAGAGCACTCTCCACCTCCGTGCGGGTGTGGGGGAATTGGTCCGTACCGATTCTGAGAGCGCTCTCAGCGTTGCGCCGGGGCGCGTTCATGTCAATGCATGCGGCGGGACGAGGTGGTTGGCGCAGCCCCGGTCGTGGCCGCTGCCACCCCGCACCCGAGGAACGTGCAGCCGCTGCCACCCGCACCCGAGGAACGTGCAGCCGCTGCCACCCCGCACCCGAGGAACCGGGGCCGCTCGCGGCCTCCACGGCAGGACCTACCGCGACGCGGCGCAGCCGTCCCGGCCGGTGCTGCCCTTCACGACGGGCCCGGCCAACTTGTAGTGCCGCACCCCTGCCGCGCCCCGCCGCTCCGTCCCGGGCCACAGGCAGTCCAGGACCGCGGCGGACGGCGGGAAGAGCGCGGACGGGACCGACTCGCGGGCGAACCACTCCCAGCACTCGATCTTGTCGGGCTCGGTGACCCGGGGCGTCCCGGCCGCCCGCTCGGTGACGGCCGCGGCCGTCACCCGGGTCAGCCCGGCCACGCGGTCGACGAGCACGGCCAGCACCCGCACGTGGTCGGGTTCCGCCACGAGCCCGGTCTCCTCCGCGAGCTCCCGGGCGGCGGCCGTCTCGAAGTCCTCGCCCGCGTCGACCCTGCCGCCGGGCAGCTCCCAGCGCCCGTCGTGGCCGAGCCCCAGCAGGACCCGGCCGGCCGGGTCGAGGACGGCGAGGCCGACGCCGGTGAGGCTCTGGGCGGCGGGACGGGTGCGTTCGGGGCGCTCGGCGCGCGGTGCGGAAGGGCTCACCGGCTCATTCCACACCGTGCCGGGCCCCGGCGGCCACCGGGGGTGTCCGGGCGGCGGCGTCGTGGAACGCGCGGCGCAGGGCGACGATCCCGTCCCCCGCGCGCGTCGGGTGCACCCGGTTGGTGAGCAGCACGGCGTAGCGACGCGTGGCCGGGTCGACCCAGACACTGGTGCCGGTGAAGCCCGTGTGGCCGTAGGAGTCCGGGCCGAACACCTCACCGGCGGGCGAGTCGACCGGATCGCGGCCCTGCCAGGCCAGAGCACGGCGCAGCGCCAGGTGGTCGGTGTGGGCGGCCGTCATCCGTGCGAAGGTGTCGGGGCGCAGCAGGCGCCGGCCGCCGGCGGCGAGGGCGGCGCCGAGCACTTCCATGTCCGCCAGCGTGGAGAACAGGCCGGCGTGGCCGCCGACCCCGCCGAGCACCACCGCGTTCTCGTCGTGGACCTCGCCCACGACCCGGCGGCCGCGCCAGGGGCAGTCCTCGGTGGCCACCGCTCGTGCCCGGCGTCCGGCGTCCGGGCAGAAGACGGTGTCCCGCAGACCGAGGGGCGCGCACACCAGCCGCTCCACCAGCGCGTCCAGCGGCTCCCCGGCCGCCGCCTCGGCGATCAGGCCGAGGACGATGAACCCCTGCGAGGAGTACTGGACGCGGGTGCCCGGCTTCGCGGTCAGCGGCAGCAGGCGCACCGCCTCCAGCAGCGCCGCACGGGTGGGACGGTCGCGGTACAGCGGCACCTGCCCCGGTATCCCCGAGGTGTGCGTGAGGAGTTGACGTACGGTCAGCTCCGCCTTGTCACCGCCTCGGTAGTCCGGGAGGTACGCGCCCACGGTGTCGTCGAGGCCGAGCGCGCCGCGTTCGACGAGCGCCATGACCGCGAGCCCGGCGATCGGCTTGGTCACCGAGGCGAGGTCCCACACGTCCTCGCCGTCCAGTGCCGGCCCGTCCCAGCTGCGAGTGCCGGTCCAGCCCCGGTCCAGCGGCCCCTGCGGGCCGCCGACGGACCAGGCGGCACCGGAGAAGACCCGCCGTTCCCGCCCCTCGGCGAGCAGTTCGGCCAGGGTGCTCACGCCTGCTCACCTCCCCGGGCGGGCTCCACCACGCCGAGTACGGGGGTGCGTGCGCCGAGCCCTGCGGACACCGTGCGCGCGGCGGCCCGCACCATCGGCCCGAACACCTCCACACTGCCGGCATCGAGGGTGAAGGTCAGTCCGGCGATGCCGATCGCACCCACGGCCCGGCCCTCCGCGTCCAGCACGGGAGCCGCCACCGACCGCACGTCCGGCTCGTCGTACTCGTCGTCCACGGCGTAGCCGCTCAGCGCCGCCCGCGCGAGCACCGCCCGCAGCGCGGCCGGGTCGGTGAGGGTGCCCGGCGCGCGCGCCTCCAGGTCCGGTGCGTCCAGGACCGCCGAAACCTCCTCGGCCGGCAGCACGGAGAGCATGGCGAGTCCCACGCCGCAGGTGTACAGCGGCGACCGGTGGCCGGGCCGGGCGCTCATCCGGTACTCGCGGGCCGGTTCCGACTGCTCCAGGTACACGGCGTCGGACGCGTGGCGCACCGCGTAGCAGGCGACGTGACCGGTGCGCCGGCGCAGGTCGGCCAGTACGGGCCTGGCCAGTTCCAGCGCGCGGCTGTCGCTCAGGGCCGCTGCCGCCAGGCCCAGCAGCCGGGGTCCCGGACGGTAGCTGCCGCCCTCGGCGGGCTCCGCGAAGCCGTACTCCGCCATGGTCCGCAGATGCCGGTGGACGGTGGGCTTGGTCAGCCCTGTGCGGCGCGCGATCTCCCCCAACCGGTGGGGGCCACCGGGCTGTACGAGCGCATCGAGCACCTCCATCGCCTTGTCGACGGGGCCCTTCGCGAGTTCCTGGTCGACCGACCGGGTGTTGACCGCTTTCACCATGTCGCTTAGCTTAACCCAACCGCATTCCATCTGACGGAACGGAGGTGTTGTTCAATGGAACGAACTCTTCAGGGGCGCACGGTGGACCGCAGCCGTCCCAGCCGACGCCACGTCCTGCGGACCGGCGGTCTGCTGCTCGGAGCCCTCAGCGCTCCCGCGCTCCTGAGCGCGTGCGGCACGACCGCCGCCGCGGACCGGGCCGGCAACGTCCTGCGCGTCTCCCAGCCGGGCGACCCGAAGACCCTGGACCCGCAGAAGCAGGGCGACATGGTTTCGATGAACGTCCTGATCAACATGTTCGACACCCTCACCACCCGCGGCCGGGACAACCGGCTGCACCCCAGGCTCGCCCTGACCTGGAAGGCCACCGACGCGCACACCTGGCGCTTCACCCTCCGGCCCGGGGTGACCTTCCACAACGGCGAGGTGTGCGACGCACGGGCCGTGGCCTTCAGCATCGAGCGCCTGCTCGACCCCGCCACCAAGTCACCGATCGTCGAGCTGCGCTTCGTCAAGGGCGTCACCGTCGTCGACCGGCTCACCGTCGACCTGCACACCACCGTGCACGACCCGATCCTGCCCGCCAAACTCTCCCTGTTCGGCGGCGTCGTGGTACCGCCACGCCACCTCGCCGAGGTGGGCGACGCGGCCTTCGCCGACCACCCCGTCGGCACCGGCCCCTTCACCTTCACCAGCTGGCAGCGCGACCACGAACTACGGATGCGCGCCTACGACGACCACTGGAACGGACGCCCGGCCGTCGACGGCCTCGTCTTCAGCCCCGCTCCCAACGCCTCCTCCTCCCTGGCCGCCCTGCAGAGCGGCGGCGTGGACCTCGTCGCCGGACTCACCCCCGACGCCGCCCAGCAACTCGAGGGCTACGGCGGCGTCACCATCGACGGCCACACCGGCATCCGCACCGCCTACCTGTCCCTCAACACCCTGGAACGCGGCCCGCTCCAGGACCGCCGGGTGCGCCAGGCGCTCAATCACGCGGTCGACGTGCCGCTGCTCATCAAGGCCGTGCTAGGCGGCAAGGCCACCGAGACGCCCGCACTCGTCCCGCGCGGCTCCTTCGGCTTCGACCCCACCGTCAAACCCTTCACCCGCTCCGTCGACACCGCGCGACGGCTGCTAGCCGAAGCCGGTCACCCGCACGGCTTCTCCACCACGCTCACCGCCTCCAACATCGACGCCAACGTCGCCGAGGCCCTGTCCGGGCTCCTCGCCAGGGCCGGGGTGGACGCCCGCGTCGACCTGCTCGACCCCGGCACCTACTCCGCCCGCCTCACCTCCGACAACCGCGGTGCGCTCGGCCCGATCTACCTCGCGGCCAGCACCGTGTGGACGATGGACGGCGCGAGCATCGTCCAGTCCAACGTGCGCAGCGACCGCCGCCAGAGCCGCTGGCACTCCGCCGAGGCCGACCGCCTCATCGACGCCGAGGAACTCTCCGAGGACCCCGCGCAGCGCGAAGCGGCCTTCTCGGACCTGCAACGGCTGATGCGCCGGGAAGCACCCTTCGTCTTCCTCTACCAGATCGACAACATCTACGCCCGCAACGACCGGCCCCGCTGGACGCCGGGATCCGCCGGCGTCCTCGCCATGGAGAGCGCGGAGGTGTCCCGATGAGCGCCGTCACCGTCGACAGGCCGCCCGCCCCGGCGGCGGCCCCCACCCGCCGTCCCGACCGGGCGGGGCTGCTGCGCGGGGCGGCCAAGCGCCTGCTCACCGCCCTGTTCGTGCTGCTGTGCACGGCGACCGTCGCCTTCTTCCTCGTCCGCCTGTCGGGCGACCCGGTGAAGATCCTGCTGCCGCCGGACGCCACCGCTGAACAGGAGCAGGTGCTGCGCCACTCACTGGGCCTGGACCAGTCCCTGTTCTCCCAGTACCTCGACTACCTCTGGGGACTGCTGCACCTCGACTTCGGCGACTCCCTCGTCTACGGCCAGCCCGTGAGCGAGATCCTCGCCGACCGGCTGCCGGCCACGATCGAACTGGCCGCCGCCGCCCTCGCGGTGACCCTCGTCATCGCGATCCCGGCGGGCATCCTCGCCGCCGTGCGCCGCGGCCGGGGCACCGACAACACCGTGATGACCGGCGTCCTGCTCGGCCAGTCCACCCCGCCGTTCTGGGTCGGCATCCTGCTCATCCTGGTCTTCGCCGTCTGGCTGCGCGCCCTGCCCGCCTCCGGCTACGGCACCCTCGCCAACCTGGTCCTGCCCGCCGTCACCCTCGCCGTGTACTCCGTGGCCGTCGTCGCCCGCCTGCTGCGCTCCTCCCTGATCGACGTCCTGTCCTGCGACCACATCCGCAGCGCCCGCGCCAAGGGATTGGGGCCGCTCCAGGTGGTGCTCAGGCACGGACTGCGCAACGCCTCGCTGCCCGTGGTGACCGTCGTCGGCCTGGAGGTCGGCAACCTGCTCGGCGGCGCGATCCTCACCGAACGGGTCTTCTCCTGGCCCGGAGTGGGCCAGCTGACCGTCGAGGCGATCTCCAACCGCGACTTCCCGCTCGTCCAGGCCACCGTCCTGTTCTTCGCCGCCACCTTCGTCGTGGTGAACCTGCTCGTCGACCTCTCCTACAGCTTCCTCGACCCGAGGGTGAGGACGTCCCGATGACCGTCATGTCACCGGCCGCGACCGACGCGACCCCCGAGCGGAAGCCGTCCGGCGGCTCCGGCTCCGTCGTCCTGCGCGCCCTGCTGCGCAACAAGCTCGCCGTAGTGGCCCTCGCCGTACTCGTCCTGCTGCTCGTCGCCGCCCTGTTCGCACCCCTGCTCGCCCCCTACGACCCCAACACCCAGAACCTCCTGCTGCGGCTGAGGCCCCCCGCCTGGCAGGACGGCGGCAGCGGCGCCCACCTCCTCGGCACCGACCAGCTCGGCCGCGACATGCTCTCGCGCGTCGTCTACGGCACCCGGGTCTCCCTGCTCGTCGGAGCGGGCGCCGCGCTGCTCGCCGGCGTCATCGGCACCGTCGTGGGCCTCGCCTCCGGATACTTCGGCGGCTGGGCCGACCGCACCCTGATGCGGCTCGCCGACGTCCAGCTCGCCTTCCCCTCACTCCTGCTGGCCCTCGCCGTCGTCGGCTTCCTCGGCTCCGGCCTGTGGGTCGTGATCGTGGTGCTCGGCTTCACCGGCTGGGTCTCCTACGCCCGCGTCGTGCGCTCCGAGGTGATGTCGCTGCGCACCCGCGACTTCGTCACCGAGGCCCGCGCGATCGGCGTCACCGACGTCGCCATCATGCGCCGCCACCTGCTGCCCAACGTGATGGCACCCCTGGCCACCATCGGCACCCTGCACGTGGCCGCCGCCATCGTCGCCGAGGCCTCGCTCAGCTACCTCGGCCTGGGCGTCCCCAAGGAGACGGTCACCTGGGGCGGCATGCTCTCCGACGGCCAGCTCTACCTGGGCACCTCCTGGTGGGTCGCCGTCTTCCCCGGCATCGCGCTGATGCTGACCTCCCTCGCCATCAACATCACCGGCGACGCCCTGCGGGACGTCGCGGACCCGAAGGCCTACCGCCGATGAGCAACGACCTACCGACCACCCGCCCCGACCGGCCCACGGCCGAAACGCCCCGGCGGCCCACGGAGCGGCCGCCGCTCCTGGAGATCGACGGCCTCAGCGTCGACTTCCGCCTGGAGGGCTCCGTCGTCCACGCCGTCCAAGACGTCTCCCTGCACGTCCGCGCCGGCGAGACCCTGGCCGTGGTGGGGGAGTCCGGCAGCGGCAAGAGCGCCACCGCGCTGTCCGTCCTGCGTCTCAATCCGAGCCCGCCGTGCGTCTACGCGAGCGGCGAGATCCGCTTCGACGGACGCGACCTGCTGCGCCTGTCCGAGAAGGACCTCGGCCGGGTCCGGGGCCGCGACATCGCCATGGTCTTCCAGGACCCGATGACCTGCCTCGATCCGCTCCAGCGCGTCGGCGCCCAGGTGGCCGAGGTGCTCAGGCACCACACCGGCATGTCCCGTGCGCAGGCCAAGCAGGCCGCGCTGGCCGCCCTCGACGAGGTCGGCATCCCCGACCCGGCCCTGCGCTACCGCCAGTACCCGCACGAACTCTCCGGCGGCCTGCGCCAGCGCGTGATGATCGCCACCGCGCTGGTGGCCCGGCCCCGAGTCCTCATCGCCGACGAGCCGACCACCGCCCTGGACGTCACCGTGCAGCGTCAGATCCTCGACCTCCTCGTCACCCTCCAGCACAAGCACGACATGGCCGTCGTGCTGATCACCCACGACCTCGCCGTGGTCGCGGAGACCGCCGACCGCGTCGTGGTCATGAACAAGGGCCAGGTCGTCGAGACCGGCGACGTCCTCGACGTGTTCGACCGTCCGGCCGACGCCTACACCCGCAAGCTGCTGGCGGCCACCCCGCGACTGGAGGCGGCATGAGCACCGACACCACCGGCCCGGTCGGGCCGGCCGGAGGCGCGCCCGGGACCGGTCGGCCGATCCTCGAACTGACCGGCCTGCGCAAGGAGTTCGGCGGCCGGCGCCCGAACGTCGCCGTCGACGACGTGTCCCTCGAAGTCCACGAGGGCGAGACCCTGGCCCTGGTCGGCGAGTCCGGCTGCGGCAAGACCACCCTCACCCGGCTGCTCCTCGGACTCCTCGAACCCACCGCCGGCAGCGTGCGCTTCGACGGACAGGACATCGCCGCCCTCACCGCGTCCCAACTGCGTGGTGTACGGCGCCAGATGCAGGTCGTCCTCCAGGACCCCTACTCCAGCATGAACCCGCGCATGCGCATCACCGACATCGTCGCCGAACCGCTGGTCACCCACGACCCCGAGGCACGCGGACGGCGCGCACGGGCACGTAACCGGGAACGGGTCGGGGAACTCCTCGAGGCCGTCGGCCTGGACGCCGGCATCCAGGACCGCTACCCGCACGAGTTCTCCGGCGGCCAGCGCCAGCGCGTCTCGATCGCACGGGCCCTGGCACTCCACCCCCGGCTGCTGGTGCTCGACGAGCCGACCAGCGCGCTGGACGTCTCCGTACAGGCGACCGTCCTCGACCTCCTGGCGGACCTGCAACAGCGGCTGGGCCTCACCTACGTCTTCGTGTCGCACAACCTCGCCGTGGTGGCGCAGGTGGCCGACCGGGTGGCGGTGATGAGCCGGGGGAGCCTGGTCGAGGTGGGCGCGGCGGCGGCGGTCCTGCGCACCCCACGCCACCCCTACACGCGGCAGCTGCTCGACGCCGTACCGGTCCTCGACCCGCGCCGGGGCCGCCGGGCCGCGGCACGGGCGTCCGCCCCGGCAGGCGAACCGACGGTCGAACCGACGGGCGAACCGACGGACGGACCGACGGTCGAACCGACGGGCGAACCGACGGGCGAACCGACGGACGGACCGAGCCGATGAACCGCCCCACGCTAGAGGTGCGACAGCACCAGGCCCGCGCCGCCCAGGAGGGCCACGTCGTCGACCGCGGCGGTGCCGACCAGCACCCGTGGCTGCTCGGCGCCCGCGAAGGCGACCGCGTCCCGCAGCCGCTCCTCCACCACGGTGCGGAAACGCTCACCGCCGTCGCGCGCCTCGCCGTGCAGGATGAACAGGCCCGGCGCGAAGAGCTGCTGCACGTTCACCAGCCCCAGGGCCAGGTTGTGCGCGTACTCCTCCACCACCTGCCCGGCGAGCGGGTCCCCGCCGCCCACCAGCGCGGCCAGCGACACCTCCCCGAGCCCCGCGGCGCGTGCCCTGGCCCGCAGCCAGCCGGTGGTGGCCAGGGTCTTCCAGCAGCCCCGGTTCCCGCACGTACAGCGCTCACCGCTGGCCGACACGGTCATGTGCGCGCCGCTGCGCCCGCCGGGCGGCGCCATCACCTCACCGTCGTAGAGGACGCCCACCCCGAGCACCTCCCCGGTCGACACCGAGGCGAAGGTGCGCCGCCCCCGGCCCGCGCCGAACCAGCGGTCGCCGAGCACCTGGAGCCGCGCCCGGTGCTCCAGGCGCACCCCGGCCCCGGTGAGGGCGCCCAGCCGCTCCGTCACCGGATAGCCGTGCAGCGCCGGCACGTCGTTGACCTCCAGGATCAGCCCCGTGAGGGGGTCCACCAGCCCCGCGGCGGCCACCCCGATCCCCTGCACCTCCTGGGCCGCGAAGACACCGGCGACCTCTGCCAGTGCCCCGTCGATGTCCGCCGGGGAGGCGGTGGCCGCGTCGTACGACGCCTCGGTGCGGTCGAGCACCCGCCCGGCCATGGACAGCACGGCCGCCGTGACCCGGCCGGGCACCAGCTCGACGGCCCCCAGCCGCCGCGGTGCCCCGGGAGCGGCCGGTCGCTCCGCGGCATCCGGGACCAGTCGCAACGGAGAACTTTTGTGGACCATGCGCCGACTCTGCCATGGCCCCGTTTCGGAGAGGTAGCACCGTGAGCCAATCGAGACTGACCGAACTGACCTGGCGGGAGGTGCGCCGGGCCGGCGAGCAGGGCATCGCCCTGCTGCCCATCGGCTCGCAGGAGCAGCACGCCGGGCACCTTCCCATGGGGACCGACACCCTCCTGGTGGAGGAGGTCGTGGACCGGGCGCTGGCCCTCCTCGACCAAGGGGCCGGCGCGTCCTCCGCATCCCCGGCCGGCTCCGCACCCGAGGTGGTGCGGCTGCCCGCGCTGCCCTTCGGGCACAGTCCGCACCACCTGTTCGCGGCGGCCGTCTCGCTCTCCGCGGCGACCCTGGGCGCCGTACTGGACGACGTCCTCGACTCGCTCGTGACCAGCGGCTACCGCCGCGTCCTGGTCGTCAACGGCCACGGCGGCAACGACGAGATCATGCGGCTCGCCGTGAAGCGGTTCGCGCTGCGCGCCCGGGTCACGGTCGCCGCCTGCTCGTACTGGACCCTCACGGCCGGTGAGGACACGGCGGGACGGCCCGAGGTCACCCCGGGGCACGCCGGATGGTTCGAGACGTCCCTCATGCTGGCGGCCCACCCGGAACTGGTACGCATCCCCGTGCCCGCCCGCACCCCCGTCGAACCGCCCCCGCTGTTCGACCACCCGCCGCACCCCGGCCTGACCGTCGAGCGGCACGGCGAGTGGGAGCGGGTCGGCGGCTCCACCGACGACGCCTCCGGTGCCGACGCCGACCGGGGCGGCCGGCTCCTGGACGACCGGGCGCGGGGACTGGCCCGCGCGATCCGGGCCTTCGACGCGGCGAGCCGGTGACCCCCACGATGCGAGGAGCAGAAATGAAGATCACCGACGTCGACGTGTGGGTCGTCAACCTCCCACTCGTCAACCCCTTCACCAGTTCCTTCGAGACCAAGACCGGGGAGACCCGCACCGTCGTGCGGGTGCGCACCGACACGGGCGTCGAGGGCTGGGGCGAGACGATGTGGGGCGCGCCGGTCGCCGCCATCGTGCGCCACATGGTCCCGGACCTGATCGGGACCAGCCCCTTCGCACTGGAGGGCTTCCACCGCAAGCAGCACATGGTGCCCTTCTTCTACGGCTACCTCGGCTACGCGGCGATCGCCGCCGTCGACGTCGCCTGCTGGGACGCGATGGGCAAGGCCACCGGCCAGTCCGTCACCGACCTGCTGGGCGGTGCCGTGCGCGACGAGGTCCCGATCACCGCGCTGATCACCCGCGCCGACGCGCCGGGGACGGCCCCGGCCGACCTGCCCAGGGCCATGGCCGAGCACGCGGTGCGCGTCGTCGAGGAGGGCGGCTTCGACGCCGTCAAGCTCAAGGGCACCAAGGACTGCGCGGGCGACGTGGCCATCCTGCGCGCGGTCCGCGAGGCGCTGCCCCGGGTCGACCTGCGCGTCGACCCGAACGCGGCCTGGTCCGTCCCCGACTCGGTGCGCGCCGGCATCGCCCTGGAGGAACTCGACCTGGAGTACCTGGAGGACCCCTGCGTCGGCATCGAGGGCATGGCCCAGGTCAAGGCCAAGGTACGCATCCCGCTGTGCACCAACATGTGTGTCGTCCGCTTCGAGGACTTCGCCCCCGCCATGCGGCTGAACGCGGTCGACGTCATCCACGGCGACGTGTACAAGTGGGGCGGCATCGCCGCGACCAAGGCGCTCGCCGCGCACTGCGAGACCTTCGGCCTGGGCATGAACCTGCACAGCGGTGGCGAACTCGGCATCGCCACGGCCGCGCACCTGGCCGTGGTGTCGAGCACCCCCGTCCTCTCGCGGGCCATCGACAGCATGTACTACCTGCACGCGGACGACATCATCGAGCCGCTGCACCTGGAGAACGGCCGGCTGCGAGTGCCGTCGGGACCCGGGCTGGGCGTGAGCGTGGACGAGGACAAACTCCGCCACTACGCGGGCGTCAACGAGCGGGACGGTGACCTGACCGGATGAGCGAGCCGACCGGCAAGCGAGCCGTGCACACGCCCGGGGCGCCCCGCCCGGCGGGCGCCTACTCCCAGGGTGTGGTGGCGGGCGGGTTCCTGTTCACGGCCGGATTCGGCCCGCAGGACCCCGTCACCGGCGCCGTGCCGGAGGGCGTCGCGGCGCAGACCGTGCAGGTGCTGAGCAACGTGGAGGCGGTCCTCGCCGCGCGGGGCCTGTCCCTGCGGGACGTCGTGAAGGTCACGGCGCACCTGCAACACCTCAGGCGGGACTTCGCCGCGTACGACGCGGCCTACCGCGAGTTCTTCGAGGAACCCTGCCCGGTGCGCACCACGGTCGGGTCCGATCTGATGGACATCCTCGTGGAGATCGACGTGGTCGCCCTCCTGCCCGGCCCGGACCTGCCCGGGTGAACCGCTCGGGCTCGCCGGCCCGCCTGGGCCGGCGAGCCCGGCGGTCGTACGCTGATCAGCACCGATCGAAACCGTGGGAGTCGAACGTCATGCCCCTGCTGGAGCCCAGGCCGGAAAGCCTCCGTCCCGGTACGGCCCGCGTCGCGGCCGCCGACCGGGTGCCCGACGCGGGGGCCACGGGCACCCCCGGACCGCTGCGGGCCGGCCTGACCGCGCTGCTGGGCCCGGACAAGGTCCTCGGGAAGATCTCCGACCTCGTGAAGTACGCCTCCGACGCCAGCCCCTACCGGTTCGTCCCGCAGGCCGTCGTCCTCCCCGAGACCGTCGACGAGGTGGCCGCGGTGCTGGCGTACGCCCGCGACCACGGCCGCCAGGTCGTCTTCCGCGCCGCCGGCACCAGCCTGAACGGCCAGGCCCAGGGCGAGGACATCCTCGTCGACGTACGCCGCCACTTCACCGGCGTCGAGGTCCTGGACGACGGCGCGCGGGCCCGCATCCGCCCCGGCACCACGGTCATGCGGGCCAACGCGACCCTCGCCCGGTACGGCAGGGTCCTGGGGCCCGACCCGGCCAGCGCGATCGCCTGCACCGTCGGCGGGGTCGTCGCCAACAACGCCTCCGGCATGACCGCGGGCACCACCCGCAACTCGTACCGGACCCTCGCCGCACTGACCTTCGTGCTGCCCAGCGGCACCGTCGTCGACACGGCCGACCCTCACGCGGACGAGACGCTGGCGCGGACCGAGCCGGAGCTGTGCGCGGGGCTGCTGGCGCTCAAGGCGGAGATCGAGGCGGACCGGGAACTCACCGCCCGCATCCGGGCCAAGTATGAGATCAAGAACACCAACGGCTACCGGCTGGACGCCTTCCTGGACGGCACCACACCCGTCCAGATCCTGCGCGGGCTCATGGTCGGCTCCGAGGGCACCTTCGGGTTCATCTCCGACGTCGTCTTCGACACCCTGCCGCTGGACCGCAAGGTCACCAGCGGACTGCTCTTCTTCCCCTCGCTGACCGCCGCGGCGGCCGCCGTACCCCTCTTCAACGAGGCCGGGGCGATCGCCGTCGAGCTGATGGACGGCAACACGCTGCGCGCCTCGGTGAGCGTGCGGGGCGTACCGGCCGACTGGGCCGGTCTGCCACGTGGGACGACGGCGCTGCTGGTGGAGTTCCGGGCACCCGACGAAGCGGGGCAGGAGGCCTTCGAGCGGGCGGCGGCCGAGGTCGTCGAACGGCTGGATCTGGTCGCGCCGGTCCCCTCGGTGACCAACGAGTTCACCCGCGACAGCAAGGTCGTCTCCGGCTACTGGAAGGCCCGCAAGGCCTTCGTCACCGCGGTCGGCGGCTCCCGCCCGGCCGGCACCACCCTGATCACGGAGGACTTCGCGGTCCCGCCGTCCCGGCTGGCCGACGCCTGCGAGGAGTTGCTCGCACTCCAGGCGGAGCACGGCTTCGACGCCGCCGTCGCCGGTCACGCCGCCCACGGCAACCTGCACTTCCTGCTCGCCTTCGACGCGTCGAAGCCCTCCGACGTCGACCGGTACGCCGCGTTCATGGACGACTTCTGCCGGATGACCGTGGAGCGTTTCGACGGGTCCCTGAAGGCGGAGCACGCCACCGGACGCAACATCGCCCCGTTCCTGGAGCGGGAATGGGGGCCCCGGGCCACCGAGTTGATGTGGCGCGTCAAGCGGCTGATCGACCCCGAGGGCGTGCTGGCGCCCCGGGTCGTCCTCGACCGCGACCCGAAGGCCCATCTGCGCGGGCTCAAGACGATCCCCGGGATCGAACCGCTCGCCGACCCCTGCATCGAGTGCGGCTTCTGCGAACCCACCTGTCCCAGCCACGACCTGACGACCACCCCGCGCCAACGCATCGTGCTGCGCAGGGAGATGCTGCGCCAGCCGGACGGTTCACCCGTGGAGGAACAACTCCTCGCCTCCTACGGCTACGACGCCGTCGACACCTGCGCGGGCGACTCCACCTGCGCGATCGCCTGCCCGGTCGGCATCGACACCGGCGCCATGATGAAGGACTTCCGCCACCGCAGGCACTCGCCGCGCGAGGAGCGGATCGCCGCGCTCACCGCACGGCGCTTCCGGGCCGTGGAGGCGTCGGCACGTCTCGCGGTCGGTGCGGCGGACAAGATCAGTGACCGGTTGCTGGAGGCCGCGACCGGCCTCGCCCGCAGGGCCGTACGACCCGATCTGATGCCCGAGTGGCTGCCCGAGATCCCGGGCGCCGCCGCCCGTACCGCGCCGCCCACCTCCCGCACGGGAGCAAGCGCCGTCTACTACCCGGCCTGCGTCAACCGGATCTTCGCCGGGCCGGAGGACGACGACACCCCCTCGCTCCAGCAGGCCGTGGTCGACGTCTCGGCCCGCGCCGGCCGGCCCGTCTGGATCCCCGACGACGTGGCGGGCACCTGCTGCTCGACGATCTGGCACTCCAAGGGGTACGAGGACGGCAACACCGTGATGGCCAACCGCATCGTCGAGGCCGCCTGGGCCTGGACCGACGGCGGCAGGATCCCCCTCGTCGTCGACGCCTCGTCCTGCACGCTCGGCATCCGGCACGAGGTCGTCCCCTACCTCACCCACGCCAACCGGGAACTGCACCGGCGCCTGGAGGTGATCGACTCCGTCGTGTGGGCCGCGGAGGAGCTCCTGCCGCGGCTGACGATCCGCCGTACGACCGGTTCGGCGGTGCTGCACCCGACCTGCTCGATGCAGCACCTCGGCGACGTGGACCAGCTGCGCGCGGTCGCCGGCGCGGTCGCCGACGAGGTCGTCGTCCCGGACGACGCCGGATGCTGTGCCTTCGCCGGCGACCGCGGCATGCTGCACAAGGAGCTGACGGCCTCGGCGACGGCGAAGGAGGCCGCCGAGGTGACCTCGCGCCCGTACGACGCCCACCTGTCCGCCAACCGCATGTGCGAGATCGGCATGGACCGGGCGACCGGCCGTGCCTACTACTCGGTCCTGATCGAACTGGACCGGGCGACCCGGCCCTGAACCGGGTCACCCGGTCACTCCCGCTGGGTGAGGGTCTGGGGGTAGTCGGTGATGATGCCGTCGACGCCGAGGCCGGTCATTTTGCGGATGGCGCCGGGTTCGTCGACGGTCCAGACGTT
>JODU01000043.1 GCA_000720845.1 Kitasatospora aureofaciens | reverse complement strand
CCAGCGGATCAACGTGCTGTTCGCGATGCTCCGCGACGGCACCTTCTACGAACCCAGAACCCCACGCCTCGCTTGACGAAAGACATAGAGGCACCCCCCTGTTCTGCCCCGTCAGTCCGCCAGCGCCAGCACCGCGGACATCACTTCACCACGACGTTGTCTCCGGACGACGTCGACGGCCCGGTGGTGGTGTTGCCGTAGTACACCCAGCGCCACATACCCGTCCTGGAGGCCTTCACGGTCGTCCTGAGGTCACCCGAGCCGTTCGCGTACACCTTCTTCACCGTGGAGTAGGAGGCGGCGCCGGCGGGCTTGAACTGCAGGCTCACCTGGCGGCCTCCGTAGGCGGCGTACTTCCTGGTCTCCCAGTTGGCCCGCGTGACCTTTCCGGTCACGGTGATGGTCCTGCCCTTGGACACCGGTTCGGGCGAGGCGTTGACGGTCAGGTGGGAGTTGCGCTTGACGTGGACCGTCATACCCTCGTCGTCGGTGTCACCGCCGCCGCCCTTGAAGAACACCTCGGCCCCGACCTTCCAGGCCCCGGCCTCGCTGTTGCGCATCCCCCACTCGCTGGGGTCGAAGTACATCGTCTCGTTGAAGTCGCAGACTCCCGAGCTCACCTTGATGCAGTCGCTCGTTTCGATGGCGTGCCACAGCCGCTCACCCGACGCACCACCGCGGTACAGGAACACCGCCGGCCACTTCCACTGACGCGTGGTCGCCATCCGGAATGAGGCGGGCACCGAGACCTCGTTCGACACCCCGATGACGATCGACTTGCCGCCGTTCACCCGGACACGGGTGAACGAGACCCCGCCCTCCGCGGCCCCGGCCGGCGCCGCGGCCACGGCCGTGAACACCGCCGCCGCACCACCGGCCACGACGACTCTCCAGACCTGCTTCCCCACCTGATCCCCACTCTCCGTACGCGAAGGCGCCGAAGGCTCATTCCTCCAGCGCTGTACAGACAGCCGGCATCCACACGGGGTTGTACACCCGCGCATCACAATGGGGCATCAGACAATCCCCGCCCCTGTGAGGCGGAGAGGCCGTCGCGTCCTGCCACGCCGTGCCCGCGCGGTGTGTCCCGCGGTCAGCGCGGCACAGAAGCGGGGCACTGTGCGCATTGCTCGTATCGGTGTGAACACCCGATACGAGAGGAGGGCGCGTGACACCTGCCGAGCGCTTCCGCGGTGTCTACGGAAAGCAATACCCGCGGGTCCTCGCCTACGCCACGAGCCTGGTCGGACGGCAAGTGGGAGAGGACATCACCAGCGAGACCTTCACGGTCGCCCGGCGACGCCTGGGCGACATGCCTCCCCTCCGTTGCCCCCCCGTTGCCCTGGCTGCTGAGCGTGGCCCGCCATCTGGTGCGCGAACGCCCCGTCGCCGAAGTACTTCGAGTTCAAGCGGGTATCACCTGGCTCAACGCCGTCAATGACCAGGCCGCGGGCATCGGGCAGATGGTCGTCCCCGGCACCCCGCGACTCCCTGTACATCCTGGGGTTCCCTGCCGAACCTCGACGGCGGCGTGAAGCCGGAGCTGGTGGCGACCGACAACGCCTCGTACTCCGACATGGTGTTCGGCCTGCTCCTCAACGTCGTCGTGCTGCGCGATCCGCATGCGCTGGCGCTGGAGGAGGACGATGACGGCGGTGGCCAGGAGTGAGCACCAACGCCCGAACGAGATGCTGTTCAGCCTGCGCTGCCCAGTGGGATGCCAGGGGGCGTTGTGTCAGAGGGTGACCTGCGGGTGTGCGGGGCTGAGGTAGTGGACGGCGCTCTGGGCGGAGTGTTCGCTGAGCAGGACCCGCAATTCCTCGGCGGCGGTGGTCAGGCGGTGGCCGTCTCGGGTGGCGTTCAGGGTTTCGAGGACGAAGGCGACGTGTGTGGAGTCCTCGGTGACGCGGGTGCGGTGGGCGTCGCGGTGGTTCCAGTGACGGGTGAGGACGTCGGTGGTGTCGGTGTAGATGATCTCGCCTGGCTTGGGGTTCTCGACGGTGTCGGGTTCGCCGAGCGGGGTGAAGGTCTCGGTGCCTTCGGCGTAGCGGATCTCGACGTCGCCGGTGACGTGGTCGAGGTCGAAGGCGCCGGCGGGCAGGCCGTGGCGTACGGAGACGGCGTTGTAGGAGTCGACGGCCGGGTTGATGCGGGGCAGGGTGCCCTTCTTCGCCAGGCGGCGGCCGAGGGCGTCGACGCTGGGCCGGATGCGGCGGGGGTTGGTGCCGAAGGAACGGTAGGCGGTGTGCCACGCCTCGATGCGCGGGTCGCTCTCGTCGGCGGGGGCCCAGGTGCCGGAGGCGAGATCCTGCTCCAAGTCCTCCACTGCGGCAGCGGTGTGGGGCCAGGACTCGCGGCCGTTCATGCCGGTGGCGGTGACGACGGCGATGAGCGTGTCGGGGAAGGCGTCGGCGACGGCGTGGCTGATGCGGAAGGCGGTCATCGTGGGAGCAGTTCCGTTCTGTGAGCGGGTCGGGGGACGGTCAGGGCTTCCAGGTGCCGATGCGGTCCAGGCGGCGGAGCTGCTGGGCCGCGGTGGGTGCGTCCAGGCCGGTGCCGCGTTCGGTGAGCCGGCGGGCGGTGTCGGTGCGCTGTTCGGCGGGCTTGTGGTCGTCGTACTTGAACTTGGCGCGGACCTCGGTGACGTTGAGGCGCAGGCCGCGGATGCCGGGCAGCATCCGCCCGTAAGGGGGCTGGTCTGTTTCGATGGGGGCGTGGTCGCCGTCGGGCTGGAAGTGGGCCATCTGGCGTCGCAGCAGTTCGGCCTTGGCCTCAGGGTCGTCGACGATGGTGGCCTGGCAGGTGAACTGGACAGCGGCGTAGTAGCTGGTGGGCACTCCGTCGGTGGGCGGGAGGTCGGGCTTGACGCGCCAGGGTCCGGGGATGAAGGCGTAGTCACCGGTGACGGTGAAGGTGACGTTCGGGTCGACCTCGATCGTCTTCCAGACGGGGTTGGGGCGGGCGAGGTGGATCAGCAGGGCGGTGCCGTCGACGGTGAAGTGGGTGGGCACGGTGATCGGTGCGTGTCCGAGCAGGCCGTTGACGCTGAGGATGCCGAAGTCGTGGCCGTCCGAGATCCAGGTCTGCCATTCGGTGTCGTCCAGTGCGGCGTCCCAGGGCTGGATGAACATCGCCGGGCTCCTTCCAGAGGTACGGGGGTGCGGGGGTGCGGGGTCAGGTGAGGGCGAGGAGGCTGACGGCAACGGCGGCGGTGCCCAGCCCGATCAGCTGGCCGCGGTGGATGCGTTCGGCCAGGACACCGCGGGCGAGCAGGACGGTGCCGGCCGGGTACAGGGCGGTGATCACGGCGACGACGGCGAGGTCGCCGCTGCGGACGGCGAGCAGGAACAGCAGGTTGGCCACCGAGTCCAGCACACCGGCCGCCGCCGAGATCCCGTACGCGGGCTTCTCCGCGCCCAGGCGCCGGAACATCACGCCGGCGGCGGCCAGGGTGACGACGGAGGAGACGGCACGACCGACGATCAGCGGGCCCACGCCGCTGTCGGAGGGCGCCTGGTGCAGGAAGATCAGTTGCAGGGCGATCGCGGCCCCGGCGCCGAGGGCGAGCAGCAGCGCGGTGCGCGAGGGGCGGGCCGACTTCGCACCGTGCCCGGCGCTGACCAGCACCACGGCGGCCAGCGCCAGCGGCAGGCCGATCAGTCCGGGCAGGCCCAGGTGCTCGCCCTGCACCAGCCCCACGCCGACCGGCAGCATCGCCGACACCAGCGCGGTGACTGGGGACAGCACGTTCATCGGGCCGATCGCCAAGGTCTTGTAGAGCAGCGCGAACGCGGCGGCCGAGGCCACACCGGAGGCCGCGCCCCAGGCGAGGGTGGCCGGGGCAAAGGAGGCGCCAAGGAAGGGCCACAGCAGCAGCTCGACGGTGAGCGAGGCCGGGGCCGCGATCATCACGGTGCGCAGGACATGGGCCTTGCGGGCGCCCAGACCGCCGAGGAAGTCGGCGCATCCGTAGGCCAGAGAACTGCCCAGGGCCAGCAGCAGAGCGATCACAGGTAGAACATCCCTTACTATCAATGGAACGACTACACCGTACAACGCACCGACCGATGGTCGTCAACCGAACGACCGAACGGGCCAGTGCAGTGACCGATCCGCTTGAAGGGGTGACAGCGATGACCGAGACCGAGGCGGCGCTGCGAACGCTCGCGCACAACGTCCGCGCGGCCCGCACCCGCGCCGGACTCTCCCTGGACGAACTTGGCCGCCGCGCCAAGGTCAGCAAGGGCGCCCTCGTCGCCCTGGAGAAGGCGCAGGGCAACCCGAACTTCGCCACCCTGGTCCGCCTCGCCGACACCCTCGGCGCCTCCGTCTCCGCCCTGATGGAGGGCCGCCCCGAACAGCGGGTGCGGGTAGTGGACGCCGACACCGTCATGCCCCTGTGGAAGGGCGAGCACGGCAGCGAGGCCCGGCTCATGCTGACCACCAGCGGACCGGCGGCCACCGAAGTCTGGCGCTGGACCCTGGAGCCCGGCGAGGAATACCCCAGCCACCCCCACCAGGCCGGCGTGACCGAGACCGTCAGTGTCACCGCCGGCGAGATGGTCCTCGTCGTCGACGGCACCGAATACCCCGTCGCCGCCGGCCAGACCGCCACCTTCGACGCCGACACCACCCACACCTACCGCGGTTCGGGCGCCGAGGCTTGCCACCTGATCATGACCGTCCACCTGCCGCCGGGGCCTGGGTAGCGCCCCGATGATCCCAGACGGCCGGTCGGCATCCGGCTCCCCCGTCGTGAAACGGTCGTCTGACGACGGCCAGCTCACGTCCGGCTTGGCGGTGACGGTCTCCTGGGGTTTCGCAGCATGCTCGCTCGGGCTTCGGGCTTCGGGCTTCGGGCTCGACCCGGGGGTGAGGGCGGTGAGGGCTGTGGCGATCTGGTCGAGACGGGCGAGGCCGAGGGAGTAGAGGACGTGATAGCACCCTCGCGGCGAGTGGTGACGAATCCTGCCCGGGTGAGCTGGTGCGGGTGGCGTGAGGTCGCGGAGGCGGTGAGGGCGTCTTCCCCGCGCTGCTCCTCGAAGTCGGCGTCGATCCGGCCGTCGGTCACGGCAAACACCGTTGCGGTACTGCAGCGTGGACTCTTTGACGGGTTGATCAGTTGAGCGAGTGTGTCCGTCCCATGAGTGATCACCGATGCGATGTGGGACCGGATCCGGCCGTTGATCCCGGTGGATCCGATACGCGGGCGGCGCTGGGCCAACCACCGCCGCGCTCTTGAGGCCATCGCGTGGAAGTGCCGCACCAATTCGCCCTGGCGGGACCTTCCCGACGAGCTCGGCTCCTTCCAGACCGCTCACAAGCGGCTGATCAGGTGAGCCGTCGATGGCACCTGGGAGCGGACCCTCGCAGCCGTCCTGGCGGCGGCGGACCCCGACGATGACAACCACACGAACCGACAAGCTCGCGATCGCCTACCGGGCCGCACTGCACCCCGCAGGCATCCTTGTCTGGAGCCGACGCTGACCACAAAGTCAAAGTCACCGGTGAACAACAGGACTTGGTGGAACGGATGGCCCCCAGCCCGGCGGCAAGAGCGCCCAGGAACCGTAATCCAACCACTGCCCGAACTGAACGGGCTGGCCGCCGCCGACGTGATCCAAGGACAGCGGGACGATCAGGTCACAGGCCGCCCGTCCATCCCACCAAACCGTGCCAGCCAGAGAGCCGGTCAGGGCCAACAAGGTGGAGAAGCCGCAGCCGTGCTCCTGGATGACGACCGCACCGGCCGTCTTCAGGTCCTCGAACCGGTCGGCCTCGTCGTCCCAGGCACACCAAGCCTCCCGGTACGCGGCATCATCCTCGAAGGCCTCAGGCTGTGGCTCACGCGCCATCAGCTCGTAATCCGCCCCGGCGTAGGAGTCGGGATGCGGAAAGGGAGTAGCCAGCAGCTCGCGCCGCCCCTCGTCGTTCCCGGCCCACCACCAACCACGCCCGGTCCGCTCCAGCCGGAAGAGTGCCCCGCCGGCGCTCACCTCGCGCAGATACGCCCGGTACTCGTCGGGGAAGGAAACACCGAGTTCCCTTTCGGCCTCGACGATGGCAGCTTCGGTGAGGGGCGACTCTGTCATGGGACGAGCGTAAGGCTGTCGTCCAGACCATCGGCCTGCTCACCCGGACGCCAGTGGCAAGGCGGAGGGGCCATGCCGGGTGAACTGAACCCGTGGGAGGCGTCCATGGTCGACGCCCAGGTGGTTTCCATGATCCCGGAGATGAACGGGACGACCCACGCCCTGAGGGCGTACCTCCATGGAGAGATACGGCGGCAGTGCCCACGTGAGACCCGTGCCTGAGGACGCCGGTGTCGTCAACTTCCTGCCCTTCCGGCGGGAGACGGCGAGTCCGCTGAGACAACTTCCCGCTCAGGGTCGCTTGTGGACGACGCCTTCCTTCATGACGAAGTCGGCCTGGCCGGTGACGTCGATGTCGGTGAACGGGTCGCCCGGCATGGCAATGATGTCGGCGGTCCTGCCCGGTGCGAGGACGCCGAGGTCGTCGAGCTCGAGGAGTTCGGCGGCGACGCTGGTCGCGGCCTTCAGGGCGCGAGCGGGGGTGATGCCGGTGGAGACCATGGTGGGGAACTCCTTCCAGTTCTCAGCGTGCGGGAACATGCCGGCGTCGGTCCCGAAGGCGATCTTGACGTCGGAGTTCGCGACATGGTCCGCGCCGTCCAGCAGAGCCTTCTGGTGAATCTTGTACTTGCGGCGCTTGAAGGCAGGCTGGCCTGCCCAGAAGGCGTCGTCATCGACGTGGCGGGCGTCGTCGAGGGTGGTGAACTGAGTCGGCACCAGGTAGACACCCTTGTCGATCATGATCTGCAGTGTGTCGGCGGTGGCGAGGTTGCCGTGCTCGATGCTGCGCACCCCGGCGTGCACCGCCCGGCGCACCCCTTCGTCGCCGTAGCAGTGGGGGGTGGCGTGGCGGCCCAGATCGCGGGCGGTGGCGACCAGGGCGTCCATCTCTTCCTGGCTGTAGGTCGTCTGGGCCGGATCGTCCGAGGGACTGGAGAACCCGCCGGTGGCACCGAACTTGATCCAGTCGGCGCCGGCGCGGATCTCGGTGCGCACCCGGCTGCGGATCTCGTCGCAGCCGTCGGCAGCGGCCAGTTCCATCGGTCGCGTCCGGCCTTGGTACTGGTCGTCCAGTGCCCCGGAGAAGTCGCCGTGTGCGCCCCGCGCGGAGATCAGGTGCGGGGCCACCAGCATGCGCGGTCCCTCGATCAGTCCTGCGGCGATCGCGTCGCGCAGATCGAGGGTGTTGTACCCGGTGTCGGCGGTCATCAGGTCCCGGATGGTGGTGAACCCGTTGAGCAGCATCGCCTTGAGCACCGGAATGGTCGCCAGTGCGGTCGCCGCGGCTGAGCGGGTCAGGACCGGAAAGATCGCCGGGGTGACGGTGACGTGGGTGTGGCAGTCCATGAACCCGGGGGTCACCGTGTGCCCGGCCAGGTCGATCACCACGGCCCCATTGGGTGTTGCGATCTTCTCGGCGATCTTGGAGATCCTGCCCTTCTCGATCAGGATGTCGCGGACTCCGGCGGGCCTGTCGTCGAGCCCGTCCCACACGGTGGCGCCGGTCAGCAGCGTGATCATTGGCGAACCTTTCCGCAGGTGGCCGCACGGCGCCCCGGAACGGCCCGTCGGCACTTCCGCTCCCATCGGGCTTGCCCCTGTTTCCAGCAAGACACCGTTCTCCTTCACCGGCAACCGGGGGAGGAATTCGGCCTGCGCGAAGGCGACTCACCGCGTCCGATGTCTGTGGTCGGCGGGGCCGGAGGACTGCCCCTGGTCGGCCTTCCCGCCCCTCTCGCTGTCACCCGGCGGCGCGCTGACCGGGCCAGGTGCCAGACAGGTGAGGAGGAGGGCGACGTCGTCGCGCGAGCCCGGGTGGCGCGGCTGGTTCAGGAGGAGGTCGCAGGTGTCTTCCAGGTCCTGCGGGGCGCGGGTGAGGAGTGTCCGGAGGAGTTGGAGCCGTTCGTCGATGGGGTCGGTCCTCCGGCGTCTCGACGAGGCCGTCGGTGTACAGCAGGAGCCTGCTGCCGGCGACTCGGCGTACTCGAGGCCATCGGCGCCGTCGAGCTGCTGGCTGTGGCCAGTCTGATCCTTCCCGCAGTGCTCAACATCGCGTTGGCGCTGGTGCCGCTGACAGCCACCGGACTCGTTCTGCCCTTCGCCTGCGCGGTCACCATGCGCCTGCACCGTGGTGAGAGAGCCACCATCACGGGCGATCTGATCTACCTCGCCCTGGCTGTCTTTGCCGCGTGGGGTCGTTTCGGGCCCACGCCCTTCACCGGCTGACCATCGGGGCCGGGGACCGTCCAGGCCCGGCCCGTTCCTCACCGCCGCCGTCCTCCTCGCCGTTGCACCGGCTGCACCCATGCCCGTCGGCTTACCCCTGCCGGGCCGCCGTGCCGAGTCCTTGGGGGGCGTGGCGGGAGAGCAGGGGCCCCTGCTGGTGGGCTGGGGAATCCCTGTGGTGAGGAGAGCCCGGTACAACTGGGCTGGTCTCCGGTGTCGCGGAAGATGCCTCCGGCGCTGTTGACGTGCCAGACGGTACCGTCCGCGCCGGCCCCGATGTCGACGGCCGAGCCGGGGATCTGCAGCCACGGGTTGGCGTCGTTGTTGGTGTACGTGTAGTTGTTGCCGTTGGCGATGACGCCCCCAGACGTTGGTCCTGGAGCCGACCGGGACCTGGGTGAGACCGCCGCTGATCTTGAGCCAGTCAGCCATACGGGCATTCCCTTTCCGAGGCAGTGTGACGGCCGGTTCTTTGGCTGCCAGGAGCCCACCCAAACGGCACCACTATGACGATCAACATCTGAAATCAGCCGAAACTAGGCACATGACGCGGCCTGCCGTTCCGGCGCCTCTGCCGCCGGAACGGCAGGCCGCAGCCCCCGCGACTCAATCCCACCGTCACCCACAGAGGGATCCGACGCGGCCGCGCCCGCCGGGGAGACAGCCTCTGCCGGCTCGACCGGGCCGCCTACCGACGCCGCAACGTCGTCGGGCGGACGTCCTGGCGGCACCCCGGGCCCGCCGACGGCCGGCTCCACCGCACCCGCTCACCTCCGGCTCCCGCAGTCCTCCACCCCTGGTGTACCCGGCTGACGCACCTTGGTCACCGCCTTCAACTCCCGCCCGGCCGGGCGGGACTACGCTTCGTTCACGCGACGAAGCGCGTCCTTGAGGACTGTTGTCCTCGCGGCGCCTGTGACCACGCCCCGGAGGGGCAGCCTGACCGACCTCGAAGAGGCCGACGACCGGGAACGGACACACCGTCGAGACACTTGACAATCTCGAACTTCGATTCGATTATCATCTCCCCCGTGCATGAGAACCCACCTGTTCGGCGACGCGGCCGCTCCCGCCGGGAGCAACGACGCCGCCGCAGGGCCAGGCGCCGCCGCATAACGTGGACCGTGACATCGGTCGTGGTCCTCATCGGCGGCGTTACCACCTATGCCGTCACCGGGAGCGACTCCGGTGAGTCGTCCACGCCCGCCCGGGCGAAGGCTCCGGCCCCACCGGCCGCCTCTGCCCGGGCGAAGGCAGGCGAGGCGCCTGCGGACGCACCGACACCGCTGCCGTCGCCCACCCCGGCACAGGAGTCCTTCGATCTCGAACCGGCTCTGGCCTCCGTGACCGCGCTCTTCGGCGCCAACCGGATGTCCGTGGCCATGCTGGACGTCGACAGCGGTGCCATGGCGACGTACGGACACGACGCCTTCGACACCGCCAGCATCGTGAAGGTGGACATCCTGGCGACCCTGCTGCTCCAGGCCCAGGACGAGGGGCGGAAGTTGAGCACCGAGGAGCGTGCCCAGTCCGCTGCCATGATCCAGAAGAGCGACAACAACTCCACCAGTGCCTTGTGGACTCGGATAGGCAGTGCTCCGGGGCTCGACGCGGCCAACGAACGGCTCGGCCTGTCCCAGACACAGGGCGGTGAAGGGACCGTCTGGGGCATCACCCAGACCACAGCGGAAGACCAGATACGCCTGCTTCAGTCCGTGTTCGGCGACAAGTCTCCCCTGAGTGAGGCGTCGCGTGCCTACATCCAGGACCTGATGCGGCACGTCGTGGGCAGCCAGTCCTGGGGCGTGTCCGCGGCAGCCGACTCGGGCGCGACCGCACTCAAGAACGGGTGGCTCAAGCGGACTCAGACCAAGAAGTGGGACGTCAACAGCATCGGTCGGATACAGCATGAGGGGCACGTCTACCTGATGGCGGTACTTCTCAACGGCTGCAGCACGCAGGAGGTCGGCATCAGCATCGTGGAACAGGCGTCGCGCGCGTCCGCGACGGCGTTCTCCCGAAATCTCAAGGAGAAGTCCACCACCTGACGCCCGACCAAGCCATCCAGAAGTTCGTCATCTGGCACTAACCAAGCGGTCGTTGTCATTCACCCCACTGTCGAACTCCTTCATTTCCTCCATAGGCTCTTCATGTCCGCACCACTGAAGAGAAGGCAACTCGCATGTCTGAAAGAAGCGACCACGATGCCGCAAGCGACGTAACCCGGCGGTCAGTGCTACGAAGCAGCACGGGTGTTGCCGCCGTCGGTGCGGCCTCCCTGCTCGCCGCAGCGATCTCCACTCCCTCCGCCGTTGCGGCACAGGGTGACAGTAGTTCGATTTCCCGGGACCACGCGCTGCCGACATCGGTCGCGGGAATTCGTATCCCCAACACCGATCTGACACGGGAAACCGTGAGATTCGCCCGGAGCGCGTCCTCCGTGACCCTTTTCAACCACGTCATGCGGACGTACCTCTACAGTGCTGTGCTCTTCGAGCGCCAAGGTGTCCGCTACGACCGGGAGCTGGCCTTCGTCGCCGCGGTCCTGCACGACCTCGGGTTGCTGGAGACCTACCAGGTACCGGGCGAACGCTTCGAAGTCGGGGGTGCGGACGCCGCGCAGAGGTTCCTCAGGAAACAGGGTGTGCCGGAGGACCGGGTTGCAGTCGTCTGGGACGCCATCGCCCTGCATACCAGCAGTAGCATAGCCAGCCGGAAAAGGCCGGAGATCGCCATGGTCTCCGTCGGCTCCGCAGTCGATTTCGCCGGGCAAGGCCTTCAGCGAATTCCTGCCGACGCCCTGGAGGACATACTCGCCGCCTTCCCCAGGGAGGATTTCAAGCAGCACGCCGTGAACACCATCCTCTCGATCTGCCGCGGGAATCCGACGTCGGTGGTGATGCACCCCTTCGCAGAGGTCGGCCGTCGTCACCTAGCTGATTTCGCGGTTCCCACGGTCGAGGACATGTTGTTCGCCACGCCGTTCGAGGAGTGACGATCGGTTGCCACGGCGTTGTTTCCCCCATCCCACTGCCGCAAGGGGGGTCTCGGAGGGAGGAAGGCCGGGCCCGGCGCAGCTTTCGTCCTGATGGCGCTGCCCGGACACGCGGGTGGGCCCGCCCCTTGCCGAAGGGGCGGGCCCACCCGCATTGTGTGGTCGCTCGGCCGGTGAGACGCGGGACGGCCGCGGGGTCACTCACCCGGCCTGATGCGCCCGCGCCAGGCCCCGGACTCGTCGCCGCGCTTCTCGATGTACTCCTTGAAGCGCTGCATGTCGCCCTTCACCCGCCGGTCGATGACTCCCAGCATGTCGCCGGTCTTCTCCGCGACGCCGGTGGGCTCGACGTCCATGACGAGTTCGACCCGGGTGTGCGTGTCGTCCAGGCGCTGGAAGCGGACCGTGCCCTTCTGACTGGTGTCACCCGTGGTGGTACGCCACGTGATGCGCTCGTCGGGGAGCTGGTCGACGATCTCGGTATCGAACTCGCGCTTCACACCGCTGACCTGGGTGATCCAGTGGTTGTGCCGCTCGTCGAGCTGCCTGACCTCCTCGACCCCCTCCATGAAGTGCGGGAACTCCTCGAACTGGGTCCACTGGTTGTAGGCGGTGTGCACGGGAACCTGCACGTCCACCGCTTCCTTGACCGTGCTCATCTGAGAACTTCCCTCTCTGTCGCGATCGTTGCTGCCAAGGGCTGAGGTCCGGCCAGAGCCCTCGGCACGATGAGGCGAGTACCCCAGGACTCCCCGTATAACGTCGTCCGCGTATCGTCACTCCGTCGGCGTGGCCCGTGCGAGGGCCACGGCCGCGATGATGAGGGCCAGGCGGCGATGCGGCCGACGTCGACGGGTTCCTTGTGCACGACGACGCTCAGGACGATGCGCGGGATCAAGCTGGCCAAGCCGCTCACGCGCAAGGTGATCGAAAAGGTGTGCCTCGCTCTGCGTCCCGGGTCACCTGCACGTGCTTCCCCGGTAGAGCCGGGCCCGTCCGGTATTCCAGAGTGACGCCTACGCTGCTCTGCCAGCGGCAGAACACCGGCCGGACCGGGCTCGGCGATCACTACAGTCCAGTCTCATGACGACGATTACGACGCGTACGGTCGAGTATCCGGCCGACGGTCTGACGATGATCGGGCACCTCGCGCTCCCGGCCGGTAGGGACCGCCGGCCCGCGGTGCTGCTCGGACCAGAGGGCATGGGGCTCAGCGACGTCGAGCGCCGCCGGGCCGATGCTCTCGCCGAGCTGGGATACGTAGCGCTGGCCTTCGACCTTCACGGCGGGCGCTATTTGTGCGAGCCCGAGGAAATGCTGGCCCGTTGCCTGCCGCTGCTCGCTGATCCCGACCGGATGCGGGGCATCGGCCACGCGGCGCTCGACGTGTTGCGCACCGAATCGCGGGCCGACCCCGACCGGATCGCCGCCATCGGCTACGGCACCGGAGGCGCCGTCGGGCTGGAACTCGGGCGCGACGGCGTCACCCTGCGCGCGATCGGGACAGTCAACGCACTGACCACGGGCCGACCGGGCGAGGCAGCGCGCATTCGCTGCCCGGTGTGGGCCGGCGTCGGATCGGAAGACCCGATCATGCCGCCCGCGCAACGGAAGGCGTTTACCGCCGAGATGCAGGCCGCCGGCGTCGATTGGCGCCTCACGGTCTACGGCGGCGCCTTGCACGCCTTCCACCATCCGCCGGTCGACCACCCCACGGTCCCCGGCGTCGGCTATCACCCGCAGCACGCGCAGCGAGCCTGGCGCGACGTCGTCGGCCTGCTCGCCGAGTGCCTGCCCGTGACGGAAGATCTGCTTCCCTAGCAGAACCGCATGCGGGCGGATGCTCAACCGCGGAGACGCATGCGCAACTGCCGCAGTAGGTACCGGATTTACTGCGGCGGAGTCCCTGCCGTGATTTTCGCGACCTGCGATGTTCAGGAGATCAGCAGTAATGCTCTGACCACTTGAGCTCGCCCCCTGTGTGTGGGCAGCGGTCAGGGCGAGGTGTGCGGGGCTTGGTGGCTCGGCGCGGCTGCGGGCGTGGTCGTGTCGAGCAGGAGCAGGGCGTCGTGGTCGGGGGTGCCGGGTTCGGCGGAGTACACGCCGATGCGCTGGCCGGGGGTGCCTTCCAGTTGCATGGACTGGGAGGTGAGCGTGACGGTGCCGACGCGGGGGTGGTGGAAGGTCTTCTGCGCGGGCTTGCGGCCGGTGACTTCGTAGCGTTCCCACAGCCGGGCGAAGTCGGGGCTCTTGAGGAGGAGCTCGCCGACGAGGTTCGTCAGGTCCGGGGCATCGGGGGCGGTGCCGGCGGTGGCGCGCAGGCGGGCGACGCAGGCGGTGATCTGGCGGTCCCAGTCGGTGAAGAGGTCGCGGGCTGCGGGGTGGAGGAAGAGATAGCGGGCGAGGTTGCGGTGTTTGGCCGGCCAGTCCTCCAGTCCCGCGTAAAGGGCGAGGCCGCCGGGGTTCCAGGCCAGCAGGTCCATGCTGCGGCTGATGACGTAGGCGGGGTTCGGACGCAGTGACTCCAGCAGCAGCTTCAGGTGAGGACGCACGGAGCGGCTGGGGGCCGGGGGCGGTTCGGGAGCGTAGCGGGCCGCACGCGCGGCGAGCTCACGCAGGTGCTGATGCTCCTGGTCGTCCATGTGCAGAGCGCGGGCGAGCGCGTCGAGGACGGCCGGGCTGGGCCGGGTCTCCTTGCCGCGTTCCAGGCGTACGTAGTAGTCGATGCTGATGCCGGCGAGGGTGGCCAGCTCTTCGCGGCGCAGGCCGGGGGTGCGACGGACGCCGGCGCCGACCGTGAGGCCGACATGGTCTGGGCTGGTCTGGGTGCGGCGGGCGCGCAGGAAGCGGCCCAGCTCGGCGCCCTCGCTGTTCGCGCTCTGGGATGCCATGACCCCATTTTCACCCGGCGGGCAGCCGCGCCGCAGACGGGAGGGGGGCCCTGCCGTTACCCCTGAAGAGCCCGCCCTGCCACACCCGAGCAACCCGGGCGAAGGTGAATGGGGAAGACGCCGGCCCCTTGCGCCGCCGAACTTCGGCAAGCGCGGCCTGTCTGGGGCCGGACGAGAGCGAGAGACCGGGCAACACCATGATCGGAAGAGGGCGAGATGCGGTACATCAAGCTGCGTGACCTGGAGGTTTCCCGGATAGGGCTGGGTGCGATGGGCATGTCCCACGGTTACACCGGCTCGGGCACCGATGACGCGGAGTCGATCAGGACCGTGCACCGGGCCCTTGAGCTGGGCGTCACGCTGATCGACACCGCCGAGATCTACGGCCCCTACATCAACGAGGAGCTGCTCGGGCGGGCGCTGAAGGGCCGCCGGGAGAAGGTGGTGCTGGCCAGCAAGTTCGGCTTGGTCTCGCACGCCGGCGAAGGCGCGTGGAACCTGGACTCCTCCCCGGCCAACATCCGCACCGCGATCGAGGGCTCCCTCAAGCGCCTGGGCACCGACCACATCGACCTGTACTACCAGCACCGCGTCGATCCGAACACTCCGGTCGAGGAGACCGCCGGCGCCGTCAAGGAGCTGATCGACGAGGGCAAGGTGCGTGCCTTCGGGCTCTCCGAGGCCGGTCCGCACACCATCCGCCGGGCCCACGCCGTCCAGCCCGTCACCGCGGTGCAGTCCGAGTACTCGCTGTTCACCCGAGGGATCGAGGAACGCGTGCTGCCCGTCCTGCGGGAGCTGAACATCGGCCTGGTGCCGTCCTCCCCACTGGGCCGCGGCTTCCTGACCGGCACCGTGCGCTCCACCGACCAGTTCGACGAGAACGACTTCCGTCGCGGCAACCCGCGTTTCACGGGCGAGAACTTCCAGCGCAACCTTGCGCTGGCCGACGAGGTCAAGGCCCTGGCCGACGAGGCGGGTGCCACACCCGGTCAGGTGGCGCTGGCCTGGCTGCTCGCCCAGGGCGACGACATCGCCCCGATCCCCGGCACCAAGCGCGTCAGCCGGGTCGAGGAGAACACCGCCGCTGACACGGTCACGCTCACCGCCGAGCAGCTCGACCGGCTCTCCAGCCTGCCGCCCCCGGCCGGCGACACCCACACCGAGGCTCAGGCCCGGATGCTCGAACGCTGACATCCGTCGCGCCCTCAGTACGAACCCCGTTTGGAGCAGTAACCCCTGATGCGTGCAGCAATGATGTACGGAGCCGGTGACGTCCGCGTCGAGGACCGACCCGACCCGAAGGTCGTCCAGCCCGCCGACGCCGTGGTTCGCATCGTCGCCTCCTGTGTGTGCGGCAGCGACCTGTGGCCCTACCAGTCGATGCCCGTCACCGGCACCGGCCGCCCCATGGGCCACGAGTTCCTCGGCGTCGTCGAGGAGACCGGTGCGAAGGTGACCGGCCTGGAGAGGGGGGACCTGGTCGTTGCCCCGTTCACCTACAGCGACAACACCTGCGACTACTGCGCCAAGGGCCTGCACATCTCGTGCCGCAACGGCGGCCGGTACGGCTTCGACGGCGTCGACGGCGGGCAGGGCGAAGCCGTCCGCGTCCCGCACGCGGACGGCACCCTGGTCAAGCTGCCGGTGGCGGCTGATTCCGCACTACTGCCGTCGCTGCTGGCGCTGTCGGACGTGATGACCACCGGCCACCACGGCGCCGTCACCGCCGGCATCGGCCGCGGGGATGCGGTGCTGGTCGTCGGCGACGGCGCGGTCGGACTGTGCGCGGTGATCGCCGCCAAGCGCCTCGGCGCCGAGCGGATCGTGCTCGCCGGCCGCCACGAAGCCCGCACCGGCCTGGGCCGTGAGTTCGGCGCCACGGACGTGGTCGCCGAGCGGGGCGAGGAGGGCATCGCCCGCATCCGCGAGCTGACCGGCGGCGTGGACAAGGTCGTCGAGGCCGTCGGCACCCGCCCGGCCCTCGACACCGCGCTCGGCGCCGTCCTGGACGGCGGCACCATCAGCCGCCTGGGCGTCCCCCAGTACGAGCAGGGCCCGATCGGCCCGGCCGAGTTCATGCGCAACATCACCCTGACCGGCGGCGCCAGCCCCGCCCGCGCCTACATCGAGCAGCTGCTGCCCGACGTCCTGGACGGCACCATCACCCCCGGCCGCGTCTTCGACCAGGAGTTCACCCTCGACCGGGCGCCGCACGCCTACCGGGCGATGGCCGACCGCCAGGTCCTCAAGGCCCTCATCCGCCCCTGACTCCCGCTCCTCCCGTCCCCGCTCCGCTCGCCGGCGAAGGACATCCCGCTCGTGCAGAGCCAAGCAGTTGAGCAGAGGAACGGCGGCAGTTGGATGCTGGACCCAGCCTGCCGCCCTTCGCCAGAGGTCACCGGATTGGTCAGCCAGCGGTGCCGCTACGGCGGTGGCGCCACCACAAAGCGGCGTAGCCGGCAGGGCGATCCCGAACGTTACCGACAAGGCTGCCTTTACCCATGCGGGTACGCGATTCACCGGACCACCCACGGCGTAGAGGAACGTGTCGGTTTCGATCTTCGTCGGTTTCGTCCACGGACTCTCCGGCTCGGGCAACTCCGGCTTCGGCGTCATAGCCAGGCCGGGAGCCGCCGCGACCACCACGGCAGTGGTCGTGTCCGAAACCTCTCCGTTCGGCGCGCTTCGACACCTGAAGCCCACCATCACCGCCTATTTCAGGCCAACTCCGAGGCAGTTGAACTGCCCCATCCGCCCCCATTGTTCGACCCAGCCCGTCTGTTCATGGCGGTATGGTCGATTCCTTTATTTGTCTCATGACAACTACATCGTAAGGAGAGGTGACTGCGCGCGGCCCCGTGAGAACTGCACGATACTGCTGTGGTGCTGTTGACGTGGATCGCTGAGGTGGCGGACGAGCCTCTGGTACTGGAGCCGGCTGACCGGCGGGTGGAGTGGGCGACCAACACCTGGTCGCTGGGTGCAACTGACGGGGACAAGACTTCGTTGTCCGTCGCCGAGGTCGTGGCTGCCTTCGAGCGGACCGCTGCTGCCATCCGGGAACATATTAGCCAGTTGGGGGTCTCCGGGGTGGCGACGTTCTACGTGTGGCACGACCAACAGGCAGGTCAGCTCCGGTGCTCGACCGGTTCTGTGCCCCCGGATATGTTGCCCTTCAGTGGTACCTATAAGGCTTCCGACGACCTCGCTCCGATAGTCGAGAGATTTCTCGCCGACAGCGAGCCAGGTTTCATCGCCTGGCCGGACTGTCTCTCAGCGCAGACCGAGACCGACCCGGAGGTCAGGCCCTTCCGTGTCTGGGTCAGCAGTGTCGGATCCTCCCACTGACAGGAACCGGTCCTTTCGACAACCCATCGGTGGCGGGCGAACGGTTGCCAAGACGCGATTCCTTTGCGGGCTTTGCGGTGGCGGACGCCGCGCCTGCGGAACCATCGGCGCAGGCGGTCATAGTCGTAGTATCCGGACACTTCCCCGGCACTCAGGTTGTTGGAGACGCAGATGCCGCCCGGCGGCCCTTTGGGCGGCTACGCCGCCACCCCCTGATGCAACGGGTCTCGGGCTGGCAGCGCCATCGGCGTCGAGGACGGAGACGAATTCCACCCTCCCGCCGCACTGCCCGGCTGGCTGCGCCAGGCGGCCGGACAGCGCGCCTAGACGACCGGTGGGCGGCCCAGGCGGGTCATCCGGGCCACGGTCGCCCACCGCATCGGTCGCCGCGGCCCGCCCGACTCACGGACACCCTCGGCAAACCCGCCCGCCCAGGCCCGCCATCCCTCCCCCGACCGCGTCCGCACCACCGTCAGCAGGGCCCACACCCCGAGATAGGCCGGGACCAGTGGCGCGGGCAGATGCCGCTTGGCCAGCCACACCCGGTTGCGGGCCGTCATGCGGTAATAGACCGCATGACGGGCCGGTGACGTCCAGGGATGCTGCAGCAGCAGCGTCGGCTCGTACACCACCCGCCACCCGTCATCCAGCGCCCGCCACGCCAGATCGGTCTCCTCATGCGCGAAGAAGAACTGCTCCGGCCAGCCACCGATCCGTTCCAGCATCCGCATCGACAGCCCGTGCCCGCCGCCCAGGAACGTCGTCACCTCCCCGGCCCGCATCGGGTCCTTCGACCGCAGGCGCGGCACATGCCGACGCTGCGTGCGACCCCGCTCGTCAGCGATCCGGAACGACACGATCCCCAGCCGTTCATCGGCCTCGTACATCGAGGCCAGCTTCGCGAACACGCCGTCGTCCACGAGCAGCCCGTCGTCGTCCAGGTCGACGACGACGTCCACGTCCCCGCACGCCCGCAGGTGCTCGATGGCCACGTTCCGGCCGCCGGACACCCCGAGGTTCTCCTCCAGCTCCACTCCGTCCACACCCGCGGGCAGCTCGGGCAGCGGGCTGCCGTTGCCCACCACCACGATCCGCGTGGCCGGCAGGGTCTGCCGTGCCACCGACTCCAGCAGCGCCTTCAGCTCGGCGGGTCGGTTGCCCATGGTCAGGACCGCGATCCCCAGGCGTGGACGACTCACAGGTGAACTCCGATCGACTTCCGATCGACGCAGCCTACCGGCGTGCCACCCCCTCCCCACGACACCGACAGGCGTCGCGGCCGTGGTTCGGCCGAGCGGTTCGGTTCGCCGAAGTGGGCTGGGCAGGCGATCATTCCTCGGTGTTCTGGCTCGGCCGTACTGGGCGAGTTCCGCGGGCGGGGGCGCGCCAAGGCTCCACGTACATTCGGGAAGGAGTGTCGGCGCCGGGGAGGTTCGGTCAGGCGCGCACGGAATCAGGAGCACGTGTGCGGGGACCGGCGGCAGGGGCGATGAGGATGGCGGTGGCGACGAAGGCCAGCACCACCACCATCGCCGAACGCAGTCCGTAGTGATCGCCCAGGAAACCGAGAGTGGGAGGCCCCACGAGGAACGCGATGTAACCGATCGTGGCCACGAGACTGACGCGGGCGGTCTCGTCGGGCCCCGAATCGCCTGCGGCTGACAGGGCCACCGGGAAGCCCAGGGACGCGCCCAGGCCCCAGAACAGGACGGCGCCCGCCGCCACGACGGCGTTGTCGGAGAAGATGACCAGGACCAGGCCGACGGCGCCGGAGATCGCGCTGGCCCGCACGACGACCGCGCGGCCGTAACGGTTGAGGAAGAACGTGCCGCTGAAGCGCCCCAGGGTCATCGCCGCCGCGAACCCCACGTAGACGAGTGAGCCGGCTGCGGCGTCGAGCCCGTGGCCGTCGACCATGAGCAGCGGCAGCCAGTCGTTGGCAGCCCCCTCGGCGAGAGCCATCGCCAGAACGACGGCCCCGATCAGCAGGAGCCTGCGGTCCCTCCACACCTGCGGCCTCGAAGGCCGTGCCCCCTCGGAGTCCCGCGGAACGGCGCGGATTCCGATCCTGGCGGGGACGGCGCCGATGGCGTACACGAAGATCGCGGCCGTCAGCACGGCCACTGCCGCCAGGTGCCAGTGGACGGGGAACGACGCCGCGGTGGCCGCCATCCCGGCCAGGCCGCCGATGACCGTGCCCAGGCTGAAGCATCCGTGCAGCGTGGGCAGAACCGCCGTGTCGGTGATCCGTTCCACGTCGGCGCCGTCCACGTTGATCGCTACCTCACCCGACCCGATCCCCAGGCCGAACACACACAGTCCGGCGGTGACCAGCGACGCGGAGGCCAGGACGCTGCCGACCCCGATGACGGCCACGCTCGCGACGACCAGGAGGGTGGCGAGTGCCGTCACGGGCCTGGTGCCGAACCTCGACACGAGGCGGCCGGAACACAGGACGCCGGCCATGGAGCCCACCGACAGCCCGAACAGCACCAGACCCATCTGCCCAGTGGACACGCCCAGGCGATCACGGATGTCCGGCGTACGCGTGACCCACGAGGACATCGCGATGCCGTTGAGGAAGAAGAACAGGAACAGCGCACGACGGCGTCGGCGCACGGCGCGGTCTGGCACGGCGCGGTCTATCAAGAAGGGGCTCCGCTGGCATTCGACAGAATGGGCAGGCAGGCAACGAGTCCGCGCACCCACCGAGTATGCACAAATGTACACACCGAGTGGATGTCCGAGAAGACAAGGCAGACAACGGCGATGACAGGCAGCACCCGCGGCCCCAACGACCCCCGGCGCCGCGAACGCATCCTCGACGCCGCGCTCGACGTCATCGCCGAGCACGGCGCCATCAAAGTGACCTTCCGCAAGATCGCCGACGCGGCCGGGGTGCCGCTCGGCTCGCTCACCTACTACTTCGACGACATGCAGCACCTGCTCACCGACGCGTTCACCCGGCACGCGGAGTCCGTCTCCACGCGGTACGGGGCCCTCCTGGAGGCGGCGCAGTCACCCCGGGAGGCGCGGGAGGCGGTCGTCGAGATCATCTGCGGCAAAGTCTGGGGAACCGACCGCAACCTGCTGCTCAGCTACGAGCTCTACGCCTTCGCCACCCGCCACCCCGAGGTGCGCAGCGTCATGCGGTCCTGGATGCAAGCCAGCCGCGACTCGCTGGCAAGGCACTTCGACCCCCTCACCGCGCGAGCCCTCGACGCACTGATCGAAGGGCTCTCCATCCACAACTCCGTCGACCTCCGCCCCACCGACCGCGCGGCAGTGGCCGCCATCGTCGACGCCGTCGTCGACCGGCACCGCTGAGCGCGGCCGCCACCGGGACGAACCCGGAGGGCAACTGCCCCACGGGCCCATGACGACGCGGGAGGGCTCGGGAGGGCGCTGAGAGAGCGCTGGGATTGCTCGTTCGCTTCGCGCGCGGTTCGCTTCGCGCGCACGCGAGGGGACGGTGACTTCGTGCCTCCTGCCCTGGGTGCGTCGTTGGGCTGATCGTGTGCCACCGCCATTGCAGAGGGGTGGCATCCGTTCACTCGACTACAAGGAGGACGCATGGCGCGTATCCAGGGAACCGTCCGGACCAGGAAGCCGAGGAAGGCGGCTTCCACTGTGGGCCTGCTCGCCCTGCTGGTGGGCACGCTCGTGGTGTCGGCCTCGCCTGCCGCCCAGGCCGACGGCGACTACTGCGGTCACCGGGTACTGGGCGACATCGAGAAGCGGTACCTCGCCATGGGCGGCCCTGAGGGGTCTCTCGGCTGTCCGCTCACTGACGAGTTGGTCAACCCCGACGGGATCGGCCGCCGGACGCAGTTCGAGAAGGGGACCGTCTACTGGTCTCCTCGCAGCGGCGCATGGCCCGTATGGGGTGACATCGGCGACTACTGGTGCAACGAGGGATGCGAAGCGGGCTGGATGAAATACCCAACGTCCTACGAGTACACCGTCGGCAACGAGACACGGCAGAACTTCCAGTGCGCCGTCGTCCATTGGCAGGCACTGCCGGGCAACACCACCAAGACCTGGAACGACGGCAACACCTGCGTGTGAGGTCCCGAGACGGGTCGTCGCAACGGCTCTCCGCTGCGGCATCGGCTCGCGCCCGGCGCCTCGCTGCCCGTGGGGCGCCGGGCGCGAACTCCCGTCGGCGCTGAACGCCGCGTTGTACACCTGGCGGCTGGGACTGTCGGGTGGTTGCGCTGAGCGGTGGGGCCGCCGGTGTCTCAGGCGTCGTGGGCCCCCGGCGCGCCGTACCGGGCGAGCATGGTCAGCACCGCTTGGTCGACCGCGTTGGTGATGGCGGAGTCGTCGGGCTCCCAGCGTGCGAGCAGCATCCGGGGCCAGAACACGTAGTTGGAGATCATTCCGAGGAACTGGGTCGCCGCCATCTCGGCATCGTCAAGCCGGGCCGTACCAGCGGCGTTCTCCGCTGCCAGGTAGCTGCGGACCGATTCGAAGTAGGGCATCTTGCCGAGCTTGAACTGGGTCGCGCCGAGTTCCGGAAAGCGCGGCACCTCGGCGATGACGATGCGGAAGAGGGCGGCCATGCCGGGTTGGGTGAGAAGGGCCACGTATCGGCGTCCGATGGTTTCGAGCCCTGCGCGGAGGTTCCCTGGCTCAGGGAGGGGCGCCTCCTCGTCGTCGACCTTCCAGTATTCGGTGACGATCGCCTCGAACAGGGCCGCCTTGGTGGTGAACTGCTTGAACAGAGTCGCCCTCGACACTCCGGCCGCCTCGGCGATGCGGGCGAGCGAGGTGCCGTCGTAGCCGGAGTCGAGGAAGAGCTTCGTCGCTGCCTCGACGATGGCCGTCCGCTTCTGCGCTGCCACGCGCCGGTGGTATTCCGAAGGCTGTGCCGTCATGCCCTCCAGTATGCCTGCCGCCACGAGGTGAGTCACTTGACTCACCTCGCGGCCCGCCCTACCTTGAGAGAGGAGGTGAGTCACTCGGCTCACCTCTAGTGCGAGCCGGAAGGAAGCACCATGGGACGCTTCGAGGGCCAGACCGTCATCGTCACGGGCGGCAGTGGGGGCATGGGCAGCAGCCATGTACAGGGCTACCACGCCGAGGGCGCGAACGTCGTCATCGCCGGCCGCGACGACGACGCCGGCCGCGAACTCGTCGCTCGGCTTGGTCATCGGGCTCTGTCCGTTCACCTGGATGTCACCAGCGAGGACGACTGGGCGGCGGCGGTACGAGAAGTCGAAGGCCACTTCGGGCCGATCACCATCCTGGTGAACAACGCGGGGGTCCAGAACCCGGCGGCTCCTGTCGAGCACACCGAACTCCGCACCTGGGAACACACCTTCAGCGTGAACGTCACCGGGCAGTTCCTCGGCATCAGGGCGGTGGCCCCGTCGATACGCAGGGGCGGTGGCGGAAGCATCGTCAACATCGCCTCGACCATGGCCCACATCGGCACGGCCTTCTACGCCCCCTACACCGCCAGCAAGTGGGCCGTGCGCGGGCTGACCAAGACGGCCGCGCTGGAGCTGGGACGGGACAGCATCCGGGTCAACTCCATCCACCCCGGAGTCGTCTCCACACCGTTGATCAACGAACCCACCGTCGCTGGCCAGCCGGCCATCGCCGACTTCTACTCGCCCGATCCCTTCGCCATCCCCCGCCTCGCCGAAACCTCTGAAGTCACCCGCCTGTTGCTCTTCATCACCTCCCAGGACGCGTCGTTCGCCACCGGCTCGGAATTCGTCCTGGACGGGGGCCTGCTGCTCGGCCCCGCGCTCCGGCCTGAAGCCGACGTCGCAGCTTGAACCGGCATGGCGGTACGGAGTGTGCGATCGCAGGCGCCCGCTGCGAAGATCTTGTCCAGGCGAAGCGATCTTGCCTTGCGATTGAGATGAAGACGGGCTGTAGCAGTCGTGATCACGACGTCCGAGCCGTGCTGGACAGCTCCGTTGGGTACCAGGTTCTCTCGGTTGGAGCTCGCGGAAAGGCCGAGTCGTCAAAAGCGGAACGAACCAGTTCGCCTTGAGCTCCGTCATGGTCGTGAATGGATCGGGAGCCGCGCCCGGGGTTTTGAGCCTCTCACGGGTCAGGCGCCACCCGTGAGACGGAGCGCACACGCTCCAGGAGGAGCCCACTGATGCGAATCAGCATGTCAAGCCGACGCAATGCCGCTACGTCGAGGCGGTCGCGGTGGCTGCCGTGGTATTCGGGCATGGTCGTGGCCGCACTGACGACCGCCTGCACGACACAGGGCGGTGGCGGGGAGGCCGAAGGGTCGTGTGCGATCGCTGCCCTGTACGGTGGCCGCACCTATACGCAGGTGGCCAACGTCGACTTCACCGTTGGCGAAGCACTCGGGACCGCCACGTTCCCGCCCTGTGATGACACGCCGGGCCACGCCGACGATGCCGCAGGGGACCATGCCGCAGGGCCCGAACCGACCACGGCCTATGCAGTCGACGGCCTGAATCCACGTATCGCCATTGCGATGCGGTACACCTCGGACGAGGTCATGCTCCTTGCCGCCCAACCGGGCGGCAGCATGCCTCCCGAGGTCGAGGCCCTGACACGAAGCTAGGGCTGGGCCAGCGTGCGGAATGGGACGGATGCCTGCGATGGGGAGTACGGCCGCGCCCACTGCGCATGAGTCGACGGGAGCATTCGATGAGGCAGTCAGGCACCGGTCCGGCTGCCCGGTCCCTGACCGACGACGCGGCCCCGTTCGCGGTCACAGAGGACGGAGAACGGGGCCGGGGCGTGGTCCTGCTATCGGACTCCCGACTCAGCGAGCAGGGGCTTGCACTCCTCCGGTTGCCGGTCTCTCGCGTCCATCCACACTCTCGTGCCTACTCACGCCCTCGAACTGCTGCCACAGGGTCCTGAGGTAGGAGGGAGCCGTACTCGCCGATCGTCAGGTGCGGCTCGATGAACTCCCACTCTTCGTCCCTCAGTTGCGCGCGTGTCAGGCGAGGGCGGTGACCAGCAGAGTGAACGCGGCGACGATGACGGCGACGCGGAGGTAGTGGTAGCGGTTCCAGCGGTGCAGCTGCTCCTTCCAGTCGGCGGGCCGGTTCTCGGGGGTCCAGGTCTTGTTCAGGTTGTTGATCGGGACGAGCAGCAGGATCGACATGGCCACGCTGAGGAGCAGCAGTCCGGCGGCGGTGACGACGAGTCCGGCGCCGTGGTGGTGCCGGCCGGCGACGGCCCAGATCGCGCTGAGGGCGACCGAGCCCATGTACCAGATCGGCATCACGGCACCGAGCATCCGGCCGCCGTGGGCGTGGCCGAGCTGGCGGCTGTCCTCGGGAAGCGCGTCCAGGATCCGGCTCATGATGAAGGCGACGGAGAACTCCACCCCCACCATCAGGCCGACGACCACGGTGGTGAACACCTCGAGTGCGTTGAGCATGATGACCTCCCCTAGAAGCTAGCGTCGCTAGCCGATGAGGCAACGCTAGTACTATTGTCGCTCGCTTGTCTAGCAGTGCTAGGATCGAATCATGTCGGTAAAGGAACGCAAGGAGCGCGAACGGGCGGAGCGCGAACGCCTCATCGTGGCGACGGCCCGCGAACTCGCCGAGCAGCAGGGATGGGACGCAGTCACCACCCGCCGGCTCGCCGAGCGCATCGAATACAGCCAGCCCGTCCTCTACAGCCACTTCCGCGGCAAACGCGAGATCATCGGCGCCGTGGCCCTGGAGGGCGCCGCCGAGCTGGCCGCGGCGGTACGTGCCGCGACCTCTGCCGCGGACGGCCCACGCGAGCGGGTCGCCGCCCTCGCCCGCACCTACCTCGACTTCGCCGCACGCAACCCAGCGGTCTACGACGCCTTGTTCCAGCTCGACGGCGGCCTGGCCTACGCACAGGAGGACACCCCCGAGCCGCTCAAGGACGCCTTCGCCGCACTGCTGGAAACCCTCGGCGAGGTCACCGGCGACGACGTCCACCCGGCAATGTTCACCGAAGTGTTCTGGGCTGCCCTGCACGGCCTGGCGACCCTGACCCGAGCGGGCCGACTGCTGCCCGAGGACGCCGAGCCGAGAGTGGAGCTGCTGGTGGACCGGCTCGCCATCATCTGACACACCGCCCCGGCGGGCACACAGCCGGGGCCCTCGGCTCCGCCGCTGCCTGCTGCAACTCGGACTGACCAGGTGGCTGTAGGTGTTCCAGCCGCCGCCGATACCGGTTCGCGGGGCGAAGTTGTCGTTGCCGTAACCGAGGTAGAGCCGGAGGACACCGGAGCGGTCGCGGGCGACGAAGTCACTTGTGCGAACTCCGGTGCGGACGGACTGTGGCGACAGCGAGGTCGGCCGGGCCATGATCGAGCCGGCCGGGGCTCTGGTCCGGCACCGGCTGCGCGTGTACCGCGTCAACGAACAGATGTCTTCCAACGCCAAGTTGCAGGTCAAGACCGTCGTCCACCTGACCGACTACGGCTCGGTCACGGACCGCCGTGCACGGGCACAGCGCGAAGGAGCACCGCTGACCGCGGCCGAGGGTGACACGGAAGCAGTCCGCCGGGGCCCGGATGCTCCTCGCGGACACTCAGCAGTGCTCTGAACGGGAAGGTTCGCCGGGGCGGTGGCTTCGCCTCGCTAGTCTGCACGGCATGATCGACTCATACGCGGGCTCCGACGATGCTGCAGTCGCCATAGCCGGGGCGCGGGCCGGCGCGCACGTGGTCCGCACCCTGTACGGACGGCGGCTGAGCCGCATCGAGAAGGGTGCCGGGGACTTTGCCACCGCCGCCGATGTGGAGGCGGAGGAGGCGATCCTCGGCGTCATCCGTGCCGCACGGCCCGATGATGCGGTGCTCGGCGAGGAAGGCGGTCAGCGAGGTGCCGCCGACGCGGTGCGCCAGTGGTTGGTGGACCCCCTGTGCGGCACCCTCAACTACGCCGTCGGCAACATGCTGGTGTCCGTCAACGTGGCACTGCGCGATGGCGCGGCGGCCGTGGCCGACCCGTTCAGCGGCGAGGTCTTCTTCACCGACGGCGAGAGGGCCTGGGTGCGGCATGACGAGGCTGACGACGCACTGCTGACGCCCACTCCGTGAGCCTGGCACCGACAACATGATCCAGGTACTTGCCGGCCTGCTCGACGACCGTTGCCGGCCGAGACCACGGTCGCGGCGATCGTGGCGGCTGAGGGTGGCCGGCGCCGCCTGACCCAGCCGGTCCAGGCCGCGGGAATTACGCCGCGCGATGGCCGAGCCGTGGAGCCGGAGGTTGTGGGTGCGGCCGGCTACGGCCCCGGGGCCATGTCTGTGGGACTCCCGGCGGTGGCGACGGACCCGATAAGGAGGTAGTCTCCGTTTCGCGGACGCCGATACGGAGATGGTCTCCGCATTTCCAGAGGGAGGTGCAGGGCATGAGCGAAGGAGCAGCCGGCGGGCGTCGGCAGCGGACGGACAAGCAGCGCAATCGCACGCACATCCTCCAGGTCGCGGAAAAGTTCTTCGCCGAGCAGGGCATCACCGGCTCCA
>JODU01000042.1 GCA_000720845.1 Kitasatospora aureofaciens | reverse complement strand
GTCATGTTTCGGTAGTACCGTCGTGCACGACGCATCCCCAGGGCACAAACAGCGTCAACCGGGGGCGCTTTGGGATCAGACAGGAGCGACTCGACTCAAACGGGCAGAGCCATGGAGTCTCCTGTCGCAGAGGTCGCATTGACCACTGTCACCACAGCAGTGACAGACCCACTCGCCCTTCGAAGCGCCGCCAAACAGTCTCACCGGGACAAAACGCTCTTTCAGTGAGCGTTTGATTCTGCTATTGGATGTTTCGTCCTGAATTTCAGGAGCCAGATCGAGCGCTCAACGAAGCGATTCGCCGGAAACGCGACTTCTGCGGCAATCAGCAGAGCAGCAATGCGCCGGTTTCCTTACAAGAGCTCCTGTCTCATTTAGAAACCTACCGGTTCGCAGAGAGTTGAGAACTCGAGCCCTGGTGCACCCGGCACCCCCGCACACGCCCTGCTCAGGCCAGCTTCCGCCGCGTACGCAGACATCATGCAGCCCTCACGGCCCTATCCCAGCGACCTGTCCGACGCCCGCTGGGAACTCATCCGCCCCACCCTCGAAGCCTGGCGCCAGGCCCGCAACGGCATCCGCAAACCCACCCACGACCTGCGCGCCCTGATGAACGCCATCCTCTACGTCGACCGCCCCGGGATCCCCTGGCGCTACCTACCCCACGACTTCCCACCCCACCAGACCGTCTACGGCTACTTCGCCCGCTGGGAAGCCGACGGCATCTTCGACCAGCTCACCGGCCTGTTACGCGGCAAAGTCCGCCAGGCCGAAGGCCGCACCAGCGAACCCAGCGCCTGCCTGATCGACCGCCAGAGCATCAAGACCTCCGCCACCGTCCCACTGACCAGTCAAGGCGTCGACCCGGCCAAGAAGACATCCGATGCGAAGAACGTGTCAAGCAGCGAGGGTCAGATCGGGTTCTCGCGTGGCCGGGAAGGCCACGGCTTCGTTGAACGGGACGCGGTGGGTCAGGCAATGGTGAAGGCAGCCGATCATCCGGTTGAACAGGTTCCTCTGGGCGGCTGTGTGGCGGTCCCCGGCTTGACGCCGGCGGTCGTAGTGAGCCCGTGCTCCGTCCGAGTGGGCCATCGCGGAGAAGGCCCACATAGAGCCGACGCCAGCCAGTCTCTGGTTCTTGACCCTTCGGGCCACCACGGACACGCTCTTGCCGGATGCCCTGGTGACGGGGGCGGCGCCCGCGTACGCCTTCAGACCTCGGGCGTCGGCGAACCGGGTCCGGTCGTCGCCGATCTCGGCCAGGACGCGGGCTCCGCTGAGCGGACCCAGTCCGGGAAAGCTGGTGATGATCTCGGCGTCGGCGTGGTTCTCGAACGCCTGCACTGATGCTTCGGCGAGGTCATCGGCACTCACACACGCGGCCTCCAACTGCCGCAGTAGCGCGAGCGTCTGCCGCCCCATCGCCTCTTCGACGAGGGGCAAATGGCGCATCTGCGGCAGGCGGAGCGCACTGTGGAGGCGCTCGACCTCCTTGTCGATGGTGTTCTTCCTTCCAGCCTTCTTCAGTACGGCCCGAAGCTGTGTCCGGGTCAGCTTTGACGCTCGCTGAGGGGTGGGGGCTGCGGCCAGGAGAGTCCGGGCTATGGAGTGGAAGATGCCCTCGCGCCTGTGACCGACGGCGGCCAGGAAGCCGGGGAAGTACTCGCGCAAGTGGGAGGTCAGCTTGTTGCCGGCCTGGGTCCGGTCCCAGACCGCGTGCTGTTGAGCGCGGGCGAGGACGGCAACGGCCTGGGCCAGCTCGGAGTCTGCCGGAAGCGTGCGGTGGGCTGCGGCATCAGTGCGGAGAATGTTCGCCAGCACCGTGGCGTCCAGGTGGTCGGACTTCTTGCGGGAGACCGTGTATCGATCCCGATATCGGGCCGCTGCCATCGGGTTGATGGAGTAGACAGGGCGACCTGTCGCCCGCAGGCAGGCGACTAGAAGACCACGCGAGGTCTCGATAGCCACCGGGATGGGTTCCTGCGGGGTGTCGCCCTGTTCGGCGAGGATCCGCAGCAACTGATCGAGCCCCTCCGCGGTGTCATCGATGCGAGCCCGGGCCAGCAGCGAGCCCGCTTCATCCACGACGGCTATGTCGTGATGGTCGCTGGCCCAGTCGATGCCGCAGAACGCTTTCACTCGCTTCACACCTTCCCTTTGGACTTGTGTTCTGGCTGGTCACAGCCGTGCAGGGCATGCGTCTCCCTAATGGAGGGGCTCGGTGGCCCGACATCCGATTAGTCGTTCATGACCCCAGCGACCTGCGGGGCCCTCGGTCTGGACAGGAGCTCGATGGCTCCCACGAACGTGAGAGGTGATCCCCGCAGGGGGCTTGGACCAGGATCATCATCGGGTCGATCGCTTGACTGGTCGTGCCGCCGATGGCGAGCGCCAGCACGCGCCAGTCTTCTTTCAGGGCTCGCGGCCCGGATCAACGGAGGACATCGTGCTGACGCCGGCGATCGGCGGCGAGGAGGAGGATGAGGCCGCTGAGCCGGTCTACACATAGGGCTGATTGCCTCGGTGACCAGTGGGCTTCAGCGGCCTCATCTGTCGCCCATTAGATCATCGGACGCAAACGGCACATCGTCACCGACACCCTCGGCCTTCTCCTGGCCGTCACCGTCACCGCCGCCAGCGTCCACGACTCCGCCGCCGGCACCCAGCTCCTCGCCGACATCGCCGCACGCCATCCCACCGTCACCAAAGCCTGGGCCGACAACGGCGACAAGACCAAAGCCGTCGAACACGCCGCCCACCTCGGCATCGATCTCGAGATCGTCCAACGCGACCCCGCCACCCGCGGCTTCCACGTCCAGCCCCGCCGCTGGGTCGTCGAACGCCCCATCGGCTGGCTCATGCACCACCGCCGCCTGGCCCGCGACTACGAAACCCACTCCCACCGATCGGCAGCCATGATCCAACTCGCCGCCATCAACCTCATGACCCGCCGCCTCACCCACGAAACCACCCACAACTGGCGCGACAGCTAAGCCAAATGAAACAGACAACCGAGAATCAAACGCTCACTCACACTGGAACACCATGGTGTCAGATACTGAGCACGCCCGCTCAGCGTGGACAGCTGCGTCCCTGGGATCTCCGCCACGTTCAAGGCGTGCACACATCGAGCCGTAGTGTCCCCTGCGGAGCCTCTTCGCAGGGCGGCACTTGCAGCACACGCCGGTCCGGGCAGGTCGTCCCGGGGGTGTGGCGTACCCCTTCTTGGCGTCGTCTGCGCGCGAGCGGTCGGATGGCTACCCGGGCTACGAGGGTCCGGCGCGGGGACAACGCCGAGGGCGGGCATCAGTGCTGGGGCACCATCGACTCGTCCTGCCCGTCCGTCCATTTCACCCCGAGCCGCTGCTCGGTGAGACGCCACCCGTCGGCGCCGCGCTGGAAGCTCCAGGCGTACGGCCCGCCCATGGCAAAGTGGTCGTCGGGCCGTTCTGGGTGCTGGACGGCGAGGAACCACATGTAGCCGTGCCCCCGTGCATGGTCGCCCGTCACCTCGAAGTACATGTTGAGGATGTGGTGCTGCATCGCGGGGTATCCGGACTCGGCCTCCCGTACGCGCTCCAGGATGGTCTCCCGGCCGCGCAGGGTGCCCCACGGCCCGAACTCGAAAACCGCTTCGTCGGACCAGCAGCTGATCCATGCGTCCCAGTCCTTGAGGTCGAGGGCCCGCCACGCCCGGAGCATCAGGGTGCGCAGTGCCTGCTGGTCCTCCAGTTCGCCGATACGGGCGAGGAGCCGGTCGTGGGCTTCGGCAGAGATGCTGTCGGTCATGTTGGTTGGTCCCTTCTCGGTTGCGGGCGGGCGGCCACGGGCCGAGCAAAGAACTCGCCGCCACGGCGGGGTCGCGGTTCCGCGGCGCCTTGGTTCGGGCTGTGGTGCCGTCAGGTTGCCGTGCCGCCGACGCCCCTCTCCAGGCCGGCTCGTGCCTGGGTGTGCCGCACCCCCTCGGTGCCGATGGCCGGCCCGCCCCTGCGATTGTGCCGCGCCGCTCCGACGGCCCTTGCCCAGCGGGTACGGCGCGAGTTCTCCGTCCGACGGGCCGTGGACTGGACGCTCCGTCCTCGACCAGATGTAAAGGCCCTCGGCTTCGCCGGTTCGACTGCGGTGAACAGTCCGGCTGCTTGCCGTGACGACAGCCCGAAGTGGTCAGAATCGAGGCGCTGCTTTGAGGCCGAGGCTCGCCGGAAGCGCGGCGAGGGTGTCGTCGACGAGGAGGATGAGGCTCTCTGCGCTCGCGTCGTCGTCTGCGCGCAGGATCCAGGCTCGTTGGGCGCTTCGGGAGGCGACAAGGAAGAGGCCGAGCAGAAGCCTGGGCCGGGGATCGTCCGTGACAGAAATATTCAAGATGGGGGCGACGGCATTCAGTGCCGCCTCAACGGCCTCGTCGCAGAACCGGAGGTTGTGAGCGGCGAACGACTGGTGAGCGGCGTCGAGCCCGAGCGCCAGGCGTACGAGATGAGTCCAGTTCGCATCGCGATCCGCGCATTCTCGAATGGCGGCGACCAACGTGTCGTGCAGTACGGAGAGGACTGCCGTGTCCGTGGCACGGGACCGCGGCTGCGACTGCAACCGGCGCAGGAACTCACGCCACATGTCCTGCAGAGGTGTCATCGCTACGTCTTCCTTGCTGGTGAAGTACCGGAAGAACGTGCGCTTCGAGACGCCCACCCGAAGACACAAGTCGTCGAGGGTCACCGCATCCGCGCCGTGGAGGGTGAAGGATTCCAGCGCCTCGACCACGAGGGCCTGGCGGGTTTGCGCCTTCTTGCGCTGCCGGAGCGTCTGTGGTGCCCCCGTGTCACCGTCGGCCAGTCTGACGCCATCCATTCGCGCAGCCTACCGCGAGCCCTTCTATATGCCTCCTGGTAGCATATGCCACTCAGGGGCATTTTGAAGGGAGCTTTCCATGTGGGCACTGATGGTCGACCACGCTCTCGACACGGGACTGCGGGTGGCTGAGACCGAAACACCTCGGCCCGGCCCTTCCCAGGTACTGGTGAAGGTGGGGGCGTTCTCGCTGAACTACGGGGATGTCGTATCCGCGCGCGAACTGCCCGACGGTGCCGTTCCGGGGTGGGAAGCGGCCGGGTACGTGGTCGAAGCGGCCCGTGACGGCTCCGGGCCTCCCGTGGGAACCCCTGTTGTCACACTCGACGAGGCGAACGGCTGGGCCGAGTACAGGGCGGCGGACACCGCGATGATCGGCGTGGTCTCCCAAGGCGCGGATCTCGGCGCGATGAGCACCCTCCCGGTCGCCGCCAACAGCGCCCTGCGCGCACTGCGGCGCATCGGCCCCATCCTCGGCCGAACTGTCATGGTCACGGGAGCCACCGGGGGCGTGGGACGCTACGCGGTGCAACTCGCACGCATGGGCGGGGCCACAGTGATCGCGGTCACCAGCTCGCCCGGTCCGTACGCCGACGAACTCCGCTCCCTCGGTGCCGCTGAGGTGGTCTCCCGCCCCGGCGAATACTCCGGGCCCGTGTATGGGGTCGTCGAGTGCGTCGGTGGCCCGCTCCTCGTGGAGGCGTTCGACCTCCTGCAGCGGGATGGTGTGCTCGTTGCCCTCGGGCACGTCGCTCCGGAACCGGAGTCGTTCCCGCCGGGTGCGCTCATCGCAGGCCCGACGCGTCACAACCGCAGCATCGTCACCTTCCACCAGCTCGACGGCGCTCCCTTGTCACCCGACCTCAGCTGGCTGGGCGAGCAGGTCACCCGGGGAGTACTGACCCCGTCGGTGGCGTGGCGGGGATCCTGGCACCGCGTCGACGAGGCGGTCGGCCGACTCCTTACCCGCACCCTGCACGGCAAGGCGGTCGTCGAGGTCTGCGACCCGGAGACCGAGGGAAGCGTACGGCCGCCCTCGGCGGCGTGAGCGGGCTCAAGTCCCTCGATGCCGTTCGAGAAACTTGGCGACGCAGGACGGCCGACGAACGCCTCGTCGATCTCCGTGGGGAAAGGGACAGAACCCCTGCCCTGCAAATGGCGGCGTACACCGCTGTCGTTCTCATCCGCCCCCTACTGGGGTAGCACTGCGGGCTTGGCTCCCGGGTGTGATGCCCCGCTCGCCACCGCCTCCCTACCTTCCTCTCGTCATCACGGACGAGAACAGAGGGAGACAGCTGGATGCGCCGCTTCATGACGTTGCTGACGACCGCCGTACTGACCACGCTGCTGGTCGGCAGCACAGCGGGCTGGGCCTTGGCGAGCGACGAGAGCGTGCCGGGCGGTCCGCTCCCCGGAACCGCCGCCTGGCTGGCGGACGACTCGCTCGGCAAGAAGCTGCCGGATCCCGCCACGGCCACCCCGTCCGACGTGGCGGCCTTCTTCGCCTCCCTGACCGGTGTCGAGCGGCAGCGGCTCATCGAGGATCACCCCACGGTGGTGGGCAACCTCGAGGGCGCCCCCGTGCACGTCCGTTACCAGGCCAACGCCTCCGCCGGCGAACAGGTCCTGGCATACGACCCGCGCGGTCGCGGCCTGATCGCGCGGGTCGTGGGCGACCTGGAGAACGCCTCTCGCGTGTCGGTGATCGTTCCCGGTTCGGACATCGACATCTCCACGTTCGACCGCACGGCACAGTGGGCCGCCGACCTCCAGGAGGAGGCGGGCGAGGACACGGCCGTCATCGCCTGGGCCGGCTACACCACCCCCTCCGGCATCGGCCTGGACCTGGCGACCGGCCGGCTCGCCGAGGCGGGCGCCGAGCGCCTGAACCGGTTCACCGAGGGCCTGCACGCAGCCGGCCTCCCCGGCCCCTCCCTCTTCTGCCACAGCTACGGCTCGGTGGTCTGCGGCCTCGCCGCCCCCGACACCGACGCGCGAGACATCGTCGTCATGGGCTCGCCCGGCATGCGCGCTGACGACGTCACCGCACTGGACACCGAGGCTCACGTCTGGGCAGCGAGGTCACCGAACGATTGGATCGGCCGCGTTCCCCATGTCGAGTTCCTCGGCCTGGGCCACGGCGCGGACCCCGCCTCGTCCGACTTCGGTGCGACCGTCCTGCCCGCTGATGACGTGCCGGCGCACGACGCCTACTTCACCCCCGGCACCTCCACGCTGAGCGCGTTCGCGGCGATCGCCGGCGGGGAGCGGTGATGAAGGCCTTCACGGAGTTCACCGCCAAGGTCGAAGAGCGGACCCCCGCTCACCGGGACCGTGCCGTCGACGGCCTGCGCGCGCTGGCGCTCCTGGCCGTCCCGACCGGCCACTGGCTGGTCGGCGGCTTCACCCTCGACACCAGTGGCGGTCTGCACAACGCCAGCCCACTGGCCACGTTCGGTGCGCTCGCCCCGGCCAGCTGGATCCTCCAGATGCTGGGCATCTTCTTCCTGGTCGGTGGCTATTCCTCATACCTCTCCTACCAGCGCCGCAAGGGCTCGGGCCGTGAGTGGACGGTCGGCCGCCTCAAGCGCCTGGGCCGCCCGGTCCTCGGCGTCACCGCCGTATGGGCACTGCTGCTGCCCACCCTGCACTACGGCTTCGGCGTCCCGTCCGCGACTCTGCGCACCGCGTCGACGCTGGTCGTCCAACCCCTGTGGTTCGTCGGCGTCTACGCGGTGATCACCGCTCTCACCCCATACTGTGTCCGCGCCTCCGAGCGGCTGGGTTTCCGGGCCGCGCTTCCGCTGCTCGGTTCAGTCGCGGTGGTCGACTTCCTGCGATATGGGCCGTACACGGACGCGATGCCGTCCTGGCTGAGTCTGCTCAACCTGCTGCCGGGCTGGATGTTCGCCTACCAACTGGGCGTTTCCTGGGCGGACAAGCGGATCGGCCGACGCGAGGCGTGGCTGCTGCTGGCGGGCGGCGCGGCCCTGTTCGCCACCCTGCTGCTCGCCTTCCACTACCCGGCGTCGATGGTGGGCGTGCCCGGCGCGTCCCGTACCAACTCCCACCCGCCGTCCCTCCTGGTCCTGGCACTCGCCGCCACACAGTCCGGCGCGGCTATCCTGCTGCGCGACAGACTGGCGCGTCTTCTGAAACGTCCCGCCCTGTGGGCGCCGGTAGCGGTCATCAACCTGGCGGCGATGACGATACTGTGCTGGCACCAGACGGCGATGCTCGCCGTCGCGGTCCCGGCCTCGTACTTCGGCGAGATCCCCGGCCTGACGACCGCACCGGACACGACCGGGTGGGTTCCGGCGCGGCTTGCCTGGATGCCGCTCTTCGCGGGACTGCTCATGGTGATCGCGAGGTTCGCCCGGCCGCTGGAGACCCCGTGGGAGCGCACCGGAACGGCTCGCCGTGCGGCGGCGGCCGCACTGGCGACGGGCTTCGGCTACTTCGCGCTCGTGGCGTGAGTGACGCGTACGCGCCGCCGCCCCACCGCGGTCCGGGGCCGCCACCCGGACACTCACCGACACCACCCACCGAACATCGGAGCACCACTATGTCCCTGCCCGGCGAATCCGCTCTGCCGCGTCCCCAGACGGCCACCACGCGGTCATCCCCACCGGACACGGGCAGCGAGTTCACGTCGTTGCTGCGCGACGTCAAGGGGCAGCAGCTACTCGATCGGCGCCCCGGCTGGTATGCGGGCACCATAGCGACCAACGCGCTCAGCCTTTCCGCCGTCGTGGCCGGCATGGTGCTCATCGGTCATTCGTGGTGGGTCCTCGTTCTCGCCCCCGTCCTCGCCGTCCTGTGTGCCCGCACGGCGTTCATCGGCCATGACGCGGGGCATGCCCAGATCAGCGGCGACCGCGTTACGAACCGCCACATTGGGCTCATCCACGGCAACCTGCTGCTCGGCATGAGCTACGCGTGGTGGAACGACAAGCACAACCGCCACCACGCCAACCCCAATCACATCGACAAGGACCCCGACGTCGCCGCCGACGTCCTCGTCTTCACCAGCGGGCAGGCCGCCGCCCGCACAGGCTTCCGCGCCTGGCTCACCCGGCACCAGGCCTGGTTGTTCTTCCCCCTCACCCTCCTGGAAGGCATCGCCCTGAAGGTCTACGGCTTCCAGGACCTGCGCCGCCAGAGCGGCCGCGAACGCCTGGTGGAGGGCACCCTCCTCGTCACCCACGTCGCCGGGTACGTCACGCTGCTCCTGACGACCATGTCACTCGCGCACGCACTCGTCTTCGCCGCGCTCCATCAGGCCCTGTTCGGGCTGCACCTGGGCATGGCCTTCGCGCCCAACCACAAGGGGATGGACATGCCCGACCCGGACGGCGACAAGTGGGGACACCTGCGACGCCAGGTGCTCACGTCCCGCAACATCGAGGGCAGTGTCCTCACCGACTGGTTCCTCGGTGGCCTCAACTACCAGATCGAGCACCACCTGTTCCCCAGCATGCCCCGCCCCCACCTGAGGCACGCCCAGTCCATGGTGAAGGCCCACTGCCGCGACCTCGGCATCCCCTACGCGGAGACCGGTCTCGTCGACTCCTACCGCCAGGCCCTGCGCCACATGCACGACGTGGGCGAACCGCTTCGCGCCGACATCTGAGTACCGATGCAACCAGTCAGGGGCGGCTACGTTTGCGTCGCAGTCGCGACAATCGGGTTCCCCTGATGGTTACGCGTCTCCTGACGCCCTCGCGGCATACACGAGAAGGTGGGGCTCATGACCTCAGTGAAAGAACGCCCACGTGCGCTGCTCGCGGGGGCTTCGCGGCGGTGGGTGCGCGCGCTGCCGTGGGCCGTGGCGTTCGTGCTGTGTGTCGCGCTGCTGCCCACCACCATCGTGGTCCTCACCGCTGACTACGGTCTGAACGGTGCCCTAGCAAGTGCGCTGGCTGTCGCGCAGGCGGCGCCGCTGTTACTTGCTGTCATTCAGCCGCTGCGTGCCTGGTTTGTCATCTTCGCGGCGGATGTTGCGGGGGCACTGGTTCTGCTCGTTGTGGACTTCGAGGAGCGGCTGCTGTGGCCCTTCCCACCTATGGAAATCGTGGGGTACGTCGGTCTGTGCCTGGCGCTGGGGTTGCGGGGTTCGCGCCGGACGCTGCTGCTGGTGTGGCTCGCGACGGCGGGGGCGAACGTCGGGCTGGGCTTCGTCGCGCCGCACGGCACGAACGCGATGAGTCTTCTGCTCACCATCCTCGGGGGCGTCGCGCTGCTGCTGGGCGGTGTGCTGCGCGAGCGGTACGAGGTGCAGCGCAGGCTGGCCGAGCAGGAGACGATCAGCGAGGCCGAGCGGGGCCGGCGGACGCTGCTGGAGGAACGCGCCCGCATCGCGCGCGAGCTGCACGACGTGGTGGCGCACCACATGTCCGTCATCACGGTGCAGGCGGACACCGCCGAGTACCGCCTCGCGGCGCTGTCGCCGGACGTGCGGGAGGAGTTCACGTCCATCGCGGCGACCGCGCGCGAGTCGCTCGGCGAGATGCGGCGCCTGCTCGGCGTGCTGCGCAACGAGGAGGCGCACGGCGAACTGGTGCCGCAGCCGGGCCTCGCGCAGATCGGGCAGCTGGTGGACGCCACGGCGCGGACGGGCGGGCGGGTGGAGTTCACCCCCTGCGACGCCGAGGTGCCCGAGGCGGTGGGGCTTTCGGCGTACCGGATCGTCCAGGAGGCCCTCGCGAACGTCGTACGGCACGCGCCGGGAGCCGCGACGCACGTGTCGCTGTCGGTGGCGCGGCCCGCCGACGGGCCGGGCGGGGAGCGGCTCACCGTCCTGGTCGTCAACGAACCGCCGCCCGAGCCGCCCGCCGGGCCGCTCGAAGTGGGCGGCACCGGGCACGGCCTGGTCGGCATGCGCGAGCGGGTGCGGCTCGTCGGCGGCACCCTGGACGCGGGCCCGCTGCCGGACGGCGGCTTCCGGGTCGCCGCCCAACTCCCCCTTACGGAAGAGGACTTCACGTGACGACGCGCGTCATCATCGTCGACGACCAGGCCATGGTGCGGGCGGGCTTCGCCGCGCTGCTGGCCGCCCAGAGCGACATCGACGTGGTGGGCGAGGCCCCCGACGGCGCGCAGGGCGTCGAGCTGAGCCGCCGTACGCATCCCGACGTCGTGCTGATGGACGTGCGGATGCCCGAGATGGACGGGCTGGAGGCCGCGCGCCGTCTGCTGTCGCCCCCGCCGGGCGTGACCCACCGGCCGCGGGTGCTGATGCTCACCACGTTCGACGTCGACGACTACGTGTACGAGGCGCTGCGGGCGGGCGCCAGCGGCTTCCTGCTGAAGGACGCGCCGCCCGCCGACCTCATCGCGGCGGTCCGCGTGGTGGCCTCGGGCGACGCGCTGCTCGCCCCCTCCGTCACGCGCCGCCTCATCGCGGACTTCGCCCAGCAGCGCCCGGCGGCACGGGGCAAGCCCGCGCTGCGGCTCAAGGGCCTGACGGAACGCGAGACCGAGGTCCTCACCCTGGTCGCCCGCGGGCAGTCGAACACGGAGATCGCCCGGACCCTGGTGCTGGCCGAGCAGACGGTCAAGACGCACGTCAGCCGCGTCCTGACCAAGCTCGACCTGCGCGACCGCGCCCAGGCGGTGGTCTTCGCGTACGAGTCGGGGCTGGTGGCTCCGGGAGAGTAGTCCCGCCCCTCCTCGCGGTGGGATGCCCGACCCCCTACCGCGGTAGCGGTCCCACAATGGCTCCCCGGTATGACGCCCGGCGCCGAGCCGTCCCCGCACTCTTCCCTCCGTCACAGGGACACACCTGATGCACGGATGAGGGAGACGGCACCATGAGGCTACGCAAGGGCAAGCGGCGGCAGACGGACGACCGGGCGGGAGTGGACCACCGACCCGAGGCCCCGGCCGCCACGCCCGGTCTCGCCGTCGAACTGCGCGGGGTCCGGCGGCAGTACGGCCGCGGCGCGGGCACCGTGCACGCGCTCGCGGGCATCGACCTCGGCCTCCCGCGCGGCACCTTCACCGCCGTCATGGGCCCGTCCGGGTCCGGCAAGTCGACGTTCCTGCAGTGCGCCGCCGGGCTCGACCGGCCGTCGGCGGGATCGGTCCGCCTCGGCGGCACGGAGATCACCGGCATGAACGAGAACGAGCTGACCGAGCTGCGCCGCAGCCGCCTCGGCTTCGTCTTCCAGGCGTTCAACCTGCTGCCGTCGCTGACCGTGGAACAGAACGTCCTGCTGCCCCTGCGCCTGGCCGGGCAGCGCCAGGACCGCGGCCGGGCGGCGGCGGTGCTCGCGCAGGTCGGGCTCGCCGACAAGGCGCGGCGCCGGCCCGGCGAGCTGTCCGGCGGCCAGCAGCAGCGCGTGGCCGTCGCCCGCGCCCTGGTCACCACGCCCGACGTGATCTTCGCCGACGAGCCCACCGGCGCCCTCGACACCGGCACCGCCGCCGAGGTCCTCGGACTGCTGAGGCACGCGGTGGACACCCTCGGCGCCACCGTCGTCATGGTCACCCACGACCCGACCGCGGCCGCCTGGGCCGACCGCGTGCTCTTCCTCGCCGACGGGGCCTTCGCCGACCACCTGGAACGGGGTTCGGCGGAGGAGATCGCGGCCCGGATGACCGCGCTCACCGGCCGTACCCGGGCGACGGCAGGTGCTGCGGCATGAGACGCCCCAATGGACTCGCCCGTGAGGCCGTGCGCTTCAAGCCCGCATCCTTCGCGGGGACCTTCCTCGCGCTGATGATGTCGGCGCTGATCGTCGCGGCCTGCGGAATCCTGCTGGAGACCAGTCTGCGCGCCTCGGTGCCGACGGAGCGGTACGCGAACGCTCCGGTACTCGTGGCGGAGGACCAGTACGAGTACGTCGTCACGGGCAGCGGCGAGGACCAGGAGAGGGAGGCCACGCCGCTGCCGGACATCGCCCGGCTCGACGCAAGGCTGTGGGCCAAGGCAGCGAAGGCGCCGGGTGCGGCCACCGCCGTCCCGGACTTCACCTTCCCGGTGCGCGTGGCGCATGAAGGGGAACTGAGCCCTCCTGGTGATCCGCTCACCGCGCACGGGTGGGGGTCCCACACATTCACGGGTACGGCGCTGACCGCGGGCTCCGCGCCCCGCGGAGGCGAGGTCGTGCTCGACGCGGGTGCGGCCCGCGCCGCGAAGGTCGCGGTGGGCGGCACTGTCGTACTCCAGACCGCCGTGGGTCAGCAGGACTTCCGCGTCGCCGGCCTCGCTCAGGCCGGAACCGCGGACACCGCCCGCAGCGCCGGACCCCTGGCCTGGTTCGCCGACTCCCAGGCGCCCGTGCTGGCCGGACACCCCGGCAAGGCCGACGCCATCGCTGTGCTGGCGCAGGACGGCACCGATGCCGACGAACTCGCCGACACGGTGAAGAAGGCTCTCGCCGGTTCCGGCGCCCTGGTACACATCGGCGACGACCGTGGCGCCGTCGAGGATCCCGGCCTGGGCTACGCCAAGGACACACTGTTCGGCATCGGCGGTTCCTTCGGCGGCATCGCGGCCATCGTCGCGGTCTTCACGGCGGCTGGGACCGTGGCCCTGTCCGTGTCACAGCGGGTCCGTGAGTTCGCGCTGCTGCGTGCCGTCGGCGCGACCCCGCAGCAGGTCCGCCGCGCGGTCGCCGCCGAGGCGCTGCTCATAGCACCGCTCGCCGGAATCCTCGGCTGCCTGCCCGGTATCGGGCTCGCGCACTGGTGGTTCGGGCAGTTGCAGGACCGCAGCGCCATCCCGCAGGCCGTGGACCTGCACGTGTCAGTGCTGCCTCTCCTCGCCGCCGTCGGCATCGGACTACTCACCGCGCTCGGTGCCGGATGGGTGGCCGGTCGGCGGCCCGCCAGGATCAAGCCGGGGCAGGCGCTCGCCGAGGCCTCGGTGGAGCGGCTGCGGCCCGGCCTGATCCGTACGATGCTGGGTATCGGCGCCCTCGTCGGCGGTGGAGTCCTCACCGGCGTCTCCGCCAGCTCCTCGGGGGACGACGCGGCCGGGGCCGCTCTCGGCGTCGTCATGCTCTTCATGCTCGCCGTCGCGCTGCTCGGCCCGCTGGTGGCGCGACTGTGCGCGGGCCTCTTCGGTCTACCGCTGCGAGGCGCGGGCCCGGCCGCCCAGCTCGCGGCCGCCAACTCCCGTACCAACGCCCGCCGCCTCGCCTCCGCGATCACCCCGATCGTGCTCGCCATGGCCTTCGCCTCGACCCTCGTCTTCATGCACACGAGCGAGAACCGGGCCGCCGACAAGCAGCTGCGCGCGGGTATCACCGCGGACCACGTCGTCACCGACTCGGCCGGACTCCCCGTGGACGCGGCGGCGCGGGCCGCCCGAGCGCCGGGTGTGGAGGCGGCCGTCAGCCTGCTGAACACCCAGGTGCTGGTGCCGGTCGGCTCCGGCGAGTTCAAGTCGCTCCAGGGCGCGGTGACCCAGGGCGTCAGCGGCTCGGGTGCCCAACTCGCGAAGGTGCAGGACCTGGACGTACGCGAAGGCCGCCTCGACGGGCTCGGCGAGGGCCGCGTCGCCATCGACAAGACCCTGGCGAAGTCGGCGGACGTCGGCGTCGGTGACCGGCTGCCGCTCTATCTTCCGGATGGCACGAAGGCCGCCCCGCAGGTCGTCGCGGTCTACGGCCGGGGCCTCGGTCTGGCCACGGTGACCATGGACCGGGCATCGCTCGCCAGCCACGTCACCTCGGGCTTTGACAGCACGCTGCTGGTACGCGGCGGATCCGAGAAGTCACTCACCGCACTGGGCAAGGTCACCGACGCCTCCGGCTACGCGACCGAGAAGAACCTGGACGCGAGGCTGGGCGCCTGGATGAACAACACCATGGCCGCGGTCCTCGGCGGCTTCGCCGCCATCGCCGCCGTCAACACACTGGTGATGACGGTCCTGGACCGTCGCCGCGAACTGGGCGCCCTGCGTCTGGTCGGTTCCACCCGGCGCCAGGTCCTGACGATGCTGGGCTGGGAGAGCCTCCTGGTCTCCGCGGCGGGCGTGATCATCGGATCCGCGATCGCCGCGGCCACGCTGATCCCGATGATGCGCGGTGTTACCGGCGAGGTGCCCTATGCGCCCCCGCTGCTGTACGGCTCCTTCGCGACCGCCGGCATAGGTCTGGCTCTGCTCGCGGTGACGGTGCCGGCGCAGGCGGCGCTGCGGCGCAGGTCGTAGCGCCCGTACACGGCGGTGGCCGGCATCACGTCGGCCACCGCCTGGGTGAGGGGCAGAGATCGCCGACTCGACGGTTCGGAGCCATTGTGGCCGGGCGGATGAACGGTTATGGTTTATCTGAGATGACTGTCTCAATTAAGAATGGAGTGTCATCGTGTTCATTGCTGCGGCGACGGACGGCGTGGCCATCGCTTCGAGCTGGGACCGCGTCGCGGCGGCGGAGATCCGCCGTCTGGAAGACGTGCCGGCCGCCCATGTCGGCGACGCGCTGCAGCGGATGACCGTCATGGACGGCGGCATCCGGCTGCTCACCGAACGCGCCGTGCTCCTGGGCACAGCCCTCACGGTGAACGTGCGGTCGGGCGACAACCTCGCCATCCACCGGGCGCTCGACGAAGCACGGCCGGGCGACGTCCTGGTCGTCAACGGACACGGGGACACGACCCGAGCGCTGATCGGAGACCTCATCGGCGAGATCATGGTGAACGCCGGCGTCACCGGCGCGGTGGTCGACGGCGCGATCCGCGACGCCCGAGCGCTGTCCGCCATGGGACTGGCCGTCTTCGCGCGGGCGGTCACCCCCGCCGGCCCCTTCAAGGACGGGCCGGGCGCCATCGGAGACCCGGTGGCCGTCGGCGGCGTCGTCGTGGCGGCGGGCGACGTGCTCGTCGGGGACGCCGACGGCGTCGCCGTCGTACCACGATCACGGGTGAGGGAAGTCGTGGACGCGGTCGACGGGATCGGCGAGAGGGAAGAAGCGCTCCGCGAGCGCATCCTCGCCGCGCGTCCTGGCCATGTGGCGGTGGCCCGATGACCGCCTCCCGGGTGAAGGAACTCCGCCGAGCTTCGCGGCGCCCGGCCCTCGCCCCGGCCCCGGCGGGCGCCGTATCCCTGGCCATGGGGGAGCCGGACTTCCCGACACCGCCATCGGTGACCGAGGCGGCCGTGGCCGCTCTGCGTGCGGGACACAGCCACTACGCCGACCAGAGAGGGCTCCGGGAACTGCGCTCCGCGCTTGCGTCCAGGCTGCCGGCACACCCCGGCCGGAACTGGACCGCGGACGACGTCGTCGTGACGCACGGCGCCACCGCCGCCCTGGCGGCCGTCGTGTTCGCGACGATCGGCCCCGGCGACCGGGTGGTCGTCCCGGAGCCCGCCTACTCGCTCTACGCAGACCTGGTCGTCCTCGCCGGTGGCATCGTGGACTTCGTCCCGCTCGCCCCGGACCTGCACTGGGACCTCGACGCGCTGGCCGAGGCACTCCCCGGCGCCGCGATGATGATCTTCTCGAATCCCTGCAACCCGACCGGCATCGTGCACAGCAAGCAGGAGCTCGAGGCTCTCGGTAAGCTGCTCGACGGCTCCGACGTCCTCGTCGTCAGCGACGAGGCGTACCACCGGCTTGTCTACCCCGGCCATGAACTGACCTCCGCGCTGGAGATCGAGTCCCTGCGGGACCGGACGGTGTACGTGCAGACGTTCTCCAAGACGTACGCGATGACCGGCTGGCGCGTGGGCTACCTGACCGGGCCGCGTGAGGTGGTGGACGCCGCCGCTCAGGTGCACCGGACTCACAACGGTTCGTTGAACACCGCGGTCCAGCACGCGGCCCTTGCCGCCCTCGAACTGCCGGACGCCACAGTCGACGCCATGGTGGACACGTACCGGCAGCGTCGCGAACTGGTGGTCGCGCACTTGTCCGGCGTTCCGGGACTGCACCTGATCCCGCCGGAGGGCGCGTTCTACGGGTTCCTCCGCTACGACACCGGCCTGAGTTCCGAGGCGGTCGTCCGCGAGCTGGCCGAGCGGGAGGTGATGGTCCGGGCCGGCGCCGAGTACGGGCCGTCGGGTGAGGGGCACGTCCGGATCTCGTTCGCGGCCTCCGAGGACGATCTGTGGATCGGGCTGGAACGCATCGTCCGCTACTTCGGCGGCATGCAATCCTGAGCAGGCAGGTGGAGGGCGTACCGCGCCCGCCCAAACAGTCGGACGCCCCCGCGCTCGGAGGCGGTATCCTGTGCCCCGCACAGCGACGAGGCGGAGGAGGCCCGTGACCGACCGGCAGACAGCCCCACGCGGGGGGCGCAGGCTGCGCAGCGACTCCCTCCGCAACCGCAGGCGTCTGCTCCAGGCCGTCGGTGAGCTTGCCCGGGAGGCGCCCGACCAGCTCACCATGCAGGCCGTCGCGGCCCGCGCGGAGATCGGCCCGGCCACCGCCTACCGCTACTACTCCTCGATGGACGACGTGCTGGCGGCTTACGTGCTCAGCGTTGTCGAGGAACTCCGCGACTTCAGCGTCACCTCGGCCGCGCAAGGGCGGCCGCTGTTCGACGCCGTCGTGGACAAGTGGGTGGACCTCCTCGCCGAACACGGCGCCGCGTTGGTGCAGCTTCGGTCCCGACGGGGTTACCTGGAACGGCTCCACGACGGGAACGAGATCATCGTCGCGCAGCGGGAGGCCTGGAGCAGGCCCGTACGGGGACTGCTCCAGGACATTGGACTTCCGGACGAGATGTTCGAGTACGCCCTGTTCCTGAACAATATGATCTTCGACCCGCGGGAGATACACGACTTGCTGCGGGAGACGAGTCTGTCCCGCCGTGAGGTCATCACCCGACTGACCGAGGCGTACGGCGGCGCGTTGCGCGGGTGGTCCCGGGCCGGCTGATCGGCCCGCGCCGGTCCCGGTTGAGACGCTGCTTTCGAACCTCCGCCGCGATGTATGCAGACCGTTGTTGAGGGGCTCGGCGCTGAATGGCGTGCCAAGGGTTAGGGGCGTTCGAGCGCGGCGCGTTGCATGCCTGGCGGCTGGCAGCCGGATGGTCACCGATTCGACCTTCGAAGGCCGCCTTGTCCGCTGTGTCGGTCGTTGTGGCGAGGTGGAGGTGTACCAGTCCCAGTTGCGTTCTCGGGACGCTGTTGTTCCGATGGGCGCCTGGACTGTTGGTTGTGCTGTCCTGGGCCCGAAGCGTGACGGGCCACGTTAGCGTTGGGCTGGTCTGCGGGGGGTTGTTCCGCTGCGGGATAGGCGGGTGGCAGGTTGGGAGCTTGCCACGGTGTATCGGAGTGTGGGTCTTGCTGGCGGTCCTGTACGTACCTCGGGGCCGTATTGTCGTGGGCGGCCCGGGTCTCGTTTCCCAGTGATCGCACCCATGCTGCATCACGCGCATGATCAAGGGCAATGGCGGCCTCGATCCTGGTCTCATAGTGGCCTGCGGAGAACGCGGCTTCAACATTCTGCCGGAATCCGGGGTCGTCATTCAGACCGGCTCGCGCCATTTCCGTCTCGTAGAGGGCGTCTTGCGCAGGCAATCCGCGATCCATGTGCGAAATTATGTCCTTTTGGCTTGATATGATGTCATCGCGCATCTCCGGGAACTGGGTGACGAGCGTCCCGAGGCGAGGATCCACATTGGCTGCACCATAGCGCTGAACAGCCTCGAAGACGGCGTCGTCTATACCTACCTGTGGAATCAAGGCCACGATTTCAGCGTGTCGTTCGCGGGCAACCGTTTGATACCTGTTCAACAGGTCTGCCGCATCTCCCTGCTCCAGTTCGCCATCCTCAACCAGCTGTCGTGTCTGCTCTGCAAAACTCTCAAGGAATTCTTGAATCCGAGGGTCGATATCGTTGGTTTCAGGCATAAGTTCTCCTGGGCTCGAGTTGTAGGTAGGTAAGTCTCCGTCAGGTAGGTTTAACGTCTCACGCTTGAGAATGGTTCACCGGTGGTGGGCCAGGCGCGCGGCCGTCAGGGGTTTGACGGGTCCCTGTCGGATGGTCTCAGCGTGGGTCGACGAGCCGCTCACGGTCGCCTCATCCATCCAGCGTTTTGGCTGGAGGGCCGCGTATCTCCTTCCCGGCCTCGTAGCCGCAGGTCATATTGCCCACGGCGGCATGGCCTCTCACGAACTGAGGGCCGACCGCGACGGTCCCTGAACGGGGGTTTGCCCTCTTGGACGCGGGCCTGCTCACGGCGCCGTGCCAGGCGTGAAACGTGGCGCCGGCGCGGCGCCAGAGGCGGAAGAACCCGTAGACGGTCCAGGCGGGAGGAAGTTCCGCGGGCAGGGCCCGCCGCTGGCAGCCGGTGCGGTCGATGGAGCCCACCCCTACCGCAGTAGCACATCCCTATCGGCTCCCGGGTGTGACGCCCGGCCCACGCCGATCCCGCACCCTGTACCCCATCGCCCTGCACCACTCCGATGACACCTTCTGTCCTTAACTGATAGAGTCATCTCAAATAAGATAGACATCCAGCTAGCGCATCGACAGGGAGGTCAGCGGTGGCAGCACACCGGGAAGAGCACGAACCCACCGAATCGGCCGGCACGACCGTACGAGCGGGTGATCTCGACGTCGGAGTCATCGACGACGGCGACGGCGTGCCGCTCGTGCTCGTGCACGGCGGCGAGAGCGACCGCACCCAGTTCACGACGCTCCGGGCGCGACTCGGCACAGGGATACGCGCGATCTCCTACGACCAGCGCGACTCGGGAACCACCGTGAACCCCCAGACTCCCTACACGCTGGACGTCCTCGCCGATGACCTCGTCGACCTGCTGGACGCGCTGGAACTGCACCGTGCGCATCTTCTGGGTACCTCCTTCGGCGGCGCCGTCGCGCAGCACACTGCGCTCCGGCACCCCGAACGCGTCGCATCCCTCGTCCTGGTCGCCACCACGCCGAGCTTCGCGCTCGGCAGTGAAGCCATCGACGAACTCCTGAACATGTCCCACGAGGACCGCAACAACGCGGCCCCGGACTTCTTCTTCACACCCGAAGGCCAGGCTGAGCAGCACACCCGGACCGCCCCGACCCTCACCGCCCGAACGCCGGAGCAGAGCGCCCGCCGCCACGACGTAGCCCGGCAGCACGAGGTCCGTGACCGCCTCCGGGAAATCGCCGCCCCCACCCTGATCGTGCACGGAACCGCGGACAGGCTGGCGCCCTGGACCGGCGCCGTCCTGATGGAGCAGCAGATCCCGAACGCGGAACTGCGTGCGATCGAGGGCGGCCGCCACGGGATCGCGGTGGAGTTCGCCCCCACGGTCGCCCGCTGGGTCCGCGAGTTCCTGGGGGTGGACGCGACATGATCCGAACAGCCCCCAATCCCGGTCGGCACGACCCCGCGTACCTACCCCAAGGACGTACGGGCACGTCACGCAGGCCGGACAGTCCCGCACGTCCGCGACCGACGCGGCTCGGCAGCCATGGTTGACGCCGCCCGCGAGGTCGCCGACCGGATGGCCGAGGCAGCCCGGGCATGGCTGGACTCCCTGGACGCGGACCAGCGCAAGGTGGCGGTGGGACCGCGGCCCGGCGCCGACGACCCGGCCGAGGCCGAACGCACCCGCTGGTTCTACACACCCACCGACCACGGCGGGCTGACCTTCCACCAACAGCGCCCCGCACAGCACCGAATGGTGATGCGGCTGGTCGCGACCGGTCTGTCCGAAGCCGGATACGCCACGGTCGCCACCGTGCTCGGCTTGGAAAACATACTCGACCGCGTCGAAGGTTTCTCGGTGAACTGGGGCAGAGAACGCACCCGCGACCCCGGCATGTACTACCTGCGCGTCTTCGGCGAGCCCGGCGGGGCCCGGCCGTGGGGATGGCGGTTCGGCGGCCACCACGTCTCGCTCAACAACCTCGTGATCGACGGGCGGGTCACCGCCACCACTCCCTGCTTCCTGGGCGCGGACCCGGCCGTGTCACCGTTGCTGGGCGGCGCGAAGCTGCGCCCGCTGGGCACGGCCGAGGACCTGGCCCGCGAACTGGTCCGTTCCTTGCGCCCCGAAGCCGCCGCCCGCGCGCTCCTCCTGCCCCGTGCCCCGAACGACATTGTGGCGGGCAACAGCTCCCGCGTCGCCGACCGTGTGGTGAGGCGCAGCGAACTCTGGCGCCCCGGCCCGTACACCCCGGACCGTGCCGAGCACCCGTCCACCGGTCTCGACGGCGCGCACCAGCGGGCGTTGGCCCTCACCCCGGGGCCCAAGGGCGTGCCGGGCGCTGAACTCGACACCGCCCAGCTCGAGTTGCTGCGCGCTCTACTCGGCACCTACCTCGACCGCGTCCCGGACGGAGTGTCCCCGCTGTCCCGCTACGAGGATCCGGCGGCGCTGGACGCCGTGCACCTCGCCTGGGCCGGCTCCACCACCGCCGGCGAACCGCACTACTACCGCATCCAGGGCCCCCGCCTCCTCATCGAGTGGACCAATATCCACCGTGGTGTCAATCACGCCCACGCCGTGTGGCGGGACCCGGAGACCGACTTCGGCGGCGATGTCCTGGCCGCTCACCATGCCGCTCACCACGCGTAGCCACCACGCGCCACACGAACGGAAAGCCACAGACATGGCCGGTCCACGACCGTCACCGAACGACGCGTCCCCTCACACCACGCGCCCCACGCTGAGCGGTTCCTTCGGCATGTGCGCATCGACACACTGGCTGGCTTCCGCCACCGCCCAGTCCGTGCTGGAGCGGGGCGGCAACGCATTCGACGCGGCCACGGCGGGCGCCTTCGTGCTGCACGTGGCCGAACCCCACCTCAACGGGCCGGGCGGTGATCTCGTCGCCGTGCTCGCGACCGCGGCCGACCCCTCGCCCCTCGTACTGGCCGGGCAGGGCCATGCCCCGCGGGGAGCCACGCCCGAGCACTTCCGGGCCGAAGGACTCGACCACGTCCCGGGTGCGGGGGCCCTCGCCGCCGCCGTCCCGGGGGCCGTCGACTCCTGGCTCTGGCTGCTCGCCGAGTTCGGTACCTGGGAGCTCGCCGATGTCCTGGCCTATGCGATCCACTACGCGGAACACGGAGTCCCGGTCGTACCCCAACTGGCGCGCGTTCTCGCCACGGTCGAAGAACTCTTCCGCACTCACTGGCCCACCTCGTACGCACAGTGGATGCCCGGAGGGAGGGTCCCGCGTCCGCATGAGACGCTCCTCAATCCCGCCTACGCCCGGACCCTGTGCCGGCTGAGCTCGAGGGGCGCAGGTGAGACGAGAACCGCACGGATCACCGCCGCACGGCGTACCTGGCGCGTGTACGTGGCAGCCGTCGCGGCCGAGTTCGCGGCCACACCCCATCGGCACTCCTCGGGCAGGGACCACGCCGGAGTGATCACCGCAGCCGACTTCACCGATTTCCATCCGTCCCTCGAGCCCGCCGTCACCGCCACGTTCCGGGGGACCACGGTGGCGAAGGCGGGACTGTGGTCCCAGGGTCCCGTGCTGTTGCAAGCGCTCACCATGCTGGACCATTTGGACGACGAACAGATCGACCCGTCGACCGCCGAGGGAGTCCACACCCTCACCGAGGCCCTGAAGCTGGCCATGGCCGACCGTGAGGCGTACTACGGGCACCTGGATCCCGCGCAGGCGGAGGCCGTCGTGCGCAGCCTGCTGTCCCCTCGGTACAGCAAGGAGCGCGCCGACCTGATCCGACCGGTCGCGTCCACCGCGTTCAGACCCGGTGACATCGGCGTCACACCGTACATACCACCGCTCGTCGCCCGGCAGCACGACGTCCGCGCCGACGGCGTGGGCGAACCCACCGTGCAGCAGACGGGGGAGACCCGGGGCGACACCTGCCACATCGATGTCGTCGACCGCTGGGGAAACATCATCTCCGCTACACCGTCGGGAGGATGGCTCCAATCCTCTCCCGCCATACCGGAGCTCGGCTTCGCACTGGGCACACGGCTCCAGATGACCTGGCTGGACGAGACCGCCCCGTCGCGCCTGGCACCAGGCCGGCGACCTCGTACGACACTGACTCCCACCCTGCTGCTGCGCGACGGCGTTCCCGTGGCCGCGCTGGGCACCCCAGGGGGCGACCAGCAGGACCAGTGGCAACTGATCTACCTGGTGCGCACACTCGCGCTCGGGCTGGACCCCCAGGAAGCGATCGACGCGCCCGCGTTCCACACCACCGCCGTACCCAGCTCGTTCTGGCCACGGACCTGGACACCGGCCGGACTGGTCATCGAGGAACGAGCGGGCGAGGCAGTCATCGACGAACTGCGCGCACGCGGCCACGACGTGACCGTTTCCGGACCTTGGAGCCAGGGCCGTTTGTCGGTAGTCACCCGCGACCCGGACAGCGGCATCCTCAGGGCGGCGGCGAACCCGCGGGGTGCCCAGGGCTACGCGGCGGGGCGATGAACGGCCCCAAGGCACGCACCCGCACCGGAAGCCGAACGGTGCGGCGGCGTGTCACGCCGCTCGGGCTGATGCTCGCCCTCACCTTCACGACCGGCGTCGTCGACGCCGTCGGGTACCTGCGCCTGGACCAGGTGTTCGCGGGCAACATGACGGGCAACGTGGTCATCCTCGGGATGGCCGCCGCGGGCCGGACACACCTGCCGGTGCTCGCTCCCGCCCTGGCACTGCTGTTCTTTCTCGCCGGCGCGGCCGCGGCCGGGCGGGTGCTGCGCACCGCTGCCCCGGGCTGGAGCCGCCGGTGCACGGGCCTGCTGGGCAGTGTCGCTGTCATCCTGGCTGCCACGGCGCTCGGACTCGCTGTCATCGGGGCGGCCACCCCTGGTGCCCGCGCCCTGATGGCGTCGGCTCTCGCCCTGGCCATGGGTGTGCAGGCGGCGACGGCCCGCCACCTGGCGGTGCGGGACGTCACCACCGTGGTGGTCACCTCCACGCTGACCGGGCTCGCGGCGGACTCCCGGCTGGGAGCGGCCCGCCGTCAAGAGGCCCCGCGGCGAGCCGCGGCCGTCGCTCTCATCATCGCCGGAGCGCTCACCGGCGCCGCGCTGTGCCGGGTGCACGAAGGTCTCGCGGTGGCGGCGGCAGCGCTTGTCGCGCTCGCCGTGAGCGGTCTCGGCCACGCGTCCGCCCACTCCGCCGACCACGCGGTGGCAGACCGTCCGGCCACATCATCCCCGAAGTGCGGTTGCCCGACGGATCCGTCGACGGCCGGGGCGGGCGGAAGCGCCACGCGGGCGGCCGGGCCCCTACTCGCCCGGCACCAACGGAAAGGACGCTCATGACCACAACCCTGGACTCCCCGGTCCACATGGGGAAGGCCGCCGTCGCAGCCCTCGGCATGCTGGCGATTTCCACCGGCGCCCTGGAGTCGGTAGTGGCGCCGACGCTCCCGCTGCTGCAACGCGAGCTGGACATGAGTCCGTCCGAAGGGGCGCTCCTCAACATCGTGCTCGCCATTACCGGCACGCTCATCACACCGCTCGCGGGCAAACTCGGCGACCGCTACGGCGGAAAGCGAATCCTGATCCGGCTGATGGCCGTGGTGTCGGTCGGCGGCCTGGTGTCCGCCCTGGCGCCCAACCTGCCGGTGCTGCTGATCGGCCAGATTCTTCAGGGTGCGATGGTGGGCGCGCTGCCGCTGTCTTTCATCGTGGTGCGCAAACACCTCCCCTCAGGAGCATCGAAGGCCGCTATCGGGCTGGTCAGCGGAATGTTCGTGGGCGGCTCGATGGTGGGCCTGCTGTCGGCCGGGCCCGTGGCGGAAGCGTTCTCCCGGCACTGGATGTTCGCGGTGCCGACTTTCGCGGTCATCGGCTTCACCCTGTTGGTGAACAGGCTGATGCCGTCCGACCCGCCGGGCCGGCAGGACGACGCCGGGATCGACTGGCCCGGCCTGCTTCTCCTGAGCGGGATCCTGGTCACCCTGCTGCTCGTGTTCGCGATGGCGCCCGAGGCGGGCTCGCAGCCACTCGTGTTCGTCGCCCTCGTCGCGGTGCTGGCCGCCCTAGTGGCCGGGTGGGCAGCCGTCGAACGCCGCGTGGCCGCGCCGATGATCGATTTGCGCATGCTGGCACGGCCGGTGATCTGGAAGTCGTGTGTGGTGACGTTCGTGATATGCCTAGGCACCGCGATGGGGGTGTATCTCGTTCCGCAACTGCTCGACGTGTCCGGCGACGGATACGGTTTTGATCTCGGCGCCACCGAGATCGGCTTCGTCCTCCTGCCCGGCGCCGTCGCCGCGACGCTGGCCGGACCGCTCGGCGGAATCGGGGAGCGGCGCTTCGGTTCGCGTGCCGTGGTTGCCACCGCGGCCGTCCTCATGGCCGTCGCCCTGCTCGCGCTGTCGGCCGCACACTCCGAGGTCTGGCATATCGCCGCCGGCAAGGCACTGATCGCACTCGCCAACGGCCTGTGTGTCACGGCCATGGTGACCAGCATCGCCTCCTCCGTCGATGAAGGCGACACCGGCATCGCCACCAGTCTGGTCCTGGTGACGCGCGTGCTGGGCTCCGCCGTAGGCGGGATGCTCGGCGGCACGCTCCTCACCTCGGGAACCTCCCCCGGGTCCGAGATCCCGGCCGAATCGGCCTTCACCACCGGCTTCCTCACCGCCGGCGTCGTCGCGGTGCTGTCCCTGCTTGTCGTCCGAACCATGAGCAAAGGAGTCAAGGAATGACTTTCAGCGACCAGCTGACAGGCACTCGTACCACGCTGAGGCCCACGGCCCTGATATCCGGGGCCAGCATCGCCGGTCCGGTCCTCGCGTTTTGGCTGAACCGCTACGGATACGCGGTAACGGTGGTGGAGAAGGCGGGCGCGCTGCGCAGCGGTGGCTACCCCATCGACGTGCGCGGCACCGCGCTGGACGTCGTCCAGAGGATGGGGATCCTGCCGCGGCTGCGGGAGGCCCACATCGACCTGCGCCGCCTCACCTTCCTCGAAGGGGACGGCAGCGAGGTCGCCTCGCTCCACCCGCACAGTGTCACCGGCGGTGTCGCGGGACGGGACCTGGAGGTGCGGCGCGGGGACCTCACCGACGCTCTCTACACGGCCGTCCGCGACGACGTGGAGTTCGTGTTCAACGATTCCATCGACACCCTCGACCAGTCCGGCCACGGCGTGGACGTCACCTTCCGCGGAGGCGGCAGGCGTACCTTCGACCTGGTCTTCGGCGCGGACGGCATGCACTCGCGTACCCGGGAGATGCTGTTCGGACCCGAAGAACAGTTCCACCACTACCTCGGCTACTGCTTCGCCGTGTTCACCATGCCCAACACCCTCGGCCTCTCCCGTGAAACCGTGATGTGGAACTCTCCGGGCAGGGCCGCGGCCCTGTACGCCGTGGGCGACGACGAGGTGCACGCTTTCCTGAACTTCGCCCAGCCGCAACCGCCGTTCGCCGCGTTCCCGGATCCGCAAGCCCAACGTGACCTGGTCGCCACGGTCTTCGCCGACGCCGGATGGGAGGTCCCCAGCATGCTGGCCGCCCTGGGTGACGCGGACGACGTCTTCTTCGACGCAGTCAGCCAGATCCGCATGCCCCGCTGGTCCAACGGCAGGGGCGCGCTGGTGGGCGACGCCGCATGGGCGCCGTCGTTCCTCACCGGACAAGGCACCAGCCTCGCCCTCGTTGGCGCGTATATGCTCGCCGGTTCTCTGGCCAACGGGGGCCACGCCGCGAGTTTCGCTGCCTACGAACACTCCACCCGTGACTTCGTGACCATGAACCAGGATCTGGTCGGCAAGGGCGGTGCCAGTCTGTTCCCGACCACGCCCCAGGCCTTGGCCAAACGCAACGACAGGCTGCGCAACCTCGGTGCCATCCCCTCAGCGGAGGGACGACCGGCGCATTCGGCCCTTGCGCTGCCCGAGTTCACGTCCATGAGGTGACCCTGAGCTCCGCTCGGTTTCACAAGCGCCGTTGCCCGAGCGGAAGCGCCCCGGTCACCCCACAAGGGTGACCGGGGCCGTCAGTCCCCCGTGGTGGCCGGGAATCCCTTGCCCGGACCGCACGGGCTGCTGTCCGAACACGCGACGGCTTCGGCAGCGCACAGGCCTGGCGCAGCGAGGCCAGTGCATCGGTGACGGGCCTTGCTCGGCCGTGCCTGCTGAGATGAGGCCGGGGGAGGAGCACGGCCAGGCTGCAGGACCACATGCGTGTTCAGCTCGAGGATGTGGTCGATTGGGACGCCGCAGTGCTGCTGCAGGACGAGTGCTGAGGGCAGGTACCGGCCGCTGATCACCAATCGGGCGGCGCGCAGGGAGGGGCACCTAATGATCGGTGACGACGAGGCTCGCGGACGCCAGACTGGCCTATCCACCGGCGAATCGCGAGGAATGGCCGGGCCTGACTACCGAGCCTTTCGGGCGCCCGTACGACCGCGAGGAAGGTCGGTGCCGTGGAACTGCGGCCTCGTTTGACAGAGCCGCACTGACAGAGCCTTTTCCATCATCGGCCTGAGCTGGCCAAATGCAGGGTCAGGACGGCTTGGACGAGGCTCGTGATGCGGGTGGTCGAGCACCGCAGCTTGCGGAG
>JODU01000041.1 GCA_000720845.1 Kitasatospora aureofaciens | reverse complement strand
CCGCCCCGCGCTGCCGGACGAGGCGCCGCCGTTCATGACGCGGACGCGGATCTCGCCGGGCTCGGACTTCTCGCCCTCCAGCCGGGCGGCGACCGCGGCGTCCTCCTTTTTCTTCTTCTCCTTCTCCTTCTCCTTGACCTCGGTGAAGGAGACGTCGTTCTTGACCATGTCGAAGACCTGCTGGGCGGGCCCGTCCTTGAGGACGACGGTCACCGGTGTCTTCTCGGCCGGGTTGTCCTTCACCGGCACGGTGGCGAAGGTCAGGTTCTTGGTGTCGAGCTTGCCCAGCTCCAGACCGAGGTCCTTCAGCTTGCCGATGCTCTTCAGCTTGGCGTCGACGGTCAGCGCCTCGGTGCCCGCCTCGGCCAGCTTCACCATCTTCGTCGGGCTGGTGAGCGTGTCGTTGGACTTCAGCTTGCGCATCAGCGAGCCGAGGAACTGCTGCTGGATCTCGATGCGGCTCAGGTCGCCGCCGAAGCCGACGGAGTGCCGGGTGCGGACGAAGGCCAGGGCCTCCTCGCCCTCGACGGTGTGCTTGCCCGCCGGCAGGTTCAGGTGCGAGTCGGAGTCGTTGATGTCCTTCGCCAGACAGACCTCGACGCCGCCGACCGCCGAGGTCAGCGTCTTGACCGCGTTGAAGTCCGCGACCATGAAGTTGTCGGGCTTCACCCCGGTCAGCTCGGTGACGGTCCGCATGGTGCAGCTGGGCGTACGGCCGCTCTGGCCGAGGCTGGTGTTGAAGCGGACGCCGGAGGAGCCGGGGATGACCTTCGTGCTCCCGTCCTCCTGTGTGGTCGGGCAGTCGGGGACGTCGACGATCAGGTCGCGGGGGATGCTGAGCGCGGTCGCGTTGGAGCGGTCCTTGGCGACGTGCAGCAGGATCGTGGTGTCGGCGTGCCCTGCGCTGCCCTTGTCGCCGTAGCCGTCGTTGCCGGAGCCGGTGCGCTTGTCGGTGCCGATCAGCAGGATGTTGATCGCCTGGTCCTTCTGGAACCCACCGGTGCTCGCGCCGTCGTCGGGCAGCGACTCGATGTTGTCGTTGAGGTGCTGCAGGTAGAGGTACCCGGCGGCGCCGGCGGCGAGGACGACGAAGGCCATCGTGCCGCCGGTCCACAGCAGGATCTTCTTGCCCCTCGACTTCTTCTTCGCCGGCCGCCGGCGGTCGCGCCGTCCCGGCGGCGGCTCCTCGGGCGTCGCGCGGCGTCTGCGGGGCGCGGGCACTTCGGGGGCCGGTGCCGGTGAGGCCCGGCGGGGGGCCGGGACAGGCGACTGCGGTGCGGAAGGGGGCAGTCGCAGTTCGTAGTCGCCGGTGTCCGGATTGAGTACCCACTGGTCTGCGGGGTCGATGTCCTCCGCCCCCCGCCCACGGCCTTGCGCGTCCACGGTTGTCCGAATCCTCCGTCGGGGCCACGCGGCGCCCTCCCCTCCGGGCGCCCGGTCTCGCTCACGTCAGTTCAGTGCGTGGCCAGGGCAGAGAACTCCGCGGCCGGGCACACCGGATCGCTCACACTAACCGGCCCGTTCGCTGTACGGCGACGGCAGTGACGCATTCCACGAACCTTACAACTGGGCAATCCGGCGCATTTCTCGGACAATTGTCCGCGCGTACGTGCCGGCCTTGCGTACGGGTGGCCCCTTCTTGGAATGCGCTTTACTCGCAGATGTCCTCGTCGGCGGTGTTCCCGCTGAACGTCGGTGCCGGGGAATCGGTGTCACGGGGTTCGCCGGAATTCGCCGTACCGCCCGTCGAGTCCTTCCGGGATGCCGTGACCGTCACCGGCTCGTCCGTCCGCAGGCGGGTGAACAGCTTCTCGGCGGCGGGCTGCACGAGCTGGTCCCGATTGGCGTCGCCCGCGTACGACTCCCGGGGGACGGTCAGGAATTGCACGCGCTCGGTGGGAATCCCGCGCAGCCCGCGCACAAGGTCGTACAGACCGCGCAGGTTCGCCAGGTCCGGGTCCGTGGTGAGCGACGACGTGGCGGCGTCCAGAACGGGATACAGCTTCACCGGATTCAGCAGTACGTCATTGCTCTGCACCTTGTTCACGAGCGCACCCAGAAAGCGCTGCTGCCGGTCCATCCGGTCGGTGTCGCTGCCGTCGCCGAGCGACTTGCGGGCCCGGACGTAGCCGAGCGCCTGCTCCCCGTCGAGCGTCACCCGGCCCGCGGGCAGTTTCAGCTGGGCGTCCTTGTCGTCGACCGGTTTCCGCAGGCACACCTCGACGCCGTCGAGCGCGTCGACCATCTCCTTGAAGCCCTCGAAGTCGACGACCACGTGATGGTCGACGCGGATGCCGGTCAGCTTCTCCACCGTACGGATCGAGCACGCCGAACCGCCCGTCGCGAAGGCGTAGTTGAACTGCTGGAGCGCCGGTTCGGTGAGGGACCCGTCCGGGCGGTGGCAGCCGGGGACGTTCACCATCAGGTCGCGGGGGAGGGAGACGGCGGTGACGCTGTCCCGGCCCGCCGCCAGGTGCAGCAGAATGGTGGTGTCCGACCGCTCGGTCCCGGAGTCCCGCCCGTAGCGCGCGTTGCCGTCCCCGGCGCGTGAGTCGGACCCGATCAGCAGCACGTTCTGCGCGCCGCGCACCAGCGAGGTGGGCCGCTCCTTCTCGTACCGGGCGAGTTCGGCCGCGGCCGCCTCGTCCGCCGTGATGTTGCCGCTCAGCTTGGCGTACACCGCCCACCCGACGCCCACCGCGGTCCCGGCCAGCACGAAGACCACGACCCCGGCGATCCCCAGCCGCCGCCTGCGCCGCCGCCGCTTCAGCCCGTCCCCGCTCGCGGACGCCCCGTGGTCCGGGCCCCCGTGGGAGGCCGCAGTGTCCGCCTCATCGCCCACGCCTGCCTCCGTCCACACCCGCACGCTGCTACGACCATGCCCCGGGCAGCCCCGAAAGACAGAACGCAGATGGGCCGAACGGGCGGCACCACCCAAGCCGCGGGTGCGGGGCCTCCGACGGGCCGCGGGCATGCGGGGCCCCCGCATGCTGCGGGCAGTCGTGCCGCTGGGGCGGCACGGGTGGGCGCAGGCGGCGCCCCGTCAGCGCCGGGCCGCGCCCCCACCCCGCGCGGACACCGACGCCGGGCACCGGTCAGCTCCGGTTCGCCGACGCCGGCGTCACCTCGGCCCCGCCCCGCCAACACCCCCGCGGCCCCTCACCGCGCCGTCGCCGAAACCCGCTCCGCCTCGATCCGCTGATCCACCACACCCGCCCCCGCCAGCTCCAGATGCCGGCACAGCACCACCGACCCCCCGCTCGCCAGCGGCCCGTACAACCCCGCGCTCAGTCCCTCCCACGTGTCGTACGGCAACCCCGACAGAATCCGCGCCCCCGGCCCCGTGAGCCCCAGCCCCGACGCCTCCGCCCGGGCCCGCTCCACGACCTCCGCCCCGCTGAACTCCCGCCCGGCCACGATCAGCGCCGGCGCCTCCGGGTCCACCGGCACGTACGGCACGAAGCGGTCCCCCTGCCCCGGCACCTCCACCGCGTAATCGGCGAAGCCCTCCGGCGGCGCCGGCGCGAACCGACCCCCCAGCGGACGCAACGCCAGCGCGATCCGCGGCCCCGAACACGCCCGCGCCGCCTCCAGCGACTCCGGATCGGGCCCGCTCACGACCACGTCCGCCGCCCCCGGATCACCCGCGACGTCGGCGACGACACCCACCGACGCGCACGCCAGCAGCCACACCGCCGTCTGCCAGTGCGCGGGCAGCAGCAGTGCCACCCGGTCGCCGGGTTCGACGGACAGTTCGTCCTGGAGCAGGTTCGCGGTCTTGGCCACCCAATTGGCGAAGGTGGCGACGGACAGTTCGACGCGTTCGCCCGTGGCGTCGTCGTAGAAGGTCACCAGGGGGCGTCCCGGGTCCGCGGCGAGCGCGGAACTCAGCAGGTCGGCAGGGGTGCGGTCGGTCGCGTTCACCCGCGCAAGCGTACGCGGGCAGGCCCACGCGCACCGAGCGGACGCCGTACCGCACCGCCACCGGATCGGACCAACACACCCTACGGCCCGTCAGGTCCCAGATGGACATATTTGTCAGATCATGTCCAGGATCAGGGGCATGCGTGGATTCCTAGCTTCCTCGACCGGCGTCACGTGCGCGGCGGCCCTGGCCCTCCCGCTCGCCCCGCCCGCGGCAGCCGCCACCTCATCGGCCCCACCCGCGACGAGTTCCACCGCACGGCCCCCGGCGTACGCCCCCGGCGGCACCCAGTCACTGCCCCTCGCCCCCCTCGCCCGCGACCGTGCACCCGGAGTGGCCGAACAGGGCCTGCCCCGCCGCGACGTACGGCGCTTCTCGCTCGTCGGCGTCGTCTGGGACAGCCCCGCCACCGAACTCCACGGCCGCGTCGAGGTCCGTACCCGTGCCACCGCCACCGGCACCTGGTCGGGCTGGCGGGAACTGGAGACCCACAACGCCGAGCACGCCGCCGACCCGGGCACCCCGGAGAGCGCCTCGGGCCGTGTCCGCGGTGCCACCGCACCGCTGTGGGTGGGCGAGTCCGACGGCGTCGAGGTCCGGGTACGGGCCGAGAACACGCCCGGTGCCGCCCGGTCCGCCTCATCTCTCCCCGCCGGCCTGCGCCTCGAACTCGTCGACCCCGGTGAGGGCGCCCCGCCGTCGACGACCAGCGCGCGGTCCCCGGCGGAACCCTCGGTACTCCCCGCACTCCGCGCACTTCCCGCGCGGCAGAACGCCAAGCCGCACGTCGGCCCCCGCCCGAGCATCACCACCCGCCGCGGCTGGGGCGCCGACGAGAGACTGCGCGAGAAGGGGTTCGTGTACACGAAGAAGGTCAAGACGGCCTTCGTGCACCACTCGGCCACCGGCAACAACTACCGCTGTTCGCAGGCGCCGTCGGTGATCCGCGGTATCTACCGCTACCACGTCAACAGCATGGGCTGGCGCGACCTCGGCTACAACTTCCTCGTCGACAAGTGCGGAACCATCTACGAGGGCCGGGCCGGAGGCGTGTCCAAGCCGGTGCTGGGCGCCCACACCTCGGGGTTCAACTCCAACAGCATGGGCGTCGCCGTGCTCGGCACCTACAGCTCGAAGAAGCCGTCGCCGGCCGCGCTGAAGGCGATCGCCCGGCTCACCGCGTGGAAGGTCGGGCTCTACGGCATGAATCCGCGCGGAAAGACATACCTGAAGTCCGGAGGTGGCAACCTCTACCGAAAGGGCAAGAAAGTACGAATGAACGTCATCTCCGGTCACCGCGACGGCTTCGCCACCAACTGCCCAGGCAAGAAGCTCTACGCCAAGCTCGGCACGGCCCGTTCGAAGGCGGCGAAGTACCAGGGCCGCTGAGCGCGGGAACGGTCTGCATACACTGGCCCGCCGAAAGACAGTTCGGCCGGTCCCGGCAGGAAGCAGAGACGACAGGTGACAGAAGCGATCCTCCTGGTCGGCGGCAAGGGCACGCGGCTGCGCCCGCTCACCGTGAACACGCCCAAGCCCATGGTCCGGGCCGCCGGAGTGCCGTTCCTCACGCACCAGCTGGCGCGGGCCAAGGCGGCCGGCGTCGAGCACATCGTGCTGGCGACGAGCTATCTGGCCGAGGTCTTCGAGCCGTACTTCGGCGACGGCTCGGCGCTGGGCCTGCACATCGAGTACGTCACGGAAGAGGAGCCGCTCGGCACCGGCGGCGCCATCCGCAACGTGGCGTCCCGGCTGCACTCGGGCCCCGACGAGCCGGTGCTGATCTTCAACGGCGACATCCTGACGGGCCTGGACATCGGCGCGCTGGTCCGCACCCACGAGACGACGGGCGCGGACGTCTCCCTGCACCTGACGCAGGTGACCGACCCGAGGGCGTACGGCCTGGTCCCCACGGACGAGACGGGCAGGGTGCTCGCCTTCCTGGAGAAGCCCCAGACCCCCGAGGAGATCGTCACCGACCGGATCAACGCGGGGGCGTACGTCTTCCGCCGCTCCGTCATCGACACGATCCCGACGGGGCGCCCGGTCTCGGTCGAACGCGAGACCTTCCCCGAACTCCTCGCCACCGGCGCCCACCTCCAGGGGATGGTCGACTCCACGTACTGGCTGGACCTGGGCACCCCGGCGGCCTTCGTCCGCGGCTCGGCCGACCTGGTCCTGGGCCGCGCCCCGTCCCCGGCCGTACCGGGGCGCTGCGGTGACCGCCTGGTCCTGCCCACGGCACGGGTCGCGTCCGACGCCAAGCTGGCCGGCGGCACGGTGGTCGGCGAGGGCGCCTTCGTGGCGGAGGGGGCGCGCGTCTTCGGCAGCACGATCCTGCCGGGCGCCGTCATCGAGCCGGGAGCCGTCATCACCGACTCCCTCATCGGCACCCGGGCCCGCGTCGGCACCCGCTCGGTCCTCGCCGACACGGTCATCGGCGACGGCGCGGTCATCGGCGCCGACAACGAACTCCGCTCCGGCGCCCGAATCTGGTGCAACGCCCACATCCCCCCGGCGTCCCTACGCTTCTCCCCGGACGCCACGTAGCCACAAACAGGCCCCGCCACCGCGACCAGCCGTGCCGCCCCGCCCACCTGCCGCTGCGGGCAGTCGTGCCCCCCGGCCGTCGCGGTAGGCACTGGTGCCGCGCCCTCCCGCCCGGCGCGCCGCACGCAGTCGTGCCGCCCCCACCTGCCGCTGCGGGCGTCGTGCTTCCCCCGCCCGCCGCCGCAGGCACTTGTGCCGCCCCCCGGCCGCCGCTGCGGGCAGTCGTGCCGCTGGGGCGGCACGGGTGGGCGCAGCGGCACCCCGCCACGCCGGGCCGCGTCCCCACCCCCGCCCCGCACCCACGCCGGGTACCAGGAAAGCGCCGGAGACCTACAGCCGCTCGATCCCCCGCGGAGCCATCCGCGGCGCCCGCCTCCCCGGCACCCGCCCACTCAACAGCACCAGCCGGGCCGCCCGATGCCGCTGCCCCGCATACGGCTCGAGCAGCCGCAGCATCTCGGCGTCATCCGCATACCGGTCCCCACCCAGCGCGAACCCGACGATCCCCGGCAGATGCAGATCGCCCACCGTCACCGCGTCCGGCGCCCCATGACTGCGCTGCACGGTCTCCGCCGACGTCCACGGCCCGATCCCTGAGACGAGCTCCAGCCGCTCCTGCGCGGCCGCCGGCTCCATCCCCGCCGCCTCCTCCAGCCGCGCGGCGACCCGTACGGCCCGCAGGATCGTCGAGGCCCGCTTGTTGTCCACCCCGGCCAGATGCCACTCCCAGGACGGGATCAGCGCCCACGTCCGAGCCGACGGCATCACACACATCCGCCCGGGCGCGGGCCCCGGCGCCGGCTCGCCGAACTTCCGTACCAGCAGCCGCCACGCCTGGTACGCCTCCAGCGTCGTGACCTTCTGCTCCAGGACCGACGGGATCAGCGACTCCAGCACCAGCCCGGTCCGCGTCAGCCGCAGCCCGGGGCGGCGGTGCCGCGTCAGCGCCAGCAGCCGGTGCCGCGGCACGAACGCCGTCGGGTCGTCCTCGGCGCCCAGCATCCGCGGCAGCTGCTCCAGCAGCCACTCGGCCCCCGGCCCCCAGGCCTCGCCCCGCAGCTCACCGCCGCGCGCGGTGACCCGCAGCGTGCCCGGCCCGGCGGGCGTCCGGCTGGCCCGCCACACCGAGCCGTCCGGCATCGTCCGGAACGTCGGGTCGCCCGGCCCGCGCCGCAGCGGACCGAGCACCAGCCCCAGGTCCAGCGGCCCGTCCGGCACCCACACCCGTACCCGGCCCGGCGCGGGCGCCTGCCGGGGTATCCCGCCGCGCACAGCGGCGCGCGGGGGCCGGGGAGCGAAACGTCCTGCCACGAGTGAGGTCCTTGGGCGAAGTGGGGAGGGGGAGGCGAGAGCGCTGACGAGAAGGAAGAAGAGAGCCCCTACGAGGGTAGAGGGCTCACCGCACCTCGATGAACGCCTCCGCGTCCCGCTCCGGCCGGGCCTTCGGCTGCTCGGCGGGATGCCCGACCGCCACCGCCCCCATCGGGTCCCAGTCGCCCGGCAGCCCCAGCACCTCCCGCACGACGTCCCGGCAGAACATCGTCGAGGACACCCACGCGGAACCCAGCCGCTCACCGGCCAGCGCGACGAGCAGGTTCTGCACGCCCGCGCCGGTGGCGACCACGAACATCTCCCGCTCGGCCCCGTCCCGCCGCGCGTCCCCGTAGGTGTGCGAGCCGTCCATGACCAGGCAGGGCACGACGAGGTAGGGCGCGTTGCGCAGGACGTCGCCGCGCCGTACGCGCTTGGCGATGGACTCCTCGCTCTTGCCGTCGCGCCGCAGGTCCGCGATCCAGGCGTCCCGCATCGCGTCGAGGAGCCGGGTACGGGACTCCTCGGACTCCAGGAGCACGAACCGCCACGGCGTGGTGTGGTGCGGCGCGGGCGCGGTCACCGCCGCGGCCACCGCCCGGCGCACGGCGTCCGGGTCGACCGGCTCGTCCGTGAAGGCCCGTACCGTACGCCGCTGCGTGACCGCCTGCCGTACCGCCTCCGAGGTGCCGAGGCGGAACATGTCGTCGCGCGCGCCGCGCACCATCGCCCGTGCGCCCTCGCCGTCGTCCTCGGCGACCACCTGCGGCAGCCCGCGCACGACGGCGACGGGCAGGCCCGCGGCCTTGCCCTTGACCAGGTCGCCCGCGGCGGCCAGCTCGTCGGCGGTGGCGACGACGGTGGCGCCGAGCTGATTGCCGTGCGCGTCGGTGCCGCCGCGCAGGTCGTCGAGGACGCGGACGCCCGCCGCGCCGATCGCCACGTCCGTGAGCCCGGCCCGCCAGGGGCGCCCGAAGGTGTCGGTGACGACGACGCCGACGTCCACGCCGAGCGTGTCGCGCAGCCCCTCGCGGATGCCGCGCGCGGAGGCGTCGGGGTCCTCGGGGAGCAGCAGCACCGTCCCGGCGGGGGTGTTGGAGGCGTCGACGCCGGCCGCCGCCATGACCAGGCCCTGACGGTTCTCGACGATGCGCAGCGGCCCGCGCCGGGCCACCACCCGTACGGTCTCCGCGTCGATCGCGGCCTCCCGGTCGGCGGCATCCACGACCCGGCCCTCGGCCTTGGACACGATCTTGGACGTGACCAGCAGCACGTCCCCGTCGGCCAGGCCGGGCTCGGTGGCCGCGATCAGCTTGGCCAGGTCGTCGCCGGGGCGCACCTCGGGCAGGCCGGGCAGGGCCCACACCCGGTAGCCGTCCCCGCGGCCGGGGGCGTCGCCGCGTGCCTCGTCGCTCATGCCTCCCGCACCTCCTCGGCCAGCGTCAGCGCCTCCCGGGCCATCCGCGCCGTCGCGTCGAGGTCGGTCATCATCAGCGGCACGGCGCGGCAGAGGATGCCGGCGGCCCTCACGCGCGTGACGGAGTCGGCGTCGACCGTGTCGACCAGCCAGCCGTCGAGCAGGCCCGAGCCGTAGTGCTCGGCGACCGCGGCGGCGGTGGACTCCACGCCGACCGCGGCGAGCACCTTGTCGGCCATCCCGCGCACGGGCGCGTCCCCGACGATGGGGGACAGGCCCACCACCGGCACCCCGGCGTCGGCGATCGCCTCGCGGATGCCGGGCACCGCGAGGATCGTGCCGACGGAGACGACCGGGTTGGACGGCGGGAAGAGGATGACGTCCGCCTCCGCGATGGCCTCCAGGACGCCGGGCGCCGGCTTGGCCTGCTCCGCGCCGACCGGCACGACCGCCTCGGCGGGGACGGAGGCGCGCAGGCGCACCCAGTACTCCTGGAAGTGGACCGCCTTGCGCTCCCCGTCCAGCTCGACCGCCACGTGCGTCTCCACGCGGTCGTCGGTCATCGGGATCAGCCGCACGCCGGGCTTCCATCGGTCGCACAGCGCCTCGGTCACCGCGCTGAGCGGAAAGCCCGCGGTGATCATCTGCGTCCGGACGATGTGGGTGGCGAAGTCGCGGTCGCCGAGGCCGAACCACTCGGGGCCGACGCCGTACGCCGCCAGTTCCTCCTTGAGGTGGAAGGTCTCGTCGGCCCGTCCCCAGCCCTGCTCCTCGTTGATGCCGCCGCCGAGCGTGTACATCACCGTGTCGAGGTCCGGGCAGACCTTGAGCCCGAAGAGGTGGATGTCGTCCCCGGTATTGCCGATGACCGTGATGTCCGCGTCCGGCGCGGCCTGCTTGAGACCACGCAGGAACCGGGCACCACCGATGCCGCCTGCCAGAACCACAATGCGCATGGCCCCAGTCTTGCAGGCGGGTACGACAGTGCGTCAGCCAGTCGTCACCGTGCCGGTGCGGTGTCGGCCTCGGCGTCGGCGTCCTCGGGCGCGGCGGCTGCCGTGCACTGCGGGGCGTGCATGGGCATCTCGGTCAGGCCCGGGTAGTAGACGTGCAGGCTGACCGCCGGCTCCAGCGTGTCGTTGACCACCTCGTGCACGTACCCCGGCGCGAACACGCGCTGCGTACCGGCGGCCAACGCGTGCGTGCCGCGCTCCGTGTGCTCGGTGAGGGTGCCCTCCAGGACCGTCCACACGCCGCAGGAGGGGCCGTGGTCGTGGCGTCCGCTGCCCTGTCCCGGCACCCAGGACAGCAGCCAGACCTCGTACCCGGGCCCGGTGCGCAGCCGGTGGTACCAGCGTGTCGTCGCGTCGTACCGGACGAGGTGCTCCCACGCGGAGCGGTCGGCGGCGACGGAGCGCACGAGACCGGCGAACTCGGCGACGGTGGCCGGGTGCTCGCGCGGAGCTTGCAGCAGGTGGGGGACTTCGAGGATGTCGCCGGCGATCTGGAGGTCGCTGTCGCTGTTCATGGGTGCGGTGGTTCCTCGGCGGAAGAGTGCGGGGAGCGGAGCGAAGGACGAAGGAACGCCCGGGTGGGGCGGGAACGCGGGAGTCGAGTCGCGTGGACTCGGGGACAGCCGGAGCGCGGTCGGCTCAACAGCTGGAACAGCGGCAACAGCTACAGCGAGCGCGGGCAGCACCGTGGGACCCGGCGGTGCGGGTCGAGGTGGGCGCCAAGTTCGCGAGCATGCCCCCAAGGACAGCGGTTCACACCAGCACTGTCAACTCGATGCCCGTTATGTGGGACATGTTTCACCTCATCCGGTTGATCGGGATGGTGAAAGGTTTGCTCAGCGGGGTTCCGGGACACATGGCGCACAAGCCGGGCGCACAACCCTCGTTGCGATCCCGTGATCCGAATGTGATCAGGTTCGCTTCGGCGCGTGTATCGGAACGGGATCGAACGCCGGGGCGTCCTTCCTGGTGCAGGCGTGAATCGGGGCGGGCGTCCTGCGGGCCTCTTTGCTATGTCAAGGTTTATGGCGATTTGAACACTTACTGCATGGCCTTGGTTCCGCAGAGTGAATAAGGGGCCCAATAGCAGATCTCGGCTTGACTCGCCCGGAGCAGCACACTTGTAATTTCACTCGTGTCGTTCAGCCGGAATCGGTAACGGCTAGATCACGGGGACGCGAAGACAGACGAGGGGCGCACATGACCGAGCTGGTGCAGCAACTGCTGGTCGACGACGCGGACGAGGAACTCGGCTGGCAGGAGCGCGCACTGTGCGCCCAGACCGACCCCGAGTCCTTCTTCCCCGAGAAGGGCGGCTCCACCCGCGAGGCCAAGAAGGTCTGCCTCGCCTGTGAGGTCCGCTCCGAATGCCTCGAGTACGCCCTTGCCAACGACGAGCGCTTCGGTATCTGGGGCGGCCTGTCCGAGCGGGAGCGCCGCCGGCTGAAGAAGGCGGCGGTCTGACGGCCGTGGCCTGACGCAGCGGCAGAAACGGCCCGAGCAGCGGGAACGGCCCGTCGCCGGTGGGTTGTCCACAGGCGGCGGGCCGCCCCTGTGTCCAGCCGATAGTGTGGGCGCTCGTCCGAGACGCCCCGCCGTTTTCCACCGGCACGGGCGTCCACCGCAGTCCACCGAACCGGGGCCCGTACCTCGATGTCCGTGCAGAGTCACACCGCAGCCCAGCACGACCTCGCTGCCACACCTGAGTTCCCGCGTCACGTGGTGACCGCGGTCCTCGTCGCCCACGACGGAGCCCGCTGGCTGCCCGACGCGCTCGCCGGGCTGCTCGGCCAGGAGCGCCCCGTCCAGTACGCCGTGGCCGCCGACACCGGCAGCGCCGACGACTCCTCCCGGCTGGTCGCCGAGGCCCTCGGCGACGACCGCGTGCTCCATCTCGCCCGGCGCACCGGCTTCGGCCAGGCCGTCGAGGAGGCCGCCCGCATCGCCCCCGTCCTCACCCCCGAGGACCTGCCGTACCTGAGGCGGCCCAGCGGCTGGGACCCCGTCACCCGCAGCTGGCGCGACGACGCCTACGACCTGCCGGAGCTCCCCCACGGAGAACCGGTCCAGTGGCTGTGGCTGCTGCACGACGACTGCGCCCCCGAACCCGAGGCCCTCGCCCAGCTGCTGCGCGTCGTGGACACCGAGTACGAACTCGGCCGCGACGACGTCGCCGTGGTCGGTCCCAAACTCCGCGGCTGGTACGACCGCCGGCAGCTGCTCGAGGTCGGCGTCTCCATCGCCAACTCCGGCCGCCGCTGGACCGGCCTGGACCGCCGCGAACAGGACCAGGGCCAGCACGACCACGTCAGGACCGTGCTGTCGGTGTCCACCGCCGGCATGCTGATCCGGCGCGACGTCTTCGAGCGGCTCGGCGGATTCGACCGCCGGCTGCCCCTGATGCGCGACGACGTCGACCTGTGCTGGCGCGCGCACGCCGCCGGACTGCGCGTCCTCGTCGCTCCCGAGGCGGTCGTCCGCCACGCCGAGGCGGCCTCGCGCGAGCGCCGCGCCGTCGACTGCGCGGGCCGCACCACCGCCTCCCCGCACAAGGTGGACAAGGCCGGCGCCGTCCACACCCTCCTGGTCAACGTCCGCACCGCCGCCCTGCCCTGGGTACTGCTGCGCGTCGTCCTCGGCACGCTGCTGCGCACCGTCGCCTACCTCGTCGGCAAGGTCCCCGGTCAGGCCCTCGACGAGATCCGCGGCCTGCTGGGCGTCCTGCTGCGCCCCGAGCGGATCATCGCGGGCCGGCGCGAACGCGGCCGCCCGCAGGTCGAGAAGGACGAACTGCGGCCCCTGTTCCCGCCGCCCGGCGCGACCATCCGCGCCACCGTCGAGCAGGTCGCGGGCGACCTCTTCGGCAGCTCCGAGGCCGAGGCCGCCGCGGGTGCCGGACGGCACGGCGGGGGCATCGAGTCCGGACCCGGCGGCGACGACGCCGACTTCCTGGAGATCGAGCAGTTCGCCCGGCTCAAGCGCATCGCCCGCAAGCCGGGGCCGGTGCTCTTCCTGGTGCTGCTGCTCGTCTCCCTGGCCGCCTGCCGCGCGCTTCTCGGCGGCGGCGCCCTGTCCGGCGGCGCGCTGCTGCCCGCACCGGCCGGCGCCGGCGAGCTGTGGTCGCGGTACGTCGACGCCTGGCACACGGTCGGCACCGGCGGCACCGCCTCCGCGCCGCCCTACCTCGCGATCCTCGCCACGTTCGCCTCCGTGCTGCTCGGCTCCACCGGACTCGCCGTCACCCTGCTGCTGGTCTGCTCGGTGCCCCTGGCCGGTGCCACCGCCTACTTCGCCTCCCGCCCGCTGGTCCCGTCGCGGCTGCTGCGCGCCTGGGCCGCCGTCGCCTACGCCTTCCTGCCCGCCGCCACCGGTGCGCTGGCCGGCGGCCGCCTCGGCACCGCCGTCCTCGCCGTACTGCTGCCGCTCATCGCGCGCGCGGGAGTAGCGGCGGCCGGCCTGACGGGCTCCTCCGGCGCCCGCGGCAGCTGGCGCGCCACCTGGGCGTACGCCCTGCTGCTGACGATCACCACCGCCTTCACGCCCGTCGTGTGGCCCGTCGCGCTGGTCCTCGGCGTCGGCGTCCTCGCCCTGCGCCGCGGCGAGATCACGGCGTACGCGCCGCGCTTCCTCGCCCAGCTCGGCACCCCGCTGCTGCTGCTCGCGCCCTGGTCGCTGTCGCTGCTGCCGTTCGGCTTCTTCGACGAGGCCGGGCTGGAGTACGGCGCCTCGGCCGCCTCCGCCCTCGACCTGCTCGGCGCCAGCCCCGGCGGCCCCGGCACGGTGGGCGGGCTGTTCCTCGTCGGCGTCGTGCTGGCCGCGCTGGCCGCGCTGCTGCGCTCCGAGCGGCAGTTGGGCATCCGGACGGCCTGGGCCGTCGCCCTGGTCGCCCTGGTCTTCTCGGTCCTGTCCAACCGCTCCGCGTGGGCCGGACCCGCCACCCTCGTCTACGGCATCGCCCTGCTGTCCGCCGCGGCCCTCGGCGCCGACGGGGCCCGCTTCCGGGTGGCCGAGCAGAGCTTCGGCTGGCGCCAGCCCGTCGCCGCCCTGATCGCCCTCGCCTCGGCCCTCGGCCCGCTGATCGCCGCCGCCGGCTGGATGTTCGGCGGCGCCGACGGCCCGGTGGAGCGGCGCGACCCTGTCCAGGTGCCCGCGTTCGTCGCCGAGGAGAGCCACACCCGCGACCAGGCCCGCACCCTCGTCCTCGACAGCGACTCCGCCGCGCACGTGGGCTACATGCTGGTCCGCGGCTCCGGCGCCCGCCTCGGCGACGGCGAACTGGCCTCCGGGGACGGCGGGAACAGCACCCTCGACAAGGTCGTCGCCAACCTCGTGGCCGGCTCCGGCGCCGACCAGGCCGACCAGCTCGGCGGGTTCGCCGTGCGCTACGTGCTCGTGCACAAGGGCGCGCCCCGCGAGGTCACCCGCGTCCTGGACGCCACGCCGGGACTGAGCAGGCTCAGCCAGCAGGACGGCAGCGGACTGTGGCGGGTGGACCAGGAGGTCGCGCGCGCGACCATCGTCTCCGGCGGCAAGTCCGGTGCCGGGGCGTCCGGCGGCGGCGGGCCCGAGCCCGTGGCGGCCGGCCCCGTGGAGATCCACACCGACATCAAGGCGGGCTCCGACGGCCGCGTGCTGCGCCTCGCCGACACCGCCGCCGAGGGCTGGACCGCCACCCTGGACGGCAAGCCGCTCACCCGCACCACGGTCGACGGCTGGGCCCAGGGCTTCGAACTCCCCGCCTCCGGCGGCCGGCTGGACGTCACCTACGACGACCCGTTCACGCACACGGCCTGGCTGTGGGCCCAGGGGCTCCTCGCCGTCGTCCTGGTCGTCCTCGCCCTGCCCGGCAGGCGCCGCGACGTCGACGACGACCTGCCCGACGAGCCGATCGTCCCTGCCCAGCCCGTCGAGGGCGAAGGCCGCCGGGCGCGGCGGCTGCGGGCCCAGGCCGAGGCCGAAGCGGAGACCGCGGGAGACGCCAGCGAGGTGCCCGAACAGCCCGTGGCGGCACCCGTGCCGGTCCCGCAGCAGCCGGCGTACGGAGAATGGGACGCGACGGGGTACACCGGCGCCCAGTACGGCTCCTACGACGGCGGCTACGGCGGCGAGCAGTACCAGGGCGCCCAGCAGTACGACCCGGGCGCGTACGGGCAGCAGCCGTACCAGGCGGCGGACCCGTACCAGTCGGACGCCTACCAGGGCGGACACGGCGACCAGGGCGCGCAGTACGGGGCGGGTCAGTACGACCCCTACGCCTACGGCGACCCGACGCCGGCTCAGGAGGGCGGCTACGACCCCGCCTTCGACCAGGCGTACGGCCAGGGCGGATACGACACGCCGTACGACCCTTCCCAGCCCCAGCAGCCCCAGCAGCAGCCCCACGGCACGGGCAGTGAGCGTCCCGACGGGAGCCAGCAGTGAAGCGCACGACCCTGTCCCTGATCGCCTGTGCGACGGCGCTCGCCGCCGTCACCGGTTTCGCCGCGGTGTCCGCCCCGGACGGTTCGGGCTCTGACACCGCGGCACCGGCCGCCCGGCTGCCCGTGGAGCGCACCAGCCTGCTGTGCCCGGCGCCCAGCACGTCCGACCTCGCCGAGACCGCGTACACGTCCTTCACGCCCGTCACGAAGGGCGCGGACGAGAAGGGCAGCGCGGCGCTCACCACGGCGGAGACCGCCGTCCCCCAGGACGGCAAGGACGGCAAGGACGACAAGGACGGCGACAAGGGCGAGAAGAAGGAGAAGCCGGTCCTCCAGCCCAAGGCGCCCGGCACCCCCGTCGGCGGGAAGACCACCGGCGCCGACACACCCGCGCTGATCGGCACCGCCGAGGGCGGCAACGCGCCGGGCTGGACGGTCCAGCAGACCACCGAGGTCGCCGCCGGGACGGGCCGTGGCATGCAGGGCGTCAACTGCGCCGCCCCGGACACGGAGTTCTGGTTCCCGGGCGCCAGCACGGCGACCGGCCGCACCGATTACGTGCACCTGACGAACCCGGACGACTCGGCGGCCGTCGTGGACATCGAGCTGTACGGCAAGGACGGTTCCCTCAAGTCCACGGTGGGGGAGGGGGTCACGGTGCCGCCGCACGCCGGCGAGTCCCTCCTGCTGTCCACGCTCAGCGACGTGAAGCAGACCGACCTGACCGTGCACGTCGGCGTGCGCAGCGGGCGGATCGGCGCCGCGGTGCAGGCCCTGGACGACAAGACCGGCGGCGACTGGCTGAGCGCGGCCGCCGACCCGGCGAGCGACCTCGTGCTGCCGGGCATCCCGAAGGACGCCACCGCCGTGCGCCTGGTGCTGTTCACGCCCGGCGGCACCGACGCCGACCTGAAGGTGCGACTCGCCTCGCCGTCCGGGCTGATCACGCCCGCCGGGCACGAGACGGTGCACGTCAAGGCCGGTATGACGACCGGCGTCGACCTCGGCGAGGTCACGCGCGGCGAGGCGGGCTCGCTGGTGCTGACCCCGACGGACCGGTCCGTGCCGGTCGTGGCGGCCGTCCGGGTCGTGCGGGGCAAGGGCGACGAGCAGGAGTCGGCGTTCATCCCGGCCACCGACCCGGTCGGTGCGCGCGCGACGGTCGCGGACAACCGCGCCAAGAGCACGACGCTGGCCCTGTCCGCGCCGGGCGAGGCCGCGAAGGTCAAGGTCACGGCGTCGGCGGGCACCGAGGGTGGCACGGCCGCGACCGAGACGTACACGATCAAGGCAGGCACGACCCAGAACGTCGACGTGCCGGTCCCCGCCGGGCTCAAGGGCTCCTACGCGCTGACCGTCGAGACCGTCTCGGGCGGCCCGGTCCACGCGTCCCGCACCCTGACGGGCTCGGACGACGACGTGGCGGCCTTCACCGTCCAGACCCTCCCCGACGACCGGGGCACGGTCTCGGTGCCGAACGCGGACGAGGATCTGTCGGTACTGCAGAAGTAGAGGTCCTGTCGGTACCGCGCAAGGAGCGGCGGGGGCGACCGGGCCCCGCCGCTCAGTCCTCCCCGTACCGGGGATCCACCGTCTCCGGCGTCAGCCCCAGCAGCTCCGCGACCTGCTCGACGACGACCTCGTGCACCAGCAGTGCGCGCTCGTCCCGCCCCTTGGTCCGGATCTCCACCGGCCGCCGGTAGACCACGACCCGCCCCCGCCGCCCGTCCCGCGAGGGCACCGTGCCCCCGAGCGGGACCGCCTCGTCGTTCCACGCCTCCCCGGCCGCGGGCGGGCGTGGCACGTCGAGGACGAGGAAGTCGATGTCGGCGAGCTGCGGCCACCGCCGCTCCAGGCGCTCCACGGAGTCCTGCACCAGGTCCGCGAACACCTCGCCACGGCTCGCGGCGAGCGGCACCTGCGGGGGCGCGACCGGGCCGCGCATGCCCCGACCGTGGCGATCACGACGGCGGGGTCCTGGGCGGCCGGCATCACGGGGCGTCACGGGGTTGTCCATCACTGGTGAAGGGTAGTCCCCGCCGGGGCGGTGCGCCCGACCGCGCGCACACGGCGGGCGACGTGGCGGCGGCCCGCTCCGCTTGTCGCCGGATGACCATTCCAGCCAAGGTTGGGCTCAATTCCGTATCTCTTCGCGACCATGGAACTCAAGGCAAATGTCGTTGTTTGTATCGGGTCGTGACCGCCCGCGGCATCGCGCGGGCTCCCCGTGACGGGCGTCCGCGCAGGTCAAAGTGGAATGTTCCGGAGGGTCCACAGGTCGTTTCACGCCACGACACGGGGGTGTGACCTGGTGGAGAGTCGTCGCGGCCCGCTCAAGAGTGCGGTACCGTCCAACATCGTGAGCCCTGTACGTCGCTGTTCGCGCACCGCCTGCGGCCGTCCCGCCGTCGCGACGCTGACGTACGTCTACGCCGACTCGACCGCGGTCCTCGGCCCGCTCGCCACCTACGCCGAACCCCACTGCTACGACCTGTGCGCCGAGCACTCCGAGCGCCTCACCGCCCCCCGCGGCTGGGAGGTCGTCCGCCTGCTCGACGGATCCGCCCCGGCCCGCCCCAGCGGCGACGACCTGGAGGCGCTCGCCAACGCGGTGCGTGAGGCGGCCCGGCCCCAGGAGCGGGCGGCCGAGGCCGGGGGCGCCCGGACGGCCGACCCGATGGAGGTCGCGCGCCGCGGCCACCTGCGCGTGCTGCGCTCGCCGGACAACTGAGCCCCGCTCGGCGGGTTTTCACCATTCACTCACCGTGTTCCCGGTCACATCCGTTGCTGCACACCCATTGACGCCTCGTTGTCGCGGACACGACCATTCCGGAAGCTGCGAGAAAACGCTTTCGCATGGCGGAATCCGGGGAGGCGTGCGTGTACGTACAGGAACTGGAACCCGTCGCCGGTTCGCTCGGCCTGTCGGCCCTGGTGGCGGCCCTGCCACTGGTGATCGTCCTCGTCCTGCTGGGCGGCGTCCGCATGAAGGCGCACCTGGCGGGCCTCATCGGTCTCCTGGCCGCCGTACTGGTCGCCTGGCTCGCCTACGGCATGCCGCTGGACCAGACGGCCTCCAGCGCCGTCCAGGGAGCGGTTTTCGGCCTCTTCCCCATCCTGTGGATCGTCGTGAACGCCCTGTGGGTCTACCGGATGACGGTCCGCACCCGGCACTTCGACATCCTGCGGCGCTCCTTCGGCCGGCTGTCCGACGACCCCCGCATCCAGGCCCTGGTCGTCGCCTTCTGCTTCGGCGCCCTGCTGGAGGCCCTCGCCGGGTTCGGGGCGCCCGTCGCGATCTGCTCGGTCATGCTCGTCGCCCTCGGCTTCGACCCCGTGCGCGCCGCCGTCGTGTCCCTGGTCGCCAACACCGCGCCGGTCGCCTTCGGCGCGATGGGCACCCCGGTGGTGACGCTCGCCCAGGTCACCGGGCTGCCCCTGGACGACGTCGCCTCCGTGGTCGGCCGCCAGACGCCCCTGCTGGCCCTCGTCGTACCGCTGCTCCTGGTCGCCCTGGTGGACGGGCGGCGCGGCCTGCGCGAGACCTGGATCCCCGCGCTGGCCTGCGGAGTCGCCTTCGCCGTCGCCCAGTTCGTCGCCTCCAACTACGTCTCCGCCCAGCTCGCCGACATCGCCGCCGCCCTGATCGGCGCCGCCGCCCTGGTCGCCGTACCGCACTCCCGCAGGCCCGCCGCCGAGCCCGTACGGGCGTCGGTACTGACCGGCGTACGCAGCGAGGAACTGGACGAGCGGGACCCCGCCCGGGAGGTGGTGCGCGCCTACGCGCCGTACGCGCTGATCGTCGCCGTCTTCTCGGTGGCGCAGATCCCGGCGGTCAAGGACTGGCTGGCGAAGGCCACGCAGTCCTACGACTGGCCGTTCCTCGACGTGGTCGGCCCCGACGGCACTCCGGTCGGCGGCAACGTCTTCTCCTGGCCGATCGTCTCCACCGGCGGCACGCTCGTGCTGTTCGCCGGGCTGGCCACGGCCGTCGTCCTCGGCGTGCACGCGCGCGTGGCGGTCAGGGAGTGGCTCGCGACCGTGCACGAACTGCGGTTCGCGATCCTCACCGTCACCTCGGTCCTCGCCCTCGCCTACGTCATGAACCTCTCCGGACAGGCCGCCACCATCGGCCACTTCGTCGCCGCCGCGGGCGCCGGGCTCGCCTTCCTCTCCCCGGTGCTCGGCTGGTTCGGCGTCGCCGTCTCCGGCTCCGACACCTCGGCCAACGCCCTTTTCGGCGCCCTCCAGGTGACCGCCGCGCGGGAGTCAGGCCTCTCGCCCGAACTGCTGGCCGCCGCCAACAGCTCCGGCGGTGTCCTCGGCAAGATGATCTCCCCGCAGAACCTCACCATTGCCTGCGCCGCCGTCGGACTCGCGGGCCGCGAGGGCGACCTGCTGCGCAAGGTGCTGCCCTGGAGCCTCGGCCTGCTGCTCCTCATGTGCCTGATCGTCGTCGGGCAGTCCACGGCGGCTCTGGGCTGGATGCTGCCCTGACCTTCGGGAACCGCCCGGGCGGCCGGTCGGTGCCTGCGGGTAGTTTGTGGGCTCCGACAGGACTTTCAGGAAGGTTGGCCGTGGCTGCTGATCTGTCGCAGATCGTGAAGGCGTACGACGTGCGCGGTGTCGTACCGGACCAGTGGGACGAGTCGCTGGCCGAGCTGTTCGGCGCGGCCTTCGCCGAGCTGACCGGCGCGGGCGCCATCGTGGTCGGCCACGACATGCGGCCCTCGTCCCCGGGCCTGTCCGGCGCCTTCGCGCGCGGGGCCGCGGCCCGCGGCGCCGACGTGACCGGGATCGGCCTGTGCTCCACCGACCAGCTGTACTACGCCTCCGGCGCGCTCGGCCTGCCGGGCGCCATGTTCACGGCGTCGCACAACCCAGCGCGGTACAACGGCATCAAGCTGTGCCGCGCGGGCGCCGCGCCGGTCGGCCAGGACACCGGCCTCGCCGAGATACGCGCCCTGGTGGAACGCTGGAGCGACTCCGGCGCCCCCGAGCCCGCGTCCCGTCCGGGCACGGTGACCCGGCGCGACACGCTCGCCGACTACGCGGCCCACCTGCGCTCCCTCGTCGACCTCACCGGCATCCGGCCCCTCAGGGTCGTCGTCGACGCGGGCAACGGCATGGGCGGTCACACCGTCCCCACGGTCTTCGCCGGCCTGCCCCTCGACCTCGTGCCGATGTACTTCGAACTGGACGGCACCTTCCCCAACCACGAGGCCAACCCGCTCGACCCGGCCAACCTCGTCGACCTCCAGCAGCGCGTCCGCGAGGAGGGCGCCGACCTCGGCCTCGCCTTCGACGGCGACGCCGACCGCTGCTTCGTCGTCGACCAGAACGGCGACCCGGTCTCCCCGTCCGCCGTCACCGCCCTCGTGGCCGCCCGCGAGCTGGCCCGCAACGGCGGCACGGGCACGGTCATCCACAACCTGATCACCTCCCGGTCGGTCCCGGAGGTCGTGCGGGAGAACGGCGGGACACCGGCACGCACGCGCGTGGGCCACTCGTTCATCAAGGCCGAGATGGCCAGGACCGGCGCCATCTTCGGCGGCGAGCACTCCGCGCACTACTACTTCCGCGACTTCTGGAACGCCGACACCGGCATGCTGGCCGCCCTCCACGTCCTCGCCGCCCTCGGCGAGCAGGACGGCCCGCTGTCCGCCCTGGTCGCCGCGTACGACCGCTACGCCGGCTCCGGCGAGATCAACTCCACCGTCGACGACCAGCGGGCCCGCCTCGACGCGATCCGGGCCGCGTACGAGGGCCGCGACGACGTCACCGTGGACGAGCTGGACGGCCTCACCGTCACCGCCGCCGACTGGTGGTTCAACGTCCGCCCGTCCAACACCGAGCCCCTGCTCCGCCTCAACGCGGAGGCACGTGACGAGGCGACGATGACCAAGGTCCGCGACGAGGCACTGGCGATCATCCGCGCCTAGCCGCGGCAGCGGCAGCGCAGGCCCGCGTGACCGCCCCTGCACCGACGCCGGATTCACCGTGGGCCACCCGCACCGGTCCGCCCCGGCGGTACCCTGACCAGCACATCCACACACGCCCCACCGCCCCCGAAGGGAACCCCCCCCATGCCGCTCGAAGCCGGCCTCCTGGAGATCCTCGCCTGCCCGGCCTGCCACGACCCCCTCAAGGAGCAGGACACGGAGCTGATCTGCACCGGCCAGGACTGCGGCCTGGCGTACCCGGTGCGCGACGGCATCCCCGTCCTCCTCGTCGACGAGGCCCGCCGCCCCGAGTAACCGCCGGCCAGGCACCGGCAACCCGGCGACGACCCCGCGCAATCGAACGAACGCCCCCGGCGATCGGAGACCTGCCGCCATGCTCGACGAATCGCTCCTCGACGCCCCGGAGCGCCTGACCGAGGCCGACCGCCGCGGTCTGCTCCGCGGCGCCGCCGAGGCCGGTGCCCGCGTCCGCACCGCCGCCCGGCACGCCGCCGATGCCGGCGTCGGCAACCTCAAGCCGGACGGCCGCCCGCGTGCCGTACTGATCGCGGGCCCCGGCGCCGCCGCCACCCACGCCGCCGACCTCCTCGGCACCCTCGCCGGCGCGGGCAGCCCCGTCACCCGTCTCGCCCCCACCGGCGTTGCCCCCGCCGCGGGCGCCCTGCGCTGGGAGCTGCCCGGCTGGGCCGGTTCCGTGGACCTCCTGCTGATCGCCACCCCCGACGGCGCCGAGCCGGGTCTCGCCCTGCTCGCCGAACAGGCATACCGCCGGGGCTGCACGGTCGTGGCCGTCGCCCCCGCCCGCTCCCCGCTCAGCGATTCGGTGAGCGCCTCGCGCGGCCTGTTCATCCCGATGGCGACCGCCCTCTACGACCACGACGAGCCCCTCGCCGGTGCCACCCCCGGCGTCCTGTGGGCGCTGCTCACCCCGCTTCTCGCGCTGCTGGACCGCACCGGCGTGCTCGAGGCGCCGCCCGAGGTCGTGGAGAAGGTCGCCGACCGCCTCGACGCCGTCGCCGAACGCTGCGGGCCCGCCATCGTGACCTACAGCAACCCCGCCAAGACCCTGGCGTCCGAACTGGCCGAATCCCTCCCCGTCGTCTGGACCGAGGGCACCTCCGCCGGGCCCGCCGGCCGCCGTTTCGCCGCCGCCCTCGCCGAACTGTCCGGCACCCCCGCGGTCGTCGCCGACCTCCCCGAGGCGCTGGCCGCGCACAGCGCACTGCTCGCCGGCCGACTCGCCGCCGGAGCCGACCCCGACGACTTCTTCCGCGACCGCGTCGAGGAGCCGGCCGCCCTGCGCGCGCGTGTAGTGCTGCTCCGCGACCGTCCCAGCGGCGGACTCACCGCCGCGCCCAGCGCCCGTGACCTGGCCCTCGGACACGACACGCCGATCAGCGAACTGGAGCCGGAAGCGGGCGGCGAACTGGAGACCCTCGCCGAACTGATCGCCATCACGGATTTCGCCGCCGTCTACCTGGCGCTCGCCTCGGGAGCCTGACCCCGGCGCACCATCGCCCACGCACCCGCACGCACCCGCAGAGAGAGCTCATGGACCGCCTCGACAACACCGTCCGCCCCTACGCCTGGGGTTCCACCACCGCGATTCCGACCCTCCTCGGGACCGAGCCGACCGGCGAACCGCAGGCGGAGATGTGGATGGGCGCCCACCCCGGCGCCCCCTCCCGCACCGGCCGGGGCACGCTCGCCGAGGTCGTCGACGCCGACCCCGAGAAGGAACTGGGCGCCGCCTCCGTGGCCAGGTTCGGCCCTCGGCTGCCCTTCCTCCTCAAGCTCCTGGCCGCCGGGGCCCCGCTCTCCCTCCAGGTCCACCCCGACCTCGCCCAGGCCAGGGCCGGTTACGAGGACGAGGAGCGCCGGGGCGTCCCCCTGGACGCCCCGCACCGCAACTACAAGGACGCCAACCACAAGCCCGAACTGATCTGCGCCCTCACCGAGTTCGACGGCCTGTGCGGCTTCCGCGCCCCGGCCGACACGGCCGACCTGCTCGACGGCCTCGGCGTCGCCTCGCTCAAGCCGTACGTCGACCTGCTGCGCGCCCACCCCGAGGACGCCGCGCTGCGCGAGGTCCTCACCGCGATCCTCACCGCCGACCCCGAGGAGATGTCCCGCACGGTCACCGAGACCGCGGCCGCCTGCGACCGCCTCGGCGGCGCCTACCGGCCGTACGCCGACATCGCCCACCACTACCCGGGCGACCCCGGCGTCCTCGCCGCGATGCTCCTCAACCACGTCCGGCTCCAGCCCGGCGAGGCCCTCTACCTGGGCGCCGGCATCCCGCACGCCTACCTGAACGGCCTGGGCGTCGAGATCATGGCCAACTCCGACAACGTCCTGCGCTGCGGCCTCACCCCCAAGCACGTCGACGTCCCCGAACTCCTGCGCATCGTCCGCTTCGAGGCGGGCGACCCCGGCATCCTGCGCCCGGAGGCGTCCCCCGACGGCGAGGAGGTCTACGACACCCCGATCGACGAGTTCCGCCTCTCCCGCTACGTCCTGCCCGAGGGGTCCGGCGCCCACGACCTCACCCTGCCCACCCCGCAGATCCTGCTCTGCACGGCGGGCACCGTACGGGCCGGCGAACACGAACTCGCCCCCGGCCGCTCCGTCTTCGTCCCGGCGCACGAAAAGGCCGAAGTGTCCGGAAGCGGCACGCTCTTCCGGGCCACCGTGCGCGTCTGACCCGCGCCCGACGGGGCATCCGGCACGTCTGGGCCCGCACGGGCTGCAACAATGGCGCACCGCAAAGGAGGGGCAAAGCCGGTCACCCGCCGGCCGTGCCCCCACCGGCGTACGGACGCAGACACAGCAGATGCAGGCGAAGCAGATGCAGGCGAAGGGACAACGCGACACATGAGCGCGTCAGGCGGCACCAGGGCGATCGTGGCGGCACTGCTCGCCAACCTCTCGATCGCGGTAGCGAAATTCGTGGCGTTCCTCTTCAGCGGATCGTCCTCGATGCTCGCCGAGTCCGTGCACTCCGTCGCCGACTCCGGCAACCAGGGCCTGCTGCTCCTGGGCGGCAAGCGGGCCCAGCGCGAGGCCACCCCGCAACACCCCTTCGGCTTCGGCCGCGAGCGCTACATCTACGCCTTCCTCGTCTCCATCGTGCTCTTCTCGGTCGGCGGCATGTTCGCCCTCTACGAGGGCTACGAGAAGATCAAGCACCCGCACGAACTGGAGCACTGGTACTGGCCGGTGGGCGTCCTGGTCTTCGCGATCATCGCCGAGGGCTTCTCCTTCCGGACCGCCATCAAGGAGTCCAACCCGCTGCGCGGCAAGAAGTCCTGGAAGGAGTTCATCCGCCACGCCAAGGCCCCGGAGCTGCCGGTCGTCCTCCTGGAGGACCTGGGCGCCCTGGTCGGTCTGATCCTCGCCCTCGGCGGTGTCGGCCTCGCCCTGCTCACCGGCGACGGCGTCTGGGACGGCATCGGCACCCTGTGCATCGGCGTCCTGCTCATCCTGATCGCGCTGGTCCTCGCCGCCGAGACCAAGTCCCTGCTGCTCGGCGAGGCCGCCGGCACCGAGGTGGTCCAGCAGATCGAGGCCGCGGTCGTCGCCGGCGACACCGTCACCGGCATCATCCACATGCGCACCCTCCACCTCGGCCCCGAGGAACTGCTCGTCGCCGCCAAGATCGCCGTCCGGCACGACGGCACCGCCACGGAGATCGCCTCCGCGATCGACGCCGCCGAGTCGCGCATCCGCGAGGCGGTCCCGATCGCCCGCGTCATCTACCTGGAACCGGACATCTACAGCGAGTCCGAGGCCGCCAAGGGCCCCGACCCCGAGGCGACCCCCGGCGGCCCGACCACCCCGCCCGCCGCCCACTGAACGACCATCCGGCGCCCGTCATCACCCTGCGTGAACGTCCGGAAGTGTTCGGAGGCGGACTGGGGACGGCGGGCGCCCGCGGTGTAGTTTGGGACGGAGCCAGACGTCGCTGCTGATGGCGGTCGGGCGGTCCACGACGGACCGGCCGAGGGAGAGAGGGCCTCCGACGGACTGCGCTGCGCGTACGCGGGCATGCCTGTGTCCTCTTCTGGGCACCCCTGTGTCCGCCGCCGCGCAGGTCAGCCGTACCCACCTCGACCCAACCCGAGGAGCAGCCCGTAATGACGACTGTCGACAACCGACAGGACTTCAAGGTCGCCGACCTCTCCCTGGCCGCGTTCGGCCGCAAGGAGATCACCCTGGCCGAGCACGAGATGCCGGGCCTGATGGCGATCCGCAAGGAGTACGCCGAGACCCAGCCGCTCGCCGGCGCCCGCGTCACCGGCTCCCTGCACATGACCGTGCAGACCGCCGTGCTCATCGAGACCCTGGTCGCCCTCGGCGCCGAGGTCCGCTGGGCCTCCTGCAACATCTTCTCCACCCAGGACCACGCGGCCGCCGCCATTGCCGTCGGCCCGAACGGCACGCCCGACAACCCGCAGGGCGTCCCGGTCTTCGCCGGGAAGGGCGAGACTCTGGAGGAGTACTGGTGGTGCACGGAGCAGGCGCTGACCTGGCCGAACACCCCCACCGGCGGCCCGAACATGATCCTGGACGACGGCGGTGACGCCACCCTCCTCGTCCACAAGGGCGTCGAGTACGAGAAGGACGGCAAGGTCCCCTCGGTCGACACCGCCGAGTCCGACGAGCACCGCGTCATCCTGGAACTCCTCACCCGCACGGTCAGCGAGAGCCCTCAGAAGTGGACCCAGCTGGCGTCCGAGATCCGCGGCGTGACCGAGGAGACCACGACCGGCGTCCACCGCCTGTACGAGATGCACCGCGACGGCACCCTCCTGTTCCCGGCGATCAACGTCAACGACGCGGTCACCAAGTCGAAGTTCGACAACAAGTACGGCTGCCGCCACTCCCTGATCGACGGCATCAACCGCGCCACCGACGTCCTGATCGGCGGCAAGACCGCCGTCGTCTGCGGCTACGGCGACGTCGGCAAGGGCTGCGCGGAGTCCCTGCGCGGCCAGGGCGCCCGCGTGATCATCACCGAGATCGACCCGATCTGCGCCCTGCAGGCGGCGATGGACGGCTACCAGGTCACCACGCTGGACGAGGTCGTCGACAAGGCCGACATCTTCGTCACCACGACCGGCAACAAGGACATCATCATGGCCTCGGACATGGCCAAGATGAAGCACCAGGCCATCGTCGGCAACATCGGCCACTTCGACAACGAGATCGACATGGCCGGCCTCGCCAAGACCCCGGGCATCGTCAAGGACGAGGTCAAGCCCCAGGTCCACACCTGGACCTACCCCGACGGCAAGGTCCTCATCGTCCTGTCCGAGGGCCGCCTGCTGAACCTGGGCAACGCCACCGGCCACCCGTCGTTCGTGATGTCCAACTCCTTCGCGGACCAGACCCTGGCCCAGATCGAGCTGTTCACCAAGCCCGACGAGTACCCGACCGACGTCTACGTGCTGCCCAAGCACCTGGACGAGAAGGTCGCCCGGCTCCACCTCGACGCCCTCGGCGTCAAGCTGACCACGCTCCGCCCGGAGCAGGCCGAGTACATCGGCGTCAAGGTCGAGGGCCCCTACAAGGCGGACCACTACCGCTACTGAGTCACCGGTTCCTCCGAGGCAGGCCCCCGCACCCCCGTGCCGGGGGCCTGCCCCATTGGCGCCGCGTCCGCATCAGCGGCCGGACCAGCCCGTCACCACCCAGGACACCCATGCCCCGCGGCCGTTATTCGCTCCACGATCCGCACGATCGCACCCCCCTCGCGGAAGAACACTTCCAGTGCGCCCCCGGCCCTTCCGGCTGGCGCTACGTCTCCCGGCTGACCACGCCCACCGGGGCTCACCACGGCTCCGTCGACCTCGCCCTCGACGACCTCGGCCGGCCCATCCGCCTCGAACTCCACGCCGCCGACTGGCAGGTCCGCGGCGCCGCCATCGACGGCGTCACCTGGGTCCGTACCGACCCGACCGGAGTCCACGCCACCGAAGGCAATGCGCGCGCCCACGCCTTCACCGGCACATCCCCGGCCTTCCTCGTCGCCGTCACCCGCCTCCTGCGCCTCACCCCCTCCGAACCGGCCACCCGCGTACGCCTCGTCGCCCTCACCGACCCGGTCCTCGCCCCCCGCACCGTGGACCAGTCCTGGGCCTTGCTGAACAGAGAAGCACACGCCACTGACAACGGCCCCCTCACCGTGGACGAATACCAGGTCACAGCCCTGGACACCGGCGAGCAGCAGTCCGTGCACATCGCCGGCGACGTCGTACTCGCGGCCCCCGGCGTCGAGCTGGAGGACCTGGAGTCACCACCGTCCGTGTTCCCGTGAGACCTGGCCCGGCGCCCGTGCCTACGCCGGCGGCACGAACCCGGTCCCGGAGCGGCCGTCCGACGGCACGGCACGCGGCACCTCGGGGCGGCCACCCGGTGACGGCGCGGGGGGCGGGGCAGTCGGCGGGGCAGCGGGCGCAGGGGGCGGAGCCGCGGGTGCGGGAGCCTCCGGCACCACCCGCCCCGATGCGGCGGTCCCGCCGGCCGCCGGAGCGCCGCCGAAGGCCCGCCAGGCCTCGCGGGCCTGCCTCTCCTGCAGCACCGCCGCCAGATACGCGGGCGGCGGAACCTCGGCCGGCACCGGAGCGCCCGTACGCGCCGCCACATCGCCGGCGAGCCGTTCGGCCATGGCCCAGCCGACGCGCGGATCCAGCTGTCCCATCCGCGCCAGGTACTGACGGACGGCAAGCCACAGATCGTCGGGCACCGAGGACAGGTCGAGCCCGGAGAACCGCCCCGCGAGCCACGGCGGAGGCGGCGGCATGAAGCCCGCCGAAGAGAACGGCACCCGCTCCCGCACGACGAGCGTGCCCGCGAACACGTCGCCGAGCCGCCGCCCCCGCGCGGACACCAGAGAGGCGACACAGGCGATGACCCCGAGCGTCATGAGGATCTCGATCACCCCGATCAGTCCCCGCACCAGCGAGTGCCGGAACCGGATCGGCCCGCCGTCGTCCCGCACCACCCGCAGCCCGCACGCCATCTTCCCGAGCGACCGCCCGTGGCTGAGTGTCTCCACGGCGATCGGACCGCCCACCAGCACGAGGACGAAGGTCGCGATCGACAGCGCGGTCTGCGCCGCCACGTCCAGGGAGGAGGTGGACGCCATCAGCGCGACGGTCACCGCCACATAGACGGCCACGGCCACCACCAGGTCGAGCAGGACGGCCAGTGCCCTGCTGGGCAGCCTCGCGGGACGCAGCTCCAGCGCCACCGCCTCGCCCGTCACCAGCTCGCTCACGCCCGCCGTCCTTCCCCTGACTGCCCCCGTCCCCGCCAGTCTGCCAAGCTGAGGACGCACCGCGCCGCAGTACGACAAGCTGATCCACGACGAGCCGCCGACGATAGCCGAGGAGCAGGCACACCGATGGACCTCGACGTCTTCGTCTCCGCCCACCGCGCGGAGTGGGACCGCCTCGACGCCCTCCTCCGGCGCCGGCGCCGGCTGACCGGTCCCGAGACCGACGAACTCGTCGCCCTGTACCAGCGCGCGGCCACGCACCTGTCCCTGATCCAGTCCAGCGCACCCGATCCCCAGCTGACAGGACGGCTCAGCCAACTGGTGGCACGCGCGCGCAGTGTCGTGACAGGCACCCGACGCGCCTCCTGGCGCGACGTCACGCGGTTCCTGACCCAGCAGTTCCCGGCGGCCGTCTACCGGGCCCGCCACTGGTGGGTCCCCACCGCTCTCCTTTCGACCGCCGTCGCGGCCCTTCTGGGCTGGTGGATCGGCACCCACCCGGAGGTGCAGTCCACCATCGCCGCACCGAGCGAGCTGCGCGAGCTCACCCGCCCGGGCGGCCAGTACGAGACGTACTACTCCAGCAACCCGGCGGCCTCGTTCGCCGCACAGGTGTGGACGAACAACGCCTGGGCCGCCGCGCTCTGCCTCATGCTGGGCGTCTTCCTGGGCCTGCCCGTCATCTGGATCCTCTTCCAGAACATGCTCAACCTCGGCGTGGGCTTCGGCCTGATGTCGTCGGCCGGCCGCCTGGACACCTTCCTCGGCTTGGTCCTGCCGCACGGCCTGCTCGAACTGACGGCGGTGTTCGTCGCCGCCGGCACCGGTCTGCGCCTCGGCTGGACCCTCATCGACCCAGGGCCCCGTACCCGCCGCACCGCTCTCGCCGAAGAGGGCAGGGCGGCCATCGGCATGGCGGTCGGCCTGGCCCTCGTCCTCTTCGTGTCCGGCGCCATCGAAGGCTTCGTCACCCCGTCCGGCCTGCCCACCTGGGCCCGCATCACCATCGGAATCGTCGCCGAGCTGACCTTCCTCGCGTATGTCTACGTCCTGGGCGGCCGGGCCGTCCGCGCCGGCGGCACGGGCGACGTCGAGGAAGCCGAACGCAGCGCCACCGTGCCAACGGCCGCCTGATGTGCATCCACCCCGTGTGAGCTGCTACTGTCCTCTTCGTTCCCGCAAGAGCCGTTGACACGGCGCGAGCGGGGAGGTAGATTAGAACAGTTGCCTGGAGATGGGTTCACCCCAGAGGGCAACAGTGAACATCTATCAGCTTCTCCGAATCTCTGAATTCGACGAAGCACTCTCCCGATTAATCGGAAACCAACGCCGGCCAGACCGGCCCGGAACTTCTGATAAAGTCGGAGCCGCCGGAAAGGGAAACGCGAAAGCGGGAACCTGGAAAGCACCGAGGAAATCGGATCGGAAAGATCTGATAGAGTCGGAAACG
>JODU01000040.1 GCA_000720845.1 Kitasatospora aureofaciens | reverse complement strand
CGCAGGCACCCCGCACCCGAACCGGCACAGGCGCCGCAGGCACCCCCCACCGGAGCCGCACAGGCGCCGCAGGCACCCCGCACCCGAACCCGCACAGGCGCCGCAGGCACCCCGCACCCCCCGCAGCCCGCACAGGCGCCGCAGGCACCCGCATCCGGGTGGGCACACGCGCCACACCCACACCCCCTATGCGAAGTTTGTCTGATTAGCGCGTATCGTCGCCACATGCCCACGCCCTACGGACCCCGCGGCGGCATGGCGTTCGGTGCTCAGGAGCTGCGCGTGCTCCGGCGAGCCCTCGCCCTCGCCCTGAACCCCAGCCCGGTCTCGGCCCAGGAGGCCACGGACTGCCTCCAGCTCGCAGAGTCGCTAGACGAGGCGATGCGGGAGGGTGCCCGGCACCGTGCCTTCCTGGTGGCCGACCTGGCCCGGTACCGCGCCGCCCTCCCCGGCACCGCCACCGGCTACCTCACACTCCTGGACGAGGCGCTGAACGCCGGCCACCGCCCCGACGCGGACGACCTCGCCGCCCTGGGCGCCCTGCGCGGCAACCCCGCCGCGGCGGCGCTCCTCGCCCGCTGCCGCCCCACGCTCCCCGCCGCGCGCACCCGCCTGCACGCCCTCCACGCCCTCCCCGGCGGCCGGCAGCCGGACAAGGACCCCGCGCAGAAGCCCGCCCCGAAGCCGTCCCCCCAGCCCGCTCCGGCCACCCCCAAGCGCCCCGTCCCCACCCCAGGCGAGGTCTTCCCCCGCCGCAAGCCCGCCCCGCCGGCGCCGCCCGCCCCGGACTCCCGGCACCACCTCGCGGCGGGCTGACGGCGCCTGGCTACCCTGGTCCCATGGACTACGTCTCCGCGCTCCTGCCCCCGGCCGTGATGGCCGTCTTCTTCATCGGCGTGATCCGGGTGATCGTGAAGACCCAGGGCGGCGCCAACAAGGCCAAGGAGGACGCGGTCGTCGACGCCGCCCTCGCGCGGGCGGAGGGCGCCCGGCAGGCGTCCCCGCCCTCCAAGGCCTGACCGCCACCCCCACGGCCTGAGACCGCCACCCCCACGGCCTGAGACCGCCACCCCCTGCGACCTGACGGCCCCCCTCGGTACGGCTCCGCCCAAGGAGCCGTACGCCCCTTTTGCGCCCGTTTTCCGGCGAAAGTGCACGTCCGGCACGCGATCGCTCCGATCTCCCACTATCGTTCGAAGCGTGCCTCGCCCATTGGGAGAACTCGAAGACGCGGTCATGACGAGGGTGTGGAAGTGGAACCGCCCCGTGACCGTTCGAGAAGTCCTGGAAGACCTGCAACAGGAACGGTCCATCGCGTACACCACCGTGATGACCGTTTTGGACAATCTCCATCAGAAGGGCTGGGTGCGCCGCGAGTCCGAAGGCCGGGCCTATCGATATGAGGCGGTCTCCACTCGCGCCGCCTACGCCGCCGCCCTCATGAACGACGCCTGGTCCCAGAGCGACAACCCCGCCGCGGCCCTCGTCGCCTTCTTCGGCATGATGAGCGAGGAACAGCGCCAGGCACTCGGAGACGCCATCCGCATCGTCCAGGGACCGGAAACCCCCGCACCGGGACCCGGCGCCGTACCGGACGGCGGCGAGCGATAGCGTCCCCACATGTCAAATGCCATCAGCGTCCGGCGGGCCCGCACCAGCGATGTCCCGGACGTACGCCGGCTCCTCGATGCGTACGTACGTGACCGCATCCTGCTCGACAAAGCGATGGTGACGCTTTACGAGAGCATCCAGGAGTTCTGGGTCGCGGAACGGGACGACAACGCCGAGGTGGTCGGCTGCGGCGCGCTGCACGTGATGTGGGAAGACCTCGCGGAAGTGCGGACTCTCGCGGTGAAGCCCGGCCTGAAGGGCGCGGGTGTCGGCCACAAGCTGCTGGAGAAGTTGCTGGACACGGCGCGCTGGCTCGGTGTTCGCCGCGTTTTCTGCCTCACCTTCGAAGTGGACTTCTTCGGCAAGCACGGCTTCGTGGAGATCGGGGAGACACCGGTCGACACCGATGTGTACGCGGAGCTGCTGCGTTCCTATGACGAGGGCGTTGCGGAGTTCCTGGGGCTCGAACGAGTGAAACCGAACACCTTGGGCAACAGCCGGATGCTTCTGCATCTGTGATCGCCGGGCAGCGCCAGGCGTCCACGGCCCTCGAGGTTTGAGGTTTATTCCACCGACGCACCCTTCACGGGTTCCCTATGTCCGAAACGCGCATGTTTCCGGCCCGGGGCCGGGCTACCGGCCTCCGCCGGGGGTTTGTGTTTTTCCGGCAAAAGCGGTTTGCTTTCCGGCGTACTGCAGTACTGCATATAACAAGGGGCGGCGATACGGCGGACGCCGGCGGACTCCCGACCCTCAAGTTATCGATGAAAGGAAATCCGGTGGCACAGAAGGTTCAGGTCCTTCTTGTCGACGACCTCGACGGCGGCGAGGCAGACGAGACCGTGACGTTCGCACTGGACGGCAAGACCTACGAGATCGACCTCACCACCGCCAACGCGGACAAGCTCCGCGGTCTTCTCGATCCGTACCTGAAGGGTGGCCGTCGTACCGGTGGCCGTGCCTCGGGCGGTCGCGGCAAGGCGCGCGCCGCTTCCGGCGGCAGCCAGGACACCGCGGCGATCCGCGCCTGGGCGAAGGAGAACGGCTGGGACGTCAACGACCGCGGCCGTGTCCCCGCGAAGGTCCGCGAGGCGTACGAGCAGGCCAACGGCTGATCACGCGATCGGTGCCACGGGCCGCGCCCGCGGCGGGCCGCTCGCGGTGAGCCGGACGCGGTGGCAATGCGTGGCCAGTGTGTGGACCAGCCGGGCGAGATCGAGGGCGGTCCCGGTCCGTCCGGGGACCGACATCGCCGGCAGCGAGGACCCCACCTCGCACCCCGGCTCCGGGGGTCGCAGCCAGACAGCGGCCCCTCGCAGGCCGTCGCGCTCCGGGGGACGCGGCGGCAGCCCGGCCGGGCCGGGCTCCGGAGCAAGGGGAGCGTCCACGAGGCCGCCCGCCCCGACAGCCGTCAGGTCGAGTGCCAGCGAGCCCCACTCCAGCCACTCCAGCAGCCCCGGCAGCTCCTCCGCGGCGCCCGCCGCCACGAGCAGCAGCATCCGCCCGCCCTGGACGGCCACCGGGAAGCCCGGTGCCGGCGAATCCGCACCGGCCTGTCCGGACCGGCCGGCACGCATCAGCCGGTCCAGCCGCTCCAGCGTCGCGTACCCCGCTTCGGCCGGCACGTCGAGGACGTCGAAGCGCACGCCCGTGCGCAGCCGCACCGGTTCCCCGGGCGCCGTCGGCCACCCGAGCCCGCTCTCGTACCACCACCGCATCCGCTCCGACGCCGAGCCGCCGTTCTGGGTGGGCCGCCGGGGCGACGGCACAACGGGGGACACGGGAGCGACGGGGGAGACGGGGTGCGGGGCGCCAACCATGCCAAGTGCAACCGTCCGAAGAGCCCTCGGGTTACGCTGGGTGTTGATCCGAATGCGCAGAGTGCTGGACGAGGGCGGCAAGAGGGGGCGTGCGGGGGTGCGGGGAGGCGCAAGGTTGTTCGCCCGTAGCGGAGGGAACCGGTGCGCGCGGCATGGAGTGTCCGTCCCAGCGGGTAAGACATCCCTAGTGGGAGGGGGCGACATGCAGATCGGGCCGTCTCGCGTTCGCCATCGGCGTACTGGCGAGTGGGGTAAGTGCCTGGCCTGCGGGAACATCGTCTCGCACCATCGGGTTGTGGCAGATGTCGGCGTCAGGGGTCAGGAGGCCATCGACGGTGTCGGCAGTTGGAATGAGCGGTCCCCGCTTGCGGGACTAAGCTGCGGAAGGACAGGGAGGGGAAGTTCCCCTTACTGCCTGACCGCTCTGAGGAGCGATTAACGATGTTCGAGAGGTTCACCGACCGCGCGCGGCGGGTTGTCGTCCTGGCTCAGGAAGAAGCCCGGATGCTCAACCACAACTACATCGGCACCGAGCACATCCTCCTGGGCCTGATCCACGAGGGTGAGGGTGTCGCCGCCAAGGCCCTTGAGAGCCTCGGGATTTCGCTCGAGGCGGTCCGCCAGCAGGTGGAGGAGATCATCGGTCAGGGCCAGCAGGCCCCGTCCGGCCACATCCCCTTCACCCCCCGTGCCAAGAAGGTTCTGGAGCTGTCGCTCCGCGAGGCCCTCCAGCTGGGCCACAACTACATCGGCACGGAGCACATCCTGCTCGGCCTGATCCGTGAGGGCGAGGGCGTCGCCGCCCAGGTCCTGGTCAAGCTGGGCGCAGATCTGAACCGGGTGCGGCAGCAGGTCATCCAGCTGCTCTCCGGCTACCAGGGCAAGGAGACCGCCACCGCCGGCGGTCCTGCGGAGGGCACCCCCTCCACGTCCCTGGTCCTCGACCAGTTCGGCCGGAACCTCACCCAGGCCGCTCGTGAGTCCAAGCTCGACCCGGTCATCGGGCGCGAGAAGGAGATCGAGCGGGTCATGCAGGTGCTGTCCCGCCGTACCAAGAACAACCCGGTGCTGATCGGTGAGCCCGGCGTCGGCAAGACCGCCGTCGTCGAGGGCCTCGCGCAGGCCATCGTCAAGGGCGAGGTGCCCGAGACCCTCAAGGACAAGCACCTCTACACCCTGGACCTCGGCGCGCTGGTCGCCGGCTCCCGCTACCGCGGTGACTTCGAGGAGCGCCTGAAGAAGGTGCTCAAGGAGATCCGTACCCGCGGCGACATCATCCTGTTCATCGACGAGCTGCACACGCTGGTCGGTGCGGGTGCCGCCGAGGGCGCCATCGACGCCGCGAGCATCCTCAAGCCGATGCTGGCCCGCGGTGAGCTGCAGACCATCGGTGCGACCACGCTGGACGAGTACCGCAAGCACCTGGAGAAGGACGCGGCCCTTGAGCGCCGCTTCCAGCCGATCCAGGTCGCGGAGCCGTCGCTGCCGCACACGATCGAGATCCTCAAGGGTCTGCGCGACCGCTACGAGGCCCACCACCGCGTCTCCATCACGGACGAGGCCCTGGTCCAGGCGGCGACGCTCGCCGACCGCTACATCTCGGACCGCTTCCTGCCGGACAAGGCGATCGACCTGATCGACGAGGCCGGTTCCCGGATGCGCATCCGCCGGATGACCGCGCCGCCGGACCTGCGCGAGTTCGACGAGAAGATCGCCGGCGTCCGCCGTGACAAGGAGTCCGCGATCGACTCGCAGGACTTCGAGAAGGCCGCCTCCCTCCGCGACAAGGAGAAGCAGCTCCTGGCCGCCAAGGCCAAGCGGGAGAAGGAGTGGAAGGCCGGCGACATGGACGTCGTCGCCGAGGTCGACGGCGAGCTGATCGCCGAGGTCCTCGCCACGGCGACGGGCATCCCGGTCTTCAAGCTCACGGAGGAGGAGTCGTCCCGCCTGCTGCGCATGGAGGACGAGCTCCACAAGCGGGTCATCGGCCAGGTCGACGCCGTCAAGGCGCTGTCCAAGGCGATCCGCCGTACCCGTGCCGGTCTGAAGGACCCGAAGCGTCCCGGTGGCTCGTTCATCTTCGCCGGCCCGTCCGGTGTCGGTAAGACCGAGCTGTCCAAGGCGCTGGCGGAGTTCCTCTTCGGTGACGAGGACGCGCTGATCTCCCTCGACATGTCGGAGTTCAGCGAGAAGCACACGGTCTCCCGCCTCTTCGGTTCGCCCCCCGGCTACGTGGGCTACGAGGAGGGCGGCCAGCTGACGGAGAAGGTCCGCCGCAAGCCGTTCTCGGTCGTCCTCTTCGACGAGGTCGAGAAGGCCCACCCGGACATCTTCAACTCGCTGCTGCAGATCCTGGAGGACGGTCGCCTGACCGACTCCCAGGGCCGGGTCGTGGACTTCAAGAACACGGTCATCATCATGACGACCAACCTCGGCACCCGGGACATCTCCAAGGGCTTCAACCTCGGCTTCGCCGCCGCGGGTGACACGAAGTCCAACTACGAGCGCATGAAGAACAAGGTCCAGGACGAGCTCAAGCAGCACTTCCGGCCCGAGTTCCTCAACCGTGTCGACGACGTGGTCGTCTTCCCGCAGCTCAGCCAGGAGGACATCCTGCGGATCGTCGACCTGATGATCCAGAAGGTGGACGAGCGCCTCAAGGACCGGGACATGGGCATCGAGCTCTCCCAGTCCGCCAAGGAGCTGCTGTCCAAGAAGGGCTACGACCCGGTGCTGGGCGCGCGTCCGCTGCGCCGCACGATCCAGCGCGAGGTCGAGGACACGCTGTCGGAGAAGATCCTCTTCGGCGAGCTGCGTCCCGGTCACATCGTGGTCGTGGACACCGAGGGCGAGGGCGACGCCAAGACCTTCACCTTCCGGGGTGAGGAGAAGTCGGCCCTCCCCGACGTCCCGCCGATCGAGCAGGCGGCCGGCGGCGGCGCGGGCCCGAACCTGAGCAAGGAGGCGTAGCCCTCCGGGGGTGAGCCTGGAAAGGGGCTGTCCCGGGACTCCGGTCCCGGGACAGCCCCTTTCGCATGCCCGGGTCAGCGTCTGCTCAGAACCACTTCGGCGCTGGGAAAGAGCGGACGGAAGTCGGACAGGGGGAAGGAGTGGCCGAGGCGGTTCGCGAGGGTCACGTGGTGCACGCCCGGCAGCCGGGCCGCGAGTGCCGCGAGGTGTTCGGTGCCTTCCATGCCGTGGACCGTCAGCACCTCGATGCCCGGCAGCTCCGGCATACGGCCGATGGAGGCGGGCACCTCCCGGAGGATCGCGGCGTCCAGGTACAGGTAGGTGAGCGCGGGCAGGGAGGCGACCTCCTGCCAGTCGTCCTCCGTCAGCTCCGTGGTCAACGCGCCGAGGCTGAGGGTCTGTAGCGTCCTCCAGTGGCCGAGTCCCAGCAGCCCGCCCGGCTCCGTACACGTGTCGCCCAGGTAGAGGAAGCGCAGCGGGGCGTCGGTGGGCAGTGCGTCGGTGAGCCCGGCGCCCGGCAGGTCCGGCGTCAGCGAAAGCAGGGTCAAGGAGCTGAGGGACCGGATCCCCGAGGGGTCGGTGTCGGAGCCGAGGATGAGTTCGCTCAGGCCGAGCCCCGCCAGCCGGTCCAGGCCGCGTGCGTTCGGACACCTGTAGTACGCAAGCCGCGTCAGTGAGGTGAAACGGTGCAGGGCGTCCAACTCCGTCAGCAGCGGGTTGTCGGCGAGAGTCAGCTCCGTCACCGCCGAGGGCTCGGGGACCCGGGCGGCGATGTCCCCGGCGGAGTACCTCCCTGAGATGCTCAGTTGGTTCCACGGACGCATTCCGGCGAGCGTCGCGAGCTGCTCGGGCGTGTCGCAGGCGAGGACGAGGTCCGCCCGGTCCAGGTGGTCCAGAACCTCGGCCGCGTACTCCGCCGCGTCGAAGCGGTGCCACGTGCCAACGAGCTGCCGCCGCACGTCGAGGTCGGGGTGGTCCCGGAAGCGGCGCAACACGGTGAGGGCGCCGTCGGGTTCCTCGCCACCCAGAACCGAGGCCGTGACCGTGACGCCCAGGGCCTCCTCGGCCGACAAGCCATCCGGTCCCGGCAGCAGCTCCAGCACCAGCGGTCCCGCCCCCGCAAGCTCCCGAGCAGCCTCGGCAGTGCGCGGCGGGATCAGCTCGGCGGCTCGGTCCTCCACCTCGGCTCGTACCGCCGGGTCCAGGGCCGCGGCGTGCTCCAGGCAGGCCAGGGCCAGCAGGGTGAGCCGGGGATCGTCCCTGCGCAGCAGTTCCCTGAGCACGGAGACGCGTTCGCGGGGCCGGGCGTGGGCCACGGCCATGCGGATGACGTCCTCCCACTCGGTGTCGTCGGCTCGGCCGGTGAGCACGCCGAGGTGACCCTGCTCGACCGCGTACCGGGCCGCCAGGTAGTCCTGGAAGGTGCGGTGGACGAAGTCCAGGATGCCCTCGGCCGGGCGGCGCAGTACGCCGCTGCGCAGCAGCAGGGCCCTCAGCACCGCGGCGGCGTCCCGCTGCCCGGAGACGGGGCCGAGGGCAGGCAGGGCCCGGTCCACGATGCCCTCGGCAGTCTCCAGCGTCATCTCTTGCCGACCGCTGAGGACGAGGGCGTAGGCGATCCGCTGCAGCAGTTCGAGTTGGGCCTCCTCGCCCGGCTCCGGGCCGTCCACGGCGCCCATGCCCCGTTCCCGGTCCCGGCGGGCCAGGAGCATGGTGAGGGCCGCGTCGTACAACTCCTTGCGTCCCGTGGGCAGATAACCGCGGCGTTCGCGGTGCAGGGCGCAGACCAGGCCGCACATCAGCGGGTTGGTGACGAGGCGGGCCAGGTCGCGCTTGGTGCGCAGGGAGTCCAGCAGTCGCTGCTCGTACTCGGGGGCGCGGGCGGCCTCGTGCCAGCGGTGGACGAAGGTGGCGACCTCCGCCCGGCCCATCGGCGCGAGGGAGAGTTCTCCGAAGCGTTCCTGGGCAAGCCAGTCGGCGCGCACGGCCGTGGGGCGGGTGGTCAGCAGCCAGCGGTTGCGGGGGTAGGCGTGGAGGAGGCCGCTCAGCCAGTCCCGGGTGGCGTGGCGGTCGGCCTGCGGAATCTCGTCCAGTCCGTCGACCATGACCAGGGCGCGGCCCGCTGTCAGGACGCGTTCCGCCCAGCCGTCCGGCGGTGACAGTGGGCAGCCGACCGCGCTGAGGAAGGCGGACGGGGCCGGCAGGGGACCGGTGCGGATCAGGGTGCGCAGGGGGAGGACGAACGGGATGCGCGTGCCCTCCCGTGCCGCGGTCACGGCCAGCCATTGCACCAGGGTCGTCTTGCCGGAACCCGCGTCGCCGCGCAGCAGCACACGGGGTTCCCTGTCGAGTGCCGCGTCGGCGGGCATCCGTCCGGTGCGGGCCGGCGCGTTCTCGCCGGGCAAGGTGTCCCGGCCGGGTTCCCCGTCCGCCGTCGCCTCCAGGCTCAGGTAGGCGACCTCCAGCGGCCACCGATCAGGCGAGTCGCGCAGGTCGAGGCCGTAGATGGTGAGGTGGTTGTGCCGTTCGGCGACGTACGGCAGGTAGCGGCGCTCGAACGCGGTGTCCCGGCTGTCCGGGCGCGGGGTGCGGGCGATCAGCTCGTCCACCTTCGCGATCAGTTCCGTCTGCGACCGCGTCTGCTCCACCAGCGTCCGTGCGACGAACGTCGACCGCCGGGTGAAGAACTCCAGGACGTGCAGGCAGGCCCACTCGGTCGCCGAGTCGAGGAAGTAGCGGGCGTCGGCGGAGAGCCCGTCTCCGGACCCGGCCGCCTGCCGCCTCAGCCGGGCGGCCAGCTCCCGGTGCCCCAGCCGCACCGCCTGTACGTCGTCCATGTCCAGGTCGCCGAGGGCGAGCAGCCGGGCGGCCAGGGCGAGGGCGACGGCCGTCTCCTCGTCGCGCCGAAAGGGCGGCTCGCCGGGGGAGTCCAGGGACGCCCCGACCAGCCGCCCGGCGAGCTTGCCCACCTCCGTCTCACCGAGGTGGCGCCGCTCGCCCCGGAAGGACACCAGTCGGTCCAGCCGGACCGGCCGGTCGACCAGTCCGGCGCCGGGCCCGCCCGTGACGAACAGCTTCTTCACCAGCGGGGCGACCATGCTGGACGCCAACTTTCCGCCCAGTACCGCCGGTTCCATCTGCCACCCCCGTGGTCGTCGGTCGACGAGGGGAGCTTATCCGGCGTCAGGAGACCCGCGTCAGGACAACTGCCCCCGTGGTCCGGAGCTTGAAGGTGCGCTCGGCGTGGCCGCCCGACAGGTCGGTGGCGCTGTTGCCGATGTTCGCGGGTGATCGTGTAGCCCTGGGACTCGCTCTCGGCGCGCTGTTCGGTCTTGTACTCGGCGACGTCCTTGAACAGGTCGAGGAAGCCGCGGGCGTACAGCCCGGAGGACTCGTACCCGGCGTGGGCGAGGTTCCACTTCGTGGGCGCCTCGATGATGCCGGGGCGGGCGGTCTCGAAGAACAGGGCGACGCCGTGCTCCTGGGTGTACTCGGCGACCTCCAGGACCGGCCGGTTGGCGGGCTGCGGGTGGCTGAAGCCGAAGTCGGTCTCCAGGGAGGTGTTGTCGATGTCGAGGGCGATCGTCTGCTACTCGCCGGCTGTCGAGTTGGCGAGCCGCTCCCTCAGGTACGGTCGGCCGGACGGCAACGATTGGGTGACTGAGTAGTAGTCGCCTGCCCGGCCAGCGCCTACGCCGTGATCTCCACCCCGTCCGGCACGTTCCGCACCCGCGGCAGCCGGGGATTGACCCGCAGCACCCGCAGCCGGGGGAAGCCGGCGAGCCACGAGACGTCCGTGTCCGGCAGTTCAGCGTTCAGCCACAGGTGGGTCAGCTGGTCGGGGAGCAGTCCCGCCAGCAGTTCCTCGGCCCGCATCACCCCGGCCACCTGGATGCGCGGACGCCCGCCGAGTTCGCGCAGGGCCGCCAGCTCGGCGGTGTCGGCGACCGGGAAGTAGAGGCCGTCCGGGTCCAGGTGGGCGATGATCTCCTGGGCGTACCGCTCGGTGTCGAAGTGCCGCCATCCCCGGGCCAGTTCGGTGCGCACCGGCAGGGCGGCACGGGAGCGCAGCCGCACCAGGTAGTCGATGGCGGCGTCGTCCTGGACGCGGGTCGCGGTGTAGGCGAGCAGCAGGGCCTTCCGGTCGTCGGGGACCTGGCCCGGGTCGGGCAGCAGCTCCAGGACGATGGGGCCGACCCAGCCGAGCCCCCGGGCGGCCAGCTCCGTCGTCGGGCGCACCAGGTTCTTCGTGCGGTCGTGGACGAGGCGCTGGACGGCCGGGTCGAGTTCGGTGACGTGGTCCAGGCAGGCCGCGGCCATCAGCCGGCGGTGGTTGATCTGCGGGCGGCGCAGTCCGGGCGCGGGCGCCAGCAGCCGTTCCAGGAACTGGGCGCACTCCTCGGGGCGGGCATGGGCGGCGGCCATGCGGATGACCTCCTCCCACTCGGACTGGTGGGCGTGGTCCACCAGCGTGGGGAAGCGGCCGCGGGCCACGATCTCCTTGGCGGCCAGGTAGTCCTGGAAGGTGCGGTGGACGAAGTCGACCGACTCGCCCGGCCGTTCGCGCAGCAGGCCGGTGCGGTGCAGCAGATGCCGGAAGATCTTCTCGCCGTCCCCCTGCGCGCGGGCCGCGGGCATCGCGGGCAGCGCGGCCTCCAGGATGCCGACCGCCCGTTCCCGGGTCAGCTCGGAGGCGTCCTCCTCCAGCATGGCGTGGGCCAGCTTCTGCAACAGCCGTTCCCTGGTGCTCTGCTGGAGCCGCACGTCGTCCGCGTACAGCACGTCCCGCTCGGGGTCGCGGCGCTGGAGCAGCATCTCCAGAGCAGCGTCGTACAGCTCCTTGCGGCCGCTGGGCAGCGAACCGGCGCGGTCCCGGTTGAGGGCGCATATCAGGCCGCACATCAGGGGGTTGGTGGCGAGCTGGCGCAGTTCGCGGTAGATCCGCACGGAGTGCAGCAGCCGCTGCTCGTACTCGTCCAGCGTGCTGCGCTCCCGCTCCCGCTCGCGCGGCCCGGCGGCGCGGCTCTGACCGTCGAGGCGGGCCGCCGAGTGCCAGTCCCGGATGAACCGCGTGACCTGGTCCCGGGACATGGGCGCGAGGGACAGCTCGACGAAGTCCTCCTCGGCCAGTCCGCCCCCGGACAGCCAGCCGTCCGACACCGCGGAGGGCCGGGAGGTGACCAGGCAGCCGTTGCCGGAGAATACGCGCAGCAGCCGGCGGAGCCGGTCGCGCAGTTCGCCGCGCGTCTTCTCCGGCGCCTCGTCGATGCCGTCGACCAGCAGCAGCGCGCGGCCCGCGAGCAGGGTGCGCACCACCCACCCCTCGGGCGCCCGGTCGGCGAGCGGGTGGCGGACCGCGTGCAGGAAGTCGTCCGGGGCCGGGAATCCCTCGCGCGCGAAGCGGCGTACCGGGAGCACGAAGGGGACGCGGGAGCCCTCGCGGGCGGCGGCGACGGCCAGCCACTGCACCAGGGTGGTCTTGCCCGACCCGGCGCCGCCGCGCAGCAGGACCCGTTCGTGGTCCACCAGGGCGCGGTCCGCGAGCAGCACGGTGCGCTGCTCGTCCTCGGCCCCGCTCACGCCGCCGCTGCGCTCCTCCGCCTCCAGGCTCAGATACGTCTCCTCCAGGGGCCAACGGTCGGGCGCGTTGGGGAAGTCCACGCCGACGATGGTGAGCCAGCCGTGCCGCCGGGCCACCCACTGGGCGTACTCGGCCTCGAACGCCACGTCCTCCTCGGGCCGTTCGGCATGCCGTGCCGCCGCCTCGGCGTCGCCCAGGTCGACCAGCTGGGCGATCCGGCTCGCCCGCCCCGGCAGTTGCCGCTGGAGGTATGCGGAGCGCCGCACCAGGTGGTGCAGGACGTGCAGGCACACCGAGACCAGTAGCGCGTCGTGGAACCAGGCCGCGTCCGGCGACAGTTCCCGGTCCGCGCCCTGCACCGCGCCCCGCAGCCGCCGCGCGTAGTCCTGCGGCCCCAGCCGTACGGCGTCGGCGTCGGTGACGTCGACCTCGGCGATGGCGAGCAGGGTGCGGGCCAGGACGTCGACGACCGGGGCCAGTTCGGCGGTGGGCGCGGCATGCCGCTCGGCGGCGAGGTGCACCAGGTCGGCCGCGGTGCGGTGGACGTCGTCCGGGGTGGCCGTGGCCCTGGCGCCGCGCCAGGTGACGAGGCCGGGGACCGGCTCCGAGAACACCGGTGGCCGGGCGGGATCGCGGAAGAGCCGGTGGACGAGGGGGGCGGCGAGACGGGAGGGCGTGCGGACGACGGCATCCATGAAGGTGGGTTACCCCTGGGGCTCGGAGGACAAAGGGGCGAACGGGCTGTGGAGGAAGACCCCGCTCGGCAGTTGCCGGGCCACCGCCTCGTCCACGTCCGCGAGGACCGAGACCGTCTTGAGGGCGGGGAAGGCCGAGACCCAGGACAGCCCTTCGACGGGGTGGGGCGCTTCGAGCGTCAAGTGGACGAGGCGTTCCCGGACGATCAGCTCGGTCAGGTCTTCGACCCGGTAGGCGCCCCGGACGAGGATGTGCTTCCAGCCCCCCAGCGAGCGCAAGGCGCGGAGGTCGTCGGTGGTGGACACATCGACGGCCCACTGCGCGGGCAAGTGGGCCAGTACCTCCCGGGCGTAGGTCTCACGCTCGAACTTGTGCCAGGAGGCGGCGAGGAGCTGCTGTACATCACCACCGGGGTGTTTCCGGAACCGGGCCAGGAACTGCAGCGCCGCCTCGCTCCCCACGCCGATCGCCGTCTCCACCACCCTGGTCGCCGTCAGGTCGTCGTCGATCTCCTCCGGCCCCGGCAGCAGCCCCAGTACGAGATCGCCACCTGCCCGCGCCAGTTCCTGCGCCGCCTTGGCGGTGGTCGGCGGAACATGCGTGGCCAGCCCTTGCTCCACCCGCCCCCGTACCCCGGGCGCCACCTCCGCCGCGTACCGAAGCCCGGCCGCCGCGAGCAGCGTCCCGCGCGGGGTGTCCAGCTCCGTCAGCCGGCGCAGCATCTGCTCCGCCTCCTTGGGCCGGGCATGGGCGAGGGCGAGCAGGATCACGTCGTCCCACTCGTCCAGGTGGGCGTGGTTGACCAGCAGGTCGAAGTCCATCTCCTGCACGGCCAGCCGGGCCCCCAGGTAGTCCTGGAAGGTGCGGTGCAGGAAGTCCACCCGGCCCTCGGCGGGCTCGCGCAGCAGCCCGGAGCGCAACAGCAGCGCACGGTAGACCTCCTCCCCGCCGGCATCGGCCAGGTTCAGCGCGGGCAGCACCCGGTCCACGATGCCGAGCGCCTCGTCCCGGTCCATCTCCTGCCGGCTGTTGCGGATCAGCCACCACGCCAGCCGCTGCAGCAGCTGCACCTGCGTGGCGTACGCGAGGCGCACCCCGTCGGAGCCGTGCAGCTCCCGTTCCCGGTCCCGGCGTTCCAGGAGCATGGTCAGGGCGGCCTCGTAGAGCGACCTGCGGTCCTGGGGCAGGAAACCGCGCCGGTCGCGGTGGAGGGCGCACAGCATGCCGCACATGAGCGGGTTGGTGGCCAGCCCGTTCAGCTCCGAGGTGCCCCGCACGGAGGCCAGCAGGGACTCGCCGACGGACTCGTCCACCTCGGCCGCCCGGTGCCAGCGCCGTACGAAGGTGGCGACGCCGTCGCGGCCCATCGGGGCGAGGACGAGTTCGCTGAAGCCCTCGGCGGCCAGCCATTCCTCCGGCACGGCCGAGGGGCGCGAGGTGACCAGCCACAGGTTCCCCGGGAAGGCCCGCACCAGCTCCCGCAGCCAGCGCCGGGCGGCGGTCCGGCAGTCCTGGGCGATCTCGTCGATGCCGTCGACCAGCAGCACCCCGCGCCGCGCGCGCAGGACGCGCTCCACCCAGCCCGGCGGCTGCTCCCCGGCGACGGGGCAGCCGACCGCGCGCAGGAAGTCACCGGGGAAGGGCAGCTCGGCCCCGGGCCGCACGATCCGGCGCATCGGCAGCACGAACGGCACCCGCCCGATCAGGTGGGGCATCCCGTGGTCGTAGGAGCGGCTCGACGCGGTGACCGCCAGCCACTGCACGAGGGTGGTCTTGCCGGACCCGGCGACGCCGCGCAGGAACACCTGGTCGTGACCGGCGAGGACCTGCTCGGCCGCCACGGTCGGGTACTCCGGGTCCCGGCGCCCGTCCCGGCCCGCCTGCGGCCGGGTCGCCTCCAGGCTCAGATACGCCGTGTCCAGCGGCCACTCGCGCGTTCCGGCGTCCAGACCGTAGATGGTGAGGGTGCCGTACCGGACGGCGACGTGGTCCGCGTAACGCTCCTCGAACCCGGCGTCCTCGGCCGACTGGGACGGCAGCCGTTCCAGCAGGACGTCGGCGGCCTGGACCAGCCGGGCCAGCTGCTGCGTCTGGACGGTCTGCTGGCGGGCGACGTAGGTGGAGCGCTGGGTGAGGAAGTTCAGGATGTGCAGCGAGGCGGTGCGCAGCAGCCGCTCGTACAGCAGGGTGCCGCCCTCGCCGAGCCCGTACGGGGCCAGGGACACGCCGGAGCCCAGAGCGCGGGCGAAGTGCTCGGGGCCGAGGCCGACGGCCTCGTAGTCCTCGACGGTGATCTCGCCGAGCCGGGTGAGCGTGCGGGCCAGGGCGTCCTCGACGGCCGTCGCCTCGGCGGCGTCGACGGGCTCCTCGCCGGGTCCTGCCGAGGTCAGCGCCCTGCGCACCAGCTCCGAGGCGATCTTGTCGACGTCCTTCGGCGTGACGTCCCGCTTCTCGCTCCGGAAGGACACCAGCGCCGATATCCGCACCGGGCGGTCCACCAGCCCCGCTCCCGGCCCGTCCCGCACGAAGAGCCGGCGGACGAGTGGTGCGACCGCGCTGGACGCGACACGGGCCCCGAGTGCTGTGACGTCGACCATGCTCCGAGCCTAGGTGAACCCCCTTGTGCGGTGGGCGGGTTAGCCGGGACGGGAGTAGCCCCCGTCACATTCACCGGCCCTTCGATCATGGCCGCCGGTGATGTGCCGCACAGGCCGATCGGTGTGTACTACGGGGAATAGTGGCAGCCGCAAGAACTACGAAAACGGACATAAGGGAGCGACCGGCAGGGGGGTTTCCGGGGCTCTGAGCTGGTTTTGTCCAAAATGGCCGCTCTGGTGTGGGTCATGAAGTTTCACTCTGAAGTACTAAATAGGGTCGTAGGACACACCTTTGTGTGGTTCGGGGTTGCCGGGTTACCAAGGTTGAGCCCGCCCGGTGAGCGCCTGGTGCGTCCCGCCGGTGGGCATTCCTCTGCACCCGTCCCCATGAGGTTCGAATGTTCCCGCGTGTCACGTCCCGTTCTTCCCGTACGACCATCCGCACCCGCGCCGCGGTGATGGCCGCCGGCCTCGGAGCCTCGGTCGCACTGGGAGCCGGGGTCGCGGCCGCCACCGGCACCACGGCGGCCCCCAGCACCACCGCCGCCGCGAGCGCCGTAGAGGCCCAGGCCGCGGCGCAGGCCAAGGCGGCGAAGGCCGAGAAGGCCGCCGCGAGCGCCAAGCAGACCACCACCGCCAAGAAGACGGCCACCAAGAAGAAGGCCGCCTCCTGGGTCGACCCGGTCAAGAAGTACGAGCTGAGCGCCAGCTTCGCCCAGAACGGCGGCATGTGGGCGCACAAGCACAGCGGCCAGGACTTCGCCGTGCCGATCGGCACCAACGTCGTCGCCGCCCACGGCGGCACCGTGGTCAAGGCCGGCGGCAACGGCGCCGGTGACGGCCCCGCCTACGGCAACGCGATCGTCATCAAGCACGGCAACGGCACGTACTCCCAGTACGCGCACCTGTCCAAGATCAACGTCAAGATAGGCCAGGTCGTGAAGACCGGCCAGTCGATCGCCAAGTCCGGCAACACCGGCAACTCCAGCGGTCCGCACCTGCACTTCGAGATCCGCACCACCCCGAACTACGGCTCGGCCGTGGACCCGGTCGCCTTCCTGCGCGGCAAGGGCGTGACCGTCTGACGGACGGGACTACGCGCCCGCGGCTCCCCGGTGGGCCTGGGTGACCAGATCGGTGGCGACCTCGAGAACGGCAGCACGCTGTTCCTCAGGGTCGCCTTCGAGGTCCCGGAGCACGAACATCCCGGCGTGCAGCGTGAACAGCGCGCTGATGCAGCGGACCTGGTCGACCAGGTCCGCCTCGGGGTCCATGAGGATGTCGCGCAGGCCGAACATCCGGGTCTTGAACAGCTCGCCGATGCGCAGGTCCCGCACCGTCGCCTGGTTCTCCTGCATGAAGCGGAACAGCGGCGCCGCGCCGGCCAGCGCCTCGCTGTAGCGGCGGATGATCTCCTGTTTCGTCTCCAGGGTGTGCGGCTGCTCCCGCCCCCAGTCGATCAGGTGCTCCAGCGGCCGGGAGAGGTCCTCGAAGATGCTGACGAGGATCTCTTCCTTGGTCTTGAAGTGGTAGTAGAGCGCGGCCTTGGTCACGTCCAGACGCTCGGCGATCTCGCGCAGGGAGGTCTTCTCGTACCCCTGCTCCGCGAAGAGCTCGAGCGCGACGTCCTGGATGCGCTGGCGGGTGTCCCCGCGGCGTCGCTGCTGCTTGGTGCCGTTCATTGTGCCGCCCATCTTCCTACGCACCTCCTGCCCCCGCGCACTTTCCGAAAAACTTACTTGACGCCCGGCTAGTTAGGCTACTACCTTCCCCAGTGTAGACAGCTTGCCGGGCGGCAAGTAAGTGGCAAGTGGCACAGCGGTAGCTGGGGGAGTAGGAGAGATGGCCGAGAAAACGCAGGCGGCGGCCGGGGAAGCCGGCGCCGGCAAGCAGCCGAGGAGCGTGCGGGTCGTCCTGCTCGCCCTCATGATCGCGATGATGCTCGCGATGCTGGACAACATGATCATCGGCACCGCGATGCCGACGATCGTGGGCGAGCTGGGCGGCCTGGAGCACCTCTCCTGGGTCGTCACCGCCTACACCCTGGCCACGGCGGCCTCCACCCCGCTGTGGGGCAAGCTCGGCGACATGTACGGGCGCAAGGGCTCGTTCATGACGTCGATCGTGATCTTCCTGGTGGGCTCGGCGCTCAGCGGCATGGCCCAGGACATGGGCCAGCTCATCGGCTTCCGCGCCGTCCAGGGCCTGGGCGCCGGCGGTCTGATGGTCGGCGTCATGGCGATCATCGGCGACCTGATACCGCCCCGGGAGCGCGGCAAGTACCAGGGCATGATGGCCGGCGTCATGGCGCTGGCGATGATCGGCGGACCGCTGGTCGGCGGCACCATCACCGACCACTGGGGCTGGCGCTGGTCCTTCTACATCAACCTGCCGCTCGGCGCGGTCGCCCTGATCGCCATCAGCGCGGTGCTGCACCTGCCGAAGAAGCGCAGCGAGGCCCGGATCGACTACCTGGGTGCCGCGCTGCTGACCATCGGCATCACCGCCATCGTGCTCGTCACCACCTGGGGCGGCACCGAGTACGCCTGGACCTCCGCGCGGATCATGGAACTGATCGGCATCGGCGTCGCCGCGCTGGTCGGGTTCGTGTTCTGGCAGACCAGGGCCGCCGAGCCGGTCGTGCCGCTGCACATCTTCCGCAGCCGCAACTTCACGCTGATGTCCCTCATCGGCTTCATCGTCGGCTTCGTGATGTTCGGCGCCACCCTCTTCCTGCCGCTGTACCAGCAGGCGGTGCAGGGCGCGTCCGCCACCAACTCCGGCCTGCTGCTCCTGCCCATGCTGGGCGCGATGCTCGTCACCTCGATGGTCGCCGGGCGGGTCACCACCAACACCGGCCGCTACAAGGTCTTCCCGGTGGCGGGCGGCGTGCTGATGACGGTCGGCCTGTTCCTGCTGTCGACCATGGACACCGACACCACCCGCTTCACCTCCGGCCTGTACATGGCCGTCGTCGGTCTCGGCATGGGCTGCCTGATGCAGATCACCATGCTGGTGGCGCAGAACAGCGTGGAGATGAAGGACATGGGCGTCGCGTCCTCCTCCACCACCCTCTTCCGCACCCTCGGCTCCTCCTTCGGCGTCGCGATCATGGGCGCGCTGTTCAACCACCGCGTCCAGGACGTCATGGCCGAGCGGGCCCCGGCCTCTGGCGCCCAGGCGACGGAGCAGTCGGCGACCCTCACGGCGGACGCGCTGAACGCGCTGCCCGCGACGGTCCGCGACGCCTACCAGCACGCGGTGTCCTCCGGCACCCACGGCGCGTTCCTCCTCGGCTCCGTGGTGGCGGTCCTCGCGCTGGTCGCGGCGGTCTTCGTGAAGGAGGTCCCGCTCAAGGGCGCGGGTCCGAAGGCCGCCGACGCCCCGGCCGACGGCGACGACCCGGCCACGGCGAAGGCGCCGGTGCCCGAGGCGGTCTGACCTCGCGGCGGCCCGCCTGCCCCCTCACCAGGCCCCCGGACGGCTTCGGCCGCCCGGGGGCCTTCCTCGTCCGCTGTGCCGACGCACTCGGACCACACCGTCTTGCCGCGCCCGTCCGGGTACGGCGTGACGCCCCACCGGTCGGTCACCGCGGCGACGATCAGCAGTCCGCGCCCGCCCTCGCCCAGCGCGTCGGCAGCCCCGGGAACCGGCGGCTCGGGGCAGTCGTCGGCGACCTCCACCCGTACCGAGCCCGGCCGGAGCAGGAAGCGCACGCGGCAGCAAGGACCCGTCCGGCCCGGTCGTCACCGTCGGAGCCGGCGCCTGGCAGGCGTTCGTCGACGGACTGCGGTAACCAGAGGGCTACTGCTCACAGCGGCCCGCCTGCCGTGCGAGGAAATCCTCGAACGCCGCCCGCTGCTTCGGATCCATGAAGCCCTGGCGGACATTGCGGGCCCTCTCCTCCAGCCAGTGCGCCTCGTCGGGGTCGAGCAGTACCGCGACCACCACGCCGTCGCGGGCCACCGCCGTACGGCCTCCCACACGACGGCGGAAGAGCGTGAACGGGCCGAACTCCTCGGGGTGGGCCAGCTCGGGCTCCTCCGCCGGGGCCCGGTCTGGCGTCGCGTAGACGGTGGGCGCCCAGTGCTCCCAGAGCGCCAGCGTGGCCGCGGGGACCAGCACCGCCCGTTCCGAGGGCCGACCCCCCTCCCAGACGAACGTGACCGTGACCGGCTCCCCGACCGCCTCGGCCAACCCCAGCACGCGCTCGACCTCGTCGTTGACCGGGTAACTGACCTCTGCCTCGATGCGTATGCCCATGGCGCCTCAGGTTACGGGCGTGCGAACCATGAACACGTCCACCGGATCCTCGCTCTCCACGGCGAAACCGTGCCGTTCGTACAGTCGGCGTGCGGGACTGCCCCGCAGCACGTTCAGCCGGACCACGATGCCCTCGCGGTCGCACCGCTCCAGCAGTTCGCGCAGTACGGCCGTTCCGATGCCGCCGCCCTGCGACTGCGGGGCCAGATAGAAGTGCTCCAGCCAGTGGGCGTCCTCGGCCGGCCGCAGCGACACGCATCCGGCGAACGCGCCGCCCACCTCGATCACCCGGGTGTGCGCCGGGACGAACCCGTCCCGCAGCCGCTGCCGCACCCGCTGACCGTCGTACCGCCCGAGCCGCTCCAGATCCGCCCGCAGCACCATGGCACGCAACTCGGCCACCGCCTCGACGTCCGCCGCCGAGGCCGACCGCAGTCCCCAATCCGCCATGATCGTCAGACTAGTGCGCTCACCCTTGGGCGAGCAGCCGCTCCACCAGCAGCAGGGCGCCGACCAGGATCATCGCCGCGCCCGAGCAGCGGGACACCGCCGTGGCGACGGCCGGGCGCGCGCCCAGGACCCGGCGGGCGGTGGTGCCGACGCCCGTGTAGACCACGGCGCAGTTGGCCGTGTGCACCAGGCCGAGGGCGACGATCTGCGCGGCGAAGGGCCAGTCGGCGTCCCGGGTGGCGAACTGCGGCAGCAGGGCGAGGAACAGCAGCAGCGCCTTGGGATTGAGGCCGCTGATGCCGACCCCTCTGGCCGCCCGGCCCAGCCACGAGCCGGAGCCGTCCCCCGCGTAACCGTCCGCGGCCCGGGGCGCCGAGGGGCGGGCCAGCGTCGTGGCGCCGAGCCAGATCAGATACGCCGCCCCGGCGGCCGTCAGCACGGTCAGCACCGTCGGTGAACCGGCGACCGCGGTCGCCAGGCCCGCGGCGACCACGGCGGTCAGCAGGACGTATCCGCTCAGCATGCCGCCGACGGCGGGCAGCACCGACCGGTGGCGCAGCCCCGCCGTGATCGCGTACGCCCAGTCCGCCCCCGGGACCAGTACCAGCAGGAAGGACACCGACCAGAACGCCCCGATGCCGGCCATCTCCACCGTCTCCACCTCACACTTCTTCCGACTCTCCTGGGAAGATTAGGAAAAACTGCCCGTAAGGTGCTTCCAACTTTTTCCTCGACAGGCACCACTCGTGGAAGGATCTGGTCCATGGACGACCTGGACCGGCAGATCCTTGCGGAGCTGCAGAAGGACGGCCGGCAGACCCTGACCGAACTCGCCGGGCGGGTCGGCCTCAGCGTCTCCCCCTGCCACCGGCGCCTGCGCGCCCTGGAACGCTCCGGCGCGATCACCGGCTACCACGCCGCGCTGAACGCTCCCGCGCTCGGCCTGGGCTTCGAGGCGCTGGTCTTCGTCACCATGCGCTACGAGGACCGGCAGACCGTGGCCGCCTTCGAGACGGCCGTCGCCGAGATCCCCCACGTCCTCCAGGCCCAGCGGCTGTTCGGCGACCCCGACTACCTGCTGCGGGTCGTCACCCGCGACCTGGAGGCGTACCGGTGGCTCTACGACGAGCGCCTCGCCTCCCTCCCCGGCGTCCAGCGCCTCAGCTCCACCCTCGTGATGGCCAACCTGGTCGAGGCCCGCCCCCTGCCCCTGTGACGTCCCGCGTCCGGCCGACGCCAGTGCCCCGTGCCACATCGGCGTACGGACAAGCTGCGGCGGCTGCGGCCGGCGAGCGAAAACCACTCGACCGGGACGGCCCGCACCAGGAGCATGAGCGCCGAACCCGCGGAGGAGGACGGTGTGGAGCCAGCGGAACTGCGCCGCGCGGCAGAGAGCGCCCGGAGCACCGCTTCGGAGCTGGGCCTCCAGGCCGACGAGGTGCTCGTCGTCCACAACTCGGACCGCGTCGCACTGCGTCTGCTCCCGTGCGAGGTCCTGGCCCGGGTCGCGTCCGCGGGGCACCTGGCCGAGGCCGCGTTCGAGGTGGAGGTCGCCCATCGGCTCGCCGACGTCGAGGCTCCGGTGGGGGAGCTGGATCCCCGGGTCGCCCCCCGGGCCCATGTGCGGGACGCCTTCGTCATCTCGCTCTGGACCTACTACGAACCCGTGGGACCGCCGATCGCGCCGGCCGACTACGCGGACGCGCTCATGCGGCACCATGCCGCCCTGCGCCGGATCGACCTGGACGCACCGCACTTCACCCATCGAGTGGCCGTGGCGCTGGCAGGGGTGGACGACCGGCAGCGGTCGCCCGAGCTGTCCGAGTCCGACCGGGGATTCCTCCACGACACCCTCAGTGGTCTGAGCGCCGGGATCAGTGCCGACCGGGCACGCGAGCAGCTACTGCACGGCGAGCCGCACCCCGGAAACCTCCTGAACACGCGCAGAGGCCCGCTCTTCGTCGACCTCGCCACCTGCTGCCGCGGGCCGGTCGAGTTCGACCTCGCCCATGGCCCCGAAGAAGCGGCGGACCACTACGCGGGCGCCGATCCCGCTCTGGTCCACCGGTGCCGCGCGCTGAACTGGGCGCTGTTCTCCGCCTGGCGCTGGCGCCGGGACGACCAGATGCCCGACCGGGACCACTGGAGGGCCGAGGGACTCCACCGGGTCCGTGCCGCACTCGACCGGATGTGACCGCCGAACCGGATGTGACCGCCGAACCGGACGCGACCGCCGAGCCGGGCGTCACCGCCTCCGGGACGTCTCCGGGGACGCCTCCCGGGACGACGGCGACGACGTGCCCCCGCTCGACCGGTCCGGCAGCATCGGATAGCTCCCCGTGCTGGTCGGTGCGTGCTCAGGGAGCCACAGGACGGCGACCGCGCCCTCGGCCGGTATGTGCGCGGGGGCACCGGCCGGGCGCACGTTGCGGAAGGTGAGCCGGGCGCCCAGCACCCGGGCCTGGCCCGCGGCGATGGTCAGCCCGAGCCCGTGCCCGCGGCCGGCCCGGTCCGTGCTGCCGGTGCGGAACCGGCTCGGGCCCTCGGCCAGCAGGTCCTCGGGGAACCCGGGGCCGTGGTCGCGGACCCGGATCACCCGGCCCTCGACGCTGACCTCGACGGGCGAGCGGCCGTGCCGGGCGGCGTTCGCGAGCAGGTTGAACAGCACGCGCTCCAGGCGGCGCGGGTCGGTGGTGACCTCGGACTCGTGGATCACCCGCACCTCGACGGCCGGGTCCTTGGCCGCCACCCGCCGGGTCACGAAGTCGCCCAGCATGATGTCCTGCAGCTCGGCCCGCTCCGAGGCCCCGTCGAGCCGGGCCACCTCCAGGACGTCCTCGACGAGCGTGCGCATCGCCTTCGCCCGGTCGAGCACCAGCTCGGTCGGCCGGCCCGGCGGCAGCAGCTCGGCGGCCGTGAGCAGACCGGTCACCGGGGTGCGCAGCTCGTGCGCGATGTCCGCGGTGACCCGGCGCTCGGCCTCGATGCGCTGCTGCAAGGCGTCGGCCATCGCGTCCACGGCGCGGGCCACGTCGTCCGTCTCGTCCCGCACGACACCGCCGATGGCCTCCCGCACCCGGACCTCGGCCTCGCCGTTGGCCACCTGGTTCGCGGCGGCGGCGGCCTTGCGCAGCCGGCGCGACAGCTGACCGCCGATGAGCACGCCCAGCGCGCTGCCGCCGAGGACGACCGCAATGGAACCGATGACCAGGGCCTGGTCCAGGTCGCTGAGGATGTCCGCGCTGCGGTCCGTGAATCCGGAGTGCAGCGACATCACGTGCCCGTCCTTGAGCGGCACGGCCGCCCAGATGTCCGGCACGCCGTCCGGCCGCTCGGAGACGTACGTGGCCCGCCGCCCCGCCTCGACCTTGCGGCGCAGCTCCGGCGGCAGAGCGGGGTCGTCGATCTGGGCGTTGGGGAAGTTCTGCCGCCCGGACAGCTCGTAGTTGCGCTGGGCGATCAGGATCCGGTCGTCGGCGAGGTCCCGGGCGTTGTCGAGCATCGACACCCGGGCGGCGTTGTGCACGACCAGGCTCAGCGCGACCGCCACCAGCGCGCCGACCAGCGCGATGGCCGCGCTCAGCTTCCAGCGCAGCCCCGTGCGGATGCCGCGGGCACGCAGACCGCGCACACCGAGGACCCGCGTACGCCCGCCCGGCCCCGCCTGCTCGCCGGGCCCCGTGCGGCCGGACGGGTGCCCCGGCGGCGAGACGCTCCGGCGTTGTCGGAAGAACCCCCGCATATCCCTGTATATCCCCGCTCAGGCCTTCAACTTGTAGCCGAAGCCGCGGACCGTCTCGATCCGGTCCTGGCCGATCTTGGTGCGCAGCCGCTGCACGTGCACGTCGACGACCCGGGTGTCCCCGCCCCAGCCGTAGTCCCACACCCGTTCCAGCAGCTTGTCGCGCGAGAGCACGGTGCCGGGCGCCGAGGAGAACTCCAGCAGCAGCCGCATCTCGGTCGGCGTGAGCCCCACCGGCCGCCCGGCGCGGTGCACCTCCATGCCGTCCGTGTCCACCTCCAGGTCGCCGAAGGTGAGCACGCCCCCGGTGTCCCCGGCACCGGCCGCATCCGCCCGGTCGCCGCCCCCGGCGTGCCCGAAGCGCCGCAGCACCGCCCGGATACGGGCGACCAGCACGGCCCCGTCGAACGGCTTGGTCACGTAGTCGTCGGCGCCGGCCTCCAGGCCGAGCACCACGTCGATGGAGTCCGCCCGCGCCGACAGCATGATCACCGGCACCGTGGACTCGTCCCGGATACGGCGGCACAGGCTGACGCCGTCGAGGCCGGGGAGCATGACGTCGAGCAGGGCGATGTCGGGACGGTCGGCCCGGAAGGACTCCAGGCCCGAGAGCCCGTCGGGCATCGCGGTGACCGCGAAGCCGTCCCGCTCCAGGGCGAGCTGGGTGGCCTCGCGGATGACGTCGTCGTCCTCGACGAACAGGACGTGGGTCTGGTCTGCCATCCCGGTGCTCTCAGTCCTCAGGGTGTGGTCGGTCGAACGGGTCGGTCGCCGGATCGCCTACAGCGCCTTCACCCGGTCATCGGTACGAGCGGCCCGATCGGTTCACGCCGGCCGCCGCGACGACGCGGTTCAGCTGTCCGGCTCCGGAACCGGGGTGGGCGCGTTCCCCGCGGCCTTGCTGTAGTCGTTGTGGGTGCGGTACTCCTCGGTGAACCGGCCCGACGCCCAGCGGAACGTGATCACGTTCTCGCTGGACGGACTCGACACCGGGTCCCCCTTGTCGTACACCTGCTTCGTCACCACCAGGTCGCCGCGGTCGATCTCCGCGTAGACCGGAGGCTCCTCCGCCTTGAACACATTCTGGTACGCGCCGTCCTCCTCGCGGTACACGTAACTGCCCACACCCACCGCGTCACCGCACGTCAGCACGTTGACGACGACGTCGTCCGCCGGGCTGTCCGTCAGCTTCCCGTACGACACGTCGACGGGGTACTCGTCGGCGACGCACGGCTTCAGCTCGCGCTTGACCTCCGGGGAGACCTCGGGGTCCGCCTTGACGAGCCGCACCGCGTCGACGCGGTCGGGGACCTTCGAGGGGGAGGGGGACGCCTTCGCCGCCGGCTCGGGGGACGACGAGGCCGCGCCGCCCACCGTGTCCGCGTGGGCCGGCCCCTCGTCCCGGGCGCCGGTGCCGCCGGTCCCGCAGCCGGACAGGGAAACGCCGAGGGCGACGAACACGGCCACCGCCGCACTCGCCGCCTGCGTGGTTCTCCCGGTCCCCCCGGGTGTCCGACCGTCGGTCAGGCCGCGCAACGCTCCCGCTCCTCACGCTCCAGCGCCCGTGCGTCCAGATCGCGGGCGACCAGCTCCTCGCGGAGCCGGGCGAGCGCCCGGTGCAGCGTGCTCTTGACCGTTCCCGCCGACATGCCGAGGGCGGCGGCGGTCTCCTCCGTCGACATCTGCTCCCAGTGTCGCAGCACCACGACGCTGCGCTGTTTCGGGGCGAGCACCTTCAGGACGTCCATCAGCAGGGCACGGTCCGCGTGCTGCTCGGTCGCGTCGTCCATGGGGGACTCGGGGAGCTGCTCGGTCGGCACCTCCTCCAGCTTCCGCGCCCGCCACCACTCGGTCCGGGTGTTGATCATCACCCGGCGCAGGTAGGCGTCCGCGAGCCGCTTGTCCTCGATGGTCTCCCAGCGCCCGTACGTCCGCGCCAGCGCGGTCTGCAGCAGGTCCTGGGCGTCGACGGGGTCGGGGACCAGGCGCCTGGCGCTGCGCAGCAGCGCGTCCTGCCGGGTGCGGACGTACTCCTCGAACTCGAGCACCTCGCCCATGTCAACCGCCTTCCGATCCCCGTACTCCGACGGTGGTCACCGCCGGCCCACTGCCTGTGGTCCGTTGTCGTGCCGCGCCCTCTGGGCACGCAAACGAAGTTAGGGAAGCGTTGTCACGGCGCTGTGCGAAGCAGCCTGCGGCAAACCCTCGGCTGTCCGTCGGTTGTGTAACGGAAGGAGGAACCGGGCAAATGAACGAACCACTTGATGTCGACATCGGGTGATGGGTCCGATATGGGTGCCGTCACAAAGGCGTCGCGGGAGCTGCCGTGTGTCAGCTCAGCGGCAGCCGGTACAACCCGTCCGCCAGCGGCTCCACCAGACCGTCGGCCACCAGACCGTCCAGGGCGCGGGCGCGCTGCACCGGTTCCTGCCACACCTGGTCGAGGGCCGCCTGCGACACCGGCCCGGCCGCGTCCCGCAGCACCGCGAGCAGCCGCCCGCGCACCTGCCGGTCGGTGCCCGCGTACGTCTGGCCGCGTCGTGGCGGACCGTCGTGGGCGGGCTTGCCGGCCAGCCGCCAGGCGCACTGGGCCGCGATCGGGCAGCGGTGGCAGGACTCGTTCTTCGCCGTGCAGACCAGCGCGCCCAGCTCCATCGAGGCGGCGGCCCAGCGGGCGGCGCTCGCCTCCTCGGCGGGCAGCAGCGCCCGGGCCAGCTTCCGCTCGGCGGCGGTGGTGGCGTTCGGCGGGTACTGCACGCCGGTCACCGCGCGCGCGAGGACCCGGCGGACGTTGGTGTCCAGTACGGCGTGCCGCTGGCCGTAGGCGAAGGAGGCGACCGCCGCGGCCGTGTACTCGCCGATGCCGGGCAGCGCCAGCAACTGGGCGTGGTCGGAGGGTACGTCGCCGCCGTGCCGTTCCGTTATGGCCGCGGCGGCGCCGTGCAGGCGCAGGGCGCGGCGCGGGTAGCCGAGCCGGCCCCAGGCACGCACGGCCTCGCCGGGCGCCTCGGCGGCGAGGTCGGCGGGGCGCGGCCAGCGGGCCAGCCACTGCTCGTAGACGGGCTGGACGCGGCTGACCGGAGTCTGCTGGAGCATGAACTCACTGACCATCACGCCCCAGGCACCGGCCTCTGGGCGCCGCCACGGCAGATCGCGGGCGTGCTCGTCGAACCAGTCGATGACGGGGGCGTGCAGCGGCACACCGGACGCGGCGGGGTCGGGGGGTCCGCCTGGCGAGGGCTTCGTGGGCGCAGTCATGACCCTCCGATCCTGCCATGGGAGGGCCTCCGCGCGGGAACACCGCCACCGGGTGGGTCCCGGGCGGTCTCCGGAATGATGATCCGTAAAAGTTGCGGGCCGAACGGCGGGTGGGACAAGTGAACGCGCCGATCTCTCGTACAGTTTGCGCCGTGGGATCTCTGCGCAATCCGGTCGGGCCGCTTCCCTCCTCCATCTACTGGCGAAGGAGGGCCGTACTGCTGTCTCTTTTCGCCCTGTTGGCGCTGTTGATCACGTGGATCGTGGTCTCCGGCGGCGGGGACGGCGGCAAGGGCCGGGACGACGGGGCCAACGGCAAGAACCCGGCGCCCTCGATCACCCCGGGCCCCTCGGGTTCGGGTCCGGCGATCAGCCAGGCACCGGGTGGACGCGACGAGTCGGGGGACTCCAACGGCTCCGGTTCCGGATCGAGTTCCGGCGGTGACGGTTCCGGGTCCGGCGGCGGCGAGTCCGGCGGTGGCGACGAGGGATCGGGCAGCGCCGGAGGTGGCGGCGGCGCGGTGACCGGCGTCGGCGCGGACGACACACTGCCGACCGGGTCGGCCCTGCCCAACTGCACTCCGGGTGCGGTGAAGTTGAGTCTGCGCAGCGTCCGCAACAGCTACTCGCCCGGACAGACCCCCGCCTTCGAACTGACCGCGCGGAACACCTCCGGCAGCGACTGCAAGGTCGATCTCGGCCCGAAGCACGCGGTGTTCACGATCACTCCGGCCAGCGGCGACGACGCCTACTGGGCCTCCGACGACTGCGTCGAGGGCGCGGGCAGCCTGCGCTACCGGGTGGCCGCCGGCAGCGGCATCACCTACACCGTGAAGTGGGACCGCAAGCCGAGCGCCCCCGAGTGCGCTACGCCGCAGGCGGGTTCGGCCAAGGCGGGCACCTACCTGGTGGAGGCCAAGGCGCCCGGCTTCGAGAAGGTCCAGACGTCCTTCGTCCTGAAGAACGACTGACGCAACGCGCGGCCACTCCCTCGGGCCCGCCGCGTGTCAGACGTAGCGCTCCAGGATCGACGACTCCGCCAGCCGCGACAGCCCCTCCCGCACGCTGCGGGCCCGCGCCTCGCCGACGCCGTCCACGGTCTGGAGGTCGTCGACACTGGCGGCGAGCAGCTTCTGCAGACCGCCGAAGTGCTCCACGAGCCGGTCGATGATCGCGCCCGGCAGCCGCGGCACCTTGGCCAGCAGCCGGAAGCCGCGCGGCGAGACCGCGGAGTCCAGCGTCTCGGGCGACCCGGTGTATCCCAAGGCGCGCGCCACCGTGGAGAGTTCCAGCAGCTCGGCGTGGCTGAGCTTGTCCAGCTCGGCGAGCGCCTCGTCGACGGTCCGCGACCGCTTCGCGGTCGGCTCGGGCACGTAGTCCCGCACCACCAGCTCGCGCTCCGGCTCCACACCGGCGATCAACTCGTCCAACTGCAGCGCCAGCAGCCGCCCGTCCGTCCCCAGCTCCACCACGTACTCGGCGATCTCGGTGGCGATCCGGCGCACCATCTCGAGCCGCTGCGCGACCGCCGAGACGTCCCGCACCGTCACCAGGTCCTCGATCTCCAGCGCCGACAGGGTGCCCGCGACCTCGTCGAGCCGCAGCTTGTACCGCTCCAGGGTCGCCAGCGCCTGATTGGCCCGCGACAGGATCGCCGCCGAATCCTCCAGCACCCGCCGCTGCCCGTCCACGTACAGGGCGATCAGCCGCATCGACTGCGAGACCGACACGACGGGGAACCCGACCTGCTTGCTGACCCGGTCCGCCGTACGGTGCCGCGTACCGGTCTCCTCCGTGGGAATGGTCGGGTCCGGAAGGAGCTGCACCCCCGCCCGCAGGATCTTCGACAGGTCCGAGGACAGCACGATGCCGCCGTCGAGCTTGCACAGCTCCCGCAGCCGGGTCGCGGTGAACTCGACATCCAGCACGAAACCGCCCGTGCACATCTGCTCGACGGTCTTGTCGGAACCCAGCACGATCAGACCGCCGGTGTTGCCGCGCAGGACCCGCTCCAGGCCGTCGCGCAGCGGGGTGCCGGGCGCCACGGCGCTCAGTGAGGCGCGCATCAGGCCATCGGCACCGGCACTCCCACCGGACTTTCCGGGAGCTGCTGCCCGGTCGTTGGCTGCCACTGCACTCCTCCGGTCGCAGGTTCTTCTGGCGCTCCCGCGTCGCACACTCGGTCGTACGGACGGGCGAGACCAGGGCAAAGTCTACCGGCGGTCCTCCTCCTCCCGTGGGGCCTCTCGCCGACGCGAGCGCGGAAGCACCCGCAGGGCGTCACCCATGTCCGCGACTTCCAGGACCTTCATGCCGTCAGGGACCCTGCCCGGATCGGCCGGTACCAGGGCGTGCGTGAAGCCCAGCCGGTGGGCTTCGGAGAGCCTGCGCTGCACCCCCGTGACCCGTCTCACCTCTCCGGCGAGGCCGACTTCGCCGATCGCGACGAGGTTCTTGGGCAGCGGAGTGTCACTGGCCGCACTCGCCAACGCCAGCGCGATGGCGAGGTCGGCGGCCGGCTCGGAGAGCTTCACCCCACCCACCGTCGCGCTGTAGATGTCCCTTTTGCCCAGCGCGCTGATGCGCCCGCGCTGCTCCAGCACGGCCAGCATCATCGACACCCGCGAGGTCTCGAGCCCCGAAGTCGTACGCCGCGGCGACGGAATCTGCGAGTCCACGGTCAGCGCCTGCACCTCGGCGACCAGCGGCCGGCGCCCCTCCAGGGTGACGGTCAGACAGGTACCGGGCACCGGCTCGGCCCGCCGGGTGAGGAAGAGTCCGCTGGGATCGGCAAGCCCCGTGATCCCCTCGTCGTGCAGCTCGAAGCAGCCGACCTCGTCCGTCGTCCCGTACCGGTTCTTGACCCCCCGCACCAGCCTCAGCCGCGCATGCCGGTCGCCCTCGAAATGCAGCACGACGTCCACGAGGTGCTCCAGCAGCCGGGGCCCCGCGATGGCCCCGTCCTTGGTGACATGGCCCACGAGCAGCGTGGACATGCCGCGCTCCTTGGAGGCGCGGATCAGCGCCCCGGCCACCTCCCGCACCTGCGCCATGCCGCCCGGAGCACCGTCGATCTCGGGGGAGGCGACGGTCTGCACGGAGTCCAGGATGAGCAGCGACGGCTTGACGGCGTCCAGGTGCCCGAGCACCGCCGCGAGGTCCGTCTCGGCGGTGAGATACAGATGGTCGTCGATGGCGTGGATCCGGTCGGCCCGCAGCCGCACCTGGCTGGCCGACTCCTCACCGGTGACATAGAGCGTCCGGTGGTCCTCGCTCGCCGCCTTGGCCGCCACGTCCAGCAGCAGCGTGGACTTGCCGACCCCGGGCTCACCGGCGACCAGCACCACGGCCCCGGGCACCAGCCCGCCCCCGAGCACCCGGTCCAGCTCGGGCACACCGGTGGAGCGAGCGGTCGCCTGCCGGCCGTCGACCTGCCCGATCGGCACCGCGGAGGTGGTCACGCGCCCCGGGGCGGTCGTACGCACGGCGGGCGCACCGTACTCCTCGACCGTGCCCCATGCCTGGCATTCGGGGCAGCGGCCGAGCCACTTGGCCGTCTGCCAGCCGCACTCGGTGCAGCGGTAGGACGGCCGTTCCTTGGCGGACTTCGTACGGGCAGCCATGCACGAACCGTAACCGCCCCCACTGACACCACCCCCAGCGGTCCATTCGACGGTCGTCCGGCGCGGATGTGGGCGCGGGAGTGGGTCGCGCGGCCCGGCGTAGCAAGGTGCCCGGGGCGGGCCGGGGCAGGGCGGCGTTGGCGGGCCGCAGTCGCGTACGGCGAGAAGGGGTCGTGTCGGGGGGTGTCCGCCCGCAGCGGTTGGCGCGTCAACGCCGGGGGAGTTCTGTGGCCGACCGATTCCGCGCCGTTCCGAGGACGGACACCCCCCGGCACGGCCCCGACCCACCCACAACGCACCGCGCACCGCGAACCCCCACCGAACCCGCACAGGCGCCGCAGGCACCCCCCACCGGAGCCGCACAGGAGCCGCAGGCACCCCGAACGGACGACCTCCACCCCCTCCCGGCCACGGAAGAACAGCTTCCTGTCCCCTTATGAGGGATCGTTTCACCCGTACGGATTAAAAGTGCCCAACGCGCCAGTTCGCGCCACCCATAGCCCCCTACGGTCGCCGAGTGATGAGGAGCAGTCCGGAAACCACGACCCGCACGACCGGCGCACACCGGGCGCACCGGGAAGCGCGTGACCGCGCCGCGGCGAGGGCGCTGGCGCAGCCGCCGGCGCAGCGTCCGCCCGCGCGATACGCCGCGTACGACGCGTATCTGGACGGCCTGTTCACGTACTGCCTGTCCGTGCTCTGCGACCACGACGCCGCGACCGCCGCCCTGGGCGACGTCCTCGCGCTCGCCGAGCGCCGCGGCCACCGCGCCCCCGGTTCCGCGGCCGACCGAAGGGCCTGGCTCTACGCCCTGGCCCGCTGGTCCTGTCTGCGCAAGCTGGCCGAGGCCAAGCAGAAACGTCCGAGCAGCCACGCCGCAGGCCGCCCCAGGCCGCCCGCCACCCCCACCATCAGCACCAGCACCACCCCCGAAACCCCCACCCCCACCCCCGTCCACGACGAGACCGACCAGCGACACCGCAGCGAACTCGCCCTCCTGGCCTGGCCGGAGGCCGCCGGCACCACCCCCGAGCAGCGCGAGGCCCTCGAACTCGCCGTGCGCCACCACCTCGCCCCCCGAGAGGTCGCCGCCGTCCTAGGCATGGACCTCCCCACCACCCGCGAACTGCTCGCCTCGGCCGCCTGCGAGGTGGAACGCACCCGCGCCGCCCTGGCCGTGGTGGAGACCGGTACCTGCTCCGGCGTCGCCCGCCTCACCGGCGACAACCGCTACGTCCTGAGCAGCGCCCTGCGCCGTGAGCTGGTCCGGCACGTCGACGACTGCCCCCGCTGCCGCCGGACCGCCGAGCGCGCGGTCCCAGGCCGCTGGCCCGGCACCAGCGTCACCCCCGCCGAGCTGCCCGTCCTGGAGGCCCCCCGCGCCGCGCTCCACAGAACCCCGGCCCACACCTCCCGCGCGCGCGGCAGCGCCCCCCGCTTCGACCGGCGCGGCTTCCCGATGGACCCCAAGGACCGCGCGGCCCGGCGCGACCGTATGCGCGCCCGCGCCGTCACCACCACCGTCGTCGCCACCGTCGTGGCGGCCCCAGTGCTCGCCCTGTGGGCGGCCTACCGGGGCACCCCCGTCGTCGAGGGTGAGGAGGGCCGCTCGGCCAGCGCCAGCGAGGCGCAGAACCCGGACGGTCTGGAGGGCGAGTCGGCGGGCGGCGGCTACGGGTACGAGAACGCCGGCAACGCGAGCACCACCCCGGGCACCGGCTTCGGCAAGAACGGCGAGGCCGACGTCTCCGTGGAGGTCGTCGGAGTCTCCGGCGCCGCCGCGAAGGGCGCCGGCCACCTCGGCGTGACGGCAGGCCACGACGGCGACACCACGCTGGTCACCCTGACCGCGACCGGCGACACCCCGGTGCGCTGGTCCATGTCCGTCGGCGCCTCCTGGCTCTACCTGAGCCAGTCCTCGGGCACCCTGCGCCCCGGCGATGCCGTGACGGTCAGGGTGTACGTCGACCACCTGCGCGAGCCGTCCGGCCACTGGCGCGCACGGGTGACCGTGTCGCCCGCCGGAGCCGTCGTGGCCATCGAGGGGTACGGCCCCGCACCCGCCCCGTCCCGCCCGGTCGGGACCCGCCCGAGCCCGCCCGACGACACGTCGTCCCCGTCCCACCCGGGCCAGAACCCGGACCCGCCCACCTCGCAGCCCACCGATCCGGACCCGACGCCCACCGACGACCCGCCGCCGACGTCGCCCGACCCGGAGCCGACGACCGGGGAGCCGTCCCCGACCGGTGGCACGGACGGCTCGTCACCCCCGCCGAGCGACGGTGACAGCGGCACCCCGAGCCCGTCCGGCCCGTAGGACCGGCGCGGTGCCCGGGGCGGCACGTGCCCGGGCACCGGTCTCAGCGAGCGGGGTCGGCCGGATGCGGCGCCAGCAACGGCAGCTGCGAGGCCAGCCGCTCCTCGCACAGCTCGGCCAGCCGGTCGTACCCCGCCTTGCCCATCAGCTCGATCAGCTCCGGCCGGTAGGACACGTACACCGGGTCACCCGCGCCGTGCGCCGAGGTCGCCGAGGTGCACCACCAGTGCAGGTCGTGGCCGCCCGGACCCCACCCCCGACGGTCGTACTCACCGATGGACACCTGCAGCACGCGCGTGTCGTCGGGCCGGTCGATCCACTCGTACGTCCGCCGGACCGGCAGCTGCCAGCACACGTCCGGCTTCGTCTCCAGCGGCTCCCGGCCCTCCTTCAGCGCCAGGATGTGCAGCGAGCAGCCCGCGCCCCCGGAGAACCCCGGCCGGTTCTGGAAGATGCACGAGCCCTGGAAGGGCCGGGTCTGCCGGGAGCCCTCGTCGTCCTCGGAGGTCCAGCCGTTCCGCGTGCCCTCGGCGTGGTGCTGCCAGATGTCCGGCGTGAGCCTCGCCACGTGCCCGGCGACCCGCTTCTCGTCGTCCTCGTCGGAGAAGTGCGCGCCCAGCGAGCAGCACCCGTCGTCCGCGCGGCCCGCCTGGATGCCCTGGCAGCCGCTGCCGAAGATGCAGTTCCAACGGGAGGTCAGCCATGTCAGATCGCAGCGGAAGACCTGCTCGTCGTCCGCCGGATCCGGAAACTCCACCCACGCGCGCGCGAAGTCGAGCCCCTTCTCGTCGCCCGCCGCTTCGCCCAGTACGCCCTTTTTATCCTTCTTGGCCGACTTTTCGTCCTTCGCCTTTTTCGTCTTTGGCACGGCTCCAGGGTAAGTCGCCCGAGCGCGAAGACGGCACCAAGGACGGCACCACCGCGGGCATCGCCGGCAGTAGCGTTCCGTACATGAGACTCGGTGTCCTCGACGTGGGTTCGAACACGGTGCATCTGCTGGTGGTGGACGCGCACCCGGGCGCCCGCCCGCTGCCCGCCCACTCGCACAAGGTGGAACTGCGCCTCGCCCAGCTCCTCGACGAGGACGGTGCGATCGGCCCCGACGGCGTCGACCGGCTGGCCGCGGTGGTCCGGGAGGCGCTCCAGGCCGCCGAGGACAAGGGCGTCGAGGACCTGCTGCCGTTCGCCACCTCGGCCGTGCGCGAGGCGAGCAACGCCGACGACGTCCTCGCGCGCGTGCGCGCCGAGACCGGCGTCGAGCTGACCGTCCTCAGCGGCGCCGAGGAAGCCCGGCTCACCTTCCTCGCCGCCCGCCGCTGGTTCGGCTGGTCCGCGGGCAGGCTGCTGGTCCTCGACATCGGCGGCGGCTCCCTGGAGATCGCCTACGGCATCGACGAGGAACCGGACGCCGCCGTGTCGCTGCCGCTCGGCGCGGGCCGGCTGACCGCGGCCCGGCTGCCCGACGACCCGCCCCACCCGGACGACGTCAGGGCGCTGCGCCGCCACGTCCGTACGGAGATCGCCCGGACCGTCGGCGAGTTCAGCCGCCTCGGCGCCCCCGACCACGTGGTCGCCACCTCGAAGACCTTCCGGCAGCTGGCCCGCATCACCGGCGCCGCCCGCTCCGCCGAGGGCCTCTACGTCCAGCGCGAGCTGAAGCGTGCCTCGCTGGAGGCCTGGGTGCCCCGCCTGGCCGCCATGACCGCCAGCGAGCGCGCCGAACTCCCCGGCGTCTCCGAGGGCAGGGCGCACCAGCTCGTGGCCGGCGCCCTGGTGGCCGAGGCCGCGATGGACCTCTTCCGCGTGGAGAACCTGGAAATCTGCCCGTGGGCACTCAGAGAGGGCGTGATCCTGCGTCGCCTGGACCACATGGGCCAGTAACGACACCCACCCGCACCCCCACCCCCCATGCACCTCCACCCCCACGCACCTCCATCCCCCACGCACCCCCACCCCCAAGGCCCCCACCCATGGCACTCACCCCTATGGCACGCACCACAACATCGATCAGGCCCCCCGCAGCCCTCGACCCGCACCCCGTACCCTGACCCCCGTGGCAAAACCAAGGGACGACGTCCGCATCCCTGACACGAAGGTCGCCCTGTCGACGGCTTCCGTCTATCCGGAGTCGACGGCGACGGCCTTCGAGATCGCCGCGCGCCTCGGTTACGACGGCGTGGAGGTGATGGTCTGGACGGACCCGGTCAGCCAGGACATCGAGGCGCTGCGCAGGCTCAGCGACTACCACCGCATGCCGATACTCGCCGTGCACGCACCGTGCCTGCTCATCACCCAGCGCGTCTGGTCCACCGACCCCTGGGTCAAGCTCCAGCGCGCCCGCGCCGCCGCCGAGAAGCTCGGCGCGAGCACCGTGGTGGTCCACCCCCCGTTCCGCTGGCAGCGCCAGTACGCGCGGGACTTCGTCGACGGCATCTGGCGGATGGCCGACGAGACGGACGTCCGCTTCGCCGTGGAGAACATGTACCCCTGGCGCTACCGCGACCGCGAGATGCAGGCGTACGCCCCCGACTGGGACGTGACGAAGGACGACTACCGGCACTTCACGATCGACCTCAGCCACGCCGCCACCTCCCGCACCGACGCCCTCGACATGCTCGACCGCATGAGCGACCGCCTCGGCCACGTCCACCTGGCCGACGGCCGTGGCTCCGCCAAGGACGAGCACCTCGTCCCCGGCCGCGGCAACCAGCCCTGCGCCGAAGTGCTGGAGCACCTCGCGCACACCGGCTTCGACGGCCACGTCGTCATCGAGGTCAACACCAGGCGCGCGATGTCCGGCGCCGAACGCGAGGCCGATCTCGCCGAGGCGCTGGCCTTCACCCGTCTGCACCTGGCGCAGTCGGCGTCCCCGGTACCGGGGGGCCCGGCGACGAGGACGGACCGCCGGTGAGCGACGACGCCGCCGGGGCCACCCGGCGCCGCGGCCGCCCGCCCCGTACGGAGTCCGCCGACACCCGCGACCGCATCCTCACCACGGCCCGCGAGGAGTTCTCCGAGCGCGGTTACGACAAGACCTCCGTGCGCGGCATCGCCAAGGCCGCGGGCGTGGACCCCGCGCTGGTCCACCACTACTTCGGCACCAAGGAGCAGGTCTTCGAGGCGGCCATCGAGGTCGCCTTCGCGCCCGCCCTGAAGGCCCCCGAAGCGATCGGCGACGGCCCTCTCGACGAGGTCGGCGAGCGGCTCACCCGCTTCATCCTCGGCCTCTGGGAGAACCCGGCCAGCCGGACCCCGCTGCTGGCCATCGTCCGCTCCGCCGTGAACAACGAGACCGCCGCGGCCGTCTTCCGCCGGCTCATCTCCGCCCAGCTGCTGCGTCGTGTCGCCGCCCAGATGGGCCTGCCGGACGCGGAGCTGCGCGTCGAGCTGGCGGCGGCACAGCTGGTGGGCTGCGCGATGCTCCGCTACGTGATCAAGGTGGAGCCGCTGGCCTCCGCGGACGCGGAGCAGATCATCGCCCGCGTGGCACCGGTCGTACAGGGGCACCTCACCGGCCCCTGAAAGCACGTGCCCACGGCGTACGACGAGACAGGCGTCCCGCATTCCGGACACCCCGTCCCGACCCCTGGATGACCGGCGTACGCTCGACGACAGTCATAACTCTCCGAAGGAGCGAGCGACGATGCCCGAACTGAGGTCCCGCACAGTCACCCACGGCCGCAACATGGCGGGCGCCCGCGCCCTTATGCGTGCCTCCGGTGTACCCGGCGCGGACATCGGGCGGAAGCCGATCATCGCCGTCGCCAACAGCTTCACGGAGTTCGTGCCGGGCCACACGCACCTGGCGCCGGTCGGCCGGATCGTCAGCGAGGCGGTCGTCGCGGCCGGCGGCATCCCGCGCGAGTTCAACACGATCGCCGTGGACGACGGCATCGCCATGGGCCACGGCGGCATGCTCTACAGCCTCCCCTCCCGCGACCTGATCGCGGACAGCGTGGAGTACATGGTCGAGGCGCACTGCGCCGACGCCCTGATCTGCATCTCCAACTGCGACAAGATCACCCCGGGCATGCTCAACGCGGCGCTCCGCCTGAACATCCCGACGGTCTTCGTCTCCGGCGGCCCGATGGAGTCCGGCCGCGCCACCCTGGTCGACGGCACGGTCCGCACCCTCGACCTGGTCGACGCGATGTCGGAGGCGGTCAACGAGAAGATCTCCGACGCCGACATCCTCCGCATCGAGGAGAACGCCTGCCCCACCTGCGGCTCCTGTTCCGGCATGTTCACCGCCAACTCGATGAACTGCCTCACCGAGGCCATCGGCCTCTCCCTCCCCGGCAACGGCTCGGTCCTGGCCACCCACACCGCCCGCAAGGCGCTCTACGAGAACGCCGCCCGCACGGTCCTGGACCTGACCCGCCGCTACTACGAGCAGGACGACGACTCGGTCCTGCCCCGCAACATCGCCACCCCCGCGGCCTTCGAGAACGCCATGGCGCTCGACATCGCGATGGGCGGCTCCACCAACACGATCCTGCACCTGCTGGCCGCCGCCCAGGAGGCGGAGGTCCCCTACGGCCTCACCGAGATGGACGCCCTCTCGCGCCGCGTCCCGTGCCTCGCCAAGGTCGCGCCGAACGTCGCCAAGGACCGCACGTACTACATGGAGGACGTGCACCGCGCGGGCGGCATCCCCGCCCTCCTCGGCGAGCTGCACCGCGGGGGCCTGCTCAACGAGGACGTGCACTCCGTCCACAGCCCGTCGCTCTCCGACTGGCTGAAGACCTGGGACATCCGCGGCGGCTCCCCCTCCCCGGAGGCGGTCGAGCTGTGGCACGCGGCCCCCGGCTGCGTCCGCTCCGCCGAGGCATTCTCCCAGTCCGAGCGCTGGGACTCCCTGGACGAGGACGCCGAGGGCGGCTGCATCCGCTCCGTCGAGCACGCCTACTCCAAGGACGGCGGCCTCGCGGTCCTGCGCGGCAACCTCGCCGTGGACGGCTGCGTGGTCAAGACGGCCGGCGTCGACGAGTCGATCTGGACCTTCGAGGGCCCGGCCGTCGTCTGCGAGTCGCAGGAGGAGGCCGTCCAGAAGATCCTCACCCAGCAGGTCAAGGAGGGCGACGTCGTCGTCATCCGCTACGAGGGCCCCAAGGGCGGCCCCGGCATGCAGGAGATGCTCTACCCGACCTCGTACCTGAAGGGCCGCGGCCTGGGCAAGGCCTGCGCCCTGGTCACCGACGGCCGCTTCTCCGGCGGCACCTCGGGCCTGTCCATCGGCCACGCCTCGCCGGAGGCGGCGGCCGGCGGCACGATCGCCCTGGTCGAGGACGGCGACCGCATCCGCATCGACATCCCGAACCGCTCCATCGAGCTGCTCGTGGACGACGCCGAGCTGACCCGCCGCGAGCAGGCCCTGAACGGCGTGTACGCCCCGAAGAACCGCGACCGCAAGGTCTCCGCGGCCCTGAAGGCGTACGCCGCGATGGCCACCAGCGCCGACAGGGGCGCCGTGCGCGACGTCAGCAAGCTGGGCTGACACCCGCCGGGGGACCCGGGCGACGGCCTACCAGGCCCCCGGGTCCCGCCCCGCCACCCCGAACACCGTCCCGTCGGGCGCGCCGGCGTACACGTGCCCGCCCGCGAGCAGCGGGGCCGGAAGGGACGCGGGCACTTTGTCGGAGTCGGAGCCGAGCCGCGGCCGGGTCTGCCCGAGGAGTCTGCCCTCGCGCGCGTCGACGCCTAGGAGCCGCCCGTCGGGCGCGGTGACGTACACGTGCCGCCCGTCGGAGACCGGCGCCGAGCCCCGGCTCACGCCCGTCTCCAGCCGCCACGCCTGCTTCCCCGCCGCCATGTCCACGGCGACCAGCGAACCGCCCGCGCCCATGAGGTACACGGTGTCCCCGCGCACGCCCGCCGACGCCGACGCCTGCTCGACCGGGATCGGCAGCGTCACCCGCCGGGTCGCCCCGGTGGCGGGCGTGTAGCGGACCACGGTCCTGACGTCGCCGTAGGTCGCGCCCTCGGCGACGAGGAAGACGGCGCCGTCCGCGGCCCCCACGGGCGTCAGCGTCCCCGCCAGCTCCGCGTCCCAGCGCACGTCCCCGCTCGCCGGGTCCACCGCGGTGACCCGGGTCCGCTTCCCGTCCGCGCTCTGGCTCGTCGCGTACGCCGCCGGGTGCCGCTCCCCGGCGAACGAGGTGAAGTAGGGCACCGCCTGCCCGGGGATCCGGTGCGTCCACCGGGTCCGTCCCGAGGCGCCGTCCACGCCGGTGACCATCCCGTCGGCGCGGGTGAGCAGCAGCATGTCGCCGACGGTGCGCAGTCCGTCGTACGCGGGCATGTCCTGCTGCCACTTCGGCTCACCCGTGGCGGGGTCGAGCGCCTCCAGCGGACCCAGCAGGCCGACCTCGGGCTGCACGAGCCCGCCCGACACGACCGGCGGTTCGCCCCGCACGGCCTCCTCGACGGGGTGCCGCCACAGCGTGCTCCCGTCGGCCGGGTCGAGGGCGAAGACCAGACCGGGCCGCGCGCACAACAGCCGCCGCGCCGCGTACGAGCACTGCGGCATCCCGCCGCCCTGCGCCGCGGGCACCGCCTCCCACGCCCCGAACCCGCCCGACGCGCTCTGCGCCGTGGGCGTGCGCGCGGGCTCGGCACCGCCGAACGCCTGCACGGCCACGACGCCCCCGATCACGGCGAGGCACAACGCCCCGGCGACGAGTGCCGACCGTTTCCCCAGCCGTCGCACGAGCCGCCCGGACCGCTCGGACCCCCCGGACCGTACGGACGGCTCGGCGGCGGCCCGCTGGGCGGGTTCCGCACCGGTCTCCTCCGGGGCCCCGGTCCGTTCCGTCCGCGGTGCCGGTATGAACACCTGGGTGTCGTAGGCCGCCGCGACCGACCGCAGCTCCCGCATCAACTCGTCCGGCGTCGGCCGGTCCTCGGGCTCCTTGGCGAGACACCGCAGCACCAGCGGCGCGAGCGAGTCCGGTACGCCGGTCAGCTCGGGCTCGTCGTGCACGACCTGGTAGGCGACGACGTACGGGCTGTCGGAGTCGAAGGGCCCCCGGCCGGTCGCCGCGTGCACCATCAGCGAACCGAGGGTGAAGACGTCGGCCGCGGGCCCCACCTCCCGGGGCCGCCGGAACTGCTCGGGCGCCATGTACGGCGGGGTGCCGATCAACTTCCCCGTCTCGGTGCGCAGTTCGCTGTCCTTCGGCCGGGAGATGCCGAAGTCGATGACCTTCGGGCCGTCCTCGGCGAGCAGGACGTTGCTCGGTTTCAGATCCCGGTGCACGACACCGACCCGGTGGATGTCGCGTAGCGCCTCGGCGAGCCCGGCCATCAGCCGGCGCAGCTGGGGCTCGTCCATCGGCCCGTTCCGCTTCACGTGCTCCGAGAGGGTGGGACCGGGGATGTACAGCGTGGCCATCCAGGGCCGCCCGGCCTCCGGGTCGGCGTCCACGACCGGCGCCGTGAAGGCCCCGCTCACCCGCCGGGCCGCGGCCACCTCCTGCCGGAAACGCCCCCTGAACTCGGGGTCCCTGGCATACGTGGCGTGCACGACCTTGACCGCGACGCGCATCCCCGAGGTGCTGCGGGCGAGGTGTACGACTCCCATGCCGCCCGAGCCGAGGCGGGACTCCAGCCGGTAGTGGCCGGCGTACTCCGGAAGTTCCGCTTCCGCGTCCGCTCCGGCATCCCGCTGCGGCGCCATGGAACCACCCCCGTGCTGTTCGTTCGCGCGAGCGCTGCTCGGAGCCTAGTCGATGGGGCGCGGGGGACAGAGGCGGCCTGCCGACCCGCGTGTGCGGCTTGCGAACTGGTGTTTCATGGCTTGTTCTTGGGGAATCAACGGTGCCCCGCGAAAGACGTGGGGTTCAACGGGGGGAGTTCGTCCATGTCTGTCGAGCAGGTCCAGAACACCGGCGGCGGCGAAGAGGGAGCGGCGGGGCAGGCCGAGGGAGTCGTCACGGCGGCGGCCACGGCCTCCTACCCGGTCGCGCCGGGCTACCGCCTGAAGGTCCGCAGCGGACCGGGCACCAACTACTCCGTGGTGCGGGTCCTGCCCGAGGGCGCCAGGGTCACGATCAACTGCCAGCGCACGGGGCAGTGGGTCTCCGGCCCCTACGGCACCTCGAACATCTGGGACAACATCGGCAGCGGCCAGTACGTCTCCGACACCTACATCCGCACCGGCAGCGACGGTTACGTGGCCCCGCGCTGCTGACCTTGTAACAGGGCTGTCTTAGGGACGTATTAGGAGGTTGCCGAGAGGAACGGCGTGCCGGGCCGAGTGGCTCTAGGTGATCAGAAGCGCCCGCTCGCACCGATCGGTACGGGCGGCCCGGCACGCCAACCGACTCTGAGGTAGACAACGATGCGCGTTCGCAAGCTGACCCTCGCCGCCATGGCCCTCGCCGCCGGTCTCTCGCTCACGGCCTGCCAGAACGATGACGGCGGCACGGACCAGAGCGCCGCCCCGCCGGCCGCCTCCACCGCGTCCTCGTCGACCGGCGGCTCGGGACCGGCCGGCTCGGACCAGGGGGGCGGGACGGACTCCGCGGGCAAGACCCCCAACGGGACCGGCGGCACCGGCGCGTCGGGCGGCACCGGGGGCACCGGCGGTGCCGACGACAACGGCAAGGCCGCCAAGTGCCGCACCGACGAGCTGGAGATCACGGCGATCGACGCCACCATCGACGGCGACACCGACGGCACGGTCGCGGTGGACCTGAAGAACGGCGGCGGCCGGGACTGCTCACTCGCGGGCTACGCGGGCGTCGACCTGAAGACGAACGCCGGCACCCTGTCGGCCGAGCGCACGGGGGAGCCGGCCCCCTCGATCGTCCTCGCGGACGGGGAGACGGTGACCTTCGGCATCACCTACCCGATCAACGACACGGGCGGCTCCGGCGTCCGCATCACGGGCCTCGTGGTGACCCCGCCGGACGAGACCAAGTCGGTCACCCTCGACTGGCCGGGCGGTGCCACCCTGCCCGCCACGGACGGCTCCGGCTCGCCGGTGCGGGTCGGCCCGCTCGGCAGCGCCGGCCAGGGCGGCTGACCGCACGCCCCGCGAGCCTCGTCCGGTTGTGCCGGGCCCGCCCGGGGCCCGCGCCGCCCCGGCGCCATAATCGACCCGTGAGCGCAGCGAACGGCAAGAACGGCATCCCGGACACCCCCGCGGGCCCCCGCCCCGAACCCCTCCGGTTCTACGGCACGACCTGGGTGGACCACGACCACGGCTACACCGCCCGCCGGGCGGGCCTCGCCGTGGGCTCCCTCGCCGTGGCGGCCGCCGCCTGCTTCGTGCTCCGCATCGCATACCAGGGCCTCCAGATCGCCGACATCGGCAGCTTCGTCTCGCCGCTGATGATCGTGATGTTCGCGATCTGCAGCGCCCTGGCCTTCCGCCACACCTGGTCCGGCTTCACCAGCCGCCCCGACCCCGACCGCCAGGCCTCCATGCGTGGCCTGCTCGCCATCGGCTTCGTCGGCTCCCTGCTCGCCTACTTCTTCCGCACCTTCACCGAGGCACCGGGCGAGAAGCTGCACCGCGAGGAGTACGAGAAGGCCCGAGAGGAGTTCGAGAAGCGCACCACCCGCCGCTCGGGCAACCCGTCGAAGAAGCGCCGCCAGAAGTAGGCGCAGCACGCGAAGGCGCCGAAGCCGAGACACCGCGAGCGAAGAGAACGAGCATCCGGAGTCCCGCCCCGTCAACGCTCCCGGCAACGCCGACGCCCCTCCGCCTCCCCTTTGCCCACCCGGGGCCGCCTGTGCCTCACCGGCTGGTGCGGTCCGTCCGGGGTCGCGTGTGCTTGACCGGCTGGTGCGGTCCGCCTGGGGCTGTGTGTGTCTCACCGGCTGGTGCGGCCCACCTGCGGTCGCGTGTGC
>JODU01000039.1 GCA_000720845.1 Kitasatospora aureofaciens | reverse complement strand
TGTGAAGCCTTTGGGCTTGCTTGAGCCGTGGTGCTTGGAAACAGGCATGCCCGGTTCTGAGGGGGCCGGGTCGTGGCAACATGACCCGGCTACCCGACCGCAACCGGGCGGTCGCCACTCGGTTCGACAAACTCGCGGTCCGCTTCGAAGCCACCGTCCTGATCGCCGCGATCGGCGAGTGGCTATAGCCGTTCCCTCTGCGGGTGGCGCGGCTTCTCACCACAGCAGCGCGACCTTGTCGGCCAGGGACTCGGCCTGGGCTCGGCCGGCTTGTGCTGCGGCCTTGCGGCGCTGGGGATCGTAGGGGTTGGGGCCGATGGATTCGACGCTCTGTTCGTCCGGCGCGATGAGACATACCTCGGCCTGCTTGGCCAAGGCTTCGGCATCCGCGGCAGCACCGGGAATCTGTCCGTAGCCGTCCGGCATCGGCGCCAGGATGACGATCTTGTCGTGGCCGGCGGCCAGGCGTGCGTTAGTGGTGGAGACCATACCGCCGTCCACCCAGGCACGGCCCAAGAAGTGTTCGAGAGGCCAGACGCCGGGGACCGCACCGCTGGCGGAAACAGCGTCGGTCAGCGAGACGCCCGCGTGCTCGTCGAACAGATGCAGCTCCCCCGTATCGGCGTCGATCGCGGTGACCTTCAAGCTGGCGGGCCAGTTGGTGGTGACCAGACGTGAGGTGACGACTTGCCGTCGGGTGGCTGAGGACACGGGCTCGGGGTTCGCCTTGGAGATGCGTCCCATCGCCGCGCCGACCTTGCGCGGATCGTCGCCGCCCTCGGCGAGGGCCGCCCACCAGGCGGCCATCGTGGCCTCTGACGCCTTGACGTCCACCTCGTTCTCGTCCGGGACCAGCTGGGAGGCGAAGAGGCGCTCCAAGTCGTAGCCGCTGGCGATGGCGGTTCCAACGAACGAACCCGCCGAGGTTCCGATCACCGAGGCGGCTCTGCTCCAGTCGATGCCCCGGGAGCTGAGTCCTGCAAGGACGCCGACTTCCCAGGCGATGCCTGTCACACCTCCCCCGCCGAGTACGAGAGCTCGCGAAAGGGACTGGGTGGGATGTGCCATGGGACGGCTCCTCGCTTGATCGAGCTACTCAGAACCCATCCATGATCCTCTCTTCAGGAGTCCATCGCACGATGAGAGCGAAGGCTCGCTCCGCATACGACGAGCTACTTCCCAAACACGGCCTAGCCCGTCACGGGTCCGCCCCGACCGTGGCTGTGGTACTCGACGGAGGCTTGCCGGCGGGCGCCGAAACTGACGGTCACGTCCCGGGGCGGAGCTGGTCGGTGAGCGCACGGGTGAGGTCATGGACGGTGGAGGTGTCCGGAGGACGTGGAAGCTCCACGTATATCCCGGCGGCGACGAGCGGCACCAGGATGCAGGTCGGCAGAGCCAGCAGGGAGATGCGGCCGAGAGCGGTGCCGCCCTCGGCCGCGGGCAGTACGCTGCTCCCGCGCTGCCGGCTCGTGTCCGTGCTTCGCGCATCCACGTGTCGCTCTTTCGCTCTGTCGCACACGTCTAGTCCGGGGTGCGTTCCCCGGAGAGGTCGTAGAGGTTGCCACCGGGCTTGATCACGCTCAGGGCCCAGATGATGAAGCCCGACATGGTGATCACCACGACGGACCACAGTGGGTAGTACGGGATGGAGAGGAAGTTGGCGAGGATCACGAGTGCGGCGATGACCACACCGGACACGCGCGCCCACGTCGCGACCTTGAGCAGCCCGGCGCTGACGATCACGGCGAGTACGCCCAGGACGAGGTGGATCCAGCCCCAGCTGGTGAGGTCGAACTGGAAGACGTAGTCGGGCGTGGTGACGAAGACGTCGTCCTTGGCGATGGCCATGATGCCCCGGAGGATGTCGAGGAGGCCGACGAGCAGGAGCATGACGGCGGCGAAGACGGTCAGGCCGGTCGCCCACGCCTGCCTCGGCGAGGGCGTCGTCCGGGTGTGTGTGGCGGTCATCGTGCGCCTCGATTCGTGACGTGCGGATGGTCAGCGGGCGGAAGGACTGGAGGCGGTGGGGGCGTGGCCCGCGTGTTGCGCCGGCCCGTGGCCGCTCAGGACCAGCTCCTTCGCCCTGCGGAACTCCTCGTCCGTGATGGCACCCTGTTCGCGGATTTCGGAGAGCCGGGCCAGTTCGTCGACGCTGGTGCGCTCTCCACCGCTCGCGGTCTTCCTGATGTAGGCGTTGAACTCCTCCTGACGGGCATGGGCCTGCGCCGTCTCCCGTTGACCCATGTTCTTCCCCCGTGCGATGACGTAGACGAATACGCCGAGGAAGGGCAGGAGGATGCAGAACACCAGCCAGCCGGTCTTGGCCCAGCCGCTCATCCGGTCGTCGCGGAAGATGTCCCCGATGATCCGGAAGAGCAGGACGAACCACATGATCCACAGGAAGACCAGAAGCATGGTCCAGAACACGTTCAGCAGTGGGTAGTCGTACGCCAGGTAGGTCTGCGCGTTCATGTCCGTCCTCCGTCCCGGGCGTACCCGGCCGTCGTTGCGTACTGACCTCAGGGTGGTCATGGGGATCAGCGCCCGGCATCACCCGGCACGGGTGAGTTGGCCGCCGGGCCGGCCGCTGCTTCTGCCCGGCGCCACTGCGGTCGTTCATGAGGCTGTGCGTGGACGGAGGTGCCGGTGCGGCGGCTGCCTCAGGACGACCAGGGTGGCCGAGGTGATCCCGAGGACGAGCGCCGCGGTGGTGACCGTGGGGTGGTTCCAGAACAACAGGGGGCAACGTTCCCCGCCGCGACGACGGTGCCGGTGGCCCACGTCCGGCGCTGCGCCGGCAGACGTCCCGTGGCCCCGGTGTCCACACCGCTTCGGTGCAGGGCCGGACCGGTGGTCGCCGTGACTCGCGCGGCTGCGTGACGACGACGATGCAGGCGTCGACCACCAGTACCGCCACCATGACGAGGCAGCGGTGCACAGGCTCTCGGCGGCCAGGGCGGCGTGGAGGGTGAGGATGCCGGACACCAGCCAGACCATGCCGACGATCGGCGACAGCGCGGCGATGGTCTGCAGCGGGTTGAGCAGCCACGACACCCCGGCCAGCAGTAGCCCGGGCAGCCTTTCGTGTGCCTCCCGGGCGGGGGACCAGCGTGGCGATGGCCCATCCCATGAGCCAGGTCCAGGGTCGGTCGAGCCGGGTGAGGACGTGCGCGGGGTCGTCCGTGGCTCCGGGAACCGCCCTGCCGGACTTGCCTCTCCGGCCGCTGGGTTCCGCCGCATCACGGGCACGGTCGTGGCGCTTCCTCGTGGACTGGCCGGTCGCCGCTGGACCGTCCGACGCGGACGGCCGGTGAGCCGGAGAACGAGTACGTGTTCATTCCAGGGTCAGGGCCGGCAGCGGGGGCCGCCGTCACCCGTCTGGGGTGATCCCGTACTGCTGGCGCGGCAGTGAGGTGGGATCAGGGAACATCTGCTCACCGGGCCCGGACAAGACGAAGAGACGTGAGATGAGCGATACGACCTCAGGAGGCAGCGGGGGCCGCACCTCGTCAGGACCGCCCCCGCGTGGCGGGCTCCGTTCTCGCAGAGGCGCAGCGGTGGTAGCTGTGGCGCGTGCTGTGTTCGTCGCCGTCGGGCTTGTCACGGCCTACTATCTGCTGCCCATGGACGAGCGGCTCACGGCCGGTACGTCGGTGCTTCTGGTGTGCGGCCTGTTCGCGGTCCTTTTGGTGTTCTGCTGGGAAGTGCGGGCCATCACGCGTTCCCCTCATCCGCGTCTGAGAGCCGTCGAGGGCCTGGCCGCGACGGTGGTGCTCTTCCTGGTCCTCTTCGCCGGCTCCTACTACCTGCTGGACCGCTCCGCGCCCGGCTCGTTCAGCGAGCCGCTGAACAGGACGGACTCGCTGTACTTCACTCTGACCACCTTCGCCACCGTCGGCTTCGGCGACATCACGGCACGCTCCCAGACGGGGCGGGTGCTCACGATGGTGCAGATGACGGGAGGGCTGCTGCTCGTCGGTGTCGCCGCCCGGGTGCTCGCGAGCGCGGTGCAGGCGGGGCTGAACCGCCGGCGCCGCGAGCCGACGGCTGCGCCGCGCTCCGGGGCCGGATCCGCGGAACAACCGGAGGCCGGACCATGACGATACTCAGCGCGTTCACCGCGTCCCTGTCGCCGGCCGAGCGAGCCGCGTACGGCAGGAAGGCCCGTAAACGGGCCTCGCGTTCGTGCCACGGCTGGTACGAGACGGGGCAACGGCGGAACGACCCGGTCGACCTGCTGGAGCGCCAGTCCAGCGAGCGCGTCCCGGCACTCGTGCCGATCCGCTACGGCCGCATGCTGGAGTCGCCGTTCCGCTTCTACCGCGGCGCGGCAGCGATCATGGCGGCGGACCTGGCACCCCTGCCCGACAGCGGACTTCAGGTGCAGCTGTGCGGGGACGCGCACCCGTTGAACTTCCGGCTCCTGGCCTCACCGGAGCGCCGCCTCGTTTTCGACATCAACGACTTCGACGAGACGCTGCCCGGCCCCTTCGAATGGGACGTCAAACGTCTTGCGGCCGGCTTCGTGATCGCGGCCCGGGCGAACGGCTTCTCGCCCAAGGAGCAGAACCGCACCGTACGGGCCTGTGTGCGGGCCTACCGTGAGCGCATGCGGGAGTTCGCCGGCATGCCGGCCCTGGACATCTGGTACGCCCAGGACGACGCCGACCACGTACGGCAACTGCTGGCGACGGAGGCCGCGGGGGACGCGGAACACCGGCTCAGGAACGCGGCCGTGAAAGCCCGCACACGCACACACATGAGAGCGTTCGCCAAGCTCACCCGGGTCACGGCCGAAGGCCGGCGCATCACCCCCGACCCGCCGCTGATCACCCCGCTCGGCGATCTGCTCACCGACCCGGCCGAGGCCGGCCGGGAGGAGGAACTGCGGTCCATCGTGAACGGCTACGCACGGTCCCTGCCGCCCGAGCGCCGGCACCTGCTGCGCCACTACCGGCTCGTGGACATGGCTCGTAAGGTGGTCGGCGTCGGCAGCGTCGGCACCCGCTGCTGGGTACTGCTCCTGCTCGGCAGGGACGACGACGATCCTCTGCTGCTCCAGGCCAAGGAAGCCTCGGAATCGGTGCTGGCGGCCCACACAGGCGGCGAACGCCACGACAACCAGGGCCGCCGGGTCGTGACCGGCCAACGCCTGATCCAGACCACCAGCGACATCTTCCTCGGCTGGACACGCGTCACCGGCCTCGACGGAAAGGGCCGGGACTTCTACGTGCGCCAACTGTGGGACTGGAAGGGCATCGCGCGCCCGGAGACCATGGGACCCGGCCTGCTCTCCCTCTTCGCCCGGCTGTGCGGGGCCTGCCTTGCGCGGGCCCACGCCCGCTCCGGTGACCCCGTCGCGCTCGCCGCGTATCTGGGTGGCAGCGACCGTTTCGACCGCGCGCTCACCGAGTTCGCCCAGTCCTACGCCGACCAGAACGAACGCGACCACGAAGCCCTGCGGGCGGCCTGCCGCTCCGGCAGGGTCACGGCCGCCCGGTTGTGAGGATGGCCCGGGAACGGCGAGCGGACCCGGCACACACCGCCGGTCGGCGTCATTGTGGAAGCTGCCGCATCTCCATGACGCGCAGGCCCAGTGACTGGCAGCGGGTGAGCAACCCGTACAGATGGGCCTCGTCGATCACTGTGCCGAACAGGACGGTCTGGCCGGACATGACGACGTGCTCCAGTTCCGGGAACGCGTTGGCCAGCGTCTCCGACAGGTGTCCCTCGATTCGGATCTCGTAGCGCACGAGCGGTCCTTCCACCGGACGGGCTCGGGACACCGTCCGGGGCTTCGGGGCGGACGGTGTTCTCTGTGATGATCCTGCGCTCGTCGGCCTCCGGCGTCCTCACCCGGTACAGGTGACTCCGGCCGCGGTGCCAGTGCCTTTCAGTGCGTCACGGCGATCTTGACGACGACGATCACCAGACCGAGGAGTACGTTGACCGTCGCGGTGGTGGCCACCAGCCGGCGCGAGGCGCCCGCGCGGCGTGCCGCGGCGACGGACCAGCCCACCTGTCCGGCGACGGCGACGGACAGCGCCAGCCACAGCATGCCCTGGACGTCCAGCCCCAGCAGTGGGCTGAAGGCGATCGCCGCGGCCGGAGGCACGGCGGCCTTCACGATCGGCCACTCCTCGCGGCACACACGCAGGATCACCCGCCGGTCCGGAGTGCGCCGCGCGAGACGCGCTCCGAACAGCTCGGCGTGGACGTGGGCGATCCAGAACACCAGGCTGGTGAGCAACAGCAGCAGAACCAGTTCGGCACGGGGGAACGAGCCCAGGGTGCCGGCGCCGATCACGACGGAGGCCGCGAGCATGGAGCCGTAGACACCGCCGGTGTAGTCAGCGTGGGCCCGGTGTGCGGCTCGCCGCTCTCGCCCGTCCGTGGTCCGCCCTGCCCCGGTGTCGCCCGCGGTCACCTGTGTCTCCTCCGCGCTCGGCCCGTCGGCCCGGTTGTCCGGGTCCCGGCAACGGGGACAGGTTCGGGTTCGGACGGGCGGCCTGCCCGGGCGGTCGGCAGACGCGCGGTGACCAGGAAACTCGCGAGCGCGATGCCGCCCGTGGCCAGGATCGCCGCCTTCAGCCCGTCCAACTGGGCGGAGGCGTAGGAGTCCGCAACGGCGTCAACCTCGGACGGCGGCAGCCCGGCCTCCTCGGCCGCGGAACGCACCTGCTCGGTCGGGACGAAGGTGATGCCGGCCTCCAGACGGACCCCGACCTCGTCCCGGGCGGCCGGGGACAGCCGCGGGTCGTCCGCGACCTGCGTGGTGAAGGCGCCTGCCAGCGCGCCGACCAGGATCGAGCCGATGAGCGCGGTGCCCAGCGACGAGCCCAGATTCTGGGCCGTGAACTGCAGCCCTCCGGCCTCGCTGCGCTCTTCCTCACCGACACCGGACTGCACGACGTTGCCGAGCTGCGAGGCGAGCAGACCGACGCCCACGCCCAGCACGGCCATAGCCCCGGCGAACTGCGCGTCGTCGATGACCGGGTCGATCGTGGCCAGCAGCCACACCACGGCCGCCGCCAGAATCACCAGAGCCAGCCGCACCACCCGGCGCGGTCCCATCCTGCGCCCCAGCGCGGACCCGCACAGGGAGGTCACCAGCATGGTGGCGGACACCGGCAGCAGGCGCAGCCCCGTCTGGAAGGCGTTGAAGCCCTGCACCACCTGGAGGTAGAGCGGGATGGCGAAGAACAGGCCGAGGAGGATGAGGTTCTGGCTGAGCAGCGTCGTCAGGCCGGCCCGCAGTACGGGCCTGCCCAGCAGGGACAGATGCACCAGAGGGTCGGCCCCCCGGGTCTCCCGCCGCCGTTCCCAGCCCCGGAACAGGGCCAGCACGGCGATTCCGGCTCCGACGACGAACAGGGTGGGGGAGAAGCCAAGGACGGTGAAGGGAGGATTGCGTGGTTCGACCCAACCCCAGGTGCTGCTCTGCAGCACCCCGAGGACGCCCAGACCCAGCCCGGCGGCGGACAGTGCCGCGCCGACCCCGTCCAGCCGGGGGCGCTTCGCGGCCGGGGCGGGCGTCGCGATCACCCGCCGGCACAGCAGCACGGCCACGACGACGAGTACCTCACCGGCGAAGACCAGCCGCCAGGTGAGGTAGGTCGTCATCCAGCCGCCCAGCAGCGGGCCGACCGCGATCCCGGCGCCGGCGAGCCCTCCGATGACCGCGTAGGCGACGGCCCGGTCCCGTCCGCGGTACGCCTCCGCGACCAGCGCCGCCATGGCCGGCAGCACCATGGCGGCCCCGAGCCCTTCGACGACGGACCAGCCCAGCGTGAGGACCCACAGCGTGGGAGCCACGGCCGTCACGGCCGAGCCGACCCCGTACACGGCCAGTCCCGTGAGGAACATGCGGCGCCGGCCCAGGATGTCCCCGAGCCGGCCACCGATGAGCATGAACGCCGCCATGACCAGCGCGTACAGGGTGATGACGGCCTGGATGGCGGTGACCTCCGTGTCGAAGTCCTCGACCAACTGGCTGATCGACACGTTCATCACGGAGGTGTCCAGCACCATCAGGAACTGGGCCGTACCGAGGACTGCCAGGGCCCGCCAGTGCTTCACGTCGTCTCACCTCGCCGGGTCGGACCGGTGCGCTGCGGCACGTTCCTCCCATCCCATCCCGGTGGTGGCGCCGCGTGCCTCACCCCTCGCGGGGGAGGTCACAGGAGGCCGAGGTCGCGCGCCCGGTGTACCGCGTCGCCGCGCCGGTTCACCGCCAGCTTCCGGTAGACGCTCTTGAGATGGGTTTTCACCGTGTTGACCGACACGTACAGGTCGGCGGCGATCTCCTCCGCGGACATCATGCGGGCCAGCCGTCGCAGCACATCACGTTCGCGTCCGCTCAGCTCCACCGGCACCAAGAGCGCGGGACCGGCTGCGGGCCGCACCGGCTCACCGTGCGTTCGTGGTCGGCCGGACAGGAGCCAGCCCTCGGCGAGCTCGTGCAGCGGGGCTGTGGCCAGTAGCGGCTCGATCCAGTCTCCTGTCTGGAGGAAAGGGCGCCGCAGACGCTCGCGCCGGGCGTCGAGCAGAGCACGTGCGACGAGCCGGCGGGCGGTGACCGTGTCCCCCGACTCCTGCGCCACCCGGGCCCGCACCAGCGCCGCCCCCACGCTCGCCGCGGGGCCGGTGCGTCCCTCGGCACGCACGGCGCCGAGCAGTTCGGCCGCTGCACGGGGACGCCCCGCGGCGACCTGGATCCCCGCCGCTTCCACGGCGCACACCGGATATTCGACCGAGACGCCGTCGAGAAGCCGCACGGCTTCGTCCGGCCGTCCGTCGGCGAGGCAGACGGCGGAGCGGACGACTGCCGCCTGGCTCTCCGCCCAGGGGGAAGCTACGGCTGTTGCCACGGTCGGCTCCGCCGCCTCGGCGGCGGCGCGTGTCTCACCCTCGTCGAGGAGAAGGTGAGAGAGGGCCAGGGCGCGCCCCGCCATCGGCACCGGATCGTGCTCCCGCGCCGGGGGCCGGGCCGTCTCGTCGAGCAGGTCCCGGGCCCGGCCCAATTCCTGTCGGTCCACAGCGACCGCGGCCAGGACCAGCCGGCCGAGGCCCGCGCCGGGAGGCCGGGGCAGTCCTGTCTGCTCCGCCTCGGACACCGCGGCCTGAGCCCTGCGTTCCGCACGGCCGAGCCAGCCGTTGAGGTAGTCCAGCAGGGCCAGGTGCCCCATCGACTCCACTCGAGGCAGGACGGTGGCCGATCCGCCCGGGGCACCGGCCACACGGTTCAGCACGGCACGTGCGTCGTCGAAGCGTCCTTCCCACAGGCGGGCCGAACCCACGTGTGTCAGCAGCAGGGCGGTCAGTTCCGGATGCGCGTCCAGCAGATGGCCGGGCAGGTCCTGGCGCAGTTCCTCGGCCGTCGCAGCGGCCCGCTCGGCCCGCGAAGGGCATCCGGTGAGCCGGGCGGCGAGCGCCTCCAGCAGCGTGCAGCTCAGCCGGGCCGCCACCAGGCCGGAAGAGTCCTCGGTTCCGGAGAGCTGCTCCTGAGCCCGTTGCAGCCGGTCCAGACCCTGCCCGAGGTCGCGTCGGTCCAGTGCGCCGGCCGCCCGCACGAGGTCGCTCGCCGGGCCTCCCGCTTCGGGCCCCATGCCGGCGAAGAGCTGGGCCAGAGCGTCCGAGCGCAGGCCCGTGAAGAGCTGCCCGATCGCGAGGCCGTCGACGAGCGCGCCGGCGGCCAGGTCGAAGTCGCCGCCCGCGGCTCCATGGGCGAGTGTCTCCGGGAGGAAGCCGGAACGGCGTAGCCATCGCGCGGCTCGCAGGTGCGTCTCCGCTTCCGCACCGGGCATGCGTTCGCGCAGGTGGGCCCGGAGTATCTCCCGGAAGAGCGGGTGCAGCCGGTACCAGGAGTGCCCCAGCCGCTCGATGAACGCGTTCTCCCGGTGCAGCTCTGCGAGGAGGCGTTCGGCGTCGGTCCGCAGCGTGAGGGAGTCGGCCAGGCCCGGGCAGAACCGGTCCAGGACGCTGACCCGCAGCAGCAGGTCCTGCGTCTCCTCCGTCCTCCCCTTGAGGACCTCCGCCAGCAGGAAGTCCGCGACCGTGCTGTGGTCCGCCTCGAACTCCTTCAGATACCGCTCGGGGTCGGTGCTCTCCCGGGCCGCCAGGGCGGACAGCCGCAGCCCGGCGGCCCAGCCCCGGGTGCGGTCCACCAGAGCGGACGCGGCGGACTCGGGGAGGCGCAGCCCGTGCAGTCGCAGCAGCGCACCGGCTTCCTCCGGGGTGAAGGACAACTCGGCGCCGCGGATCTCGGTCAGTTCGTCGGCGGCCCGGTAGCGGTGCAGCGGGAGCAGCGGCTCGGTGCGGGTGACGAGGACAAGGCGCAGTCCCTGCCCGGAGTGGTGCAGGACGAACTCCAGCTGTTCCGCGACCTCAGGGGCAATGATCCGGTCGTACTCGTCGAGCACGAGGACCACGGGACGGTCGAGGGCGTTCAGTTCGGCGGCGAGCGAACCCAGCAGCCTCCATCCCACACCGCTCGAGTCCGCGGACGCCCCGGCGGTGCCGGCCGCGCTGGTCCCGCACGCACGCAGGGACTCGAAGACGTAAGCCCAGAAGACACCGGGCCGGTGATCGCCGGCCTCGACGGTCAGCCAGGCGACCGGCAGCCGCAGCTCCGCGGCCCAGTCGGCCGTCAGGAGTGTCTTGCCGGCGCCGGCCGACCCGTTGACCAGCGTCAGTGGGGTGCGCAGGGCCTGATTGAGATGCACGGTGAGCCGCTGTCGCCGCAGGAAGGTGGCAGGTCGACAGGGAAGGGCGAATCGTGTGCGCAGGTACGGATCGCCCAATGGGTCGGTGCCCGCATCGGCCGGTGTTCGGGCTCTGCCGCCGGTTGTGCTCACACTCCTCACCCCTGTGACCCCGTCCCTTCGGCGTACTCGGGCCTGAAGCGGTCGAGCATGCCCCCGCCCGGTTGGACGACGCCGTAGCTGCTCTGCTCCGCCGCCGTTCCCGTCGAGGCCCCGATGCGCCCGAAGGATGGCCCCGAGCGCGTGTGGTGGGCGGCTTCCTGAAGATTGCCGTCGTTCCAGGCCGAGTCGACCTCCCGCAGGACCGCTGAATCGGATGTTTCCCTGTCCTGCGGGTACGGTCCGCTACCGAAGCCGTCGCCCTTGATCGTCTTCGCACCCGTGCGGGGGCGCAGACTCTGGTCGACCAGGGAGTGCCCCGGTTGGAGGAGAACCCGGCTGAGGAGGACGGACGACACCGAGTAGGCGATCCAGCGGCACATCGTGACGCTCCTTCCGGCGGCGAAGGCGCCCCACGGTGGCCGGCCGCGGACTACTCCGCAGCTCCGGCGCACGCCGGGCGTCGTCCGGCGGTTGCTACCAGTATCGCCTCCGGCAGTCATCCGGGCATGCGGACAGGGGGTGCCCGCTATCCCATTCCTGTTGGACACGATTCCAGCGGTCGTGGGAGTGGTCGGCCGGCCGCGCGGGCGGCCGGACATGTTCTTCGCGGACCGTGGCTACCACCACGCCAAGTACCGCCGATTCCTTCGGGAGCGCGGAATCCGGCACGGCCGGTGATCGCCGAACGAGGCCGGCCCCAGGGCACCGGCCTGGGCAGCTTCCGCTGGGTGGTCGAACGGACGATCTCTGACGGCACGGCTTCCGACAGATTCCGAGAAGGATGGTGCCGTCCAGCGTTCACCGCCGCATCGGCGGGCCGCGTCCTCGGCGCGGGACAGGACGTTGGCGCGGTATGCGGCGACCGCGGCCGCCACGTATGGGCCCATCTGATCGACTGCCCGGACGATCTCAGTTTCCATGTCCGCTCCTTGGGACTCGCCAGGCCGCACGCCCGAAGGGAGATCACATGCACCCGGCTCGGTTCCGGGCCGTCGAGAGCTGCGGACTGCGCCGCCCTGACGCCCCCGCCTGCTGACCGACCTGGCGCATCTCTTTTCTCGGAGCGGCACGATCGGTCATCCGAGTCCGATGTCGGGTCCAGCCTCGACGCGGTACCGGATCACGGACTGTCCACACTTCTGGCAGTGGACTCCCGGACCATGAGGCGGGGCGCGAGGACCTCGGACCGGGTGTCTTCTCCGGCGATGCGGCGTACCAAGAAGCCGACGGCGCGGCGCCCCTGCTCGCCATGGGGGAGTGGACACTGGTGAGGGGGATGGGAAGTTCCGCTGCGAGAGGCGTGTCGTTGAACCCCGCGAGCGCGAGGTCCCGCCCGATGCGCAGCCCGAGGTCACGGGCCGCGCCGGCGGCGCCGATGGCCGCGAAGTCGTTCACGGCGAAGAGGGCGGTCGGCCGGTCCTCCGCGGAGGCGAGCAGGTCGAACAGCTCACACCTATGCGCACCCTCCTACTGCCACCGCTACCGCCCTGCCGCACGCCAGGCGCACGGCCCGCGCGACACCACCAGCCATATCGGATTCCGCTGTGTACGACCGACCGACTCCAGCCCGAATCCCTGAGCACCCTCAATGCGACCATGTACCGGTGCCGCGGTCTCAGCACCACATGCCGTTGAGTGGACGGGGAAGGCCCCGGCCGGGAAGCGGAGAACTGCCCGGGCCAGGGCCCGGCGCGGTGGTTGGACGGCCAGGGGGTCGACGGCCCGTTGTCCGAAACCAGTTGTCCCATGGTGTGGGGCCGGAGTGTGGGCCGACGGAGGGTCTGCTCCCGTCGTCTGCGAAAACGCCTGGTAAGACGCGCCGAAGGTGTGGAACCAGGCCAGATTACGTACGGGTGTTCAGTAGTGGATCAACGGCCGTTAGCATCCCCGCATGTCCGAGAATGCCGTGCAGCGCCTGCTGAAGAAAGACCACCGCACCGCCAGGGCCGCCGCCGGCGAGAGCATCTCCCTTTCCGACGACTGCGCGAAAGCGCTCCTTGGTGAGCTGGCGTCCGGCGAGGTGGTCATGGCCCTGTACCACGACGGCTGGGGCTACGCCGCACTCACCACCCGCGGCCTCGTCCTCGTCCGGAACCTGCTGGCGCCGAAGGCGGCCCGCGTCCCCACGCCCCTGCTGATCCTGCGCCGCGCGTATGGGATGTTCGGCTCCGTCGACGTCCTGGTCGACGGCAAGCCGCATAAGCTGCACGGCTCGAAACTGGACCCGAAGGGAGAGCTCCTCGGCACGGTCGGGCGGCTTCTGCCAACCGACTCGCCGTTGCGCCCCGCCTGCGGCAGGCGGTTGTCCGCATGGCTGCGCAGGCACCCCGTCTCCGTGGCCGCCGCAGCGGCCGTGGTCGCCTTCGCCGGACTGAACCCGGGCTCGGGCGGGGAGAAGGCCGTGGCGCAGGACCGGACGTACCGCACCGTGGATATGCCCGACTTCAACGGCACGTCCCTCGCCTCGGCGGTGGCGAAGGCCCGCCTCGACGGGTGGCGGAAGATCTCGGCCGCCGACGCCTCCTCCGCCCGCCGGCCGGTGAAGCCCACCGCGCCGGGCTGGCGGGTGTGCTTCCAGAGTCCGTCCGCCGACGTGCCGGCCTGGCCTTCCCTCACCACGCTGACGCTCTACGCGGTGCCGGAGCACGAGGCGTGCCCGGCATGGCTGCACGACTCCCGCCGGATCCCGATGCCCGGCCTGGTCGGTGAGCAGTTCGACGATGCCTCGCGCGCCCTCGGTGACCTGGGGCTCGACCAAGTCGATGCCTTCCACGCCCACACCGGCGAGCGCCTGGACGAAGGCGGGTGGCAGGACCTGGCCGACTGGCAGGTGTGCCGACAGCGCCCGGCGCCAGGCAGCGAGGTGTCGGATACGACGCGGCCCGACCTGTGGCTGCTCGGCCCCGGGGTCTCCTGCACCGAGCCCAGCCCGGACCCGAGCCCGACGCCCAAGCCCAAGCCCAAGCCCAAGCCCAGGCCCGAGCCGCGTCCTCAGCCGTCCGACGGCACCTCCGGCGGCGGCAGCGGGGGAGGCGGAACCGGTGACGGCCCGTCCAACCGCACGGGCTCCGGCCGCGGCGGTTCCTCCAGCGGTTCGGGCGGCACCGGCGGTTCGAGTGGCAGCAGCGGCACCGGCCGGGCGGGTGTCCAGTTCGGACAGTACTGCTCTTCTGTCGGCGCCACCGCGACGGCCGGCGACGGGCGACCGGCGAAGTGCTTCATGGGCAAGGACGGCCAGGCTCGGTGGGGCTACAACTCCGGGTGACGCCACACGCCTCTGCTCGTACCAGCGAGCCGCAGCCCGGCCGATCAACGAGGGCGCCAATCTCAGCCAGCCGTCCCCCAGATCGCCACCGCAGGCCGGGCGCTGCGGGCGCCCGCGCGTCGTGGAAGGCGAGCTGATCGTCGTCACGGATCGTGTTCGACGTCCTCGACACCGGCGACGGGCCTGCTCCTAGACGTGCCCTACCGAGCAGACCGACCCGCACGTCATCGTCGCGGATCGCATCACGCAGAAGCTCACCCTGGAGCGTGCCCTCCTAACCGTAGATTTCGCGTACGTGTTCCGTACGGCCTTCGACTCGGCGACCGCCTGGGGCACTGACATTCGCCCAGTTGTCACGGCGCCCGACTGTCGTGCTGCACCGGGCTGACATCTGACCCGCTTGGCAGATGCTCCGGCACGCGTATGCCGTGATGCGGAATCGGACATTGGCCACCATGATCGGTCTCGAGGGTGAGTGCGTGGGTGGGGGCCGAGTCCACGCCGTGTGTTCTGATCCTCCCCTGTCGGAGTCACCACCACAGGGCGGTCACGGTCAAGGTTGCGTCCAGGAGGGTCGTGATGTCGCAGGAGACAGCCGCTGTTCCAAGCCCAGCGGGGTGCACCGCTTCTGAGCCCGGAGCGCGTGCCGATTCACGGCCCAGTCAGTCCTCATTCCGGTTCTACCTCGGCGCCACGGCGGCCACGGCCGGCTGCCCCAGCTCCGGTTTCACTGTTCGATCCCACTGGGCCGCGCTCATGTCGGAGGCCTCGGCGCGTGACCTCTGCGAGCCGTCCAGTGGAGCCTGACCGAAAAGGGCTCCCCGCAGCCGCCACAGACCCGCTCTCCCTCGTCCGTAGCCGTGGTTACGCGGTTCTCCTCCTGATCGCGGCGGTTCTCGGCGTCCCGATCTCAGCGGTCGCCTTCGGGTTTCTCGCACTCGTCAACAAGCTCCAGTCGCTCACCTACACGGACCTGCCCGAGGCTTTGGGCTTCCATGGCACGCCCAACTGGTGGCCGGTGCCGTTGCTGGCCGTGGCCGGACTCCTGGTGGGGCCGATCGTCCGATACCTCCCCGGTCACGGCGGACACGAGCCGGCCCACGGGTTCGTGGCCTCGGGCCCGACCCCGCCGGTGAACCTGCCTGGCGTGGCACTCGCCGCGCTGGCCTCACTCGGCCTCGGGGCTGTCATCGGGCCGGAAGCCCCGCTCATCGCCCTGGGCAGCGGCCTTGCCGTGGCGGCGCTGCGACTGGCGCAGAAGCCGTTCCCGAAGCAGGCGACCGCCGTCGTGGGAGCCTCCGGGAGTTTCGCTGCGGTCAGCACCCTGCTCGGTTCACCTCTGCTCGGTGCATTCCTACTCATGGAAATGTCCGGTTTCGGTGGGGCTATGCTCGGCGTCGTCCTGGTGCCCGGGTTGCTCGCCTCCGGCATTGGTGCGCTCATCTTCACCGGCCTGGGCTCGTGGACCGGCCTGGGCACCTACTCGCTGGCCCTGCCGAACGTCCCCCATGCCGCCACGCCGGATGCCGCGGGCTTTGGCTGGGCAGTCCTGATCGGTGCAGCGGCGGCTCTGCTCGGCGTCGGGATCCGGTGGCTCGCCCTGCGCCTGCTGAAGCTGGTCGAACCGCGACGGATGATGGCCACCGTGCTCGCGGGTGTCGTCGTCGGTGTGATCGCCCTGCTCTACGCGGAGTGGACCGGCCACCCGGCATCGGGAGTCCTGTACTCGGGACAGAGCGGCCTCGGGCCCCTCCTCACTGCGAGCGCGCGGTATTCGGCGGGCGCCCTGGTGGTGCTCGTCGCCTGCAAGGCAGTGGCGTACTGCGTGTCCATGGCAGCTTTCCGGGGCGGCCCGGTGTTCCCCGCCATGTTCGTGGGCGCAGCCGGAGGCATCGCACTCTCCCATCTGCCCGGACTCGGTGTGACCGCCGGGCTTGCGATGGGTGTGGGTGCGATGTCGGCGGCGATGCTCAAATTGCCCATGACCTCCTTGTTGCTGGCCACCCTGCTGCTGGGCCGAGAGGGGCTGACCGTCATGCCGCTGGTGATCGTGGCGGTCGTGGTTTCCTATGTCCTCACCCTCAGGTTGATCCGGCCGCCGACCACCGCACCCGAGCACGAGACGGACGGGCCGACGAGCAGCTGAGCTGCCAGGGGGGTGGGTCCGCAACCCCTTCCGTCACGGGCTGGCGCCCTCCACCCCTGAATTGGCTGGCAAATGCCGCAATCGGGGCTCCAATGGAGGTCGGAAGCGGTCCCGAGGTCCGTCTCAACATGGCGCCCGGCTCACCGGACCCGCACGCCCACCACAGCGGGCAGGTTGCCAGGCGGCGTGGCCCGGGGCTCGGCTGCGGCCCTTTACCGCGGCCCTCTCGGTACTCGTGCCCTGGTTACCCCATCGCGGCGCAGCGCGACCGAATTCATTCGAACACCCGTCTGTCGCAGAGGATTTGACGGCAAAGATGCATCCGGAGCACAACCAATCCCCGCTGTCCGTGGTCACACCAGGCAGGAGCAAACAACTCCAACGACTACAAGGGGGAAATATGCGCATCATGCGCTCCGTCCTGTCCGCCACCGCCGTGGCGACCCTGGCCCTGGGCACCGCGACGGCGTTCGCCGCATCCGCGTCCGCCGCTCCCAACACCACGCCCGAGAAGGTCTGCGGCAGCGGCTACAAGACGGTCAACTCGGCTGCCGTTGGCTCGCGCGGCACCGTCTACCTCACCTACAACGCCGCCACCGGAAAGAACTGCGTCGCGACCATCCGCAGCACCCCCGGCACCGCAACGGACATGTCCGCGTGGCTCTACGTACCCGACACCGAGGCGTACGACGAGGACTACGGGAAGTACACCTCGTACGCCGGCCCCACCTACGTCTACGGCAAGGCCCACTGCGTGGACTGGGGCGGCAGCATCGGCAACGTCAGCGTCCAGATCACCGGCTCCAACTGCGCCGCCCGCGCCGAACACCGGGTCACCACCGTCCGGTGATCCACCGCGCGTGACGGCCGCCGCCAGGCGGTGACCACCAGCGGCCTGCCACGTCACCGGACGCGGCAGGCCGTTCCGCCGCCGTCACCGCACGAGGAGTTCCGCGGAGAAGGCGGCATCGTCGCGCGACGTCGAAGGCCGGCGTGGCACTGCGACGCGTCCGGCGGAATGACCGGCCCGGTGAGGGCCACACGCGGGGCGCGCGGCGTGTGGAGGTGTCGGGCCTCCACCGGCGGAGCCCGCGGTGAGAAGTGGATGACACCGATCACCGGTCGTGGGACGGCAGGTCGGGCAGGTGGTCAGGGAGGAGCGGCGGGGAGCCGGTCCGCCATGAGGGGTCTTCGCCGGCCACCAGGAGGGCGCGGACCGCTGTCTTGTTCTTCTCGAGGATCGTGTCGTATGGGCGCATGTCCAGCCGTCCGGGACGAGCAGGAGCAGCCGTTGGAGTGGGAGGGCACGCGTGGCCTCGGTCAGCTGTTCCCACATGGTTCCTGCGCCGGCGCCGAGGTTCGTGTGGGCGCCCGGAACGGCGTCCTGCGCGGCGCCGGGGTCTGGATGACCCAGGCCGTCATGGTTCCCAGGACGTAGCCGGGGGCGGGGACCACCTCGGCGAGTCCGGGCTCCGCGCCCGCGGCGGTGTGGCAACTACCGACGTCCAATGTCTCCCCTGTCCCTCGGTTCTCTCAACTCGACTGGCATACATGCATTCTGCGTGGACCTACATGGTGTCCGGTGGAGGGGGAGCGGGATGCTCAGGCAGCCGGGAGACGGCGTCGAGGACCGGCCCGAGGTCGCGCCGTGCCAGTCGGCGCAGGGTCCAGACGGTTCGCCACCGGGGGATGGTCGGCAGGAAGTGCGTGAAGCGGGGACGCCCCTCAGGGTCGAAGGACAACACTCCCTTGAGCGGGAAGTCCCAACGGACCCCCTTGGTTTGCGGTGCGGCGGCCGGAAGATCCCACGGAGCACGCGGCAGCGGCATCCGCACAGCAGCGGGAGTCGAACCGGCGGACATGTCTTCCGCGCACGCCTGAGTGACGGCGTCACGGAACGCGCCGTAGAGATCCTCGTCGTAGACGAGCAACAGAATGCGGTCAGGCGTGGTGGTGCGGAGCGCTTCGGTGAACTCCCAGACAGTTCCGGGGCCCGGGGCCGCCGTCAGGAAGACGGCACGGGCGCCCCTAATGAGGTTGCTGACCGTGTCCTTCCAGTTGTCGACGGGCAGGTAGCCGCGCTCCGCCCCGAGCGGCGGCAGGAGCTCGCCGGGCTGCCCGATCGCAATGACGCGGCCGAGGCCCCGGAACTGACGCGTCAGGAACTGTTCGAGCGACCCCGAGATCTCGAAGGGTGAGCGGGTGTACCAGCCCGGAGCCTCCTCCGGCGGCAGCGCCATCGCCGCGTCGACGGCGAAGGGGCGCAGGTGGAGCAGGTAGCGCTCGCCGCTGAGGCTCGCGAGATCGGCGATGATCCGATGACGGTGGCGTCTGCCCCGATGCAGCAGCGCACCGCCCGTCGCGAGCACCGGATACGGGAGGCACACGAGCGCGAACGCCGCGAGCGGGGGTCCCCAGGACAGAACTGTCTCCTCGGCCTCCAGATCGCTGTACAAGGGGCCGGCGACGAGCAAGGCCGACCCCGCCACAGCGCGCAGCGTCCAGCCCAGAACGGTGAGTATGCGCCCCAATCCCGGTCTTTGCCGTATCTGTCGGGCGGGCGACGGGTTGTAGTCGCCGCCCGGAGGTCCCTCCCGGATCGACAGGGCTGCCATGAAACCGCAGAAGGTGTTCAGAGCGATCAACAACCAGCTCACGCGGAACCGGTAGTCGAGGTGCATTCCGGTGGCGACGATCAGCACACCGGCCGCTGCGGTCGTCGTGAAGGTGGCCGCGTGCACGAAGACCTGTGTCGCATCCAGACGTCCGACGATCAGGCTGCCGATGAGCGCACCCAGCACCGCGGCCGCCAGAGCCCAGAGAACGAATCCGGAAGCCACGTCGAAAACGAAGAGGATGACGCGGACGAATGTGGTGTCCAGTTCCTCGCGCACCGTGGAGAAGGAGAGACCCCCGAAGTCCCCGCGTTCCAGAGTGAGGCTTGCCAGAACAGCCCACACGGCGGCGAACACCGAGACCGTCAGTCCCAGCAGGACCATTCTGTTGGGGATTTCCCTCTGCCGGTCGGACGCGCTCGATGTCCGGTTGTCGCGGAGGTGGATCCGGGTGGTGAGTGCCTGTGTCAGCGCCGCGGCGACGGAGAGCCAGAGGAGGGTGCTGGGCACAGGGGCCATCCGCCCATGCTGGCACGGTACGGCCACGCTCCTGGCGCGATCGTCCGAACCTGCGGGGCGTCGTCCATACGGCCACCCAGCGTGTCGTCCGTCATGTGCTGCTCTTGGAATGGACGGGTGCCCATCGTGACTGCGGTGCCCGCTGCCTCGCCGCCGGACGACTGTCCCGCCCGCAACGACTGGATCTGCAGGCGCGTATCTGACCAGGCGTCGACGTTCCCGCTGTGCCGGTCGACGACCGACCCGGCGACCGCCCGGGAGTGGCCGGCCTGGAGGTTCTGGTGCCGGTGGTGGGCGGGCATCCGTGGGAGGGCCGCACGTTCACGGCAGGGTGGGGTGCGCGCGACGTCCTGGACGTCGCGCTTGTCGACCCGCAGTTGGTGGCGGGGGTGGCGGTGGACGTCGTACGCGACGGGGCGGCCGGTGGCGCCACCCGGTGTGCCTCCACCGTGTACGCCAGGAGGTGTCTGTCTCCGGCTCGGTCGCTGTCCTGATGGGCCTGCGCCAGCTCGCCGGGGCCTGCTGGACGAGGCCGCCCAGCAGGCCATCGCCAAGTTCGCCGGCCTGCTACCGCCCCGGCTGCCCCGCCCAGGCGCAGGCCTTCCCCGAATTCACCCAGTCCAGCGGCGCACGGGGCGCCGCCGCCGTGAACCTGCAGGACACCATCGCGGTGCCCCGGTTCGCCCCCTCCCACTCCCCGCCGAAGACATCGCGCCCTACGTCCTGGACCGCGTCGACCGCAGCCCGTGGCCGTACCAGGCCGAACTAATCGTCCAGGACGCCGCGCACCGCTTGGTCGGCCGCCTGCCGCCCAACGCCGTCGTCGGACCGATCACCGCACACAGCAGCCGCGTAGTGCTGTGCCGTGTAGTGCTTTCCGCGGACTGCCCCGCCACCTCGCCCCCGGCTTGGCCACCTCGAAGCCGACATCCACGTAGCCCAACCCGACCGCGATCTGGCGGTCTCCAGGGACATTCAGCGTGTCCAGCAGCACTACGCCGCCACTACTACCGCAACCATGGCCAGGATGCTGGCCGCCCGTTCCGCCGACGCCGGCTCAACCACCGAGAACACTCATTTCCTCTGACCTGGACTCACGAGCCCTCGGACACATCGCACTTCGAGGAGCGACACCGATCACGGGACATTGCACAGCTTCTGAGTATCCGGATGGACGCTAGGCACCGTCGAACCGCTCGAAGGACAAGCTCATCCCTTGATGAACTCGGTGATCTGCGGGGCGATTTTCCTCGGAGCCATGACGACGGCGCCATGGTTGAGTCCGGGCAGGGTGCGGTGGTCGGCCTGTGGCAGGATCTCGGTGACGGCGAGGGCGGCGCGCTGGAACGCGGCCGGACTCTTGCCGCCGGTCAGCACGCGGGTGGGTACGGCCACCCCTTTCCACTCCTCGGCGTTGAGCGGCTTGCCTTGCTGAGTATCGCCCATGACCGCGATGTCGTAGGGCAGAGTACTGGCCAGCTTGGTGAGATTTGCCCACAGCTTCGGCATGAGCTTCATGAACAGCACGGCGATGCTGGGCATCCCCTGCACTCTGGTCATGAAGTACCTGACCGCGTCGCTGTCCCGCCCTTCCGCAAGCAGCACGGTGATCTGCTGCGCGAGGTCCGTGGGCGGTCCGTCGTCGCCTTCGGCGACCACGAACGGCGGCTCATACAGAGCCAGGCGGTCGACGTTCACTCCGGCGGCGGCCGCGCGCAGGGCGAGGACCGCTCCGGAGGACGAGCCGAACAACGACGCCGACCCGCCGACGTGTTCGACCAACGCGGCGATGTCTTCGATCTCGCGGTCGGGGGCGTAAGCATTTGCGTCACCGCTGGCACCCCGTCCACGCCGGTCGTAGTTGATTACGGTGAAGTGCTGGGCGAGAAGAGCCGCGAGTTTGGTCGTGTCCGAGCGGTCTGCCAGTGCCGAGGCAACCAGGACGACGGCCGGACCGCAGCCCGACTGTTCGAACGCGATCTCGGTGCCGTCTGCGGAGACGGCACGGGATTCGACTATGGCCGACTGCTCTCGCGCTGTTGACATATTCATCTCTCCGGTTCACGTAGCGGCCGTACTGCTGTGGCGTGCCTTGCTGCCGCTAGGACTCCCGCAACGCGGAAAACTCATCGGTGCGCAGGCGCTCGACGCCGAAGTCCTCACATCTGTAGCGGTGGGCCTCGATCAACTCGTCGTTCTGCTCGGCCGGGACCGCGCCGACCTGACGGACGACGGGGTGCGGTCTGGGAAGATGCCGACTACCTCGGTGCGACACCGGATCTCCCTGTTCAGCCGCTCCTGCGGATTGTTCGGCCAGATCTGCCGCCAAATCTCCCGCGGGAAGGCGGTGAAGGTCGGCAGGTCGTGTCGGGCGGCGTCCAAGTGGGCTGCTGCTTTCGGGAACTTGGCCTCCAGGGTGCCGAGGACGTGTGCCATCTGAGCCTTCGCCGCGTCGGTGTCGGGCTATGCGAAGACGATCCGCAGCAGCGTGGCCACCCAGGCGTGGGGCCGACTTCAGCACCTGGCTCAGCAAGTTCCTCGCGTAGCGGGTGCGACAGCGCTGCAAGGAGGCGCAGGGCAGCACCGCTCCGATCGCATCCACCAGGCCGGCGTGGGCGTCGGAAACGACCAGCTGGACGCCTGAAAAGCCGCGGGCGATCAGGGAACACAGGGAAGGCCGGCCAGCCGGCGCCGTCCTCGGCGGTGGCCACGTTCAGGCCGAGGATTTCGCGGTGTCCGTCGGCGTTGACGCCGACCGCGATCAGCGCATGCCCGTTGACGATGCGACCCCTCGTGGACCTTCTGCGTCAGCGCGTCGACCCAGACGAACGAGTACGGTCCGGCATCCAGAGGCCGGTTGCGGAAGGCGGTGACCTGCCCGTCGAGCGGGTAGAAGACGGCGGCTGTGATGACCGTGCCGCCTGGCCTCGTCGCCGAGAAGCAGCAGCGTTTGTCAGGTGGCTCGGGCATAGGTCAGCGCTATCGAGGCAGGAAAATGTTGATGCGATGCGATGCGAGAGCGGCTGTAGCTGCAGGCCGCGCTGTGCCGACTGCCGAGCCCGCCAACGCGGCTGCGCGTTCCGATGCTGGTCGCCCGCCTGCTTCAAGGCGGCTTCGTAGTCGTGCAGGGCGTCACCGCCAGAACGAACCTTCGTCGGCGGCGCTCTCGCCGTATGCCCCCCCAACTGGGCTACCTCATGACTGCCCTTTCCGCAGAGGGGCACTCAGTCGACGCCTTGCTGTTCGGCTCGGGCGCGGGTGGTGGCGAAACGGTAGGAGTCGGTGCCGGCCAACGGCGCCCGACGCTGCGAGTCGGGCGCAGCATCGTCGACCCCGACAATGGCGAGACGCTAACCCGACGACTCCTCTAGCACCCTGCTTCGTCGGAGGCGAAGACTTCGCGCTGCGCGGTCTGTGCGACGCGGGCGAGCAGTGTCCGCAGTTGCTCGGTGTCCTCGGGGGCGAGGTCGGTGAGGAGGCGTGTCTCGGCGGCGCCGAGGCTGTGCCGTACTTCCGCGAGGCGGGCGCGTCCGGTGTCGGTGATGAGGACCTGGCGGGCGCGCCGGTCGCGTGGGTCCGGCTTGCGGGTCACGAGGTTGTGGGCTTCGAGGTCGTCGAGGAGGTAGGTCATTACGGTGCGGTCGAGGCTCACCTCCTTGGCCAGTGCGAGTTGGGAGGGCGGCTCGCTGCCGCCGGCCAGTGCCACCAGGACCAGGTAGCCGCGGGCTCCGCCGGGCAGGTCTGCGACGGAGTCGGTGGCGACGCGGCGGAATGCCGTGGAGACCATGCGGATCGCCCAGCCCAGATCGGTGTCCAGCGCCAGGGATTCCGCCTCGGCGTGCGGCTTCTTGTTCTCGGACGTGGATGCGCTCACCCGCACATCGTACTGCATATGCTCAGCGGCAGATGTTCTTGCTAACAGAACATCTGTGATGCATAGTGGATTGCGAAAGGGTGCCGACGTGATCCGCATCGGGCGCCGCGAGGACAACAGCAAGGAAGATCACCATGAGCGCCAGTACCGCTTTGCAGGGCCGCACCGCACTCGTGACCGGAGCGACCTCAGGCATCGGCAAGGCCATCGCGCGGGACCTTGCCTCCCAGGGCGCGGACGTCGTCCTGCACGGCCGCGATCAGGCCCGGGGCGAAACCCTCGTCAAGGAGATCGCAGCAGAGGGCGGCAGCGCCCGTTTCATCGCCGCAGACCTCACCGACGTCGATGACACGCTGCGCCTGGCCGCCGAGGCGGGAGCGGTGGACATCCTGGTCAACAGCGCGGGCCTGTACGAGTTCGCCCCGACGGCTGCGACCGACGCAGCCAGCTTCGACCGACAGATCGCCATCAACAGTCGTGCTCCGTTCCTGCTGGTCGGCGCGCTGGCACCGGGCATGGTCGAGCGCGGGCAGGGCTCGATCGTGATCGTCGGCTCCAGCGCGGCCCGCATGCCCGCCCCCGTCGGCGCCGCCTACGGCGCCTCAAAAGCCGGCGCCGAGATCCTCACTCGCTATTGGGCCACCGAGTTCGGCCCGTCCGGCGTGCGGGTCAACACCGTCTCACCCGGCCCCGTGCACACCGAGGGGACCAAGGCCATGCTCGGCGAGCACACCGCGATGCTGGACAAGACCAATGCCCGTGGCCGCGCCGGACACCCGAGCGAGATCGCCGAGATCGTCTCCTTCCTGGTGAGCCCGGCCAGCTCCTACATCAACGGCGCCGTCCTGTTCGCTGACGGCGGCGAGCTGAGCGCCCTGCCCTCCTGAAGGAGCCTCACCATGAACATCTTCATCATCGGCGCCACCGGCTTCGTCGGCGGCGCCGTCGCCCGGCATCTCCTGGCCGAACGTCACACGGTCACCGGCCTGGCCCGCACCACGAGTGCTGCCACCACCCTCGCCTCCCAGAGCATCACCGCCGTGGCAGGCGACCTGGACGAGCACCGCTCCGCCGTCATCGACGCGGCCCAGGCCGCCGACGCGGTCATCTACGCCGCCCAGGCCGGACCCGAACAGGAAACAGCAACCGTCCGGGACCTCACCCAAGCCCTGACCGGCACGGACAAGACACTCATCTTCCTGTCCGGCAACGGAGTGCTGGTACAGCGCACCGCGGGCGCCTGGAGCCCGGACGTCTTCGCCGAGGACGACCCCTTCACACCCGAACCCCTGGCCGGCCACCGCAAGGCCGCCGAGGACACCGTACGGGCCGCCGCCCAGGACGGGCTGCGCGCGATGGTCATCCGGCCCGGTCTGATCTGGGGGCCCGGCGATCACGGCCACATGTCCATGGTCTACCAGTCGGTCGCCACGACAGGGGCAGCCTGCTACATCGGCGAAGGGCTGAACACCTACAGCCACGTCCACATCGACGACGTGACCCGACTGTTCTCCCTCACCCTGGAAAAGGGCCGTCCCGGCGGGCTGTACCACGCAGTGGCAGGAGAGATTCCCAACCGCTGGATTGCAGAACGCGTCGGCGCCGACCTCGGCGTCAAGACGCGCAGCCTCACACCCGAGGAGGCCACCGACGTGTGGGGCGAATTCGGCGCCCTCATCATGGCCGTCTCCGGGCGCATCCGTGCCATCCGCGCACGGCAGGACCTCGGCTGGCAGCCCCAGCACACCGACATGCTGACCATGATCGGTGAGGAACGCCTGCGCCGGCTGGCCACCCCCGCAGGGTGACCACGACTTCGCCACCGCCACCAGTTACCTGTGGTGGCGAAGCCCTGTAGCCCAAGCGTCTCGAGACGGCCTCCCCCTCAGTAGTGCGCGGCATCCTCAACACCCTGAACCTCAGCGGTCCCGTGGCCGTGGCCGGACACGACATCGGCTCCATGGTCGCCTTCGCCTTCGCCTGGGCCACCGCCAACGACGAGGACATCTCCCCCCCCTGATCCTGATTGACTCCCTCCTGCCCGGCCTCGGGTTGGAGGAGACGATGAACTTCGCCGACGGCGGCATGTAGCACTTCGGTTTCTTCATGACCCTGCACGTGCCCGAAATGCTCTTCGACTGCTATGAACTGCATTTCTTCACCGCCACGTTCACCGCCACGGCCAACCCCGGAACCTTCAGTGACCACGACCTCGCCGCCTACGCCCAGGCGTACACCGGCCGCGAACGGCTTCGCGGCGGCTTGAGCGCGTTCGGCGGGGGGACCCGGGCGCGGACGGCCGGTCGAGGGCCAGCGGATTTCGGCGGCGGAAGGTGCCAGGCCCTCCAGGACCGGCCCGCCACCCGGTCCGGCGCGGGGCGCGCGGCAACTCTTGAGCACGAGCCGGGCGGTATCGAGGAGAGCCACGGTGTGGGGGCGAGATGGGTGTGGCGTACGCCTCCACCGCCGCCCGCGGGAATTCGCTGGCCGAAACCGGGCCCGAGCGGGATGCTGCACGTGTGATCGAGCGAGAAGCCGCCGTTCGGGCTGTCGAAGAACGGCTGGAGCGCGACTATCAGCAATGGCGGGCCGTGAGCTCTGACGCGGTGAGGATGGCTGTGGTCCGTGTCGAGGAGCACGAGCTGGTGTGGATCGTCTCCTGGCAGTCGAAGGAGTTCGCAAGCACTCGGAACTCGAAGTACCTGCTGGTCGGCAACGGGCCGTACCTGGTCGACCGCGTCGACGGGGGACTGCACCAGATCGGCGTCGTCTCCGCGGTAACAGGGGAGTGGGAGAACGACTACCGGGCCCGAATACGTGGGCTGCCGGTCCACACTGCGGTAGACGACCTGCACGATGCGCTCTGCGGAGTCGCCGCTACGCACGGACGCATGCACGCTGTGCGGACACTACGGCAGCGGCTGCCGATGCTCTCGCCTGCGGAGGCCATCGAGTACGTGAGCGCCCTGCTGAACGGTGATGCGCCCGCGCGCCTCCTGGCCGTCGTGACCAAGGAACTCGTGGAGCCTCTCAACCCGGTACTTGCGGTGAAGACCATTTCGAGTGGAGCAGTGATCCGAGCCGGTCAGAGACCCGACGGATGACGGGATAGCCAGTCGGCATGCCGATCGCGCACCCGGTCCCGCTCTTCGGACGTGGTGAGGAAGACGTCGGCGCCACCGTCGTAGGGGTGATGGATGCGCTGCATCCGGGTGTCGGTGATGAGAACGCCCGCGACCTTGTCGTCGGCGATGTCTCGGAGCGACTCGTCGATGCAGCCTCGCCGCCAGGGCCGTCGGGCAACGAAGAGGTGGCAGTACGTGCGGAACTCAGGGTCAGGATCGTCCACCACCAGCAAGCTCTGCCAATAGCCCGTGACGGGTTGCGACGACGGAACCTCGGCTTCGCTCGTCCAGAGCGGATGGATCACGTACACGTCCGCACCAGCGAACAACTCATCAAGGACAGGGTTCGGGGCGCTCTCGGCCAGCCCCAGGGCTGTCGCATCGTTCACCAGACGCTGGACCGGCTGGCGGTCCAGGCCCAGCAGCCGGGCCAGTTGAGGAACCGTCAGGGGTTCGCCCCTGCGCAGCTCGTCCATCACCGCCGCACGCTGACCAGCTGTCTTCCCCGGGCCCGTCAGCTCCCGTTCCACGGCACGCACGACCGTGCGGTGCAGCGGTCACAGGCTGCGGATCACTTGGTACAGCAAGGGACCCAACGGGGGCTCATTCTTCGTCCACTTATCGACACTTGTGATGTCACCATGACGCCCTTGGTGTCTGCGGGGCCACAGGTCCAGAGCGACGGAGCCTGAGCACGTTCACTTTCATGTCGATTCCGAGAGCGTCACCTGCCCCTGCAGAAGGGTTTTCTGCATGGGTCACGGTGGAGCTGGCGCGCCACGGCGCGGCCTCGTGTGATGAGAGCGGCCGCCGCTTCGAAGCAGCCTGGATGGCCTCGTGAAGGTGTCGGCGTCGGTCTCTTTCTGCCGGTCGTGACCGGCTCAGCGCACTCAGACGCGCGGTCCGAGGAACAGGCCACCGCTCGCGTCGATGACCTGCCCGGTGATCCAGCGCGCCGCGTCGGAGGCGAGGAACGCGACCACGTCGGCGACGTCGTCGGGCTTGCCCAGCCGATCGAGCGCCGTCGTGCCGGCGATGAGTTCCGCCAGGCCCGGTGCTTCGAAGGACGCCCCGTTGGTCGCGGTCCGGGTGGCGCCGGGAGCAACCGCGTTCACCGTGATCCCCCGTACGCCCAGTTCGTTGGCCAACGTCACGGTCATGGTCTCGACCGCTCCCTTGGTCATGGCGAAGGACGTCTGGGAGGGGTTGGCCATCCGGGTCGCCACGGAGGAGATCGTGATGATGCGGCCCCCGTCGGGGAGCAGGTTCAGCGCGCGTTGGACGATGAAGTACGGCGCTCGCACGTTGACCGCGAAGAGATGGTCGAACTCCTTGCGTGTCGTGGCCCCGATCGGTCCGGCGGGCGCGGCCGCCGCATTGTTGACGAGGATGTCGAGCGGCCGCCCGGCCAGTGCGGCCTCGACTCCCGCGAAGAGTGTGTCGACGTCGTCCTCCACGCCCAGTTCCGCCCGGACGGTGACCGCGGTTCCACCGGCACGCCCGATCTCGTCGGCCGTCGCTGCCGCACCGCCTTCGTCCGCGCCGAAATGCACGATGACCGCGGCTCCCTTCACCGCTAACCGGACCGCGATCGCTCGTCCTATGCCGCGCGACGCGCCGGTCACCAGAGCTGTCCTGCCGGTCAGGTCGTCTGCATCCTTCATGCCCACCCCAAGGTCTTGTGAGTGACTACCAATCTGGTAGTAACTATCAGCCAGGTAGGGTCTACCACATGGTGGGTCAGCACTCAACACTGCGAGCGCAACGGCGAGCGGAGACGCAGCGCATGATTCAGGCGCACGCGGTACGGCTGTTCGTCGAGCGCGGATACGACGCCACGACCGTGACCGACATCGCCGAAGCCGCGGGCGTGTCGCCCATGACCGTGTACCGGCACTTCCCCACGAAGGAAGACCTGGTGCTCGTCGACCAGAACGGCCCGCTCGTCGCCGAGCGGATCGCCGCCACGTCCGCCGCGCAGCCCCTGGTCCGCCGGATCAGCAGTGCGCTCGTCGACGCGGCCGCGACGCTGACCGGCGGCGGCCGCCCGGACGACACGGCGGCGGGCGACGCATTTCTGCTCGCCCGCCTCCAGCTCATGATGTCGACCCCGGCCCTGCGAGCCAGGCACCTGGACAGCCACTACGCCCTTCAGCAGGCGATCATCGACGCCCTGGGGGACGAGGTCACCGATCCCGATGCGGAGTTCCGCGCCCGAGCGGCGGCCGGTGCCTGTCTGGCTGCCATGCACACGGCACTGGTGCGCTGGGCCGAGGACGGCGGGCGGACCGAACTTCCGGGTCTGATCGTGCAGGCCCTCGTTGCCACCTTCGGCGCTGATGTCGTCGACACCGGCTCGGTCGGTTGAGGAGCCCGTGACGTCACGGCGAGGGAGGGCGGGGCGCGGTCAACTCCGTGCCGACTTCGACACGGCTGGAACCAGGACGATCGAGCCGTACGAGCCTCTCGCCGTGACCGTCAGAAGCCGCACGGCATCCCGCGGGGCGAGGGGTCCGGCCGAGACGCCCTGGGAACCCAAGGAAGCATCCCCCCACACATGCCCGCAGCTACGCGCGCTTGAGGAGTGGGCGCGGCGGGCTTTGCGTCAACCGGTCGTATCGCCCGCGCGGAAGATGCGGTCGAGGTGTTGGTCCAGGACGGCGGTGGCGGACGCAGCGCTGCGCTGTCCGACGAGGATGCTGGTGCCGAGCCCCGCGGACATCGCGAGCAGGCCGGCCGCCGTCAACCGCGAGTCCAGCCCCGGCTGCAGCAGACCGAACACCAGCGCACCACCGCCGGGCCACCGCAGCTCGGCGTGCCCGATCGCGCCGTGCTTGTCCGGGGCGGCGACCACTTCGGTGAAGCCCACACGTCGACCAGAAAGCGCAGCGCCGCCCTCGTGTCGTCGTAATGCAGGATCGGCAACACGGAGGATGGGGAGGTATCAGGCGACTCTTGTCCGTGGCGCAGTCGCGGTCACTCGTCCGGCGCCGCCATCAGGGTGTCGGCGAGTGATGCTTCGGCGGACGAGGGCAGGAGTCCTGGGTGTCCGTGTCGCTGCGATCGGTGCGTTGAGGGACGTGGGGGCTGTGGCCGCGGCCGGCTGTCTCGTGGTGATGGATGGCTGGGCGGGTTCATGCCTGGAACTCGGTGAGGTCGATGGCGTGAACGTGCAGTGGGTAGCCGTACTCCGGGTGGGTCGTCTCCCGCTCGGGCGTCATGCCGAGCTTGCGGATGACGTTCTCGGAGGCGTTGTCCCCTACCCGGCTGATGCTGATGACACGGTCCAGGCCGCGGTCCTGGAGTGCGAACTCCAGTGTGGCGTGCGCCGCTTCGGACGCGTATCCCTGGCCCCAGAACGGTGAGCCGAGCCGCCAGCTGATCGCCACTGCGGGCATCACCTCCGGCAGGAACTCGGGCACGGACAGTCCTGTGAAGCCGATCAGTTCGCCCGAGGCCAGAAGTTCGACGGCGAAGAGTCCGAAGCCCTCCTCGTCCCACTCCTCCTCCCACCGTTCGATGTCCTCGGCTGTGCGGTCCAGGTCACGCACCGAGCCGTCGTCAGTCCAGCGCATAACCCGCGGATCTGCGTTGATGTCCGCCATCGGCGGCAGGTCGTCGTCGTGCCAGCTACGGAGGAGAAGACGGGGCGTGCGGATCTCGGTCATGTACCCATCCTGCCGAAGGCAAGCACCGCATCGGTAATCCAGCGCTCGCCGGCCCTGCCGCTGCGGCAGCGCGGCCGAGAGGCCAGACCGATTCAGCGGCAGCCTGCCGCAGAACCGAGATCATTTACGGAAACGCGGCCGGACTCGATTTCAGGTATAGCCATCAGCCGGACCTTGGGCGGGCCGACCACGGCCGTCTGGTGAGGCTGTTGTCGGTTCGTGACCGGTGGTCGGGGGTTGTGGTCGCCTGTCTGGTCAGGGCTGGCCCGGTGGGCTGACCCGCATGGAACTCGTGTGTGTCCACTCGTCCGGTGGCCTGGGCCGGCGCGTTGTCCTGGTCCGGCTGCTGGCCTGGACGACGAACCGCCCGGGCACCGGGCGGCCGAGCGGCCGTCCACCGTGCCCGCGGCCCGCATGGTCACGGAAGCCCTGACCTACCGTGCCCTGGTCGAGTGCGCCGGCTGCGGCGTCCCCGCAACCGCCCGCCGGTGAGGACCTGTGCCCGGCCTGCCTCGACTGGCCCCTGTGCTCCACCTGCCCAGGCTCCAGCCCACGCCGCGCGCACACCCTCAGGCGGGCCCGCTGTCCGTCGCGGTGAAGGGCGCACTCCTCGGCGGTGCTGCCGAAGCCGGTTCGATCGTGATCCCGACTCTTCCTCCCCGCACCTGCAACGGGGAGGATGCCGCGCCCTGGCACTCCAGCGGCCTCTCGCTCATCCTCTTGGTCGGTATGCCCGAGTGCGCGCGTGCCAGTGCTCGGAAACATGTCTGATCCAGTGCATCGCCTTGATCCAGGAACGACTGGCGAGGATGCTGACACCGACCGCGCCTGTGCGGACGCTGGGCCCGTGTACGAGACGATGCCGCGGTGTGGGCCCCGGTCCACAGATACGACATGCCCACGACCGGCTGCGCGAGAGGGCCGCGTGGGCCGGGCCGGTCCGCCCGACGCAGACTGGGAAGGACACGATGAAGCCTCACCGCGAGTCGGTTCTGTCCCGTGCCGCTCGCGTCCTGGAGGCGTTCAGCCCGGAGGCACCGGCGTTGACCGTCTCCGAGATCGCGCGCCGCACGGGGCTTCACGTGGCCACGGCCTCCCGGCTCGTGGGCGAACTGACCGCGCACGGTTTCCTGAGCCGGGACGACCACCGCCGGGTGCGTATCGGCGTCCGGCTCTGGGAACTCGCTGTCCGGGCCTCGCCCGCGCTGCCGCTACGGGACGCCGCGATGCCGTTCATGGAGGGCGTGCACGACGTCGTGGGCCACCATGTGCAGCTGGGGGTCCTCGACGGCGACGAGGTGCTGTTCCTGGAGCGGCTCTCGACGCCGGACGCGGTGATCAACTACACCCGTATCGCCGGGCGCCTGCCCCTGTACGCCTCCTCCAGCGGCCTGGTACTCCTTGCCCACGGCCCGGCGGACCTCAGGGAACGGATGCTGGCCGGCCCGCTTACCGCCTATACCTCGGCGACCCCGGCCACTCCCAGCCGGCTGCGCGCGACCCTGGCCGAGGTCCGGCAGCAGAGGTACGCCTACTGCCCCGGCTACGTCCACCAGGAGGCCCTAGGCGTGGCCGCACCGGTCCACGGCGCAGACGGCCGGGTGGTGGCGGCCCTGTCGGTCATCGTCCCCAACGACGCGGGCGCCCAGGCGGTCGTTCCCGTCGTACGCACGGCCGCCCGGGGTGTGTCCCGTGCGCTCGGTGTGCCCAACGGGCGGGAGGGGGCCGGTGTATGACGCGGATATGACATCGGTGCGAACTTCGTCTCTCATCCAGTGAGAATGCCGTCGCGCTGTGCCGGCGGCCACGCGCATCCTTCCTCCATTCCACAGACGGGAGGCGACAACGTGGTCGTACACAACCTGCTGCCGGCGATCCCCCGACCGACCCACACTCTGTCCCTGCGAGTCCGGGCCAAGGAGGTCGTCGCCGACGGCGTCGTGGCTCTCACCCTCGACCATCCCGACGGTGTCCGGCTGCCGGACTGGACGCCCGGGGCGCACATCGATCTCGTGCTGCCGGACGGGACGACTCGGCAGTACTCCCTGTGCGGGGACCGCTGGGACCCGTACACCTACCGCGTCGCCGTCCTGCGTGAGACCGCCGGGCGCGGAGGGTCGGCCTACGTGCACGACAGGCTGGTGCGCGGCGACCGAGTGGGCGTGGGTGGGGCGCACAACCACTTCCCGCTGGTGCCGGCCGACCGCTACCTGTTCATCGCGGGCGGCATCGGGATCACTCCGCTGCTGCCGATGGTCGAGCAGGCCGAGATGATGGGCGTCGACTGGCAGTTGCTGTACGGCGGCCGCTCCCGCGCCTCGATGGCGTTCCGCGCGGAACTGACGCACACCTACGGCGAGCGCGTGCGCATCAGTCCTCAGGACGAGTGCGGGCTGCTGGATCTGGCCGCGTGGCTGAGCGAGCCGCTGCCCGGGACCAAGGTGTACTGCTGTGGGCCGGCCCCTCTCCTGGCCGCCGTCCAGGAGGCGTGCGCCGGGTGGCCCGACCACAGCCTGCGTACCGAGCGCTTCACGGCCTCGGACGGCCCCCCGCCCGTGCGCCGGACGCCCTTCGAGGTGGAACTGCGCCGCACCGGCCGTACGGTGACCGTCACTCCGGACGTCTCCGTGCTGCACGTGGTGCGCGGGGCCGGCGCGGAGGTGCTGTCCTCCTGCGAGCAGGGAACCTGCGGCACCTGTCTCGTCCCGGTGCTGGAGGGGACCCCCGACCACCGGGACGCGGTCCTGGCCGACCACGAACGTGCGGCAGGGGACTGCATGATGCCGTGCGTGTCGCGCTCGCACTCCGACCGCCTGGTACTGGACCTCTGAACGACCCGAGCCCTGGGCCCTCTCCTGTGCCCCCCGTTCCCTGAGCCACATCGTCCCGAGCCGCTTTTCGTGGAGCCGCCATGACCGAGACAGCAGCCGTTCCCACATCATCACCGACCAGTGACGTCGATCCGTTCGCCGCCGAGCACCTGGCGCACCCCGATTCCCTGCACCGGCGGTTGCGCGAAGCCGGTCCCGTCGTCCGTCTGTCCCGTTACGACGTGCACGCCCTGGCCCGTTACCAGGAGGTGCACGCCGCGCTCGTCGACTGGCAGACCTTCCAGTCCGGCGCCGGAGTCGGACTGGCCAACTTCCGCCACGAGAAGCCCTGGCGCCCGCCGAGTCTGCTGCTGGAGGCCGACCCGCCCCACCATGACGCGCCGCGCCGCGTGCTGCGCGAGATCCTCGCCCCGCTCGCCCTGCGCCGGCTGCGCGAGACGTGGCAGACGGCCGCCGAGGAACTCGTCGAGGCGGTCCTGGCCGAGCAGGGGAGTGAGTTCGACGCCTTCGAGGCGTTGGCGAAGGCGTTCCCGCTGAGGGTCTTCCCCGACGCCGTCGGTCTCGCTCCCCACGGGCGGGAGAATCTGCTGTCCTACGGCAACATGGCCTTCAACGCCTTCGGACCGCGCAACGCCCTCGTCCGGGATGACGCGCACCGGTTGGGGGAGCTGTCGGCGTGGGTGAACGCCCAGTGCGCCCGCGAGGCGCTGAGCGAGGACGGCTTCGGCGCCCGCATCTGGGCCGCCGCCGACCGCGGCGACGTCACCCACGCCCAGGCGCCCCTGGTGGTGCGCTCGCTGCTGACCGCCGGCGTCGACACCACCGTGCACGGCCTGGCCGCCGCCCTGTATGCCTTCGCCACCCACCCGCAGGAATGGCAGCGGCTGCGCGCACGCCCGGAGCTGGCGCGGGCGGCGTTCGACGAGGCGGTGCGCTGGCAGTCACCGGTGCAGACGTTCTTCCGCACCGCCACCACCGACGTCGACATCGCCGGGGCCCGCATCCCCGAGGGCGGCAAGATCCTCATGTTCCTCGGCTCCGCCAACCGCGACCCGGAGCGCTGGATCGACCCCGACCGCTTCGACCTCACCCGCGACCCCTCGGGTCACGTCGGCTTCGGCATGGGCATCCACCAGTGCGTCGGCCAGCACGTCGCCCGGCTGGAAGCCGAAGCGGTGTTGACCGCCCTCGCCCGTCGCGTCGGACACCTGGAACTCGCCGGCGAGCCGAGGCGACACCTCAACAACACCCTGCGCTCATGGGCGTCCCTCCCGGTCCGAGTCCGGCCGGCGAGCTGACCCCGGTCGCCGGACCCCTCCTCACTCACATCCTCCATTGAAAGGACCTCCTCCCGTGTCCCAGCACGTACGCGGCGTCGTCGCACGCGCCGCAGGTGAACCGGTACGCGTCGAGACGATCGTCGTACCCGACCCCGGCCCGGGGGAGGCGGTCGTGAAGGTGCAGGCGTGCGGCGTCTGTCACACCGACCTGCACTACCGCGAGGGCGGAATCAGCGACGACTTCCCCTTCCTCCTCGGCCACGAGACGGCAGGTGTCGTCGAGCAGGTAGGACCCGACGTGACCGACGTGGCACCGGGCGACTTCGTGATCCTCAACTGGTGTGCTGTGTGCTGCCGTTGCCGGACCCGGCCGCGTCACCCGCCGCCGCGAGGCTGCTCGGCTGCGGGGTGATGGCGGGCATCGGTGCCGCGATCAACACCGGCGGTGTCGGCAGGGGCGACACCGTGGCCGTCATCGGCTGCGGCGGCGTGGGCGACGCGGCCGTAGCCGGCGCCCGGCTGGCCGGCGCGGCGAGGGTCATCGCCGTCGACATCGACGACCGAAAGCTGACCACCCGCCAGGTCCCTGGGCGCCACGCACAAGGTCAACTCCCGCACGAGCGACCCGGTGGAGGCGATCCGTGACCTGAGCGGCGGCTTCGGCGCCGACGTCGTGATCGAGGCCGTGGGCCGTCCGGAGACCTACCGGCAGGCGTTCTACGCCCGCGACCTGGCCGGCACCGTCGTCCTGGTCGGCGTGCCCACCCTCGAGATGCGGCTAGAACTGCCCCTGCTGGACGTCTTCGGCCGCGGCGGGGCCCTCAAGTCCTCCTGGTAGGGCGACTGCCTGCCCTCCCGCGACTTCCCCGTGCTCATCGACCTCTACCTCCAGGGCCGCAAACGAAACCGCCGTGCCGGTCGGCAGATCGGCTGGCTTCATGGGCGCAGACACCCACTACATCCAACTGCACGCAAGTGAGGCCGGGAAGTCCGTCCACGAGGCAGCGGGTTTCGTAGCCGGCCGCTAACCAGGCGTGGGCCTGATCACGGCACCGTCCGCCAGGTGACTCGGATCGCTCGGTATGGTTCCGCCCCGGCTGCCTGCTGCGCGCACTGCCCCTACTCCTTCGCCCCGGTCAGGCACGCGCTGCCGCTTTCCTGGCATGGGAGACGGCGGGGACCCACCCGGACAAGTCCCGGCAGCGCCAGTACGCTTCGGCCGCCACCATTCCCGGCCGCAAGCTGATCGCAGGCTCCCCCCGTTATCTTCTTCGCGGTCCTGCAAGAGGGCCGCTGGCCTCCGGGCCCGGCATGACTGTTCCCCCCTGTCGAACGGATGACCTGGGGGGTGGTG
>JODU01000038.1 GCA_000720845.1 Kitasatospora aureofaciens | reverse complement strand
GAGGGCGAGGGGGTCGCTGGCGCAGATGATGCCGGTGACGCCGCGTTCCAGGAGGCGGGTGGCGGCCGCCTGGCCGCCTTCCAGGGAGAACATGGCCCGCTCGACGAACTCCTCGGCCAGTTCCGTGCCGGCGGACCGGGCCGCCTCATGGGCCGCGGCCAGCTTCCGGCGCGAGGGGACGTGGTCGGAGGGGCCCAGCACCAGGCCGATGCGCTCGTGACCGAGGGACGCCAGGTGCCGCCAGGACTGCTCGACCGCGACGGCGTCGTCACAGGCGATGCACGGGAAGTCGAGGTTCTCGATCGACGCGTTGATCAGCACCACGGGGATGTTGCGCTCGGCGAGCAGCCGGTAGTGGTCGTGCGGTGCGTCCGCCTGCGCGAACAGCCCGCCCGCGAACACCACGCCGGAGACCTGCTGCTGCAACAGCAGCTCGACGTAGTCGGCCTCCGAGACGCCGCCCTTGGTCTGCGTGCACAGCACCGGCGTCAGCCCCTGCTGGGCCAGGGCGCCGCCGATGACCTCCGCGAACGCGGGGAAGATCGGGTTCTGCAGCTCCGGCAGGACCAGGCCGACCAGACGGGCGCGCTCGCCCCGCAACTGGGTGGGCCGCTCGTAGCCCAGGACGTCCAGGGCGCTCAGCACGGACTGCCGGGTAGCCTCCGAGACCCCCGGCTTGCCGTTGAGCACCCGGCTGACCGTGGCCTCGCTGACCCCAACCTTCTTCGCCACCTGAGCAAGTCGTCGCGTCACGCCCGAAAGGCTAACGCAAACACCGCAAGCGGTTTGCTTCAATCCCAAACGACCCGGGCGGCGACCGGAAGGTGATCGCTGCCGGTGGCGGGCAGGGTCCGGACGGCGCCGACGGTCCCGGCGCGCGCCATCACCTGGTCGATCCGGGCCAGCGGGAATCCGGCGGGGAAGCTGAAGGCGAGACCGCGCTCGGCCACGTTCAGGGAGTCGGTCAGGGGACGCAGCGCCCGGTCGTCGACCGTGCCGTTGAGGTCGCCCAGCAGGACCACCCTGCGCAGCTCCTCCCCGGCGAGGGCGTCGCCCAGCAGACCGGCACTCTCGTCCCGCCGGGACGACGCGAGACCGTTCGCCCGCACCCGGACCGACGGCAGGTGCGCGACGTAGACGGCCACCTCGCCGCGCGGCGTGTGCGCCACGGTCCGCAGCCCGCGCTCCCACGGCTCCTCGACGCCGCGCGGCTTGATGTCGAGGGGACGGGAGCCGGTGAGCGGATGCTTCGACCAGAGCCCGACGGTGCCCCGGACCGTCCGGTACGGATAGTCGGCGGCCAGGGTCTTCGCGTAGACCTCCAGCGCCGGCGGCACCAGCTCCTCCAGCGCGACCAGGTCGGGCTCGGCACGGGCCAGGGCGCGCGCGGTGCCCTCCGGATCGGTGTTCTCGTCGCTGACGTTGTGCTGCACCACGACCAGGTCGTCGGAGTGAGGCTCCGGCGCGGGCAGGAGCAGCCCGCCGAAGAGGTACGTCCAGGCGGCCGCCGGCAGGAGCAGGGCCTGCAGCGCGAGCGCCGAGCGGCGCACCAGCGCCAGGGCGAGCAGCACCACGACGAGCACACCGAGCCACGGCAGGAAGGACTCCAGCAGACTCCCCAGCCCGCCGAAGCCGTTGGGCACGCTCCCGTGGAACGACAGCAGGAGCGCGGTGACCACCGCCACCCCGGCGAGCCCCCGTCCTGGCCCTCGCGTCCAGGCGGCCCGGTCGGTCATCGTGCCCTGTCTCCTCGTCCTCGACGGCAAATTGCAGAAACCTCTTACAGCGGCGCGGAGTTGCCCGTGGGCAGCGGTGTTGTGAAGGGATTCGACGGGGCGTGTCCAGAGGGTTGACCGTAGTTGAACGCCGCCCTTACGGTCACGACCGCAACCTCTTGCAGTCGTCTTGCTGCAACACGTTGCAAGCGTGTGCCGACTCCCCGGCCACCCCCGGCACCGCACTCCGGGACACCCGCATCCTCACACGGGAGGCTCCATGCACGGCAACACCAGCACGGCGCGAAGAGTCACCGCCACGGCGCTCGCCCTCACCGCCGGAGTGGCAGGCAGCCTCCTGGCCACCGCTGCACCGGCCCAGGCGTCTGCCCCAGGAGACAAGGACGTCACCGCGGTGATGTTCGAGTGGAAGTTCACCTCCGTCGCCCAGGCGTGCACCGACACCCTCGGACCGGCCGGTTACGGCTTCGTCCAGGTCTCGCCGCCCCAGGAGCACATCCAGGGTGGACAGTGGTGGACCTCGTACCAGCCGGTGAGCTACCGGATCGCGGGCCGGCTCGGTGACCGCGCGCAGTTCAAGAGCATGGTCGACACCTGCCACGCCGCCGGGGTGAAGGTCGTCGCCGACTCGGTCATCAACCACATGTCGGCCGGCAGCGGCACGGGCACCGGCGGTTCGTCGTACACCAAGTACGACTACCCCGGCCTCTACTCGTCGAGCGACCTCGACAACTGCACCGCGCAGATCAGCGACTACGGCGACCGCTTCAACGTCCAGGAATGCGAACTGGTCGGCCTCGCCGACCTGGACACCGGCGAGGAGTACGTACGGGGCAGGATCGCCGGTTACCTCGACGACCTGCTGTCCCTCGGCGTCGACGGCTTCCGCGTCGACGCGGCCAAGCACATGGCCGCCGGCGACCTGGCCGACATCAAGTCCCGGCTCAGCGACCCGGACGTGTACTGGAAGCACGAGGCGATCCACGGCGCCGGCGAGGCCGTCTCCCCGAGCGAGTACCTCGGCAGCGGCGACGTGCAGGAGTTCCGCTACGCCCGCGACCTCAAGCGGGTCTTCGACAGCGAGAACCTCGCGTACCTGAAGAACTTCGGCGAGGCCTGGGGCTACCTGCCCTCGGACAAGGCCGCCGTCTTCGTCACCAACCACGACACCGAACGCAACGGCGAGACGCTCACCTACAAGGACGGCGCCAGCTACACACTGGCGCACGTGTTCATGCTGGCATGGCCGTACGGCAGCCCCGACGTGCACTCCGGCTACGAGTTCACCGACCACGACGCGGGCCCGCCGAACGGCGGCCAGGTGAACGCCTGCTACAGCGACGGCTGGAAGTGCCAGCACGCCTGGCGCGAGATCTCCTCCATGGTCGGCTTCCGCAACGCAGCCCGCGGCCAGGCCGTGACCGACTGGTGGGACGACGGCGGTGACCGGATCGCCTTCGGCCGCGGCTCCAAGGCGTACGTCGCCATCAACCACGAGGGCACCTCGCTGACCCGCACGTTCCAGACCTCGCTGCCCGCCGGTGCCTACTGCGACGTCCAGTCGGGCAAGGGCGTCACGGTCGACGGGGCAGGCCGGTTCACCGCGACCCTCGGAGCCGACACCGCCGTGGCCCTGCACGTGGGCGCCCGCACCTGTGACGGCGGAAGCGAACCCGGCGACCCCGACCCGGTGGCCCCCGGCGCCTCCTTCGCTGTCAACGCCACCACCAGCTGGGGACAGAACATCTACGTGACCGGCGACCGGCCCGAACTCGGCAACTGGAACCCGGACGGCGCCCTCGAACTCGACCCGGCCGCCTACCCGGTGTGGAAGCGGGACGTCGAACTCCCCGAGGGCACCTCCTTCCGGTACAAGTACCTCCGCAAGGACCAGGCGGGCAACGTGACCTGGGAGAGCGGCGCCAACCGCACCGCGACGGTGAACACCACGAGAACCCGTCTCGACGACACCTGGCGCAACTGAGTACCCCGCGATGAACAGTCGCGTGTGAGCAAGCTGACACACATGGGGAGACCGAGGTCGGCCGTTCGGGGGAAGGTAGTGTGTTCAAGGCTCGAACGGCCCACCGCGTGACCCGCGGTGACGACCGCGGCGGCAGCCGTCCGTCTGAGCCGCCCGCACGCGACCTCTGAAAGTGGAGCTCATGAACGTGTCGACCGGCGGCATGCGGTTACTGAGCCGGGGCGCCACAGCAGCCCTCGTCTGCGCGATCCTCCTGTCGCCCGGCCCCGGTTACGCGGCGCCGAACGAACCCGACCCCGGCGACGGCAAGTCGATCGAGGACATCCGCGCCGAACTGGACGGCCTCTACCGCGAGGCGGAGGTGGCCACCGAGGCGTACAACGCGGCCAACGAGAAGGCGGCAAAACAGGAGAAGCGGCTGACGACGCTGCGCAAGGACCTGACCCGCGCCGAGAAGCGGGTGAAGGACCTGCGCGACCTCGCCGGTGCGGCCGCCCGTACCCAGTACCGTGGCGGCGACCTCGCCGCCACCGGCATCCAGTTGCTGCTCGGTGACCACCCGGAGCAGGCCCTCGACGAGGCGTCCCAGGCCCGCCAGGCCATGCGCGGCCTGGTCAACGTCTCCGAGACCCAGAAGACCGCCCGCGAGGAGCTGAGCGAGCAGACCGAGGCCGCCACGAAGGAACTGCGGGAGCTGAAGAGCACCCGTGCGGACAAGGCCGCGGCGAAGCAGAAGATCGAGAAGAAGATCACCACGGCCGAGCGGATCGAGGCGGGCCTCGAAGAGGAAGAGACCCGCAGGCTGGCGGCGTTGGAGAGGGAGCGGGCCCGACAGGCCGAGGCCCGCTGGACCGGCCCCGGCGGCACCCCCGCGGGCACGGGGACGGGGAAGGGGAAGAAGGGCAAGGGATCGGCGCCGGGCGGCGGGACACAGGCGAGCGGGGCGGCCGCGAAGGCCGTCGGCTTCGCGATGGCGCAGATCGGCAAACCGTACGTGTGGGGCGCCGTGGGCCCGTCGTCGTACGACTGCTCCGGACTCACCTCCGCGGCCTGGGCGGCGGCCGGGCACCCCATCCCCCGCACCTCGCAGGCGCAGTGGGGCGGCCTGACCCGCGTCAGCCTGTCCTCGGCCCGTCCCGGAGACCTGATCATCTACTACAACGACGCCACTCACGTGGGCATGTACATCGGAGGCGGACAGATCGTCCACGCGCCGCGGCCCGGCCGCAGCATCACGACCGCGCCGGCCGCCTCCATGCCCGTCCTCGGCGTCGTACGCCCCGGAGCCTGAACGGATGACCCACTCCCTGACCCCCCGTGACAAGGGGAACCTGCCCGCAGTCGGCGCCCCGCCGCTGATCCGGCTCGACGCCTACGTGGCCGAGGACGGGTCGACGGTGGTCAACGGCCACCTGCTGGACATGGGTGGCACGCGACCGCCCAACGAGGCCATCCTCGACGCCGTCGCCATGTTCGCCCGCACCCTGGGGGCGCCGGTCGCGGCCACCGTCATCGACCGCACCGCGCAGCAGGTGGCGCGACTGCGGGTGCACCCCGACGGCTCGAGCCGGACCATCGGCGAAGAGGAGGACCTGCCGCCCGGGCGCGAGCGCACCGCCGCCGAGGAGGAGGCGTTCCCGCCGCTCGCCCGCGTCGAACGGATCATCCAGCACGCGCAGCGCGAGGAACTGCACGCCGCGTTCGTCCTCGCCAGCGCGCTGCGGGAACACCTCACGCTGCGCCGGGGCGCCGAGGACGAACTGTCCCTGGAGGCGAGGGCGATCGAGGCGTACCTCGCGTACCTGCGCGGCGACTACATGCTCTCCACCGTCCTCGCGCTGACCGTCGCCCGCATCCGCTGCCGCACCGACCTGAACCGGGCCGCCCCCGACGTGGCCCGCGCCACCGCGGCATGGCAGCGGCTGTGGGACGAGGGACAGGTGGCCACCCGCGGGCAGGAACTGCTGCACATGTGGGAACGGCTGTCCGCGGCGGGCCTGTTGCAGGAACCGTCCCACCACGCCATGGCCCAGGCCGTGCGGAGCAGGCTCGCCCAGGGCGGCCGTTCCGTACCCCAGCGGTCCGCGCCCGCGGCGGCGGCCCTGACCGCGGGCCCCGGCTCGGCCCCCGCGCCCGTCGCCCCCGAGGACAAGCCCCTCAAGCCCACCCGCCGCGGCCTGCGCCGCTTCACCCGACGGGCCGGCCGCTCTCCCGGACAGCCCTCCTGAGGACCGGACGCAGGAAGCGAGACCGTGTCCGTCCCGGCGGAGCCGGTCCGGCTCCAACGGGTGTTCACCGTCCGCTCGGCGGTCTACCGGGCGTTCACCGGGCCGGTGCTGGATGTGCTCGTGCCGGAATCCGGCAGGGGGCCCGGCTCGTCGACGGCTCCGGTCCGGGCCGCGCCGGCAGCAAGGCGCGTCCGGTCACCGAGGACGGTCAGTGCCTGAGGTCCGTCTCCTCGATCCGGGTCTGCACCGTCCGGCCGCTCTCCCACGCGTCGGCGTCCGGTGCCACCTCCGGCGTGGGGATGTCCGACCGGTTCTCCCGCTTGCGGGAGGTCGAGAGGCCGAGCCGGTCGTCCCGGGCCCGGATCATCTCGTCCGACGCCTGTCCGTCCTCCGTGAAGCCCATCATCAGCTGCGGGATGCCGTAGGGGAAGCCGCCGCGGTCGTGGCCACCTTGCGGCCGAGCAGGAGACCGGCGGCGGTCGCCAGGCCCGCGGCGACCCCGGTGCCCGTGGCCGGGGCCGGGCCGGGTGAGCGGTGCGTGCCCTGTGTGAGGCTCATGGCCGGCGAGTCCCCGGTGTCGGGTGGCCGTAGCGGGCCGCACACCCGGAAGGCGATGCGGGCGCGTGCCCCCTCGGCCGGGCACAGCGTCTCCTGACGGTGGCGCCCGGTGCCGGGTCGTGGTCCCGGACGTAGACGGTGATCCGTGCCCCGTTGACATGGGTGGTTCCGTACTCGTGGAAGTGGCGCCGCAGGGTGCTGGTCTTCGCCGCTTCCCGTGGGTCGGTCAGCGAGTGCGCCCCCGCCGCGCGGACCGCGACGATCCGGTCGAACTCCAGCATGCGTGCCGCGATCTCCCGGGCGGGAAGCTCGACACCCGCAAGGGTGTTCGACGAAACAGGGTCTCGTGCCAGGGCCAGATCCATCAGGGCGCTGGTGTCCTCGGGGTCCGCCCCGGTCAGGAGCCGGTGCCGGCCGGAGAGATAGAGCAGACCGTCGCCGGGACGGCCTTCCTCGCGTACGGCGTTGCCGATGGCGGTGGCGTCGTCGCTTCGGCTGTGGGGCGTCCTCAGCGAAAGACTCGGCGGCACGAGCCCGGCCAGCACGGCGACCGCCGCGATCCACACGTAGCGCGAGCAGCGCCGCAGCCGGTGCACATAGTCCATCGCGGCGCCCAGCAGCAAGGCGAATCCGACATTGCTGAACACCACATACCGGTCGACGAAGAGTGGCTTGACCAGTGAGGCGATCAGCAGCAGAAGGCCCGGCAGCACGAGAAGCGGCACAGCCAGCGCGGAAAGCCGCACCGGCCCCCTGCCCCCCAGGGGCGCCAGGGCACACACCATGCCGACGACCGCCACCACCAGGAAGTACTGAAGCCGCACCGGTCCGCCGATCCAGGCCACCTGCTCCGACTGCCCCGCGCTGAGGATCGCCAGGGGCGACAGCCCGGCCACCACACCCGCGGCAGCCACGCTCCACGCCCTCAGCACCGGTTGTGGCACACGGCAGACGGCCAGGGTGACGCCGTGTGCGAGCAGGGCGAGGACCGCGAACTCATGGAGCAGACAGGCCAGCAGCATGGTGGAGCCGTAGACCGCCCACCGCCACCGGGCGCGCTGCGGGACGCTGACCACGAGCGCATAGGTGGCCCAGGCGACCAGGGCGCACACCATGGCGTACGAGCGGCCTTCCTGCGCGTACTTCTGCACCTGGGGAAGGACCGGGAACACCAGCCCGGCCAGCAGCCCGGCACGGGGCCCCGCCAGACGCAGTCCCAGCAGCCCGACCCCGCTCGCCGCCACGGACATCGCCAGCACGGACGGCAGCCGCAGGGCCAGCAGTCCTCCGCCGAAGAGGCCGAAGATCCCATGCATCACGGCGTAGTAGAGGGCATGGACCAGATCGACATGCTGGGCGGTGTGCCATATCTGTGAGAGATCGCGGTGCGCGAGCTGATAGGTGACGGACTCGTCCCCCCACAGAGTGTCCTCCCGGCGGATGCCCCAGAGCCCCAGAGCGAGGGTCAGCAGCAGGGGAGCGACGACGACAACGGCCTTGGACGGGCCGGGCGACCGCCGACGGGCTGGCACCGAAGGGGAAACCGTCCGGGACAGGGCCGGGGCACGCTCATCGAGGGACAACGACTCGAAGGACATCGACTCAACGGGCATCGAAGACAGGGCCTTTCAGCGGTGGCGAGGACACCCGCCAGCGTGCCCGGACCTCCTTGACCGGCTGCTGATCCAACCTGACCGGCCGATCAGGAAGGCGGCCCTGCCATGTGCGAGGCTGCACCGCATGCGCATCCTGGTGGTCGAAGACGAGGTCGACCTCGCCCACACCCTGCACACCGGTCTGACCGCCGAGGGCTACAGCGTCGACCTCGCCCATGACGGCAGGCAGGGCCTGTGGATGGCCCGGACCGGCGAATACGCCCTTGTCGTCCTGGACTTGATGCTGCCCGGCCTCAACGGCTACAAGGTCTGCGCCCAACTGCGCCGTGAGGGCAACGCGACCCCGATCCTGATCCTCACCGCCAAGGACGGGGAATGGGACCAGGCAGAGGCCCTGGACACGGGGGCCGACGACTACCTGGTCAAACCCTTCTCCTACCTGGTGCTCGTCGCGCGGCTGCGGGCCCTGGTCAGGCGGGCCGCCACGGTGGTTCCGCCCGTCCTCGCCGTGGGCGACCTCTCGTTGGACGTCGCCGGCCGGGTCTGCCGCCGGGCCGGGGTACGGGTGGACCTCACACCCCGTGAGTTCGCCGTGCTGGAACTGCTGGCCCGCCGGGCGGGCCAGGCCGTCTCCAAGTCGGACCTGCTCTACCACGCGTGGCCGGACGAGGCCGAGGACCCCAACCTGGTGGAGGCGCGCGTCAGCGCCCTCCGCAAGAAGGTGGACGCCGCGTTCCACCGCCAGTCCCTGCAGACCGTACGGGGCACCGGCTACCGGCTGGTGGACGACCGTGACCGCGACTGAGCCGCGACGCCGCTGGTGGCCGCGTTCGGTACGGGCCCGCACCGCCCTGGCCGCCGCCTTGACCGCCGCTCTCGTCCTGGCCGGCATCGGCTGGTGGGTGCACCAGGAGGTCTACCGCGAGAGCATGGCCATCGCCCACGAACGTGCCGAGCGGAACCTCGCCGCTCTCGTCGATCAGCTGAGGGACGGTTCGGTTCCCGGTCCCCAGAGCGCAGCGCCGTACGAGGTCGTCGCGACCGGCCGGCGCACCGCTGTCGCCTCCGGCGGCGCCATACAGGACTTCGATCCCCGCGCCCGCCATGTGCTGCCCGTCCCACCCGCGCTGTCCGCCCCGACGGATGACGGTGACGACTGGGGCTACACGATGCAGCCCCTGCGCATACCGGAGCGCCGCGACTACGACCCCGAGTACGGATACGACTTGGCCGGCCAGACCTACTTGGTCCTGTACAACGACATCTGGGCCGGTGAACTGGGCAAGGACAAGGCCGCCGCCCTGGGTGTCGCCGCCGACGCCACGCTGCGGGCGTATGTGGTGGTGCTCCCGGACACGGCCGAGGAGATCGCCGGCACCACCGACGACCTGCTGCTGCGGGCCGGTCTCGTCGGCCTGGTGCTGATCGCCGCCATCGCCTACTGCACCGTCCGCATCGCGCTGCGGCCGGTCGAGGCCATCCGCGTCCTCACCGCCTCCGTCACCCCGAGCGACCCGCGCCAACGCGTCACCGTCCCCGCCTCGGGACACGAGATCACCGCCCTGGCCACCACCATCAACACCACCCTCCAACGCCTCGACGACGCCGCCGCCCGGCAACGCCGCTTCGTCGCGGACGCCGCCCACGAACTGCGCAGCCCTCTCACCACCCTTCTGACCAGCCTGGAAGTCGCGCTTGCCTACCCAGAACGCACCGACTGGCCCGCCACGGCCACCACCGCCGCACGACAGACCCGCCGCCTCCAGGCCCTCGCCGAGGACCTGCTGCTCCTCGCCCGCCTCGACACCCGCACCCCCGAAGCGAGCCCCGAAACCGTCGATCTGACGGCCCTCGCCTCCCGGCTGACCGAGCAATACCCGCTCACCGAACGTCCGTTGACCCTCACCTGCGACAGCACCGCGCCCGCGCACGTACAGGGAAACCCCGACGCCTACGAACGCCTGCTGCGCAACCTCGTCGACAACGCCGCCCGCCACGCCGCACACCGCATCCAGATCACCGTCCGGAACCAGGACTCCTGGGTCGTCCTCACGGTGCACGACGACGGACCGGGCGTGCCCGGCGAGGACGCCGAGCGCATCTTCGAACGCTTCGTCCGGCTCGACGACGCCCGCTCCCGCGACCACGGCGGCACCGGCCTGGGCCTCGCCATCGCCCGGGACCTGGCCCACCGCCACCGGGGCACCCTCACCCTCACCCCCCGCACCCTCGGAGCATGCTTCGAGCTGCGCCTTCCCCGGGCCCCGGCCGCCCCGGCCGAGGAATGACGCCCGCCCCCCCCGCGACCAGTCACCGACACCGACGAAGCACAGCCTCGCCCTCCACCCTTCGAGTACGACACGTGCCGGCGTAGCTTGATCGCCTCGATCAGGTGAGCAAGCGGTCAGCGTCGGGCCCTGGTGGCCCTCCTGCACCACCGGCTGCTCACCGAGCGGTGGCCCGTGCTGCGGCGCTTGATCAGTCCCTACGTCCGAGAAGTCTGGGAGGACGCCTTCCCCGAGCTGCTCCGCACCGCTCCGGCCGGCACGACCGCCGCGTGAAGCTCACTCCGCTCCACGAGCGTCTCCTCGCCGACATCCTCGACCTCAGCTTCCCCCTGTCCTCTGGTCCTCACCGGCGGATACGCCGTGCATGCCCACGGCCTGGTCGAACGCTTCAGCCGTGACCTCGACGTCGCCACCGAGAACCCCGCTCCGATGCGGGAGATCGTCGCCTCACTCACAGCAGGGCCCGGCGCGCGCGGATGGCGGACCACGCATGTCCAGACCGATCCGCTCAGCGGCCGGTTCCTCGTCACCGGTCCGGACACCGCCGAGGAGTGCGAGGTCGATGTCCTCAAGGAGGCGTTCTGGGCTCCGCCTGCCCAGACCCCCTACGGCCCCGTTCTTTCCCTCGACGACTGATCGGCACCAAGGTCCGTGCCCTCGCCGACCGGGGCACCGCCGACCTCGAATCCCTGGGCCGCCGTCGCGCCCACGACCGCCTCACCGGGATTGGGGCGGCATGGTTTCGTCGCGGCCACCAGACGGCCTGCGGTCGCGCGGACGTTGCGAAACCCTCGGCGGGCGCCGACGACCTGCCCATCGTGGAGTGGACCGGCGGGCCTGGCGCTGGGGCGCCCTCACCACCTGGACCCTGGTCCTCCTCGCCATGCTGCACGCCCTGGTCCCCGCAGGGGCACGGGGCGGAACCCGGACCTGATTCCGGTTCCGCCCCGTGCGGCGTCAGCCGATGGCGAGACGCGTTTTCCAGTAGCTCGCGGCGCCGATGATCTGCGTGCCGGAGCCGGTGAGCACGGTCCGGCCGCCCGCGTAGAACCTCACGGACCCGTCGGAGCGCACCGTCCAGATGTCGGGGATCGCGTCCCCGTTGACGTCCGGCGTGCCGATCAGATGCGGGATGCCGGCGCTGCCCCAGCCGGAGGCGCCGTACTCGGTGTCCACACCCCCCGCCGAGTTGGCCGCGGCGGCCAGCGAGGTGAGGTCCACACCTCCGCCGGAGGCCGAGATGCCCTTGCGGAGCAGCAGCCTGCCGGTGACATCGGTGCGGTGGGCCACCGGCTACGACGCCGGATACCGGCCCACCGGCCAGGAGACCGTGATCCCCGCGAACTCCAGGACCACCGGTGTCTCCGGCACCTACGGCTACACCTACAGCTACAGCCCCACCGGGCGCCCGCTGACCGTGACGATGCCGGCCAAGGGAGGACTCGCGGCCGAGAAGGTCATCACGCGCTACAACGACGACGGACTGGCCGAGTCCACCTCCGGGCTCTCCTGGTACACCTCCGACGCCACGTACTCGCCCTACGGAGAGGTCCTGCGCACGGTTTCCGGGGCACAGCCCTACCGGGTGTGGACGACCAACTTCGTCGACGCGCACACCGGGCGTCTCCAGCGGACGGTCACCGACCGGGAGACCGCCTCCCCGCACGCCGTCAACGACAGCTACTACTCCTACGACGCCTCCGGCACCATCACCTCCAACGCCCGTAAGCTCAGCGGCGCGACCGGCTCCGTCTGGGACAACCAGTGCTTCACCTACGACGTGCTGGGCGAGCTGGTCAAAGCCTGGACGTCCGGCATCGCACCGACCGGCAACGGCACCGGGTGCAAGGCGGCGAACGGGGCCACGTGGGGCCACCGCACCGACGCCGCCCCCTCCTCCGGCCCGATCGCCGAAGCCCCCGACGCGGCGTCCGACGGCGACACGCCCGACGGGGCGCTCTCGGCCTCCCTGACCGCCGCCGCGCCCGACGCGGCCACGGTGTCGACCGGCGCCACCGCCTACCACCAGTCGTTCACCTTCGACTGGCTCGGCAACCGCGCCACGATGACGGAGCACAACACGGCAGACGCGACGAAGGACGTCGGCTTCGTCTACAGCTACGGAAAGACGGTCACGGGCGCCACACCGGCCCAGACCGTCACCACCCAGCCCCACACCCTGTCCTGGACCGCGTCCACGCCCTCCGGCCAGGGCAGTTCCTACAGCTATGACGCCACCGGAAACACCGAGGTCCGCGACCTGGCGGCGACCACCCAGTCGCTGAAGTGGTCGCCCGACAACAAACTGGAGTTCCTGACCGACGACGGCAACAAGACGTCGTACATCTACGACGCGTCGGGCAACCGGCTGCTGGAACACTCACCGTCGGGTGCGACACTCCACCTCGGCGAGACCGAACTGACCACCGACGCCACCGGAAAGATCACGCGTGCCTCCCGGTCCTACGCGCATCCCGGAGCGCCGACCGTCGTCCGCACCGCGACCAACGGCGCCACCACCGGCCACAAACTCCACGTTCTGATCGCCGACCACCTCGGCACGGCCGGCACATCGGTCGAACTGTCCGGCACCCAGCCGGTCACCCGGCGCGAGTTCAAACCGTACGGCGAGTCCCGCGGCCCGAAGCCGGCGAGCTGGCCCGACAAGCGGGGCTACCTCGGCGTCGGCATCGACGACTCGGCGACCGGACTGACCCACATCGGAGCGCGCGAGTACGACCAGAACGCCGGCCGCTTCCTGTCCGCCGACCCGGTCACCGACCTGGCCGATCCGCTGCAGATGAACGGATACGCCTACAGCAACGGCAGCCCCGTCAGCAAGAGCGACCCCACCGGACTGCTCTTCTGCTACTGCTCATGGCTGGGCAGCCAAGGATCGGGCGGCGGCGGCGGTGACACCGGCGGTGGCGGTGACACCGGCACCGACCAGGGCGGTGGCGGCGGCACGCCCGTCGTTCAGCGCAACGGCGGAAAGACCAATCTCGGCAACTGCCTGTCCCGGCAGAACACGGCCCACGACGGCGCCGTCTGCGCCACCGGCTTCGCCGCCGCGTCGTGGGCGAAGAAGTACGGCGTCGAAGGGTTCGTCACCGTCGACGTCGGGCGCGGCGGCCACGCGGCCAACGAGATCCCGGGCGCCAAGGCCGACGGATCCGGGGCCGACGGCAGAGCAGACGTCATCTTCTGGTCCAACGGCACCGTGTACATCTGGGAAGTGAAGCCCACGACCTCCAAGAAGTCGAAGCCGGGCGACCAGGCGGCGGCGAAGAAGCACAAGTACGCATTCGCCGACGGCCCCGCGCAATTGCAGGGCTACGTCGACAAACTCGAGGACCATCTGGACTCGAAGGGCGACACCCGAAGGGTCGCCAGAGGCCCGTCACTTGCCACAGCGAAATTCGCCTTCGGAAAGGACCGCACGGAAACGGTCTGGAGCGACAAGGACGTCGCCTACCAAGGCATGCGCTATTACGGCGTCGATCCCAAGCGCAGGAGAACGCCGTCCCCCGCGCCGGGACCCGGCCCCAGCCCGGACTCCTCGACGGCCTCACGCCCGTCGGCGAAGTCGGGGGCCGAGCCCAAGCCGTCGGCCACCGGCATGGCGAATCCCCCCGAGCCAGGTCAGCCCTGGTGGAGCTCGGAGTGGGGCAGGGCGGTGGTCGCAGTCGGCGCTCCGTTCCTCCTGTTCGCGGCGCCGAGCGGTGGCGGGGTGGCCGTGGGTACGTCGGTGACTGTTGGCGGCGTAACGCTCTACGAGCTCGCGGCGTAGCGCCTGACCACCGGCCGGCGGGACCCGGCCAGTGGTTAGGCTGTAGGGGAACAGACCGAGGAAGGGGCGCGGGCGTGGGCTTGCGTGCCATTGCGACGTTTGATGCCGCCACCAGAGGCGGGGTCGGGAACGGGCTTGCCTCGTGGTATGGGTCCGCCCTCTCGGGGCCGCTGAAAGATCTGGTCGAGCAGGAGCGGCGGGGAGCCATGTTCACCATGGCGAACTCGCGTGCCGACGAGAGGGCCGAGGAACGGGAGTACCAACCACTCTCCACGGCGTGGACGGCCATGCGCCAGGAACTGCTGCGCGAGCCCGCACTGGCCCACGTGCTCTTCATGCGGAGGCCCCTGGGCAGACCGTTCGTCCACTTGCGCAGCGCGAACATCGGCAGCCGCCCCCCGAACATGGGGGCGCAACTCCTGCTGGGTGATGCGATGGGCGGACTCGACGATCCTCGGTTCTGCGCCGACACTGTGCGGTTTCTCGTTGCCGCGCTGGACGCCGTGAATCCGGCCTTCGCATGGATGGGGGTCGACGGGCCGGCCACCGACGACACCAATCTTGACTGCGTGCTCAACCGCCGGGTGCGGGACTCGGTGCGGGAGGCCAGGACATTCCTCCGGGGTTACTCCTGGACCACGGTGTGCCCCGAGGAGCTGTCCGTGCGGCTGGGCGGCCCCGGGGCGCTGGCCGCGACCGGGGTGTTCCACCGGGTCGTTCCGCTCTCGGCGGGCGGTGTGGTCCTCCAGGCGACCGAGACCGTGGCGGCGTACACCGACGAGGCCGTGCGCGGTGTCTTCGAGGCCCTGCGCCCCGTCCTGCCGCCCGGTGTCCCGCACTTCGACCCGGCCCACCCGGAGCTGCGCTACTTCCCCGCGGACGCGTCCCGCTTCGGCGGGTGACGGGCCGGTGCGGGCGGGTCAGCGTCCGGTCGGCACGAGTCTCCGGGCTTCCCGGAGGCTTTCCTGAACAGGCGCCGACGCGGCGCGAGAGTCCAGGCATGAAGCCGTCTCGCCCGAGCGAAGCGATGTTCCTCACAATCCTCGACCAGCATGTCCCGGTGTACAGTCGAGACCGCCCTTGACCTGCACAAAGCAGGCAGGGAGCCGTCCTCCAGGAGACCAACATGCTGCGCACCATGTTCAAGTCCAAGATCCACCGCGCCACCGTCACCCAGGCCGACCTGCACTACGTCGGTTCCGTGACCATCGACGCCGATCTGCTCGACGCCGCCGATCTGCTGCCCGGTGAACTGGTGCACATCGTGGACATCACCAACGGGGCCCGGCTGGAGACGTACGTCATCGAGGGCGAGCGGGGGTCCGGGGTGATCGGGATCAACGGGGCCGCGGCTCACCTCGTGCACCCCGGTGATCTGGTGATCCTCATCAGCTACGCCCAGGTCACCGACGCCGAGGCGCGGTCGCTGCGGCCCCGGGTCGTGCACGTGGACGGCGACAACCGTATCGTCGCCCTGGGCGCTGACGCGTCCGAGCCGGTACCGGGCTCGGACCAGGAGCGCAGCCCGCAGGCCGTGTCGGCCTGACCGTACTGACCTGCGATCCCGCGGGGACGAGGAGCGTGGCCGTGAGTGACATCGAGATCCGGGACGACCGGGCGGCCGGACGGCTGGAGGCGGTCGCGGCCGGAGAGGTCGTCGGGCGCATCGAGTACTTCGTCCTCGACGCTCCCGAGCGGGCCGTCGTCCCCGTCCACACGATCGTCGAACCGGCCCACGAGGGCCAGGGCATCGCCGGTTCCCTGGCCCGTGAGCTGTACGGGCTCGCGCGTCGGGAGGGCGTCACGGTCGCCCCGCTGTGCCCGTACGTCGTGAAGTGGGCCGAGCGCCACCCGGACGAGGCACCCGCCGCCGATCCGGAGCTGCTGCGCGCGGCGAAGGAGTGGCTCGTGGCGCATCCCGGGCTGTTCTGACCGCGGACCAGGAGAACAGGCAAGAGAGAGACGGGGACACGCGTGCTGGCGCTCCTGCACACCTCGCCGGTGCACGTGCCGGTCTTCGACGCGCTGCGTGACGCGGCGCATCCCGGTCTGGAACTGCGGCATCACGTCGACGCAGGGCTGCTGGAGCGGGCGCGGCGGGACGGGCCCGAGGCGGTGGCCGAATCCGTCGCGGCCGTGCTGACGCGGGCGGTGGCGGAAGGCGCGCGCGCCGTGCTGTGCACCTGCTCGACGATCGGGGGTGTCGCCGAGGCGGCAGCCGCCGGGGCCGGCGTGCCCGTGCTGCGCGTCGACCGGCCCATGGCCGCCGCCGCGGTGGCCGTCGGTCCGCGCGTCCTCGTCCTCGCCGCCCTGGAGAGCACACTCGCGCCGACGGCGGCACTGATCGAGGAGGAGGCGCGGCGCGCGGGCCGTCCCGTGGAGGTGCGGACCCGGCTGGTGGAGGGCGCCTGGTCGCGGTTCGAGGCCGGTGACGGCGAGGGCTACCTGCGCCGGGTGACCGAGGCGGCCGACTCCGTCACCGGTGCGGACGTGGTCGTGCTGGCCCAGGCGTCCATGGCGCCCGCCAGGGAGTCGACGCGGGCCCGCGTCCCCGTGCTGGCCAGCCCCGCGCCGGGACTGGCGGCCGGGGCGGCGGCGGCCCGCCTGGGCCACTCGGGCCCGGCGGTTCATACGGCGGAGTGAGTGGAGCGGCGGCCGTCGGGTAGGCGGGGGACAAGTCCAGAGCCGACGTCGACCGACTGGCCGGAGGACAGCGCCATGACGAACCCGTATCCGGATCCCGTCCCGCCCGGGCCCACCCCGGGACCCACCCCCGGTCCGGACCCGGAGCCCCCACATCCGCACCCGGACCCGGTCTCGCCACCGGCCCCGGGCCCCGGGCCGGAGCCGGCCCCTCCGCCCCCGCCGCCGGGTCCCGGCCCCGAACCGACACCCCAGCCGCCGGGCCCCGGCCCGCAGCCGACGCCCCAGCCCCCTGAGCCTCCGGCTCCGCCCGGGCCCTCGCCGTCGCCGATCCCGCCGGGACCCGAGCCCGTACCGAATCCCGAGCCCGGGCCGCCGCTCACCTGACACCCATGGACGAACCCGGGACGGCTACGCGGTGACCTCCGACCGGTCCCCGCCCCACAGCGTGTGGAAGGCGCCGTCCCGGTCCGTCCTGCGGTACGTGTGCGCCCCGAAGAAGTCCCGCTGCCCCTGGGTCAGCGCGGCGGGCAGCCGCTCGGCGCGCAGGGCGTCGTAGTAGGCGAGGGCCGCGGCGAAGCCCGGCGTCGGCACGCCCTGCCGGGTCGCCGCGACCAGGACCTCGCGCCAGTCGTCCTGCGCGGCGGCGATCTCCTGGGCGAAGGTCTCGTCCGACAGCAGGCTCGGCAGGTCCGGCCGGGCGTCGTACGCCGCGCGGATCCGGTCCAGGAAGGCCGCCCGGATGATGCAGCCGCCGCGCCAGATCGCGGAGACGGCGCCGAGGTCGATGTCCCAGCCGTACTCCTCGCTGCCCGCCGCGATCTCGTGGAAGCCCTGCGTGTACGACACGATCTTCGACGCGTACAGCGCCTGCTCGACACGGTCGGCGAAGGCGGCCGCCTCCGACTCCCCGAGCGGCGCCGCCTTCGGTCCCGCCAGGCCGCGCGAGGCGTCGCGCAGCGCCGCGTGCCCGGACAGGGACCGCGCGAAGACCGCCTCCGCGATGCCGGACACCGGCACGCCCAGGTCCAGCGCGATCTGCACGGTCCAGCGGCCGGTGCCCTTCTGCTCCGCCTGGTCGACCACGACGTCCACGAACGGCTTGCCCGTCGCCGCGTCGACGTGCGACAGCACCTCCGCCGTGATCTCGATCAGGTACGAGTCCAGGCGGCCGGTGTTCCAGGTGCGGAAGATGTCCGCGATCTGCGCGGGGGAGTACCCGGCGACGTCGCGCAGCAGCTGGTACGCCTCGCCGATCAGCTGCATGTCGGCGTACTCGATGCCGTTGTGCACCATCTTGACGAAGTGCCCGGCGCCGTCGGGACCGACGTGCGTCACACAGGGCGCCTCGTCCGCGGCCTTCGCCGAGATCTTCTCCAGCATCGGGCCCAGCGATGCGTACGACTCCTTCGAGCCACCCGGCATGATGCTCGGCCCGTGCAGCGCGCCCTCCTCACCGCCGGAGATGCCGGTGCCGACGAAGTGGATGCCCCGCTCGCGCAGTTCGCGCTCCCGGCGCCGGGTGTCCGCGAAGTGCGCGTTGCCCCCGTCGATGATCATGTCACCGGGCTCCAGCAGCGGGGCGAACTCCCGGATCACGGCGTCGGTCGGGTCACCGGCCTTCACCATGATGACCAGGCGCCGCGGCCGCTCCAGTGCCGCCACGAACTCCTTGGCGGTCTCGGTCGCGACGAAGTCGCCCTCGCTGCCGAACTCCTCCACCAGCGCGTGCGTGCGCGACGCGGTCCGGTTGTGCACCGCGACGGTGTAGCCGTTGCGGGCGAAGTTGCGGGCGAGGTTGCGGCCCATGACCGCGAGCCCCGTGACGCCGATCTGCGCTGTCGTGCTCATTGGGTTGGCTCCTAATGACCTTGGTGTCCGTGGTGCCCTGTGTACGTGGTGCCGGTGCCCGCCAGTATCGCCGGTTTCGCCCCTCGACCACGCTGACGTGCCGGGGCGACGGTCGCACTTTCCGCTTTCCGTTCCCCCTCCGGGACTCCAGTACGGGCGGGAGGGGCCGGGTGCCTCAGCGGGCCGGCAGCCCGCCTGCCAACGGCCGCGCGTTCCCGGCCACTCGGGGTGACCAACCGGCCGGTTGCCGTCTTGTCATGGCCTGTTCGCGGCGCTTACTTTTGCCCCTCCTGACGCAATGTCGAGGGGGACCTCCATGGCCGTACGCGGCCGGCACCGCCGGTATCAGCCGAACAGGATCAACCGCGCCTCACTGACCGTCACCGCGGGGGGTGCGGGACTGGCCCTCCCCCTCGTCGGCACCGGCACGGTCCACGCGGCCGACGTGGAGACCTGGGACAAGGTCGCCGCCTGCGAGTCCACCGACGACTGGGACATCAACACCGGCAACGGCTACTACGGCGGGTTGCAGTTCACCCAGTCCACCTGGGAGGCCTTCGGCGGCACGCGGTACGCCCCGCGCGCCGACCTGGCCACCAAGGAACAGCAGATCGCCGTCGCCGAGAAGGTGCTCGACGTACAGGGCCCCGGCGCCTGGCCGGCATGCTCGCAGCGGGCCGGGCTGACCCGGGGCGGCGACACCCCCGACATCCGGCCGGCCGGGGGAGCGGTGCCCGCGCAGCGGTCGGGTTCGGTGAAGGACGTCCAGCCGCAGACGACCCCGCAGTCCCGCGCGGGCAAGGCCCGGATGTACACGGTGGTCACCGGCGACACCCTCTCCGGAATCGCCGACGTCCACGAGGTCCGGGGCGGCTGGCAGCGCCTGTACGAGGCCAACCGCGGCGCGATCGGATCCGACCCCGACCTGATCCTGCCCGGCCAGCGCCTGGCACTGCGCGGCGAGGGGGCCACCGCGGCGCCGTCCGGTGCCGGGCCGAGGGAACACCACAAGCAGGACAAGCAGCAGAAGCAGACGCAGACGCCGCAGAAGAAGGAACAGAAGCGGGAGCCGAAGTCCGAGCCGAAGGAACACAAGCGGCAGGAGCAGCGCAAGGCGCCGCAGAAGCCCTCCTCCGACAGCGGCAAGACCAAGGCCAAGGCCGGCAAGGCCACCACCCACCGGGCCGTCGTGGCCCCCGTCGACGCCGCCACCGGCACGCCCTACCACCAGTCGGGCTCCTCCTGGTCCAAGGGCTACCACACCGGCGTCGACTTCCCCGTCCCCACCGGGACCTCGGTCAAGTCGGTCGCGGCAGGCCGGGTGGTCAGCGCGGGGTGGGGCGGTTCGTACGGCTACCAGGTGGTGGTCCGGCACGCCGACGGCCGCTACTCCCAGTACGCGCACCTCTCGGCGATCTCCGTGAAGAACGGCCAGTCGGTGGGCGTCGGCCAGCGTCTGGGACGCTCCGGCTCCACGGGCAACGTCACGGGCCCGCATCTGCACTTCGAGGTGCGGACGGGGCCCGGCTTCGGTTCGGACGTCGACCCGGTGGCGTACCTGCGGGCCGGCGGCGTCAGAATCTGATCCGGACCCGTCGGCCGCCGAGCATGTGCGGGCCGAACGGGCCGCCGTAGAAGGGCCCGTAGGAGTACGGCACGTCGTCGCTCTCGGCGGGTGCCGGGACTTCGTACGCCTCCTCGGCGCGGGCGGTGTCCCGGACCGGCGGAGCCACCGGGGACGGCACGACGACCTTGTCGGAGAGCCGAGCCACCGGTTCCCGGAGGGGGACCTCCTCGACCGGCACAGCAACCGCCGGGACAGCAATCGAGGGTACAGCGGCCGGTACGGCCACCGCCGCCGCCACCGGAGCGAGCGCCACGGTCCCCAGCCCCGCAGTCCCGGCCTCCGCAAGCGCCACGGAGTCCCCGGCCAGGGCCGAGGCCTCACCAGTGACGGAGCCCTTGTCGGAGCCCTCCCGGGCGATCCGCTCGGTCGTCAGCATGATCAGCCCACCGGCGGCCACCACACCGCAGCTCAGGGCGAGTACGGTGCCCGTCGTGCCGTACCGGAACGTCTCGCCGAACATCGTGATGCCGACGACGGCGGCCACCACCGGGTTCACCACCGTCAGCGTGGCCAGCGGGGCCGCGAGACCGGCGCCCCGGTAGGACGCCTGGGACAGCACCATGCCGGCCGTGGCGAGCACGCCGATCACGGCCAGCGACGGCAGGTCGCCGGCCGACACCCCGCCGGTCCAGTCGACCGCGACGGTCTTGGTGAAGACCGAGGACATCCCGAAGGCTATGCCGGACGCGGTCGCGAGCAGGATGCTGCGGACCGCCGGGTGCCGGTGCGCGGCCCGGCCGGCGATCATCAGCGCCACGACCGCGCCGCCGGTGGCCACGGCCGCCGCGATCCGCTGCGCCGTGTCCAGCGACTGCGCGTCGGAGGTGCCGACCAGGGAGAGCAGACCGGCGAGCCCGACCGTGGCCATCAGCGCGCCCCGCCAGGCCGTCGCGCCGGCCCTGCGGCCCACGAAGACCGCCGCCATGGGCAGCGCGAAGACGATGGTGAGAGCTCCCAGCGGCTGCACCAGACTCAGCGGACCGAGCGCGAGGGCCACCACGTGCAGCAGACCGCCGAGGCCGTTGAGCGCGACCGCCGCCCACCAGCCGGGGCGGCGCAGCGGAGCGTACTGGGCACCCGGCGACGACGCCGCGACCTGCTCCTGCACGATCGCTCCGCCCGCGTAGGCCACGGCGGAGACAAGCGACAGCAGCACGGACAACGCGAGGGCGCTCATCGGCTGCTCCTCTGCGTGAGGCGGGGGCGCTGGGCCCGGCGCGGCGAAGGGTCGTCATCCATGGACAACACGATGCCGTCCCAGGGTCTTCCCGTCGTCGTCCCTGAGCATTCTTTGGGTCCTACTACCGATGGAGTACGACGGCCCCGCCGTCCTCCCCAGGGTGGGCGACTTCCGGCTCCGACCCCTGGCCCCGCCCCCTAAGGGCCCTGATACTACTGCTCTCCGTGGACCTCGACCCCGCCCTCCGCGCCCTCCGTCCGCTCGGCGGCTTCTTCGTCCTGCACGCCTCGCGTCCGGTGCCGTCACGGCGGGCGGACGCCGCCGTCGTGCCCCTCGCCCACTCCTACGCACCGGAACACGTGAACGCGGCTGCGGACGTACACGTTCCGGTGCAGGGCGACGATCCGCTGGGCCGCCGCGTCCGCAAGGTCGCCGTCGCGCTCGGCGCCCCCGAGACGCGGGTCGCCGCATCCGTGGCCCAGCAGGGGCTCGCGGCCCGCCTGTGGTCGGTGTCCCTGGCCTGCGCCGTCCTGTACGGACACGTCCCGGATCTCGATCCGCGCCTGCTGCACTGGGACCCCGAGGCCACCGCCCCCGACGACCTGTGGCTCACCGAGGCGCACGCCCTGCCGGGGGACGCCGCCACCGTCGCGGACGTCGTTCTCACCACCCACCTCGCGCCCCTCACGGAGGCCGTGCACACCCGCTACGGCGTCGCGCGGGGACTGCTGCGAGGCAACGCGGCCTCCGCCCTGACCGGCGCCGGACGCGAACTGGACCGCTGGGCCCGGTGCCACGGCCGTACGGACACCGCCGCCCGCGCCCGGTCGCTCACCGCCGAGCTGCTGGCCCACCCGCTGCTCGCCGGCACCGGGACGCTCACCGGCACCTCCTTCCGGCGCCGCAGCTGCTGCCTGTACTACCGGGTGCCGGGCGGGGGCGTCTGCGGCGACTGCTGCTTCCCGAGCCCTCCGAGCCCTCCGGGCCCTCCGCGGTCTTCCCCAGGCGCCCGCTCTGGGTGACCATGAGGGAACCAGCCGCCGAGACGGGAGGTTCCGGGTGCGCGTGGGACTGCTGAGCCGTGAGTTCCCGCCGGACGTGTACGGCGGCGCCGGAGTCCACGTCGAGTTCCTGGCCCGGGAGCTCGCCCGCCTGGTCGACCTGGACGTGCACAGCTGGGGCGAGGGCCGCAGCGACGGCGTACTGCGCCACCGCCCCTGGTCCGCGCTCGACGGCGCCAACGACGCGCTGCGCACCTTCTCGGTCGACCTCGCCATGACCGCCGCCCTCGAAGGGCGCGAACTGGTGCACTCCCACACCTGGTACGCCAACCTCGGCGGCCACCTCGCCAAGCTCCTCCACGGCGTCCCGCACGTGATGACCGCCCACTCCCTGGAGCCCCTGCGACCCTGGAAGGCCGAGCAGCTCGGCGGCGGGTACAGCCTGTCCGGCTGGGCCGAGCGCACCGCGATCGAGGCGGCCGACGCGGTGATCGCCGTCTCCGGCGCGATGCGCGAGGACATCCTCGGCTGCTACCCGGCCCTGGACCCCGCCGCGGTCCACGTCGTGCACAACGGCATCGACACCGGGCTCTACCGGCCGGACCACGGCACCGACGCGCTGGACCGGATCGGCCTGGACCGCTCCCGCCCCTACGTCCTTTTCGTCGGCCGCATCACGCGCCAGAAGGGCGTGCCCCACCTGCTGCGCGCGGTACGGGACATCGACCCGGCCGCGCAGGTCGTGCTGTGCGCGGGCGCTCCGGACACCCCCGAGATCGACCGGGAGTTCCGCGACCTCTTCGCCGAGCTGAGCCGCGCCCGCGAGGGCGTGCACTGGATCCCGCGCATGCTGCCGCGCCCGGAGGTGATCCAGCTCCTGACCCACGCCGCCGTCTTCGTCTGCCCCTCCGTCTACGAGCCCCTCGGCATCGTCAACCTGGAGGCGATGGCCTGCGCCACCCCCGTGGTGGCCTCCCGGGTGGGCGGGATCCCCGAGGTCGTGGCCGACGGCGAAACGGGGGTACTCGTCACCAAGGAGAGTGACGGGGACACGGCGGCGGACGACGACTTCGAGGCGGGTCTCGCACGCGCACTGGACTCCGTACTCGGCGATCCGGCGGGCGCCCGCCGGATGGGCGAGGCGGGCCGGGCGCGCGCGGTGGAGGAGTTCGGCTGGGACGCGGTCGCGCGCCGCACGGTCCGGCTGTACGAGGAGATCCTCAAGCAGGCTTAGGCCGCCCCGCCCGGGGCAGCCGGGGGTGAACGAGGGTAAGGGGAGCGGCCATGCGTCGTGGAGGTCCTTCGGTGCTCGGCATCGTGCTGGCGGGCGGAGAGGGCAAACGCCTGATGCCCCTGACCGCGGACCGCGCCAAACCCGCGGTCACCTTCGGCGGCACCTACCGGCTCGTCGACTTCGTCCTGTCCAACCTGGTCAACGGCGACATCCTGCGGATCTGCGTCCTCACGCAGTACAAGTCGCACTCCCTGGACCGGCACATCACCACCACCTGGCGGATGTCCAGCCTGCTCGGCAACTACGTCACCCCCGTCCCCGCCCAGCAGCGCCTCGGCCCGCGCTGGTACCTCGGCAGCGCCGACGCGATCCTCCAGTCGCTGAACCTGGTGCACGACGAACAGCCCGAGTACGTAGCGGTGTTCGGCGCCGACCACGTGTACCGGATGGACCCGCGCCAGATGCTCGCCCAGCACATCGAGTCCGGCGCGGGCGTCACCGTCGCCGGGATCCGGGTCCCGCGCGCCGAGTCGCCGTCCTTCGGCGTGATCACCCCGGGCTCCGACGGGCAGACCGTCACCGGTTTCCTGGAGAAGCCGGCCGACCCGCCCGGTCTCGCCGACGACCCCGGGTGCGTCTTCGCCTCGATGGGCAACTACGTCTTCACCACCAAGGCCCTCGTCGAGGCACTGCAACGGGACGCCGAGGACGAGGACTCCGTGCACGACATGGGCGGTTCGATCCTGCCCCAGCTCACCGACCGGGGCGAGGCCGCGCTGTACGACTTCAGCGCCAACCACGTCCCGGGGGAGACCTCCCGGGACCAGGGGTACTGGCGGGACGTGGGCACGCTGGACGCCTACTACGACGCCCACATGGACCTGATCGCCGAGCGGCCCGCGTTCAACCTCTACAACCGCGACTGGCCCGTCTACACCCACTCGGCCCAGCTCTCGCCCGCCCGCTTCAACGCCGGGGGCATCGCCAGCGAGTCGATCATCAGCGCGGGATGCCTGATCCGCGGCCAGGTCACCCGCTCCGTGCTCTCCCCGGGGGTGGTGGTCGACCCGGGGGCGGTCGTGCAGGGCTCGGTGCTGCACGACAACGTGCACATCGGCCGGGGCGCGGTGGTGCGCGGCGCGGTGCTGGACAAGAACGTGGAGGTGCCGCCGGGCGCGACGATCGGTGTCAACCCGCAGCGGGACGGCGAGTTGTACACGGTCTCCAAGGGCGGCGTGATCGCGCTGGGCAAGGGGCAGCGGGTGCCGTGACGGACGCCCGGCCGGACGAGCGTCCGCAGCGGCGATCGGACGGGCGGCGGCTCCGGGCGCGCGTGATACGCGCGTTGACTCCGGGGCCGTTGTCATGTCCCTGGACGTCAAGCGGAATCCGTGTTGTCATGCCTCTGCACCGCTGCTGTTACATCGATGTATGACATCGATGTCCTGAGCCATCAGCCACCACCCGTTCTCGAGGAGAGGGTCAGTGCGCACCAAACGACTCAGAGACAAACTCGCCCTGTTGCTGGCCGCCGCGCTAGGCGTCGCGGGTCTCGCCGCCGTTCCGGCCGCCAACGCGGCCGACGCCGACGACACCGCGGAGGTCCACGGGCTGAAGGGCGAGTACTACACCCAGTCCGCCCCCGGCGCCTTCGACTTCCACGAGCTCAAGGCCACCGGCTTCGACCCGCAGGTCGACTTCAACACCCTGGAGCCGCGACTCGCCTTCGCCACCGGGCGGTCGGACGACGTGAGCGTCCGCTGGACCGGCAAGCTCGTCCCGGAGAAGACCGGCGCCCACACCTTCTCGATCACCGGCGACAACGGCTTCCGCCTCTGGGTCGGCGGACAGCTCGCCATCGACCACTGGGTCGACGACTGGGACGTGGAACAGACCGCCCAGCCCGTCGAGCTGACGGCCGGCCAGTCCTACGACATCAAGCTGGAGTACTTCGAGCACTACGGCGGTTCCAACCTCCACCTGCGCTGGACCGAGCCCGGCGGCAGCAAGGAGGCCGTGCCGCAGTCGGCGTTCCGCCTGCCCGACGGCTTCGACTACAACGGCGCGACGGCGACCACCGTCCAGTCCACGGGCCGCACCCTCAAGCTCGACTTCGCCAGCCCTCTCGCCGCCCCCCCGGCCGGTCTCACCGACCACCTCGAAGCGGTGATCGGCGGCGCCACGTGGCCGCTCGGCGAGACCAGGCTCGACCCCGCCGACCCGAGCGCCCTGCTCGTCGCCCTCGACCAGCCCGTCGTCGGCAACAAGAACGGCGACGCCCCCGGCACCGCCGACGTCCGCTACGACGGCGAGGGCGGTCTCACCGACGCCGAAGGCAACGTTGTCAACGCCTTCTGGAGCAGCGGCGGCAACGAGTCCACCTACGAGCTGCGCACCGACTGGGCCGACGAGGTGGGGCCGGACAACGCCCTCCCGGAGTACCCGCGCCCGCAGCTCACGCGCGACGACTGGCAGAACCTCAACGGCCGCTGGCAGTTCGCCGCCGCCGAGGCGGGCGAGCAGCCGCCGGTCGGCAAGAACCTCAAGGAGCGCATCCTCGTCCCGTACCCGGTGGAGTCCCAGCTCTCCGGAGTCCAGCGGCACGAGGACCGCATGTGGTACCGCCGCACCTTCACCGTGCCCCGCGACTGGCACATCGGCTCCGCCCAGCGGCTGAAGCTGAACTTCGGCGCCGTCGACTGGCAGTCCGAGGTGTACGTCAACGGCACCAAGGTCGCCGACCACAAGGGCGGTTACGACAAGTTCAGCGCCGACGTCACCGACGCGCTCAAGCCCGGCCGCACCCAGGAGCTGATCGTCGGCGTCTACGACCCGACCGACGCGGCGAACGGCGAGAACCCGCCGCTCGGCAAGCAGCGCCTTGACCCGAGCGGCATCTGGTACACGCCCAGTTCCGGCATCTGGCAGACCGTCTGGATGGAGCCGGTCGCCCGGGACCACGTGGACTCCCTCAAGCTCACCCCGCACGTCGACGGGGCGGCGAGCACCCTGACCGTCGAGCCCAAGGGCGTGCGCGACGGCGTACGCGTCGACGCCACGGCGTACGCCGGGCACCGCAAGGTCGCCACGGTGAGCGGCCGCACCGGTGAGCCGCTGACCCTGAAGATCCGCGACCCGCGCCTGTGGTCGCCCGACGACCCGTTCCTGTACGACCTGAAGGTCACCGTCGGACACGACCGGGTCGAGAGCTACTTCGGGATGCGCTCCATCGCCGTCGAGAAGGTGAACGGCGTCCCGCGCACCCTGCTCAACGGGAAGCCCACGTTCCTGATGGCCACCCTCGACCAGGGCTTCTGGCCGGACGGGCTGCACACCGCGCCCACCGACGAGGCCCTGGCGTACGACCTCAGGCTGCACAAGCAGCTCGGCTTCAACTCGGTCCGCAAGCACATCAAGGTGGAGCCCGACCGCTGGTTCTACTGGGCCGACAGACTGGGTCTGATGGTGTGGCAGGACATGCCCGCGATGACCGCCGGGAAGAACCCGTCCACCGCCGCCCGGGCCGAGTACGAGCGGGAGATGAAGGAGATGATCGACGAACACGTCAGCCACCCGTCGATCATCATGTGGGTCACCTTCAACGAGGGCTGGGGTCAGTACGACATCGGCCGCGTCGCCGCACAGGCCAAGGCCTGGGACCCGACCCGGCTCGTCAACAACCAGTCGGGGCTGAACCTCGGGGCCGACGGCGGCGCCGGCGACATCATGGACGAGCACGGATATCCGAGCCCGGCGCTGCCGCCGTCGCCGGACGGCGAACGCGCCCTGGTCACCGGCGAGTACGGCGGCCTGGGCCTCGCGGTACCCGGTCACGCCTGGTCCGTGCAGCAGTCGTACGTCGACGTCGACCCGCAGACGTACACGGACGACTACCTCACCAAGCTCGACGAGGTGCGCGCCCTGGTCTGCCGGGGCAGCAACGGCGCCGTCTACACCCAGATCTCGGACGTCGAGGGCGAGCTGAACGGCCTGACGACCTACGACCGCAAGGTGCTCAAGCCGGACGTCGAGCGGGTGAAGGCCGCCCAGGAGGCACTCATCCACGACGCCTCCCAGCCCACCCCGGCGGGCTGCACCGCCTGATCACCCGCACCCGAGGAACGACCGCACGACACCGCAGACCTTCCGGAGGTCACCGCACATGAGAGGCACCCGGCGTCTGCGGCTGTGCGTGGCCGGGGTGGTGGCAGCGTCCGCGCTGCTCACCGCCCCGGCGGCGCAGGCCGCCCCGACGACCGACCAGAACCTGACCGACCTCGTGAACCCGTTCATCGGGACCGAGAACGAGGGCAACACCTATCCCGGCGCCGCCGTGCCCTTCGGCATGGTGCAGTTCTCGCCGGACACCGGCCACAACGTCGGCTACGACTACTCCAACGACCACATCCGGGGCTTCTCCCTGGTCCACCTCTCCGGCGTCGGCTGCGGACTCGGCGGCGACCTGCCGGTGCTGCCGACCACCGGAGACGTCACCGAGACGGACTACGCGAAGTACGCCGCCTCCTTCGGCCACGACGACGAGGAGGCGAGCCCCGGCTACTACCGGGTCGGCCTCGACACCGGTATCGACGCGGAGCTGACCGCCACCGAACGCACCGGAGTGCAGCGCTACACCTTCCCGGCCACCGACAAGGCCAACGTCCTGCTCAACCCCGGCCAGTCGCTGCACAAGAACATCAGCACCGAGGTCGAGGTCCTGGACAGCCGCACGGTGCGCACCGCGATCACCGGAAGCGGCTTCTGCCAGGACACCAAGCCGTACACGGTCTACACGATCACCCGATTCGACCGGCCCTTCGCCTCCTACGGCACCTGGGACGACGGCACCGTGACCGCGGGCGCGAAGAGCGGCGGGGACGGCGCCTACGTCCGCTTCGACACCACGAAGGACCGCACCGTCGAGGCGACCACCGCCCTGTCCTACGTGGACGCGCGCGGCGCCGCGCTCAACCTTCGCGCCGAGGGCGGGCACTCGTTCGACTCCGTGCGCCGGGGCGCCGAGCGCACCTGGGAGGAGCGGCTGGACGGCGTCAAGGTCCGGGGCGGCGACGACACCCTGCGCCGCACCTTCTACTCGTCCCTGTACCGGTCCTTCCTCGCGCCCAACGTCGGCAGCGACGTCGACGGGCGCTATACCGGCTGGGACCAGGAGATCCATCGCGCCAAGGGCTTCACCTATTACCAGAACTGGTCGCTGTGGGACACCTACCGCACCCAGTCCCAGCTCCTCTCGCTGCTCGCGCCCCGTGAGGCCCGCGACATGGCGATCTCGGTCATCAAGATCGACGAGGAGAGCGGCTGGCTGCCCAAGTGGGGCTACGGCACAGTCGAGACCAACATCATGACGGGCGACCCGGTGACCCCCTTCCTCACCAACGCCTACCAGCAGGGCCTGCTGCACGGCTGGGAGGAGAAGGCCTACCGGGCGCTGAAGAAGAACGCCGACGGCGTCCCGCCCACCGACTCGCCGGCCGTCGGCCGGGAGGCCAACCGCGAGTACCTCGCCGACGGCTTCGCCCCGTACGTCAAGGGCCGCCCGCACGCCAAGCCCGGCGACTCCGACTACGACCACGGCGCCTCCGCCACCCTGGAGTACGCCCTGTCCGACGCCATGCTCTCCCGCATGGCCCGCGACCTCGGCCACGACGCGGACGCGAAGCGGTACGCCGAGCGCGCCCAGAACTACCGCACCGTCTTCGACCCCTCGACCGGTTTCTTCCGCGCCCGCGACGCCGAGGGCGCCTTCACCGGGCCGGCCGACCCGGCGCAGAGCGAGGGCTTCCACGAGGGCACGTCCTGGCAGTACCAGTGGCTGGTGCCGCAGGACCTGCCCGGCATGATCGACCTCGTCGGCGGGAACAAGGCCGCGAACGAGAGGCTCGACTCCTTCTTCGCCTACGACCAGCTCCTCGCCGACCCGGCGAAGACCGCCCGCGAGGTGTGGGTGAACGGGCCGTACGACTACTACAACGCCGACAAGTACAACCCGCAGAACGAGCCCGACCTCATCGCCCCGTACACCTACCTGTCGACCGGGCAGCCCTGGAAGACGACCGACGTGGTGCACGCGGCACTCACCCTGTTCACGGACACGCCGACCGGTATGACCGGAAACGACGACCTCGGGACCATGTCCGCCTGGAACGTGCTGTCCTCGATCGGGATCTTCCCGATCCAGCCCGGATACGACACCTGGGGTCTGTCCACCCCGGTCTTCGACCGCGTCGACCTCACCCTCGACCGCCGCTACTACCCGCGCGGCGCCCTGACGATCACCGCGCCCGGCACCTCGGACACCGACCGGTACGTCCAGTCGGCCCGCACCGACGGCTCGGCCTACGCCCGCACCTGGCTGACCACCGACGCCCTGCGCTCCGTCCGGTCGCTCGCGTTCACGGTCGGCCCGCAGCCGTCCGGGTGGGGAACCTCGGCCCAGGCGGTGCCGCCGCCCCTGACGTGAGGCGGATGTGAGCACAGACGCCCCATGAGTCACAGCAGTCCCGCCCCTGCCGAAAGGGGCGGGACTTTTAATCTCCTGTTAACTGTGCGTAACTTGATCGTACTTGACCGTAATCGACGGAGGACGATTGACTGCTTGTTCAGCCGTCGTCCGTCCGTCGTCCATCCGTTGCCCCCGCGCCACCATCCGCCGCCCGTGCGTCGTCCTTGCGAGGCAAGCCCTTGACTCCCGATCCGCTCGCTCCCCTCGACCTGGCGTTCTGGAACATCGAGTCCGCCGAGCACCCGATGCACCTGGGCGCGCTCGGCGTCTTCGAGGCCGACTCGCCCACCGCGGGCGCCCACGCCGCGGACCTGCTCGCGGCCCGCGCCCCCGCGGTGCCCGGTCTGCGGATGAGGATCCGGGACACCTGGCAGCCGCCCCTGGCAGCCCTGCGCCGCCCGTTCGCCTTCGGCGGCGCGACCCGCGAGGCCGACCCCCGCTTCGACCCGCTCGACCACGTGCGGCTGCACGCCCCGACCACCGACTTCCACGCCCGGGCCGGACGCCTCATGGAACGCCCCCTGGAGCGCGGGCGGCCGCCGTGGGAGGCGCATGTGCTGCCGGGCGCGGACGGCGGGTCCTTCGCCGTGCTGTTCAAGTTCCACCACGCCCTGGCCGACGGTCTGCGCGCCCTGACCCTGGCCGCCGGGGTCCTCGACCCGCTGGACCTGCCGGCCCCCCGCCCCCGCCCCGAGCCGCCGCCGCGCGGGCTCCTGCCGGACGTGCGCGCCCTGCCGGACCGGCTGCGCGGGGCCCTGGCCGACGCGGGGCGCGCCCTGGACATCGGAGCCGCCGCGGCGCTGTCCACCCTCGACGTGCGCTCCTCGCCCGCGCTCACCGCCGAGTCCTCCGGCACCCGCCGGACCGCCGGCGTGGCCGTCGACCTCGACGACGTGCACCACGTCCGCAAGACCACCGGCGGCACCGTCAACGACGTACTGATCGCGGTCGTCGCGGGCGCCCTGCGCCGCTGGCTGGACGAGCGCGGCGACGGCAGCGAGGGCGTCGCGCCCCGGGCCCTGATCCCCGTCTCCAAGCGCCGCCCGCGCACCGCCCAGCCACCGGGCAACCGGCTCTCCGGGTACCTGATGAGGCTTCCGGTCGGCGACCCCGACCCGCTCTCCCGTCTCGGCACGGTGCGCGCCGCCATGGACCGCAACAAGGACGCCGGACCCGGTCGCGGCGCCGGAGCCGTCGCCCTGCTCGCCGACCACGTGCCGGCGCTCGGCCACCGGCTCGGCGGGCCGCTGGTCTCGGGGGCCGCGCGGCTCTGGTTCGACATCCTGGTCACCAGCGTGCCCCTGCCCAGCCTCGGGCTGCGGCTCGGCGGCCACCCGCTCACCGAGGTCTATCCGCTGGCACCGCTGGCCCGCGGCCACGCCCTCGCGGTGGCCGTCTCGACCTACCGCGGACGGGTCCACTACGGCCTGGTCGCCGACGCGAAGGCGGTGCCGGACCTCGACCGGTTCGCCCGGGCGGTGGCCGAGGAGGTGGAGACGTTGCTCACGGCGTGCGGCCCCTGACCCCGACGGGTTTGGATCCACGCCGCGCGCTGAATAAAATCCGCTGTTCGACAGCGGTCGCCTCCCGGAGCGCCGCAACGGTGACCAGGGAACGGCAGCGGCGATGACGGTGACACAGGACGGCTCGGCGACCAGGGGCGAGGCGCCCGCGGTCCAGGCGCCCGGGCAGGAAGCGCCCGCGGACGGGGCGACCACGTCGGGGTACGCCCCCGACGAGGCGACCGCCCCCGCCTGCGGACCCGGCATCGACCCGGAGCGGCTCGCCGTCTGCCTGAGCGTGCTGGAGGAACTCGACGGGCTCGAGATCGACCACCCGGACGCGATCCGGGTCCGGCGGGCCACCTCGCACATCTACCGCATGGTCAAGCAGCGCCGCCGCCAGGAGCGCCGCGCCGCCAAGACCGCCCACGACAAGGCGGTCACCGAGGCCACCGCCACCGGGTCCGCCGAGCGCATCGACGACGAGACCGAGGGCCTGCTGCCCTCCTCGCGCACCGAGCAGGGCGCGATCGCGGGGATACTCCAGCGCCCCCGCTCCTGCTACATCTGCAAGCAGCGCTACGTCGAGGTCGACTACTTCTACCACCAGCTCTGCCAGGACTGCGCCGCAGAGAACCGGGCCCGCCGCGACGCCCGCGCCGACCTCACCGGCAAGCGCGCGCTGCTCACCGGCGGCCGGGCCAAGATCGGCATGTACATCGCGCTCAGGCTGCTGCGCGACGGCGCGCACACCACGATCACCACCCGGTTCCCCAAGGACGCCATCCGCCGCTTCAAGGCCATGGACGACTCCGCGGACTGGCTGCACCGCCTGGAGGTCGTCGGCATCGACCTGCGCGACCCCGCCCAGGCCGTGGCCCTCGCCGAGCAGGTCACCGAACAGGGCCCGCTCGACATCCTGATCAACAACGCCACCCAGACCGTACGGCGCCTGCCCTCCGCGTACGCCGCGCTGGTCGAGGGCGAGAGCGCCCCGCTGCCCGCCGGGGAACTGCCCGCCCACCAGGTGATCGGCGCCTTCAACTCCGGTGCGGTGGACGGTCTGGCCGCGCTGCCGCTGGGCGCCTCGGGGCTGGACGCGCAGGAGGTCGCCGACCTCGCCCTGGTCGCCGGCAACGCCAGCGTGGTCCGGCACCGCGAGGGCACCGCCATCGACGCGGGCGGTCTGGTCCCCGACGTCGTCGACTCCAACACCTGGGTCCAGACCATCGAGCAGATCTCGCCGGTGGAGCTGCTGGAGACCCAGCTGTGCAACTACACGTCGCCGTTCATCCTCATCAGCGCCCTGCGCGCGTCGATGGCCGAGGCCGCGCGCAAGGCGCCCGCGGGGCGCGCCTACGTCGTCAACGTCTCCGCGATGGAGGGCGTGTTCGCCCGCGGCTACAAGGGCGCCGGGCACCCGAACACCAACGCGGCCAAGGCCGCGATGAACATGGTGACCCGGACCAGCGCCCAGGAGATGTTCGACACCGACAAGATCCTCATGACCTCCGTCGACACCGGCTGGATCACCGACGAGCGTCCCCACTACGACAAGCTGCGCCTGGCCGAGGCCGGCTTCCACGCCCCGCTCGACCTGATCGACGGCGCCGCCCGCGTCTACGACCCCATCGTGCGCGGCGAGGCGGGCGAGGACCTGTACGGCGTCTTCATGAAGGACTACGCACCCGGCAAGTGGTGACGGGGCACGCCGGACGGCCGGGCCCGCCCCGGCCGCGCCGGGCGGAGCCTCAGTCGACCGCGCCCAGCCGCGAGTTCCGCGCCGCCGTCAGCTCCAGCACCGTGCGCCAGTCCTCCAGGACCCCGGCGTCGAAGTCGGCGGTGCGGGCCTCCTCGTCGGCCTGGCGCAGGCTGACCAGGTCGTCGTCGTGGGCCGAGATCTCCGGGTCGGCCCGACGGCGCACCAGGCGGGCGACGCGCGCGCCGAGCAGCGGCCGTACCGCATCGGCGGTCCTGGCGGCCGGGCTGCCGGGCCACAGCAGCCGGCCCACGGGCGCCACCAGCCCCGCGACCTGGAGCTCCTTGTCGGCGGGGCGGCGCCGTCGCAGCAGCGCGGCCGTGCGCAGCGCGTGGCCGTACGGATCCCCGGGCCCGCGGCCGGGCCCGGCCGCGGGCCGCTCGACCCGGCAGGCGTACAGCAGATCCATCAGCTCCTCGACGCTGCGCAGTTCCATGCCTCGGTCCTCCCACGAGACAGCCGTTGCCGACAAGCAGCGGACCATGGCGAGCTTGCGGCGCGGCCAACAGCAACTGAACTGCGTGACGGTCACCGCCGACATTCGAAGGTGTGGACGCCGATGTAGGCCGAACGGGTGAGTTGCGCACGGTGCGGAAGCGGATGAACCGGTGCAGACTCGGGTCAACTGCGCACGGAGCGAAGGGCAATGGTTCTCCCATCTTTTGAGCCCCATAGAGCGCACCCCCGCTCATTTGGTTAGTCTGGATCGGACGGACGGCGGCACAGGGCACTACCCACACCCGGGGTCCGTCATCGGGCGAGCCGGTTCACAGCGGTTCGCCTCCGCACGAGTTACCGGCGCCACCGCGTCCGAACTGCTTCGACTCACACCCGGGCGGGCGCCGGGCGCCGGACAGGAGACCGGCGCCGACAGGCCCCGAGGGTGACCCGACACATAAGGAGTGCGCGGTGACACCGGAAACGACGACCAAGCCAGAACGACGCACCGAGGAACGCGGCGGGCGCGCCCGCCGCCGGCCCGGCGAGATCGGCAGCCTCGACGTGTGGGCGCGCTCCGCCCCCATCCGCCTCGCGGGCTACGAGGAGGACCTCGCCGAGCCGCACATCCTGCCGAGCGTGGACTGACCCGCCCGCCACCCGCCGAGGCAGCCGAGCGCATGGGCGTGCCACACTCACGCCCATGCTGATCAGGGAAGCCGCGGCCGGCGACTGGCCGCACATCTGGCCCTTCTGGCACCGTATCGTCGCCGCCGGCGAGACCTACGCCTGGGACCCGGAGACCTCCGAGGAGGAGGCGCGGGCCCTGTGGATGAACCCCGCCAAGCGGGTCTTCGTCGCCGAGGACGACAGCGGTGCCGTCGTCGCCTCCGCCTACCTCACCCCCAACTACGGCGGACCCGCTGCCCGCATCGCCAACGCCGGCTTCATGGTGGACCCCGGCCGGGCGGGACGAGGCACCGGCAGGGCCCTCGCCGAGTACGTCCTGGACGCCGCCAGGGCCGACGGGTACCGGGGCATGGTCTTCAACGCCGTCGTCGAGACCAACCCCGCCGTACGGCTGTGGACCTCCCTCGGCTTCACGATCCTCGGCACCGTCCCGGACGCCTTCGACCACCCGCGGCACGGACGGGTCGGCCTGCACGTCATGCACCGGGCCCTGTAAGCACCTCAGTCGAGCGGCGCCGTCCGCCGCCAGGGCCGCAGCGCCTCGATCCGCTCCGCCAGCTCCAGCAGCGCCGCCTCCGACCCCGGGCGCCCCACCAGCTGTACGGCGCAGGGGGCGCCCGAGTCCAGCGTGCCGAACGGCACCGACATCGCGGGCCAGCCGGTCAGGTTCCACGGTGGAGTGAACGGCGAGTACGCGGAGTTCGCCACCACGTTGCGCAGCCAGCCCCGCTCGTGCCAGGGCCCCGCCGCGGGGGAGCGGCGGGCCAGCGCCGGGGTGAGCAGGACGTCGTACTCGGTGAAGAACGGCTCCAGGCGCCCGCGCAGCCGCTCCCGGCCCCCGCCCGCCGCCACCCGGCCGACGAAGCGCCGCCCGAGGGCCGCGTGCACCCGGGTGCGCCTGGTCAGCAGCCGGCGGTCCAGGTCCCGTGCGTCCACCGACGTACCGGCCGTCCAGTGGGTCAGAGCGGTCACGCCCAGAGACGCCGGATAGGGCGGGTCCGCCCGCCGCACCTGGTGCCCCGCCTTCATCAGGACCCCGGCCGCCTCGCGCACGGCCCGCGCGTAGGGCCGTGAGACGGGGACGCCCGCCAGGGGGCTGCGCAGCGAGGCGGCGACGCGGAGGGCGCCGGAGTCCTCGCGGTCCGGCAGGGCTCCGTCCGCGAGGACCGCGAGCATCAGGCGGGCGTCGGCGACCGTCGTGGCCAGCGGCCCGTTCTCGGACATGCCGAACCAGTCGCCCTCGCCGATGCCGGCCGGCACCACACCCCGGCCCGGCTTGAGGGTGACCAGACCGCAGTTGGCCGCGGGGATGCGCAGCGAGCCCATGCCGTCGTTGCCGAGCGCGAGCGGCACCATCCCGGCGGCGACCGCGGCCGCGCTGCCGCCCGACGAACCGCCCGCCGAGCGGGCCGGGTCCCACGGGTTGCGGGCCGTGCCCAGCACCCCCTCGGTGGTGCCGAACACGCACAGCTCCGGCACGTTCGTCAGCCCCACCACCACCGCGCCGGCCGCCCGCAGCCGGGCCACGGTGACATGGTCGGCGTCCGCGGGCGTGTGCGGCGTGGCGGCCGTGCCGACGCGGGTGGACTCCCCGCGCACCGCGAGATTGTCCTTGACCGCCACCGGCACGCCGGCCAGCGGCAGTTCGCCCAGATCGCCCCGGGCGGCCACCTCCTCCGCCTCGGCCAGCGCGGCCTGGGCCCGCACCGCGCGGAAGGCGCCGACGCGGCCGTCGAGCCGCTCGATGCGGGCCAGGTGCTCCGCCACCACCTCGCGGGGCGTGGCCCGCTTCTCCCGTACGGCGGCGGCGATCTCGACGGCGGTCCGGCCGGCCCAGTCGGTCACGGAGGGCTCCTAGGGGTGCGGGAACGGGGATGCGGATTACTGGCGAGTACGCAGGACAGCACTCTGCCCGTCCCGGGCGCGCACGTCGAGAGCCCGCAGCCGCCGGAATCGCCCGGCGGTGGTCGGTGCTCATCGTGCGGGGCGTGCGCGGGGGTTCTGTCTTCCGTGGTCGGCGGCCTCTTCTGCGGTCGGCGACGGTCCCGGGCGCGCGTGGCGGGAGTGCCGGTCCGTGGGGAAGGCCGTCGGGCCCGCCGCTCACCGGTGAACGGCGGTGGTCGGTGCTCATCGTGCGGGGCGTGCGCGGGGGGCACGGGCGGACCGCGGGCGGGCATGCCGTTTGTGCGGTCGGGGTCCCGCAGGCTCCCTTCGGCGCCGGAGCGGCGTGTAAGGGCGACGCCGGGACCTGTCGGCTGGGGCCCGGGCCGTTCGGCCCCGGCCTTCAGGCCGAGGGCCGCACCACTCCCGTGCTGTCCCGCTCGATCAGGCGGGGCACCGGTACCCGCACCGTCCGGGCCGGGCCGCCGTCGAGCAGGGCGGTCAGCTCCGTCGCGGCCGTGCGGCCGAACTCCACACTGTCCCGGGACAGGGCGGACAGCCACGGCTTGACCATGCGGCACAGCGCCGAGTCCTCCCAGGCCACCACGGACACGTCCGCCGGTACCGAGAAGCCGAGTCCGGTCGCGGCTGCGACCCCGGCGACGGCCATCACGTCGTTGTCGTAGATCAGGGCGGTCGGGGGAGCGGGCGCCTCGAGCACCCGGCGGGTGACGGCCGCGCCCTCGGCGTCCGAGTAGTCGGTCGTCACCGACTCGACCACACCGAGACCGCGCCGCCCGGCCTCCGCGCGCAGGGCGCGGATACGGCGTTCGGTGTGGGCCAGGTCCGACAGCCCGGCGATGTGCACGATCCGCCGGTGCCCGAGCGCGTACAGCCCGTCCACCAGCGCGGCCATCGCACCCGCGTCGTCCGCCCACACCGTCGACAGCCCCGGGTGGCGCTCGTCCGGCGCCCCGCCGATCACCACGGCGGGCAGGCCCAGTTCGTCGAGCAGGTCCGGGCGCGGATCGTCGGTGCGCGGGTCCACCACGAGGACGCCGTCCACCCGGTGTTCGGCCCACCAGCGCCGGTACACCGCGCACTCGTCCTCGACGTCCCGCGCCACCTGGAACAGCAGCCCAAGATGGCGCCCGGCCAGCACCTCCTGGATGCCCGAGACCAGTTGCAGGAAGAAGGAGTCGACGCCGAGGGTGTGCGCGGGCCGCGCCAGCACCAAGCCGACCGTCGCCGCGCCCTCCCCGGACAGCGCGCGCGCCGCCGTGCTGGGCCGCCAGCCGAGCTGCTCGGCCACCCGGCGCACCCGGTCCCGGGTGACCTCGGAGACCCCCGGCCGGTCGTTCAGCGCGAACGACACCGCGCTCTCGGAGACCCCGGCACGGCGCGCGATGTCCTTCATCGTCGGCCGGCGCGCGGCGGGCCGCTTGGCCGGCATGCGCGCTCCTTTCCTCGGTGCGAGCGGTGAGAGCTAAAGCGCTTGAGTGGAAGGATCCTAAAGCGCATTAGTGGTTCCTGGCAAGCTGCCCGACACACCGCTCTGACCTGGACTAATGCTGGGTCGTCTGCTTTAGTTGGCGTGAATCCATTGACTTTCCGAGGAATCGCCGTGCATGGTCGCTGGCATCCCACCGCCGACGTCCTTCAGGGAGACGTGTCACCGTGCCCACCTCGCGCAGAACATTCGCCGCCGCAGCCGTCGCCGCCCTCGTCCTGCCGCTCAGCGCCTGCGGCTCCGGGGGTGACGGCGGCGGCTCGACCGACGCCTCGGGCAAGGTCGAGGGAGACATCACCTTCCAGACCTGGAACCTGCGGGCCAACTTCAAGGACTACTTCGAGAACCTGATCGCCGACTTCGAGAAGAAGTACCCCGGCACCCACGTCAAGTGGGTCGACCAGCCCGGCGAGGGCTACGCCGACAAGATCAGCGCCGACGCCGCCGGCGGCACCCTCCCCGACGTCGTCAACGTCTCCCCGGACCTGGTCGCCCCGCTCGCCAAGGCGGGCCTCGCCCTCGACCTGGACAAGGCCGCCGGCCAGTACGAGAAGGAGTACCTGGAAGGGGCCTGGGCCAGCCACCGGATACCGGGCATGGACGGCACCTACGCCTTCCCCTGGTACCTCAACACCGGTCCGCTCTTCTACAACAAGTCCCTCTTCGAGAAGGCCGGACTCGATCCCGAGCAGCCGCCGAAGACGTACGACGAGGTCTTCGACGCCGCGCTGAAGATCGCCGACAAGACCGACGGCGAGGTCGCCACGCTCGCCAACGTGCCCACCATCGAGGACTTCGGCCGCTACGGCGTACCGCTGATGAACAAGGAGGGCACCGCCTTCGCGTTCAACGACGCCAAGGGCGTCCAGCTCCTCACCCGCTACAAGGAGCTGTACGACGCCAAGGCCCTCGACCCGCAGGCGCTGACCGCCACCCCCGAGTCCTCCGGGAAGAAGTTCCTCACCGGCGCCGTCGCCATGAACCCGGGCAGCGCGCTCGACCTCGCCAACTTCAAGAAGCAGGCGCCGAACCTGTACAAGAACATCGGCATCACCGACCAGATCACCAGCACCGGCCACGTCAACATGTACGTGATGGGCCTGATGGTGAACGCGCAGAGCCAGCGCAAGCCCGCCGCGGTCGCCTTCGCGCACTACGCCACCGACGCCGCGCACCAGATGTCGTTCGCCAAGCAGGTCGCCATCTTCCCGAGCACCGCCGGTTCGCTGGACGACCCGTACTTCACCAAGGAGGACGGCACCGACGAGACCCGCGTCCGGATCGCCGCCGCCAAGTCGCTGAAGACGGCCGTCAACTACACGCCCGTGCTGTTCAGCGAACAGATGAAGACCGAGCTGCGCAACGAGGTCGCCAAGGCGCTCCAGGGCAAGCAGAGCCCGAAGGAAGCCCTCGACAACGCTGTCAAGGCGTGCGACCGGCTCCTTCAGCAGCAGGGCTGAGACATCATGGCGAGTCCCACCCTCACCACCGGCACCCCGGACACCCGCAAGGGCGGCGCCCGACGCGTGCGGCGCCAACTGCCCACCAGCCCCTGGCTGTTCGCCGCGCCCGGTCTGCTGATCACCGGCGCGTTCATCCTGTACCCCTTCGTCTCCACCCTCGTCAACTCCTTCACCGACCGCCGCACGCTGGTCCCGGGCGAGTTCGTGGGCCTCGCCAACTTCCGCGAGCTGCTCCACGACGACATGTTCTGGATCGGCCTGCGCAACAGCTCCCTGTACGTCCTCGGGGTCGTCCCCGCGCTGGTCCTGCTGCCGCTGCTGCTCGCGCTGCTGGTGCAGAAGAACATCCCCGGCATCACCTTCTTCCGCTCGGCCTTCTACACCCCGGTCGTCGCCTCGATCGTCGTCGTCGGGCTGATCTGGGTCTGGCTCCTCGACGAGCGCGGTCTGGTCAACTCCCTGCTGGAGACGCTCGGCGCCAGTCCGGTCGGCTTCCTCAGCGACCAGTGGCTGATCCTGCTCAGCGCGATGGGCGTCACGGTCTGGAAGGGCCTCGGCTACTACATGATCATTTACCTGGCTGCGCTGGCCAACGTGCCCCGCGAGCTGCACGAGGCCGCCGCCGTGGACGGCGCGGGCGCGGTCCGCCGCTTCCTCACCGTCACGGTGCCCGCGGTCCGCTCCACCATGGTCCTGGTCGCGGCGCTCTCCTCGGTCGCCGCCTTCAAGGTCTTCTCCGAGGTGTACCTGATGGCGGGCCCGAGCGGCGGCCCGGCCGGCGAGGACACCACCCTGGTGATGCTGGTCCAGCGCACCGGCACCGGTCTGACCGGCCGGGTCGGCTACGCCTCCGCCATCTCCGTCGTCGTCTTCATCGTGACCGTCGTCCTGATGCTGCTCGTCCTGCGCGCGGACCGGAAGGAGGAGTCATGAGCCTCGCCCAGAAGACCCGGCCCGCCGGCAAGCCCCGGGCCGCCTTCGGGACCCGGGAACGCGAACCCCGGATCACCGACGAGCACGGCCGCCGGGTACGAGGCTGGGAACTGGCCCTGCGCTACCTGCTGCTGCTCGGTGTCCTGGCCCTGACCATCGGGCCGTTCCTGTGGCAGCTGTCGACCTCGCTCAAGGGACCCACCGAGGACATCTTCAGCTCCCCGCCGAAGTTCCTGCCCTCCGATCCCACCCTGCACAACTACGAGCGGGTCGCCGACACCATCCCGGTGTGGGACTACGCCCTGAACTCGCTGAAGGTCGCCGCGGCCAACGTCGTCACCAACTGCGTCGGCGCCGCCCTCGCCGGGTACGCCCTGGCCCGGCTGCGCTACCGGGGCCGGCGCGTCGCCACGCTGGTGTTCATCCTGGCCATGCTCGTGCCGGTGGAGGGCATCATCATCGCCCAGTTCACCACCATGCGGGAGCTGGGGCTCAACAACACCCTGGTCGGCGTGCTCCTGCCCGGCTGCGTCAGCGCCCTGAACGTGCTGCTGATGCGCAACGCCTTCCTCAACCTCCCCTACGAGATCGAGGAGGCCGCCTTCGTCGACGGCGCCAACGTCTGGCAGCGGTTCTACCGGATCGCGCTGCCCGCGGTGAAGGGCACCCTCGCCGTCGTCGCGATCTTCGCCTTCATGGGCGCCTGGGACGACTTCCTGTGGCCCCTGATCGTGCTGAGCGACCCCTCCAAGTTCACCCTGACCATCGGCCTGAACTATCTGCACGGCACCTTCGCCAACGACGAACGCCTCGTCGCCGCGGGCACGATCATCGCCGTGGCGCCGCTGATCGTCCTCTTCGCCTGCCTCCAGCGGTACTTCTTCCGCGGCGTGGGCGAGGGCGCCGTCAAGGGCTGAACCACCCGTTTCCCCCTCACAAGGACACCGCATGCCTTCTGCCGTGCGCTTCGGCGTCAACTACACCCCGAGCGTGGGGTGGTTCCACCACTGGCTCGACTTCGACCTCGACTCCGTACGCGCCGACCTGGACTCCATCGCAGCCCTGGACGTGGACCACGTCCGCGTCTTCCCGCTGTGGCCCTACTTCCAGCCCAACCGCGCCCTCATCCGCGAGCGCGCGGTCGAGGACCTGGTGGCGCTGGTCGACGCGGCCGGTGAACGCGGCCTCGACGTCAACGTGGACGGCCTCCAGGGCCATCTGAGCAGCTTCGACTACGTGCCCGCCTGGACCCGCACCTGGCACCGGCGCAACCTGTTCACCGACCCCGACGTCATCGAAGGCCAGGCCGCCTACCTGCGCACCCTCGCCGCCGCCCTGGCCGGCCGCGCCAACTTCCTCGGCATGACCCTCGGCAACGAGGTCAACCAGTTCTCCGCCGGACCCCACCCCGACCCGGACCGCGCCACCAGCGCCCAGATCGACGCCTGGCTGGAGCGGATGCTGGCCGCCTGCGAGGAGGGCGCCCCGGGCCGGCTGCACCTGCACGCCGAGTACGACGCCACCTGGTACCAGGACGACCAGCCCTTCACCCCGGCCCAGGCCGCCCGGCGGGGCGCCGTCACGGCGGTGCACTCCTGGGTCTTCAACGGCACCGCGCAGCGCCACGGCCGCGCCTCCGTGCCCAGCGAGCACCACGCCGCCTACCTGATCGAGCTGAGCAAGGCCTGGGCCGAGGACCCGCACCGCCCGGTCTGGCTCCAGGAGGTCGGCGCCCCCGCACCCCTCGTCCCCGCGGAGCACGCCGCCGCCTTCACCGAGGCGACCGTCGAGAACGCCCTGGACTGCCCCGACCTGTGGGGCGTCACCTGGTGGTGCTCCCACGACGTGTCCCGGGCGCTGGCCGACTTCCCCGAGCTGGAGTACGGGCTCGGGCTCCTCACCAACGACCGCCGCCCCAAGGACACGGCACGGGTCCTGGCGAGCGCGGCACGTGCGGCCCGCGAGGGCGCCCGCCCGGCCCCGGCCCCCCGCACCACGGCCCTCGCCGTTCCGGCCGACCCCGCCGGGCGCTCGGCCTGCGCTCCCGGCGGCGCCGTCTTCGACGCCTTCTTCCGGCTGGTCGCCGACGGCGCCCGCCCCACCACCGTCCTCGACACGCTCGCCGCCGACAGCGGACACCTCGCGGCCCGCGGCATCACCGAGGTCGTCACCCCCGACCGGGTGACCGCCCCGTGACCCCCACCCGGCGCGGCAGAACGAGGACGCCGCACGATTCGAAGCGCGTGCCGCTGGGGAGCTGTACCTGACGTCGGCCCCCGCCACCACCCACCCAACCTCTGGCAATCACCCGCCCCCGACCCCGGAGCACCCGCATGCATGACGACCGCACCCTGGTCGAAGCCCGCCTCAAGCGTGTCCTCGACGAGCGCCTGCGCCCCGCCCTCTACCCCGAGTCCGTACCGCTGGACGTGGCCGTCTGGGACGCGCCCGGCGAGCCCGTCCCGGTCGAGGAGGGACTCGCGGCCGAACCGCGGCCCATCGAGGTCGGCGCCCGCTGGGGCGCGCCCTGGGGCACCAGCTGGTTCCGCGTCACCGGAACCGTGCCGAAGGAGTGGGCCGGGAAGACCGTCGAGGCGATCCTCGACCTCGGCTTCGACGAGAACATGCCCGGCTTCCAGTGCGAGGGGCTGGTCTACCGCCCCGACGGCACTCCCGTGAAGGGCCTCAACCCGCGCAACCAGTGGGTGCGGATCGGCGCCCCCGTCGAGGGCGGCGAGCAGGTGCGCCTGCACGTCGAGGCGGCCTCCAACCCCGTCATCCTCGACTACCACCCCTTCGTGCCCACCCAGCTCGGCGACAAGGACACCGCGGGCAGCGAACCGCAGTACACCCTCGCCCGCATGGACCTCGCCGTCCTCGACGAGACGGTGTGGAACCTGGTGCTCGACCTTGAGGTGCTCGGTGAGCTGATGGCCGAGCTGCCGGTGGAGTCGCCGCGCCGCTGGGAGATCCTGCGCGCCGTCGACAAGGCGCTGGACGCCATCGACCTCCAGGACGTCAACGGCACGGCCCAGCGGGCGCGTTCCCGCCTCACCCAGGTGCTGTCGGCGCCCGCCGTCCCCTCCGCGCACCGCATCAGCGCCGTCGGGCACGCGCACATCGACTCGGCGTGGCTGTGGCCGCTGCGCGAGACCGTGCGCAAGGTGGCGCGCACCACCTCCAACATGACCGCCCTCCTGGAGGACGAGCCGGACTTCGTCTTCGCCATGTCGCAGGCCCAGCAGTGGGCATGGGTGCGCGACCACCGGCCCGAGGTGTGGGCGCGGGTCAAGAAGGCGGTCGCCGACGGCCGGTTCGTGCCGGCCGGCGGCATGTGGGTGGAGTCGGACACCAACATGCCCGGCTCGGAGGCGATGGCCCGGCAGTTCGTGCACGGCAAGCGTTTCTTCCTCGACGAGTTCGGTGTCGAGAACGACGAGGCGTGGCTGCCGGACACCTTCGGCTTCGCGGCCGGCCTCCCGCAGATCATCAAGGCGGCCGGCGCCAAGTACCTGCTGACGCAGAAGATCTCCTGGTCGCAGACGAACAAGTTCCCGCACCACACCTTCCGCTGGGAGGGCATCGACGGCACCCGGATCTTCACCCACTTCCCGCCCGTCGACACCTACAACTGCTCGATGAAGGGCAGCGAGATCGCCCACGCGGCGAAGAACTTCAAGGACAAGGGTGTCGCCCGGCACTCCCTCGCCCCCACCGGCTGGGGCGACGGAGGCGGCGGCACCACCCGCGAGATGGTCGCCAAGGCGGCCCGGCTGCGCGACCTGGAGGGCTCGGCCACCGTCGAGTGGGAGACCCCGCACGCCTTCTTCGAGAAGGCCGAGGCCGAGAACCCCGAGCCGCCGGTCTGGGTCGGCGAGCTGTACCTCGAACTGCACCGCGCCACCCTCACCAGCCAGGCCAAGACCAAGCAGGGCAACCGCCGCAGCGAGCACCTGCTGCGCGAGGCCGAGCTGTGGGCGGCAACGGCGGCGGTGCGCGCCGGGTTCCCCTACCCGTACGACGACCTGGACCGCATCTGGAAGACTGTCCTGCTGCACCAGTTCCATGACATCCTGCCCGGCTCCTCCATCGCCTGGGTGCACCGCGAGGCCCGCGCCACCTACGACCGGGTCGCGGCCGAACTGAACGGCATCATCGACGCCGCCCAGCGCGCCCTGGCCGGCGAGGGCGACACCCCGCTGGTCTTCAACTCCGCCCCGCACGCGCGGGCCGGGGTCCCGGCGGGCGCCGCCGCGGCCCCCGCCACCGAGGACCGCACCCGGCTCACCCCCCGCCCCGGCGGCGGCCACGTCCTGGACAACGGCCTCCTGCGCGTCGAGATCGACGACCGGGGGCTGGTGGTGTCGGCGTACGACCTCGCCGCCGACCGCGAGACGATCGCGCCGGGCGGGGCGGGCAACCTGCTCCAGCTCCACCCGGACTTCCCGAACATGTGGGACGCCTGGGACGTCGACGAGTTCTACCGCAACACGGTCACCGACCTCACCGACGCCGACGAGGTCGCCCCCGGCGACGACGGCGCCTCGGTGCGGATCGTCCGCTCCTTCGGCTCCTCCCGCGTCACCCAGGTACTGACCCTGGCACCGGGGGAGCGGCGGCTGGAGGTGGACACCGAGGTCGACTGGCACGAGACGGAGAAGTTCCTCAAGCTCGCCTTCCCCCTCGACGTGCACGCCGAACGGTACGCCTCGGAGACCCAGTTCGGGCACTTCCACCGGCCCACCCACACCAACACCAGCTGGGAGGCAGCCAAGTTCGAGGCGTGCAACCACCGCTTCGTCCATCTGGAGGAGCCCGGCTGGGGCGTCGCCGTCGTCAACGACTCGACGTACGGCCACGACGTCACCCGCACCGTCCGCACCGACGGCGACGCCGGTACGACCACCACGGTGCGCGTGTCCCTGCTGCGCGCCCCGCGCTTCCCCGACCCCGAGACCGACCAGGGCGTGCACCGCTTCCGGCACGCGCTGGTGCCCGGCGCGGGCATCGGGGACGCGGTGCGCGAGGGCTGGCGGATCAACCTGCCGGAGCGGCACCTCACGGGCGGCACCGACGGGGTCGCGCCGCTCGTCACGGTGGACCGGGACGCGGTCGTCCTCACCGCCGTCAAGCTCGCCGACGACGGCAGCGGCGACGTCGTGGTCCGCTTCCACGAGGCCCACGGCGGCCGGGCCCGCGCCACGCTCACCACCGGGTTCGCGGTCACGGACGTGCAGGTGACCGACCTGCTGGAGCGCCCGCTGGCGGACACGGAGGCCCCCCGGCCGGACGGCGACCGGATCACCGTACGGCTGCGTCCGTTCCAGCTGATGACCCTGCGGCTGAAGCGCGCCTGACGCCTCCGGCGGGCCCGGCCCACCCGCGAACGGTGAGCCGGGCCCGCACGGCTAGGACCGTTCCCTCGTCCCGGTCAGCCGGGTCGGCGGCAGGTACTCCCGGACATACGTCCGCTGCCAGCACGCGCCCGTCTCCCGCAGCTCCCGCCAGGTCGTGTACCGGTAGCGGAACAGCCGGGCCCGTACGAAGCGTGGTGGCGTGTCGGGCGGGAACGGTGAGCGGCGCAGCAGCCGCAGCGTGGCGCGGTCGTTCTCCAGCAGCCTTTCCACGAAGGTGCCGAACCACGAACCGGCGTATGAGGGAGACAGCGCGGCGAACCACATCAGCCAGTCGAGGCGCAGGTGGTACGGCGCGAACTGGCGCGGCCAGCGGCGCGGGTCACCGGGCTTGCCCTTGAACTCGTACTCCCGCCAGTCGCCGTCCTTCCTGGCCACCTCGTCGGCGGTGCCCTCGACCACGACCTCGTAGCGGACCCTGCTGACGGAGCCGAAGGCGCCGTAGGTGTTGACCAGGTGGAGCGAGTCGAAGGAGCGGTTCATCACCTGGCGTCGGGAGATCATGTTGCGCACCGGCCGGTGGCTCAGGAACACCAGCATCGCCGCCACCGCCAGGACCACGACCTCGTACCAGAGCGGCGCGGCGGCCGCGGACGGGGCGTCGGCCGGGAAGCGGACCACGGACAGGGCCAGCACGATGGTGATCCAGTTGAGCCAGGAGAAGTTGCCCGAGAGCACCAGCCACAGCTGGGTGGCGATCATCAGCGCGGCGGCGGCCGTCGACACGGGGTGCGGGGCGAACAGCAGGAAGGGCACCACCAGCTGCGTGACGTGGTTCGCGGCCACCTCGACACGGTGCAGGGGCCGGGGGAGGTGGTGGAAGAACCAGCTCAGCGGGCCCGGCATCGGCTGGGTCTCGTGGTGGTGGTCCAGGCAGGTCAGCTTCCGCCAGCACTCGTCGCCGCGCATCTTGATCAGACCGGCCCCGAACTCCACCCGGAACAGCAGCCAGCGCAGCAGGAACAGCACCACGACCGGCGGCGCCACCTCCTCGTTGCCCAGGAACACGGCGACGAAGCCGGTCTCCAGCAGCAGCGACTCCCAGCCGAACGAGTACCAGGTCTGTCCGACGTTGACGATCGAGAGGTACAGCGCCCACGGCACCAGCCACAGCAGCATCGCGCCCCACAGCGGCAGCAGCGAGTCCAGCCCGGCCGCCAGCGCCGCCGACACCGCGCAGCCCGCCCAGGCGCAGCCCGCGAAGAGCCGGTCCGAATAGCGCCACTGGAACAGGCTGGGCGCCCGCCGGAACGGCACCCGCTCGACGAAGCAGGGCACCGGGGTCAGACCCCGCTCGCCGAGCAGCGCCCGGAACTGCAGGGCGGCCGTCAGGAACGCGACCAGGTACACGACGGCCAGGGCCCGCTGGAAGACCAGCCGGGCCAGCCAGTAGTCGGGTGCGGTGAACCACTCCACGGCCGGGCTCCTCTCGTACCCGCACCGTGTACCCCGCCGGGCCGGGCCCCCTGCGGACCTTTCCCCCTCTCCGGCACCAGGAACCGAATTCATCCCGTCCGGCACCAGGAGTCGAAGATTCGGACAAATCCTGGCAAGGTGGGGTCCATGTCTGATCGGGGAGCGAGCGCCCCGTCACTCCCGGACGACTGGCCCGCCCACCCGGACCCGATCCTGGCGCTCAACCGCATGGGCAGCTTCGACTGGGACCTGGACGCCGGTCTGTTCCACATGGACGCCCAGGCCCACGAGGTGTTCGACCTGCGCCCGGAGGAGTACGACGGGCGCCCCGAGTCATTGGCGCTGCGCGTGCCCACGGCGGAGAGCCGCCGCATGGACACCATCGTCGCCCGGGCCATGAAGGACGGCAGCGAGACCTACGGCACCTACTTCCGGCTGCGCCGCCGCGACGGCACCCTGCGCTGGACCCACACCCAGGGCTACATCCGCCGGGACGAGACCGGCCGCCCCCGCCGGATCATCGGCATCGTCCGCGACGCCACCCAGGAGGTGGCCGACATCGCGGTCAACCGGGAGCAGGCGGAGCAGGACGAGGCACGCCGCCGGCTCACCAACGTCGTCCAGCTCGCCACGGCCGCCCTCGCGCACGCCCGCACGGTCGACGACGTCATCGACGTGCTGCGCGACACCCACGGACTCACCCGGCTGGGCGCCACCAGCCTGGTGATGGGCCTGGTCGAGGCCGGCCGCATCCGGCTGGTCGCCGACGGCCCCGAGAACAGCTTCGTCCCCGGGACCCGGGTCACCCGGATCGACGAGCCGTACCCGATGAGCGAGGCCGTACGGACCCTGAGCCCTCGCTTCATCGAGTCGCCGGAGGAGTTCGCGGAGCGCTACCCCCGGCTGTGGCAGGACATCACCCACCTCGACATCACCGCGGCCGCCTACCTCCCCCTGATCGCGCAGGCCCGGCCCATCGGCGCCATCGGGCTGCTCTACAGCGACCGGCACGGCTTCTCCCCGGAGGACCGCAACGTGCTGGTCGCGCTCGGCAGCGGCATCGCGCAGAGCCTCCAGCGGGCCATGCTCTACGAGCAGGAGATGGACCTCGCCGAGGGGCTCCAGCAGGCCATGCTGCCGCGCACCATCCCCAGCGTGCCCGGCTGCGACGTCGCCGTCCGCTACCGCGCGGCCTCCATCGGGGGCGCCCTCGGCCGGGACATCGGCGGCGACTGGTACGACCTGATCCCGCTGCCCGGCGGGCGCGTCGGCGCCGTCATCGGCGACGTCCAGGGCCATGACACGCACGCCGCCGCCGTCATGGGCCAGCTGCGCATCGTACTGCGGGCCTACGCGGCCGAGGGCCACCCCCCGGCCACGGTGATGGCCCGGGCCTCCGTCTTCCTGCACGAACTGGACACCGACCGCTTCGCGACCTGCCTGTACGCCGAGGCCGACCTGGGTACCGGAGTGGTCCAGGTGGTCCGCGCCGGACACATCGACCCGCTGCTGCGCTTCGGCGACGGCACCTGCCGCCTCGTGCGCGTCGAGGGCGGGCTGCCGCTCGGACTGTCCGCCGAGTTCGGGCGCCTCGCCTATCCGGTCGCCACCCTGGAACTGGACCCGGGAAACACCCTGCTGCTGTGCACCGACGGCCTGGTCGAGCAGCCGGGGGCCGACCTCGACGAGGGCATGGACGTCCTCACGGCGCTGATCACCTCCGGGCCGCAGGACGTGCGGGACCTGGCCGACCGGCTGATCGACGTGGTCGACGAGCGGCGCGGCGACGACGACGTCGCGCTGCTGGTGCTGCGCCGCCACGGCCTGGGCGCCCCCCGGACCTTCGGCCGGGTGCAGCAGCACGTCTCCCCGGGCGACCCGGAGGGCCTCACCGAGGCCCGGCACATGATCCGCGCCGCGGTCCGGTCCTGGGGCGCCCGGGGCCAGAGCGACGAGATCGAACTGGTCGCCGACGAGCTGATGACCAACGCCCTCATGCACACCGAGGGCTCCGCGATCGTCACCCTGCGGCTGCTCACCGGAACCGACCGGCGGCTGCGGGTCGAGGTCGAGGACTCCTCCAGTGCCCTGCCGCGCCGCCGGGAGGCCGGGGACGACGGGGTGTCCGGGCGGGGCCTGCTGCTGGTCGACACGCTCGCCGACGAGTGGGGCGTGGAGGCACGCGGCGGCGGCAAGGTCGTCTGGGCGGAGTTCGTGGTGGCCCACGGGGCGGGCTGACCCGCCGCCGTCGCAGGCGGGTGGCACCCTGGACGTATGCCAGAACTGCCCGAGGTCGAGGCGCTCCGCGACTTCCTGACCGAGCACCTCACCGGCCGCGAGATCGTCCGGGTCCTGCCCGTGGCGATCAGCGTCCTGAAGACGTACGACCCGCCGCTGACGGCGCTGGAGGGCCACCGGGTGGCGGCCGTGCACCGCCACGGCAAGTTCCTCGACGTGGAGACGGCCGGCGGCCCGCACCTGGTGACCCACCTGGCGCGGGCCGGCTGGCTGCACTGGAAGGACGGCCTGCCCAGCGGCATGCCCAAGCCCGGCAAGGGCCCGCTCGCGCTGCGGGTCGCCCTGGAGACCGGCGCGGGCTTCGACCTGACGGAGGCGGGCACGCAGAAGCGGCTCGCGGTGTACGTCGTGGCCGATCCGCGGCAGGTGCCGGGTGTGGCCCGGCTCGGCCCCGACCCGCTCGCCGACGACTTCGACGAGGCACGCTTCGCCGCCCTCCTCGACGGTGAGCGGCGGCAGCTCAAGGGCGCCCTGCGCGACCAGAGCCTGATCGCGGGCGTGGGCAACGCGTACAGCGACGAGATCCTGCACGCGGCGAAGATGTCCCCGTTCAAACTGGCCGCCTCCCTCACCGACGAGGAGACCGCCCGGCTGTACGCGGCTCTGCGCACCACGCTCACCGAGGCCGTGGCCCGTTCCCGGGGCATCGCCGCCGGACGCCTGAAGGCCGAGAAGAAGGGCGGGCTGCGGGTCCACGGCCGCGCCGGAGAACCCTGCCCGGTGTGCGGCGACACCATCCGCGAGGTCTCCTTCAGCGACTCCTCGCTCCAGTACTGCCCGACCTGCCAGACCGGCGGCAAACCGCTGGCGGACCGCAGGATGTCACGGCTGCTGAAATGACGGCGGCGCCGCGGGCGACGGCCGTCGCCGGGCCGGTGGTCATCCGGCCGGCAGCGTCACCAGGTGCTCGCCGCCCGCCGTGCGCACCTCGTAACGGTCGATCTGGCCGGGATGCAGCGCGGCCCCGCCGCGCATCGTGTGCGGCCGGGCGTCGTGCCGGGGGACCATCCAGCTGGTGACCGTCTGTTCGGTCCCGTCGCGGCCGACTGCGATGAGCCGGCACGAACGCGGGCCGGCCCCGTCCTTGACCTCGAGTCGCACGTCCGTGCCCCAGGTCTCGCCCTCGGCCGTGATCCGCGCCCACACCCCCGTCCTGGCGTCGGTCGCGGCGACCGGCGCCGCCCGGTCGCCCTGGCCCGCGTACAGCACGGCGCCGGGCCCGGCCACGGCGCACACGACGGCGGCGGCCACGGCGTACAGCACCCGCCTGCGGCCGGCCCGCCGGCGGGTGGCCACCGTGGACAGCAGCCGGTCCAGCAGTCGCGGTCCGGGCCTGGTCAGCGGGTGGACGATACGAGGAGTCGCCTGCCGGTACAGCATCAACTGGCGGGTGGCGGGGCCCAATTCGGTCACCTGGGCCGTGCACCGGGGGCATTCCATGAGGTGGTCCTCGAAGCGGAAGGCCTCCGCCTCGTCCAGCACGCCGAGCGCGTAGGCGCCGGCGTCACGATGCCTTTCCAGGGACCTCATGCCGAATCCTCGTACCGTTGGGTGCGGGTGGGGTTACTCCTTGCTCCCACCCGTACGCAACGGACCGCCGAATCACTCAAGCCACCGCGGAATCGCGACCAAGGTGTTCGGAGCGGTCCGAGGCGCGGATTGGTCCCTCCCGCGGGAAAGTCCGCGGGCACGGTCGGGGCGGCTAGAAGAGGTGGATGGCGAGGTGCCCCAGCGGCAGCCCGAGCTGCCAGGCGGGCGTCCACACCTTCGGTCCCTCGTCCTCTCCGGTCACCGCCGCCCCACCGGGTACCGCGTTCAGGTCCGGGGCGAGCAGTTCGGTGTCCTGGAGCCAGCGCCAGGCGGCCCGGGCCAGCTCCAGATCGGGCGAGTGGCGCCCGGCGGCGACCGCCTCGGCCGTGACCTCGGCCAGCCGTCCGTGCACCCACTCGTGCCAGGGCTGGTCGTAGGCCGTCAGCGACAGCCAGGTCTCCAGGTGGGTGACGACCCGGATGCCGCTCAGCTCGTTCTCCGTGTCGGACAGGAAGACGGTGAGCGCCAGCGCGTCCCGGCCGGCGCGGAACTCGAAGGACGTCGGCGGCATCAGGTCGCCGGTCCGCAACAGTTCGTCGGCGATGTACTCGGCGTACAACCACGCCATGGGAACGCTCAGTTCGCCCCCACCGGCGCCGTCCGTGCTCTCTTGACCTCTGTGCAGCATCCCTTCCTGCCTTCCTCCGGTGCGTGCGCGTCGCCCGACCCGGGTCATGGACCCCCGTCCGGAACACGGATGAGGACAGCCGATTACTCAACCGGGGTCCTGGGCAAGGCGCTTTACGGAGGCTTGACCATAAGGCCGGTTTCACCGCAGGTCGGCGGCGTATCCCGGTAGCACCCTGCGCATGGCGCGCAGCGCGTAGTACGCGCGGGACTTCACGGTACCGGGTGGGATGCCGAGGGCGGCCGCGGCTTCCGCCACACTCGCCCCCTGGAAGTACACCAGCACCAGGACTTCACGGTGCTCCGGAGTGAGTGTCTTCACAGCCTCGCGCACATCGAGGGCCGCGGCGGCCCGTTCGGCGTGATCCGCGCAGACGCGGGCGTTCTCCAGTACGGCGTCGCCGACCTCCGGGGGGCGCGCCTGGCGGGCGCGGCGCGCGTCGATGGCGAGCCGCCGGGCCACGGTGAGCAGCCACGGCCGTACGGAGTCGAAGTCGTCGGCGCGCAGGGCCTCGGGGTGCTGCCAGGCGCGGACCAGGGTCTCCTGCACCAGGTCCTCGGCGCGCTGCCGGTCGCCGTCGCTCAGCCGCAGCAGCAGCGCGAACAGCGGCCGGCCGTGCTCGCGTTGCAGTGCGGCGAGCTCGTGCTCGGCGGTCGTCCCGTTCGCCGTGTCCGTCAGGGTGATTCCGGCCGTCATGGCCGTATGGCACCGCAGGGGGCCGCGCGGGGACAGGGTGCGCGCACAGGTGTGCGGCGGACGGTCGATCGCGTCGACGAACGGTTCGACGAACGGTCGCCGGGCGCCGGGCGTGCGGTCGGGTCACCCCCTTCGCGCACGCCGGACGGGCTAATGAGCGTGTCGGAGCCCCTGTGGCACGTCATGACTCTCTATCTGTTTGTACGTAAATGTGACTTTTCATCGGTGTGTGCGACCCAGCGGAGTGAACGGATGATCACACGCAGTCGGCAGGTGGCCCTGGCCCTGACCGCCCTCCTCACCGCGGGCGCGGCCTGCCAGGCCCGCGACCACGAACCGCCGAAGCCGCCGGCGCCGGCCCCGTCCGCCGCGGACACCGGCGCCTTCACCCTGGTCGCCTCCGGAGACGTGCTCCCGCACGACTCGATCATCGAGCGGGCCCGCTTCGACGCGGGCGGCACCGGCTGGGACTTCCGCCCCATGCTCGCCGGTGCCCGGCCCGTCATCGCGCGGGCCGACCTCGCGCTGTGCCACATGGAGACCGTCTACGGCGCGAACGGCGACTACAGCGGCTACCCGCTCTTCAAGTCGCCGCCCGAGGTGGCGAAGGCGCTCGCCGCCACCGGCTACGACGGCTGCTCCACCGCCTCCAACCACAGCGTCGACGACGGCGCCGACGGCATCCGCCGCACCCTGGACGCCCTCGACCGCGCGGGCGTACGGCACGCCGGTACGGCGCGCACCGAGGCCGAGGCGGACATGGCGACGGTGCTGCGCGCGGGCCGGGCCCAGGTGGCCCACCTCGCCTACACCCTCCACACCAACGGCCACCCGCTGCCCGCGGACCAGCCCTGGGCGGTCGGCCTGATCGACGAGGCGCGCATCGTCGAGGACGCGCGGGCCGCCCGGAAGGCCGGCGCCGACGTCGTCGTCGTGTCGCTGCACTGGGGCACCGAGTGGCAGGACGAGCCCGACCAGGACCAGCTGGCCCTCGCCCGGAGCCTGACCGCCGCCCGCACCGGCGACCGCCCCGACATCGACCTGATCCTCGGCACCCACGCCCATGTCCCGCAGGCCTACGAGAAGGTCAACGGCACCTGGGTGGTCTACGGCATGGGGGACCAGATCGCGGGCGAGATGGTCAACGACGAGGGGGTCCGCGATCCGCGCGGCAACCAGTCGGCCATCGGCCGCTTCACCTTCGCCCCGCCCGGCCGGGCCGGCGAACGCTGGAAGGTGACGAAGGCCGAGTTCGTGCCGCAGCTGTTCGACGTCGACGCCGGCCGGGTGGTCAACCTCAACCGGGCGATCGACGAGGGCGCCGACGTGCGCGCCGTGCGCGACCGCATCCGCGACGTGGTGCTCAGCCGGGGCGCCGCCGGGGACGGGCTGGTGATGGGCGAGTAGGTCACGCGTCCGCCACGTGGTCCAGGGCCGTCAGCATGGCCCCGAGCACCCGCAGGCAGGTGGTGACGTCGGCGTCCGTGAGGCCGGAGCCGACCTCGCGCAGCAGCAGGTGCTCCCGGTCGAGGACCTCGTCGATCGTCTCCCGGCCCCGGGCGGTCAGCCGGATCAGCGAGGACCGGCGGTGCGCCGGATTCGGAATGCTCTCCACCAGCTCCTGGGCGGCGGCGTCGTTGACCATCCGCTGGACGAACTGACGGCTGATCGCCTGCGCCCGGCCCATCTGCGGCACGGTCATCGGCCCGCCGCGCCGCAGCATCGTCAGCACGGCGCGGACGCCCACGGACAGGCCGTCGTCGGTCAGGCCCTGCTCGACACCGCGCTGCGCGCGCCGGTAGAGGGGGCCGACCAGGTCGTACACCTCGGTGAGGCGCCGGGCGAGCGCGTCCGGGGGGAGGGGTGCGTCGATGTCGTTCACCCCGCCATCATGACACCCAGGTTGCCAAGTCGATCCTCACATGACACCTTGGTTGTCATGACTACCGCCTCGGACCTCCGCTTCTTCACCTCCACCGACGGCGATCTCGCCTACCGCGACACCGGCGCGGGCGACCCCGTCGTCCTGCTGCACTCCGGCTTCACCGACCACCGCGTGTTCGACGCCCAGATCCCGGCCCTGGCCCGCCAGTACCGCGTGATCGCCCCCGACGTACGCGGACACGGTGCCTCGGCCAACGCCACCCGGCCGTTCCGCTGGGCGGACGACCTGGCCGCCCTGCTGCGCCACCTGGACACCGGCCCCGCGGTGCTCGTCGGCGTGTCCATGGGCGGGGCCATCGCCACCGACACGGTCCTCGAGTACCCGGAGCTGGTCCGCGCGGTGGTCGTCTGCGGGGCGTCCACCAGCGAGTTCGAGTACACCGACCCATGGGTGCGGCAGGTGAGCGCCGACCAGGCCCGCGCCCTGGGCGCCGGGGACGTCGAGGGCTGGCTCACGGCCTTCCTGCGCTTCGTGCCGGGGGAGCACCGCACCCTCGACGACGTCGACCCCGACGTGCTGCGCCGGGTGCGCGAGATGGCCCTCGGCACCCTCTCCAAGCACACGCCGGACGAGGAGAACCACCACGTGCCCCTGACCGGCACCTGGTCCCGGGTCCCGAAGATCGGCGTCCCGGTCCTCGCCGTGAACGGCGCCCTGGACGCGCCCGATCTGATCGCGGACGCGGAACGGCTCGCCCGTACCGTCCCGGACGGCCGTTCCGTCACCGTCGAAGGGGTCGCGCACTACCCGAACATGGAGCGTCCCGACGTCTTCACGGACCTCGTCGCCGAGTTCCTGCGCACCCTCTGACGCCCTCTAGCGCCGCGCGAGCTCCGACTTCCGGTACGAGTACGCGAAGTAGATCACCAGGCCGACCACGAACCACACGGCGAACCGCACCCAGGTCTGCCACTGCAGGAACGTGATCAGCCAGATCGAGAAGACGATGCCCAGCGCCGGCACGAACGGCATCCACGGGGTACGGAAGGTGCGCGGCAGGTCCGGCTGCCGGTAGCGCAGCACGATCACCGCCGCGCACACCACCACGAACGCCAGCAGGATGCCGATGTTGGTCAGCTCGGCCGCCTCGCCGATCGGCAGGAACCCGGCGATCACGGCCGAGGCGACCCCGACGATCCAGGTGACCCGCGTCGGCACGTGCCGCGTCGGGTGCGTCTTGGCGAACCACTTGGGCAGCAGCCCGTCGCGCGACATCGAGAACCACACGCGGGTGACACCCAGCATGAAGGTGAACATCACCGTGAGGATGCCGATGATGGCGCCGACCGCGATGATGTCGGCCAGCGAGCTGAGCCCCACCGACTTGAACGCCGTGGAGAAGCCGCTTTCCGGGTCGATCTCCTTGTAGTTCTGCATGCCGGTCAGCACCAGACAGGCCGCGACGTACAGCACCATCGAGATGATCAGCGAGTAGATGATCGCCTTCGGCATGTGCCGCTGGGCGTCCTTCGACTCCTCGGCCGCCGTCGACATGGCGTCGTAGCCGAAGACCGCGAAGAACACCGTCGCCGCACCGGTGAACGCCCCGCCGACCCCGAACGGGAAGAACGGGTGGTAGTTGGAGCTGTTGATGTGGAAGACGCCGACCCCGATCACCAGCAGCACCACCAGCACCTTCAGCACGACCACGACCATCTCGAAGCGGGCCGCGTTCCGGATGCCCAGCGTCAGCAGGTACGCGATCAGCAGGCACAGCACGGCCGCGAACAGGTCGACCTTGTGCCCGCCCCCGGTGCCGGGCGCCCCCAGCATCCAGTTCGGCAGATCGGCGCCCATCTCGCCGACCAGGAAGCTGAAGTAGCCCGAGATGCCGATCGCGACCACCGCCACGATCGCCGTGTACTCCAGAAGCAGGTCCCACCCGATGAACCAGCCCACCAGCTCGCCCAGGACCGCGTACCCGTAGGTGTAGGCGGAGCCCGCCTTCGGGATCAGCCCGGCGAACTCGGCGTACGACAGGGCGGCCGCCGCGCTCGCGACACCGGCGATGAGGAAGGAGACGAGCACCGCCGGACCCGCCGTGCCGTTGGCGACCGTGCCGGCCAGCGTGAAGATCCCGGCCCCGATGATGCCGCCGACGCCGATCGCGGTCAGCTGCCACAGCCCCAGCGAGCGCACCAGGCCCCCGCCGCTCTCCGTCTCCTCGATGTGCTCGATGGGTTTGCGGCGGAGAACACCCTCACCCATGCGGAACCGGGCCATGCGCCTCACCTCTTCGTGAACGGCAAACGGCTGACGGTGGATCATGATGACGCACACACGTCCGTGACGGAAGTCACGACGCACACAGGACCCAAGACGCCCGCACCGACACCGTCGGGTGCTACGGCACCACCGTCACCGGCCAGCGTCCCGCCTTCACCAGCCGCACCGCGACCGAGCCGACGAAGCGGTGGCCGGCCTGCTCGGAGGCGCCCACCACCACCGCGTCCGCCTTCAGCTCGTCGGCCGTCTGCACCAGGCCGTTGTACGGGTCGCCGCGGAACGTGTGGAACTCCCAGCGGACGTCGAATATCCCCTTCGCCCGCTCGGTCGCCTCCCGGATCTGGGCCACCAGCTCCTCGGCGATCTCGTCGGTCGTCTCCGCCACCGACGCCCCGAGCGCCGCACCCCCGGCCAGCACCGGCTGCACGTACACCACGGCGAGCAGGGCGCCCTGCCGCCTGGCCAGCCCGCCGGCGTAGGCCGCGGCCCGCAACGAGGAGTCGGAGCCGTCGACACCGACGACGATGACCTTCGGTCCGTCCGTGCCGCGTTCGAACTGATGGGAGTGCTGTTCCGTCACGCGGCGAGGCTATCGGAGTCCCCGGCGATCTTGAGCCGGGCGGGTGGTTTCATGCCGCCGCCCCGGTGTTGCTCAGGTGCGGCGCACCGTGACCGGGCGACTGATGAGTCATGAAGAAGGACCAGTTGCTCACCCGCCGCACCCTGCTCACCGGCGCCGCGGCCCTGGGCGCGGCCGGCGCCGGCGGCGCACTCGCGGCGGGCCTGGGACACGGACCGTCCCGGCCGCCCGCCCCCGTCCCCGCACCCGGACCTCCGCAGCGCAGCCCGCTCAAGCCCTCCGCCTACCGCCTCCAGCCGCTGACCGGATACGGCGCCCCACGGGCCGCGCCCGGCCGGCCCCCGGTGCGCAGCGAGCCGATCCTGCGCATGACGGGCCGGGGCCGCACCATGATGCTCACCTTCGACGACGGACCCCACCCCGAGTACACCCCGCGGATCCTGGACACCCTCGCCAAGTACGAGGTGCGCGCGACGTTCTTCGTGTGCGGGGAGATGGCGGACTACAACCGGGACCTGCTGACCCGGATGGCCGACGAGGGGCACGTGGTCGGCAACCACACCTGGTCCCACCCGCTGCTGACCAGCCTCAGCCGGCGCCGCATCCGCTCCGAGATGGAACGCACCAGCGAGGTCGTCGAGCAGGCCTACGGCGAGGCGCCCCGCTGGTTCCGGGCCCCGTACGGCGCCTGGAACCGCGCCGCCTTCCAGCTCGGCGCGGACCTCGGCATGGAACCGCTCGCCTGGACCGTGGACACCCTCGACTGGACGACACCCGGCACCGGCACCATCGTCGACCGGGTCGAGGAAGGCGCGGCCCCCGGCGTCGTGGTGCTCTCGCACGACGCCGGGGGCGACCGGTCGCAGAGTGTGCGCGCCCTGCGGCGCTATCTGCCCGAGCTGCTCGACTCCGGGTACCACCTCACCGTTCCCCGGCGCCGCCTGATCTGACCGCAGCCGCCGCGCCCGCCGGGCCGGGGCACGCTCAGCGGTCCCCGACCAGGCGGGCGAAGGCGACGACGTTCCCGTCGTAGCCGTTCTGCTTGGTGAAACCGCCGCCGCAGGTGATGACCCGCAGTTCCGGGCCGCCCTTCGAGCCGTAGACCCGGTCGCCGGGGAAATTGTTCTTCTCGAAGACCTCGATGCCGTAGATCTCGAAGACCGCAGTCTTTCCGTCCTGGCGGTGGATTTCCACCTTGTTTCCCTTTTTCAGGGCGCCGAGCCCGTAGAAGACGGCGGGGCCCTGCTCGTTGTCGACATGGCCGACCACGACCGCGGTGCCCTTCTCCCCGGGGGACACCGCCCCGGTGAACCAGCCGGCCAGGTTCGGGTCCTCGGGCGGCGGCGCGTCGACCCAGCCGTCCGCGTCGAGGCCGACCCCCATGACCGGCGCGTCGACCTGGATGGCGGGGACGGAGACCCGGTCGGGCACCGAGTACGGCAGTGGCGTGACGCCCGAGGCGGCGCCGTCGCCGGCGGCCGCGCGGGTGTCCGAGGCGGCGGCCGACGCGGGCTGCGGGGGGCCCACGTCGAATTCCCCGGAGCCGTTGCGGATGAGCGCGAGACCGGTCAGCAGAACAAGCGCTATCACGCCCCAGGGAGCGCGCTTCCTCCGCCGCTCCTCCTCCTCTTCGGCCAACTCGGAGTCGTACATTCGCCTTCCCCTCTCGACCCGGCCGTCGCCGGATCATCCGCGCATACGAGCACGCTAAGCGCCGTGCGGGGGACCGGCGACGGGGCGGCGGCGAACGGGTGGTGCGCGCGTCCTTCCGTGAGCCATCCGGGAGGTGACCGACGGAGATTTTCTGACGGGGCGTGACCTGCGGCGATATCCACTGGCGCGGTTCCGTCCCGGTAACCCGCTCACCAGGACGGACCATTCCCGAAATGCGGCTGCGGGCAGGGCAACTGAGGGTCTTTCTGGGAGGCGCTTTCTCGCCGATCGACCGGGGACGGGACCCGGGGCGTCTTCCGCGGAGGATCACATGCGCAACACTCGTGCCCTCGCGGCAGCCGGAGCCGCCGTCGCTGTCCTCGGACTGGCCGCTCCCACGGCCACCGCCGGGGGTGACCACAACCAGCCGAGCAACATCGTCGCGCTGCCCAGCGTGATCGCCCGCGGCGGCCAGATGACCGTCACGGTCGACGGCTGCCCCCAGGGCGGCACCATGACCTCGGACGCCTTCCGGACCACCCACCTGACCCCGGTCAGGGGAGCCAACGAGACGTCCAGGGGCACCGCCACCATCAGGCAGGACGCCAGGCCGGGCTCGTACGACATCACCGTCAACTGCTCGGGCCGGCGGCTGACCCGGCCGGCGGCCTTCACCGTCATCGGCGGTGTCCGCGGCGGCCTCGGCGGCAGCAGCTCCAGCGGGGCGACCTCGACCGACATCGCGATCGGCGGCGGGCTCGTCGCCGCGGCCGTCGCCGGTGGCGGACTGTTCTGGATGCGCCGCCGGTCCGAGCGGCGGATCTGAGCGCCCGCGGCCGGAGCACGACCGCAGGACTCCGCCCCGGACCTTCGTCGGATCCGGGGCGGAGTCCTGCGGTCGGCGGGGGCTGCGCTCGGCGGGCGGGATCAGGAGCCGTCCTCGCCGGTACGGCGGCGCGAGAGGTGGTACGCCGTGCCCACCGCCCCCGCGACGAGCGCCGCGCCGATGCCGATCTGCTTCAGGTCGAACCCGGCGACGCTGCCGCCCTCCCCGGCGTGCACGCCCTTGGAGTGCCAGGGCTCGTCGGACGGGTGGTGCGAGCCGCCGCCCGCGATGGTCAGGTCCACCGTGCCGGTCTTGTCCCGGCAGGCGAACGTCACCTGGTAGACCGCACCGCGCCGGGCGTCCCGGTCGACCCGCGCCGTCGCCGACGACTCGTCACGGGGGATGGTGACCGTGTCGAACACCGGCGAGGTCACCGTCACCCGGCCCCGGCAGCCCGCAGCGGTACGGCCCACCCCCAGCGTGACTTCGCCGCCGGGCGCCACGGTGGCGGGGCTGACGGTGAAGCCGTACGTGTTCGAGCCCACGGCCCCGGCCGGTACGCAGGCGGAGAGGGCGGCGCCGCCCAGCAGTGCGACCGAGGCGACGGGTATCGCGCGCATGGTGAGTCCTCCGGATCCCCGAGGAGCAGCGGCGGACCTGTTCCGCTCGCGCCAGAAATGCACCTCGATGTCCGAAACGCTAGGAAGCCGTGCGCCCCGCCGCGATCGCAGTCGCGCGAATGGGGCAAGAGTGTGGGCCGCTCAGGGGACGGTGACGGCGTGTCGGCCGTCACCGTCCCCACCGCCGTGCCAGTGCCGGGTCAGTCCCCGGCGCCGGGGAAGAGGCTCAGGAACGGGTCGGTCGACGCCGCCATGCCCCGGCTGAACGGGGCGTCGAAGTCCCAGATCAGGAAGAGCAGGAAGGCGATCAGCGCGGAGAACAGCCCCGCGAGGACCAGCTCGCGCGTCGTGCGCCGGATCTGCAGGGCGAAGACCATCCCGATGGTGACGACGGCCCCGGCGATCAGCCCGAACCACACCACCCCCGGCATGGTGGCCCCGGTCGACTGGGTTCGGGAGTTCCGGGCCTGGTCCGCGAGGGCCACCTGGTCGACGAGGGGCTGGTACGCCTGCGCCTCGAAGTCCGACCTCGGCTCGTAGTCGGTGACGTCCGCGCGGACCCGGTCGAGCAGTTCGGTGCCGCGGTCGGTCACCTCGCCGCGGTCGGCCATGGTCTTCCACTCGGTGGTGACGACGTGTCCGACATAGGCGTTGACATCCGCCCGGATGCGGTCACGGACGTCGGGCGGGTAGACCCGGGCCCGTTCCGAGATCTCGTGCAGGGCGACGGCCTCCGTCTGCACGTCGGCCTGGGCCGCGCTGCGCGCCTCCCAGACACCGGCGATGGCCAGGCCCAGGACGATGGCGTACACCACGCCGATCCACATCGTCATGTACTCGATGACGTCCGGGGTCTCGGTGATGTCCTCGTCGTCGGACGCGGTGCGGTGCCGTAGGAGGGTGACGATGACCACCACGACACAGGCGGCCAGCATCGCGAGGGTGAGAACAAGCCATTCCGGCAAGAGAGGCCTCCAGGAATCAGCGCGCACGGAGCGCGGCGACGGCGACCACCGCGGGCACCGTGATGAGCAGGACGAAGACGAGCGGCGACGTGGCCCCGCGCGAGGGCCGCTGCGGCGCCCGGGCGGCGCGGTGGCGCGGATAGTGCACCGGGCTGAGCGACGGCCGGGGCGTGGGTTCGGGCGTGACCGAGGGTGCGGGCGCGGGCGCCGCGGGACGGACCGGCGGCGGGGTGGGACGGGGCGTCGGGGCCGGGGTCGGTGTGGTCCGGGGCGGCGCCGGGCGCGCGGGCTGGGCGGGGGCCGCCCA
>JODU01000037.1 GCA_000720845.1 Kitasatospora aureofaciens | reverse complement strand
CGTTTCCGACTCTATCAGATCTTTCCGATCCGATTTCCTCGGTGCTTTCCAGGTTCCCGCTTTCGCGTTTCCCTTTCCGGCGGCTCCGACTTTATCAGAGATTCTGAGTCGGGATTTCCGCCCTCCCGGGGCGGCTCCGAACCATGAAGTGGTCGGGTGCCCGTCCGAGCGGAGATGTAAACGTACTGGAGCGGGGCGCCCCGATGCAAATCGAGGCGCCCCGCTCCAGGTTGGCGCTGTCGGTGGTCCGACGGGCCGTCAGACCTCCACGACGACGGGCAGGATCATCGGCCGGCGCCGGTAGGTGTCCGAGACCCACTTGCCGAGGGTCCTGCGGATCAGTTGCTGGAGCTGGTGCGGCTCGACGACTCCGTCCTGGGCCGAGCGCTCCAGCGTTTCGGTGATCTTGGGGAGCACCGCGGCGAAGGCCGAGTCCTCGATGCCCGAGCCGCGGGCCTGGACGTGCGGCCCACCGGTGATCTTGCCGGTGGAGGAGTCCATCACCACGAAGACCGAGATGATGCCCTCGTCGCCGAGGATCTTGCGGTCCTTGAGGGCCGGCTCGCGGACGTCCCCGACCGAGAGGCCGTCGACGTAGACGTACCCCGCCTGCACCTTGCCGGAGATCTTCGCCTTGCCCTCGACGAGGTCGACGACCACGCCGTCCTCGGCGATGACGATGCGGTCGTGCGGGACGCCGGTGAGGGCGCCGAGTTCGGCGTTGGCGCGCAGGTGGCGCCATTCGCCGTGGACCGGCATCAGGTTCTTCGGGCGGCAGATGTTGTAGAAGTACAGCAGCTCGCCGGCCGAGGCGTGGCCCGAGACGTGGACCTTGGCGTTGCCCTTGTGGACGACGTTGGCGCCCCAGCGGGTCAGGCCGTTGATCACCCGGTACACCGCGTTCTCGTTGCCCGGGATGAGGGACGAGGCCAGGATCACCGTGTCGCCGTTGACGATGCGGATCTGGTGATCGCGGTTGGCCATGCGGGACAGGGCGGCCATCGGTTCGCCCTGGGAGCCCGTGCAGACCAGGACCACCTCGCTGTCGGGCAGGTCGTCGAGCGTCTTGACGTCGACCACCAGGCCCGGTGGGACCTTCAGGTAGCCGAGGTCTCTCGCGATGCCCATGTTGCGGACCATGGAGCGGCCGACGAAGGCGACCCGGCGGCCGTACTCGTGCGCGGCGTCCAGGATCTGCTGGATGCGGTGGACGTGGCTGGCGAAACTCGCCACGATGATCCGCTTGCGGGCACTGGCGAAGACCTGGCGCAGGACGTTCGAGATGTCCCGCTCGGGCGGGACGAAGCCCGGCACCTCGGCGTTGGTCGAGTCGGCGAGGAGCAGGTCGATGCCCTCCTCGCTGAGCCGTGCGAACGCGTGCAGGTCCGTGAGGCGGCCGTCCAGCGGAAGCTGGTCCATCTTGAAGTCGCCGGTGTGGACGACCATGCCCGCGGGCGTGCGGATGGCGACGGCCAGCGCGTCCGGGATGGAGTGGTTGACCGCGACGAACTCGCAGTCGAAGGGGCCGACGCGTTCGCGGTGCCCCTCCGCCACCTCAAGGGTGTACGGGCGGATGCGGTGCTCCTGGAGCTTGGCCTCGATGAGCGCGAGGGTCAGCTTGGAGCCGATCAGCGGGATGTCCGGCTTCTCGCGGAGGAGGAAGGGGACGCCGCCGATGTGGTCCTCGTGGCCGTGGGTCAGGACGATGCCCTCGATGTCGTCGAGGCGGTCCCGGATGGACGAGAAGTCCGGCAGGATCAGGTCGATACCGGGCTGCTCCTCCTCGGGGAAGAGCACGCCGCAGTCGACGATCAGCAGACGGCCGCCGTATTCGAAGACCGTCATGTTGCGGCCGATTTCGCCGAGGCCGCCGAGGGGCGTGACCCGGAGGCCGCCCTTGGGGAGCGCCGGGGGGCGGCCCAGTTCAGGATGCGGATGACTCAAAAGACTCTCCTCACCACACGCGCCACGTACCGGTGGGCACGTGGCGCGCATGACGTTCGTGCAGAAGCAGTTGTCGTAGTGGGGTGCGGGCACCGGTGGCCCGCCTATTCAGTTGTGAAGTCCGTCCGGTCGTGCGGTGGTGCGAAGTCTGATGTCAGAGCTGTACCCCGCCGGCGGCAAGATCGATCTTGAGCTGTTCGGTTTCCTCGGGCGTGAGGCCGACCATGGGGGCGCGCAGCGGTCCGGCGGGCAGCCCCTGGAGGGCGAGCGCGGCCTTGGTGGTCATGACGCCCTGGGTGCGGAACATGCCGGTGAAGACGGGGAGCAGCTTCTGGTGGATCTCCAGTGCCTTCTGTACGTCACCCGCGACGTGCGCGTCCACCATGGCGCGCAGCTCGGGAGTGACGACGTGGCCGACGACGGAGACGAAGCCGACCGCGCCCACGGAGAGCAGCGGCAGGTTCAGCATGTCGTCGCCGGAGTACCAGGCGAGGCCGGAACGCGCGATGGCCCAGCTGGCCCGGCCGAGGTCGCCCTTGGCGTCCTTGTTGGCGACGATCCGCGGGTGCTCCGCGAGGCGGACCAGGGTCTCGGTGTTGATCGGGACGCCGCTGCGGCCGGGGATGTCGTAGAGCATGACCGGGAGCCGGCTGGCGTCGGCGATGGCCGTGAAGTGCTGGTACAGGCCCTCTTGCGGGGGCTTGTTGTAGTACGGCGTGACGAGGAGCAGGCCGTGGGCGCCGACGCGTTCGGCGGCGCGGGCCAGCTCGATGCTGTGCTGGGTGTTGTTGGTGCCGACTCCGGCGACGACGTGCGCCCGGTCGCCGACGGCTTCCAGGACGGCTCGTACGAGGTCCGCTTTCTCCGCGTCGCTGGTGGTGGGGGACTCGCCGGTGGTGCCGTTGACGATCAGGCCGTCGTTGCCTGCGTCCACCAGGTGGGTGGCGAGCCGCTGGGCGCCGTCGAGGTCGAGTGCGCCGTCCGCCGTGAAGGGCGTGACCATGGCGGTGAGGACCCGCCCGAAGGGGGTCTGCGGAGTGGAGGTCGGAGCCATGGGTTACACGCTACTCGTTGCTCAGGGCGGGGTCTGCCCTAGGGGGAGGCGGCAGGTCGGAACGGAAGTGGAGCCCGGCACTGCCTGCTCGGGGGTTCAGGCAGTGCCGGGTCCCTTTGATCAGGCTAGATGAACTTCTCCAAACGCCGCAATCCGGACACATCGCATGGTTGATGCGTACATCTGTGCCCGGCGGGGCCGGCCCTGAGGCCGGACTCGTTACGGAGCCACCCGGCCGTTGGCGTTGAAGGCGGCGTGGGTGAGCGGCATGAGGCGGGCCCACTCGGCCTCCATCCGCTCGCCGACCATCTCGATCTCCCGCTGCGGGAAGGAGGGCACCTTCGCCAGCTCGTGCTGGGTGCGCAGGCCCAGGAAGTGCATCAGCGAGCGGGCGTTGCAGGTCGCGTACATCGACGAGTACAGGCCGACGGGAAGCACCGCGCGGGCCACCTCGCGGGCGACGCCGGCGGCGAGCATCTTCTGGTACGTCGCGTAGGCCTGGCGGTAGGACTCCTCCATCGCGCCACCGACCAGCTCGTGCTGCTCGGGGGTGCCCTCGACGAAGACGTACTTGCCGGGGCGGCCCTGCTGCACCAGCTTGCGGGAGGCGTCCGGCACGTAGAAGACCGGCTGGAGCTCACGGTAGCGGCCCGACTCCTCGTTGTAGGACCAGCCGACGCGGTGCCGCATGAACTCCCGGAAGACGAAGATCGGGGCGCTGACGAAGAAGGTCATCGAGTTGTGCTCGAAGGGGCTGCCGTGCCGGTCCCGCATGAGGTAGTTGATCAGGCCCTTGGAGCGCTCCGGGTCCTTCTTCAGCTCGTCCAGGGACTGCTCCCCGGCGGTCGAGACCCGGGCGGCGAACAGCACGTCGGAGTCGGTCGCGGCGCTCTTGACCAGCTCGACGGTGATGTCACCGCGCAGGTCGATCTTGAAGTCGTCGGCGGGTGTGTCGGTCACGGTGTGGTGGGCCTTCCCATCTCGTCACTTGGCGGGGCCACTCTACGGCCGCCGGGCCGCGGCCCGCCGAATCGGGCGATCGGTGCCGTGCCGCGATGAAGTCGGCGAAACAGGGCACCCAAAGGGGCGTTCGTTCGTCTGTATGAGTAACAGCACTTCATTCCAGTCCCTGAAGGGAGACGCAGCCCCTATGATCCGCCGGCGTGAACCCGTGCCGTTCGCCTTCGTCGCAGAGGCAGACAGGTTCCGCAGCAATGTCACACCCCCGCCGCGTGAACGGGCGTCCTTCGGCCAGCTGGCCGGACGCTGGCTCCTCGGCGTCACCGTCGTCGCCGGTCTCGTGGGCTCCCTGGTGATCGGGATGCCCGCCCTGTCGGCCGACCAGCCCGCCTCGCACAAGCAGCCGTCGCAGGCGTCCGAGGGACGCTAGGGGGCGTCGGGCACGGTCCCCGACTCCGTCCGGACCCCCGAGGGTGGTGACCGGAGACACAGGTCGGTAGCCTCACCGGGCACAACACTTGCCTTGGAACGAGTGAGGACCAGCCGTGCCCCTGCCCTTCCTGACGGCCGACCGCGCCTTTGACACGGCCGACGACGTCGCGCTGCCGTACGACGACCGCGACCTCTGGCGCCGGCCCTACCGGCCGGGGCCGTGGCGCGTGGGGGCGGCGGCCGTGATGCTGCTGCTCGCCTCGTTCGTCCTGTTCGCGGCGGTCATCATCGCGGCGACGGGCGGGCCGTCCTCCGCCGCGGCGGTCTTCGTCATCGCGGTCGTCGTCATCCTCTGCGCCCTGCGGATGCTGCGCATGGGTGTGTGGGTGAGCGCCCACGGAGTGCGTCGGGTGGGCTTCCTCACCACGCGCACGGTGGCCTGGCAGCAGGTCGCCAGCCTGCGCACCGTGCAGCAGCCGGTGCGCTGGCTGGGACTGCCGCGCACGGTGCAGGGGCAGGCGCTGCTGCTGGTGCGGCAGGGCCGGTCGACGGAGCCCATGTCCCCGCTGCTGACCTCGCACAACTCCGACTTCCTCGCCCGTGAGGGCGCCTTCAACCGGGCGGCCGACGCGGTGGAGGCGTGGGCCGACGAGTACCGACGGGGCTGACGCACCCGACGGCCGAACGCCGGGGCCCGGACCGCAGCTGTGCGGTCCGGGCCCCGGCGTTCGGCGTGCGGTCCGCTCAGGCGGCCTCGACGTGCTTGCCGTCGTGCAGGGCGATCGCCCGTTGCATCGCCTTGCGGGCGCGCGGGGTGTCACGGGCGTCGTGGTAGGCGACGGCGAGGCGGAACCAGGTGCGCCAGTCGGCGGGGCTGTCCTCCGTCTCGGCCTTGCGCAGGGCGAAGACCGCGTCGGCCGACTCCCGGTCGACGCGGCCGCTGGGGGTGCGCTTCAGCTCGTCGACGGGCAGTCCGCCCTCGGCGTCGAGCTCGGCGGCGAGCTGGTTGGCCCGGCGGACGAACTGGGTGTTCTTCCAGAGGAACCACAGGCCGATCACCGGCAGGATCAGCACCGCGACGCCGAAGGTGACGGTGAGCAGGGTGCCGGCCTCGATGAGCAGCACGCCGCGGCTGCCGACCAGGAGGAAGTAGAAGACCAGGACGGCGGCCGTGACGAGGTAGGTGATCTTCGCGCGCATCAGGGTGGGGGTCTCAGTTCAGGTCCAGGAAGTGTTCCAGGCCGAAGGTGAGGCCCGGCGTCGTGACCACCCGGCGGGCGCCCAGCAGGATGCCCGGCATGAAGCTGCTGTGGTGCAGGGAGTCGTGCCGGACTGTGAGGGTCTCGCCCTCACCGCCGAGCAGTACCTCCTGGTGGGCGAGCAGGCCGCGCAGCCGGATCGCGTGCACCGGGACCCCGTCGACGTTCGCGCCGCGGGCGCCGTCCAGGGCGGTGGCAGTGGCGTCGGGCGCCGGTGCGGAGCCTGCCTTCTGCCGGGCCGCCGCGATCAGCTGGGCGGTGCGGGTGGCGGTGCCGCTGGGGGCGTCCACCTTGTTCGGGTGGTGCAGTTCGACGACCTCGACGGACTCGAAGTACGGGGCGGCGAGCTGCGCGAACTTCATGGTGAGCACGGCGCCGATGGAGAAGTTCGGCGCGATGAGCACGCCGGTTCCCGGGGCGGCGTCGAGCCACGAGTTCAGCTGGGCGAGACGCTCGTCGGTCCAGCCGGTGGTGCCGACGACGGCGTGGATGCCGTGGCGTACGCAGTAGTCGAGGTTGTCCATCACCGAGGCGGGGGTGGTCAGCTCGACGGCGACCTGGGCGCCGGACTCGGCCAGCGCCTCCAGGCTGTCGCCCCGGCCGAGGGCGGCGACCAGCTCCATGTCCTCGGCGGCCTCCACCGCCCGTACCGCCTCGGAGCCGATCCGGCCCTTGGCACCGAGGACGGCCACGCGCAGCTTGCTCATGTTGGGTTCGCTTCCTTACCGAGAGACCGGGAGTGTCAGGCGACGGCGTCGTGCAGTCGGGACGCCTGCTTGTCCTTGAGCGGGCCGATGACCGACAGGGACGGCCGTCGGCCCAGGACGTCGCGGGCGACGGCGCGGACGTCGTCCGGCGTGACCGAGGCTATCCGGGCCAGCATGTCGTCGACCGACATCTGCTCGCCCCAGCACAGCTCGCTCTTGCCGATACGGTTCATCAGCGCCCCCGTGTCCTCCAGGCCGAGGACCGTGGAGCCCTGGAGCTGGCCGACGGCGCGGCCGATCTCGTCGTCCGTGAGGCCGTGCTCGGCGACGTGGTCCAGCTCGTCGCGGCAGATCTTGAGCACGTCGTGCACCTGGGAGGGCCGACAGCCCGCGTACACGCCGAAGAGACCGCAGTCGGCGAAGCCCGAGGTGTACGAGTACACGCTGTAGGCCAGCCCGCGCTTCTCCCGGACCTCCTGGAAGAGGCGGGAGGACATGCCGCCGCCGAGGGCGGTGTTGAGGACGCCCATGGCCCAGCGGCGCTCGTCGGTGCGGGCCAGGCCCGGCATGCCGAGGATGACGTGGGCCTGCTCGGTCTTGCGGCCGATCAGCTCGACGCGGCCGGCGGTGCGGATGGTGCGCCGGCCCTCGCGCGGGGCGAGCGGCTGGGCCGCCGGGTCCTTGAAGGCGCCGGCCTTCTCGAAGGCGGCGCGTACCTGGCGTACGACCTTGTTGTGGTCGACGTTGCCGGCCGCGGCGACCACCAGGTGGGTGGGGTCGTAGTGCTTCCGGTAGAAGCGGCGGATGCGGTCGGCGGTGAGGGCGTTGACCGTGTCGACGGTGCCGAGGACGGGGCGGCCCAGCGCGTTGTCGCCGAACATGGTGTGCGCGAACAGGTCGTGCACGCAGTCGCCCGGATCGTCCTCGGTCATCGCGATCTCTTCGAGGATGGCGCCGCGCTCGACGTCGACGTCCTCCTCCTGGATCAGCGAGCCGGTCAGCATGTCGCAGACCACGTCGATGGCGAGCGGCAGGTCGGTGTCGAGCACGCGCGCGTAGTAGCACGTGTACTCCTTCGCCGTGAACGCGTTCATCTCGCCGCCGACCGCGTCGATGGCGGAGGAGATGTCCAGGGCGCTGCGCTTGCGGGTGCCCTTGAAGAGCAGGTGCTCCAGGTAGTGGGTGGCGCCGTTCAGCGCGGGGGTCTCGTCGCGGGAGCCGACGTGGGCCCAGATGCCGAAGGTCGCCGAGCGGACCGAGGGGAGGGTCTCGGTGACGATGCGCAGGCCGCCGGGGAGGGTCGTCCTGCGGACCGTGCCGATGCCGTGCTCGCCCTTGATGAGGGTTTGGGTACGGGCGACGGCCCGCGCCTCCGAAGAGGTGCGGGCCGTCGCCTCGGCGCTACGGGACGTCACTGGTCGGCGTCGTCCTTCTTGTCCTCGGAGCCTTCCTCGCCCTCGATCACGGGGATCAGGGAGAGCTTGCCGCGGGAGTCGATCTCGGCGATCTCGACCTGGACCTTGGCGCCCACGCCGAGAACGTCCTCGACGTTCTCGACGCGCTTGCCGCCGGCGAGCTTGCGGATCTGCGAGATGTGCAGCAGACCGTCCTTGCCGGGCAGCAGGGAGACGAACGCGCCGAAGGTGGTCGTCTTGACGACCGTGCCCAGGTAGCGCTCGCCGACCTCGGGCATGGTCGGGTTGGCGATGCCGTTGATCGTGGCACGGGCGGCCTCGGCGGCCGGACCGTCGGCGGCACCGATGTAGATGGTGCCGTCGTCCTCGATCGTGATGTCGGCGCCCGTGTCCTCCTGGATCTGGTTGATCATCTTGCCCTTGGGGCCGATGACCTCACCGATCTTGTCGACGGGGATCTTCACGGTGATGATCCGCGGCGCGTTCGGGGACATCTCGTCCGGCGTGTCGATCGCTTCCATCATCACGTCGAGGATGTGGAGGCGGGCGTCACGGGCCTGCTTGAGGGCGGCGGCCAGGACGGAGGCCGGGATGCCGTCCAGCTTGGTGTCGAGCTGGAGGGCGGTCACGAACTCCTTGGTGCCGGCGACCTTGAAGTCCATGTCGCCGAAGGCGTCCTCCGCACCAAGGATGTCGGTGAGGGCGACGTAGTGCGTCTCGCCGTTGATCTCCTGGGAGATCAGGCCCATGGCGATACCGGCGACGGGGGCCTTCAGCGGCACACCGGCGTTCAGCAGCGACATGGTGGAGGCGCAGACCGAGCCCATGGACGTCGAGCCGTTGGAGCCGAGGGCCTCGGACACCTGGCGGATCGCGTAGGGGAACTCCTCGCGCGTCGGCAGCACCGGCACGATGGCGCGCTCGGCGAGTGCGCCGTGGCCGATCTCGCGGCGCTTCGGGGAGCCGACGCGGCCGGTCTCGCCGACGGAGTACGGCGGGAAGTTGTAGTTGTGCATGTAGCGCTTGCGGGTCACCGGGGAGAGGGTGTCCAGCTGCTGCTCCATGCGGAGCATGTTCAGGGTGGTGACGCCCAGGATCTGGGTCTCGCCACGCTCGAAGAGGGCGGAGCCGTGCACGCGCGGGATGGCCTCGACCTCGGCGGCCAGGGTGCGGATGTCGGTGACACCGCGGCCGTCGATGCGCTTCTTCTCCTTGATGACGCGCTCGCGGACCAGGGACTTGGTCAGCGCGCGGTACGCGGCGGAGATCTCCTTCTCGCGGCCCTCGAACTCCGGGAGGAGCTTCTCGGCGGCGAGCCCCTTGACGCGGTCCAGCTCGGCCTCGCGCTCCTGCTTGCCGGCGATGGTGAGCGCCTGCGTCAGCTCGGGCTTGACGGCACCCGTCAGCGCCTCGAGGACGTCGTCCTGGAAGTCCAGGAAGATCGGGAACTCACCGGTCGGCTTGGCGGCCTTGGCGGCGAGGTCGGCCTGGGCGCGGCACAGCACCTTGATGAAGGGCTTCGCGGCGTCCAGACCGGCGGCGACGACCTCTTCGGTGGGCGCCTCGGCGCCGCCCTCGACCAGCTTGATGGTCTTGTCGGTGGCCTCGGCCTCGACCATCATGATCGCGACGTCGCCGTCCTCCAGGACGCGGCCCGCGACGACCATGTCGAAGACGGCGTCCTCGAGCTCGGTGTGCGTCGGGAAGGCCACCCACTGGCCGCGGATCAGCGCGACGCGGACGCCGCCGATCGGGCCGGAGAAGGGCAGGCCGGCCAGCTGCGTGGACGCGGAGGCGGCGTTGATCGCCACGACGTCGTACAGGTGGTCGGGGTTGAGGGCCATGATCGTCGCGACGACCTGGATCTCGTTGCGCAGGCCCTTCTTGAAGGACGGGCGCAGCGGGCGGTCGATCAGGCGGCAGGTGAGGACGGCGTCCTCGGAGGGCCGGCCCTCACGGCGGAAGAAGCTGCCGGGGATCTTGCCGGCGGCGTACATCCGCTCCTCGACGTCCACCGTGAGCGGGAAGAAGTCGAGCTGGTCCTTCGGGTTCTTGGAGGCGCTGGTGGCCGACAGCACCATGGTGTCGTCGTCCAGGTACGCCACGGCGGAACCGGCGGCCTGACGGGCCAGGCGGCCCGTCTCGAAGCGGATGGTGCGGGTGCCGAACGCGCCGTTGTCGATCACGGCTTCGGCGTAGTGGGTCTCGTTCTCCACTAGTGATTTCTCCGATGCTTGTCGTCTTTTGTCCCGTCCGCCCGTGTGGCGGAGGGGACGGTGCCGGAGAAGCGTTCCGTGCAATGCGGGCCGGTCTTCGATCGAAGCACCCGGGGATCTGCCCCCGGGGGCCACTACCGAGGACCGGCGGCGGCGGTGAGGTCCGCTTCTCCTCGTACGTCTTGTTCTTCTGCTACCACACTACAAAGCGGCGGCGACAGCGCGCACGTACAGCAAAGGGAGCGGCCCCCTTACGATGGGAACCGCTCCCTTCACGGCGTGCTATCGGGCGCCCGCCGCACCGCGGCGGATGCCGAGGCGCTCGACCAGCGCACGGAAGCGCTGGATGTCCTTCTTGGCGAGGTACTGCAGCAGCCGGCGGCGCTGACCGACCAGGATGAGCAGACCACGACGGGAGTGGTGGTCGTGCTTGTGGGTCTTGAGGTGCTCGGTCAGGTCGGAGATCCGACGGGACAGCAGAGCGACCTGGACCTCGGGGGAGCCGGTGTCGCCCTCCTTGGTACCGAACTCGGTGATGATCTGCTTCTTCACTGCGGCGTCGAGCGACACGCGTACTCCTCTTGGTCTGTGACTGGCCACCGAGTGCCCCCGGTCTGCGTCTCGGGGGATCTTCCATGACTCGGAAGGCGGGGATCCGCTGGGCGCGACCTCCAGGGCTCACAGCTCCGGGGGCGCGTACACAAACGGCCGTCACACAGCCTACCAGCCCGTAGGGACACCTCCGCCCGTCCCCCGTACCGGTGCCTACATCGGTGAACCGCTGACCTGTGAGAACGGGGACAAGTATGGTGACCGCACAGTTCGTTGGCACAGCAGGAAGGACCCGAGCCGCGATGGCCGAGGCCGAGGACAGGGAACTCCGAGCACGCAAGGACCGGGAGCGGGACGAGCTCTACGCCCTCGACATCTCCGGCGTCGAGTGGCACAGCGCGCCGGGCACCGAGTCCCACGAGGAACGGGTCGAGATCGCCTACCTCCCGCAGGGTGCCGTCGCCATGCGGTCCTCGCTCGACCACGACACCGTGCTGCGGTACACGGAGGCGGAGTGGCGGGCGTTCGTGCTCGGTGCGCGGGACGGGGAATTCGACCTGGAACCGGCCGCGGAACGCTCCGGGGGCGACATCGAGTAGACGCCGAGCAGCGGCGGCGCTCCGGTCAGGACGTCCGCGGTGTGCCGCCGCCGATGCCGAGCACGAGGTAGCTCCACTGCTTGGTCTTGGCGTCGGCGGGGCCGTTCGCGGCCTTGACCCCGAAGAAGAGGCGCCCGTTCTGGACGACGATGTCGTTCTCGTCCGGCAAGGTCATCATCTGCGCCTCGCCCGGCAGCCCGAAGTAGAGGTACGGCACCTCCTCGTCCGTCCGCGGGTCCAGGGCGACCAGCGCGTTCGGTGTGATGTGGTCGTTGCTCAGGCGCAGGGCGAGCAGCCGGTCACCGCTCATGCGCACCGGGTAGAGCAGCGCGCCGGGGCCGGAGTCGAACTTCTTGGTGGTGTTCCCCGTGGCGAGGTCGAAGCCGATGATCCAGTTGGACGTCTGCTTCTCGAGCTGGTCCTTGCTGCGGATGAAGACCTGGTCCTTCCCCACGGCGATGGTCGGGCAGTCGTCGATCAGCAGGTAGTCGGAGAGGGCGCAGTCGGCGACGTAGGCGCCGTTGCGGAGACTGACGGTGGCGCGGTTGCGGCCCCGGTCGTCGAGCGAGATCAGCTCGGTGATCTCGGAGTCCCCGGCGGACACGGCGATGACGGCGGGGTCGGCGGAGGGGACGTCGAGCCCGCGGATGCCCTCGGCGGCGGTGTACGTCCACAGCGGCTTGCCGGTGACGGGGTCCAGCTTGCGCAGTTTGTAGGTGACGCCCTTCCAGGACTCGGCGGGGAGGTCGTCGCCGCCGGTCCAGCACTGCTCCCGGACGATCAGCCCGCGACCGCCGGCGGCGCCCATGTCCTGGCAGGGGGCGGCGGTCGCCGTGGTCCAGCGGGTGGTTCCCTTCTCCATGTCGTACCCGACGGTGCCGCCGCCCCAGGTGACGGCGACCGTTCCGTGCGCGAGGGTCACACTGGGCCGGTCCTTGGCGGGGTCCGCGCCCTCGCCGGACTCGGGGCCGGACTCGGAGACGGGGAACCGTCCCTCCCAGACCAGCTTGCCGTCGTCGAGGTCGACGAAGGCCACCTGGTTGCAGTACGCCTCCTCCGCCCAGTCGTTCGCCCGGAAGAGGACGGCGGTGCGGTGGTCGCCGGTGACGTGGCGCGTGTAGCCGCAGATCGGGCCGTCGAGCCCGAGCCGCCACTTCTCGTCGCCCGGCTCGGCGTCGGTGCCGATGCTCAGGCCGACGAGTGTCTTGTTGATGCCCTTGGCGAGGATGCGGTCCGTGGCCCACATTCCGGGCATCTCCACGTGCTCCCCGGGTTTCATGTCGTCCACGGAGAAGCGGAAGGCCATCTCGCCGTTGGTGCTCGCGGGCCGCTTCTCGACCGTCTCGCGGACGTCGAGCGGGCCTTGTCCGACCGCGGTTCCCGACGTGCCGGACGCCTTCGGGGCCGCGCTGTCGCGCCCCCACAGCAACCAGCCGCCGGCGCCCAACACCCCGGCGAGGACCACCGCGAGGAGCCCGAGCAGCGCCTTCCGGGGCCCCTTGCCGCCCGGGCCTCCGCCGTCTCCGGGGCCGTGCCTGCCCTCGTGCGGCTCCACGGGGGCCGCGGGGGCGGCTGGGCCCGGAGGGCCTGGGGGCATGGACGGGAGCGGGCCGAAGCTCACTCGGGGCCTCTTCCTGTTCCTCGGAATCCCTGTGCCTCTCAAGGGAATTCCTGCGACGGACGACGGAGATCGCCGCCAACTATGCCGGGCACACGATCACTCGAAGGGAGTGGGTGGCGGGGACGTCGTCGCCCACCGTGCGGGGACGGGGGCTGACGGGGCGGGGCTCGTGATGATTAGGCTGGTGTGGGGCGCGACACCAGAACCCGTGGAGGGGGCGTCGGCGTCTCAGGGGGAAAGCCGGTGGATCGGACGACCTCGAACGGCCTCGGACCATTTCGGATGACAAGCAAGGGTCGCCCCAGCACGGCATGAGGGTGCTCGACCACACCAGGAGGAACTGTGAGCAGCGATCGGGACGGGAACCGCGGGGGCTGGGCTACACCCGGCGATGACCAACCCGACGCGGAGTCCTCCGTCGAGACGACCGGCGAGTTCACCATCGACTACGCGCCGCCCGCCTGGTACACGCAGAACGCGTCCGGCGACGGTGGGGAGGGTGAGAGGGCGGATGCGTCCTCCGGCTCGTCCGGTACTCCCTCCTCTTCCGGCTCGTCCGGTGCTCCCTCTCCTTCCGGCCCGACCGCTCCGCCTGCTCCTCGGGGTCCGGTGCCGCCGTTGCCGGGGCTGACTCCGCCGCCGCACGCGACGCCCAACGGGCCGTCCTCTGTTCCGGCGCCCGCTCCGGGTGCGCCCTTCACGCCTCCGCCGCCGGCGCCTGCTCCGGGGGCCGTGTTCACACCGCCTCCCCCGCCGGGGCCGGGTGCGCCGTTCACGCCGCCCGCGCCGCCGAGCGCGGGGCCGACCGGAGTGCCGAAGTTGCCGGTGGGGAGCGGGTTCGAGCCGCAGTCGCAGCAACCGTCGGCGCCGCCGGAGCCCGAGCCGGAGCCGCGGGTTCAGACGCCGGAGCCGGAGGCGGTGACCGACCCGGCGCCCGCCGCGGATCTCGCCTCGCCCACGGCCCTGCCGGCGTTTCCGGCCGGAGGCTTCCAGCTCCAGGCTCCCGCACCGCCGGCCGCCGAGGAGCCCGAGGCAGAGCCCGAACCCGAACCCGACAGCGAGCCCGACACCTCCGATCTCGACAACGGCGACCTGGACAGCGGCGCGACCATGCGCTTCTCCGCAGTCGCCCTCAAGCGTGAGATCGCCGAACGGGCCGCCGCGGAGGACACCGCCGAGGAGTCCCCGGCGGCCGGTTCCGAGGAGGTCGGTGACGCGCCGGACGAGGCCGTGGCGGGCGCGGACGACACCGAGGCCGAGGCCGACTCCCGGAAGGACTTCGACGGGGGGCCGGTGCACGACGCCGAACCGGCGCCGGTCGCCCTGACCGCCGTACCCGATCCCGATCCCGAGGAGGAGGACGAGGACGAGGACGCAGACGAGCCCGCAGACGAGCCTCGGGACAGCGCCCCGAGCGTTCCGGCGGAGGACGAGCCCGAGGACGCGGTGCCCGCCGACGCCGCGCCGCCGGCCGACAGCGCGCCGCAGGACGCCGTCCCGCAGGACGCTCCACCGGCCCCCGCCCCGGACGGAATGCCGCCGATGCCTCCGTCGTACCCGCCGGCCGCGCCCTCGCCTGCCCACCAGTGGCCCGCACAGCCGCAGCCCGCCCCCGCGTCTCCCGAGCAGCCGGGTGTACCGGCCCAGCAGCCGCCGTTCCAGCCGCAGGCTCCGCAGCCGGCGCCCGCCGCGTGGAACCCGCCGCCCCCCGTCCCGCAGACCGGTTACGGCTTCCCGCAGGCGCCGCACGTGCCGTCGGCGCAGCAGCCGTACCCCGGTGTTCCGCAGCAGCCGCAGCAGCCGCAGGCCGAGGGCCAGGCTCCGCCCGCCCAGCCGGCTCAGCCGGTCCAGCCGGTTCAGGGCCCCCACGCACCGGCACCTCAGGCCCCCCAGGCGCCTCAGCCGATGCAGCAGCCGCAGTCCCCGCACCCTGCGCAGCAGCAGCCGGAGCACCAGCCCCTCCCGCCCCAGCAGCAGGCACCCCAGCAGCCACACCCGTACCCGCAGCCGCAGCCGCAGCCGCACCAGCAGCCCGCCGATCCCCGGCTCGGTGCCGCCTGGCCGCAGCCCATGCAGCACGATCAGCGCCAGCCCACCAACCCGGGGGCCGCGCCGCTCGGTTACACGGCGGCCGTGGAACTGTCGTCCGACCGGCTGCTCAACAACAAGCGGCAGAAGGCGAAGAGCAGCCGTCCGGCCGTCGGCGGTTCCCGGTTCAAGCTGGGCGGCAAGAAGGAAGAAGCCGAGCGGCAGCGGAAGTTGGACCTGATCCGCACCCCGGTGCTGTCCTGCTACCGCATCGCGGTGATCAGCCTCAAGGGCGGTGTCGGCAAGACGACCACCACCACCGCGCTCGGCTCCACGCTCGCCACCGAGCGGCAGGACAAGATCCTCGCGATCGACGCCAACCCGGACGCCGGTACGCTCGGCCGCCGGGTGCGCCGGGAGACCGGTGCCACCATCCGGGACCTCGTCCAGGCGATCCCGTACCTCAACTCGTACATGGACATCAGGCGGTTCACCTCGCAGGCCTCGTCCGGTCTGGAGATCATCGCCAACGACGTGGACCCGGCGGTGTCCACGACCTTCAACGACGAGGACTACCGGCGCGCGATCGACGTGCTCGGTCAGCAGTACCCGATCATCCTCACCGACTCGGGCACCGGTCTCCTCTACAGCGCCATGCGCGGCGTGCTCGACCTGGCCGACCAGCTCATCATCATCTCGACGCCGTCCGTGGACGGTGCGAGCAGTGCCAGTACGACCCTGGACTGGCTGTCGGCCCACGGGTACGCCGACCTCGTCTCCCGGTCGATCACGGTCATCTCCGGGGTCCGCGAGACCGGCAAGATGATCAAGGTCGACGACATCGTCGGACACTTCCAGACCCGGTGCCGGGGGGTCGTCGTGGTCCCGTTCGACGAACACCTGGCCGCCGGCGCCGAGGTCGACCTCGACATGATGCGGCCGAAGGTGCGGGAGGCGTACTTCAACCTCGCGGCGATGGTCGCCGAGGACTTCGTCCGCCACCAGCAGGCGCACGGCCTGTGGACGTCCGACGGCAACCCGCCGCCGGTCGCCGCCCCGCCCATGCCGGGCCGGCAGATGCCCGGGCAGCCGATGCCGCCGCAGCAGCAGCCCGGCCAGCCGATGCCGCCCCAGCAGCCTGCGCAGCCGATGCCGGGACAGCCGTATCCGCCGCAGCCCGGACCCGGCCAGCAGCAGCCGCATCCGCAGCCCGGTTACGGTCAGCCCTACGCCCAGCCCGGTTACGGATATCCGCAACCGGGACAGCAGGGGCAGCCGGGACAGCCGGGGCAGACGCCCCCTCCTCCCCCGCCTCAGCAGTAGCTCCACCCCCTCCGAAGGCCCGCGCCGTCCCCGACGGCGCGGGCCTTCGGGCGTGTGCGAACGACAACGTCCGCCCCAGCCGCCACGCTCTCACCAGGCAAGCGCCAGTGGTCTGCGCCAATGAGGGTGACGTATGGGTCAACTCGCCGTTTCCGCAGGCCACATGGGGTTTGACATACCGTTGACGCGCGCAGACTGCCGCTGGTAGACACACACTTCATTCCGCGTTCACCACCGTTCAAGCCCGCCTCACGCGAGGACGCCCGGCGTCTGCGCGTGCGATGACGCGAGGTCAGGTAGTCATGAACAGACACGATCAGCACGGCAGCGGACGTACCGCCCACCGGCCGTGGAGAACCCGTCTCCTCGCGGCAGCAGGCGCCGGCGCGCTGCTCCTCGCGTCGGGGGCGGTCGCCCCCTCGGTCTCGGCGAAGGAGGGCGACGGGGGCGACAAGGTGCTCACCGTCGCCGTGGCGCAGAGCGTCGACTCGCTCAGCCCGTTCCTGGCGGTGCGGCTGCTCAGCACCAGCATCCACCGGCTGACGTACGAGTACCTGACCAACTACGACGCCAAGGACAACCACGTCATACCCGGGCTCGCCACCGAGTGGAAGTCCTCGCCGGACAAGCTGACCTGGACGTACACGATCCGTTCCGACTCCAAGTGGTCGGACGGCGAGCAGGCCACCGCCGAGGACGCGGCGTGGACGTTCAACACGATGATGACCGATCCGGGCGCCGCCACCGCCAACGGCAGTTTCGTCGGCAACTTCGAGAAGGTCACCGCGCCCAGCCCGACCCAGCTGGTGATCCGGCTGAAGAAGCCGCAGGCCACGATGACCGCGCTGGACGTGCCGATCGTGCCCAAGCACGTCTGGGAGAAGGTCGACGACTTCTCCAAGTTCAACAACGACAAGGACTTCCCGGTCGTCGGCAACGGGCCGTTCGTCCTCACCGACTACAAGCCGGACAGCTATGTGCGGCTGAAGGCCAACAAGGACTTCTGGCGCGGCGCCCCGAAGTTCGACGAGCTGGTCTTCCGGTACTACAAGGACCAGGATGCCGCGGTCGCCGCCCTGCGCAAGGGCGAGGTGTCGTTCGTCGCCGGGTCGCCGTCGCTGACCCCGGCCCAGGCCGACTCGCTCAAGGGTGAGGAGAACATCCGGGTCAACGACGCCCCCGGCCGCCGCTTCTACGCGCTCGCCACCAACCCGGGCGCGCGGGCGAAGGACGGTACGGAGTTCGGTGACGGCGACCCCTCGCTGCTGGACCAGCGGGTGCGCAACGCGCTGTTCATGGCGGTGGACCGCAAGGCGATCGTCGACAAGGTGTTCCAGGGCCACGCGGTCGAGGGGGCGGGCTACATCCCGCCGCGCTTCTCCTCGTACTTCTTCGAGCCGTCGGCCGGGCAGGAACTGGCCTACGACCCCGAGAAGGCCGCGCGGTTGCTCGACGAGGCTGGCTACCGGACGAACGCCGACGGCAAGCGCCTCGGCAAGGACGGCAAGCCGCTGACTTACCGCATCCTGTGCCACGCCACCGACCCGAACGACAAGGCGGTCGGCAAGTACCTCCAGGAGTGGTGGGGCAAGCTGGGCGTCTCGGTCACGCTCGACTGCCTGGACAACGTGACCGACCCGTGGCTGGCCGGCAAGTACGACCTCGCCTTCGACGGCTGGTCCGTCAACCCCGACCCGGACTTCGTGCTCTCCATCCACACCTGCGCGGCGCTCCCGGCGACGCCGAAGGACACCGGCGCCACCGACAACTTCATCTGCGACAAGAAGTACGACGACCTCTACGCGCGGCAGTTGGCCGAGTACGACACCGGCAAGCGGGCGGAGATCGTCAAGCAGCTGCAGTCCCGGCTGTACGACACCGGGTACATGAACGTCATGGCGTACCCGAACGCGGTCGAGGCGTACCGCACGGACCAGATCAAGTCGATCACCACGATGCCGTCCGCCGCGGGCAACATCTACGGGCAGGACGGCTACTGGAGCTGGTGGTCGGCGGTGCCCGCCGACTCCGGTGACACCTCGGGGGGTTCGTCGTCGACCGGCACCGTGATCGGGATCGCCGCGGGCGTCGTCGTCCTCGTCGGTCTCGGGGTGCTCTTCGCCGTCCGCCGACGGGCGTCGGCCGACGACCGTGAGTAGCGCGACCGACCCGGCGAGCGTCTCCGCGATCGGGAAGCGTCCGTCCGAGGCTACGCGGGGGCGCACCCGCAGCGGGTATCCGCGGTACGTGGCGGGGAAGCTTGGGGGCGCGGTGGTCTCCCTGTTCGCCGTCCTGGTCACGAGCTTCTTCCTGTTCCGGCTGATCCCCGGCGATCCGGTGAAGTTCATGACCGGTGGCCGCCCGGTCTCGGCCGAGCAGCTCGCGGTGTACAAGGAGGAGTTCGGGCTCGACCTGCCGATGTGGGAGCAGTTCACGGACTACTGCCTCAAGGCGCTCACCGGGGACCTGGGCACGTCGTACCAGTTCCACGCGCCCGTGGTGGACAAGATCACCGAGGCGCTGCCGAACACCCTGCTGCTCACCGGCACGGCCTTCGTGCTCTACACCGCGCTGGGTGCCTTCCTCGGCACCCGCTCGGCGTGGCGGCACGGGAGCCTCGGTGACCGGCTCAACACCGGTCTGGCGCTGACGCTGTACTCCATCCCGTCGTTCTGGCTGGGGCTGCTGCTCATCATCGTGCTGTCGGTGGGGGTGGACCCGATCCCGGGGCTGTTCCCCACCGGGGGCATGGAGTCGGGCCGGGAGGAGGGCTTCGCGCACGTGCTGGACGTGGCGCACCATCTCGTACTGCCGGTGGTGACGTTGGTCGCGGTGGAGTACGGGCAGACGCTGCTGGTCGCCCGGTCGGCGCTGCTGGACGAGATGGGCAGCGACTATCTGACGACCGCGCGGGCCAAGGGGCTCAGGGACGACCTCGTACGGCGTCGGCACGCCGTGCCCAACGCGCTGCTGCCGACGGTGACGCTGGTCTTCGTCAACCTGGGGCGGACCGTGGCGGGGGTCATCCTCGTCGAGACGGTGTTCTCCTGGCCGGGTCTGGGCGGACTGTTCTACCAGGCACTGAGCGTGCCCGATCTCCCGCTGGTGCAGGGGCTGTTCTTCGTCTTCGCCGCCGCGGTGATCCTGATGAACACCCTGGCCGACCTGTTGTATCCAATGCTCGATCCGAGGGTGGGCCGATGACCGCCGAGACCACCGAATCCGCGTCCGGGCCGCCGGTCAAGTCCGGCGCGCCGGGCCCGCGCGCGCTCGCCCGGCGGCGGCGCCGTGCCTCCGTCGCCCGCTTCTGGAGGGAGTACCGCAGGCACCGTGCGGGGGTGTTCGGGCTGGCGGCGCTGGTGCTGTTCGTGCTCGTGGCACTGACGGCGCCGCTGACCGTCGGGTCGGACGTGGACAGCGTGACCGACGCTCCCGGGCAGCCGCTGGAGAGCCCGAGCGGCCGGTTCCCGCTGGGCACCGACCAGTTCGGGCGGAACCTGCTGGGCCTGCTGATCTGGGGCTCGCGCGTCTCGCTGCTGGTCGGGCTGCTCGCGGCGGCGCTGTCGGTGCTGATCGGCGCGCTCATCGGGATCACGGCCGGGCACTTCCGCGGCTGGTACGCCACGGTGATGATGCGAATCACGGACTGGTTCCTGGTGATGCCGACGCTGGTGCTGGCGATCGTGCTGGCCACGGTGCTGTCCCGGTCGCTGGGCACGATCGTGCTCGCGATCGGCGTGACCACCTGGCCGACCACGGCCCGGCTGGTGCGGGCGCAGACGCTGGCGGTGGAGTCGCGGCCGTACATCGAGCGGGCGAAGGCGCTCGGGGGCGGGCACTGGCACATCATGTCCCGGCATGTGCTGCCCAACGTCATGCCGCTGATCCTGGCGCAGACGACGCTGATCATCTCCTCCGCGATCCTGGCCGAGGCGACCCTGGCCTTCCTCGGGCTCGGGGACCCGGCGGTCGTGTCCTGGGGCGGGCTGCTGCAGGACGCGCGCGAGGCGGGTTCGGTGAGTTCCGGTGACTGGTGGTACCTGGTGCCGCCCGGTGTCGGGATCGCGGTCGTCGCGCTGGCGTTCACGCTGTGCGGGCGTGCGGTGGAGGCCGTTCTCAATCCCAGGCTGGGGGTGTCCCGTTGAGTCTGCTCGAGGTCCGGGACCTGAAGGTGACGTATCCCGGCGGTGCGGCCGCCGTGCGCGGGGTCGACCTGACCCTTCAGGCGGGTGAGAAGCTCGGCGTCGCGGGCGAGTCCGGCTGCGGCAAGTCCACCCTGGCCCTGGCGCTGCTGCGGTTGCTGCCGCCGGGTGCCCGGGTCGGCGGGGAGGTGCTGCTGGACGGCGAGGACGTCCTCACGATGAAGTGGGGCCGGGTACGGGCGGTCCGCTGGGCCGGCGCGTCGATCGTCTTCCAGGGCGCGATGCACTCCCTGAACGCCGTCCACCGCGTCGGTGACCAGATCGCCGAGCCGATCGTGCTGCACCGCAGGGCCACGCCGGCCGGGGCGCGCAAGCGGGCCGGGGAGTTGCTGGAGCAGGTCGGTCTGCCGGCCGCCCGGGCGAGTGCCTACCCCCACGAGCTGTCCGGCGGGCAGCGGCAACGGGTGATGATCGCCATGGCGCTGGCGTGCGATCCGCGGCTCATCGTCGCCGACGAGCCGACCACGGCGCTCGACGTGATGATCCAGGCGCAGATCCTGCGGCTGATCGAAGGTCTGGTGGGCGAGCAGGACGTCGGCCTGATCATGATCAGCCACGATCTCGCGGTGCTGGCCGACACCTGCGACCGGCTCGCGGTGATGTACGCGGGCCGGGTGGTCGAGGAGGGCCCGGCCCGGCAGGTGTACGAGGACGCCCGGCATCCCTACGGCCGGGCGCTGGCGGAGGCGTTCCCCACGATCGGGGACCCGGCCTCGCGGTTCGCACCCCGCGGGCTGCCCGGCGACCCGCCCGACCCGGCGGCGGTGCCGTCCGGGTGCGCGTTCCATCCGCGCTGCCCGGTCGCGCTGGACCTCTGTGCCACCCAGGACCAGCCCCTGCGGGAGGCCGGCACGCACCGCCGGGCGGCATGCGTGCACGTGGGCCCGGACGACACGGGAACACCGGGCGACGACGACACGCCCACCGGGGAGGCGACACCTCCACGGAACGGGGCCGCCGATGCCCACGGGGCTGCCGCCGGGGGCAGGGAGCGCGCCGAGGGCGAGAGACCAGCCCGGCGCGGGAAACCCGCCGGGGCCCGCTCCCCCGGCAACAGCCTGACGCCCGGCAAGGACACCGAGCCCGCCCCCGAAACGGCCATCGCCGACAGGGGGACGGCCGCCGAGGGCGGAGGGCCCGCCGAGGGCAAGGAGCCCGCCGCGAACACGGCCGCCGCCCACAGCGCGGCGGCCGACGGGAGCGCGGCGGCCGACGGGAGCGCGGCGGCCGACGGGAGCGCGGCGGCCGACGGGAGCGCGGCGGCCGACGGGAGCGGGGCGGTCGACGGGAGCGGGGAGCACACCGCGGACGCGGCGGTCGGCGGCAGCGGCACGGCCGGGCGCCGCCGGGCAGGCGGCGCGGGCGGGGTCGCGTCGGCGGAGGACGACGGAGTGAGGAGCAGTGCCCCATGACCAGCACCGCGTCCAGCGACGCACCCACCGGCACCCCCGACGACACCCACGGTGACACGCCCCCGTTGCTGAGTGTCCAGGGGCTGCACGTCACCTTTCCCGGCAGGCGCGGGGCGGCCGACGCGCGCGCCGTGGACGGGGTCGACCTCGACATCCGGCCGGGCGAGATCGTCGCGCTGGTCGGCGAGTCGGGCTGCGGCAAGACGACGCTGGCCCGTTCGCTGCTGGGCCTGGTCAGGCCGACCGGAGGCCGCGTCACCTTCGACGGCGCACCCCTCGCGTACTCCGCCCGGGCGCTCAAGGCGTACCGCAGAAGGGCCCAACTCGTCCTCCAGGACCCGAGCGGCTCGCTGAACCCGCGGCACACCGTGTACGACATCGTCGCCGAGGGCCTGCGCATCCACGGCCACGCCGGGGACGAACGGACGGCGGTCGCCGAGGCGCTCGCGCGTGCCGGGCTGCGGCCGCCGGAGCGGTTCTTCCTGCGCTATCCGCACGAGCTGTCCGGGGGCCAGCGCCAGCGGGTCGTCATCGCGGGCGCGCTGGTCCTGCAACCCGAACTGCTCGTCGCCGACGAACCGGTGGCCTCCCTCGACGCGTCGGTGCGCGGAGAGATCCTCGCGCTGCTGCTGCGGCTGCGCACCGAGCTGGGCCTGTCCGCGCTGGTGGTGACCCACGACCTGGGCCTGGCCTGGAACATCGCCGACCGGGTCGCGGTGATGTACCTCGGCCGGATCGTCGAGACCGGCCCGGTGGAGCAGGTGCTGACGGCACCCCGGCACCCCTACACCCAGGCCCTGCTGTCCGTGCTGCCCGAGGCACCCGGCGCCCCGGTCGTGCTCACCGGGGAGCCTCCGGACCCGTCGTACATCCCCGACGGGTGCCGCTTCCACGTCCGCTGCCCGGTCCTGGCGGGCGGCGAGGCCGAACGGGCCGGCGTCGCGGACGCCTGCCGGCACCGGGAGCTGGGGATCCTGCGCGGCGGCGACGAGTCCCAGGTCGCCTGCCACTGGGCGCGGGCGGAGCGGCCCGCGGCCCGACGACCGGACTGACGGGGAAGGACGGGGGAGGACGGAGAAGGAGGGGCCGGGAAGGGAACGGCCCCGGGCGGGCGGCGTCGGCCGTCAGGGCCTGGGGGCGTCCGTCGCGGTGATCTCGCGGCACCTGTCCACGTCCTCGGCCATCTGCTCCAGGAGCGCGTCCAGCGTCTCGAACTTCGCCTGCCCGCGTACGAAGGCCACGAAGTCCACGGCGACGTGCAGGCCGTACAGCTCCAAGCCCACGCGGTCGATGGCGTACGCCTCGACCGTGCGCTCGGTGCCCTCGAACTGCGGGTTGGTGCCGACGGAGATCGCGGCCGGCATCGCCTCGCCCTGGGCGTGCAGCCAGCCCGCGTACACCCCGTCGGCCGGGATCGCGGTGTGCGGGAGGGTCTCGACGTTGGCCGTGGGGAAGCCCATCTCACGGCCGCGCTGGGCGCCCCGCACGACCACGCCCTCCACGCGGTGCGGGCGGCCCAGGATCTCCGCGGCGCCGGACACGTCGCCCTCGGCCACCAGGCGGCGGGTCAGGGTGGACGAGAACGGCTCGCCGCCGCCCGCCTCGCCGGTGACGTACAGATCGACGACCTCGACCTCGAAGTCGTAGACCTTGCCCTGCTCGGTGAGGAAGTCCACGTTCCCGGCGGCCTTGTGGCCGAAGCGGAAGTTGGGGCCCTCGACGACCGCCTTGGCGCGCAGCCGGTCGACCAGCACCTTGACCACGAAGTCGGCCGCGGAGAGCTTCGAGAACTCCTTGGTGAAGGGGAGGATCAGCACCGCGTCCACGCCCAGGTCCGCCATCAGTTCGGCCCGGCGGTGGTGCGGGGCGAGCAGCGGCGGGTGGCTGCCGGGGCGGACGACCTCGCTGGGGTGCGGGTCGAAGGTGACGACGACGGCCGGAACGCCCAGCTCACGGGCGCGGTCCACGGCGTGCCTGATGATCAGCTGGTGCCCGCGGTGAACGCCGTCGTAGGAGCCGATGGTGACGACGCTGCGTCCCCAGTCCTCGGGGATGTCCTCCAAGCCACGCCAGCGTTGCACTGTGTCCGCTCCTCGGTGCTTCCGTGGTTGCCATGGTTCCGTGGTGACCCTTACGCAGGTCTAAGGGTGCCATGCCGTGCGGCTCCGGCCCGCATCGGCATCGGCGCTGTGACCGGGTGCACGCCGGGCGGGCCTGCTCGGGGGCCCGGTGGCGGTCGTGGTGGGGCGTGGCGGGGGTCGGGGCGGGTCAGGCGGGGACTCCGATACCCGCCAGGTGCTCGATCGTGCGGCGGGTGCTGGGGCCCACCAGCGCGGCCCAGTCCTGGGGCGCGTCGGTGAGCCAGCCGGTCAGCCGGGGGGCGAAGCCCGGGAGGTGGCGGGCCAGGTCGACGAGAGCGCGGTCGAAGCGGGTGGCGCCCTCGGGGGTGCGGACGAGGAGCAGCCCGGTGCGCTGGACGAGGGCGCGCAACTCTTCGCCCTCGCACCGGGCGGCCGCGTGCAGCAGCGCGTCCAGGACGGCGGGTTCGCGCTCGTGGGCGAACAGGTGCTCCCGCAGTTCGCGGCGGAGCGGGGCGCCCGCCGTCGCCCCGTCGGCGGCGAGGACTCCGGCGAGCACGGCCCGCGCCGGCTCGGGACCGTCGTCCAGGAGGCGGGTGACCAAGGGCAGGAGTACGGCGCGGGGTGCGGGGTCCCGGTCGAGGCGCCGGTCGACGTAGGCGGCCAGGTGCCCGGCGGTGTCGGGGCGCTCGGTCACCGTCCGCCCGAGGAGGGCGGCCACCCGGTCGGCCAGCGCGGGTGTGGTGGCGTCGGCGAGCCTGCGCAGCGCCTCACCGGCGTCCGGGCCGAGCAGTCGGGCCCGGAACGCTTCGAGGACGGGCCCGGGGTGGGTCGGCAGGGCGGCGGCCACCGCGCTCGGCGGGAGGTACGGATCACCGGCGGCGAAGTGGTCGAGGGCTCGGGGCAGGTGGCGGTCGCGGCAGGCGGGGTCCTGGACGAGCAGGGCGAGTGCGCCGCCGCGCAGCTGGCTGTCGGAGGGACCGGCGAGCAGGACCAGGGCGGCGTGGCGGAGCAGGGTGCGGTCGGCGCCGGTGCGTGCGTGCGGGGCGGTACGCAGGCCGTGGGTGACCGCCGCGGTCTGCCGCGCGGACCGCTCGTCGCGCGCCCACCGCTCCACCGCGCGACACAGCGCCGACGGCTCCTCCTCGGCCAGGACGGCGAGCAGTTCGTCGGCGCGTCGGTGCGCGCTGTCGACGAGTACCTCGGTGAGGCCGTCCAGGCCGCGGTGGCGGTGGGTGTGCAGCAGTGCCTGCGCGGCCGTCGCCACGGTGGCGTGCGGGGTGGCGGGCAGTGGCCGCTCGTCGTCGAACCAACGGACGAGGAGCGGTTGTACGGCCGCGGGGTCGGCGACGAGCAGCCCGGCCACGGTGTCGAGGTGGCGGGGGCCGGGCTCGTGCGGCGGTCCGTCGGCGAGGACCAGGCGGCGCAGCAGGTCCAGGCGGGTGCTCTCCGTCACCCGCAGGGCCGTCCAGAACCCGGGTCCGAACACCAGGGGCGCCGGCTGCCCTTCGCCGCCCCGCTCCGCGATGCCGTCGGCGAGCAGCCGCAGCACCTCCGTGTACGGCGTCGCGTCGGGTACCCGGGTCAGCACCTCGGCGAGCAGCCGGGCGGCCCACCAGGAGTGCGGGTCGCGGTCCAGGGCGTGCGCCAGCTCTTCGAGGGTCAGGGCGAGTTGGGGCACGCCGTGCTGACGGGCGAGGAGCAGGACCGCCTCGACGACGGAGCCGATGCGGTGGTGCGGCACGGGGAGGGTGTGCGTGCCGTGCGGGGTGTCGCGGCGGTGGACGAGGGCGCGCAGGGCCTCCGCGAGGTCGAGGTGGATGCCCTGGATCCAGTCGGCGAGCTCCTCGTGCGCGAAGCGGTACCCGCCGCCGGCGGGTACGAAGAGGCCCTCGGTGAGCACGGCCGGTGCCCAGCCGGTGCCGCCGCCCAGCCGGGCTGGGGCCGGTCCCCACGGGAACAGCGCCTCGAAGGACTCCCGGTCCAGTCCGCCCTGTCCGGGCCCGAGACTGCGCCGGGCGGCCTCGTGGACCTGCCCGGAGACCTTCGCCGCCAGTCGGCGCACGGCGGTGCCGTGCAGGCCGTTCTCCCCGGCCAGCCGGGTGGCGACGCGCAGGCACGCCAGGTCCAGGTAGGCCGCGAAGACCTCGTCCCGGGTGACCGGGACGGGGGCCGGGGAGCCGGGGAGGGCGGCGTGGACCTCCGAGAACAGGCGGAGGGTGAGGGGGTGACCGGCGTCCGGGTCCGCCAGGGCGCCTTCGGGTACGCCGTGACGTACGCGCGCCTCCCGGGCCTCCTCCTCGCTCAGGTCGCCCAGGCGGACACAGGGCGGGAGCCCGGCGTGCCCGCGCCCCCGGGGGCCTGCGGACACCGGTTCGGCGGACGCCGGTCCGGTGTCGGCGGCCTCCGTGCCGGCCGGGGGTACGGCGGCGGCCGCCCCGGGCACCGGCCGCGGTCCCACGGCACCGCCGGTACGCCGCGGCCACGGGGCCGCGCCGGGAGCCCCGGGCGCCTGCACCTCCGCTGCCCCCGACCGCCACTCCCCCAGACCGGTCCCGAACCAGGAACCGCCACCGGCCACACCCGGCCCCGGACCCGGCACGGCGAGCGCCGCCCCGGACGGCGGCACACCCTCCGCCGCCCACACCGCACTGCCCGACCCGGACCCCGGCACCCCGCCGATCACCCCGGACGCCCGCGCTCCACCGGCTGCCCCCGACCCCGGCTCCCCCGGGCCGGTCCCGCCACCGGCCACACCCGAACCCGGCCCCGTGGCGGTGGCCACCCGGGGCGGCGGGATGTCCGCCGGCCGCCCGGACGCCCGCGCCACCACCGTGCCCGTACCGGCAGCCGCAACCGCAGCCGTCGAATCGGGCGACGGCACTCCGGCGTCCGGTCCGTACAGCAGCTCCCTCGGGAACTCCGCCCCCGCGTGCTCCCAGTACTCCGGGCGGCAGGCCACCACGAGTCGTGCCTCCGTCTCGCGCAGCCAGGTGGCCGTCCCCTCGGTCCACTCGGGGAGGCGGTGTGCCAGGACGGGCGGCATCTCCTCGGGGCCGTCGAGGAGGATCAGGAGGGGCCGTCCGGCGGTGCGGGCCAGGCGGGCGAGCCGTTCCGGGGCGATGTCGCCGAGGTCGGCGGGTCCGGGGCGGTCCGAGGCGGCGACGATGCGGGCGGCCCGGGCCAGCGTCCGGCGAGCCGCGTCCGCCAGCGACATGTCGTCGTCGTGCAGGTCGGCCCCGCGCAGCCACAGCGTCGGCGCCGCGTCCGGGCCGCCGGACCGACGGGCGGCGAGGGCCGCCAGCTCGGTCGTCCGGCCACTGCCCGGCGCGCCGACCAGGCCGAGCACGCGGGCGCGGCCGACGGCGAAGGAGGCGAACTCCCGCGTCACCGCCGCCCGTTCGACCGGTTGCGCCGAGCCGGATCCGCCACCCGGCGCGGCGGTGGGACCTCCGTCCGTGACCGAGGTCGCGGTGAGGGCGAGCACCCCGGCCAGGTTGAGGTCGGCGCCGTACGCCGGGACCGTCGCCGCGTTCTCGACGAGGAGCTCGGCGAGCGGGCCGGTGGCCGCGCGGCGCAGCGGCACGGCGAAGCCGACGTCGCTGTGTCCGGAGCTGAGGGCGGTACCGAGGACGCCGAGGACGGCGCCGGTCGCCACGTCGAGCACGGGCCCGCCGGCCGCGCCGCCGCCCAGCCGCAGGGCGTCCCGCCCGCTGGTGCCGACGGCCAGTTCGAGGGCGTCGGCGAGGATGTGGAAGCGGTCGGTGGCCGTGTAGGTGACGTCGGTGGCGCCCAGGACCCGGGCCTCGCGCCAGCCGCCGGCGGCGATCCGGACGTAGGTCCCGGCCTCGACGCGGTCCCGCGTGGCGAGGGGCAGCGGGGCGACGCCGAGCCCCTCGGTCCGCACGGTGGCCAGGCCGAGGTCGGGCAGCGGGGTCACATCGGCGGCGGCCACGACACGTCGGCGGCCCTCGGCGGTGCTCAGGACCAGCCGGGACAGGCCGTCGACGGTCTCGTGGCTGGTGAGCACGGTGCCGTGGTGGTCGGCGACGAACCCCGTGCCGCGGGGGCGGCCGGCCAGGTCGTGGAAGCGGATCAGGGCGCCGTCGGGCGCGCACCCGGCCCGATCGGACGCGCGGACAGCCGGAGGCCCGCCTCGTGCTTCCCGGGAGCCGCCCCCTGGCCGCTCCTCCGCCCTGCCGCCCGTCGCCTCCCGGGACCGGTTCCGCGACGCCATCGTCGAACCTCCCCGCCGTACACCGTGCCGTGTGTTCGACGGTAGGCGCGAGATGATCAGCGGGACAGATCCCCTGGCGAACGCGCCCCCTTCCACTCCCCCGGTTCACTCCGAGCGCCCGCCCGGACGGGTGAACAGAAGGGGTGGGCTGGATACACCCTAGGGGGTGGGGGAACCGAGGGGGGACCGTGGAGCGGCGACAGTGGCAGTCCCCGTGATCGCCGCTCCACGGGCGGACCCGACGGTGGGCCGGGTCAGCCGAAGACGGCCAGGCTCTTGGCCTTGCCCTTGTGCTCCTCCACCAGGGCGAGCAGACGCCCCTCGGGATCGAAGACGGCGACGGCACCGGCGCCGGTGTACTCCTCGGGCATCTCCAGCCGTACGCCGTTGGTGAGCAGCCGGGCCCGCTTCACGTCGACGTCCCAGCGGGGGAAGGCGGCACCGGCCGCGTCCGCGACGGGCATGACGGTCAGCTCCTGCTGGAGCTGGTCCAGGGTCCGGGCGCCGTCCAGCTTGTACGGCCCGACGCGGGTGCGCCGCAGCGCCGTGAGGTGGCCGCCGACGCCGAGACCGGCGCCCAGGTCGCGGGCCAGGGCCCGGATGTAGGTCCCGGAGGAGCAGGTCACCGAGACCACCAGGTCGAGCACCGGGGTGCCGTCGTCGGCGACGGCGTCACGGACGTCGTACACCGCGAAGGAGGAGACGGTGACGGGGCGGGCGGGGATCTCGAAGTCCTCGCCCTCGCGCGCGCGTTTGTAGGAGCGCACGCCCTTGATCTTGATGGCGCTGACCTTGGACGGCACCTGCATGATGTCGCCGCTCAGCTCGGCGACACCGGCGTCGATCGCCTCCCGGGTGACCTTCGAGGCGTCCCGCGACCTCGTGATCTCGCCCTCGGCGTCGTCGGTCAGTGTCGTCTGCCCGAGCCTGATGGTGCCCAGGTACTCCTTCTCGGTGAGGGCGAGGTGCCCGAGGAGCTTGGTCGCCCGCTCCACACCGAGGACCAGGACGCCCGTCGCCATCGGGTCGAGCGTGCCGGCGTGCCCGACGCGCCGCGTGCGGGCGATGCCCCGCATCTTGGCGACGACGTCATGCGAAGTGAAGCCCGACGGCTTGTCGACGATGACAAGGCCGTCGGGCGTGGTGTGCTTGTCGGTCATTTAGCGGTGTCGTCCGTCTCGTCGGCCTCGACGGCCCCGTCGGTCTCGGTCTCGTCCTCGCCCGGCTTGCGGTACGGGTCCGCGTCACCGGCGTACGCGGCACCCGCGGACGCCTCGCGCACCTTCTCGTCGGACTGCCGCGCCTTGTCGAGGAGGTCCTCGATGTTGCGGGCGGTGTCCGGCAGGGCGTCCATGACGAAGGTCAGGGTCGGCGTGAACTTCACGCCCGCCGCCTTGCCGACCTCGGAGCGCAGGATGCCCTTGGCGCTCTCCAGGCCCGCCGTGGCGGCCTGCCGCTCCTCGTCGTCGCCGTAGACCGTGTAGAAGACGGTCGCCTCCCGCAGGTCACCCGTGACCCGGGTGTCCGTGATGGTGACGTGCGAGCCGAGCCGCGGGTCCTTGATCCCGCGCTGCAGCTTCTGGGCCACCACCTCTCGGATGAGGTCCGCCAGCCTTTTCGCCCGCGCGTTGTCGGCCACTGGTCCGTCTCCCGTTCCTTGTTCTCTCGTCTGATCCGGTCTTCTGCCGGGTCCTGCCGTTCGCCGTCGCCTCAGTCGTCGTCGCCGTGGAAGCGCCGCCGCACGGACAGCAGTTCCACCTCGGGGCGGCCGGCCACCAGCCGCTCGCACCGGTCGAGCACGTCGCTGAGGTGGCCCGCGTCGCCGGACACCACGGCCAGGCCGACGACCGCCCGGCGGTGGAGGTTCATGTGCTCCACCTCCGCCGCGCTCACCGCGTACTTCCGCTGGAGTTCGGCGACGATCGGGCGGACGACGGAGCGCTTCTCCTTCAGCGAATGTACGTCGCCGAGGAGGAGGTCGAAGGACAGCGTCCCCACATACATGTGCAACCGGTTCACCCGCCGGTCCGGGATCGATGGCCCCGCCATCCACGGGCGGGGACATCAGAACCGTACAACGAACGGCCGGGGCCGATCGACGGATATTGTGCTCCGCCGACCGGCCCCGGACCGGTCACTCCCGGAAGTCGCGGTGCTTACACCCGCGGCTTCTCGCGCATCTCGTACGTCGCGATGACGTCGTCGACCTTGATGTCGTTGAAGTTTCCGAGGTTGATACCGCCCTCGAAGCCTTCGCGGATCTCGGTGACGTCGTCCTTGAAGCGACGCAGACCCTCGATGTTGAGGTTCTCCGCGATGACCTTGCCATCGCGCAGGAGGCGCGCCTTGGTGTTGCGCTTGACCTCGCCGGAGCGGATGAGAACACCCGCGATGTTGCCCAGCTTGGAGGAGCGGAAGACCTCGCGGATCTCCGCCGTGCCCAGCTCGACCTCTTCGTACTCCGGCTTGAGCATGCCCTTGAGGGCCGCCTCGATCTCCTCGATCGCCTGGTAGATGACCGAGTAGTACCGGACGTCCACACCTTCGCGCTCGGCCATCTGCGCGGCACGCCCGGCGGCGCGCACGTTGAAGCCGATCACGATGGCGTCGGAGCCCATCGCCAGGTCGATGTCGGACTCCGTGACCGCACCGACGCCGCGGTGCAGGACGCGGATGTCGACCTCTTCGCCGACGTCCAGCTGGAGCAGGGAGGACTCCAGTGCCTCGACGGAACCAGAAGCGTCACCCTTGATGATCAGGTTCAGCTGCTGGACCTCGCCGGCCTTCAGCACCTTGTCCAGGTCCTCCAGCGACACGCGGCGCGTGCGCTTGGCGAACGCGGCGTTGCGCTCGCGGGCGGCGCGCTTCTCCGCGATCTGGCGGGCCGTACGGTCCTCCTCGACCACGATGAAGTTGTCACCGGCGCCCGGGACGTTGGTCAGACCCAGCACCTGGACCGGCGTGGACGGACCCGCCTCGGCGACGTTGTTGCCGTTGTCGTCGAGCATGGCGCGGACGCGGCCGTAGGCGTCGCCCACCACCATCGTGTCGCCGACCCGCAGGGTGCCTCGCTGCACGAGGACCGTCGCCACGGCACCGCGGCCGCGGTCGAGACGGGACTCGATCGAGATGCCCTGCGCGTCCTGGACCGGGTTGGCCCGCAGGTCGAGCGAGGCGTCCGCGGTGAGGACCACGGCCTCCAGCAGGGAGTCGATGTGCAGACCCTGCTTGGCGGAGATGTCGACGAACATGGTGTCGCCGCCGTACTCCTCGGCCACCAGGCCGTACTCGGTCAGCTGACCGCGCACCTTGGTCGGGTCGGCACCCTCGACGTCGATCTTGTTGACCGCGACGACGATCGGGACCTCGGCCGCCTTGGCGTGGTTGAGCGCCTCGACCGTCTGCGGCATGACGCCGTCGTTGGCCGCGACGACCAGGATCGCGATGTCGGTCGACCGGGCACCACGGGCACGCATGGCGGTGAACGCCTCGTGACCCGGGGTGTCGATGAAGGTGATCTTGCGCTCTTCGTCGTTGACCTCGGTCGCGACCTGGTAGGCACCGATGTGCTGGGTGATGCCGCCGGCCTCGCCCGCGATGACGTTCGTCTTGCGGATGGCGTCGAGCAGTCGGGTCTTTCCGTGGTCGACGTGACCCATGACGGTGACCACCGGAGGACGGACGACCAGGTCCTCCTCGGAGCCCTCGTCCTCGCCGAACTCCAGGTCGAAGGACTCGAGCAGCTCGCGGTCCTCCTCCTCCGGGCTGACGATCTGAACCGTGTAGTTCATCTCGTCGGCGAGGAGCTGGAGCGTCTCGTCGGAGACGGACTGGGTCGCGGTGACCATCTCGCCGAGGTTCATCATGACCGCGACGAGCGACGCCGGGTTGGCGTTGATCTTCTCCGCGAAGTCGGTGAGCGACGCACCGCGCGACAGGCGAATGGTCTCGCCGTTGCCGCGAGGCAGCATCACGCCGCCGACCGACGGGGCCTGCATGGCCTCGTACTCCTGGCGCCTCTGCCGCTTCGACTTGCGACCGCGACGCGCGGGACCGCCGGGACGACCGAAGGCGCCCTGCGTGCCACCACGGCCACCGGGACCGCCGGGACGACCGCCGAAGCCGGGACGGCCACCGCCGCCGCCGAAGCCGCCGCCACCGCCGGGACGACCGGCGAAGCCGCCACCGCCACCCGGGCGACCGCCGCCGCCGGGACCGCCGGGACGACCGGCGAAGCCGCCACCGCCACCGGGACGACCGCCGCCACCGGGACGACCGGCACCGCCGGGACCGCGACCGCCGCCACCGGGGCCGGGACGCGGGCCGGCAGCGGGACGCTGCGGCATCATGCCGGGGTTAGGACGCGGGCCACCGCCGGGACGGGGACCGGCGCCGCCGCCCTGCGGACGCGGCATCGAGCCCGGGCTCGGACGGTTGCCGCCCGGAGCCTGGGGACGGGGGCCGCCGCCCTGGCCGCCGGGACCCTGCGGACGGGGACCGGCGCCGGGGGCACCGGGGCCACCGGGTCGGGGTCCGCCCTGCGGACGCGGCGCCTGCGGGCGCGCCATGCCGGCGTTGCCGCCGGACGTGAAGGGGTTGTTGCCCGGACGGGGACCGCCGGGGCGGCCGCCGGGACGCTGTGCCGGAGCACCCGGACGCTGGCCACCGGGACGGCCCTGGCCGCCCTGCTGACCGCGGTCCTGACCCGGACCGGAGGGACGGGCGCCGCCGGGCTTGGGGGCACCGGGACGCGCGCCGCCGGGCTTCGGGCCGGACGGAGCCGGGGCCGGAGTGGACGGAGCGGCCGGGGCCGCCGGCGGAGCGGTGAACTCCGGTGCGGCCGGGGCCGGACGCGGCGCGGGCTTGGGGCCCGGCGTCGGACGCGAACCCTGGGACTGAGCCGGCGCGGGCGCCGACGGCGCCTCGGGCTGCTGGGCAGCCGCGGGCTTGGGTGCGGCCGGCGGCCGCGGGGCAGCCGGACGGTCCCCCGCTGCCGGAACGGCGCGGGAAGCGCCCCCGGTCTGCGCCGGGGACGGCGCCGACGGCCTGGGGGCAGCCTTCTTCGGGGCCGCGGGGCGGCCGGCGGACCGGCCGTTGCCGCCGCCCTGCTGGAAGGCGTCTGTCAGCTTGCGTACTACGGGCGCTTCGATCGTCGAAGACGCCGAACGGACGAATTCACCGAGTTCCTGGAGCTTGGCCATGACGACCTTGCTCTCGACGCCGAACTCCTTGGCGAGTTCGTAGACCCGGACCTTAGCCACTTCGCTCCTCTGAGGTCCGGGTTGCGTCCGGACCGTCGCTAGTTCATGGGCGTACTCATCGCGTACTCATCGAGTGCTCATCGCAATCTCGACCTGCTTTCGACTCGCGAGGTACCAAACCGCGCGCGGTTCCGCACGGCATGTCTTCCTTACCACGTTGCTCACATGCTGCTTTCAGCAGCCTCGTGGCAACCTTCTGCCTGCTCGACGTAGTGGCGCAACGCCTTTACGTCGAGCGGACCCGGGACGCGGAGCGCCCGCGGAAACGCCTTGCGGCGCACCGCCTGGTCGACACAGACCGGTACGGGGTGTACGTACGCACCCCGGCCGGGCAGCGTACCGCGTGGATCGGGGGTGCAATGACCCTCGACCACCACGGTGCGCAGCAGCTCACTCTTGACCGCTCGCTCCCGGCACCCCACGCAGGTGCGCTCGGGGCATGCTCGGGTACGTGTCCGGCCAGACACTCCTAAGTCTACCTCCCCGGACCGACCTCACCCCTTCGGGGCAAGAATCGAACACGTGCCGCACGCAAAGCTGTCGTGATCTCAGCGCCGTGCGGCTTGGATCTATTCCCGGTGGTCGCCGGACGGCTGCTCTGACGACGCGTCGGCGGGCTGCTCGGTGTCCGGGCGGATGTCGATCCGCCAGCCGGTCAGCCGGGCCGCGAGCCGGGCGTTCTGGCCCTCCTTGCCGATGGCCAGCGAGAGCTGGTAGTCGGGCACGATCACGCGTGCGGAGCGGGCTGCGAGGTCGACGACCTCCACCTTGGAGACGCGGGCCGGGGAGAGCGCGTTCGCCACCATCTCGGCCGGGTCGTCCGACCAGTCGACGATGTCGATCTTCTCGCCGTTCAGCTCGCCCATGACGTTGCGCACCCGGCCGCCCATGGGGCCGATGCAGGCACCCTTGGCGTTGAGGCCCGAGCGGGTGGAGCGTACGGCGATCTTGGTGCGGTGGCCGGCCTCGCGGGCGATCGCGGAGATCTCGACGGAGCCGTCGGCGATCTCCGGGACCTCCAGGGCGAACAGCTTCTTCACCAGGTTGGGGTGCGTGCGGGAGAGCGTCACGGAGGGGCCCCGTACGCCCTTGGCCACCCGGACGACGTACGAGCGCAGGCGCGTGCCGTGCGGGTAGGTCTCGCCGGGCACCTGCTCCTGCACCGGCAGGATGGCCTCCAGCTTGCCGATGTCCACCAGCACGTTCTTCGGGTCGCGGCCCTGCTGGACCACGCCGGTGACGATGTCGCCCTCGCGGCCGGCGTACTCGCCGAGCGTCGCGTCGTCCTCGGCGTCGCGCAGCCGCTGCAGGATGACCTGCTTGGCAGTGGTGGCGGCGATGCGGCCGAAGTCGGACGGGGTGTCGTCGAACTCGCGGGCCGCCTGGCCCTCTTCGAGGTCGTCCGGGTCCTCCTTCGCCCACACGGTCACATGGCCGGTGTTCCGGTCGAGCTCCACGCGCGCGTGCCGGCGGCTTCCCTCGGTGCGGTGGTAGGCGATGAGGAGGGCCGACTCGATCGCTTCGACCAGCAGGTCGAAGGAGATCTCCTTCTCCCGAACCAAGCCCCGCAGGGCGCTCATGTCGATGTCCACGGCTACGCCTCCTCCTCTTCCGTCTTGTTGTCGTTCTTGCGGTTGAACTCGACCTGGACCCGTGCCTTGTCGACGTCGTCGAAGGGCAGTCTGCGGGTGGTGGGCTTGCGGCCCTTCACCCCGGGCACTTCCAGGTCGAGGCCGTCCTCGTCCACGCCCAGGATGCGGGCGGTCAGTTCGCCGCCCTCGTGCAGCTGGAAACGGACCAGGCGGCCCGTGGCGCGCACGTAGTGGCGGTGCTGGGTGAGGGAGCGCTCCGCGCCGGGGGTGCCGACCTCGAGGGTGTACTCCCCCTCGCCCATCGCGTCGGTCTCGTCGAGCTTCGCCGAGAGCGCGCGGCTCACATCGGCGATCCGGTCCAGGTCCGCTCCGGCGTCGGAGTCGACGACCACGCGCAGCACACGCCTGCGGCCGACCGCGTCCACCGCGAGCTCTTCGAGGTCCAGTCCCTGGGAGGCGACGAGCGGTTCCAGCAGCTCTCGCAGCCTCTCGCTCTGGGTGGTGCTCATCCGGGTGACTCCTCGGCCGCGTGTGCTGTTGTGGGACGGTGCGCGTGTCTGGTCAAAGGGTATCCGGTCGCGGGGGGTGTTGCCGTCCACCCCGGTCCGGCGGTGCCGATGAGTGGTGGCCGGGCGGGGCACGGGTACCGTGATCACGGGCGGGCGGGATCGTGGGTTTCCGTCGCGTTGAGTGTCGTTCTGCCGGTTCTTTTGTCGTTGCTCTGCCGATGTTTGTCGCTGCTTGTGGTTGCTTGTCGTTGCTTGTCGTCGCGTTTTTCGTCGTTTCCGTACGAGCCTGTCGAGGACGTCTGCCGTGTCGCTTTCCCCATCGCCGCGCCCGCCCCTCGGGCCGCGCAGAAGGAGCCTGCTCGGGTCGGCCGCCGGGGCCGCCCTGCTCGTCGGCTGTACCGGGGGGTCCGGCTCCGGCGGGGCGGGGGCCGGTCCGTCGGCCGTCGAGCGGGCACGGGCACGTGCGGCACGGGACAGCGAGGAACTCGCCGCGCGGTACGCGGCGGTGATCGCGGCCCATCCGAGGCTGGCGGAGCGGCTGGGGGCGTTGCGGGAGGAGGTCGTGCGGCACGCGGAGGCGTTCGGTGGCGGGCGGGCGGGTTCGCCTTCGGCTTCGGCTTCGGCGTCCGGGACGGGGGTGGCATCGACCGCGTCGCCTTCTGTGTCCGCGCGGGCCGCCGGGCCCGCGGACGACTCCGGTGCCGTGCCGGACGACGAGAAGGGCGCTGTGGACCTGCTCGTCCGTGCGGAACGGAAGCTGGCCGACCGGCGGGCCCGGGCGCTGCTCGACGTGCCGGGTGAGCTGGCGCGGCTGCTCGCCTCCGTCTCGGCGGCCGGGGCGGCGCACGTGTTTCTGCTGACGGAGGGCTGACGGGTGGGCAAGGCGAAGAACGGGCGGCTGGACGCCCTCCAGGCGGCGCTGGCGGCGGAGCACGCGGCCGTGTACGGCTACGGGGTCGTCGGCGGGCGGATCGTCGAGGAGCGGCGGGCCGAGGCGCGGACGGCGTACGACGCGCACCGGGCGCGACGGGACGCGCTGGCGCGCGAGGTGCGGGACCTGGGCGGGGAGCCGGTGGCCGCGGCCGCGGGGTACGCGCTGCCCTTCTCGGTGCCGGACTCGGCGGCGGCACTGCGGCTGGCGGCCGAGCTGGAGGAACGGGTGGCCGGGGTGTACTCCGACCTGGTGCGGGCGGCCGAGGGCGACGGGCGGGCCTCGGCGGCCTCGGCGCTGCGCGAGGCGGCGGTCCGCGCGGTGCGCTGGCGGGGCGGGAGCGTAGCCTTCCCTGGGCTCGCCGAGCGGGCCGGCACACCGACCGGGCGGAGGTCCGCTCCGCGGGCCTCCGACACGGCCACGGCATCACCGACTGCGTAACGCGTACGGCATTCCGTACGGGAAGGGAACGGCTCGCGCATGGCTTTCGAACCGCCGCGGCGTTTGGTCAGGGCGCTCGGCGAGACGGCGCCGGACGGTGACGACTGGTTGGCCGAGCTGCCCGAAGTGGCGGAGCGGGCCGTGGTGCGGCGCGAGTTGGTGGTCGAGCGGGTGCAGGTGCCCGGGGGGCGCAGCAGCCTGGTGGTCCTGGTGCGGACGGCCGAGGGGGCGCCGGCGGTGCTGAAGCTCGCCCCGCGCCGGGCGCGCCCGGAGAGTGAGCGGGCGGCGCTCGTGCACTGGGGTGGGCTGGGGGCCGTGCAGGTGCGCGAGGATGGGGCCGAGGGGGCCGAGGAGGGCGTACTGCTGCTCGAGCGGCTGCATCCGGACGTGTCGGTGCGGTCGTTGCCGGAGGCGAAGGCGCTGCTGGAGGCCGCGGGGACGTTGCGGCGGCTGTGGGTGGAGCCGCCGGACTCTCATCCCTTCGAGACCGTGGCCGAGCGGACCGGGCGGCAGGCCGAAGCGATGCGGGCGAGCGCGGCGGCGGACGCCGAGGTGGCGCCGCTGGTCGACGCGGCGCTCGCGGCGCGGGCGGAGTTGCTGGCCGAGCCGCCGGAGCGGCGGCTGCTGCACGGGACGTTCCGGCAGAGCAAGGTGCTCGCGGGGGATCGGATGCCGTGGCTCGCGGTGGGGCCCGATCCGGTGGTCGGGGAGATCGCGTTCGATCTGGCGCGGTTGGTGCGGGACCGGGTGGAGGATCTGATCGCCCAGCCGTCGGGGGCCTCGACGACTCGGCGGCGGATCAAGCGGCTCGCGGAGTCGTTGGAAGTCGACCAGGAGCGGTTGCGCGGCTGGACGCTGTTCCGGGCGGTGGAGTCGGGGGTGCGGGCCCGGCGGGTGGGGCGGGAGCAGGACGCCGAGCTGTTGTTGGAGTTCGCGGGCTGGCTGTGAGGGTGCCTGCGGCGCCTGTGCGGGTTCGGGTGCGGGGTGCCTGCGGCGCCTGTGCGGCTCCGGTGGAGGTGCCTGCGGCGGCCGTGCGGGTGCGGTGGTGGGTGCGGGGTGCCTGCGGCGCCTGTGCGG
>JODU01000036.1 GCA_000720845.1 Kitasatospora aureofaciens | reverse complement strand
CCAGCGGATCAACGTGCTGTTCGCGATGCTCCGCGACGGCACCTTCTACGAACCCAGAACCCCACGCCTCGCTTGACGAAAGACATAGAGGCACCCCCCGGGTGGCCGACCTTCGCATGCCCGTCCTGGTCCTGCTCGCCGAGTACAGTCGCGCCCACCACGCCGGGAAGGTCGCCGACCGAGCCTGCCGGAAGCTCCCGCAGGGCAAGGTGGTGGTACTGCCCCGAGCCACCCACCACTCCCTGCCCCCTCACCGCGCCGCAGCAACCGAACGAACGAACACCTGACGGCGTTCCCGGGCTGATACGGATACATTCGGACTGGTGTCATCCATCAGTCATCTGCTGGATGGTCTTGAGTGTCTGACCTGCTCCGTTCTCGGCCGCCAGACGTTTCGCCGCGCTTGCGGCGGCTCGGTTGTGTGCCTGCTGCTTCACCACGCGGTCAAGCGAGTCGGCAAGCCGTTCAGCGGTGAGGGCCCGGAAGGGTATCGGGTCGGTGGCGGCGCCGAGGGCGGCAAGCCGCGTCGCCCAGAACGGCTGGTCCGCGGTCACGGGGACGGGGACCGCGGGCACTCCGGCACGCAGCACGGCGGCGGAGGTGCCGGCCCCGGCATGGTGGACCACCGCGGCCAGGCGCGGGAACAGCAGTGCGTGCGGTACGTCCCCAATGGTGAGCACGTCGTCCCCGTCGGCGGCGAGTCCGGCGCTGCCGGCCTGGAGGACGCCACGCAGCCCGACGCGGCGCAATGCCCGCACAGCGATCTCGCTCAGCCGTTCCCCGTCGCCGGATGCCATACTCCCGAAGCCGACGAAGACGGGCGGGGGACCGGCACCCAGAAAGTCCTCAAGCGCAGCAGGAAGCCGCTGGGCCGCATCGTGGTGGGGCCACCAGTTACCTACGACCTCCAGGCCGGAGCGCCAGTCGGAGGGACGGGGCACCAGGACTGAGCTGAAGCCGTGCAGGATCGGCCAGTTCGCTTGATCCTGCCGTCGACGCACCTCGGCAGGGGAGGCCGCAGGGAGTGCAAGGCGCTGGCGCAGCTGTGCCACCGCCTGTTCATAGACGCGGTCCGCCATCCGGAGCGCGAAGCGTCCGGTGACCCGGTTGGCGAGGCGGCCCAGTGAGCGGGACCCCGTCACGACGGGCGGGAAGTCGCCGGTCGGTGCGGTGGGCTGGAGGTAGACCCCGATGCTCGGTGTGCCCATGGCCTCGGTGAGGTGCCAGCCGAGCGGGGCGGTGGTGGTCGACAGCAAGAGCAGATCCGTGCCCTTGTCCACCGCGTCGGCAAAGCCCTCACCCACTTCGGTGATGAACGCTGCAGCCGTGCGCATCAGTTCACGCCTGCCTGTGCCGCCCCCACGCCCACGCGTGTCGGCGGGCAGACTGCGGAACTCCAGCCCTGCGTCGCGTGCGAGGGGTGCGAAGGTGTCGGTGGCGGCGAGGGCAACGTCGTACCCGGCCCGGCGCAGCTCGGCGCCCAGGCCAGTGTAGGGCGCGACGTCGCCGCGCGATCCGGCCGCAGCTATCAGAATTCGCATCTGTCCTCCTCGAAATCGGTGTCGCCACCGGCGCGGCGGGCCGCGTTGGCGTGGACCGCCTTGCGCATATAGGCGGCCAGTCCCGGGCGTTGCTGCGAGGGCGGTACGACCAAAGCGAAAGCGCGCGGGTCGGCGACGAAGTCGTCCGCGATACGCCGGTGCATGTCGGGTGGACAGGAGGTGAACCAGCGTGCGATGTGCAGGCGATGTTCTTCGGCCAGGTCCATGGCCCGTTCACCGTCACTCGGCTCCCCCTCGTCGAAAACCGCGAGCAGCTCCGCGCGCCAGACGGCTGCTTCGCCCATGAGCTGGCGCCAGTCCTCCTTGGTATGGGCATCCGCGCGGGCCATCGCCTCGCGCTGTCCCTCCGATCGCGCCCATTTCATCTCTGCTTCGGTGGCGTAACTCAAGTCGAAGGCGACCTCACCGAAGACCTCGAAGCGTTCCCGAGGAGTCAGGGTCACCCCGGTCCTCTGGACTTCTATGGCCCGTTCCGCCACCTCGGCCAGCCGCTGCAGCCTGGCGATCTCCTCGTGCAGCTGCCGCTGCCGGGCCCGAAGCCGCTCCAGAGGGTTCACCTGCGGATCCTCGAAAATCGCGGCGATCTCGTCGAGGGAGAAGCCGAGCTCGCGGTAGAACAGGATCTGCTGAAGACGGACCAGGTCGGCCTCACTGTAGAGCCGGTATCCGGCGCGGCTGCGGTCACTGGGCGAAAGCAGTCCCGCCTTGTCGTAGTGATGCAGTGTCCGCACTGTCACCCCGGCGAAGGCCGAGACCTGCCCCACGGAGTAGCTCATCCACCTGCCCTTTCGTCGGCATACAGCCTCAAGCCTGACGTAGGGGGAGGGTCAACTCCCGCTCGGAGGTGGCATGGCGCATGCCGCCTCGGCAACGATGCACGCCTCCTTCGACTCTGTCTCACGTCATCGACGACATCTACGCACCGAAACGGAACCCGGTTTGGGCGGGGTCGCACTTGCGGGTGCGGCGCCGTGAGGACCTGTCGGAACGGTGGACCTCGACGGCCTGGTGCCCGTGGAGTGACGCGGACAGCACATTGAAAGGCTTCTGATCAAGTTTCTCAGGCCAACCGCAGGACAGATGCTCGGCGGCCGGTCCCGCCCTCGCCCCTCCGCCCGCGGCGGGCTCATGTGTCGCACTCTGTGCCGGGCAGCCGTCCGCTGCGCCGACACCTCCGGTTCGTCCGGCGTCAGGCCCCAGCGCAGTTTCGTGCCCCGTACTCGGCGACTTACCGGCAGTACACCCCGGAGGCTGGCGGCAGTCACCTGGGTCGGGTCGGTCCGGAGCGGGCCGTGACCGCCTCCGACTACCCTTGTGCGCCCTGTTCGCTGACATACGCCTGACGCCGTTGCGCCGTCCAGCCGGACGAGGAAGACCGGGCCCTGGCAGTGCTGCTTGGTGAGTGTGAAAACGAGCAGTTCGGCCGGACGGTGATCGCCCGGTCATGGGACGGGATGACGGGCGGGGTTGAGTATCCAGGCTGCCGGGACGGGGGCCGTCCGCGGCTTCACTCCGAGGTCCCGGACCAGCCGGCGGTACTTGTCGTGGTCGTAACCGCGGTCACTCAGCACCACGTCCGGACGGCGGCGGGGCGGCCGCGTTTGCCGCCGGTGACATGCCTCTCGTGCCCGCTGGGCGCGGCGACGTGTCTGCCCCGACGCTACGCCGAGGGAGGCGCCGCGCGGGCAGTCATGGCGCGACAGATCGCTGATGGCGAACTTCGTAGGGCCGTGACGCTGGTTTGACGCTCCGGGCGTCCGGCGGCTCTCATCCGGAACCCGAAACTTCTCTGACCTGCTTTCCTGCCTGCGTGCAGGCGGCACCTTTTCGATGACGTCCCACGTGGAGTGCGTGGCGATTCTGGAGCCCGCTGCAAAGGGGCTCTGACCTGCAATTCTCCTAGGTTGCCTCAGGCGTGGCCGGGTGTGCTCGACGTGTTCCCCGAAGGGCACGGCGTGGAGCGTGTCCTGGTGCGGGGGGGGTGCCCCTATGCTTTTGGTCAAGGGAAACGGGGGTGCGCTGGTTCGGTGAACCGGGGCAGCATGGCGGGGTGGCTGATCTGCTGTGGGATGACGTGAAGTGCTTCTTCGACCCGGACTTGATGGGGTCGCTGCCGGACGTGCGCATCCCGGATGCCTCGGTGGAGGACTGGCAGGCGGTCCTCGATCTGGTCGCGGAGAGAGGCTGGAAGTACCAGTACTCCGAGGGAGAGTCGGTGCTTCCAGTGCCCCGGGCGGAAGCCGTGCTGTCCCGTCAGGCGGATGCCGAGTGCCCTGACCTGTGGGTCTGGCCGACTGCCGATGTGTTGGCGATCTTCCGTTTCCATGCTGCCGATGAAGTCGACTTCGACGTCGACCTGCGGGAGTTGCAAGGCCAAGAGCGACTGGATGTTTTCTGCGGGTTCCTTCGGGAGATCGGGCGGCGGCTGGGCAAGCCGGTGCTGATGGACCCGGAGGGCGATTACGGCCATCCGATGCTTGGCTTCGATGTCGAGGCCGATCGAGTCGTTCTCCTCGCAGACCCGCAGGTCAGGTGACCACGGCCGACGGCTGCGGTTCGTAGAAGGTGCCGTCGCGGAGCATCGCGAACAGGACATCGGCCCGGCGTCTGGCGAGGCAGAGCAGGGCCTGGGTGTGGTGCTTTCCCTGAGCGATCTTCTTGTCGTAGTAGGCCCGGGAAGCCGGATCCCCCAGGGCAGCGAACGCGGAGAGGAAGAAGGCCCGTTTGAGCTGCTTGTTGCCTCGCCTGGAGGGCTGTTCACCGCGGATGGAGGAGCCCGAGCTCCGGGTGGCTGGGGCGAGACCCGCGTAGGCGGCGAGGTGGCCGGCGGTAGGGAATGTGCTGCCGTCACCGACCTCGATCAGGATCCGGGCGCCGGTCCTGATGCCGACTCCCGGCATCGACGTCAGGACCTTCGAAAGAGGGTGAGCCTCCAGCAGTTCCTCGATCCGCCTGGCCAAGAGTTTCCGCTGGTCAAGCACGGCCGTCAGCGAGCCAGCCAGGCTTGGGACGATCAACGCGGCCGCCTCGGTGCCGGGAACGGTGACGGTCTGCTCGTCCAGCGCGGCGAAGATCTCCTCGACCAGCCGCTCGGCCATCCTGGGCGCCTTCGGCTGCAGAAGGGTGACCAGCCGCTGGCGTCCGGCCTTGCGGATCTGGGCCGGTGACCCGAACCGTTCCAGCAGGGTGAGGACGGCCGGGTGCTGCAACCGCGGCCCCAGCACCCGTTCCAGCGACGGGTGGATCTGGGTCAGCAGGCCGTGAAGCCGGTTGGCGACCCGGGTGGCCTCGCCGGCCAGGTCGTCGTCGAAGCCGACGATCATCTCCAGCTCGGCGATCGTCTCGTCCTCGCCGTCGATCGCCCGCAGTGTGTGGGGCATCGCGCGGGCGGCGTCGGCGATGATGAACGCGTCCTTCGCGTCCGTCTTCGCCTCGCCGGGGTAGAGGTCGGCGATCCGACGCATGGTCAGGCCGGGCAGGTAGGCGACGGGACAGCCCATGTCGCGGGCGACCGCCAGTGGCAGGGCGCCGATCGAGGCCGGCTGGTCGACCACGACGAGCACTGTTCCGTGCTTGGCCTGGAGTTTCGCGAAGAGCTCGCGGAGTTTGGGTTCGGTGTTGGGCAGGCGCTTGTCGAACGCCTTCTTCCCGGCCGGTGTGACGGCGGTGGCATGGTGTTCTCCCTTGCCGACGTCCAGGCCGAGGAAGACGTCGATGTCGCCAGTGTCGATCACGTGCAGGCCCCTCCGGTCAGGTTCTCGTCCGGCCTTGCCTGGGCACCGAGCTGCCACATCCACGTTACGGAGAGCTCTTCCGGCTCGGGTGGAGTCGGTGCTCAAGCCCCTCATCAGCGGTCCGTCGATGCCTCCGGATCCGGTGACATCACCCCCCGGATCATGAACAACAGGAGGGGGAAGTCATGCCGGACCCGAAGGCCGGAGGCCCCGTTGCGGAGCCACGAAAAAGGTAACGGGGGGGGCAGCTTGATCTGTGGCTTCGTTGCCGTCTCGTGAGACGACGGACACGGGCCGGCCGGGGTGCTGTCGCGAGGCCGGTCGCCTCGTCATGACCGTACCGGTTGCGCCCAGCCGTACCGCTCGGAACACCTCTGCGAAGTCCCCACACCCTCATGACGATCGTCTGACCCGCCCCGCAGTCCCGTGTCCCGCCCGCACACCTCTCTGTCGTTGACCCGCGCTCGTCTGACCTTTCCGTGCAGTTCCCCGAAAACCCTGACAGAGCCCTGAACCGGTCTCCCTTGTACGCGATCCCCGCACCCCGGAGGCTTGAAGCCGCGGGTCGGCGTGAGCGTTTGAGGGAAGCCGGACGCGACATGTAGCGCTGATATGTCATGGGCATGGCAGGCAGGAGAGTGGGTTCGTATGTACAGCACCTTGATCGTCGCCAGGCTGGAACCGGGCGCGAGCGCGCACGTGGCCGACCTGTTCGCCGATTTCGACGCGACCGAGATGCCGCACAGGATGGGGACCAGGCGGCGCCAGCTCTTCCACTACCGGGGGCTGTACTTCCACCTCCAGGACTTCGACGAGGACAACGGGGGAGAGCTGATCGACACGGCGAAGACCGACCCCCGGTTCGTCGGGATCAGCAACGACCTGAAGCCGTTCATCGAGGCGTACGACCCGGCGACCTGGCGCTCACCGGCGGACGCGATGGCGACGCGGTTCTATTCGTGGGAGGCGACCGCGTGAGCGCGCGTCGCGTCGTCATCACGGGGCTCGAGGTTCTTGCGCCGGGCGGCGTGGGCGCCAAGAACTTCTGGAGCCTGTTGAGTGAGGGACGCACGGCGACTCGGGGAATCACCTTCTTCGACCCCACGCCGTTCCGTTCCCGAGTCGCCGCCGAGATCGACTTCGATCCGTACGAGCACGGCCTCACCCCGCAGGAAGTGCGCCGCATGGACCGGGCCGCCCAGTTCGCGGTGGTCGCCGGGCGCGGCGCGGTCGCGGACAGCGGGGTGGAGTTCGCCGAACTCGACCCGTACCGCACCGGCGTCACCATCGGGAGCGCGGTCGGGGCCACGATGGGCCTGGACGAGGAGTACCGCGTCGTCAGCGACGGCGGCCGGCTCGCCCTCGTCGACCACGCGTACGCGGCGCCCCACCTCTACGACCACCTGGTGCCCAGCTCCTTCGCCGCCGAGGTCGCGTGGGCGGTCGGCGCCGAGGGCCCCGCCACCGTCGTGTCCACCGGGTGCACCTCGGGCATCGACTCCGTCGGGTACGCCGCCGAGCTGATCCGCGAGGGGGCGGTGGACATCATGGTCGCCGGCTCGTCGGACGCGCCGATCTCCCCGATCACCATGGCCTGCTTCGACGCGATCAAGGCCACCACTCCCCGCCACGACGACCCGGCCCACGCCTCACGCCCCTTCGACGGCACCCGCAACGGGTTCGTGCTCGGCGAGGGCGCGGCCGTGTTCGTGCTGGAGGAACTCGACAGCGCCCGCAGACGCGGCGCCCACATCTACGCGGAGATCGCCGGGTACGCGACCCGCTCGAACGCCTATCACATGACCGGACTGCGCCCCGACGGCGCGGAGATGGCCGAGGCGATCCGGGTCGCCCTCGACGAGGCGCGACTGCCCGGCGAGGCCGTCGACTACATCAACGCGCACGGCTCGGGCACGAAACAGAACGACCGCCACGAGACGGCCGCGTTCAAACGCGGCCTCGGCGCGCACGCCTACCGCACTCCGGTCAGCTCGATCAAGTCGATGGTGGGCCACTCCCTGGGCGCGATCGGTTCCATCGAGATCGCCGCCTCGGTCTTGGCCATGGAGTACGACGTCGTCCCGCCGACCGCCAATCTCCACTCTCCCGACCCCGAGTGCGACCTCGACTACGTGCCGCTGGAGGCCCGCGACCAGCTCACCGACACGGTACTCACCGTCGGCAGCGGGTTCGGCGGGTTCCAGAGCGCGATGGTGCTGACCGAGCCGGAAAGGAAGCGGGTGTGACTACGGCGAGCGTCGTGGTGACCGGACTCGGCGTCGCCGCGCCGACCGGGCTCGGGACGCGCGAGCACTGGGCAGCCACACTCGGGGGCCGCAGCGGCATCGGCCGCCTCACCCGCTTCGACCCGTCCGGCTACCCGGCGAAACTCGCCGGCGAGATCACCGGGTTCACCGCAGAGGAGCACCTGCCGGGCCGGCTCATCCCGCAGACCGACCGGATGACCCGGCTCGCCCTCGCCGCCGCCGACTGGGCGCTGGCCGACGCGGGTGTACGCCCCGACGAGCTGGCCTCCTTCGACATGGGCGTGGTCACCGCGAGCGCGTCCGGCGGCTTCGAGTTCGGCCAGAACGAGCTGCGCAAGCTGTGGAGCCAGGGTAGCCAGTACGTGTCCGCGTACCAGTCCTTCGCCTGGTTCTACGCCGTCAACAGCGGCCAGATCTCCATCCGCAACGGCATGAAGGGCCCCAGCGGCGTCGTCGTCAGCGACCAGGCCGGCGGCCTCGACGCGGTCGCCCAGGCCCGCCGGCAGATCCGCAAGGGCACCCGTCTCGTCGTGTCCGGCGGCGTCGACGCCTCCCTGTGCCCCTGGGGCTGGGTCGCGCAGCTCGCCGGCGGCCGGCTCAGCACCAGCGAGGACCCCGCCCGCGCCTACCTCCCCTTCGACCGCGACGCCTGCGGCCATGTGCCCGGCGAGGGCGGCGCGATCCTGATCCTGGAGGCAGCCGAGTCCGCCCGTGAACGCGGCGCCCACTCCTACGGCGAGATCGCCGGGTACGGCGCCACCTTCGACCCCAAGCCCGGCAGCGGGCGCCCGCCCGGTCTGCGCAAGGCCGTCGAACTCGCCCTCGCCGACGCGGGCGCCCAACCCGCCGACGTGGACGTCGTGTTCGCCGACGCGGCCGGTGTCCCCGACCTGGACCGCGTCGAGGCCGCAGCGCTCACCCAGATCTTCGGCCCGCACGGCGTCCCGGTCAGCGCCCCCAAGACGATGACCGGCCGCCTCTACTCGGGCGCCGCCCCCCTCGACCTGGCCACCGCCCTGCTCGCCCTGCGCGACGGGATCGTCCCCGCCACCGTCAACGTCAAGCCGTCCCCCGAGTACGGCATGGACCTCGTCGTCGACCAGCCGCGCCGCCTCGGCCTGCGCACCGCGCTGGTCCTGGCCCGGGGATACGGCGGCTTCAACTCCGCCGTCGTCCTGCGGGCGCTCGCACCGCACTGACCGCCCCGCCCAGAAGGACCGTTTCCCCGCACGTGCCCCGAAGCCCCGCACGTGCCCCCACCCATCCAGCCCCCACCGGAAGGACCCTCCCGTGCCTGCCGACCCGTTCACCCTCGCCGATCTCAAGCGCATCCTCCTGGAGGCCGCCGGCGCCGAAGAAGGCGTCGACCTCGACGGAGACGTTCTGGACACCGAGTTCACCGCGCTCGGCTACGAGTCGCTGGCCATCCTGGAGACGGGCAGCCGGATCGAGCGCACGTACGGCATCGCCCTCGACGACGACCTGCTGACCGACGCGCTGACCCCGCGCGCCCTCATCGGTGTCGTCAACGACCTGCTGACCGTCTCCCGCACCGTCTGAGAGGCCGCCATGACCACGACCACCACCGGCCGCGTCGCTCTCGTCACCGGCGCCACCAGCGGCATCGGCCTGGCCGTCGCCCGTCTGCTCGCCGGCCAGGGGCACCGCGTGTTCATCGGCGCCCGCGACGAGGAGAACGTCGGGGCCACCGTCAAGGAACTCGTCGCAGAGGGCCTCGACGTGGCCGGTACGACCGTCGACGTCCGCGAACCCGAGTCCGTTCGTGGCTTCGTGCGGGCCGCGCTGGAGCGGTTCGGGACGATCGACGTGCTCGTCAACAACGCGGGCCGGTCCGGCGGCGGCGTCACCGCCGACATCGCCGACGAGCTGTGGGAGGACGTCATCGAGACGAACCTCACCAGCGTCTTCCGGCTCACCCGTGAGGTCCTCACCACGGGCGGGCTGCGCCACAAGGACCGGGGCCGCATCATCAACATCGCCTCCACGGCCGGCAAGCAGGGCGTCGTACTGGGCGCCCCCTACTCCGCGTCGAAGCACGGCGTCGTCGGCTTCACCAAGGCGCTCGGCAACGAACTCGCGCCCACCGGCATCACCGTCAACGCGGTCTGCCCCGGGTACGTCGAGACCCCGATGGCGCAGCGGGTCCGGCAGGGGTACGCCGCCGCCTACGGCACCAGCGAGGACGCGATCCTGGAGAAGTTCCGGGCGAAGATCCCGCTCGGCCGGTACTCCACCCCGGAAGAGGTCGCGGGCCTGGTCGGCTACCTCGCCTCCGACACCGCCGCCTCCATCACCGCACAGGCCCTCAACGTCTGCGGCGGCCTCGGCAACTTCTGACCAGGACCTATGACCATGACGAAGGAGCCCCGACCATGACGACCCGTGAGGTCGAGCACGAGATCACCGTCGGCGCCCCCGCGGCGGCCGTCTACCGCCTCATCGCCGACGTGGTGAACTGGCCCCGGATCTTCCCGCCCACCATCCACGTCGACCGGGTCGAGCACGCCGGCGCCGAGGAACGAATCCGGATCTGGGCCACGGCACGCGGCGAGGCCAAGAGCTGGACCTCCCACCGCACCCTGGACCCTGAGGGCCTGCGCATCACTTTCCGGCAGGAGATCAGCACCCCTCCGGTCGCCGCGATGGGCGGCGCCTGGATCATCGAACCCCTCGGTGACAACCGGGCCCGGGTCCGGCTCACGCACGAATACCGCGCGGTCGACGACGACCCGGAAGGGCTCGCCTGGATCGACGAGGCCGTCGGCCGCAACAGCCGCTCCGAGCTCGCCGCGCTGCGCACCAACGTCGAAGCAGCCCACGCGGCTCAGGACCTGACGTTCTCCTTCACCGACAGCGTCGCCGTCACCGGCGCCGCAAAGGACCTCTTCGACTTCGTCAACGAGGCCGGCCTGTGGGCCGAACGGCTCCCGCACGTCGCGTCCGTACGCCTCACCGAGGGCACCCCGGGACTCCAGACCCTGGAGATGGACACCCGTGCAAAGGACGGTTCCACACACACCACCAAGTCGTACCGCGTGACCTTCCCCCACCACACCATCGCCTACAAGCAGGTCACCCTGCCCGCGCTGCTGACCCTGCACACCGGCGTGTGGACCTTCGAGGAGACCGGGGAAGGCGCCGTCGCCTCCTCCCAGCACACCGTCAGCATCGACACCGACAACATCTCCGGCGTCCTCGGTCCCGAGGCGACCGTGGCCGACGCCCGGATGTACGTCCACACCGCCCTGTCCACCAACAGTCTCGCCACTCTCGGCCATGCCAAGGCGTACGCCGAGACGCTCGCGGGGGAGCGGGGCTGACGTGCTCGACACGCAGGTCGTGGTCGTCGGCGCAGGACCCGTCGGGCTGCTGCTCGCCGGGGAGCTGCGCCTCGGCGGCGCCGACGTCGTCGTGCTCGAACGGCTCGACGAGCCCACCACCGAGTCGCGGGCCTCGACCCTTCACGCCCGCACGATGGAGATCCTCGACAGCCGGGGGCTGTGGGACGGGGCGGACAGCCCGGCGAGCGACTCGCGCGGGCACTTCGCCGGGATCCCGGTCGACCTGACACTGCCCGGCAGCCGGCCGGGGCTGTGGAAGGTGCCACAGTTCGACACCGAACGGCTGCTGGCGCGCTGGGCCGCCGGGCTCGGCGCCGACGTGCGGCGCGGGCAGGAGGTGCGGGCGGTCACCGACACGGGCGCGTACGTCGAGGCCGGGACCGGCGACCACGTCGTACGCGCCGCCTGGCTCGTCGCCTGCGACGGCGAGGACAGCACCGTCCGCGGCCTCCTCGGCGCGGACTTCCCAGGTCACGACGCGCGGCGCGAACTGCTGCGGGCCGATGTCGCCGGGATCGAGGTCCCCGACCGGCGCTTCGAACGGCTGCCGGACGGCCTGGCCGTCGCCGCGCGCCGGGCCGACGGGGTGACGCGGGTGATGGTGCACGAGCACGGCGTTCCAGTGCCCGTACGGACCGGGCCGCCCGCGTACGACGAGATCGCGCGTGCCTGGAAGCGGGTCACCGGCGAGGACGTCGGCGACGGCACCCCGCTGTGGGTGAACGCGTTCGACGACACGACCCGCCAGCTCACCCAATACCGGCACGGCCGCGTTCTGTTCGCGGGCGACGCCGCGCACCGCCAGCCGCCCATCGGCGGCCAGGCCCTCAACCTGGGCCTGCACGACGCCTTCAACCTGGGCTGGAAACTCGCCGCCGAGGTCACCGGACGCGCCCACCCCGGCCTCCTCGACACCTACCACGCCGAACGCCACCCCGTCGGCGCCCGCACCCTCTCCACCATCGAGGCGCAGGCGCTGCTGCTGTTCGGCGGCCCCGAGGTGGAACCCGTACGCGCCCTGCTCACCGAACTCATCGGCCACGAACCCGTCCGCGCCCACCTCGCCGCGGCGATCGGCGGCCTTGACGTCCACTACGACGGCGTCGGCGCCCGCCTGCCGCAGGGCACCGAACTCCTGCGTTCCGGACGGGGGCTGCTCCTCGGCCCCACCGCGATCGCGACCGGCGGCATCCCCTGTGCGCCCGCCGAGGACTGGACCCTCGTACGACCCGACGGGCATGTCGTCTGGGCGGATCCGTCCGACCCGCCGCCGCAAGAAGTGCTCGCCCGCTGGTTCGGCCCACCAACGACGTAAGGAAACCCGCCATGCCCCTGATCTCGCCCGACGACGGCTACCTGACCGTCTTCAACCTCTTCGAGACGGACACCCGGCCCCTCCAGGACGACGTGCTCGACGCCATGCGCGACATCATCGACCACGCCGACTACCCCGGCTGGATCTCCTCGACGCTGCACTCGGGCGTGGACGAGCCGGGAACCGTCAACTACATCCAGTGGCGCAGCGCCGCCGACCTCCAGGCCCGGTACGAGGGACAGAGGTTCCAGCAGAAGACCGTACCGCTGTTCCACAAACTCGCCCGGACCGTACGCCTGCTGAAGACCGAACTGGCCTTCACCCAGCACCACCCCGCGCTGGAGCGAGGCATCGAGATCTCGCCGGAACGCGACGACTACACCGTCGTGATCGTCTTCGACACGCGCCCCGAGGACCAGAAGGACCTCCTGGAGACCCTCGCACAACCGGACGAGTGGATCACGACCGTGCCCGGCTACCGCTCGCACACCTACTTCCGGGGCGTGGACGGCACGTACGTCGTCAACTACGCCCAGTGGGACAGCAAGAAGGCGTACGACGCGTTCCACACCCTTCCCGAGGAGCAGCGGCCGGCCGGCATCCGCCGGGGACGGGAGCGGGCGCGGTCCCTCGTCACCGGCCGGCAGGCCAACACCTACCGGGTGACACACTCCCGGTCGGCTCTGTCGGCGAAGGACTGACCGGCATGGCCGACACCGACACCGACGTCATCGTCGTCGGCGCGGGGCCGACCGGGCTGACGCTCGCCGGTGAACTGCGCCTGGGCGGCGCGCGCGTGACGGTCGTGGAGCGGCTCGCCGAGCCCACCGGACAGTCCAGGGGGCTGGGCTTTACCGCCCGCGCCATGGAGGCGTTCGACCAGCGGGGGCTGCTCCCGCGCTTCGGGACACCGGAGATCAGCCCTGTCGGCCACTTCGGCGGGGTGCGGTTCGACTACACCGTCCTGCCGGGAGCCCACTTCGGGGCCCGGGGGATACCGCAGTCGCGCACCGAGGCGGTGCTGGAGGAGTGGGCGGTCGAACTCGGCGCGGTCGTCCACCGGGGGTGGGAGTTCACCGGGCTCGAAGCCGGTGACTCGGCGGTGGAGATCACCGTACGCACCCCCGAAGGGCCGGGGAGGCTGCGCGCCGCCTACCTCGTGGGCGCCGACGGCGGCCACAGCCCCGTGCGCGAGGCCGCCGGGATCGCCTTCCCCGGCACACCGGCCGCCCGTGTCATGTACCTAGCGGACGTGGTGGGCCACAGGCTGCGGCCCCGGCCGCTCGGGGAACGTCTGGAACACGGCATGGTGATGGCGGCGCCCCTGACCGACGAGGTCGACCGCATCATCGTCTGTCCGGACGGCGCCCCGCCCCGCGAGGACGCGGCGCCCGTCACGTTCGCCGAGGTCGCGGACGCCTGGCGGCGGCTCACCGGCGAGGACATCGCCGAAGCCGACACCGAGTGGGTCAGCTCCTTCACCGATGCCACCCGGCAGGCGGCCACCTACCGCGCGGGCCGGGTCCTGCTCGCCGGGGACGCGGCCCACATCCACCTCCCGGCCGGCGGCCAGGGCATGAGCACCGGCATCCTCGACGCCTTCAACCTGGGCTGGAAGCTCGCCGCCGAGGTCACCGGACGCGCCGCCCCCGGCCTCCTCGACACCTACCACGCCGAACGCCACCCGGTCGGCACCCGCGTGCTGCTGAACACCCGCGCCCAGGGAACGGTCTTCCTCGGCGGCCGGGAGTCCGACCCGCTGCGCGCCCTGTTCGCCGAACTCATCGTGTACGACGACGTCAAACGCCATCTCGCCGGCGCGGTGAGCGGTATCGACGTCCGGTACGACCTCGGCGGCGGCCACCCGCTGACCGGCGGGCGCGTCGCACCCCGCGCCCTGGTCGGGCCCGCCGGTCGGACCAGCACCGCCCGGCTGCTGCACCCCGCGCGCGGTGTCCTGCTCGACCTCGCCGACGACCCGGAGATCCGCACGGCCGCCGCCCCCTGGCACGACCGGGTGACCGTCACGACCGCCAGGCCGGCCGACGACCCGTACGGCGAACTGGCCGGTCTGCACGCCCTGTTGATCCGCCCCGACGGGCACGCCGCGTGGGTGTCGGCGGCGCCCGGCGGCGAGGGGCTCACCGACGCCCTGCACCGATGGTTCGGACCCGTCACCGATCGAGAGGCGGTACCGGCATGAGTGAAAGGACCCTCGCCGACCTGCGGGACAGGGCCGACCTCACCGCCCTCGCCGACCGCTACGTCACCCACCTCGACCGCGACCGGCACCGCGACGACTGGTTCGGCGAGGTCTTCACCGACGACGTCCGCCTCACCTTCCCCATGGGGGAGTACAAGGGGACCGCGGGCCTCACCGAGTTTCAGGAGATGGCCCGTACGACCTTCGAGCGTACCCACCACACCGCGTCCAACTACTCCATCGACCTCGAAGGCGACCGGGCCACCATCCGCGCGCACCTGACCGCCGTGCACGTCCACAAGGCCGCCGAGCCCGGCGTCCACTTCGCCATCGGCGGTCACTACGAGGCCGGTGCGGTGCGGACCGCCGACGGCTGGCGCATCGACCGGTTCGTCTTCGACCTGGTGTGGCACCAAGGGCGGGGCCCACAGGGCGCTCCGGGGCACTGACCCGGCGACTTTGCAGAGATCTGACGTACCGCGCAAAGACCTGACATCAGCACGGCTTGTACCGCCCGACCGGCCCCGACACACTTCAGATGGGCCTGTCGGCGTGTCCCGGTCCCACCCCCACCTGCCAACCCCGCCGCCAAGGAGGAAGCTCCGCCATGCCCCCAGGCTCCGATCAACTGCCACTGAACGCACAGATGTTGAGGCTCGTGACCGCCGGATGGCTCGCTCAGGCGGTCAGCGCGACCGCCGAACTCGGCGTTGCCGACGCGCTCGCCGAAGGCCCCAGACCGCTCGCCGAACTCGCCGGGGCGACCGACACCCACGCGCCCAGCCTCTACCGGCTGCTGCGGGCCGGCGCCGACATCGGGCTGTTCACCGAACACGACGGCCAGGTCTTCGAACTGACCGCGCTGGGCGACGTGTTGCGCGCCGACAGCCCCGTCAGCCTGCGCAACTTCGCGATCTGGACCGGGCTGCCCGCCGAACGGCACGCCTGGGCCGGCCTCGCCGACGCCGTACGCACCGGGCACACCGCCTTCCCCGAGGCGCTCGGCAAGCCCGTCTGGGACTACCTGCACGACCAGCCCGACGTGCTCGGTGTCTTCGACCGGGCCATGACCGAGGCGTCTCGGCAGATCATCGCTCCGGTCGTCGCCGCGTACGACTTCGGGCGGTTCCCGACGGTCGTCGACGCGGGCGGCGGGCGGGGCGCGCTGCTGGCCGCCGTCCTCGCCTCCGCGCCCGGGATGCGCGGGATTCTGTACGACCGGCCCGAGGTCATCGCTTCGGCCGGCCAGCCACTGCGGGACGCCGGGGTGGCCGACCGCGCGGAGCTGGTCGCCGGGGACTTCTTCGAGTCCGTGCCGGGCGGCGGTGACGCCGTGATCCTGTCCAACATCATCCACGACTGGGACGACGAGCAGTCCCGGCGCATCCTGACCAACGCGCGTGCCGCGCTGGCCGACGGGGGGCACGTGCTGCTGGTCGAGGCCGTTCTTCCGGACCGGCCTCGGGCGTCGCCGACGGTCTCCCTGATGGACCTCGACATGCTGGTCGTCGCCGGGGGACAGCAGCGTACGGCCGATGAGTTCGAGGCTCTGCTGGCGGACTCGGGGCTCAAGCTGACGCAGGTCGTGCCGGGTGGGCACTGCAGCGTGGTCGAGGCAGTGCGGGTCTGACACGAGGTGTGTCTCCCGCACGACCCACTGAAATCCGTACCGAGGAAAGAAGCAGATGACAGAACGGCTCGCACGCAAGCTGTGGTTCGGGATCGGACCGGGGATCGCCGTCGACGACGCACCGGACGTCGTACGCCGGGTCGAGTACGCCGACCGGACGGGGCTCGACTTCTTCGCCCTGTCCGATCACCCGTACTACGGCGATCGACTGGAGGCGTACAGCGCGCTCGGTCTGCTCCTCGGCCGGACCCGGACCATCACCGGTGTCACGACCGTCACCAACCTGCCGACCCGCCCGGTGCCGCTGCTGGCCCGCACCCTGTCGTCGCTGTCCGCGCTCTCCGGGGGCCGGGTCGTCCTCGGCATCGGCGCGGGCGGGTACTGGGACGACATCGCCCGATTCGGGGTCACCCGGCTCGACCCGGCCGCCGCCGTACGCGCCCTGGAGGAGGCCATCGGCCTGGTGCGGGCGCTGTCCGGCGGCCCGGCCCCGGTCACCTTGGATGGCGAGTTCACCCAGGTCGTCGGGCTCGACCCGGCGCCGGTGCCCGCGCCGCCCGTCTGGACGGGGTCCGTGGGCCCCAAGTCCCTCGCGGTCACCGGGCGTTCGGCGGACGGCTGGATCCCCGGCCACGCGGCGGACTGGCACAGCGAGCGGTACCGCGACTCACGGCCGCTGGTCGAGGAAGCCGCGCGCTCCGTCGGCCGCGACCCCGCGGACATCGCGACCGTCTTCAACCTGCCGGCTCGCATCACCGACGCCCCCGTCAACGCTCCGCGCGACTCGTCCGGGCGGTGGCTGGGCGGCTCCGTCGGCCAGTGGATCACCGAACTGACCGAGGCCGTCCTCGAACACGGCGCATCCGGGTTCGTGTACTTCGCGTCCGGTGACCCCTCGGGGCAGGTCGGCCTCGGCCGGTGGGCCGAGGAGATCGTGCCGGCCGTCCGGGAGGCGGTGGCCAAGGGCTGACGACCGAGACCGCGTCTCCGCCGTCCCACACACCCTCTCGCCGCCCCCCCCGCAGTCCTTCGAGACCCGTGTTCCGTTCAGAAAGGTCCTGAGATGCCCACCAGAACCATCCGCCCGCGCCGTCGGCTCCGTCGCGCGGGCGCGCTGCTCGCCGTCGTTCTGCCCGTCGCCGCGTGTTCGGACGGCGGCGGGGACGCGGGCGGGGCCGGCGGAGCGCCGCGCGACGGGGGCACTCTGCTGGTCGGGGCCGAAGCCGACCCGGGGTGCCTGGACCCGCAGCAGACCGGGCAGATCAGCGCGATCGACGTGACCCGGTCCGTGGTCGACTCGCTCACCGCCCAGGACCCCGAATCCGGCAAGATCGTGCCGTGGCTGGCGAAGTCCTTCGCGACCAGCGCGGACGGCAGCGCGTTCACGTTCGTGCTGCGCGACGGCGTCACCTTCAGCGACGGCAAGCCCGTCGACGCGGCGGCGGTGAAGGCCACGTTCGACAACCTGGTGAAGCTGCCCGCGAACGGCGCCCCCAGCTATCTGATCGGCTACCGGGGCACGACCGTCACCGACGCGCACACCCTCACCGTCAGGTTCGCGACGGCCAACGCCCAGTTCCTCCAGGCGACATCGACCGTCGGCCTGGGGATCCTGTCGCCCGCGTCGTTCACGGCCTCGGCCGCCGACCGCTGCCGGGGCAAGTTCGTCGGCTCGGGTCCGTACGTCCTGGACCACTACACCACCAACCAGGAAGCCGTACTCAAGAAGCGGGCGGACTACGCCTGGCCGTCGTCCCTCGCCACGCACAAGGGCGCCGCCCGCCTCGACGAGGTGAAGTTCACCTTCATCCCGGAGGCCGGCGCCCGCACCGGCGCCCTCTCCTCCGGCCAGGTCGACGTAGCCAAGGCCCTCCAGCCCACGGACGAGGCCCAGTCCAAGGGCAACGGCTTCCGCGTCCTGTCGGCGCCGGGACCCGGGCTCGTACCGCCGCTCTCCCTCAACCACCAGGGGATCCTCGCCGACCGGAAGGTCCGCGAGGCGCTCCTCAAGGGCATCGACCGGCAGGGTCTCGTCGACTCGGTGTTCAGCGACTCGTACAAGCCCGCCACGAGCGTGCTGTCCTCGACGACGCCGTACTACGAGGACTTCTCCGACAAACTCCGCTACGACCCGCAAGGCGCCAAGGCCCTGCTGGACAGCGCTGGTTGGAAGGAGGGCGGCAAGGACGGCATCCGCGAGAAGGACGGCAAGCCGCTCGCCCTCACCTGGCTGATCCCCGCGCCGATGCCGCCCGCGAACGAGGCCGTGCAGCAGCAGCTCCGCAAGATCGGCGTCGACCTGAAACTGAAGGCCGTCGCCCCCGCCGTCTACGTCGAGCAGCAGCAGAAGGGCAACTTCGACCTCACCGCCGTCGGTGTCACCCGCGCCGACCCGGACGTCCTGCGCAACATCTTCTACACCAAGAGCGCCAACCTCTGGCACCTGCCGCCGAGCAAGCTCGACACCTACCTGGAGCAGGAGGTCGCGGCGACCGACACGAAGACACGCCAGAGGGCCGTGTCCGACGCGGTCCGCTGGATCCTCGACCACGCGGACACCGTCCCGCTGTACGAGGGCGCCCAGGTCCACGGCGTCTCCGACAAGGTCAAGGGCTTCACGCTCGACGCCTCCAACCGGTTCGACCTGTACGACACCTGGCTGGGCTGAGGGGGGTCGACTGTGCACACGGCCCTGTACGCGGCCACCCGGACACTGCGCGCGGTGTTCGTCGTCTGGGCCGCGTTCACCCTCACCTTCGTAGCGCTGCGGCTGCTGCCCGGGGACCCGGTCGCGCTCATGCTCAGCGGACGCGGCGGCTTCGCCGAACTGACACCGCAGCAGGTCGCCCAGGCGCGCACGGAACTCGGCTTCGACCGGCCGCTGATCGTCCAGTACGGCTCCGCGCTCGCCGACGCGCTCCACGGCGACCTCGGCGCGTCCCTCCAGACCGGGCAGCCGGTCTCCCGCATGATCGCCGACGCGCTTCCGCCGACCTTCCAGGTCGGCACCCTCGCCCTGCTGCTCGCGCTGGCCCTGGGCACGCTGCTCGGGGTCGCCGCGAACCTCACGGCGAGCCCTCTTCTACGGCAGCTCCTGCGCTCACTGCCGTCGGTCGCGGTGTCCCTGCCCTCCTTCTGGGTGGGGCTCGTCCTGATCCAGTTCCTCTCCTTCCGCTGGCAGGTCTTCCCCTCCCTCGGCGACAGCGGCTTCGACAGCGTGATCCTGCCGGCCTGCACCATGGCGATCCCGGGAGCCGCACTCGTTGCCCAGGTCCTCGGCAAATCCCTCCACACGACACTCCAGGAGCCGTACGCCGACACCGTCCGGGCCACTGGCGCGGGCCGGGCCCGACTCCTGTTCGGCCATGGACTGCGCAACGCGGCCATCCCGGCCGCGACCGTCGCCGGGATGCTCGTCGGCTCGCTGATCGGCGGCGCGGTCGTCGTCGAGACGGTCTTCTCACGGCCCGGCATGGGCCGCATCACCCAGTCCGCCGTCTCCGCGCAGGACCTGCCGGTCGTGCAAGGGGTGGTGGTGGTCGCCGCTCTGGCCTTCGCGGTGGTCAACCTGCTGATCGATCTGCTGTACCCGGTGCTCGACCCCCGCATCCGCGCCACGGGACGGCTGGTGACCGCATGACGACGCTGAGTCCGCTGCCCGTCGAGCCGGTCGAGGAGCCCGCACGGCTTCGCCGCGTGTTCGGGGCACCACTCCGCTCACCCGGCGTCACGTTGTCCGTCCTCGTCCTCGTGCTGGTCCTCGGCTGGGCCCTCGTACCGGACTGGTTCACCTCCCGCAGCCCCCTCACCGGCCTGCCGACGGACCGCTTTCAACCGCCGAGTTCCCAACACTTCTTCGGAACGGATCACATGGGCCGCGACATCTACGCCCGAGTGGTCCACGGCGCGGCCCTGTCGCTCCGCGCCACCGCCCTGGCCATCGTCATCGCCCTGGGCGGCGGCGTGATCCTCGGGCTCGTCGCCGGGTTCTTCGGCAGCTGGGCGGACGCGGTCATCATGCGGGCCGTGGAGGTCACGATGTCCGTTCCGCCGCTCCTGCTCTCGCTCACCCTCGTCACCGCGCTCGGCGTGGGCACCGGCCAGATCGCCGTCGCCATCGGGGCGACCAGCGTCGCCGCGTTCACCCGAGTCATGCGGGCGGAGGTGCTGCGCGTACGGGCCGCACCGTATGTCGAGGCCGCGATCCTCTGCGGGGCGCGATGGTGGCGCATCCTCCCCCGCTACATCCTTCCGTCCGCCTTCGGCCCCGTACTGGCCCTGGCCGCACTCGACTTCGGCCTCGTCGTCCTCGCCGTCTCCAGCCTGGGCTTCCTCGGCTACGGCGAACCGCCACCGGCCCCCGAATGGGGCTCCCTCGTCGCCGACGGCCGCAACTACCTCGCGACGGCCTGGTGGCTGACCACTCTGCCCAGTCTCACGGTCGCGGTCGTCGTCCTCGCGGCGAACCGGCTGTCACGGGTGTTCGAAGCGGAAGGGGGGCATCGGTGAATCCGGTGGAACCGGTGCGTGATCACGACTCGGCGGGGGCTGAGAGGCCGGCCGCGTACGGTAGCGGCTCGGCGGGGGGACGGGGTTCCCGCGTGGCGACCGGGGACCGCGACGGCGCGGCCAGGTTTCCCGGTGCCCGCGCCGCGGTTCCCCGTGGGGAGTCGGGCGGGGATCCGCTGCTGGACGTGCGCGGGCTGCGGATCGGGTACCGCGCCGCGAGTGGTACGCGCCTCGCTGTGGACGGGCTCGACCTGAGAGTGGCGGCCGGGGAGATCACCGCTGTGGTGGGGGAGTCCGGGTCGGGGAAGAGCAGTACCGCTCATGCCCTGGTCGGGCTGTTGCCGGCCGGGGGCATGGTGCTGGGCGGTTCTGTCCGGCTCCAGGGCGAGGAGCTGACCGGGCTCGGGGAGCGGGCGTGGCGGGAGGTGCGAGGGCGGCGCATCGGGTTGATCCCGCAGGACCCCGGCGTCAGCCTCGACCCCGTCAAGCCGGTCGGCGCGCAGGTCGCCGAGGTGCTCCGGGTACACGGCCTGGCCACCCGCAGGGACGCCCCCGCCCGGGCCGTCGGCCTCCTCGCCGAAGCCGGACTGCCCGACCCGGACCAACGCGCCCGCCAGTACCCCCACGAACTCTCCGGTGGCATGCGCCAACGCGTGCTCATCGCCATCGCCACCGCCGCCCGTCCCCGCCTCCTCGTCGCCGACGAACCCACCTCGGCCCTCGACGTCACGGTCCAACGCCAACTTCTCGACCACCTCCAGGAAGTCGTCACCACCACGGGCACCGCCATGCTTCTGGTCACCCACGACCTTGCGGTGGTCGCCGACCGGGCGCAGCAGGTGGTGGTCATGTCGCAGGGGCGGGTGGTGGAGGCGGGGCCCGCGGGGCGGGTACTCGGTGACCCCCGGCATCCGTACACACGCGAGCTGCTGGCGGACGCGCCGACCCTCACGGCCCGGCCCCCACGCGGCCGCTGCGGCACGGCGGGCTCGGCCCCGGTGACGGTGCCCGGTCCGGCGTCAGCGGATGCGGCACCTCTGTTGAGCGTCTCCGGTCTCACCCGGGCTTTCCCTGTCCGGGGGCCGGTGCTGTCACGGCGTCGTTCGCGCACTGCCGTCGACGGGGTCGGGTTCGAGTTGGGCAGGGGGGAGACCCTCGGGGTGGTGGGGGAGTCGGGGTCGGGGAAGTCGACGACCGCTCGGATGATTCTCGGGCTGGAGCGGGTCGACAGCGGCACGGTGCTGCTGGACGGCGTCGACGTCACCACCGTGCGGGGAGCCGCGCGGCGTGCTCTCCACCGTCGTATCCAGCTTGTCTATCAGAATCCGTACGCCTCGCTGAACCCTCGTCTCACTGTCGGAGAGTTGCTGACCGAGCCGTTGCGCAATCACGGGATCGGGAGCAGGGCGAAGTGGGGCGGGGAGGTGCGGCGGCTTCTCGACGATGTGGCGCTGCCTGCCGGTGTGGAGCGGCGCAAGGCTGCCGAGTTGTCCGGGGGGCAGCGGCAACGGGTCGCCATCGCCCGGGCGCTGGCGCTCGGGCCGGAGGTGCTGGTGTGCGACGAGCCGGTGTCCGCGCTCGACGTCACCGTTCAGGCCCGGATCCTGGAGCTGCTCGTAGGGCTTCAGGAGCGGCATGGGCTGAGTTATCTGTTCATCTCTCACGATCTGGCGGTCGTCGCGCAGGTCAGTGACCGGATCGCGGTCATGCGCGGCGGCCGGATCGTCGAGAGCGGGCCGGCGGCGGAACTGCTGCGGGCGCCGCAACACCCATACACCCAGAAGCTGTTGGCCGCCGTGCCCGGCCGCAGCGCGACGGAGGGCACTCCATGCAGCTAGGGCTCATCACGTTCGGCAGTCTTCTGCCCGACCCACTCACCGGCAAGACCCTCACCCAGCGGCAGCGGCTGCGGGACGTGGTGCGCGCGGCGGAGGAGGCCGAGGACGCCGGGTTCGTCTGGTACACCGTCGGCGAGCATCACTTCGGGGAGCGGGATGTCATCTCCTCGCCCGCGCTGGTGCTGGCCGCGATCGCGGAGCACACGTCGACGATCAGGCTGGCGACAGGGACCACCCTCGTCGCCAACCGTGACCCTGTACTCGTCGCCGAGGACTACGCTCTCGTCGACCTGTTGTCCGGCGGCCGACTCGAACTCATCGCGGGCGGCTCCTTCTTCCCCGAGCCGTACGCGGTGTTCGGCCAGTCCCCCGAGTCGAAGGCGGCGCGCAAGCGGGAGAACACGGAGCTGCTGATCCGGTTGTGGACCGAGGAGCGTGTCACCTGGCAGGGCGAGTTCAGGCCACCGCTGACCGACGTCACCGTACAGCCGAGGCCGTTGCAGTCGACACCGCCACTGTGGATCAGCGGCGGTGTCGGCTCGGAGTCGGTGCAACTCGCGGTGGAACACGGGCTGCCTCTGGTCGTGGGGACCACCGCGCGTGAACCGCGCACGTTCGTACCGGCCTTCGACGCATACCGCACCCTGTGGCAGGAGAGCGGGCGCACCGACCCGCCCGGCCGGCTCGGCGCCGCCAGTCACATCTTCGTCGCCGAGTCGTCCCAGCGGGCGCGCTCCGTGTGGGCCTCCTACATGAACAACTACCTGACCGTGAAGAAGCCCGGCACCACGCACTTCACGACCCCGCCGGACTTCGACATGTACATCGGCGACGACGGGCCCGCGATCTGCGGCAGCCCCGCCGAGGTCGTCGACAAACTGGGTCGCCTGCACGAGCTGTGGGGCCACGACCTGCACCTCCTCGCCATCGACGTCGGCGGCATCCCGTACGCGGACGTCCAGGCGGCCACCGAACTGACCGCCGCTGAGGTCCTTCCCCAGGTCGCCGAACTCGGCTCCAAGGCGGTGACCGGTGCCTGAGCTGCCGCCCGTGGTCGACGCCGGTTGGGTGAGCGCCCACCGCGACACCCTGGTCCTCGCCGACGTCCGCTGGTTCCTGGACGGCCGCAGCGGCTACGACGCCTACCTCACGGGTCACCTGCCCGGCGCGGTCTGGGTCGACGTCGACACGGTCCTGTCCGCCCCGCCCGACGAGACCGGCGGACGGCACCCGTTGCCCGACCCGGCCGATTTCGCACGTGCGTTGGGCACGCTCGGCATCGGGGACGGTACGACCGTGGTGGCGTACGACGCCGACGGCGGGCCGTACGCCGCCCGGCTGGTGTGGTTGCTGCGCCGCACCGGACGGCCCGCCGCCCTGCTCGACGGCGGGCTGACCGGCTGGCCCGGCGAGACCGAGACCGGCGCCGTCGTACTGCCCGAGGCGCGGCTGACGCCGGTGAAGTGGCCCCAGGAGGCGCTGCGGAGCGCCGATCAGGTCGCGTCGGGCGACGCGATCGTCCTCGACGCCCGTGCCGCCGACCGGTACTCCGGTGCGAACGTCCTACCGACGGACATCCGTTCCGGCCACATTCCAGGAGCCCGCAGCGCCCCCTGGAGCGGGAACCTCAAGCCGGACGGAACGTTCCTGACGCCCGTCGAACTACGCGCGCGTTACCGGGCGTTGGGGGTTGACGGAGGAAGTGACGTCATCGTCTACTGCGGCAGCGGAGTCACCGCCTGCCACGACCTCCTCGCCCTCGAACACGCCGGCATCACCGGCACGGCTCTCTACCCGGGCTCCTGGTCCGCCTGGTCCACGGACCTGTCCCGGCCGGTGGCGACGGGCGTGGAGCCCGGGTAGGGGCCGGCGTTCACCAGCCCGTCCCGAACCTCGCCATCGGTTCGATCAACTCCCGTTCCTCGTATGCGAGGTGCGACAGGAGTGCGTCTGTGAGCAGGTCCATCGCCGCCCGCAACGCCTCCCGTTCCTTCTCGCCGCCCTCCTCGCGGACGAAGGCGACCAGTTGGCGGTCGATGCGGTCGATCAGCACCTGGATGACGCGGTGTTCTTCGGTGAGCCGGTCCAGCACTTCGCCGAGCCGGGGGTCGGAGCGGCGCAGGTAAGGGAAGAGGTCCTCGTCCTCCCGGGTGTGGTGCAGGGTGGTGATCCGGCAGTACGACGCGCAGTACGCGCCGAGCGTCCAGGAGTTCTGCCGCAGGCTCAGCCGCTGGATCTCCGCTCGCGCGTCCCCTGGGGCGAGGGTGTCGGCCAGCACCTCGCGCACCGCTTCCCGGAGCCGGTCGAGATCAGCGCGTAGCTGGTCGTGCGCGGCGACGAGATTGCGGGCCGGCTCCTGCTCGCGACGTGGATAGCGCCGCTCCGGGTCGGCGGGCGGCCCGACGGGGCGCGTCGACTCGTCCCACAACCGCCTGGCGGACCGCCAGGCCTTCGGGGGCGGGGTGGGCCGTACGGTCAGCTCCCCGGGCAAGGTGGCTCGGGGGCTGTTCGGTGCGAGGGTGGCCGGGACCGGGACCCCAGCCACACTTGTACGCCGCCCGGCGACACCGTCCCGACCACCCACCGCGTCCGCGGCGGCCGTACGCGGACCGGCGGTTTCCGCATCGACGGTGCCGTCCTGGTGGCCGGCCGCGCCCGAGCCCTCCGTACGCCGTCGGGTGCCGTCCCGACCACGTGCCTCGTCCGAGGCGTCGGCCGGTCTCGGGGTGTAGGCCGCGCGCTTGCGTTCCGCCGTCACCAGCTCCCGCGTCGCCGGTGCCACTTGTGCCGCGAACCCCTGGAGCAGGGCCGGCTGGTGGGCGGGAAGGAGGAAGCCGCTGGTGCCGTGTTCCAGGGTGAGCGCGGCGAGTTGCTCGGGCCAGGCCTCGAGCGGACCTTGCGGGAAGCCGCCCGGCCCCGGTGAGAGGTTGTACAGCCGGCGGACCTCGGAGGGGGCGCGGCCCGCGGCGACCGCCGCCTCGTCGACGACCCGGTGCCCTGCGGCGAGGCGGCCCGGCGGTACGTGCGGCACGCTGGGCAGCCAGCCGTCCGCCGTCGCGCCGGTCAGCCGCAGCATGCGGGGGCCGATGGCGCCGACCCAGATTCCCATGGGGTGCGCGGGTGCCGGGCCCGCGGTGGCGTCGTTGAGCCCGTAGTACTCACCGGGCAAGCGGACTCCCTGGCCCTGGCTCCACAGCGCCCGGATGACGTCGATGGCCTCGCGGGTCGCCCGCACCGCCTCGCCCGGGCTGCGGCGCGGTCCGCCGTCGGCGGCGATGGCGTCCCAGTACGACCCGGCACCCAGCCCCAGTTCGACCCTGCCCCCACTGAGCAGGTCCAGGCCGGCGGCGGTTCGGGCCAGCACGGCCGGCGGGCGCAGCGGGAGGTTCGCGACGTTCGGAAAGACTCGTACGCGGGTGGTGGACGCGGCGATCACCGCGAGCGCCATCCAGGCGTCGAGCAGTTCCGGCCGGTAAGGGTGGTCCGGCACGCTCACCAGATCCAGTCCCGCCCGGTCGGCGACCCGGGCCAGCGCCACCGCGTCGGCGGCATGCCCCGCACTCGGCACCAGGACAGCACCGAAGAGGAGGTCGTGTCCGTAGTCAGGCATCTGTGCGCGAACTCCTGTTCATCGGCGCGACGTGGGAATAGGGGTGCCCGGTGTTTCCCGGCTGGTTGGGGCGGGCAGGGGCGGCAACCGGCCAGGAGAGGAGGGGGCGTGCCCCCTCAAGCCGCGGACCGCGACTGCTCCTTGGCCGGAGTCAGCGGTGCCGGAACCCTGCCCCACAACTTGCCCGGCCCCGCCAGCGCGGCCAGCGTCGCGAGGCCCAGGGCGATCGCCGACATGACGAACGCGGTGGTGTAGCCGGACTCGGCGGGTACCCGGGTGCCGGGAGTCGTCTCGGAGGCGACGATCGACGCGGCGATCTGGGCGCCGAGGGAGCCGCCGATCGTACGCATGATCGTGTTGATGCCGGTCGCCTCGCCGGTCTGGCTGCGGTCGACCGCGCTGACGACGAGGTTCGCGAGGGCGGCGAAGGCGAAGCCCACGCCGATGCCGAGGACCCCGGAGCCGACGTACATGGTCCACTCGGTGTCGTGCGCGCCCGCGTAGACCACGAAGCCGACGACGCCGATCAGGCAGGCCAGCACGAGCGGGAGTTTCCAGCCGAGGGCCGCGCCGATGCCCCCGGCGAGGGGGCTGGCGATCAGCATCGTCACGGCCATCGGCACCATGAACAGCCCCGCCTCGGTGACGGACGCGTCGAAGCCGTACCCGGCCTTGGATGGGGTCTGGGCGAGCAGCGGCACCAGCGTGAACGCGCCGTACATGCCGAACCCGATGATGAGCGCGGTGATGTGGCTCGTCAGTACGGCGGGTCGGCGCAGCAGCTCGAGGTCGATGAGGGGCTCGCGGACCTTGCTCTCGGCGTACGTGAACACCGCGAGCAGCGCGACGGCGGCGACGAACAGGCCGACGATCCCGCCGGACGTCCAGCCCCACGACTTGCCCTCGCTGATGGCGAGCAGCAGTGCCACGACACCCGCGCTCAGCAGCACCGCGCCGGCCCAGTCGATGCGCCCGGGGTTGGTGTTCGAGGACTCCTGGATAAACGCGGTGACCGCGGCGATACCGAGCAGGATGACGACCAGACCCAGCCAGAAGATCCAGTGCCAGTCGAGGGCGTCGACGATCGGGCCGGGGATGACGAGCCCGACGCCGAAGCCGATGCCGAACGTGGACGAGATCAGGCTGATCGCCACCGGCACCCGCTCACGCGGGAACTGGTCGCGCACGATCCCGAACGCCAGCGGGAAAGCGGCCGAGCCGACACCCTGCACCGCCCGCGCTGCGATCAGCAGAGCGAGCGAGTCGGACAGGGCGGCGAGCAGGGTGCCCGCGGCGAAGACGGTGAGGCTGGCGATCAGCACCCGGCGTTTGCCGAACATGTCGCCGACCCGCCCCAGCAGGGCCGTCGCCACCGACGCGGTGAGCAGGAATGAACTGAGCACCCAGGAGACGGCCGTCGTCGAGGCGTCGAACTCGCGCTGGAGGTCGGGCAGCGCGGGCACGACCATCGTCTGCATCAGGGAGAAGGACAGGACAGCCAGGAGCAGGGCGGCGAACGGGGCGGCGGTGCCCCGCTGTGAGCCGGGGGCTGGTATGTCGGTCATGGAGCGGTCCTCCGGGGACGGGCGCCTCGGTCCGCTGTTTCGGAGCACGGATCGAGCGCCGAGTCAGTATCGTCTTGGAATGATTACATGATGTCATCATTACGTCCAGTCAGTTCATTGCCTTATCGTGAACGCATGAGCGAAACCCCTGAACCTGCTGCCGGTGCCACGGCCCAGGACGGCGCGCCTCGTCCGCCGAGCCTGCTGGCGCTGCCGTCGTACCTCGCCGGGCACGTGGCGCGCATCGGCCACGACGCGCTCGTCGAGGCGATGGGACGGCACGGGCTGCGGCTGCCGCACTTCGCGACCCTGACCGCGCTCTCGGACTTCGGCCCGCTGCCCCAGCACGTGCTGGCCGACCGGCTCGGCTTCCAGCGCAGTCACCTGGGCGGCTACCTGGACGCGATCGAGGAGCGCGGGCTGGTGCGCCGCACCCGCGACCGGTCCGACCGGCGCCGGCAACTGGTCGAGCTGACCGACGAGGGGGCCCGGTTGCAACGCCGCCTGTGGCAGGTGGCCCAAGACTCCCAGGACTCCTTCCTCGGCTGCTTCACCCCCGAGGAACGGGACACGCTGACGACACTGCTGCGCAGGCTGCTGGACGCCGACGACCGGTCACGCGCCTGAGAAACCCGCAACCGAACTTAGTAAAGACGATTCCGTGCACCGAGTGACCGAGAATAGTTTCATACTGCTGCAACAGTAAATTCACTGCGGCGGGTTGGAACGTGTGGCCCTGGTTTCATAGAATCGTGCACGAGTTCCACTTCGCGGGAAGAGCATGTCTTACCGGGGGAGAGAGTATGACGCAAACGTCAGAGTTCTTGCGAGGGCCTCTTATATCGAACCAGCACGCGGAACTCCCGCCGGGCCCGGCACCCGTCGCGGTACCCGGCACCGCAGGCTGGCGCATCCTGCTCGTCGAGGGCGACGCCTCCGCGGCCGGTGCCCTGGAGGAGGCGCTGCGCCGGCACGGTCACGAGGTGGCTGCCGCGGACCGGGGCAGCGTCGCCCTGGCCGCCCATGAGGGCGTGGACCTCGTCCTGATGGAACTCGAACTGCCGGACCTGGACGGCCTCGAGGTGTGCAAGGCCATCCGCGCCGTCAGTGGTGTCCCGCTCATCGTCGTCACCGCACGCGGCTCGGAGCTGGACAGAGTCCTCGGACTCCAGGCCGGCGCGGACGACTACCTGGTCAAGCCGTACGGCTTCCGCGAGTTGATGGCCCGCATCGACGCGGTCATGAGGCGTGTGCGCATCCAGAGCAGGCAGGGCCCGGCGATCGACCACGGCCCGCTGCACATCGACGTGAACTCCCGCGAGGTCTGCATGGACGGCCACGGCGTGGACCTGACCCGCAAGGAGTTCGACCTCCTCTGCCTGCTCGCCTCCCACCCCGACACGGTCATCTCCCGCAAGCGCCTGCTCCAGCAGGTGTGGGGCGACTCCTGGTCCCGGCGGACCGTCGACACCCACGTCAGCAGCCTCCGCAGAAAGCTCGGCGACAGCGGCTGGGTCGTCACCGTACGCGGCGTCGGATTCCGGCTCGGGCACGCCTGAATTCCCCTTCACGGCAATACGCAGAGCCACATGCAGACTTTTCCGCCGTGGTTTTTTGCCATGACATTTTCGCCGCGACCGAATAGATCGAGGCGGCCGCCCGAAAATTACTCGCGTGGTGCCGGTCCTGAAACGGATTCCGGCACCGCCGCGTTTTCCGACCCCCTCCAGGGGGGCGGACTCCGATTCCCCCCGACGGAAGCGAGTCGCGGATGTCTCACACGCATGAGTCCCCCGTCGTCCTCGCCGGCGCTGGCCCCACCGGGCTGCTGCTCGCCGGTGACCTCGCGGCGGCCGGCGTCGACGTCGTCGTACTGGAGAAGCGCCCGAAGGGCATCAGCAACCTGACCCGCGCCTTCGGCGTGCACGCCCGGACGCTCGAACTCCTCGACGCCCGGGGGCTCGCCGACGAACTCGTCCGCACCGGCCAGACCATCCGCGAACTGCGGCTGTTCGGGGCGGTGCCGTTCGACATCGGCAGCCTGCCGTCCCGGTTCCCCTTCCTGCTGGTCACCCCGCAGTACGAGGTGGAGAAGCTGCTGCTGCGCCGGGCCCTGGAGAACGGCGCGGTCATCCGGTACGGCACGGAGGTCGCCGGTGTGGAGCAGGACGGCGACGGCGTCACCGTGTCGGTGCGGACGGAGGCGGGCGACACGACCGTACGTACCAGGTATCTCGTCGGCGCCGATGGGGCGCACAGCGCGGTGAGGGAGGCCCTCGGGCTGCCCTTTCCCGGCAAGGTGGTGATCCGGTCGGTCGCGCTCGCCGACGTGAAGTTCACCGAGGAGCCGCCCCTCGTGGTGCGGGTGCACGGCACCGGCGGCGCGTTCGGATTCATCGCCCCCTTCGGTGACGGCTACTGGCGGGTCGGCGGCTGGGACCGGGCGGACCGGGGCCAACCCGACGACACCCCGGTCGAGTTCGAGGAGCTGCGCGAACTCATCGAGCGGGCCTTCGGCTCCGACTTCGGGATGCACGACCCGCGCTGGCTGTCCCGCTTCCACAGCGACGAACGCCAGGTCCCGGACTACCGCGTCGGCCGCGTCCTGCTGGCCGGCGACGCCGCCCATCAGCACTCCCCGGCCGGCGGCCAGGGCATGAACACCGGCCTCCAGGACGCCGCCAACCTCGGCTGGAAGCTGGCGGCGGTGCACCACGGCCGGTCCGCCGACGCCCTGCTGGACACCTACCACGCCGAACGCCACCCCATCGGCAAGGCGGTCCTGCGCAGCAGCGGCCTCAACCTGCGCCTCGCCATGGCCCACAACCCCCTGGAGATCGCCCTGCGCACTGTACGCAAGCTGGTGGTCACCCACGTACGCCCGGTGACGCGGCAGGCCGTCGGCGAGATCACCGGCATCGGCTTCTCCTACCCCGCCCCGAAAGGCGCGCACCCCCTGACCGGCGTGCGCGCCCCCGACCTGGAGCTGGACCGAGGTCGCCTGTACGAGGTGCTGCGCGAGGGGCGTTTCGTGCTGGCCCTGCCGCCGGGTACGGAGGCCGGCGGGCTCGCCCGGAAGGGACTGGTCGTCGCCCACCTGACCGGCGGCGACGAGGCGCTCCTGGTCCGCCCCGACGGCTACTACGCCTGGGCGGGGGCTCCGCAGGTGCCCGTCATCGAGGCGGGCCTCGCCCCCTGGATGGGCTGACGGGAACTGGCGGACCGCGTCAGAGCGGTCCGCCACCACCGGCCGTACGCAGACCATCCCAGGTCCTCAGCGCGGCGGCAGCGGCGACAGCGTCGGCAGGTGGGCGAGGAAGCCGCCGTCCACGGAGAGCACCTGCCCGGTGATGAACGAGGCGGCCGGGGAGGCGAGGAACACCACCAACTGGCTCACGTCCTCCGGAGTACCGAGGCGCGGAATCAGGTTCGCGCTCTGGAACATCTGCTGCACCGGCACCGGCATGTCCGCCTCCAGCGCCGGCGTACGGACCAGCCCCGGCGCGACCGCGTTGCAGCGGACGCCGTCCGCGCCGTACGCGGCGGCCACGAACCGGGTCAGAGCGATCAGCCCGCCCTTGGAGCTGCCGTAGGCGACCATCACCCGGTCACCGGACAGGCCCTGTCCGCTGGTGATATTGATAATGGACCCGCCGCCGCGCTCGACCATCACGGGAACCGTGTGCTTGCACAGCAGCATCGGTCCCCGCAGGTTGACCGCGAGGACCTGGTCCCACAGCTCCACCGACATCGACACGACGTCCCGGTCCTGCCGGATCGCGGACGTCAGCGCCGCGTTGTTGTCCAGGACGTCGATGCCACCGAAGATGTCGACGGCGAAGTCCACCAGCCGCTCGACGCTCGTCTCGGAAGATATGTCGACGCCGTGCCCGACCACCGACAGCCCTTGCGCGGCCAGCTTCTCGGCGGCCGCCTTCGCGGTGCCGTCCGTGACGTCCGCGAGGACGACCTGCGCCCCCGCGACCGCGAGCGCCTCCACCGTCGCGACGCCGATCCCTCCCGCGCCTCCGGTGACCACGGCCACCTTGCCGACCAGGGACTGCGTTCCGTTCGACATCGGTCAACGACCTTTCGTAGTCAGGCGGACGAGCGGAGGAGCGGCGCTGTACGGTCGTATCGGGTGTCCGGAAAGGTCAGGTGGAGGCGCCGAAAAGCTCGCCGAACCGTCCGAGCAGCAGGTCGGCGCCCTTGTAGCTGGAGGTCTCCGCCGCACCCAGCACGACCGGACCGTCGGGGCCCGGCACTTGTGAGGCACCGCCGGTCGACCCAAGCGGCACGAGCACCGCGTCCGGTCCCGGGCGGTAGGTCTGTTCGACCGGGTGACCGGCAGCCAGTGCCCTGATGTTGGCCGCGACCGTGAGGGCGTGTTCGGTGGCCGCCTTGGACCGCTTCGGCTCGGGCACGGCCGTGACGTCACCGATGGCGAACACGTTCGGCGCGCCCGCCACCCGCAGGTGCTCGTCGACCTCCACATGCCCGTCCGGCCGCCGGGCGGCAGCGAGTTCACCGGCCAGCATGTCGCTGAGCGGCGTCATGCCGTAGCAGCGGAACCACAGGTCCGCCTCGATCCGGACGCCCGCCTCAGTGGTGACAGAGAACGGCTCGCGCACTCCCGCAGGCGCCGACGGCGGGGCGGTCAGCGCGCTGCCCAGCTCCAGCCGCACGCCCCGCTGGGCCAGTTGCTCGCGCAACGCGCTGCGCAACTCGGGCACATAACGCCCGCCCAGTACGTCCTCGGCGGGGTCGACCACGACCACTTCCGTCTGCGGCCACCGGTCGGTGATCTCCCCTGCCAGCTCAAGTCCGACGGGGCCGGCCCCGAGCAGCAACACCCGGGTGGAGGCGGCGAGTTCAGTCCGCGTGTCCGCGTGTCGCAGTACGGAGTCGGCGCTGTCCTCGGTGTCCGGCTTCGCCGGGTAGGGGTACGAGGAACCGGTGGCGAGGACGACGTAGTCCGCGTCGATGCGCGTGCCGTCGGCCGTGGTGACACCTCCCGCGTCCACCGCTACGGCGCGGTCACGCACATGACGGCCGCGGGTGAACAGCCCGTCGTACCCGAAGTAGATCCGCTGAGCCCACTCCTCGTCGACCAGCCCGCGCAGGGCCGCCACCGCGTGGACGAAGGCGTCCTTGGGATCGATCAGAACGACATCGAAGTCCGGGTCCAGCTCACGGGCCAGTGCAGCCCCTCCGTATCCGCCGCCGACGATCGCGACCGTGCTGCCCATACGTTGCGCTCCTTGTGCTCACCGCGTCGGTACCACTGGCGGAAGACAGGGCTCCACCGACCCGCGGCGAGCCTAACCGTCGGCTTAGGTAAAGTGCAATCTGCATGGCAATTAATGACCGAAGCCAGACAGAGACCTTGAGGTGCCGCATGCCCCTGGCCTACGTGTACGACCGCTTCGGCGGACCGGAGGTCGAGCACTTCGCCGACCTCCCGCGACCTGCTCCGGGCCCCGGTGACCTGCTGGTCACCGTACGCGCGGCCGGCGTCAACCCCGTCGACTGGAAACGCCGTTCGGGCCGCCGTCCGGCCGGGGCGCCCGCCGTCGTCCTGCCCGCCGTGATGGGCGGCGAGGTCGCGGGCAGGGTCGTCGCGCTCGGCCCCGGCGCCACCGGTTTCACCGTGGGCGACGCGGTCCTCGGCGGCCCGACGACAGGCGGGTACGCGCAGTACACCCTGCTGCCCGCGCGAGCGGCGGTCCGCAAACCGCCGGAGGTCTCCTGGTCCGACGCCGCCGTCCTGCCCATCGCCGCCGCGACCGGCTACGGCGCAGTACACCAACTCGCCCTGCCGCCAGGCGCAACGCTGCTGGTGACCGGTGTCGGTGGTGGTGTTGGCGTGGCCGCCGCGCAGGTCGCCGCGGGTCTGGGGCTGACTGTGGTGGGCTCGGCGGCCGAGGACAAGCGGGCGTTCGTCGAGGAACTCGGTGTACGGTTCGTGGCCTCCGGACCCGGCCTCGCCGCGCGGATACCGGGCCGCGTGGACGGCGTCCTCGACCTGGTCGGCGGAGAGGTCCTGCGCGAGAGCGCCGCGCTCCTGACGGACCGTACGAAGCTGGTGAGCGGCGCCGACCGGGAGGCCGTCGCCGTACTCGGCGGCGCGCCGGTCGGACCGGTGCGCGACCCGGCGATCCTGGGCGCGGTCGTGGAACTGGTCCGCACAGGCGCCCTGGACCCGAAGGTGACCCGCGTGATCCCGTTCGAGCGGGCACCGCAGGCGGTCCGGTCCGTAGAGGGCGGACACGGCCGGGGCAAGACCGTCCTGGAGATGCCATCCTTGGCTTGAGAGCCCGAGGGGACCGCTCGACCCGCGGACCGCTCGACCCACCAATACGTGGAATGCAGTAAAATGCAACCTGCATGGCAATTAGGCCGACGGGCCACCCGATCCACCGGAGGCTCCCCTGAACACCACACCCGCGGCCCCCGCCGACCCCGACGCGCCGCCACGCCCCGGCCGACCCGGCGGCAGAGCCGCGAAACGCCGGGCCATCACCCAAGGCGCGCGCACCGTCTTCGGCCGCGAGGGATACAGCCGCACCAGCATCGAGGCCATCGCCGCCGAGGCCGGGGTGTCCACCCGCACGATCTACAACCACTTCCAGGGCAAGGACCACCTCTTCTCGGAGGTCGTCCACGACAGCGCCAGTCAGGTCGCGGACGCCTTCATCGCGACGGTGGCCGAACAGCTCTCCGGCACCGACGCCCGCGCCGACCTGATCGCCCTCGGCCGCGCCCTCGTCGGCCAGCGCACCCAGTTCCCCGACCACTTCGCGATGATCCGGCAGATCAAGGCCGAGAGGCAGCACTTCTCGCCCGCCCTGATCGACACCTGGCAGCAGGCAGGGCCCCTCCGCGTCCAGCAGGAGGTCTCCAGGCGCCTCTCCCAGCTCACCGACGCCGGCCTCCTGCACATCTCCAGCCCCGCTCGCGCCACCCTCCACTTCGTCGCCCTGGTCAACTCCGAGATCACCATCAGCCCCTACCCCAGCCGCGCTCCGAGCCCGGCACAGGTCCGCGCCTGCGTCACCCGCGCGGTCGACGCGTTCCTGCACGGCTACGGGGGCGCCGCCGGCTCGGACTGAGCACATCTCCCACCGCGTCCCCAACGGCCGGCGCCAGCCTCCGGGGGCGCGGCCGGGAAACCGGACCGCACCACCTGTCGACCGCGGAGGCGGTCAACGCACACAGCTCACGCCATCTACCTGCTGGCCCAGCATCCGGTCGACTGGAGCCCGCCCCGCTTCCGACACACCCAGCAGACCGCTACTCGCGTCGGCCAGTGGAGAATCTGGTACGAGCAGGACCACCTGTCACTCCAGGACATCGCTGACCGTGAAGGAACGAGCCTGGCCCACGGTGCGTCTGGCTCTCCTCAAGAACGATGTCCCGCTCCGCCCCGCAGGGTCTACCCTGGCCGCCCCAGGCGGAGGTGACCCACAACGTAGACACCGCACCGGCGCACCGGCGCTCACCCGGCAGCCCAATCGGCTCGAGCGAGACCTCGGTCAGCCCCTGCTCACACGAGCTGAACGCGGCACCGCCATGAAACTGACCGCCTTCGTGGCTTCGGAAAGCACTCCGGCCGGTGATCGGCGCCGTGCTGCCGCTGGCCGACGTCGCCCACGCCCACAGCCTTCTGGAAGGCGGCTCCGTCGACAAGGACGCGGACGCCCGCGCGGCAAGATCGCTCTCGCCGTGCATCCGTGGACGAGTCCCCGCACGGGCGGCGCCCCGGCCCTGAGCGACGCGACCGTGCCTGGCCCGGGTGATCGGTCCCGTCGGACCGAGGGAACGGGGCACCTCGCGCACCTGTTGTCCCCTCGTATGAGCAAAACAACTGCGGTAGTGGCGGGCGCATATGGCGGTCCCGAGGTCCTGTCGGTGATCGATGTCGCCGTCCCGGAGCCGAGCGGACCGCCAGCGCCCGGGCGATGGCCAGCCGCTGGCACCGACGAGCTCGCCCGCGTCGGCCTCGGCGCCGACCTGCTGGACCGCTATCCGCATATCGCTCCGGCGGGCATCGCCCGGGGGAACGGCGAGCCGACATCCACGAAGCATTCCTCAAACTCGCCTGCTGCCCCCTCCCAGTGCCAGCACGGCCGCGGCGAGGCCCGCACTCATGTACCGCCGTAGGACAATTCTTGCCCGCATGGATCCCCCCCCCAGGATCGCCGTGACGGCGGCAACGCCGCGCTTCGCAGGGCTCCGGCCGTCCGAGGAGGGCACCTTACCCAAGGGGTCGGACAGAGCGGGTCGCTGGGTGGCCAGGGTCCGCTCGAGGCAGTCGAGCATCGTCACGATGTCGTCGACCTTCACGCCCATCAGCTACGGGCCAAAGCTCTGACCTCGCCCATGGCCTTGGCGAACGCTTCGTCCCGGCGGCACCGTTGGTAGATCGCCGCCGGGGTCGCGCCGGCCGCCGCAAGGGTCGCTTTCGGCTTGCCCAGTGCTTCCAGGAACCGGGCCACACGCGCGGGCGTGAGTCGAATCTGCCCCGTGTGCCCGTACGGCGCTGCGAAGTCGCTGACCGCGTCACAGGCTTGGGCGAACGCAGGGTCGTCCCCTCTCCAGCCGCTGAAGCTGGTGGAGCCGAGGATCATCTCGGCCCGGCTGGGCGGGACGCCGAGGGAGAGCAGCCGCAGGAAGTCGGCGCGCAGCGTCCGGCCGTGCTCCTCCGGTGCGTCGGGGTCCCGGCCGGCCAGGGCGATCGTCAGCCGGTGTCTGTCCGCGCGGTGGCCCACACCGTGGTCAGGCTGAGGCCGAGGTCGGCGGCGGCCAGGTCGAGGGCCTGGCCGTGCCGCAGAGCAGTGATCAGCCGGTTGGTCTGTCGGGCGGTGAGCCTGGCCGTGTCGGTCATGTCCGCACCCTACGAGCAGCCTCGGCGGGGCCCCGGGTATTGCCCGAACCGGGGCCCCGCCGTCGGCGCGGGAACCGCGGGGGAGGCTGTCTCGCGCCACTGGGGACAACGAGCCGGGGCACGCCGGGTCACCGCCGTCCGGCCCAGCGCGGCGCGCGCCGCGGCGAGTTCGGCGGCAGGCTCGGAGTGTGGACTGGCCCGTCTCCGTCGCTCTCGCCCAGACCGTGCCGACCCCTGCCTTCGGGCAAGGGTTCCACTACGAAACCCAAGTTCAACGGGCATCGCCTCGTCCTCTGGCGGGATGCCGAGACCATGCGCCTGCAGACCCGTTCCGGCCGGGACGTCACCGCGGTCTGGATGGATCTCGCCGTCGCCGGGCTGCAGCTCACGGCGGTGACGATTCTGGACGGCCTTATGTGACCTGTGCGGGTGTCGTAGACCCAAGGTGTCTCAGGCGGTACACCTGCGAAGACGAGACGCGTTCGCCGCCGATGGTTCGGGGAGCCGAGGGAGGCAACAGGCCCGTGTGGCCGTCGGCGTGGCGCGGATAACCTGCGCGAATGGAGCGGATTCAGCGTGCGGCCGGCGCGGTCGTCGGCTCGGCGGTGGGCGACGCCCTGGGCGCCCCCTTCGAGTTCGGCCCCCAGGGAGCGTTCTCCGCGCGGTTTCCCGCGCCAGGTGCCGGTGACGAGATGTGCGGAGGTGGTGGCTGGGACCCCGGCGAGGCCACCGACGACACGCAGATGGCCGTCCTGGTCGCGGAGTCCCTGCTGGAGCGGAGCGGACTGGATCTGCCGGACATCTTCGCCCGCTTCCAGCGGTGGGCGGCATCGGAGCCGAAGGACATCGGCTTGCAGACCGAAGATGTCCTGACCAACGGCATGCCCTGGGATCTCGCCGCCGCGATCCATTTCCAGGTCAACCAACGAGCAGCGGGAAACGGCTCCTTGATGCGGGCATCTACCTCCGCGATCCACTTCGCACCCGCCGGCCAGGAAGCCACCATGGACGCAGCCCACCGCATCGCCGCCCTCACCCACGGCGACCGCGCGGCCTGGGAGGGCACCGCGATCTTCCACGAACTCATCCGCCTCACTTTCGAGGACACCAACCCCCTCGCCGCGCTCCCGGACGTCCTGGCCCACGTCCGCCCCGACCACCGCGGCCGCTACGCCACCGTCCTCGCCCCCGACTGGCACCCCGATCACGCCACCGAGTTCAACGGCGCCGTCTGGCCCTGCCTGGGCTCGGCCGTCTGGGCCCTGCGCACCACCACCAACTTCGAAGACGCGATACGCGCGGCGATCGACCTCGGCGGTGACACAGACACCGTCGCCGCAGTGACCGGAGGCCTCGCAGGGGCCTACTACGGGCTGGACGCCATCCCCGCCCACTGGACCCAACCGCTCCATGTCCCCCTCCCAGGCTTCGACGGACGGGTGCTGCACCTAGCAGATCTACTCCACCTTGCAGAGCGCCTCATGGAGGGCCCCTCCATGAGACAGGCGTCGCAGCCCGCATAGACGGCGTTACGTGACCTGTTCGCGTGTCTCATCCAGTCGATGTCTCAGGGGTTCCCCCTGCCCTCGGTTCAGGCGTGATTCGGACAATCCTTCCGCTCTCTGGGCGCCACAGGCCGCGATCCTCCGGTCGACAGATCCGCCCCGGCTCGATCTGCTCTCTTTGACAATGCGGAGGAGGTCTCCGTATCGTTGGGGGCGATATTCGGAGATACTCTCCGTTTCGCTGTCCGTCTAGAGGGGCCAGTCGTGTCAAGTCCTCAGATGCTCCTGTGCATGCAGTTCACCAGCGGCTACGGTGCCGAGCCCGGGGCGTGGCGCCTTCCTGGGGCGAACCTGCGCAGCTATACGGACATGGACCAGTTCGTGCGGTACGCACGGGCAGCCGAGCGGGGCAAGATCCAGCTGTTGTTCTTCGCGGACACTCCGGTTCTGGATGTGGATCTCGATCATCAGGTGCCGCATTTCGCGATCGATCCGTTGCTGGTCATGACCTCCATAGCGCGTGAGACGGAGCGGATCGGGCTGGTCTCCACCGCCTCCACCACCTTCAACGAGCCCTACAATCTCGCCCGCCAGTTCAAGGCACTGGACGTGATCAGCCACGGCCGGGCCGGGTGGAACGCCGTCACCACATCCGACCCCGCCGCCGCGGCGAACTTCGGCCGCGCCGTCCCGCCACGCGCGGAGAAGTACGAGCGGGCCCACGAGGTCGTCCAGATCGTGCAGGCGCTGTGGGGCAGCTGGGAGAAGGACGCGTGGGTCCTGGATGTGGACGGCAAGCGTTTCGCCGACATGGACAAGATCCAGCCGGTCGGCCTCCAGGGCCGCCACGTCGCCTCCCGCGGCCCGTTGCCCATCCCGCCCTCCGAGCAGGGCCAGCCGGTCATCTTCCAGGCGGGCGGCGGCAGCTACGGCCTGGAGCTGGCCGGCCGCTACGCCGACGGCGTCTATGCCAACCCCTACACCATTGAGGACGGTCAGGAGCAGCGCCAGGCACTGCGCGATGCCGCCGAGCGCGCCGGGCGCGACCCGGACGAGGTGAAGATATTCGCCGGTTTCATGCCCGCCATCGCAGCCTCCCGGCGGGCCGCCCTGGACCGGCGGCGGTTCCTGGACGAATCCGTGGACCTGCGCCAACGCGTCCGCTACCTCGGCGCCATGATCGGCCTGCCGCTCGGCTACGGGCAGATCGACGAGCCTCTGACCGCGGGCCAGCTGGCCGACGCCGTGCCGAGTCCGCACGACCCGCGCTCCGCCCGCGCCCTTCAGGTGGCACGGGAGGGTTGGACCCTGCGTGACGTACTCGCCCACGGCGTCATCGACTACCACCCGGTCGTGGCCGGCACCGCCGAAGACGTGGCCGACCACATGCAGCAGTGGTTCGAGGCCGGGGCCTGCGACGGCTTCTCCCTGGCCATCGACGGCTACCACGACGGCGTCGACGCCTTCGTCGACCAGGTCGTCCCCCTCCTGCAGGAACGCGGCCTGTTCCACCTCGACTACGAAGGCCCCACCCTGCGCGACCACCTCCACGCCCGCGAGCAGTACGGCCACGACCCGCGCGTCACGGAAGCGGCGGCCCGGTGATGTCCACCAGCGCTTCTCTACGATCCGGAGCCACAACGCAGCAGGCGTTCCGTGACGTCATGGCCTCGGTGGCGTCTCCGGTCGCCGTGGTCACCGCCCTGGACGGCAGTCGTCCGCACGGCACCACGGTCAGCGCCTTCGCGTCCCTGTCTCTGACGCCGCCCATGGTGCTGGTGTCGCTGGACGAGCGCTCGCGTCTGCTGGCGGTCGTCCGCCGCAGCGGCCGCTTCGGCCTCAACGTCCTCGGTGCGCACCAGGCCGATCTGGCCTCCGTCTTCGCCTGCTCCGGACCCGACAAGTTCGACGGAGTCGACTGGTCGCCGAGCGGGGGGCTGCCGCGGCTGCCGGACACTGCCGCATGGGTCGCCGCCGAGGTGGCCGACTGCGTCGACGCCGGCGACCACACCGTCGTGCTCGCCCATGTGACGGCCGCTGAGCCGGGCGAGGGGTCCCTGAAACCACTCACGTACCACCGGCGGACCTTCGGCACCCACACACCACTGGCCCAGTGACCCTGCGGCACGTCGAGGACGGCATGGAATTGAGGGCCTGATCACCGGCCCGAGGCAGCGGGCGGTGCTGCCTTGCCCTGCTCCGCCCGCACGCATGGTGCGGCATAGTCCTGACCATTATTTCGACGGCAGTCGTAGCATGGGGTGCGTTGTCGGTATCCCCTCTAGGAGTTGACTGTGGCCCGCCCCCGTACCGCCCCCCGGACAGTGGATCATCCCGACCTGGCCCGGGTGGATCTCCAGCAGGTGATGGAGGCGCTGGCGGATCCGGTGCGCCGGATGGTGGTCTCCCAGCTCGCGGGCAAGGGCGAGGACATGAGCTGCGGCACGTTCGAGGCGCCGGTCTCCATCTCCACGCTCACCCATCACTTCAACGTGTTGCGCGAAGCGGGGGTGATCCGGCAGTACTACGTGGGCGTGACCAAGATGAACACGCTGCGCACCGAGGAGATGGAGGAGCGGTTCCCCGGCCTGCTCCCGGCCGTGATCGCGGCCTGCACGGCGAAGACCGGCCCGGGCACCGACTGAGGGAGGGCGCCTATCTCGGCACACATCTTTCGATAGCGGTCAAAGTTTGACCCTCATCGAACCTTGGGGCAGGGTGGAAGAGGAGGCCGGTGCCACACCGGTTTCCCCAGCGCACCGAACCGCACCAAGGAGCCACGCATGAACCGCGTCGTCCGTTTCCATCAGACCGGCGGACCCGAAGTCCTGCATCTGGAGGAGGCCCCCGTGCCCGAGCCCGGGCCGGGTGAGGTCCTGATCCGGACCCGGGCGCTGGGCCTGAACCGGGCGGAGTCGATGTTCCGGCTCGGCCAGTACGGCACCGATCCCGTCTTCCCCTCCGGCATCGGCTACGAGGCGGCCGGAGTGGTCGAGGCCCTCGGTGACGGCGTGCGCGGGCTGAACGTGGGGGAGGCGGTCAGCGTGGTGCCGTCCTTCACCATGACCGACTACGGCGTGCACGGGGAGGCGGTTCTTGCCCCCGCCCACGCGGTCGTCGCCCACCCCGAGCGGCTCTCCTTCGAGGAGGCGGCCTCGGTGTGGATGCAGTTCATCACCGCCTACGGCGGCCTGGTCGACCTCGCGGGCGTCCGTCCCGGCGACACCGTCCTGATCTCCGCGGCCTCCAGCAGCGTCGGCCTCGCCGCCATCCAGGTCGCTCACAAGGCCGGCGCCCGCGCCGTCGCCCTGACCCGCACCGGCGCCAAGCGGCAGCAGCTCCTGGACGCCGGCGCGGACGAGGTCATCGCCACCGCCGAGGAGGACGTCCCCGCCCGGGTGCGGGAGCTGACCGACGGCCACGGCGCCCGCGTCATTTTCGACCCCGTCGGTGGTGCGGCCCTGGCCGACCTCGTCACCGCCGCCGCCCACGAGGCCCACCTCGTTATCTATGGCGTCCTCGACCGGACCCCCACCCCGCTGAACGTCGGTGAGGTCCTCTTCAAGCACCTCACCATCCGGGGGTTCGAACTCTTCGAGATCACCACCGACGATCAGCGACGCGCCGAAGCGGTCGCCTTCGTGGCCGACGGTCTCGCCAAGGGCGAGCTGACTCCCACCATCGACAAGACGTTCCCGCTGGAAGACATCGCCGAGGCACACCGGTACCTGGAAGCCGGCGGACAGGTCGGCAAGATCGTCGTCACCGTTCCCGGCAACTGACCCTTCTCGGCGGGCAGCGTGAGCGACCTGGACGCCGGCCAGGGTGACCATCATCATCGCTGGCAGGCCGCGAGCGTCTACCGGCAGGTGGTTCCGTGGCCCGTCGCGTTCTTCGCCGCGTCGCGCCTGGGCATCGCGGGGGAGAGGGAGGCAGTGCCCGCGGGGCTGTCCTTGGCCGCGAACGAGTGGGAACCGATCGCGTTCCATGCCTTGGCGATCGGCCGGCCAAGCTGTTCGGTGACCCACAGGCTTTCGACCTGCCCGGCATCGATGGCTCCGATCCGGCTGTCCCGCGCCGGGTAGTAGTTCGACGTGTCGATGACGACCGTATCGGCCGGCACGTCGGCGATCAGTGACGCGACCTGCGGAAGACGGTTCAGGGGAATCGAGAGGATCACGACGTCGACGTCCTCGACGGCTTCTGCCGCCGTCACCGCGCGCCCGCCTGTGGAGAGGACGTCAGCCTCGATCGTGTGCGGGCCGCGCGAGTTGACCACCCTCACCTGATGCCCTGCCGCGGCCAGCCGCCGGGTCGGCGTCTTCCCGATATGCCCTACGCCCAGAATACCGATCTTCACGATGTTTCTCCTTGCCTCGAGTTCGGTCGCGAGAGGCCGCCGACGCTGTGTCCGTGGTGTCTCAGTGGCAACCCAGCCCGCAGGCCGCGCGCCCGAGGGGTGGGGCGTCCAGCGGTGAGCTCTCGGGAGAGCGCCCCGCGCCAGAGCGCCACGTTTCTGCCTCCTGTTACGCAGGGTCTTCGCCGCCGCCGGGGGCAGTTTCCGCCGTAGGCGTCTCCCACCCGGTGCGCATGAGGGAAACGAGCGCGTCGGGGGAAGATTCGTCGGCCATGGCGGCGCTGCGGGCCCAGGCGGTGGCCAGCGTGCTGAGGAACAGGTCACGTCCCCGCACCCAAGACTTGGCG
>JODU01000035.1 GCA_000720845.1 Kitasatospora aureofaciens | reverse complement strand
TCTTCCGCAAAGCCCGCTGCAGCCCGAACCGGATCAGCCGGACCATCGCCGCCGTTCACGCCATCGAGACCGCCTGGCGATCAGGATGAGAAGGGTTCAGTGACCGCCTCTGGTAGGCATACCGGCGTCGTTTCGATATCGAGCACACCTTCCGCCTGTTCAAGCAGATTCTCGGCTGGACCATTCCGAAGGCCCGCACCCTGATGCCGCGGCCCTCATCCAGCTGCGCCTGGTCCGGCCGGCAGCTGGCCGGCGTTGCCCATGAGAGAGGCCCGTCGCCCCAGACAGGCTGACCCCAGCACGTGTCCGCCGCGACTCTCAGCACATCCACCCCGAGGACCTCTGCCCGGCCAGAGCACCGAAACCACGACGAACCTGGATGACCTCCCGACCGAAAGAGCACCCGGACCACCTTTGCCACGGCGTCCACACACCCGGCAGAACGGGCACCAGCACGCCGCGGAACGATCACGCTGGCCATAGACCTGCGATCCTCCGGCCACTGACGATCGCTGCACGAGACAGATTCCCGACCACACGACCTTGCTCGACGATCAGGAACTCGACGCCTCACCGCCTACCCTGCAGGAGCTGTAAAAGGTCTTGAAGAAGGCGGCCTGCGCATAATCGTTGTACAGACAGGCGTTGACGACCGAGCGAGTGTGTGGGTGGAGACGTTCACAGGACTGCGGGTTGGTCAGGCCAACCGGCTGCTGTATGCAGTGCGGGAACGTGGTGGTGAGGAGGGGTGCCTCAGCATTGGCGATACCAGGCATGCAACGGCCTCCGCCCCTGCCGGTTCCATGGCATCCGGCATCCGCGGCTTCGCCGGGCCCGGCAGCAAGGGACATGCGCGGTCCCGTCGCCTGGGGTCTCGACGGCGCCCCGCTGTCCTTCAGGCAGACGAAGAACAGGCGCTCTCCTGCCGTGGGGCACTGGCCCTGTTCACGCGCCGGCGTAGCGCCACCGAGGCTGAACGTAGTTGAACCGAATGCGGTTCACGACCGTTGCCGGGTGTGAGGTCCACCAATCGTGGCCACGGCCTGAACCGTGGCCTGGGGCCGGGCCCTTCGGGAACGGCGGTCAGCGCCGGTAGCTGAATGTCTTCTACCGGCCGTCAGTAAGCCGGGACGCGCGGCGCCGACCCGGTTACCGTGTTCAACGGCTCAGGGATGGGAAGCAAGATGGCCGATGCGCCAGAGATGATTGGACAGGATTCCCCCGACGTCGGGCAGAGGGACCAGCCGTGGCGTTCCAGGATCCGCGACATGATGGCAGGTGCAGCGTCCAGCTTCTCCAAGTTCATGGAAAAGCCAGGCGCAAAGAGAATGGTCGTCGGTGGCGCACTGCTGATTGCTGGCCTCGTCATGGCCTTCACCGGTGGCGGAATCGGCCTTGGCCTGATCGTAGGTGCGGCCACAGCGTACGTGGGCTATAAGCGCCACACAGCTTCACAGGTGACCGGACAGCAGAGCGGGCAGGATAGCCAGCTTCCTCCTCAGTCGGACGCCGGGAGAGACTCATTGGAATCGTTCGCACCACAGACTGCGCCACCAGACGCGGCGCAGAACCAGCGAGGGTCACTGCTTTCTGATCAGCAGAATCAGGACGAACAGCGTGTACAGCAAGTGGCAGAGCCCGCGCGATCCGTGGAACCTGGCTATTCCCCACAGGCTGGCGTCCGGGGTGCTCTGCACGCTCAGGAAGTAGCCGTCTCGTTCCACCGTCCGCTGCCCCCGCAGCGAGCCAGTGCTGCTGAAGCTCGATCCAGCAGTCCGGAAATTTCGCCGCCTGGGCTAGCCGTAACTACCGACACTATCCATCCTCTACCGGCGCCTATCATCGCGGGCAACTTTGCGCCGCCCGGGCAGGGTACGGAATTGTCGGGGGCCCCGGCCTCGTCGTCTTCTGCGCCACACCGCATGCCGTCTGCGCCTGGGCCGCGTAGAGCGGCACGGTGAGCGGCTCTTCGTGAGTGATAGCGAGCGGAGTGCCTCAGCCGCTACCATCAGCCGCCGGCCACGTCAATGGCATCCGGGTCCACTTCCACGCGGCGCCAGCGGCAACCTCTGCCCGCTTCGTCACCCAACGCACCAGTCTCACCATGCTCGGCGGGCCAAGCGCACCGCGGCTATGTGATCACACACCTGAGCTGGCCGGGTCCATTCTCTGACGATGCCGGCTTGTGAGCCATCTGGCCGCCGAAAGGAACACGATGCCCCTGCCGCACCTCCTCACGATTGATGAGCTCTTCGCACTTCCGCAGCGCACCCGGGCGTCCATCTCTCCGGACGGCACTCGCATCGCCTACCTCGCACCCTGGAAGGGCCGACTGAACGTGTGGGTGCAGGACCTCAACTCCGCAGCGGACGCATGCCGCGTCACCGCAGACGAGAACCGCAGTGTGCTGAACTACAGTTGGACGGACACCCCCCGCTGGCTGGTGTATCTGCAGGATGTCGGCGGGAACGAGAACTGGCACCTGTACCGGATCGACCTCGACGCTCCGGATACAACAGCGATTGATCTCACTCCGTTCCCTGCCGCGACGGTGCTGACCTTCTCATCGCAGGCGAGCCGCCCGGGCAAGATCGTGCTACAGGCGAACATCAAACAGGCCCAGCAGTTCGATCTCTATGAAGTAGACATCGCCAACGGCGAGTTGAGGATGATGGCCGAAAACCCCGGTCACGTTTCCGGTTGGCTGGTTGCCGGGGATGGCGCCTTGTACACATCCAGGCTCACATCCGGCGGCGACATCGAACTCTCGCAGTGGGACAACGACACCCGCGTGCTCCGCCCCGTTGCCCTGTGGGATGGGTCCAGCTACCCCATGGGCGTCTTCCCCATGCAGTTGACGCCGGATGGGACCGCGGTGTGGGCCGGATCGAACAACGGCACGGACCGGACCCGACTGGTGCGGCTGGACTTGTCCACGGGGCACGAGACCGAAATCGACAGCCATCCGGAGTTCGACCTGGACACCCGGGCCGGGGTCCTCCCCCGGTATCCCTCGCCCCTCATCCTCGACCGGCGAACGGGAGACCTCATTGGTGCCCGCTATCTTCGGGAACGGCAGGTGATCCGCCCGCTCAACCCTCACTTCGCGGCCGTTCTCAAACAGCTCGAAGCATTGTCGAGCGGTGACGTCTCGGCCCTGTCGTCCGACGACAGCGGTCAACGGTGGGTGGTGAGCTTCGCCAACGACCGTGACCCCGGGGTCACGTACTTCTACGACCACTCCACCGGTGAGAGCCGACTGCTCTTCCGGCCGTACCCACATCTGCGTCCCGAGGCGCTGGCGCCCATGACCCCCATCACGATCCAGGCACGTGACGGGATTGATCTGCCGTCATATCTGACCCTTCCGGTCGGAATCGAGCCCACCGGACTGCCTCTGATCCTTATGATCCACGGCGGCCCCTGGACGCGCGACAGCTGGGGATACGATCCTGCCGTACAACTGTTCGCCAATCGCGGCTACGCAGTGCTGCAGGTCAACTTCCGCGGATCAACCGGGTTCGGCAAGGCCTTCCTCAAGGCAGCCATCGGCGAGTTCGCGGGCAAGATGCACGACGATCTCATCGATGCCGTGAACTGGGCGGTCGCCGAGGGATTCGCCGACCAGGACCGGGTCGCAGCCTTCGGGGGATCATACGGCGGCTACGCCGCGTTGGTCGGTCTCACCTTCACCCCGGACGTCTTCGCCGCAGCCGTCGACTACGTCGGCATCTCCAACCTGGCCAACTTCCTGCGCACCGTACCGCCCTACTCGAAAGCCCAGCTGACCAACAATTGGCATCTGTTCGTTGGCGACCCGGACGACCCCGCCCAGGAGGCGGATATGCTGGCCCGCTCACCGATCAGCCACCTCGACCACATTCGCGCGCCCTTGCTGGTTGTCCAGGGAGCCAATGACGTCCGGGTCGTCAAAGCGGAGTCCGACAACCTTGTCGAAGCCCTGCGTGCCCGCGGCGCCGAGGTCGAGTACCTCGTCTTCGACAACGAAGGACACATGTTCGTCAACTCGGAGAATCTCATCGCCATGTTCGGCGCGGCTGAACAATTCCTCGCCCAACACCTGGGTTCTCGACAGTGAATTGCATCGGAACACACCACAAATCAAGACAAGAAGGACACCTCATCATGACCGGACCCGAGAAGGCCGCCTCCACCACCGAGGAACCCATACACCTCACTGAGAGCAAGACGGCCCCGACGCTGCTCGACCGGATGGGCGGTACCACCGGTCTGGCCTACACCTATCTCCCCATCCTCGTCTTCGTCCTCACCAACTCTCTCTTCGGCCTGAGAGGAGCGATCGGGTCCGCCATCGCAGTCGCTGTCGGCCTGTGCGTACTGCGCCTGACGCGCAAGGAGCCGATCATGCCGGCCGTCTCGGGACTTTTCGGTGTCGCAGTCGCCTCCTATATCGCATATCAGACCGGCACGGCCAAGGGCTTCTTCCTCGTGGGAATCTGGGCCAGCCTTATCAAGGCCGGGATCATGCTCTTCTCCGTCATCATTCGCTGGCCACTCGTGGGCGTCCTGGTGAATCTCGTCAACAGCGGCGGCCAATCCTGGCGAAGGGACAAGGCGACGCTCTTTGCCTACGACATCGCCACGCTGACCCTGTTCGCTGTCTTCGCCGCACGGTTCATCGTGCAGCAGTGGCTCTACGAGGCGTCTACTACCGGATGGCTCGCCTTCGCCAAGATCGCAATGGGCGTCCCCCTCTACGGCCTGGCCGCGATTGTGGGGATCTGGGCGGTCCGACGCGCTACCAAGCGGCGCGAAGTCCTGGTCGGCAAACCGCAACCCACCGGCGCGATCTGACGGCGCCACGGCGCTCCAGGCCGGAAACTCCCACAGCGCGACCCTTGACCGGCACAACAGGCCGCACAGAACCGGCCGCGCCGTGGCGTGCGTACCCGCCTCCCAGCTGCTGCGCATGGTTCTGCCGGTACGGGCCGGTGCTGTCCGGACCGGCAGGGGCATACCGCCGTTACAAGGACAGCGGGGCGGAGCAGGCGTCAGGGTCGTGCATACGCAGGGGCTGGGTCTGGGCAATTACAGCCCCGTCGCACGTTCACGAATGCGGGGCTGAGGCCGATCGCGCTGCCGGGCGACTCCAGGATTGTCCGCGCCGCAGAGGCGACATCTGCCGACACAGATCCGATGGGCCACGGCGTCGCAGGCCGAGAATTCCACCTCATCATCGTCCGGCGCTCCTGCTCCTCCCCATCGGTTCTCCGCCGCGAAACTCCATGACAGCGCCTGGTCAACACAGCGTAGCGATCGCACCCAGGTGCTGAGCTGTCGGCGACGGCTGAAAAGTGGACCGGTATCGACGCGTGAAAGTTGACCCCCTTCAGGGGCCTGGCTCGTTGAGTCAGGCCGGGAGGAGTGGTGATCAGCGTGGAGGACTGGGCGGAGATCCGTCGGCTTCACCGGGCCGAGGAGATGCCGGTGAGAGCCATTGCGAGGAAGCTGGGAATCTCGAGGAACACCGTCCGCAGAGCCATCGCGGACGATGCTCCACCGAAGTACCAGCGGGCGGCGAAAGGCTCGATCGTCGATGCCGTTGAGCCGCAGATCCGCGAACTGCTGGAGCAGTGGCCGGAGATGCCGGCAACGGTGATCGCGGAGCGACTGGGCTGGGACCGAGGCCTGACCGTGCTCAAAGATCGGGTCCGGGAACTGCGTCCGGCTTATCGGCCCGTCGATCCGGCGTCTCGGACGGTCTATGAGCCCGGCGAGTTGGCCCAGTGCGATCTGTGGTTCCCGCCGGCCGAGATCCCGCTCGGCTTCGGGCAGAGCGGACATCCACCGGTCTTGGTGATGGTGGCCGGCTATTCGCGGTGGATCACCGCCCGGATGCTGCCCTCACGGTCGGCGGCCGACCTGATCGCCGGGCACTGGCGGCTGCTGACCGACCTCGGCGCCGTCCCCAGAGCGTTGGTCTGGGACAACGAGGGAGCCGTCGGCTCCTGGCGGTCCGGGGGCCCGCGACTGACCGACGAATTCGCGGCGTTCGCCGGGCTGCTGGGGGTGAAGTTCGTGCTCTGCAAACCGCGAGATCCGGAGGCAAAGGGCCTGGTCGAGCGGGCCAACGGCTATCTGGAGACGTCGTTTCTGCCAGGACGGGTGTTCTCCTCGGCGGCGGACTTCAACGTCCAGCTGGCCGATTGGCTCGCCAAGGCCAATCGTCGCGTCCATCGCACTTTGCAGGCCCGTCCGGCGGACCGGCTCGAGGCGGACAAGTCACGGATGCTGTCGCTGCCGCCCATCGCCCCGCCGGGCTGGTGGAAGGCATCGCTCAGGCTGCCGCGGGATCACTATGTCCGGCTGGACACCTGCGACTACTCCGTCCACCCGTTGGCCATCGGCCGTCGTGTCGAGGTGGCCGCGGACCTGGACCAGGTCCTGGTGACCTGCGACGGAGTCGAAGTCGCCCGCTCGACGACGTCGATGAGCAGTGCGCTTGCTACCGGGCGGGCCCGACTTGCAGGCCGCGGGCTTCACCCGATCGTGGCCGTTCTGAAGAAGCTCACTGAGGTCGAAGAGCGGTCGCTGGACTCCTATGACCGCATCTTCGGCGTCATCGACGGCGGACTGAGCACCGGTGAAGGGGCAGCGTGATGAGCTCGAACAACACGAGGCAGGCAAGCAGCAGCCGCGATGTCACGTCCGAAATTATCTATCTCACCAAGGCGTTGAAGGCTCCGGCTCTGCGGGATGCGGCCGCCCGGCTTGCCGATCGGGCCCGGTCAGAGGAGTGGAGCCACGAGGAGTATCTGGCCGCCTGCCTGCAGCGCGAGGTCGCCGCCCGTGACTCCCACGGCGCCGAGGGACGCATTCGCGCGGCTCGATTTCCTTCCCGCAAGTCACTTGAGGACTTCGACTACGACCACCAGCGGTCGGTCAAGCGCGAGGTCATCTCTCACCTCGGGACGCTCGACTTCGTCGTCGGGAAGGAGAACGTGATCTTCCTCGGGCCGCCCGGAACCGGCAAGACCCACCTGGCCACCGGGCTCGGAATCAGGGCCTGTCAGGCCGGCCACCGGGTCGCGTTCGCCACCGCCGCCCAGTGGGTCGCTCGCCTCGCCGAGGCTCACACCGCCGGCCGGCTCAGCGACGAGCTCACCCGCCTCGGCCGCATCCCGCTGATCGTGGTCGATGAGGTGGGATACATCCCCTTCGAGCCCGAGGCCGCGAACCTGTTCTTCCAGTTCATCTCGGGCCGCTACGAACGTGCGTCCGTGATCGTGACCAGCAACAAGCCCTTCGGGCGCTGGGGAGAAGTCTTCGGCGACGACACCGTCGCCGCCGCGATGATCGACCGCCTGGTCCACCACGCGGAAGTCATCTCGCTCAAGGGAGACAGCTACCGGATGCGCGGCCGTGACCTCGGCCGGGTTCCGGCCGCCAACACCGGGGAATGACCAACATCAACTGACCAGCAGGGGGTCACTTTTCAACCGCCGGAACTGGCTCACAATTCAAGCGTCGACGACACTGAGCGACTCCGCGACCCGGAGGCGTCCTTCGTCTTCCCCCCTGGCAGCGGGCGTGCATGGCCAAGACGCGTGACGAATCTCGACAACCCGACCCCAGGGCACCTGGTCGTCTCCGGAAGCCCGGCGCTGCCTATGGTCACCCAGTCACCATCGTCTCTGGACTGACTCCCCAGCCCCCGTGCAGGGTTCGACTCGGGCGCGGTGAACCGTTTGCCGGTTCGAACCGTCGAAGCAGGAAGTGACTGGACGGCCGGGTTTCTGGCGGAGGATCGCATGGAACATGCGTGCCAACACGACCACGGAGCAACGCGCGCAGGGGGTCACAGCCCTGTACAAGCTATAGGAGGGCGGGCGCCCTCCCCTGGGATGTGCAGGCGCTGCGAAGAGCCGTGATTCTCCTGCTCCCCCGGGCCGTCGGCGGGGTGCACATCGACGCCCGCGTTCCACGGGAAAGCCGAAGAGGGCGTGCCGGGTATCCGTCTTGTCCCCAGGAGACCCGTCGGTGCCGCAGATGCCAGCGGCGTCACAACGAGGGTATACATACGTCCGTGACACGGCGCCGATCGGCTGTCGCTCGAAGTCGACATGGGCTCAATCAGGGCCCTAAACGCCCGAAGAACACCTCCGGGTCCGTTGCCAGGGTTCTGATGCGAGTAGGCAGGGGACGCGTTCAGGATGCGGTCACTGTGGCCGTTCGCCGATCTTTGCTTCCCGGGAATCCCCCGCGCCCTCGTGACACACCGCCAGGAGCAGCGGCCCACGGGCGAGCAGGCCGCCCACCGCCGGCCGCCTGAGTCGATCAGCACGCACGGCTGCGCTCGGTACCAGCCGTCTAGCGCAGCCCACACATACTCGTTCCGCTGCAGCCCCGCAGACCCAAGGACAACCCAGGGCCGACGGGGCGAGCCCCACGCTCCACTCAGCGGGTAACGCCGTACCGTTCTCCCGCGACCTGGTCGGCGAGGGGTTGCAGTTGAGCGAGTGCGGCATCGTCGAGGGTGAGGTCCAGCGAGGCGACGTTCTGTTCCAGCCAGCGGGTCCGCTTGGTCCCGGGGATGGGTACGATCGGCACACCCAGGCGGTCGGCTTGGGCGTACACCCAGGCCAGCGCGACCTGGGCGGGTGCCGCACCCGCCTGCTCGGCAACCTGGCGGACGGTGTCGGCGATGGCTTGGTTGGCGTCGGTCTGGATTCGCTCGTTGCTGCTGCGGAAGTCGGAGCTGTCCAGGCCGGTCCGGTCGACTGTGCCGGTGAGGAAGCCGCGGCCCAGTGGTGAGTACGGCACCAGGCCCACACCCAGTTCCGCCATCGTCGGGGTGACCGTCTCGACGTCCCGGGTCCACAGGGAGTACTCGCTCTGAACCGCTGTGATCGGGTGGACGGCGTGGGCACGGCGCAGTAGGTCGCCATCGACCTCGGAGAGCCCGAGGTAGCGGACCTTGCCCTCCTTCACGAGGTCGGCCATGGCTCCCACGGTCTCCTCGATCTCGGCGTTCTGCGGCGGACGGTGCAGGTAGTAGAGGTCGATCACCTCGACCCCGAGACGCAGCAGTGACGCCTCACACGAGCGCTTGACGTAGGGGGCGTCTCCGCGCAGGATACGAGCGTCGTCGCCGGCACTGCGGTCGATGCCGAACTTCGTGGCGATCTGGACCTGTTCACGGCGGTCGTGAATGGCGCGGCCGAGCAGCACTTCGTTGTGGCCGGCCCCGTACTGGTCGGCGGTATCAAGGAAGGTCACGCCCAGCTCGACAGCTCGGTGGATGGTCTCGATGGAGGTGTCCCAGTCGGTCGGACCGTAGTACTCGCTCATGCCCATGCAGCCCAGGCCCTGGGCGGACACGTCAAGGGCTCCCAGCATGGTCCTCTTCACAGCGGATGCACTTCCTCTCGTTCGGGTTGTCATGTCAAGCCCCGTCGGGCGTCCCGGCCGACTGCCGACCACGCTCACTAGGGCCAGTGGTGCCGAGATCGGCGGCCAGCGTGTCGAGGAGGCGCAGCGCCTCCTCGGCCGGTGTGTTCGGCTCCGCCCGGTAGACGACCAGTTGCTGACCAGGCGCGCTGTTCACGCGGAACGACTCGTAGGCGAGCGTGAATCCGCCCACCTGCGGGTGGCGGAAGGTCTTGGTTCCGTGCGTTTTGGCGCGCACGTCATGGCGCGCCCACAGTCGGCAGAATTCCCGGCTCTTCAGGGAGAGCTCGCCGACCAGGCTGGTCAATCGCGGGTCGTCCAGGTCGTGCCCTATGCCGGCCCGCAGCGCCGCCACCCCGTTTCTGGCCACTTCGTCCCAGTCGCCGTAGAAGTCGCGGGCGGTCGGGTCGAGGAACGTGAAGCGGATGAGATTGGTGTCCGGTTCCATCACCGAGAAGAGCGCTCGAGCCAGGTCACTGCCTGCCAGTACGTCCAGTCGGCGTCCGAGCACGAGCACCGGGGTGTGCTGCCAGGCGTCCAGCAACCGGAGCACGCCCGTGCCGGCCCGCTCCGTGCTGCGGGCACGCGCCGAGCGCCGCGGGCGGGAGGACCGGTGCACCAGACGGTGCAGATACACCAGCGCGTCGGCGTCCAACGCGAAGACTCGGCCTAGCGCATCGAGAACTTGGGCCGAGGGATTGTGCTCGCGACCCTGCTCCAGCCTGACGTAGTAGTCCGTGCTCACCCCGGCCAGCATCGCGACTTCCTCGCGGCGCAGTCCCGGTGTGCGGCGGTTGCCCCCGTGGAGCAGGCCCACCTGTTGTGGGGTGGTCACGCTCCTGCGGGCGCGGAGGAATTCCGCGAGGCTGCCGCCGCCCTGGCGTTGTCCGTCCATGTCTTGATGCTAGGAGCGCGCACGTGCCCGGACCACTCCGAAAAGGGGGTGTGTCACACCCCCCTTTCGGTCATCTGCCGCTCCAACGAGCTCGTGCGTGGTAAGCGGGGAGGCGTCGAGACCTTAGCTGGGTGTGGTGATCACCTGCCGGGATCAGGTCCGCGGTCTGCTGGTGGGGCAGCAGATCTGCGACGGCTTGGACGGTGTCGCTGATGTGCGTTCTTCTTGAACTTTCGGTGCGGTGGTGTCACCACGTGCCCGCCGGTCTGGGCTCCCAGGCCCTGGTAGCCGGCATCGGCGAGGATCTCGGCTTCCGGCCGCCCTCCAGGAGCCTGGCCAGCCCCGACTGGCGGACCTGGCGATGTCCGCGCGTCCGCCGTGCTGAGCCGGGCTACGGAAGAGCATCCGGCCGTCACCATCCGTGACGACCATGGTCTTGACCGCGTCCTGCTTGCTCCTGCCGGAGATAGACCTCGGCGCCGTCGACGATGCCGGTCTTTCCACTGACGACGAGATGGTCGATGACCTCGGCGAAGGTCCGCCGCCGCACTCCGGTGCTGATGATGCAGCCTCACTCGGCGAGCAGGGTCGCGCCTCGCCGATAGCCCGGGTGATGGTGGAGCGGTCGACGCCGAACCAACTGGCCGGCACGTCATGCGCAGCGGCGTGACGGAGATGCACGGGCGTGGCCAGGGGACGGACGACGAACACCAGCTGGTGCTTCGCGTCGGCGCCCACCGCCCGCCTCCGTGGCCGGGACGCGGGCTCGGCCTGGTGCCGTCCGTGCCACAACAGGCATACCTCAGCGACGAGTTCAGCGATCACAGCAGTCGACAAGCCCGTGACCCTGCGGTCCCTGATGATCGCTGCACGAGACACGCCCCCCCACGACATCACCATGATCGACGATCAAGAGTTCGATGTCTCGTGCACGAGCTCGGTAGACGGGTAGACGCAGCCTGGGTGCATCGCGTCCTGGTTGTGCGAAATTCACCTTCTTAGAGTCGCGGGTATGGAACATACAACCCAATCCCCTCGGCCGCGCCGGGCCGCTTTCGCCGCGGCCATTCCCCTTCTCGTCATACTCGGCGGAGTTCTCGCCGTGCAGACACGATTCAATGGTGAATTGGGCCGGGAACTCGACGACGGATTCCTGGCTGCCGCACTCATATTCTCGGTCGGCTTCGTCCTGGCCTCGCTGGGACTGCTCGCAAGCCACAAGGCGCGGCAAGGCTTCAAACGCGTGTACGGCGATGTGCGGGCGGGGCGTTTGCCATGGTGGGCACTGCTGGGAGGAGCAGTCGGTTCCGTGTTCGTCCTCGGTCAGGGCCTCGTGGCCAGCGTGGTGGGCACCGCGGTCTTCAGCATCGCCGCCATCGCCGGCCAGACTCTGGGGGGCCTCCTCGTCGACCGCCTGGGCATCGGCACTGGAGGAAAGCGGCCGATGGACCGCGGGCGGATCCTGGGCTCGCTCCTCGCCTTGGGGGCGGTGGCCTGGTCGGTGTCCTCTGACATTGGCGGGGACTTCCCGATGGCTGCGCTGATACTCCCGATTGTCGGCGGGCTGTGCCTCGGATGGCAGCAGGCCGTCAATGGGCGGGTCCGGTTGGCTGCGGAGTCTGCCCTGACAGCCACGGTGATCAATTTCTTCAGCGGCGCAATCGTCACGATCCTGGTCGCCGCGGTGCACATCACTGCTGTCGGCCACTTCCCGGCACTGCCCGGGCAGTGGTGGCTGTATGTGGGAGGCATGACCGCGGTCCTCTTCATCGCCGCAACCTCGGTCCTGGTACGGAAGACGGGCGTTCTACTGCTCGGCATTGGAACGACGGCGGGACAGCTCTTGGTCTCTCTTCTGCTGGATACGGTATTCCCGCAGTCCGGACGCACTGTCGGCTGGACCACGGTTGCCGGAACGCTGCTGGCCGTCGTAGCAGTCCTGGTCGTCTCCCTGTCCGGCGCCAACGGGGCGCCGGCCGTCAAGCCTCGCAGCCGGCCGGCCGCCGACTGATCGCCCGCAGTCATGGCCTCCTCGATTTCCCTCCCGATCCAACACTTTGGCGGCCCCGTGCCCGACCAGGCAGGAAGGTACGTCGGAGTGTCGGTCCTGCCCGCGGTAATCGCGAGCCCGACAGGCCGCCGGATGCCGAAGGCGTCTGTTCGAGAGCTACCCGCGAGCCACGGCGAGCCACGCAACCGCACCGCCCTTGCTGTCACTTAGTGGCATACTGTCACTTGAGGACACGATAGAACGGTGAGGGAGTGGCATGAAGACAGTGCCGGACGGCGGAAGGGGGATGAGTGCTCAGCGACGTGCGCGACTGCGGCTGGAGATCTCCAGGGAGGCGGCGCGCCTGTTCTGGGAACAGGGCGTGGCTGCTACCAGCGGCGACCAGATCGCGGAAGCCGTAGGCCTGTCCACCCGCACCATCTGGCGGCACTTCCGCAGCAAGGAGAGTTGCGCCGAGCCGATCATCGTGCAGGGCGTTGTCACCATGATGAGCGTGCTGCGCAGTTGGCCCCGGGAGTCCTCCCTCGAAGACCATCTGACCAGGGAACTGGCCAGACTCGGCCACGAGAGGCCACCTGTCGATATTGCCGACGAGATGCTTGCCATGAAGATGATCAAGCTCGCCGATACCGAGCCGCCGCTGCGCACGGCATGGTTGATGGCCTGTGACCAGGTGGAGCGCGAGATGTGTGTGATCATCGGCGACCGACTTCAGCGCTCGGCCGACGACCTGGCGGTACGCATGCACGCCGCGGCGACCGCCGCGGTCTTACGGGTGCTGGACGAGCACATCGGCGCCGCCTTGCTCGACGACGCCGACACCACAGAATTCACCAATGTGACGGCCCTCTCCCAACACCTCTCCCACGCGATCCGCACAGCCACCAGTGGAGCGCTGGGCGACCCCGTCACCTGAGAGCCCAGCCTCACGCACCACGAAGCGAGATGTGCCTGACATGTCTGTCTGTATGCGTGCTGCTGCAAGCGAGGTCCCGCACCTCGTCGCCAGGAGTTCCTCCATGTCCTTCTCTCACCTCGCCGCAGCGAACCCGCAAGGGCGGCCGGCCACACTCGAGCGGTCCATCGACCTATCCGTCCGCCCCGACGCGGTTCGGTTCCCCGTGTCTTCGGCAGTTATAGCCTCAACGAGCGGGCCCACGGCGGCCCTCATCCCGGCCCCGTCGGTCTTAACGCCGATCACCCGCGGAAAGGCCAGAGACGACGCGGCCGTCGTCAGGACCGACGCGCAGCCATGGACATCGCAACGGCCTTACGCCTCGCGCACCGGCCTCTATCCCGGCACCAGTGCTTCGCCGGCAGGATCCAGTGTCCATGCATCACACGGACCGCGGCGGTCCCCAGTACCTCACCGCCACATCCCTTGGCGGCTCCCGTGCCAGTCATGACCTCGATCCTCACGCCGCTGGACTCCGTGGCGGTGCCTGACGAGGGCTCTCTGCGCTTTTCGATCCTGGGACCGCTCAGGGCGTGGCGCGGAGACCGCGAACTGGATCTCGGCTCGCCGCAGCAGAGAGTAGTGCTGGCCGCCTTGTTGCTGCGACGAGAGCGTACGGTGACGGTCGCCGAACTTGTCGACGCCGTATGGGGCGATGAGCCGCCCTCCACCGCCGTAGCTGTACTACGCACCTACGCGTCACGGCTGCGCAAGGTGCTGGAGCCGTGGCGTAGCGCCCGTGACCTTCCACAGGTGGTCGTCTCGGCGGGGGACGGATATATGGCTCGCGTCCCGGAACGCCTCCTGGATCTGAGCGTGTTCGAACGGCGGGTCGCCGAAGCCAAGGCGTTGCATGCCTCGGGTGATCTGCTGGCCGCCGCGGAGCTGCTGCGCACAGCGCTCGACGGGTGGGAAGGAACTCCGCTGGCCGGGCTGCCCGGCCCCATGGCCGAGGCGGAGCGCTCCCGGCTCATGGAGGAGCGGCTGACCACGCTGGAGGCCCGCCTGGACACTGAGGTCCAGCTTGGGTATCACCATGAAGTGATCGCCGAGCTGGCCGCACTGACTGGCAAACACCCGCTGCGTGAACAGCTGTGCCGACTGCTCATGCTGTCGCTGTACCGGTCCGGGCGGCAGGCCGAGGCGCTCGCGGCCTACCGTAGAACCCGGAGCACTCTGGTCAGCGAGCTTGGCATCGAACCGAGCTCGCCGCTACGGGAACTGCACGACCGCATACTGGCAGCCGACACGTCGCTGGAGCCCTCCCCACCGCAACGAGAGTCAGAGGCGTGGATCACCCCAGTAACCGAACTGGCGCCCCGCCCCGCTCAGCTTCCCGCTGATCTGTCCTCCTTCACCGGCCGCCGAACCGAGCTGGCCCAGGTCCAGGCCCTGTTGCGCGACGACGACAAGCAGCCCACCGTGATCAGCCTGATCGGCGGCATGGCGGGCATCGGCAAAACCGCTCTGGCCGTGCACTGGGCCCATCGGGTGGCGCACCGCTATCCCGACGGACAGCTGTACATCAACCTGCGCGGCTTCGACCCGGTCAAGTCCCCCTTGAAACCAAACGAGGCCATATGCACCTTCCTTGACGCGCTCGGCGTCGCTCCCCACCGCATCCCCACACGCCTTGACGGCCAGACAGCACTGCTGCGCAGCATGCTCACCCGAAGGCGGATGTTGATCCTCCTGGACAACGCTCGCGACACCGAGCAAGTCCGCCCCCTGCTGCCGGGATCCGCTGGTTGCCTAGTCATCGTTACGAGCCGCAACCAGCTCACGGGCCTGATCACCGGTGAAGGGGCTCATCCCATGACGCTGCACCCGATGACGCCCGCAGAGGCACGCAGCTTCCTTGCGCTCCGTATCGGCGCGGCACGGCTGGCGGCGGAACCTCAGGCAACGGATGAGATCATCACACGCTGTGCCCGACTGCCTTTGGCCCTGGCCATCGTCGCTGCCCGTGCCGCCACCCGCTCCGGGTTCCGCCTTGAAGACGTCGCCAGGGAACTGCACGACAGCGAGGACAGCCTCGACGCGTTCGCCGGAGGCGACACCGCGACAGATCTGCGCGCTGCCTTCACCTCGTCATACGACAGCCTATCCATCCCGGCCATCCGACTGTTCCACCTGTTGGGTCTGCACCGCGGCCCCGACATCTCGGCGCCGGCCGCGGCAGCCCTCGCCGGGCTCCCTCTGCGAGAGACCCGCAGCCTGCTGGTAGAACTCACCCACGCACACCTGCTCACCGAGCATGCGGCAGGCCGCTATTCCCTGCACGACCTGCTGCGTGTCCACGCTGCCGAACGCGTCGCCACCGAGGAGACGGCGCAAGAGCGCGACCGGGCCCTAGAACGGCTCGCCTACTGGTACCTGCACAGCGCGGACACCACCCAGGCTCGCATGGCCCCCCACCACCACTGCGGCCCCCTGCAGACGCTGCCCCCCGACGTCCTCTCCGGCCTTCGCCCCTCGTAATGCTGCCCTGAAACAGCATCCACCGCTCCTCACGACAGGTCGCAGACCGTGGGCAATCTGGGTACCTCGCATTGTCCTAGCGACCTGAACCCTCAGCCTGCGACCACCGTCATGTATGGAGCAGTCACAACAGACGATACAGAAGGCGAGAGATGAGGCCCCATGACCACCCCTGCAGGAGAAACCCTGCCCGATACACCGCCATACGCGCGGTCCCGCGCCTCCGCTGAGGAATTGGCTGCCGGCCTGATCAAGGAGGAGCAGGCCTCTCAGGGAACAGGAGAAACCGACTGGAGGGCATTTTTTGCGGGGCCTCCGACCTCCTCCGCCTCACTCCCCCCTACTCGCCTCGAACGTGTCCGGACAGCCACCTCGCGAATGATCCGCAGAATCACAAGCCTGGGGACGGGTCAGCGCGACGAACGGCGCACCTACGCTCAGGTAGTCGATGGGCTGAGCCTCAAGAAACAGCGAGAGGTGGGATCTGCAGCATGGGCGCTTATCACAAAAGACCAACAACTCATGAGGGATTACGACAGCAAAATCCCTCACACCATGAGACTGGTCGAACAGGCGGGAATCGTAGCGAATACACAATACGCGATCGGCAGGACAGAGGCGCCCAAACTGCAATACGGACCTGCGTCCGTTTCACGCTCACCGGCTCAAGCAACACACGCGGTCTCCCCAGATCGCACAGGATACAATCACTCTTCCCCCTCTCCTCTGCCCTCCCATGGACATAACAGTCGCCACCCCACCGCCCGCTCTCAGCCCAGCGGTCAAGCGATTACGCCCTCCAACGCCCTGGCACCGTCGGTTCAGAAATTCCTTCCTTCTCCCGTGCGAAAGTCGTGGGCTTCGGGGGGATGGGCAGCGGAGGTGATGAGGTCGATGGATGACGTGATGCTTGCTGGTAACTCCGCAGCAGATGCCGCTCAGAACGGCGGAACACAGCACACCGCACCACCTCAGGCGCCCAAACAGATCAGCCGGGGCAGGGCCCGCTGATTACGCCGAGGGGTGCTACGCGGAGGGTTCAGGTGCGTACAGCCTCGCCGAGGCGGCCGACGGCGACCGTACTCACGACACTCGCCATGCGCTGGGAGACGTCTCGCATGTCTTTCGGGAACCATCCAGCCACTAGGGCACGCCCCAACTCTTCGTTGGCCAGTCTCAAGACTGCCGTCACCACAGCAGCCAGTAGGCGTGTCTTGGTTTCGTCCACCGGACATCGCAGACGCTCGGCGACGACCAGGACCAATTGTTTCTCCACTCGGTAACACGTCATCAGCCACGCTGTGCGGACCGCTGGCTCCCGTTCGGCCAGGGTGATCATTTGTGTGGCACTCACAAAATCGGAGACTTCCCAGGGGTCGGGCTGGATTCGTTGCATCGCCGACAACTCCGCAGCGATGTGATCCTCTAGTGACACCTGACGCGGCCACCGGCGCAGCAAGGCGACGAACCACTCCACGCCTGCCTCCACAACAGGCTCTACGCAACTCCCCTTGTTGCGGAAGTGCCGCCAGATAGTCCGCGACGACAATCCGACCCGCTCGGCGATTTGCTCCCCGCTCGTGGCTGCAAAACCTTGCTGCCAAAAAAGCCGCGCCGCTTCTCTCGAAATCTCCAGGCGAATCTGACGGCGACGCCTCTCAGTCATTCCTCCGGCGGGCCGATTCATCTTTCACAAACCCTCATGTCAAAATCCTCATAGGAATCTTCACTACCATCCCTACGGGTGACGCGCAGCATCACCGGTAAAGGTAATGAGCGGCCTGCAGTGTCCACGTAGAGCGATCTTCCCGGCACGCTCAGTCTCGCTTTCGCGCGAGGTCTACTGTTCGACTGAACCCTTCACGAGGCTCTGTCCGTGGTGGCCTTCTGGACCACGACCGGCGGACGGCCCATGGGGCCGGGCGATCAGGTCCGAGTTCCGCGGTATCGCCCGACCGGCACAAGGAGTCCCGGATTGCATCCCTCACCCCCCGCACAGTCATCTCACGACTCCGAATTGGTGCCCGTGCGGGAACGAATCCAGGAGATAGACACCCTGCGCGGGTTCGCCCTGCTGGGCATCCTCCTGGTCAACATCCAGGTCATGGCGGGGCCGCACCTCGACGGCGGAGGGCAGCCCGTGATGTCACAGGTGGACGAAGCGGCGGGTTGGCTGGTCACGGCCCTGGTCAGCGCCAAGTTCTATCTGCTCTTCTCATTCTTGTTCGGCTACAGCTTCACACTGCAGCGGGCCTCGGCCGAACGCGCGGGCGGGCCCTTTGCCCCCTGTCACCTGCGTCGTCTTACGTGTCTGTTCCTCCTGGGGGCAGTCCACGGGGCCTTGCTGTTCTCCGGCGATGTCCTCATGACCTACGCCGTGTTGAGTCTGATTCTGTTCGCCGTCCGGGACATCTCGCCGCGCTCCGCGGTGTGGACGGCGGCCTGGCTTGTCCTCGGATGCGCAGCGTGTTTGCTGGCCTGGGGGCTGCTTGCCGTGGCCTACGGCAAGCTGGTGCCATCGCAGGAGGTCGCGGCCGTCCTCCAGGAGCGGGTGGCGGCCCACCGAGGTGATGCCGGCTCGGTCGTCCAGGCCCATCTGCGTTCTCTGCGTGACGGGCTGGGCTGGACCCTCCTCTACAGCGCCGACATGCTGGCGGCCTTCCTGGTGGGCATGGTCGCGGGCCGACGCGGGATTCTTGCCAGAAGCTCGCAGTACCGTGCCCAGATGGTGCGCATCGCTGTCTGCGGTCTGCCGATCGGCCTGGCCGGCGGTGTCGTCATGGCGATCTGCCGCAATGGGCCGCTGGACGGGCGCTGGCACAACGTCGGATCGGCGGTCGGTGTGCTCACCGCCCCGGCGCTGACCGCCGCATACGTCTGTGGGCTGCTGCTTCTGGTGCACACCGGCCCCGGACGCTGGGTGGGCGACGCGCTGGCTCCGGCCGGGCGCGTCGCTCTGACCAACTACCTTACCCAGTCGCTGGTGACGGCAGTGGTGTTCACCGGCTACGGGTTGGGATGGTACGGCCGCTTCGGGAACACCGTGCTGCTGTCTGGGTGTCTCTGCCTCTACGTGGCGCAACTGGTCTGTAGCAAGTGGCTGTTGCGCTACGCCCGCTATGGGCCGGCCGAGTGGTTGCTGCGCACTGCGACCTTCGCACATAGGCCATGACTTACCTGACGGGTGGCTTCTGGAGAGGCACCGCATCGCGCTGCCATCTGTGCACGCCGTCCGTGTCCCCGGACGACACGTGACCGGACCAGGCGCGGGTGGCTCGTTCGGTGATTGCCGCCGTCTCTGCTTTGGCCGCTGCAGAGATGGACGCCGCCCCGGGCTCTTTGTACCACGGGCGCAGACGGATGAGAGCGGGGCGCACGCCGGTGGCCAAAAGCAGCGCCGTGCCCTTGGGAAGAGCCCGGATACGGTCGGCCGGCAGCGTCGGATCCAGACGGTACGAGTAGGAGCGGGATGTGCCTTCCTTGCCCTTGTTGATCGTAGGTGTGCGTACATCGTGGTTGCCGACGAGCTTGGAGATCTTCTCCACGAAGTCGGCGTCGTCCAGACCCGCGCCGAGGAGTTTTATCGTGGCTGCGCTCCACATCGCGTCCATGCCTGCCTCACCCCACACGCGGCTCCCCTGACGGTAACTCTGCAACAGGGTGACGACGTTGATACCTCGGGACCCGAAGTGGCTGTACAGGTCGGGCAGGTCAGAGATGCGGCAGACGTTGGCCGCCTCATCGAGGACCGCGGTCATCGGTGGGTCCAGCCGCCCACCCATCCGCTCGGCGGCGACCACGCCCGCGCGCATCGTGGCGTCGGCGAGGCCAGCGATCACGCCTGCGGCCGATCCTCCGCCGTCCTTCGACAGAAGGTAGAGGGTGTCCCTGCCGAGCACGTGCTCGTGCGGCCTGAACTGCGGAAGACGTGGGTCCTCTGTCACCCAGGCCACAATCTCGGGGTCGAGCAGACAGGCCACACACTGACGGGCCGTCTCATAGATGCCATCACGGGTTTCCACCGCACCCCGGACCGTGCCCTGCAACTGCTCCGCCATGGCGACCATGTTGACGTCCCGCAGCAGGTCGACGGGCGTGCGGTCGGCGGGGTCCGCGAGCCAGGCCAGCAAGTCCAGCACGGTGGCCTTGCCGCGCGCTGCGGCCAGGAACAACGCAGTGAGGGTGTTCTGTGCCGCTGAAATCCAGAAGTCCTTCTTCGACTGATCGTCGTTGACGGACGCCACGAAATGCCCAGCCAGTCGCCTCGCGCCCTCGATGGTGTGGCAGTCGGCGAGGATGTCCCACCACATCTCGCGCGGGGCGTGGGCGATGCCTTGAGGGTCGAACGTCCACACCCGGCCGGCCTTCTCGCGTTCGGCCCGGGTGACGGCGTACACGTCGGACTTGTTCGAGGTCAGCAGCACCGCGCCCTGGGCACGTAGTACCCGGGGGACGGCGATGCCGGTGGACTTCCCGGCGCGCGGGGCCATCAGGTCCAGTTCCACGTCCTCGTAGGAGGAGCGCAGTTCTGGGCCGTTCGGTTCGAGGTCGCCGAGGAGGTTGCCCGTCTCGTCGGGGTGAAGATTCTGCCGGCCCTTGAGGGAAGGGCGCAGATCACGGGCCCGTTCTGCGATGCCCTGTGGGCCCAGGGCGGCCAGTTCCCGCTGTCCTGCAAGGCCCTTGGGCCGGGCTGCGTAGCGCATCACCTTACGCACTGCCAGCACGCCGAGGGTGACGATGGTGCCGAAGAGCAGGGCGATACCGGCGCCCACAGCGACCGGTGATGCCTCCGGCCACAACGTTTCCGGACCGGTGCTCAGCAGGGTGGCGAACGTCGTCAAGGCGAACGGCGGAGGATGCCAGCCAGCCCCGGTGAGGGCTGCGCCGAGCGTCCCGCCCAGCCAGACGCACCCGAACACGGCCAGGCAGATGCCCGCCAGCAGTACGATCGCCCATGGCAGCAGGTCGTTGCCGTGCATTCGGGCCTTGGCTGCGGCCGAGTTTCCACTCACGCGGTCCGCCCCCCGTCGATGCCCGAGTACTTGGTGAGGTCAAGGGCGGACAGCTGGTCGGTGGCGGGCTCGTTGGCCTGCCACCGCTTGTTCGTGTCATGCAGATGCCGCTCGGTGTCAGTGATGGCGACCTTGATCGGGATTCCTGGCCGTCCACCGACCTTGATCAGGAAGCGGCCGCGGCCGGGCGGTTCCTCGCGGTCGCCGTAAGCGGCCCAGCCCGGCGGTGATGACCAGGAGGAGACCAGCTCGATCTCCCGGCGGGACAAGCCCACAACCTGGCCGAGCTCTTCCATCTCCTGGCGGGGCAGCCCCGCGCACACCACCATGCCCGCCCTCTCGACGAAGCCGCGGGCCTTGACCCGGTCTGCGTTGGTACCCAGCGCCTCGGCGTCCTTCAGGGTGTGTGTGATCTTGGCGTCGCCGAGGCCAAGGGAGCGGTTGAGCCGGGTAAGGGCGTCGATGCGGTCCACGATGCCGGAGGCGGCACGCAGCGGCCTCCACAACTCATCCAGCACGGTGAAGAACCAGCGTCGCGGAGCGAGGCCGGCGTCCGCCAGGGCGTGCGAAGCAGCCACGGTGCCCAGCCCGTCCGACCACGCCGCCAGCATCGCCGCCGCGGTGAGCTGAGTGTCAGACTCACCGATCCGGGAGATGTCCACACAGACGGCGGGAGCATTGATGTTGATGCGGGTCGACGTTGCCGAGGCGAAGGTGTCTCCCAGCGGGCCGTCCAGGATGCCCAGCAACGAGCGGTGCAGAGGATCAACAGCGTTGCGGTAACGGGCTTCGTCCCCGCGGTCCAGGGTCACCGCCCGCACCCGGTCGGGGCCTTCGGCAAGGACCCGCACCAGGTCGGGCAGGAGCGGTGCCTGATCCGGTGGGGTGCGCTCGCGGAGATGATGCAGGGCCGCGGACAGCACTGACTGCTCGTGATCTTCCATGGGATGGTCGCGCACGATGGTGATGAGTGCGGCGACCATGTTGAGGACACGGCCATGGGTCTCTGAGGCCAGCACGCGCCCGGCCTCACCGCCGATGCGCCGGGCCGCGGTTCCCATGGCGCCGGGGTCCAGGACGTTGATGCCCCCCATGCCCCGTCCGATGGACAGGACCTGGCCGCCCAGAGCGCGCACGGTGTCGGCGTAGTCGGGCTTGAGATCGCCCAGGACCAACGGCACTACGCCGGTGGCGGCCAGACCGATAAGCATGCGGTTGACCAAGGTGGACTTGCCCAGACCAGGCATGCCGAGCATGAACAGAGACGGGTTGGAGATGTAGTGCGCGCGAGTGAACCACGACAGTGGGTCACCACACACAGTGGCTCCGGTGTACAGATGCTGCCCCAGCGGAACGCCGGTCATCGGCGCGCTCGATCCCGCCGCGAACGGCCACAGCCCGCAGGCCTGCACGGTGGTGGCGCGCCACATGGTCGGCGGGTCCAGGTTGGCGACCTCACCGCCGCCAGGGCCGGGCCAGCCACGAGGCGAAGGCATCTTCTCCCTGGACGGTACGGCCGCCCGCCTGCCGGTATTCCTCCTTTTGTTGCTCTTGGTATCCGGGTTCGGCCCCTCGTCCCTGTAGATGATCTCGTCCAGCTCATCATCCGGATAGCCGACAGCGTCCTGACGCGGGTCACTGGGCCTGCTTGCTCCGCGTACGCCCTTAAATCTCACAGTGCTTCCTTCAATTCGCGCGGTACCAGCGTGTACTCCCACGGCAGAAGCCCGGCCGGCAGCGTGCAGCTGAAAGCCGCCGCCTGCATCCGGTCCGCCGGGCGCATCAACAGCCGCGCCCCGGCGAGCAGGTTGCGCACCGTCACGCTGGCGTCCTCCAGCTCCTCGGCAGTGTCGACCGTCACCGTGACCATCAAGGAGAACTCCACCAGGCCTGCCCCCGTGGCCTCCTCCACCGCTGTCTGCTCGGCGGCGCGCACCTCGGTAGCGGCACGTGCCTGGACCAGGCCTCGGCGGGAGGTGGCCATGAACTGCGCGGCTCGCCGGTCGGCCTCAACGATGCGCGCTGAGGTCGCCGGGTCGATGGGGCGGTACAACAGCGCCACCCGCTTGCGGCGGGTGCCGGGCGCGTCCTCCAGCAGACCGCGTAGCACTTGGGCGCGCACAGTGCCACGGGGCGCGATGGTCAGCAGCCAGCTGCGCGACACCCCCGAGTCGTGGTGGTAGGCGTTGACCTTTTCGACGGTCGCCGCAGGACCGGCGTCGTCCCACTTCAGCCCGGTGCCCCCGTGGACCGCCCGGGCTTCGAGGATGTCCGACGCCACGGCCGGGTCGTAGGCCACCCGTACGACTTCGGCGATACGTTCGGCCGACAGTGGCGTGGCAGGTCCGCCTCCCGCGTTCATTACTCCTGCCAGCAGGCCAGGAATACGGGCTGCCAGGTCGGTGACGATGTCGTCCGGCTTGCGCTTCTGACCAGTGGGTACCCCGTAGGTCAGCGTGATGTAGGTGTGCATCTCGGACGACGCGGCCGGATAGCGCTGCACTACCTCCTCCATCACGGCCCGCGCCGCAGGCGGGGCGTTGGCGTCGATGCGGGGCAGGACCTCGTTGGCCAGTCTCGTGCCCGTGTCCGGAGCGGTTTCCACGATCACGCTGGCTCCGCGCAGGGCGGGTTCGCCGGACAACCGAGCCAGCCAATGCCCCCAAGAAGCCACCCAGTTGTCGACCTGGTCGGTGTCGACGAGCGACCCGCCGTCGGGCTCGCAGCCGAGCACAATCGTGTAGAGATTGCGGCTGGAATGATGAAGGACACCGAAGGACTGGTCATACGCGTCCCTGCCTTCCAGGACCTTGACCCGGCTGAGCAGTCCGGGTGGCCGGAATTGGCCGCCCGGCCGGGGGGACAGCGGACCGGACAAATAGGTGGTTGCCCCTTTGGACTTGCGCTGGAGCCAGCCGATGTGCACGGCGAGCATCTGGTAGACGTTGCGTCCGTCCTGTGTCCGCACGGCCAGTGGCAGGAGCAGCAGTACTTGCAGGACGGCGAGGACGATCACGAGTTGCAGCGAGAACAGCGAGACGAGCAGGTCGAACACGATCGCACCGAAAACTGCGACCGTGCCGACGAGGCCCAGCGGTCCCAGTCCGGGCCGCCTGGGTCGGCGCCAGTTCCCGTATGTGGGGTCGACTGTGGCGGCTTCGGCAGCCATGGGCACACCTGTCCTTCCTCTGGTGGTTGTTGCTTTCCGTGGGCGGGGCAAGCACGTGACACATCAGGGCCGGTCGGATCGGATGGCCACGCGCGGCCCCTCGGCGCACGTCGGCACTCCGGTCATCCGAAGGGTGGTCAGTGACCGCCCGCGCCCTTGGCCCCGTCGGCGCCCTCGACCGCGCTCTGGGCGATGTCCACGGCCCCCTTGGCGGTCCTGGCCACCATCTGGGCGCCGAACACCGCCGCACTGACACCTCCGTCCCTGGCACCCGTGGCGGCTTGACTCCTGTGGTCCGAGGGCCCCCCGTCCCCCTGGGGGCTGCTCCCGCTCGCGCCTTGCGGCTCGCCGCCTGTGGAGCCGGGTACCGCACTGGGAGAAGCTGCCGGCCCACCGCCACGGGACCCGGCCGGGCCACCGTTGCCACCACCGCTCTGAGGGCTGCCGCCACTCGCGGAACCGGAGGGGCCACCGCTGTCCTCACCCTCGCTCGGGCGACCGACGGCCCTGCGCCTTAGGCGCTGGCCCATCATCGCGGGGACAGGCGCCGCCGTTGTTCCGGTACCGGACTGATCCGGCGTGGGTGCGTTGTCACCGGTTCCTCCGTGTCCTCCGCCACCGCCACCGGATGTGGAAGCCCCACCGGAGCCAGTACCGCCTCCCGCTCCGGACGCGCGACCGCCTCCGTCGGCGCCAGTGGCACTGCTGCCCGCACTGGCGCTGCCACTGGCCATGGCACCGGTCATCGCCTTGCCGCCGCCCGCGGCGACCGCACCGGTCGCTCCAGTGGCGATGCTGCTGGCGATGCCCATCGTGGTGCTTCCGACGGAGTCGCCGCCAAGAGCTTCAGTCGCCGGGACGATCACCCGCATCAGCGCCGGAAGGGCGATGGCCGACAGCAGCAGCACACCCATTCCCGCGATCTGCGTGTCAACCTTGTCGCCGCCCGCGGAGTTGATCATGACAGCGCCCGAGTACATGACCAGAGCAACCGTCGGCTTGTACAGCAGCCACGCGATCATCCATCCGAGGTGCTTCCGCCACCACGTGCCGCCCCAGTCCGTGACAGACGCCGCGGCAGCCAGGGGCAGCGTCCCCATGAGCATGATCATCACGCCGAGCCGAATGTACATGAGGATGACATGGATGATGCCGGCGATGATCAGCAGCGCTCCGATGATCAGCAGCAGCATGTTGGGGATCTCGTCGTTGCAGTCGATACCCGCGAGCAGCTCCTCAAGGGCCCGGCCGAACAGGAACCCGGAGTAGTCGTCCATGAGGACGGCGAATGTGCTGATCACGGTGCTAGCAGCCGCGCTGACTACGACGACGCGCACGACGCCTTTCAAGGCGGTCTGGCCCGCATCGGCTTTCCTGTCCAAGGCCATCTTGACGGCTGCGAAGAGGAGCGATCCGATCGAGAGGTAGATGACGAGCCATCGTATCTGACCGCTGATCACATTTGATGCGGCTACGTCATTCGACTTTACGTCACCATTTGATTCGAATATTTCGAGGGCGCCACTCACCGCTAGTTTGGCGACCATCCGGATCATCTCACCGATGGGGTCGTCGAACATCCCGAGGAAGTCGATACCACCTCCGCAACCGTTGCCTGCGGCTAGGTACATGTCAACCTTCCCATAGGACGAAGTCGTTGGGCGTCGCTGTTTTCGCTGGCGAATAAAGAGAACCGTCGTCTTGAGGCTCCACTTTCCAGTCGCCTTCCCGCCAGCGAATGGATACCGACATCGAGAGATTGCCGCCGAGGGGGGACGCGACGAGCAGACGTATCACCGCGGCGTTCTTCGAGTACGACGCGACGGAGAAGCCTGTAAATCTTTCGATGGCTCCGTTCTTCGGTTGGGTCTCATCGTCGGCCATCTTCGTCTCGACGAGCCTGTCACGCGGCTCCCCCGGCGCGATTTGCTGTTCCGCGACGGTACGCCAGGCGGGGCCTTCCATCTGGACAGGAATAATGTGCGCCGCCAGCACGGCCCCCAAGGGTGTGTGCGCGAAGCACCACCATGCCCCCGTGTCGGTCCGGAGGGGCCCGGCTGACGTCGAGGTGGGCACCATGTCGGCGGCGAGCTTCTTCCAGTGCACATCCGCTGGCGCGGCAACTGGTTGCGCAGTGTTGCGGTCGTCGGTGCGACAGTTCTCCGGGCGCCCGCCGGGGCCTCGCCGGGCCTGCTGGGGATCGCCTGGGGACAGCGGACCGCTGATCCCTGCGAGGGCTTCCCTTCCGGGAGCCGTGCTGGTCTCAGCAGCTTCGCCGTCGTCCATCGCAAAGGCCACCAGCGACATGGTCACGAGGAACGCCAGGAAACCGGCCGCGTTCAGCCAGCCTCGCTGTTTGTAAAACGGCCCGTCGGTGGGCGCCTGTTTCCGTCTCGCACCGAACATTTTGATCCTGCTCCCCGCGCGTCCCTAGGCATTCTTGAAGAAGAAGGTGACCGTGGGACCGGCAGCGGCCACGAGGATGCAGCCTCCCAACACCATGCCCAGCCGGCTGAAGTGTTCGGAGGATTCACCACGCTTCACGGACACGGCCATCATGATGCCGGTGGCCAGAATCCCCACCACCCCGGCCACGGTTCCGGCCCACGCAGCGATCCCGAGGACGACTTCGACTGCGTCATTGAGCTCACCTGGCGCCTTGCTGTCCACATCGGGCACGTCGCTGGTATCACCGGCCGCCAGGTGGATGTTGCCATTCACGTAGAGAGAGAGGAGGGTGTCCTTCACGAATTTCTCCGGTTCGATAAAGATTCAGAAAGAGTGTGCTGCATTACAGCACGAAGAACGGAGCCACACCGTTTCAAGTCGTGTCACGGCTACTTGGCCAGCCACGGCACAATGACGAATTGAACAATCGGTCCCGCAGTGGCACCGATGATGCAGGCACCGAGGACGAAAACCACTCCTCGGTAATAAGTTGCCCCCTCACCCATTTCACCGCGCCGCAATTGCATGGCCATCTGGATGCCGACGGTGAGCAGGCCTGCTACGGCTGCGGCTGTCACCGCCCAGGAGAGGTAGCCGAGCAGTTCGGTGCCCCCGTGCCGAGTCGGATCGAACTCGCCTGCGGGGGCGAAGTCATCTGGATCGATGACTTCCTCCGGGATCGATCCGGACACCAGACTCATCGAGGTCTCCCCGTGCGTCCGGTCGAGCCGGAGAGAAGTCTGTCCAGGGCTCGCACTTCCCTGGGCGGTGCATCCACCTCTTCGCCGAAGCGCCAGGCCGGCACCCAGGGAACGCGGTACACCTTGGCCGCCGAACGCATGACGCGCACGCGTTGGCCGAGCTTGCGCGGCAGGCGGCCCGGCGCGTCCGCGACGAGTACGACGCTGAGGAGCTGAATCCCCGCGGGATGGTCTCCCAGCCGCAGCGCGTTCAGTGCTTGGGACGCTGCGCGCATGCCCTCGGCATGAGTGCGTGCGACGAGCAGTACCTGGCCCGGTTCGCCCCGGCCGGGAACAGGCCACCGACGACCCACGTCCACGCCGCCCAGCACCCGCGCGAGTGTGCTCGCGCCCGATCCACCGTGCGCGCTGACCCAAGAGACCTTGTGGCCCTTGTGCTGTAACGGCACCCGCTCGGACGGTGCGGAGGGCCACGACGAGCCGGTCCGTGCCGTGCTCGCGGGAGGAGTCAGCCGAGCGTCCTGCGCCTGCGGAGTCGGGCCTTGCGCGGGCGTGACCGGTGCCGGCACGGGAGTTGGCGGTCCCATCGGCGCCGTATCAGCCGGACGGGCGGTAGGTCCCCGGACCCACATCCGCGAGTCGGCGGATGCCGTCGGCGGGATACCCATGTGCGTCCCCCTTCCCTCGTTTTGCCTGGTTTGCTAGGACGACGGATCCCGCTTTGAACTGATTGGTCGCTGTGGCCGTTGGGGCGTGCGAGCCGGCGGTGATCCGTCGGGCAGCCACTACGGGAATTCGGGTGGCCTGGTTCAAGGTTTCTGCCCGCCCGCGTCGTGCGGGCGCCGCACTGTGGGTCGAGGGTCGAGTGAAAGAGAGCGTGACTGGTGGCGAGTGGACGTGACTCCGGCTCCTCCGGTGGGTCGGGGACGCAGCAGTTGCTCATGTGGATCGGTCTCAGTGGCGGGACGGTCGGCTGCCTTCTCTCTCCGCTGATCATCCTGCTCCTCATCGCCGCCACGCTCATCGTCTGCGCCATCGGTTTCTTCTTCTGGCCCCTTGTGCTCCTCTGCGACATCTTCAACTTCTGCGGCACCGACCACGGCGGCAGTGGGGCCAGGGACGAGGTCTCGATGGTGATGAACGGCGACGGGCGTGAGGAGTTGTACTCCACGAGCGTGCCCTCGGACCTCGCGACGACCATCCGCGAGGCCGGGGCGGAGTGCACGCAGATAGGTCCCGTCGTCATCGCTGCCCAGATCCAGCTGGAATCCGGCTGGAACAGGACTCTCGTCGGAGACGACGGGGAGGAGGGCATCTCACAGCTGCCACCGGACAAGTTCGAGGAGTTCGGTGAGGACGAGGACGACAACGACAAGACCTCGGCCATGGATCCTGAGGACTCGATCATGGCGCAGGGTAGGTACATGTGCTCACTCAGCAAGGACGTCGGGACACAGCTCGACGCCGGCGCGATCGAGGGGGACCCCCTCGATCTGACCCTGGCCGCCTACGACATCGGGTTCGAGACCATCGAGCAGGCCGGTGGGCTCCCGGAAGGCACTGAGGGAGCCTCCGCGAAGGGCTACGTCACAGCCATCCGGGCGTCCTTCCCGTACTACGCCGGCACCCTGGCGAAGGACGGAGAGGACTACCCCAGCATGACCTCGCCACCGTGGCCCAGCGGAGCCCGGAAACCTGAGTCATGACAACCACAGGCATCAGGGCAAGGAGTCATCGCATGCTCGGTAGACGCAGCCGCGGCAAACAGCAGAACTTTCCAGATCACACGAACACGACGATGCAGCCCTTGCTCCTTTGCGAGGTACTGATCCTTGGTGACGGCAGCGCGGTCATCGACGGCGTCGGCTTCCCCGTACCGGACGGCGAACCGGTGCATGTCGCCGTCCTCGACGCGATGCACCGTCAGGCGCAGGCGCGGGGCGAGCCTGTGCAAGCGGCGATCCATGACAGGCAGGAGGGGTACACCACACACGTTGAAGTCGCTCCTGATGGGTCGAGCCGGGTCCTGCGGCACGAGGGAGAAGAACAGGAACCGGACTTGGGCCTCGCTGCCTCGGGGCCCGGCCTCGAACCGTTGCACGTCGGACCGCAGTCACCGCCGCCGGTCACCCCGTCATCGGCCAGTGGCGCGACCGATGCCTCACCGGCCCCCGACGTCTTGCCGTCCACAGCCTCCCCCACCGGGATGGACACCCCTGCCCCGGCAGTACCGGAGCAGTTCGGAGACCTCGTCGGGCAGATCTCGTCGGCGCTGGATACCGGCAACCTGGAGAGCGCGATGGCACTCGCCTTCCGGTTGGGCAAGATCACCGAGCGCACCTTCGGCGCCGGGCATCCCCAGACGCTCGAAGCACACGCCTTGGAAGCATTCGTGGCCCACCGAAGCGGCAATCACCGATTCGCGGCGACCAAGTCCCTTGAACTTGCTCGGTTCCGCGGCGACATGGGCGACGGCCGGGCACATGAGGAACTGAGGCGTGCCGTCGCAGCCTGGCAGTTGGCCGACGACATGCCGTGGGCTGTCGACTTCGGCCGAAGCCTGCTCACCGTGTGGTCCGTTCTCGCGGAGCGGGGCGAATCGTCCGCCCAGGATGCTGTATTGCTGCGCGGCGTCAATCGCCGTATACACACCCTGGCTGCTGCTGCGGCCGCCCACCGAACAGGCGCTGCTTGAGAAGAGGCACAGGTCAACGAAGGGGCTGCGAGCACGAGCACAGGGTGCGGACGCTCTGGTCGCCGCGACCTCCACCCTCAACGGCTACGAAGCCACCGCTCCCGTCATGCATAGAACGTCAATTCGACGTGTAATTCCCGTCGTGAGACTCCCCACGAAGCAAGGTCGCTAAACCCGGCCTCACGGACTGACCCATGTGGTCACGGAACGAGGGAGCAATCGTGAGCTGGACGGGAATGGGTTCCTCGGGGGCGGTCAGCGCACGGGAGCGCGCGATGCGCACGCTATATGACGAACAGGCGCATTCTCTGTTCACCTACGTGGTGCGGCTGCTGGGCGGGGACCGGTACCGGGCCGAAGACGTGGTACAGGAGACCCTGCTGCGATGCTGGCGCACGCAGGACCTGGGCGACTGCAAGCACTTGCGGCCATGGCTGTTCCGGGTGGCCCGCAACATCGTCATCGATGAGCACCGGCTGCGCATGGCCCGTCCGCGGGAGATCGACGGCGCCGCATGGCTGGAGGAACTGCTGGCGCGGCCCGACGGCGTCGACAGGATGCTGTCCTCGATAATCCTCAAGGAGGCGATCCGGGAACTGTCGCCCAAACACCGTGAAGTGCTCTACGAGACCTACTACACCGGCAGATCGTCACGCGAGGCGGCTCTCGTGCTCGGCGTGCCTCCGGGTACCGTCAAGTCACGTCTGCACCATGCGATGCGGGCGCTGCGCGCGGCCCTGGGTATCGCGGAGACCGCCGGCGAGGGGGCCGAGGGAAAGCCCGACTGGGCGCACTCCCCCGCCGCGTGACACATGTCCGGCTTCTCCGTTCACGTCGCTTCCTGGGTGCCCTGCGCGGGGCGCTCCCAGGACGGGCCGGAACGCTGTAGCCGTGCCGGGTTGGCCGGTCCCCGCCCGGGCAGAACCGGTGCCACTGGACGAGGCTGCTGTGGCCGGCTCTGGTCACGGAGAGAAGTCAGCCAGGCCTGGTGCTCCAGCACTGCACCGAGCGCTCCGCCGCTCTCTCCCGGGATCTGGTGACGCAGACGGACCAGTGCTATGCCGACAGACAGCGCGGTGTCCACGTCGGTGATGCCCATCCACAGTGTTTCGGCGTAGGTGGCTGCAGCCTCGGCCCGCTCATGCTCGCCCCGGTGGTGCCAGCGCTCGGCGACGTCCCGGGACAGCCGCACGCCGTTGAGAACGTCCCCGGCCAGGGCGGTGACGCGGGCCCGGACCTCACGGATGTGCAGGGCATCGGGGTGAGAGACTCCCAAGCGGTCGGCGGCCTCCTCGTCGAGCCGTACGGTGAGCGCGGCGGCCTGTGCTTCGCGGCCGGCCTCAAGATGTTGTGCGACCAGGGCCAGAGGCTCGGCGTACGCACCGTGTTCCGGCTGCTGTTCCGGTTCTGGGGCCGCATCCGCGGATCGGGGTGGAGACTTCGTGTCACGCCCCCTGAGCGCCCTGGTGTGGTGCCCGCCTCCGGGAAGCTCCCCCACTGCACCGTCAGGTGAGACGACTAGGTTCCAGACGGTGCCGTTCTGCTCTGTGGCTTGGGCCCGCACTGGACGGCCGAGCCGGGCGGCCGCGGCGGCCACCGTGCCGACGGCTGCGGCTCGGGTGAGGTGCCTGGAGGCGGGTACGAGCGGCCCCGAGGCCACGAAATGGCCGTCTTCGTGCGCGGTCAACACGTAGACCGGCCACGCCGGCACCTGTGCGAGTGCATGGGTCGTATGCATGTGACGTTCCTCCGGATGCGCGGCTGTGCGGCCTCGGGTCTGAGCCTTGGCACCCGCTACCGGGTCAAGACCTTGTCGACCAGCCACGCCGTGCCGGTGTCCTTGCGGATAAGACGCACGTACGCGAGGGCAGTGACGGGTTCAGCCGTCCAGTGGTCGCGTCCGTGCGGAGTAGCGGTGACCACCCATTGCCGCCAGGCCTCGGTTGCGGTGTCGGCCGGTTTCGCGGCGTCTTCGGCCTTGTGCAGGGTGACGGTGGTGTGGGCCCGGTGACTGGCCCATTCCTGCCACTGGGCCCCGGGCACCGCACGGGGCCGGTGCGTGCGTAGGAGCGCTGCATACGCCTCGGTCAGCCAACCCGTCTGCGCGGCACGCACACTCGCGTCGAACGGTGCGGTGTCGGATGTGGTGTCGAAAGTCCACATCATCGTGAGCACGCCTCTGCCGACGGCGTCGGCATCGGTGTGGTCGATGGTGTCCGGCGGGGAGGCATTCCCCCGGGGCGTAGCCCGGAGACTCTCGGGCAGGGGCACGGCCTCGATGGCATCGGAGGGAGTGGGGTATGGCCCGCTTCCGGTCGCGGCGGGCGGCGACGGCGACGAGTGCCCGCGCGTCACTGCGCCGGAGTCGGAGCCGGGTCCGGAGTCGGAGCCGGAGGCGCAGCCGCTCGCAGCGAGGGCTACCGCCAGCGCCGTCGCGGCTGCCGCGGCGGCGCGTATCGTGGGGACAGTCATCCGAAGCGCCTCGCTTTCTGAGGCTTTGAGGCGTAATAGGGGTCGTTGAGGTTGCTGATCCGGACCACATCCCCGGTCTTCGGCGCGTGAATGAACTGCCCGCGGCCTAGGTAAATGCCGATGTGATCGTAGCTGCCACCCAGGTTGAAGCCGATCACGTCACCGGGCCGCAGCTCTTCGCGCGGCACAGCCTCGCCCGCGGTGACCTGGAGCTGGGATACGCGTGGCGGCAGTACGCGGCCACCGCTCGCGTGGTAGACCGCGTACTGAACGAGACTGGAACAGTCGAAGCCCACGGTGTTCGCGCCCTGCGCGAACCCCCGTCCGGGGCCCTCTGGCCCGCCGCCACCCCATGAGTACGGTGTGCCGAGCCATTCCTTGGCGCCTGCCACTACTCGGTCGCCGAACGCGCTGCCGTCCTCAGCCGAGGCTTCGGCTGAGAAGCCAGCCATCGACGTGATGATCCGGGTGACGTAGGCCTGAGTCTCCGGGTACGGCGGTACGCCGCCGTACTGCTGGACCGCGCCCGGGCCCGCGTTGTAGGCCGCGAGTATCAGCCGGGTGGGGTCGCCGCCGATGCCGAGGTCCTTGACCTTGTCCGCGAGCCAGCAGTCGTAGCGGGCCTGAGTCATGATGGCGTCGCCCGGGGTGAAAGGGTCCGCCACACCGTCCGGTTGGGGGCTGCCGCCCTTGCCCGCGGCGTCCACGCCCCATGTCGCCCACGTACTGGGGATGAACTGGCTCAGTCCCTGGGCCTGGGCGGGACTGACCGCGGTGGGGTTCCAGCCGGACTCCGCCTTGATTTGCGCGGCCAGCAACGGCGCACTGACCTCCGCGCACTGCTGTGCGGCGCGCTCGATCCACGGCACGAACTCGGTCGGTACGGGCTTGGCGTTGAGGGTGGTGACGAGTCCCATCTTGGCGGCGCCCTGCCGTTTCTCGAGACCTCCCAGTACGGCCAAGCCGACCAGGGAACCGAGCAGTACCAGCGCGCCACAGACCATGACCAGCAGCGCCGGTCTCGGCCGCGTGGTGTGGCCCCTCATGTTCAACCCCCAGGAGTTATGGAATCCGAGAAGCACGGCATTACGAAATAGGCGCGAAGTGTCCTTATTCGTCGCGCTTTTGATGTTTCATCATTTGTGCTTCGATAATGTTTTTTATGTATACTCGCCCCGGTTGATCCAATATTGGGAGGGAGTGCCGTGATGAGGGATGTACCGGTCGTCAATCCCTGGTTGCCGGCGCCGCACCCTGCGGGGGGTACCAACGGGAAACCGCAAGGAACGGTTCAGGCCACGCTGGCGGAGCTCACGGGCCCGAGAGCTCCTCAGGGTGCGGGAGTTCCACAGCCCGAGCGCTCACTGCCCGTCGCCCGAGCGCACCCAGGCTCCGGTCGGACCTGGTGGTGGCTTGGTGTGCACGGCGGCGCGGGGGTCAGCACGCTGGAACAGGCCGTACCCGGTGGCCGGGACGCAGAGCGCGCCTGGCCCGCCTCCTCGCATTCCCACTCCGTCGTGCTGGTCGCCCGTTCCAGCGCCGGCGGGCTCAAGGCCGCACAGAGCGCCGCGCAGCAGTGGGCGTCAGGAATGGTGACCGGCATCGATCTGCTCGGCCTGGTCGTCGTCGCCGACGCACCTGGTCGGCGCCCCAAAATCCTGCAGGACCTGGTGCGGCTCGTCTCCGGTGCGGTGCCCCGGCTGTGGCAGATTCCGTGGGTCGAAGCCTGGCGGCTCGGTGAGCCGCCCTCGTCGCACCAGCCGAAGGAATGCGCACCGCTCGCGCACGATCTGACACGACTCACCCAACCCGCATAGAGGGGAACCGCGTTGTCCAGCCTGCTGGCGGCCGTTCTGTCGGACGCCTCACCATACGCAGCCCACTTCGCCCGCCTCACCGCAGCCGTTCCGCAACCCTCGGGGGTACCGGATGTCGGCGGTGGAGAGGCGCCGCCGGGCGCTGATGACCTGCTCAAGGTACTGAGATGGGTGGCCTGGAGCGTCACCGCTCTGTGCGTCGGCGGCATCCTGAGCGTCGCCGCCAGGATGGCGATCGACCACTCGCGGGGAGGCAGCCGCGAACATGCTCGAGGGCTCAGCTTCGTCCTGGGGGCATGCATGCTCGTCGGCTCCGCCTCGGGCATCGTCGGCGCGCTGATCTGATGAGCGAAAGGCGCCCGGCAGTCCCCCAGTCGATCACCCAGAACCTTTGAGCATGAGGGAGCGATCATGACAGAGCCCGCCAGCCGGGCCGCGGCCGACGAGCCGCGCAGCCCGTGGCTGCGCGGTGGCTTCGTCCTCGCCGCCGCCTTCGTCGGCTTCGTCGCCGTCATCGGAGCGGCGGTCGCCCTCGGCCCGAGCGGCTCTGGCACCGGCGACACCACGCCGCAGGCCTCCAGCGCCCACACGGACGGCCCGCCGCGCCCCGCATCGACCGGCAGCGGAGCGTCCTGCCCAGCACTGGTCGACACAGGGCAGAACGTGCCGGACGCCGCACCCGGTGGAGTGACCTGGGCCCTGTACCACGCCGTTGCCCTGCCCTCCTCCGAGGCGGCAGGCCCGGCGGTGACAAACGGAGACGTGGCCCGCTGCTATGCGCGCACCCCGGTCGGCGCCCTCCTGGCAACCACCCAGATCAGCGTGCGCTACTTGGCCGCCGAGGACTGGGCTTCGGTGACCCGCACCCAGACCGTCGGCGTGGGCCGCGACGCCTATGTCGCCGAGCGGACCAAGGCGGAGCAGACAGCGTCACCCAACCAGGAAAACAGTGCCCACGGGCAGATCGCCGGGTTCAGGTTCGTCACCTACAGCGAGACCACAGCGGTGCTCCAGACCGTCTGGCGGTTCCCGGACGGTCGCATGCAGGCCGCCACCACGACCGTGCTGTGGCAGCGCGACGATTGGAAGCTGGAATACCCGGCCGCCCCCACAGCACCTGTCCCGGTCGACTCCCTCGCCGGATACGTCGAGTGGGGAGGCCTGTGATGGCCGGCTGTGACTTCGGATGGGTGGCCCCGACAGTCGGTGGCCACTGCGTGGGCAACGGAACAGGCACCACAGCCAAGGATCTCGGCGGCAGCGCGTTCGACGACATCGCAGAAAGCGCTGCCCAGGCAGCGAGCACCACCGTGAAGGCACTCGGCAGTGCCTGGATGGATCTGGGCGTGCCCGACCTGGCCGATGACAGCGGCCCGGTAGCCTTCCTGCGCGGTTCCACGCTGTGGTTCACCTCCTTCACGGCAGTGCTGTGCCTGCTCATCGCAGCCGGGCAGCTGGCCTGGCAACGCCGTGGCGAGCCCGCCCGGCAGGCCCTCCAGGGGCTGCTCAACCTGGTGGTGGTCTCCTCCGCCGGCGTCGCTGCGGTCAACCTGCTGGCAGTGGCGAGTGACAAGTTCAGCGTGTGGATCATCGACCGGTCCACTGGATGCCGGCAGATCAGCGCCACCGGCATTCCCGTGGAAAGCTGTCTTGCCGAGTTCGACGAACGTACTTCCGCCATGCTGGCTCTGGGCGGCACGGACTCGTCGTTCCTCGTCCTGATCATGGCCATTCTGGTGACCGTGAGCAGTCTGGGCCAGATCGCGCTGATGATCGCCCGCATAGCCGTGCTGGTGATTCTCACCGGAACGCTGCCGTTGTCGGCGGCTGCCAGTTCCACAGCCGGCGGGCGCACGTGGTTCCGCAAGTCCGTGAGCTGGCTGCTCGCCTTCGTGCTCTACAAGCCGGCCGCGGCGGTCGTGTATGCGGCCGCATTCGCGATGACCGGCCGGAGACAGGACAACGAGGTCGTCTCCATGGTGTCCGGGGTCGTACTGATCGTCCTGGCCTGTTTCACCCTGCCGGCGCTGCTGCGCTTCGCCTCCCCCGTCGTGCAGGCGGCGACCTCTGGCGCGGGACGCGTGGCCAGACCATCCGAGGGAGCAGGCGGACAGACGGCGGTCACCGGGGCACTGCCCGTACCGCACCTGCGCAACCTGGCCGCCGGCCGGTCGGTGTCGGGCGCAGCAGTCGGCCGGGAGGTGCCGGGCGGCGCCGGCGCGGGCGGCGCGTCCCGACCGGTGCCGGTGCCGGTGCCCGCGCGTGGCGCGGAGGGGGCACGCGGAGTACCGGATGCCGAAAGCGCCTTGGGCGGCCGAGCCCGCCCAACGGATACCGGACGGACACACCCGCAAGAACGGGAGGACCCGGCGTCCCCCGTTCCGGTACCGGACCATGATTCCGACGACGCCCAACTGGAGAAGCCTCGTGGCAGGCAGTGAAACACACCATCCCCGCACCTACGGCAACTTCCGCAAGCCCCGCACTTCGGGCCTGCGCGGTCTGTCACTGGGAGCGACCATGCTGCTGTTTGCGGGGCTGGTCGCCGTGGTCCTGGCCACGCTGATCTCCATATGGGTCGCGCTCGCCCTGGCAGCCGGTCTGGGAGTGCTCACGGTCCCGCTCGCCGTGAAGGACCGACACGGCCGTACCCTGATGCAGCGCGGCGCCGTCCGCCTGGCCTGGTGGCGCACCACCTCCTCCGGAGGTCACCTGTACCGCTCCGGCCCGCTCGGGCGGTCCGGCCACGGCAGGTGCCGACTGCCAGGTCTGGCTGCCGAGTCCGTGCTGACGGAGGCGCAGGACGGCTACGGACGTCCATTCGCCGTGATCACCATCCCGGCGACCGGGCACCATACCGCCGTCATCTCCTGCGATGCCGACGGCGCGGCCCTCGTCGACGAACAGCAGGTCGACACCTGGGTGGCCCACTGGGGCCAGTGGCTGTCCACGCTGGGTAGCGAGCCGGACCTCGTTGCTGCGAGCGTCACCGTGGAAACCGCTCCCGACTCAGGCTTCAGACTCCAGCAGGAGATCACCGCCAACGCGGTGCCCGATGCCCCTCCACTGGCCGGGGCGATGCTGCGGGAGGTGCTGTCCGCCTATCCAGCGGGCTCGGCACAGATCACCACACGCATCGCACTGACATACTCAGGCGCCGCCCGTCCCGGCGCGTCCCGCCGCAGTGTCGAGGACATGGCCTTGCACATCGGCACCCGCCTGCCGGGACTGACCGCGGGACTGGCCATGACCGGTGCCGGAACCGCCGTACCGATGACCGCGACCGAACTCGCCGAGGCGGTGCGCGTCGCCTACGACCCAACCGTGGCATCCCTGGTTGAGGAGGCCAGGGCAACGGGCGGCACGGGCCTCACTTGGGACCAGGCCGGACCCATGGCAGCTCAGGAGACCTGGGGTCAATACCGCCACGACGGCGCCTTCAGCATTACCTGGGCCATGACGGAGGCCCCGCAGGGCGAGGTCTTCTCCAACGTCCTGACCGGCCTGGTCCAGCCCAACCGTGACATCGCCCGCAAGCGGGTCACTCTCCTCTACCGGCCGCACACCCGTGCCGAAGGAGCGCGTGTCGTCCAACAGGACTACAAAAATGCCCTGTTCAACGCCCAGCAGTCGCAGATCGGGCAAGCACGCGACGATGCGGAGGTCGCGTCGGCACGCAGGACCACCGAGGAACAGGCTCAGGGCCACGGAGTGATCCGTTTCGGGCTGCTGATCACCGCGACCGTCAGCTCCGCCGAGGAACTGACGAAAGCAGCCGCCACCGTGGACAACCTCGCGCCGGCCGCCCGTATTGCCGTAAGGCCCGTCTACGGATCCCAAGCAGCGGCGTTCGCGGCGGCGCTGCCCCTCGGACTGGTATTGCCACTGCACACGGCGCTGCCGCAGACGGTACGCGACGCGATGTAGCGCATGAGGAGGAGAACGCAAGTGGTACGCACAACCAAGGAGAGCCGTCGGCCCCACTCCACCCCACGGGGTTGGACCGGGCCCGGCGGCGGGATGGTCGGCTACGTCGACCCTGCTCCCGAGTGGCGGGGCACGTCTGTACAAGTCTGTGGCCTGTGGCCGTTCGGCGCCGGAGCCGGCACGCCGATGGTCGGGGTGCCACTGGGCCGCGACCTCGACTCGGGGGCCACGGTGTGCTGCGACCCCGTGTCGTGGTTCATGCGCACAGGTCTGCTCGCCAACCCCTCAATGTTCGTTCTCGGCCGTCCCGGTCTCGGCAAGTCGACTGTCGTACGCCGCATGGCCCTCGGCCTGTCCGGCTATGGCGTGCACCCTCTCATCTTCGGCGACCTCAAACCGGATTACGCGGACCTGATCCGGGCTATCGGCGGCCAGGTCATCAGTCTGGGCAGGGGCCGGGGCAACCTCAACGTCCTGGATCCCGGTGAATCCATCCAGGCCGCCGCCCGCCTCACCGGAGGAGCACGCCACCGCCTCCTCGCGGACATCCACGGTCGCCGCCTGCACATGGTGTCCGCGCTGGTGACCATTCTGCGCTCGGCGCCCCCGACGGACCGTGAGGAGACCATCCTCTCGGCGGCCCTGAACGTCCTGGACGACCGGCACACAAAAGGGGACGTCCCGGTCCTCGGCGACTTGGTGCAGGTCATCAAGGACGCCCCGGAATCGGTGCGCTCAGTGGCGCTGGACCGCGGAGACATCACCCGCTACCGGGACATCACCGAGAATCTGGAGGCGTCGCTCACCGCCCTGCTGGTCGACGGCCGTCTGGGCGGCACCTTCGCCCGTCCGACGACGGAGGCCATGAAGCTGGACCGTCCAGTCTGCTTCGACATCAGTGGCATCGACGACAGCGAGGTCCTGCTCCAGGCGGCGGCGCTCCTGTCCTGCTGGTCGTACGGCTTCGGCGCGGTCTCCGCGGCACACGCGCTCGCGGACGCCGGTCTGGAGCCACAGAGGAACTACTTCCTTGTCATGGACGAGCTGTGGCGGGTCCTCCAGGCGGGCCGAGGGCTGGTCGACCGCGTCAACGCTCTTACCCGCCTCGACCGGCAGCGAGGCGTCGGCCTCGCCATGATCACCCACAGCATCGACGACCTCCTCGCCCTGCCCACGGAGGAGGACCGCACCAAGGCGAAGGGTTTCGTGGAGCGCGCGGGCATGGTGATCTGCGCGGGCCTGCCTCCAGCCGAGATGCCCCAGCTCAGCCAGGTCGTTGAGCTGACCGAGGCAGAAAGACGTCTTCTGGTCGACTGGTCCACCCCGCCCGCGTGGGACGGCGTGAGCGGGCGGCGTGCCGACCCACCGGGACTCGGCAACTTCCTGATCAAAGTGGGCAGCCGCCCCGGAATCCCCCTGCACGTCGACCTGACAGCCGCGGAGCTGGAAGTCAACAACACCAACAAGCGGTGGAACAAGTAGGCGGAGGTGCTGATGAGGGTGTTGCCGAGCAGGCAGGCTTGAGCAGAGCTGAGGGGCAAGTCCGGACAGGCACATGAGAGCCCCATCCGCAGCCGCCAACGAACGGCCCGTCAAGTTCCTCGGCCTCGCCGGTTGGGACATCAGACAGGCCCAGGACGGCGGCACGCCCGTCGGCCCGCCCTCCATTGAACCCTTTCCTGCTCGGCGTCCGTTGCGGTGCTTGCGGTCCTCAGCCCGACATCAACACCTCCGACCAAGGAGCGTCATCCATGAGTTCTATCACCTCACGCATGAGAGCGAACCTGACCGCGCGGAACATTCGGGCCGGCGCGGCCCTAGGGCTCGCGGTGAGCGCCGTCGGAGCAGGGTTCCTGTTCGCTGACTCTTCCGGGATGACCCTCGCGGGCGACAGCGCGAGCGGGCAGATAACCGGCCTTGCGGGCAAGTGCATCGACGTGGCAGATGGGAACGGCGCCAATGGCACGCAGGTCCAGCTCTACGACTGCAACGGCACCTCCGCCCAGCAGTGGACCGAACCCGGTGACGGAACCTTGCGAGCGCTCGACAAGTGCCTGGACGTCCGGGACGGCAGCACGGCCGACGCGGCCGACGTGCAGCTCTGGGACTGCAACGGCAGCCCCGCCCAGCAGTGGGTGATCACTCAGGCCAAGGACATCGTCAATCCGGCGGCGAACAAGTGCCTGGACGTACGCGCCTACAACAGCGCGAACCGCACGCCCCTTCAGCTGTGGCCCTGCCAGGGCGCCGCCAACGAGAAGTGGGAGGTCGCAGGAGGCGATACGGATACGGTCGTGGGAGAAAGGCCCGCCCCGCTCCCAGAGCGCCACAGCGACGCCCCCGCATCCGAGTTCGTCGTCAGCGAGGCACAGTTCGATCAAATGTTCCCGAACCGCAATCCCGTGTACACCTACGGCGGCCTGAGAGCGGCACTGAGCGCCTACCCCGCCTTCGCCAACTCCGGTAGCGACACGGTGAAGAAGCAGGAGGCTGCCGCCTTCCTCGCCAACGTCAGCCACGAGACAGGCGGTCTGGCGCACATCGTCGAGCAGAACACGGCCAACTACTCTTCCTACTGCGACGCCGACCAGCCCTACGGCTGCCCATCCGGCCAGTCGGCCTATTACGGCCGCGGCCCCATCCAGCTGAGCTGGAACTACAACTACAAAGCTGCAGGTGATGCACTGGGCATTGACCTGCTGCACAATCCGGATCTCGTGGCCAGCGACTCGTCCGTCGCCTGGAAGACCGGTCTGTGGTACTGGAACACACAGACCGGCCCCGGCTCGACGACACCGCACGACGCCATCGTGAACGGTGCAGGCTTCGGCCAGACGATCCGCTCCATCAACGGCGCCCTGGAGTGCGACGGGAAGTACCCTGCGGAGGTGCAGAGCCGCGTGGACTCCTACACAGGCTTCACCAGGATCCTCGGAGTCGATCCCGGGAGCGACCTCTCCTGCTAAAACGCTCTCCGGTCCCCGCAGCGCCGAACAGCCGGTGCCGCGGGGAACGGACAGGCGTGCAGCACTCACGCCCACCCGTTCCTGGAACGACGGACCACGCTCGGCACCAGGGAGGTCTGAAGAGGATCCGGGTGAGTACTGGTGGCCAGAGGCAGGAGCGCCCCAGGGTCCATGACACCTGAACTCTTCCCGCCTGTGAGCCGTTCTACTTGACACTCCGCGCACGGGGCTCGCCGGTCACGAAGGAGTGTTCCTCGGCCGCCGGCGCCTTCGTCGGGGGCAAGGGTGCCATCGAAGAGAGGAACCCAACATGGCCGGCATGCAGGAGACAGAACGGAACTCCCCCACCTCGTCAACCAGCAGCTCCGATGAGAGCATCGTTACAGCTGACAGCCCACGGTCCACGCGCCCCGAGAACAGTGAGCGCGGCATCGAAGGGCCGGCTCCATCGACTGTCGAACTCGCCCTCGAGAACCTCGACTCGCTGCCAGAGCGGCCCCCGGGGCCCGACATCGTGACCGGGGCTCCCACTCTGCAGTCGGCCATCCGAGAGTCGTATCCGCACGGCGAGCCCTGGTACTCGCCCCAGACGGGTGCATGGCACTACATGGCGGAGGGCTACAAGATACTTTCCGCTACGGCTGGCAAAGCCGGAACGGCAGCCCGGTGGGCCGCGGAACACCGCGGCGAGTTCTTGGAAGGCGTCATAGGCGGCATTCCCCCCGCGCTCAGAGGGATCGGAGCCCTGGCACAGTCCGCCCACCTGCCTCCCGACACGACAGGTCAGAAAGTCTTCGGTTTCGGCGTGGCCCTGACCGCGCTGGCCCGGATCAACGACCTGGCCACGGAAGCAGCCAAGGCCTACGGAATCTACCGCCACCCCGATCAAGCGCAGCCAGGCGTGAACTCCTTGAATGTAGCGATGAACGTAATCGGTACATTCGGAGACGTAATGAATGGTATCGGTACGAGCGGCTCGATAAAAGACCCCCATTGGGCGCAGGGCCTCCAAGGTGTGGGCGCACTTGTCAGCGCAATCAGTTCGCTCACCACTCCGTTCACCAAGCTCCAGCAGACGTCGTACGAACCTCAAGTACTGCCCCGGCACAACGTCCAGACCCCTGCAGAGGAGCTCCGCGGTCTGCCGAACCGGCCCGAGGAGCTGCAAGAGGAGGCGGATGCCCAGAACGAGCGGACCGCCCCAGCATGGCATCCGCCAGGGCGAGCCGCCGTCGCCCTGCTGCCCGAATCGACGGGGCTGTTGCATCAGCGTCGGGTGACCACTGGAGCCACAGATTCGGGCAGCAGTGCACACAGCCCGGTCGCGGACCCCTCAAGCGTACGGAACGTCAACATAACCAAGCGGAGCAGGTAAGTAGAGTCGATACCGCGTCGGCTGAACTCAGGACGGCACGGGAGCTGCCCTGTTCGTCACTCGACGAGGGGAACAATGCGCACTTCTACGGGGAGGGAGAGTCTCCCGCGACTCGGCCCGACACCTGGCCTCTGCGGGCAGCCCACTCCTCTTGCTACTCCCCTGACGGCACGGTGGGCAGGCACCGGTACCGGTGCCTGCCCACCGTGCCGTCGAAGGGATACGATTCGCATCCTCCGTCCGGCTGGGACGGCACCGCCCGCACCCTCGGTGGGCGGTTGGTCAGCTCGTCTCCCGGTAGGCGCGGCCGCTGTCAGTCGCGTTGCTGCCGGAATAGAGGCCGGTCGGGCTTGTCTCAGTGGAGAGGGCGAACCACGCGTATCGTTCCACGAAGTCCAGGGCCTTCAGCCCTTCCGCCGATGTGCTGATGAAGTTGCTCTGCTCCTCCTCGCTTGGGTAGCGGGGAGTGCCCCCGGTGAAGTCGATGAGTGCGTACTCCGTCAGCCAGACCGGCTTCTTGTAGCGGTCGTGGACGCGCTGCAAGTAGTCCACCAACTGCTCGGTGGCGTTGGAACTGAAATCGGAGCCGTACCAGTGCACCGGGATGAAGTCGACGCGCAGGCCGCGATCTGAGGCTCCCATCATGAAGCGGTCGAGCCAGCCTCCTGGCTTGTCGGCGCCGGCGGAAACCGCGGGAGCTCCCAGGCGCAGACCGGTGCCCTCCAGTCGAGGCCACAAGTCGAGGGCCTGCTCGACGGTCATGTCGGCCTGTCCGGGGTGGTCAGGTTCATTGAAAGCAAGCAGGTTCCTACCCTCCCGAGTGGCACTGGCCAACTCCGCGTCGTTGACCGAGTCGGGTCCCCAGATCATCGGGACAAACTCGACACTCCCCGGCTTGGCAAGGTTGCCGCTGGAAGACGCCCAGTTATGGAACCAGGACGCACCGGAGTCGGCCAGTGCCTGGGAGGCATTGCCGACAGGGTTCAGCGCGACGCCCTTCTGGGCTGACAGCGAAGCCCCCGGCCTGAGTGGCTGTCCCTGGCCGGTCTCGTCGGGCTTGGTCTTGTCAGGGCCGTCGGAAGCCTTCCCGAAAGGGTCACCTCCATGGAAAGTCACGGTCAGTCCACTGCACTGGCTGCACTGACGCATGACCTGGTTGCCCGCCTCGGCGTCGTGCTTGGACCACGAGTACGCCTTGGGACACTGCTGCGTGATCGCTTCGCTGTAAGCAGTCTTCGCGTCCCGATTGGGGTTCACGCACACCAGGGGCTTGTTCGATCCCGATTCCCTGACCAGGTCCTCAGGAGGACACGCGGACAGGAGTGCCCCGGGGCAGCCCATCTCAGCGCACTCTCCCCCATCAACTGGTGGCGAGACGCCGTCAGGGGTGATGGTGACGGGCACATTGACCGCGTTCACATAGCTGACGTCGTACCACGGGGCCGCGGCATCGGCCGTGTCGAAATTGAACTCCGCCAGGCTTACGGGTTGTTCGCCGGTGACACAGCGGTCGACGTAAGGTCCGCAGTCACCGACTGCGCAATGGAAAGTACTGCCCGGCTCACCGGTACAGCCCTGGCGGGCGAAGAAGGTACCGCGCCAGTGGCCGGCACCAGCACGCTCGGGGATGGTGAGGGTGGTGGACTGGCCCCGCTCCAGCATCGGCAGTCCGGCGAGCGGGGACGAGCCGTCTGCACTGGCCACACTGCCGACCCAGATGGTGCCGTCCGTCTCGTTCCTCAGCGTGACGGTGTGCTCGGTGCCGCTGGCGGCGACACTCGTGACGTGGTCTTCCCGGGGGCGTTCCTCCCCACGGAACAAGGTCACCGCCGACACACCGACGACCAGGAGGAAAGCAAGCAGAATCGATTGAAATGATCGACGTGATGAAAGTGATCTCACGGGCATGGAGCATGCCTCTCGGGCGAAGGATTGTCTGCGCAGGCACGACGTGTGAGCAATCTGAACGGTTCACCCGGCGCGCTCCACGTGTTGAGGCATGGCACGTGACCGAAACGCCGGTGAACCGTACGCGGTGCGTGCACGTTGTGGCCGCTGAACAGGCGAAGTCTGAGACAAGTGAGAAGCGGAAGCCCATGTCTACTGAGGCTGGCGAGATCGACCCAACCATTGAAGGCGCCCCGGTCACCCAGCAAGCCGGCATGGAGGGGGAAGCCGACCCATCCCAAGAATCGCTGCTGAGCCCACCCCACTTCATCCTCTATATGGAGGGCGACGAGTATGGGCAGACGCTGAGACAACTGACGCTCTGGACGCATCATGTGCTGTTGCCTGTCTACGGCCGAGAGACCACCTCGGCGGAACCTTGGTGCTCCCGCTGGTGGGAGCACCCCGAGGCCGTTGCGCAGCTCCATGGACTGTGGCTCGCCTGGGGTGAGCTGACCGGCCCCGGTTCGAAGTTGTCCGGGCCCGCCAACTGGCACCGCGACTACCTAGGGCCGATCATGAGCGCGCTACGAAACCCCACGGGACCGTTCGCGGGCTGCAAACCGGGAGTCCACCGCTCGAAGGAAATACCCAAAGTGGACGCCATCGACCCGTTCGGGCCCATCGTCTGACCACGGCCGTTCACCGGGTTGCACCCAAGTGATCCAGTCATCCTGGATCGCCGTGACCAGACCGTGGTGGTGCTGATCGCAATACAGCCATTCCATGTCGTTGAAGGTGATGTTGCCGTTGTTTCGCGTCGCTGCTGCGGCGGCGCTCGCTCCACACGGAAGCGCCGCTGCGCCAGCCCTCGGTCAAGGGCACACCACGCCAGACCCGGGGAACGCGATCCGTGACGGTCGACCGGTTGCTGGCGTGGAAGAAGGCGCGAAGGGCTACACCCGTGACAATTTCCGCCACTCGAGCGCTTCGCATCCCGCAGGACGACACGCGGGTCGGAGGCCGCACCCTCAACCAGGGCGCAACCCAGGGGATGCCGCTGCCAATCGGCCCGGCTGGCGCCGAAGACGACGCTGTGGAAGCCCTCCTGGGCGGAAGAGGGGATATTAGCGATGATCTGCGCCCTGGACGCGGCAGGCACGGCGATCCGCTTCATCTGGGCTGCGTCAGGGGGGTCGTTCGTCGTCGCCGAAGGCACCGCACAGTCTCCCTGCGGCACCCGCACCGCGAGGTCGCCTGTCCGAACAGCGCCTGGCCCGCCGTGGAAAGCGTGCGTGCGAGGCCGAACCGATGCCCCGCGTCGGCCACCGACGCTCGCCGACGTATCGGGACAGATGCTCTGCAGGTCTACCGGTTCAGACGAGCAGTGGTCATCGTGATCTGATCACGGATTCGCAGTTTCCGGGGCGGGGTAACAGCAATCCTGGCTTAGAAGCAACGCGAGAGGTGCCCTCATGACTGACTCCGCAACCCCAACACATCACGCGGGCGACGACCGGGAGCCGGACCTGGAGTCGGGAGCACCACAGGGTCGCGCGCCTTCGGCCGCGACGACCGGTGCTGGGTCGCAGTACGAAGCGAGCGTGGAGAAGAGTAAGCTCTGGGACCTGGCCAAAAAACTCACCCTGACGGCCACCATGGGCTGGGTGTCCGGAGGTTATGCAAGAGTAAATAGCGTGTATCGCGCCATTGGTTTCGGGCATCTCGCTGCGTACAACGCAGAAAAAGCAGCGGAGAGTTGGCCGAATCGCGAGACGGCGGCAACGAGCATCGTCAATGCCCTCGGTACCGCTGTGTGGGCGGGCGGAATCGGAACAGGAAGCAAGATCGCCCTCACTCTGGGACCCGCTGTGAATGCCGCGGCGAACCTCACCTCAGCTGCACTGAAATATAGGCAAGGCAAAGCTGGTTGGGCCAGGGATTTGGTTGATGTCTCCGAGATGGCTGCGTTCACGGGCGCGGGGATGACGGATAATCCCGTGGCGCGCGCCATCGCGTTCTCAGCCGCAGGATCAGGTTTCTTCTGGGATGCGGTGCAGGAGCGAGACAAAGGCCTCATGGGCCACGGGGCTGGCGCACTCGTCTGGGCGGTCGGTGCCGGGATGGACAACGACTCGTGGCAGGCTGCCGGCGCAGGAACTGTGGCTCTGTCAGAGTTCGCGCGGCTCACCTACCCCTACCTGGAGTCGCTCACTCGGGATTCCCCGCTCGAGGCAACTCCGGAACAGCCTGGTAGCGGACCGGCGACCCGACAGGAGACGGCCCTGCCCAGGCTGTCCGCACCCGCCCCTGTGCCTGGCACCACCGCCGCGGAAGCGGCCAATCAACGACTGCCCTTCGGTCGGGCGGCAGAAGTGACCAACAGCCACAACACACCACGCAACCCGATCACGGGAAGGGTGTCTCTGTCTCTCCCCAGGTCACCCATAGCGCCCTCTACCTCCGCACCCCCTACCACCCGGACCAGATCACAATCAGCGCCCGGCAGTCTCCGCTCCATGACCGAGGAAGGTGCTAGCACTCCGGCCTCGACAACCCGTCCACAAGTTCCCCGCGGAGATCTGCAACGACGCTCTGTCCGCCGCGCCTGACCTCGGTCAACGCCCAGCCCCTTGGCAATGGGGCGCGAAAGGACTCACAGAAAGGGCTCCCCCGGTCCGTGGCGTGAGTGGTCGGAGTGGTCGGCCGCAGGTGGTGCGGCTGCCGGTCCAGCGCCTCAGCAGGTCTTAAAGGACGTCAAGGGGACCTGCTAGAGGGGCTGGGCAGGCCGCGTTGTCGGCAGTCACGGAAGATCTTGTAGCTCTTCATACGGGAGAAGCTGTGCTCGACACGGGCGCGGGTCTTGCGATGCTGCGCGTTGTCCTCCTCCTCGCCCTTCAGCAGAGGTCGTCCGGGGCGTTTGCGGTGCGGGACGATCAGGCCGGTGTTGTTGTAGGCGCCGTCGCCGAGGACCGTCGTGCCTTCGCCGTGCTGGACCAGGGCGGACTCCCGCCACGCTATTGCGTCTGCCGTGTTGTCGGGCACCGGACGGGCGGTCGCCACCACCAGACGTGTCTCGGCGTCCACGATGACCTGCACATTCGCCGAGAACCCGTAGTTACGCGAGGACGCACCGACCCTGCGGTCGCGGACCGGGATGAGGGCGCCGTCCAAGATCCACAGCCGCTCGACGGCGTCCTGCGAGGCGCGGACCGGCTCGAGCGCGAGCAGCAGGCCGAGCCGCTGGAGCACCCGGCACACCATCGCCTGCAGTTGTACACGGCCACCAGCAGCACCCGCTCGGCCCTCAACACCCCGGCCGACAACCAGTGTCGACGGTGACTTGGTGTCGCCAGCCGCGCCAGGCGCGGACCTCGAAGTGTCCAGGCAGGCCGTGTTTGAGCGCAGCATGTCGAATCCCGGGTTACATGTGAACACCAAGCCGAAAACGTCGTCCTCCGCCGCGAGTGGTCGACACTCGCGCCCGGGATCGCTATTGCGTCAGCTTGATCGCCCATGTACAGATTTCAGGACAGGTCAGAGTACCTGAGTGAACCCTCACCACACTGGCGCCGTTGTCTCGGCGACAGTGCCCGCAAGAACACGGGCGTCATGGAACGACAGTGTGGGGTTATGCGATGACGAAAGTTTCCCTCGAAGCACCATCTGTTCCTGCCAAGCTGGCCGAACGCAGGGCCAGCCGAAAGGTGATGGTCGGTTCAGTGGCAGTCGGAGGAGACGCACCGGTGTCGGTGCAGTCAATGACGACGACACGTACATCGGACATCGGACCGACTCTACAACAGATTGCGGAGTTGACGGCTGCCGGCTGCGAGATCGTACGGGTGGCGGTACCGACCCAGGACGACGCCGATGCCCTGGCTACGATCGCGAAAAAGTCCCAGATTCCGGTGATCGCAGACATTCACTTCCAGCCGAAGTACGTCTTCGCTGCGATCGACGCGGGATGCGCGGCAGTACGCGTAAACCCGGGTAACATCAAACAGTTCGATGACAGGGTAGCGGAAATCGCTAAGGCTGCCAGGGAAACCGGCACATCCCTGAGGATCGGCGTCAATGCAGGATCACTGGACAAGCGCCTGTTGCGGAAGTATGGAAAGGCAACAGCCGAAGCTCTGGTGGAATCCGCACTGTGGGAGGCATCTCTGTTCGAGGAGCACGACTTCCGGGACTTCAAGATTGCAGTCAAACACCACGACCCGGTAGTAATGGTCAATGCATATCGGCAGCTTGCCGCCGAGTGTGACTACCCGCTCCATCTGGGTGTCACAGAGGCCGGCCCTGTCTTCCAGGGCACCATCAAGTCCGCCGTTGCCTTCGGCGCACTGCTTAGCGAGGGCATCGGCGATACCATTCGCGTATCGCTCTCGGCGCCTCCGGTGGAGGAGGTCAAGGTGGGCATCCAGATCCTGGAGTCGCTGAACCTGCGGCAGCGGCGCTTGGAGATCGTGTCGTGTCCGTCCTGCGGCCGAGCCCAGGTCGACGTGTACAAACTCGCTGACGAGGTATCAGCAGGCCTTCAAGGCATGGACGTGCCGCTCCGCGTGGCAGTCATGGGCTGCGTCGTCAACGGCCCCGGGGAAGCCCGCGAGGCTGACCTCGGTGTGGCCTCCGGCAACGGCAAGGGCCAGATATTCGTAAAAGGCAGAGTCATCAAGACGGTGCCGGAGTCGAAAATCGTGGAAACCCTTATCGAAGAAGCACTGAAGATCGCCGAGGAGATGGAGAAGCCGGAGACACCGGGCGAGCCCCAGGTAGTCGTTAGCTGATACAGCGGCGCCACTCCACGTCAGGTGGCCGTACCCGGCAGATGATGGGTACGGCCACGAGGCCCCCGGGCTGTTGATCGAGGTGTCTGACGTCTCAATCACGTTGCTCGGGGGCCTCGTTGGTCATCCATCCTGCCGCACTCGACCTGCCGCATGCGCTCGTGGAGTGGGTGACGATGCTGATCGTCACTCGTGAGGGCGACCGCCGCTGCAAGCTCCGCCCGTCCCAACGCGCGATGGTGGCACTGGTGTACCTGCGTGAACACATCACTCTGGCGAAGATCGCCGCCGGGTTCGGGATCAGCGAGTCCACCGCCCACGCCTACACCAGCCAGGTCATCGACCTGCTCGCCGACCGGGCACCGGGTCTGCTGAAG
>JODU01000034.1 GCA_000720845.1 Kitasatospora aureofaciens | reverse complement strand
GGCGGCGGTGCTCGCCGGGCACCCGACCGGGCAGATCGCCTTCAACTACCTGGGCCAGTTCTCGGCCGGCACGGACATGCCGGAGGATCTGCGCGGGCTCGGTTTCACGCAGACCCCGGGGATGAACGAGCTGATCGCCGTCCCCGACGCCGACATGCCCGTGATGTCCACCCTGGAGATCAACGCCGCGGTGACGGACACCGAGGACGGCCCGGCGCTCGCCGTCCGCTTCGGGTTCCCGACCGGCGTGCTCTCCCGCGAGGAGGTCCGGGAGCTGGCCGACCTGTGGGGCACCGCCCTCACCGGTCTGGCCCGGCACGCCGCCCGGCCGGACGCCGGCGGGCTGACCCCGTCCGACGTGCCGCTGGTCGACGTACGCCAGGGCGAACTGGAACGCTGGGAGGCACGCTTTCCCTCGCTCACGGACGTATGGCCGCTCACCCCGCTCCAGCACGGCCTGCTGTTCGAGTCGATGCTCGCGGACACCTCGTACGACGCCTACCACGTGCAGGTCGTCTACGCCCTGTCCGGTGCCGTCGAACCGGAGCGGATGCGGGCCGCCGGGCAGGCGCTGCTCGACCGGTACGCCAACCTGCGCACCGCCTTCGTGTCGAACCGGGCGGGCGAGCTGGTGCAGTTGGTGCTCGACGCGGTCGAACTGCCCTGGCACCTCGCCGACCTGCGGGAGCTGGACGACGCCGCGCGCGCCGAGGCCCTGCGGCGGCTGCTCGCCGAGGACGAGGCGGACCACTTCGACCCGGCCCGGCCCCCGCTGCTGCGGATCACCCTCGCCCTGACCGGCGCGGACGAGGCCCAGCTCGTGCTGACCTCCCACCACGCCCTGCTGGACGGCTGGTCGCTGAGCATCCTGATGGGCGAACTGCTGCGGCTGTACGGCTCCGGGGGCGACCCCTCCGTCCTGCCGCGGGCCCACCGGTACGGCGACTTCCTGCGCTGGCTGTCGGAGCAGGACCCGGCGGCCTCCGACCGGGCCTGGCGGACCGAGCTGGCCGGGGTGGAGGAGCCGACGCTGGTCGTGACCGACACGAGCGTGCGGGCCGACGCGCGCCGGGTGGGACAGGCCGACATCCCGCTGTCCCCGGAGACCGCCCGTGAACTGATCGGCGTCGCCGCCGAGCTGGGCGTCACGCTCAGCACCCTGGTGCAGGGCGCCTGGGCGATCGTCCTGGCCGGGATCACCGGCCGGCAGGACGTGGTCTTCGGCACCACCGTCTCCGGCCGGCCGCCCGCCGTGCCCGGGGTGGAGTCCATGGTCGGCCTGTTCATCAACACCCTGCCCGTACGCGCGGAGCTGTCGCCCTGGCAGAGCCTGCGCCAGGTGCTCACCGCGCTCCAGGACCGGCAGGGCGCGCTGATGGACCATCATCACGTCGGGCTCACCGACATCTGCCGGACCGCCGGACTGACCACGCTGTTCGACACCGTGGTGGTCTTCGAGTCCTTCCCGATGGAGCGGGACGGCCTCGCCGACGCCGACGCCAACGGCGGCATCGCCATCACCGGTGTCGGCACCGGCAACGGCACCCACTACCCGCTCGGTGTCGCGGCCGCCGCCGACGACCGGCTGCACGTCGTCATGGAGTACCAGCAGGACCACTTCGAGGCGGCGGTGGCCGAGGGCATCGCGGACCGGCTCGGCCGGGTGCTCACCCGGATCGCGGCCGACCCGGGCCTGCCCGTCGCCGCGGTCGCCCTCCAGCCCGACGAGGAGCGGCGGCGACTGCTCGACGGCTTCAACGACACGGCGGCACCGACGGCCGCCGGCACCATCGCCGACCAGTTCGAACGCCGGGCCGCCGCCACGCCCGACGCCACCGCGCTGCTCTTCGAGGACCAGCGGGTGACGTACCGGGAACTCGACGAGCGCGCCGACCGGCTGGCGTACGCGCTGCGCGAGCGGGGCGTGGGCCCGGAGACCGTGGTGGCGGTGGCCACCCGCCGCTCCCCGGACCTCGTCGTCGCCCTGCTCGGGGTGACCAAGGCGGGGGGTGTGTACCTGCCGGTCGACCACACCTACCCGGCCGAGCGGATCGCCTACATGCTGGCCGACTCCGGGGCCCGGCTCGCGGTGGTGGACGCCTCCGCGGCCGCGGTGACGGACGGGCATGGCCTGGCCACGGTCCGGGTGGACCGGGTGCCGTCCGGCGGCGGGCACGTACCGCGCGTGGCCCGGGGCACCAACCCCGACAGCGCCGCGTACGTCATCTACACCTCCGGCTCGACCGGTCTGCCCAAGGGCACCGTGGTCACCCACCGGGGCGTGGCGAGCCTGGTCGACGCCCACGTCGAGCGGATGGCGGTGGGGGCCGGCAGCCGGATGCTCCAGCTGGTCTCGCCCAGCTTCGACGTCTCCCTGTGCGAGATGTTCACGGTGCTGCTGTCCGGCGCGACCCTGGTCCTCGCCGACAAGGAGGAGCTGGCGCCCGGCCCGCCGCTGGCCGCGACGGTGGACCGGCACCGGGTCACGCACATGATGCTGCCGCCGTCGATGCTGGCCGCGCTGCCCGCCGGCTCGCTGAGCAGCGTGGTCTCGCTGCTGGTCGGCGGTGAGGCGCCGTCGCCCGAGCTGGTCGCCCAGTGGGCGCCCGGCCGCCGGATGATGAACGTCTACGGCCCGACCGAGACCACCGTGTGCGCCACCATGAGCGCCCCGCTGGCCGCCGAGGACCGGGTGTTCCCGATCGGCACGCCCATCCACAACACCCGGCTGTACGTGCTCGACGCGGCGCTCCGGCCGGTCCCGGCCGGGGTGCCCGGTGAGCTGTACATCGCCGGTCCCGGCCTCGCCCGCGGCTACGTCGGCCGGCCCACCGTGACCGCCGCCCGCTTCGTGGTCTGCCCGTTCGGCGGGCCCGGGGAGCGGATGTACCGCACCGGCGACGTGGTGGCGTGGACCGCCGACGGGGCGCTCGTCTTCCACGGGCGGGCCGACGACCAGGTCAAGATCCGCGGCTTCCGGATCGAACTGGGCGAGGTGCAGGCGGGGCTGCGGGCCCATCCGGGCGTCGACCAGGCCGTGGTGGTCGTGGACGGCAGTGGCGGCGACCGCCGGCTGGCCGGCTACCTGGTGCCCACCGCGGACCGGGCCGGCGATCCGGAGCTGGTGTCCGAGGTGCGCGAACTGGTGCGGGCGCGACTGCCGCAGCACATGGTGCCCGCCGCGCTCGCGGTGATCGACGAGGTGCCGCTGACCCTGAGCGGCAAGCTCGACAAGCGGGCGCTGCCGGTCCCCGACTACGCCGGCGAGTCGGCAGGGCGGGCGCCGCGCACCACCCGTGAGGAGATCCTGTGCGGTCTGTTCGCCGAGGTGCTGGGCCTGGACTCGGTCACCATCGACGACTCGTTCTTCACCCGCGGCGGGCACTCGCTGCTCGCCGCCCGGCTGATCAGCCGCATCGGAGTGGTCCTCGGCGTCGCACTGCCCCTGCGCGCGGTCTTCGACGCGCCGACCGTCGCCGAACTGGTCGTGTTCCTGGAGGCGGAGGGCGACTCGGGGCTGTCCGGTGATCCCTTCGCACCGGTGCTGTCCATCAAGGGCGGCGGCACCCGGGCCGCGGGCGACGACGGGCCGCCGCTGTGGTTCGTGCACCCCGGCGGCGGCATCTGCTGGCCCTACCTGGGCTTCGGCGGCCGGCTGCCCCAGTACCGGACCATCCACGGCATCCAGGCGAAGGGCTTCGACGGGGCGGCCCGGCTGCCGGAGTCACTGGACGAGATGGTCCTCGACTACGTGGCGGAGATCCTGGCCGTCCAGCCCGAGGGCCCCTTCCACCTGGCCGGGTACTCCATCGGCGGCACCCTCGCCCAGGCCGTCGCCGCCCGCCTCCAGGAACGCGGCCACGAGGTGGCGTTCCTGGTGCTGCTGGACAGCGTGCCCGGCGACTACCTGGCGACCCAGCCGGCTCCGGCCCCCGCAGCCCTGCGGGAGTACTTCCGCGAGCACCTCACCAGCGGCGTCGGCTCCGGGGACCACGAGGCGTTCCTCGACGACGCGGTCCGGGTCATCGTCAACCACACCTCGCTGACGCCCAAGTTCACCTCACCGGTCTTCCACGGCGACGCGCTGTTCTTCAACGCGGTGCCCAACCCGGACGCCCGCTACGGGGACCTGTGGGGGCCGTACATCACGGGGTCCGTCACGCAGTACGACATCGAGAGCACCCACCACGACCTGATCGACGCCGGGTCGGCCGACGAGATCTGCCGGCTCATCGGCCGGGAGACGAAACGGAGATTCGACATATGAGCAGCAACCCCTTCGACGACGAGAGCGGCCAGTTCCAGGTGGTGGTGAACGACGAGGACCAGCACTCCCTCTGGCCGACCTTCTCGGACGTGCCGGCCGGCTGGCGGGCCGTCTTCGGTCCGGCGGGCCGCGCCGAGTGCCTGGAGTACGTCGAACAGAACTGGACCGACCTGCGGCCCAAGAGCCTGCGGGCGGCCATGGCCGCGGAGAAGTAGCGCAGCGACACCAGCGAGCACGGACACCAGCGAGAGGAATCAACTTCGCCATGTCGAAAGTCGTCGAGCGGTGGAACTTCCACCCCAACAGCCCCTGGCTGCGCGGCATCCGGCCCGAGAAGCCCGTCGAGTTCAGCGAGGCGTTCGGCGCGTGGAACGTCTACGGTTTCGCCGAGGTCGAGCAGGTACTCGGTGACCACGAGACCTTCTCCGCCCGCACGGCCGCCTATGCCGCCGTGCAGGTGGACGAGAAGTTCCAGCAGGGCGACATCTCCCAGATGGACCCGCCGGAGCAGACCAAGTACCGCAAGCTCATCGGGCGTGCCTTCACCCCGCGGGTGGTGTCCAACCTCGAACCCGCCATCCGGAAGATCACCGGCGAACTGCTCGACGCGGTCGACGAGAAGGGCTCCTTCGAGCTGGTCGCCGACCTCGCCTACCCGCTGCCGGTGCGGGTGATCGCCGACATGCTCGGGATCGACAGCAAGGACTTCGACCTGTTCAAGGGCGCCGCGTTCGACATCATCGAGAACATGGCGGGCATCGACTTCGTGGCCGGCGGCGACGGGATCGAGGAGCAGATCCACGACGCGGAGAAGCGCCTCCAGCCGCTGCTCGACTACATGCTCGGCCAGGTGGTGGAGCGGCGGAAGAACCCCCGTGAGGACCTGCTGACCTACCTCACCCAGGCCGAGGAGGAGGGCGAGCGGCTCACCGACACCGAGATCGTCAACATCGCCAACGTCCTGCTGATCACCGGGCACATCACCAGCACGATGATGGTCGGCAACACCATGGCGTGCCTGGACACCGAGCCCGACAAGCGGGACCGGGTGCGCGCGGACCGCTCGCTGGTGCCGGGTGCGATCGAGGAGGCGCTGCGGCTGCTGCCGCCGGCCGCCACCCTGTCCCGGGTCACCACCCGCGAGGTCGAGCTGGGCGGGGTCACCATCCCGGCCGAGCAGATGATCCTGCCGTGGGTGAGCGCCGCCAACCGCGACCCGCTGCGCTTCGACGGCCCCGACGAGTTCCGCCCCGAGCGCACCCCCAACGCGCACGTGGTCTTCGGGCACGGCGTGCACTTCTGCCTGGGCGCCCGGCTCGCCCGCCTGGAGGGGCGGATAGCCGTCAACGCCCTGCTCGACCGCTACCCGGACTTCCGGACCGACCCCGAGCGGCCGACCACGTTCTTCCCCTCGGAGGACATGGTGGGCGTGCGCTCGATGCACGTCCTGACCGGGCGGGGCGGGGCCCGGTGACCGCCTTCGCGGACCGTTGGGGCCTCGGTCCCGACAAGTACTGGCTGCGCGGTCGGCTGCCGGAGGAGAAAGTCGCCTTCGACGAGGCCCTCGGGGTGTGGCAGGTCGCCGGGTACCCGGAGGTGCTGGAGGTCCTGAACGACTCCGAGTCGTTCTCGGCCGACTCCACCCGCCTGTTCGACGTGGACGAGGAGCAGGCCCGGCTCATCAAGGGCGACATGGCCCAGATGAATGGGCCCGAGCACATCCACATGCGCCGCCAGGTGGGCCGGGCCTTCAGTCCCAAGCGGATGGAGGACCTGGAGGGCCGGATCACCGGCCTCGGCGACGAGCTGCTGGCCGAGCTGGCCGGCCGGGACCGGTTCGACCTGCTGGGCGACTTCATCGACGACCTGTCGGGCATCCTCTTCAGCGAGCTGCTGGGCACCCCGCCCGAGCAGCGGCACATGTTCAAGGCCGTCGACCAGACGATGGACGCGGACGTCCAGATGAGCACGGTCGGCGAGGGCGGCGAGGAGTACTTCGACTCGCTGCTCGGCCCGCTGCTGCCGCTGCGCGACTTCCTGGGCGAGATCATCGACGAGCGCGCCAAGGAGCCCCGGCAGGACCTGCTCAGCCTGATGCTGGAGTTCCGCTACCTCGACGGCAGCCCGATGGCCCGCGACGAGATCATCAACTTCGCCGTGGCGGTGCTGGGCGCGGGGCACCTCACCAGCCCGATCCTCATCGGCAACACCATGCTCTGCCTGGAGTCCTTCCCCGGCCAGGCAGCCCGGGTGCGGGCCGACCGCTCGCTGGTGCCGAGCATGTTCGAGGAGGTCATGCGGTACTTCACCCCGGCGACCACCTCCTACCGGGCCACCGAGACGGACGTCGAGGTGGGCGGGGTGAAGATCCCCAAGGACCGGATGGTCAGCATCCAGCTGGGCGCCGCCAACCGCGACCCGCGCCAGTTCCCCGACGCGGACGCCTTCGACGTGGGCCGCGCCCCGAACCAGCACCTCGGGTACGGGCGCGGGGCCCACTACTGCGTCGGCGCGGCGATGGCCCGGGTGGAGACCCGGGTGGTCTTCAACCTGCTCCTGGACCGCTTCCCGACGCTCCGGGTGGACCCGGACGTCCCGCCGGTCTTCTTCGGCTCGCCCGAGTTCACCGGAGTGCGTTCCCTGGCGGTGCGCACCTCCTGACCCGCGGCGCCCCCCTCCCGTCCCCGTCGGTGCCACCGGCGGGGACCTCGCACGTCCGGGGCCTGATACCGCGTCGATAAGGCACCGATAAGCGGACCCCATAACGTCGTGGTCGTACCGAGGCGACAGATGCCGAGGGAACAGGAACCCAGAGGGCCCAGCCCCTCACCGACCGACGGGAGTCACCGATGGACGCGGTCCAGGTCCTGCGCACCGGCCCGGTCCGGCGGCGGCAGCGATCGGCTGCCGAGCCGGCGCTCGAGTCCGTCCAGGATGGCCTGGAGGCCGAACTCGAAGCTGTGCTCGGGCGCGGCCCCGTACTCGGTGCCGGCATAGGAGTCGACGCGGGAGCGCAGACGGGGGAAGCCCATCGCGATCTCCGTCGCCTGCGCCATCGTCTCCCTGATCGCTTCCTGGGCGTTGCGGCCGGCATTGGTCAGACGCCGGTTCACCGACAGGGTGGCCGACAGGCCGATGGAGTGGCCGAGCACGAACGTGAAGACCGTGGCCGCCGCCTGGTCGGCCTCCACGCCGACGAAACCGGCCTTCTCGAAGACCGCGAGGCTGTGGTCGTCGTGGCGGGCCTTGTTCTCCCCGTACAGGGGCTGCGAGGCGAAGGCCATCACCAGCCAGGGGTGCTTGGTGACCATGCGGTACAGGTCACCCGCCATCGTGGCCGCCGCCGTGCGCCAGCCGACGGTGTCCAGGTCGGGTAGCCCGACCTCGTTCCACACCTCGTTCCCGGCCAGGACGACGAGGTTGTCCTTGTTCTTCACGTGCCAGTACACGGCCGTGGCCGCCGAGTCGAGGCGCTTGCCGAGACTGCGCATGTTCAGGCCCTCGAGACCTTCGGCGTCCAGTAGCTCGATGGCTGCGCGCACGATCTGCTCGCGGGTCAGCGTGTCACGGGGCATGAGCTCAGGCTAGATCAGAAATTCGGATTGCACAAAGTTCAAGTCAGGTGCGAATCAGCACTTGCACAGTGTGCAAGTCACCTCTACGGTGAGGACTTGAACGGCGTGCAAGTCAGTGAGGAGGATTGAGATGGTGAGTACGGCGATTTCGGTTGTCGGTCTGCGCAAGGCGTACGGCGAGCACCGGGTACTGGACGGAGTGGATCTCGAGATCCCGGCCGGATCGGTGTTCTCGCTCCTGGGTCCCAACGGCGCCGGCAAGACCACGACCGTGAAGATCCTCTCGACGCTGCTGAAGGCGGACGAGGGCCGGGTGACGGTGGCCGGGCACGACCTGGCCGCCGACCCCGACGGTGTCCGCGGCAGCATCGGCGTCACGGGCCAGTTCTCCGCGGTCGACCCCTTCCTGAACGCGGAGGAGAACCTCGCCCTGATGGGTCGGCTGTGGCACCTGGACAAGCGGGTGGCCAAGGAGCGCTGCGCCCGGCTGATCGAGCAGTTCGACCTGGTGGAGGCGGCGCGCAAGCCGGTGCTGACCTACTCCGGCGGCATGAAGCGGCGCCTGGACCTGGCGATGACCCTGGTCGGCGCCCCGCGGGTGATCTTCCTGGACGAGCCCACCACCGGACTGGACCCGCGGGTGCGCCGGGCGATGTGGGACCTGCTGCGCGACCTGGTCGCCGACGGCGTCACGCTGTTCCTGACCACCCAGTACCTGGAGGAGGCCGACCAGCTCGCCGACCGCATCGCGGTCCTCAACGGCGGCCGGCTCGTCGCCCAGGGCACTCCCGAGCAGCTCAAGCGGCAGATCCCCGGCGGCAGCATCGACCTGCGGTTCACCAGCCCCGCCGCGCTCGCCGTGGCCGCCGCCGCACTGGACGGCACCCCGCTCAGCCGCGACGAGGACTCGATGACGCTGCGGGTCCCGAGCGACGGCAGCGCCGCGGCCGTCCAGAGCGTCCTCGCCCGGCTCGACGTCACCACCGTCGGCGAGCTGACGCTCAAGACCCCGGACCTGGACGACGTCTTCCTCGCCCTGACCGGCCAGACCCCCGACACCAGCAAGCCCGCGCCCGCCGGCACCGTCGGCGCCGACACCGAGAATGGAGCCCTGGTATGAGCACCGTCACCTACGCGGTCGCCGACTCCGCCACCCTGCTGCGCCGCAACATCAAGAACCAGCTGCGCTACCCCACCACCGCGCTGTCCATCGTCGGCATCCCGGTCCTGTTCCTGCTGCTGTTCGTCTACGTCTTCGGCAACGTGCTGGGGGAGGGCGTCTCCCCCCTCGGCGGCGGTGACGACTACGTCAACTACGTCCTGCCCGGTCTGATCATCATGACCGCCGCCACCGGCTCCCTGGGCACCGCCGTGTCCACCTCCGTGGACATGACCGAGGGCATCATCGCGCGGTTCAAGACGATGGCCATCTTCCGTCCGGCCATCCTCATCGCCCGCGTCATCTCCTCGGTCCTGCAGACCCTCACCAGCATGGCGCTCGTCCTCGCGGTGGCCTGGGCCATGGGCTTCAGGCCCAACGCCACCGCGGTCGAGTGGCTCGCGGCCCTCGCGCTGCTCGCCGCCGCCAGCCTCGCCCTGACCTGGCTCGGCGTCGCCTTCGGCCTCGCGGCGAAGACCCTGGACGCGGCCAGCAACGCCCCTTTCCCGCTGATCCTGCTGCCCTTCGTCGGCTCCGGCATCGTGCCGACCGACACCATGCCGACCGGCCTGCGCTACTTCGCCGAGTACCAGCCCTTCACGCCGATGATCGAGACCCTGCGCGGGCTGCTCCTCGGCACCGAGATCGGCAACAACGCGTGGATCGCCGTCGCCTGGTGCGCCGGCCTCACGCTGCTCGGCTTCGTCTGGGCCATGAAGCACTTCAACAAGGACCGCACCAACTGACGGTGCGGCACCCGTCCGCCGATTCCCCCCCCGCAGCCCGTGGCGCCCCAGCGTGTCCACGGGCTGCTTGCCATCCGCCAAAGGGTTCGTCATGCCGGAATTCGAGACTCCTCAACCGATCCTGGCCACCATCGAGCTGAACGTCGGCAGCGTCCGGATCGCTGCGGGCGCCCGCACCGACACGGTGGTGGAGGTACGTCCGAACGACCGTTCCGACCCGCGCGACGTGGCGACCGCGCAGCAGGCCCGCGTCGCCTTCGCGGCCGGAGAACTCGTGGTGAGCGCGCCCAACCCGCGCGGCTTCGCGCTGGGCGGCGGCGCGGTGGTCATCGACATCGAGCTGCCGACCGGTTCCCGGGTCCGCGGGGACGCGCTGGCCGCCGACTTCGTGTGCGTGGGCCGCCTGGGGGAGTGCCGGCTCAGCACCGACTGCGGACACATCGAGGTGGACCAGGCGGGGCCGCTCCACCTGACCTCGATCCTCGGCAACGTCACCGTGGCGCACGCCCACGGCGACGTGGAGGCCCTGGCCGAGGGCGGCGACGTGCACATCCGGGTCGCCGAGGCGGGCGTCCAGCTCAACCGGACCAAGGGCAACTCGGAGATCGGCGAGGTCAGGGGCGACGTACGCGTGTACGCGGACAGCGGCGACCTCCACATCGGGCGGGCGCACGCCGAGGTGGAGGCGCGGGCCTCGCAGGGCGACATCCGCATCGACGAGACCACGCGCGGGCCGCTCGTGCTGGAGACCGCGTCCGGCAAGCTGGAGGTCGGCGTCGCCCTGGGCATGCCGACCCTGCTCGACCTCGACTCGCACGTCGGCACCGTCTACCGCTCCCTGGACCTCGTCGTCCCCGGCGCCTGCGCGGACCGCTCCGACGCCGTCCACATCCACGCCCACACCATCATCGGCGACATCGTCGTACGCCGGACCTCCTACGACCTGGACGACGGGAGCTGGCCCTGACGGCCGAACCCGCCTCCACCGACCGCCCTCGCCCGGGACACCGGGCGGGGGCGGAGGCGTTTGTGCGGCACGCGAGGCCCGTGCGTCGCCACACGCCGGTACGGGCCACGCCCCGAGGTGGGCCGGTGCCCGCCGGCGCGGGCGGGGAGGGAGGACGGCGCGGGCGTGACGGCGGACAGCCCAGGGTGCTCCCCGCCGCTGTGCCGTGCGCCTCGGCTGCCGCCACCCTCCCCACGGTGCCGAACCCCGTCCCGGCGTACTGGAGGAAGCCGCGTGCCGTCACACGGAAGCCGGCGGGGCACGGAAGCCGGCCGGGCGCGGGAGCGGCGCCGGGCACGGAAGCCGGCCGGGCGCGGGAGCGGCGCCGGGCACGGCGGGCAGCACGGACCCGGAGCTGCGGAAAGCCCCCGGCCCCCCGCGGACGCGGGGGGCCGGGGGCCGGGGGGCTGACGAGGGGAAGGTCAGCCCGCCTTCTGGGAAGTGGCCCGGAAGAGGGCGGAGAGGGAGTCGGCCGTGGTGTTCAGCAGACCCTGTGCCTTGGCCAGGTCGTCCTCCGACAGGACGCGGTCCTGGCCGGCGTCGCGGACCTGGTCGCCGAACCGCTCCAGCATCCGCTTCAGCAGCTTCTGCGTCTCCTTGGCGTCCCGCCCCTTCGGCCTGCCCGACCCGTGCTGCACCCCCGCGCGGACCCGCTCCTCGACGTCCTCCATGAGCCGGGCCTGGAAGCCCGCCCCGTACTGGTCCCGGGTCCGCTCGACGAGCTGCTCCTTGAGCTGCCGGGCGTCCTGCTTGGCGTTCTCACGCATGACCGTCACCTGTTCCTTCGTGTTCTGGCGGATCTGCCGGGCCGCCTGTGCGGTGCCCTCGCCGTCCCGCTGCGCCATCCGCCGCAGGGTGCCGCCCAGGCTCGGGCGGCTCTTGGCGGTGGCGGGCCGCAGGTGGCCGGAGAGGTCCGCGACGTTCGGGTACTGGAAGAGCTGCCGGATGGTGACCTCGACGCCGAGGGTGCGACGCATCCGGCCGATGATGCGGGTGGCCTTGAGGGAGTTGCAGCCGAGGGTGAAGAAGTCGTCCCCGACGCCCACCCGTTCCACCCCCAGGACGTCCGCGATCAGCTCGCAGAGCGCCTCCTGCCGGCCGGTGGCCGCCGGTGCGCCCCCGTCCGCCGGGGCGGGCGCGGCGGTGGCCGGCGCGGGCAGCGCGGCCCGGTCCACCGAACCCGCCGGCGTCAGCGGCAGCTCGTCCAGGACCACGACCGCCACCGGCACGGCGGCGTCCGGCAGCCGCCCGGCGACGAACTCCCGTACCTGCCCGGCGTCCACCCGGCCGTCGCGCACCGGCGAGACATAGCCGACGAGCCCGTCCGCGCCGTCCGGACCGGCGTCCTCGCGGACCACCGCCACGGCATGGGCGACCTGGGGATGCGCGGCCAGCGCGGCCGTGACCCCGGTGACCGGGACGCGCTGCCCGCCCACCCGGGCCCACGGCCCGCCGTGTCCGGCGTACTCCAGCGCACCGTCGTCGCACCGTCGGGCGAGGTCCCCGGTGCGGTACATCCGGGCCCCGGCCGGACCGAAGGGGTCCGGCAGGAACCGCAGCGCGGTGTCACCGGGCCGCCCGGGCCACCCGCGCGCCACCGCGCCGCCGATGTACAGCTCACCCGTCACGCCCGCCGGGACCGGGCGCAGCGCCGAGTCCAGCACGTACGCCCGGGCCGGGCCGGCCGGCAGTACCCGCGTGGAGGCGTCCGGGACGTGCAGCGCCGTGCCGGTCCCCGCGGGGCCGTACGCACCCACCACCCGCGCCCCCGGTATCAGCTCCCGCACCCGCCGCACCAGTGCCTCGGGCAGGGTGTCCCCGGTGAGGACCACCGTGCCGGCGTACAGGGCGCGGCCCGCGCGGTTGAGGGCCTCGGTGAAGAACGGGGCGACCGTGGCGATCACGTCACCGGTCCAGCCCCAGTCCCGGCCGAACGTGCCGATCTCGGTCGGCACCTTCACACCGGCACCGCAGACCAGCGCCGCGACCACCTCGAACAGCATCGCGTCGTCGTGCGGCGAGGCCGCCAGCAGCCGGGTGCCCGGCACCAGGCCCGCGACCGAGGCGAACCGCTCCGCGCCGTCGGCCAGGGCCCGGTGGTCCACCGCCACCACGTCCGGCCCGCCGTCGGCCGCGTACGGCCGGCGCAGCCAGGCCAGGTGCCCCGGGTCGAGCGGGGCCCGCAGCTCGCGCCGCGCCGGGTCGGCGTCGTCCGTGGGGTACGAGGGCTGCGCACCGAGTTCGTCCACGTCCGAGCGCCGCACGAACTCGGCGACGGGCACGGGCGTGTCGCCCGGCCCGGCCACCACGAACGCGGCGCCGGACTTCAGGACGCCCAGCACGGCGACCGCCAGCTGCACGGAGCGCGGCACGTCCAGCGCGACCACGGACTCGGGACCCACCCCGTGCCGGATCAGCTGGTGCGCGAGCCGGTTCGCCCACGTGTTCAGCTCCCGGTAGCTCAGCGAGACCCCCTCCGAGGTCACCGCCACGGCGTCGGGAGTGTCCCGCGCCCAGCGTTCGACCAGCAGCGGCAGCGGCTCCCGCGGCGGCGCCTCCTCCGCGCGCACCGCCGCGTGCCCCTGCCCGGCGCCGGCCTGTCCCGCACCGGCCGCACCCGCGCCGTCGAGCCGTTCCCGCTCGGCCGTCAGCAGCAGGTCCAGCGCGCCGACCCGCCGCGCGGGGTCCTCGGCGAGCGCGCACAGCACCTGGTGCAGCCGGGCGGCGACGGCCTCCACCGCCTCCTCGGCGAGGATCTCCCGGTGGTACTGAAGGGTCAGCCGCAGCCCCGGGTCGGTCTCCACGATCAGCGCCAGCGGATAGCCGGCCGCGCCCTCGGCGTCCACGCCCGTCACCTCGACGCCGGCCGCGGCGCTCGCCTCGGCGATCCCGGCCCGGTCCACCGGGTACGACTGGAACGCCACCAGGGTGTCGAACAGGGCGTCCAGGCCGGTCTGCCGGTGCAGGTCGGACAGGCTGTGGTGATGGTGGTCGAGCAGCGCCGCCTGGCGGGACTGCAGACCGGTCAGCAGATCGGCGAGGGTGTCACCGGGAGCGCACCGGACGCGCACCGGCAGGGTGTTGATGAACAGGCCGACCATGGACTCCACGCCCGGCAGCGCCCCGGGACGGCCGGAGACGGTCGCGCCGAACACCACGTCCTCGCGGCCGGTGAGCGCCCCGAGCAGCACCGCCCACGCGCCCTGGACCAGCGTGTTGACGGTGACGCCCAGTTCCACGGCGCGCCGGCCGAGGAGGCGGGCCTCGGCCGCGGTGAGCGCGACGGCCCGTTCCCCGGCGCCGCGGGCGGCGACCCGGGGGGCGCCCGGTACCAGCAGCGTCGGCCCGTCCAGACCGGCCAGCTCCTCGCCCCAGACCCGGGCCGAGGCGTCCTGGTCCCGCCGGCCCAGCCAGGCCAGGAAGTCCCGGAACCCGCGCACCGCGGGCAGCGCGGAGGCGTCGCCGCCGGTCGCGTACAGGCGCAGCAGGTCCTGCATCAGGATCGGCTCGGACCAGCCGTCGACCAGTACGTGGTGGGTGGTCAGGACGACGTCGTAGCGCTCCTCGCCGAGCCGGACCAGCGTCAGCCGCAGCAGCGGTGGGCGGGTGCGGTCGAAGTGGTCGGCGTAGTCCTCGGCCAGGAACGCGCGCATCGCCCGTTCGCGGTCGTCCTCGGACAGAGCGCCGAAGTCGATCTCGCGCCAGGGCAGTTCGACGCCGTCCACCACCAGCTGGACCAGGGTGTCGTCGGCGTCCGGGACGAAGGCGACGCGCAGATTGGCGTACCGGTCGAGCAGCGCCTGGCCGGCCGCGCGCATCCGTCCGGCGTCCACGGGGCCGGAGAGGTGGAAGACGGTCTGCATCTGGTAGGCGTCGTAACCGGTGTCGCTCAGCGCGGACTCGAACAGGATCCCGGACTGGAGCGCGGTCAGCGGCCAGATGTCGGACAGCCCCGGGTAACGGCCCCGCCAGGCCAGGAACTCCGCGGACTCCGGGTCGGCCAGGGGCGTCGACGGCAGCAGCTCCGCGGTGAAGTCCGTGCCGGTGGCCACGGCCGCCAGCCGGGCCGCGGTACGGCACTTCAGCACCAGCGGGGCGGTGACCTCCACGCCGCGGGCCCGGGCCCGGGTGACGACCTGGATGGCGCGGATGCTGTCACCGCCCAGGACGAGGAAGTCGTCGTCGGCGCCGACCCGCTCCTGGTGCAGCACCTCGGCGAAGACGGCGGTCAGGACCCGCTCCTCGGCGCTCTGCGGCGCCCGGTACTCGGCGGACGTGAACTCCGGCTCGGGCAGACCCAGCCGGTCCAGCTTGCCGTTCGGGGTGAGCGGCAGCCGCTCCAGGGCGACGACGGCCGCCGGGACCATGTAGTCGGGCAGTCTGCGCGCGGCCAGGTCGATCAGGGCGCCGGTGTCGACACCGCCGCCGTGCCCGGCGTCCTCGGCGACCACGTAGGCGACCAGCCGGTTGTCGCGGGCGACGGCCACGCTCTGCCGTACGTCCGGGTGGGAGCGCAGCACGCTCTCGATCTCGCCCAGCTCCACCCGCAGACCGTGGATCTTGACCTGGAAGTCCTTGCGGCCGATCAGCTCGATCAGGCCGTCGGGACCGAACCGGGCGGCGTCACCGGTGCGGTACAGCCGCTCGTCGCGCACCACGTCGCCGTACGACCAGGTGAGGAACCGCTCCGCGGTCCGCTCGGGCTGGCCGAGGTAGCCGCGGGCCAGACCCGTGCCCGCCAGGTACAGCTCGCCCGGCACGCCGGGGGGCACGGGCTGCATCGCGTCGTCGAGGATGTAGCAGCGCTGGTTGGCCATGGGGCGGCCGTAGGGGATGCTCGTCCACTCCGGGTCGGTCTTGTCCACCTCGAAGATCGTGGAGTGGATCGAGGACTCGGTGGCCCCGCCCATCACCACGAACCGCAGCCCGGGAGCGACGGCCGCCACCCGCTCGGGCAGGGTGACCGGCACCCAGTCGCCGCCGAGCAGCGCGAGCCGCAGCCGGGGCAGCGGCTCGGCGCCGGTCTGCTCCAGGTGGTCGGTGAGCAGGCCCAGCAGGGCCGGCGCGGAGTTCCAGACGGTGACGTCCTCGGCGACCAGCAGCTCCGCCCAGTGCCCCGGGTCCTTGGCGCGGCCGGCGTCCGGCACCACCACGGTGCCGCCGGCGGCGGTCAGGCCCAGGAACTCGTACACCGACATGTCGAAGCTCGGCGAGGACAGCGCGAGCACCGAGTCGCCGGGGCCGACGCCGTAACGGGTGTTGAGGTCGGCGACGTTGTTCAGCACACCGCGGTGGCGCAGCGCGATCGGCTTGGGCGCCCCGGTCGAACCGGAGGTGTGGATGATGTAGCAGAGGTGGTCGGGGCCCGCGAGGCGTCCGGGGTTGTGCCCGGGCAGCTCGCGGAGCAGGTCCGCGTCCCGGTCGAGCAGCACCAGCGGGGTGCCGTCCGTCCGGGGCAGGTTGCCGGTGAGGTCCGTGCGGCTGACCATCACCGCGCAGGAGGTGCCGGTGACCATCGTGGCGATGCGCGACGCCGGGTAGTCCGGGTCGAGCGGCACATAGGCGCCGCCCGCCTTGAGGACCGCGAGTTCGGCCACCAGCAGCTGGGCCGAGCGGTCCAGGCAGAGTCCGACCCGGTCGTCGGGTCCGACGCCGAGGGAGCGCAGGTGGTGGGCGAGGCGGTTGGCCGCCGCGTTGACCTCGCCGTACGTCAGGCGGTCGGCGCCCTGTACGACGGCCACCGCGTCGGGCGCCGCGTCCGCCCGTGCCTCGAAGGCCTCGTGCAGACAGCCCTGGGCGGGCAGGTCGGTGGCCGTGTCGTTCCACTCGACGAGCGTGGTGCGCAGCTCGGCGTCGGTGAGCAGCCGCAGCCGGCTCACCGGACGCGCCGGGTGCGCCAGCGCGTCGGCCAGGAGCGTGCCGTAGTGGGCCAGCAGCCGGGCCGCCGTGCCCCGCTCGAACAGCTCAGGGTCGTGGCGGAGCCGGACCGTGTCGCCCTGGACCGACACGACCAGCTCGAAGGGCGCTCCGTGCGGGGCGGGATCGGGGCCCGCGGCGAAGGCCACCGTCGTAGCGCCGGTGGCGGCCGCCCGGGTGGCGTTCGCGGCGAGGTCCCGCAGGGTTGCCCCGTCGGTGATCCGGAAGCGCAGCTCGCCGTCCGGGCCGGCCAGGGCCATGCGTTCCTGGCCGGTGCAGCGGTACAGCAGCGCGGCGAGCGCGGCGGCCGACAGCTCCGGGTCCGCCCCCGCCGGCAGCGGGGCGTCGAGCACGGCCGAGGCCCACGGGACGGCGCCGGGGCGTCGCGGGGCGTCCGTCGGGAGCAGGGCCGGCGGCCAGGGCACCGAGGCGTCGGCGGCCGGGCCGGTGGCGGGCGTGGGTGCGGGTGTCGGTGCCGGTGTCGCCGACGGAGCGCCGGCGGCGGGGCTGCGGTCTGGGGTCATGGTCCCACTCCGATCAGGGAAACCGGGGCGCCGGCGCCGGTGTCGATGGGCAGGGGGTTGCGGGCGCACAGCCACCGGACCTCCTCGCGGACGGTGGTGACGAGCGCCGGGTCGATCCGGTAGGTGGTGTCGGAGACCAGGCGGGTGCCGGTCAGCACCAGATGCAGCAGCTGCGCACAGGCCCCCATCTGAGCCGGTCCCATTCCGCGCTGCGCGAGGATGTTGGTGCCCAGCCGCAGCCCGCTGGTGACCAGAGGCGGCCGGGTGTCGCCGGGGATGCGGTTGCGGTTGGCGAGGATCCCGCACTCCTCCAGGGCGCGCTCGGCGGTCACCCCGGTCAGACCGGTGCCGGTGACGTCCATCAGCACCATGTGGTTGTCGGTGCCCCCGGTCAGGATCCGGTGCCCCAGGGCGGACAGCTCGGCGGCGAGCGCCCGCGCGTCGGCCACGATCAGCTCGGCCGTCTCCCGGAACGCGGGTTCGGACGCCACGGCGAAGGCGCGGGCCTTGGCCGCGATCGACGCCGGACTCGGCGTGCCCTGGGACTGCGGGAAGACCGCTCGCTGCATCAGCCGGTGCAGCGGGGTGCGGCCGTCGGGGCCCGGGGCGTCGAAGTCCCGCCCGGCGAGGATCAACCCGCCGCGCGGGCCGGCCAGTTGCTTGTAGGTACTGGTCGTGGTGAGGTGCGCGACGTCGACCGGGCTCGGGTGCAGGCCCGTGGCGACCAGCCCGGCGATGTGGGAGATGTCGGCGAGCAGGTACGCGCCCACACTGTCGGCGATCTCCCGGAACCGGGCGAAGTCGACGGTGCGCGGGTAGGCGCTGGCGCCGGCGATCAGCACCCGCGGCCGGTGTTCCCGGGCGAGTTCCGCGACCTGGGTGAAGTCGATGAGCCCCCGGTGGTCCAGGCCGTAGGAGACCGCGCGGTAGTGGCGGCCGCTCACCGAGGCCCGGGAGCCGTGCGTGAGGTGGCCGCCCGCGTCGAGGTCCAGGCCCAGCAGCGTGTCGCCGGGGCGCAGCAGCGCCGAGAGCACCGCGAGGTTGGCGGAGGAGCAGGAGTGCGGCTGGACGTTGGCGTAGCGCGCGCCGAAGAGCTGCTTGGCGCGCTCCACCGCCAACCGCTCCACCTCGTCGAACTGCCGCGCCCCCGGGTGGTACCGGGCGCCCGGGTAGCCCTCGGCGGTCACGTTCGACAGGGCCGCGCCACCCACCGCGAGGACGGTGGGGTCGGCGGTGCTCGCCGAGGCGACCATCGCCAGGGTGGAGTTCTGCTGCTCGACCTCGGCGTCCAGCAGCGCGGCGAGTTCGGGGTCGGCGTGGTGCAGGGTGTCCATGCCGGCGCGCAGCAGCTCCGCCTGCGCGCCGGTCGGGGGCCGCTCGCCCGGTACGGCGGCCGGTTCCGGTGCGGTCACGGTCCGATGGTTCATCGGCTGTACCTCGTCTCACACTCGTGGGTGGATGGCTGGGGACCGGACGGGCCTCGGGCCGTCAGCGCGTGTCCGCTCGGCGCATGGGCGCGGCACGGCGCTCGGTACGGCGGCGGGAGACCCGGCGCAGGCCCGACGAGATGAGCCGGGCGGCGGTCAGGGACGTGTGGCGCAGACCCAGGTCGATCATGGGAGGGATCACGGCAACCTGCTCATGAGTTCGGCGGTGGCGCGGTGCCGGGTGCAGCCGCGCTCGGCAAAGGACCGGTGTACGCGTTCGCGTACCTCTCGGCCCTGTTCCTGGCTGAGTTTGAACATTCCGTTGGCGCCGGTGATGGTGAAACGGAAGGCCCCGACGCCGGGCAGGATCTGCCGGAAATAGGAAAGGGACTCGGTCATGTCCCAGTCGGCGCCGAATTCCTTTTCGAAGGCGAGCACGGTCGACGTCACCACGTGCAGCGTCCGTTCGCCGGGCGCCTCTTCCTCGATCTTCTCGAGGGTGCCGTGGGCGTGCACCGAGGTGAAGTCCCACGTCGGTGCGGCCGGCGTCTTCTCGTACACCGTCGGCGACACGTAGGCGTGCGGTCCGGAGAAGGTGAGCAGCGCCGGGCTGCCCGTCTCCAGGGCGGCCCAGTGCGGGTTCGCCCTGTTCATGTGGCCGTACAGGGTGGTGCCGGACAGGTCGCCGGCGTGCGGGCCGTCGATCTCCGGGTCCAGGATCACGGGCAGGTGGGTGGCGAACGGGCTGCCGTCACGGGCGCCGTTCGACACCATCAGGGCGAGCGGGCTGGTGCGGATCAGGTCCAGCAGCCAGGAGCTCTCGGGCTCCCGGTAGGGCGGTGGGACGAACATCGTTACCGCTCCTTTCGGCTACGGCGTGAGCTGCGGCTTCGCGGTGCCCAGGAAGCTAGTCGCGGGAGATTTCGGGTCGTTATCGATCCGGCTTCGGAAAAAACGTCCCGGGTGATGCCGGCGTCGGTCGGCGGTGCGTTGATCGGGACTGAATGATCTCGTCCGGAAATCGCCGTCGCACTGGCCGAAAAGAATTCGATAACGAAAAGGAAAGAAGCGGCGGCAACATTGCTGGCCGAGTAGTCACTGCCCAGGCTCGAGATCAGGAGAGAACATGTTCCATGTGAATTCTGAGGTCGGCGCGCTGAAGCAGGTCGTCCTGCACGAACCGGGCCTGGACTTCGAGCGGCTGACCCCGGCCAACAAGGACGAGCTGCTCTTCGACGACGTCGTGTGGGTGGCCCGCGCCCAGGAGGAGCACCGGGCCTTCCAGGCACTCCTGCGGGAGCGGGGCGTCACCGTCCATCTCCTGCACGACCTGCTCGCCGAGACGGTCAAGCTCGACGAGGCGGTGGACTTCCTCTTCGCCCGCGTCCTGGACGACCGGCAGCCCCACCTCGGTGCCGGCCTGGCCGCCGCGACCCGGGCGGTACTGGCCGCCATGGGCCCGCACGAACTGGCCACCCACCTGCTCGGCGGCCTGAACAAGCGGGAACTGACGACGGCGCTGGGCGAGCGGCACCCTCCGCTGCGCTCCCTGGGCCTGGACCTCCTGGCGGACGACGACTTCATCCTGCCGCCCCTGCCCAACTCCCTGTTCACCCGGGACAGCAGCTGCTGGGTCTACGACGGGGTCTCGGTGAACCCGATGGCCAAGGCCGGGCGCAAGGCCGAGACCGTCAACTACGAGGCGGTGTACACCTACCACCCGATGTTCGCCGAGGCCCGCGCGCACCGCTGGATCGACGGCGAGGCCATGGCGCCGGCCGCCATCGAGGGCGGCGACGTCGAGGTGATAGGCAACGGCGCGGTCCTGGTCGGCCTCGGCGAGCGCACCACTCCGGCCGGTGTGGAGATCCTGGCGCGGCGGCTGTTCCGGGCGGGCTCGGCACGGCGGGTGATCGCGGTCGAGCTGCCCAAGGCCCGGGCGCTGATGCACCTGGACACGGTGCTCACCATGGTGGACACCGACGCCTTCACCCTCTTCTCCGGTCTCGACCCCCGGGCCCTGCGCTCCTGGACGCTCACTCCGGGCACCGGCGACGCCCCCGAGGTCACGGAGAACCCCGACTTCTTCTCCGCCGTCGGCGCGGCCCTGGAGCTGGACTCCGTCCGGGTCCTCCAGACCTCCCAGGACTCCTACGCCGCCCAGCGCGAACAGTGGAACGACGGCTGCAACCTGCTGGCCCTCGCGCCCGGCACGGTCGTCGCCTACGAGGTCAACGAGGCCGGCAACCGGATGCTGGAGGACAACGGCATCGAGGTGCTGCGCATCCGGGGCGACCAACTGGGCCGCGGCCGCGGCGGCCCACGCTGCATGAGCTGCCCCGTCGAACGCGACGCGGCCTGACCCCCGCCGGGCCCCGGCCGGCGCACCCCGCCCGCCCCGTCGCAGGACTCCACCCGGCACACCGGGATGCCCCCGCGGCCCCGCCGAGCCCACCGCCCCTCCGGGCCCCCGGGCCCCCGCGTCCTCCGAGCCCTCCGAGCCCTCCGGCCCATCGGGCCCCCGCCCCGCCGAGCCCCGGCCCCACCGTGCCCCCGGGGCCCGCCGCCCCGCCGAGTTTCCGCGACCGCCGGCCCCACCGGGCCGTGCGGCCGCCGCCCCGCCGAGTTCCAGACGTTCCACCGACCGAGAGGAAGCAGGGCCTTGTCCCAGTCAACGGCCGGCCGCGAGGCCACTCCCCGCCACTACCTGATGTGCCGTCCGACGTACTTCGACGTCACCTATGCGATCAATCCCTGGATGGACCCCGGCAAGCCGGTCGACACCGACCTGGCGGTCGAGCAGTGGGACGCGCTGCGCCGGCTCTACCTGGAGCACGGCCACACCGTCGACGTGATCGACCCCGTCGAGGGCCTGCCCGACATGGTGTTCGCCGCCAACGGCGCCACCGTGGTCGACGACCGCGTGCTGGTGGCCAGGTTCCGGCACGCCGAACGCGCCGCGGAGGCGGCGGCGTACCACGACTGGTTCACCTCCCGCGGCTACCCGCGAGTGCACACCGCCGAGTACGTCAACGAGGCCGAGGGCGACTACATGGTCCTCGGGGACAGGATCCTGGCCGGCACCGGTTTCCGCACCGATCCCCGCGCCCACGCCGAACTGGAGCGCGCCCTGGGCCGCGAGGTGGTCACCCTCACTCTGGTCGACCCCCGCTTCTACCACCTGGACACGGCGCTGGCCGTGCTCTCCGACACCGAGGTCATGTACTACCCGGGGGCGTTCTCCGAACGGAGCCTGGACGTCCTGCGCGCGCTCTACCCCGACGCGGTCCTGGTCGGGGAGGAGGACGCGGAGGTCTTCGGCCTCAACGCGGTCTCCGACGGGCTGCGGGTGTTCCTGCCCGACACCGCCACCCGCCTGGCCGGGCAGCTGCGCGGCCACGGGTTCCGGCCCGTCGGCGTGGACCTCTCCGAACTGCTCAAGGCCGGCGGCAGCGTCAAGTGCTGCACGTTGGAGATCCGCCACCGGACCGACGCCTGAAACCGTCCGCCACCACCCCGGGCCCGGCACGCCCAGTCACCGCAAGTCACCGTCAACACGCAAGCGGGAGTACAACCATGAGTCTTCGTGAACCCGAGACCTACGACGTGGTCGGTGTCGGCTTCGGTCCGGCCAACCTGTCGCTGGCCATCTCCCTCGAGGAGCACCCCGCCAACGTCCTGACCGCCCCGGTCACCGCCGCGTTCTTCGAGCGCCAGCCGTCCTTCGGCTGGCACCGGAACATGCTCCTGCCGTCGGCGACCATGCAGATCTCCTTCCTGAAGGACCTGGTCACCTTCCGCAACCCGGTGTCGCGGTTCAGCTTCGTGTCGTTCCTGCACGACCAGGACCGGCTCGCCCAGTTCGTCAACCGCAAGGAGTTCTTCCCGACCCGGCGCGAGTTCCACCAGTACCTGGAGTGGGCGGAGTCGCGCATGTCCGACGTCGTCTCCTACGGCAGCGCGGTCACCGCCATACGGCAGGCGCCGGAGCACCTGCGGGACGCGGCCGGGGACCACCTGCAACTGGAGGTCCAGGACACCCTGAGCGGCACCTCCCGGCGGGTCAACGCCCGCAACGTGGTCGTCTCCACGGGCCTGCGCCCCCGCATGCCCCAGGGCATCCGGCGCGACGAACGCGTCTGGCACAGCTCGGAGTTCCTGGAGCGCTTCGGCCGCACGGACACCGACGGCCTCAGGAACGTGGCCGTGGTGGGGGCCGGCCAGAGCGCCGCCGAGATCACCGCGTTCTTCCACGAGCGCCTCCCGCACGCCCAGGTGCACGCGATCCTCCCGGCGTACGGCTACTCGGTCGCCGACGACACCCCGTTCGCCAACCAGATCTTCGACTCGGCCGCGGTCGACGACTACTACTTCGGCGACGACACCGGCCGCGAGGCCTTCTGGCGCTACCACCGCAACACCAACTACGGGGTGGTGGACGACGCCGACATCCGGCACCTCTACCAGATCGCCTACGACGAGGACGTGGCCGGCACCCGCCGGTTCCACTACCTCAACCTGACCAAGGTCCGCTCCGTCGAGGGAACCGGGGCCACGCGCCGGGTGCACCTCACCTCGTCGCACGGGCGGGGGCCGCAGTGGCTCGACGTGGACGCGATCGTGTTCGCCACCGGCTACGACACCATGGACCCGGCCGAGCTGCTCGGCGACCTCGACCGGCACTGCCTGCGCGACGAGAGCGGCCACCACCGGGTGACTCGCGACTACCGGCTGGTCACCACGCCGGAGGTGACCTGCGGCATCTACCTCCAGGGAGGCACGGAGCACACGCACGGCCTGTCCTCGTCGCTGCTGTCCAACATCGCCGTGCGCAGCGGCGAGATCGCGGACTCGATCATCCGGGACCGCGCCCCGCGCGAGCTGGCGCACGCCGGGGCACTGGGAGTGGCGGAGCGGAGCGGCTGATCCGCGCCGTCGCAGGCCCACCGAAACGACCGCCGGCCGCCGGCGGTCGTTTCGGTGCGCCGACCGGAGCCTTCGTCACCACGACGCCCGCGACCGGAATTCAGGAAAACCTCCCCGACGCGGGCGGTTTTCATCCTGGCGTCTTCTTTCCGAAGCGCGGTAAATTCATAAGGCAATCACCAGGGGAGCGCCGCGTCGGGCCTGGCAGCAGCCCTGGCGGCCCGGGCCGGGCCCCGACCAAAACTGGACCGATATTCCATTGATAGAGCCACGTCCTAACGTCTTCGGTGGCAGAAGACGTGATGCCGGACCGGCTCACGGAACAAGCGTCCCAGTGGAGGCGACAGGCATGCCCGGTGCAGTCAACCTCGAGAACTCCGGCCGTCCCGCGACCGACAGCGAACGCCGGCTGGCGGGCCTGTGGGCCGAGGCGCTCGGGGTCCCGGTCGAGCGGATCGGCCGCGACGACAACTTCTTCCGGATCGGCGGCACGTCGAGGGCCGCGGCGCGGCTGGTGATCGCGCTGGACCGCCGCCTGACCATCGGCGAGTTCGCGCGCACCCCGACCCTGGCCCACCTGGCCGAACTGGTGGACGTGCGCACCGCCGCCGCCGGCCCCGTGCCCGCCGGCGGATGAGATGAGGACCTCCGTACGGGCGCCCCGCGACGGGGCGCCGAGGCCGTGCGTGACCGGCTTGCCGTGTACATGGCAACTCTGGCAGGTCCGGTCCCTGATCCCGTCTCCGACACCGCCGAGCCGGCCGGGCGTCCCTGGCCGGGCCCGGCCGAGGAAGTGATCCCGCCATGCGTCTGGTCATCGCCGAAGGCTCCGCCGTACTGCGGGCGGGCCTGGCCCACGTACTCGGTGAACGCGGCCACCAATTGGCCGGCGCCGTCCACGACGCCAGAGTGCTGCCCGCCCTGGTGGCCACCCACCGCCCCGACGTCCTGGTCGCCAACGTCCGGCTCGCCCCGACCTGGACCGACGAGGGCGTGGGCGCCGCGCTCGACGCCCGCAGGCGGCACCCCGGCACCGGCGTCCTGCTGTTCTCCGCGAGCCCCGAACCCCAGCACGTGGCCCGTCTGTTCGCCGGTGACGGAGCCGGCCTCGGCTATCTGATCCAGGACCGGATGACGGACGCCGAGGAACTGCTGGAGAGCCTCGGTCACGTCGCGACCGGCGGCACCGTCGTCGATCCCCGCGTGGTCGGCTCGCTGGCGGCGGGCACCGCACCCGGAACCGGTCCGGACGGCGTGCTCGACGCACTGAGCGAACGGGAATTGGAGGTCCTTTCCCTGATGGCGCAGGGCCGCACCAACAGCGCCATAGCGGACCGGCTGATCGTTTCCCAGGGGACGGTGGAGAAACGGGTGGCGTCCGTCTTCGAGAAACTGGACATCCCCGGCAGCCCGAGCGACAACCGCCGGGTGCTGGCCGTGCTGCGCTATCTCACCGAGCGCCGGACGCCCGTGCGGCAGACCCGCTTCGAGCGCCGCCCGGACCGTCGGCGGGTGCTCGGCCGGGCCGCCTGACAGACTCCGGTCCAAGGTCGCCATTACCTTCGATTCCCCCGTGATAGGCGCTAAGGAAGCGAAAAAATTTCAGGTCTACACATGATCTTGACATGTTCTCCGGGTCGATGTTTTGCTGACTCCCGACCGACGTAAAAGCAGCAAATACAATCGCTTGCAAAGGTGACCGGACGGGGGGTCATGTACGTGAGCATGGAAAATGGCGTGGATGGTGGAATAAGAGTTTCTCCCACCATCCCACCGCACATGGCGAAGATGGTTCCGCCGCTTCGCGCCGGGGTCGGACGCGGGCACATGCGCGCCGACCAGGTGCTGACCATGAGGGTCGGGCTCCGGCTCCCGGACCTGCTGTCCTTCGAGGAGTGGGAGCGGGCGGGCCGCCAGCTGGCCGGCGTACTGGACTCGTCGTCGTGGTGGCTCGGCGACTGGCTGACCTACGGCAAGGATCACTACTCCGACCGCTACAAACAGGGGATCGCCGCCGCCGGCCTGCGCTATCAGACCTTACGCAACTACGCCTGGGTGGCGGGCCGCTTCGAACTGGGGCGGCGCCGGTCCAGGCTGACCTTCCAGCACCACGCCGAGGTGGCCTCGCTGTCCCCCGGGGAGCAGGACACGTGGCTGGCGCGCGCCGAGGAGAGCGGCTGGACGACGAAACAACTGCGCACCGCCCTCCGGGAGGCCAGGGACGACACGGTCCCGACGGGCGCGAAGGTGGTCCCGGTGCGTCAGCTGGCCGTTCCGCGTGAGCGGTTCGAGCGCTGGCTCAAAGCGGCCGAGTGCACCGGAGTCGCGGTCGAGGAATGGGTGCTCTCCATCCTCGACTCCGCCGCCGAGCAGGTCATGGAGGGCGAGGACGAGTGGGCCGCCGCCGTGGCGGGTCTGCCTCCGTCCGGCGAGCTGTCCGCCGCGGACGGCCGCGGAGTCGCGCACGCCGGGTGAGGGGCAGGGCCGGATCATCCGCGGCTTTCCGCCAGTGTGCCCAGCCGGCTGTCCTGTCGACAGGACAGCCGGCCTTTCTGTGCCGGGGGAACGGCGTTTGCACGCCACAGTGGCGAATAATCGCCGTCCCGAAAACATTCGGCCACACCTCTGTGAATGATGTCCGATAGCCGACCAGTGGCGCGTGCAATACCTGCAATATCTGAGTTGTCCGTCCTGTCGGATTCGCGCAGACCAATGCGCGCCGAGTTGTCAGCCATTCTTTGCCGCCGTATCGCAGGGGCCGACCGGCCCGGGAGGGAGTCGCGCGATGAGCGCGCTCGACGAGATCGTCGAAGGAGTACGGGAGGAGCTGGCGGGCCGCACGATGCGCACCTCCGGCGCGGAGCTCCGGGACCGGGCCGCCGCCCGCGGAGCCGGCCGTGACTGCGCCGAACTGCTGCGCGGCCGCGGGCAGGTACGGGTCGTCGCCGAGGTGAAGCGGGCCAGCCCCTCGGCGGGGCCGCTCGCGGACATCGCCGACCCCGCCTCGCTCGCCGCGGAGTACGCCGCCGGCGGTGCGGCCGCGGTGAGTGTGCTGACCGAGCGGCGCCGGTTCGGCGGCTCACTCGCGGACCTCGCGGCCGTGGCCGCGCGGGTGGACGTGCCCGTGCTGTGCAAGGACTTCGTGGTCGACCCCTACCAGCTCTGGGAGGCGAGGGCCCACGGCGCCGAACTGGTGCTGCTCATCGTCGCCGCGCTCGGCCGGCCGCTCCTCACCGACCTGCTGCACCAGGCACGGGAGACCGGACTCACCCCGCTCGTCGAGGTGCACGACGAGGCCGAGGCCGAACAGGCGGTGGCGGCCGGGGCCACCGTGATCGGTGTCAACGCCCGCGACCTCAAGACCCTGGAGGTGGACCGGACCACCTTCGCCCGGGTCGCGCCCCACATCCCCGCGGACGTGGTCCGGATCGCGGAGTCGGGCGTACGGGGCCCGTGGGACGTGGCGGAGTACGCCCGGGCCGGAGCGGACGCGGTCCTCGTCGGCCAGGCACTCGTCACCGCCGGCCGCCCGCGCCACGCGGTGAGCGAACTCCTGCGCGCACACGAGTGAGCCCGCACCGGACGGTGCGGGCTCACTCGACGAACGACGATGGTGCCCCCAACGGGATTCGAACCCGTGCTACCGCCTTGAAAGGGCGGCGTCCTAGGCCGCTAGACGATGAGGGCTATCGGCCCGCCGGGGCGCCTCACGGCGCGTCGGGGACGTGAGAAGCATAGGCGACGCCGCGACGTATCGCCAAAACGGTTTACGGGGTGCCGGGAACGGAGGCGGCCGGGCCGTCCGGGGCCGTCGCGGAGGGCGCGGTCGACGTGGGGGACGGGGTGGCGCCCGGCTGGTTCTCCTTCGGCAGATGGCGGCTGACCTCGGCCGTCGTCAGGCCCAGGCCGCCCAGCCGGATCTCGTCCCAGGCCTGCAGGCGCCGGGTGTCCCGGTCGAAGTAGAGGATGGACGCCTGGATGGGGTCGGGGTACTTGCCCTCGACCGCGCGCAGCCCGCTGCCGCCGGTGGAGCCCTCGACGCGCAGCCGGGTGCCGTACTTCATGACCTTCATGTCCTCGTGGTGAAGGTGCCCGGCGAGCACCAGCGGGACGTCGCCGTCCACCTCGCGGGCGGCCGACGGCTCGTGGGCGACGGCGACGTCCACGGGGGTGCCGGCCGCGCTCTGGTCGCGCAGGGCGGAGGCGAGGCGGGCGCCGGCCAGTTCCTGGGAGGCCTCGGCGCCGTCCGCCTCGGAGCGGTCGGGGGTGTACTGCGGGTCGCCCATGCCGGCGAAGCGCAGGCCCGCGACGGTCCGGGCGTGGCCGTCGTCCAGGACGTGCACGTTCTTCAGGTGCTTCAGGTACTCCTGGGTGCCGCGGGAGTCATGGTTGCCGCGGACCCAGACGTAGGGGGCGCCGAGGTCCTCGATGGGGTCCAGGAAGCCGTTCTCCGCGGCCGTGCCGTGATCCATCGTGTCGCCGGAGTCGACGATCACGTTCACCTTGTACTGCTGCACCAGCGAGGCGATGATCTTCCAGCTCGCCGGGTTCAGGTGGATGTCGGACACGTGCAGGACGCGGATCGTGGTCGGGTCCGGCTGGTACGCGGGGAGCGTCGAGGTCACGTCGTAGAGCTTGGTCACGTTGGTGACCAGGCGGGCCAGTTCCTTTTGGTAGACGTCGAACTCGGTCACGATGCTGCGCGCGTTGCCGACGAGGGAGGGCGCGGAGGAGAGCAGGCCGGAGAACTTCGGCTCCAGGACGGAGTCGGGGTTCCAGGTCGCGTAGGCGGTGCCGCCCGAGGCGACCAGGAGGGTGAGCGCGAGTCCGCCCGCGCCGAGGGCGCGCCGGGGGCGGCGGTAGACGGCGAGGCCGAGCGCGGTGGCGCCGGTGACGACGGCCACGCAGGAGCGGACGGCGAGGTCGAGGGTGCCGTGCTCGACGTCCCGGGCGACCTCGTCCTGGAGGCCGGAGAGGCGTTCGGGGTGGTCGACCAGGGCCTGGGCGCGGGCGGGGTCCAGCTGGTCGACGTTGACGTCGAGGCGGACCGGGGCGACGTGGCTGTCGAGCTGGAGGGCGCCCAGCGGCGAGACATTGATCTTCGTGCCGCCGGCCAGCGAGGGACGCAGCGTCATCGTCGTGTCCATGGGCCCGACCGGTACCCGGACGTTGCCGACGACCAGCAGCCCCAGCCAGGCGCCGAGCAGGACGATGGCGACGAGGCGGGCGGCGCGGGTCCAGGGGCGGGAGCGGCCGGCCAGCTCGGGGGTGGTGGACGGGGACCGGTCCCGGCGGGCGAGCCGGTCGCGGTACCGGCGGGTGAGGATGCGCGGGGCGTTGCGGATTCGGATCATCACCTCGGCCAGGGCGTGCGGGGCTGCGGCGGGGACGCGGGCCATTGGTCCCGTATGCCCGGACCCCGGGGCGGATATGCGGGTCGTACTCCACGGTCGTACCCGACAATGGGCGTGTGCTGGAGATGACGCGCGAGGAGTTCGAGGAACTGGTCGCCGAGGCCCTGGACCGGATCCCGCCGGAGCTGACGCGGCTGATGGACAATGTCGCGGTGTTCGTCGAGGACGAACCGCCGGCGGACGATCCCGAGCTGCTCGGGCTGTACGAGGGGACGCCGCTGACGGAGCGCGGGGAGTGGTACGCGGGCGTGCTGCCGGACCGGATCACCGTCTACCGGGGGCCGACGCTGCGGTTCTGCGCCACGCGTGAAGACGTCGTGGCCGAGACCGAGGTGACGGTCGTGCACGAGATCGCCCACCACTTCGGGATCGACGACGCGCGGCTGCACTCCCTCGGCTACGGGTGAGGCACCGGGTGCCCGGGTGTCCGTCCCGGGTACGGGTGAAGCGCGCGGGTCAAGTCCGCCTCGCCGGGCGCGTGTCCTCTTGTGGGTGACGGGAGTTGGGCACGTCGACTCCTTGACCCCCGGAGGTGGCCGCCCGTGCGCCCCTTGTACCTGCCCGTCCGTCTGGCCGCCACCGCCCTGGCCGTCGCCGCCGCCGCCGGCTGCATGAGCGTCGGCGACGACGAGTCCGGCGGGGGCGGCAGGCCGTCGCACTCCGCCGGGGAGCGGGGCGGCGAGGCGCCCGGGGGCGGCCCCGCGGTCTCCGGGGGGAACGCCGGGTACGGCGCGGCGGCCGACGACGGGCACGGCAAGGGGAAGAAGGCGAAGGCCGAAGGCAAAGGCAAAGGCAAGGGCAGGGGCGACGCCAAGGGGGAGGGCGGTGAAGGCGCCAAGGGCAGGGGCGGGTCCGCCTCGGAACCCGCGGCCGCCCGCCCGACCGGGGCACCGCCGCCGAACGGCGGGAACCACGGCCCCGAGCCCACCCGGACGCCCCCGGCGGAGCCCACCCGGCCGGCCGAGCCGGAGCCGACGCGGACCCCGGAGCCGCCCGCCTCCCCGACGCCGGAGCCGACGGTGGCCGAGCCGTCCTCGTCGGCGCACGAGCCTCCCGGGACCCAGCTCGGGCAGCGGGAGCCGGCACCGGCGGCCGGGATGCCGGCGTAGCACGGACGGGCCGCTGACCTGGGCATGTGTCGCCGGTTTGCGTTCGGGGGTGGGGGGTGCGTATGGTGGTAGATCGTTTGATCCCATTTGCCCGGCGCCACCGCAGAGCGCGCCGTGTGGCGCGTACTCTCCCCCTGCCGTGGTGGACCGCATCGAGGCGGTCGTATTGCGAATTGCGATTCACGGAGTTGACGGGCGCGTGCCGACGAGAGACTCCGGAAGGTTTCGCATTCGCATGTCCATGACCAGTACTGACCACGTCGTCGTGCCCGAGAACGCCGAGGGCGTCGAGGATGCGCCCAAGGCCGTCGAGGCCGTAGACGCCCCCACGATCACCGAGGCCACCGAGGCCACGGAGCCCGCGGCGGCTCCCGAGCCGACGTTCGCCGACCTCGGTCTGCCCGAGGGCGTCGTGCGCAAGCTCGCGCAGAACGGCGTGACCACCCCCTTCCCGATCCAGGCCGCGACCATCCCGGACGCGCTGGCGGGCAAGGACATCCTCGGCCGGGGCCGCACCGGCTCCGGCAAGACCCTCTCCTTCGGTCTGCCGACCCTGGCCACGCTGGCCGGCGGCCGCACCGAGAAGCACAAGCCCCGCGCCGTCATCCTCACCCCGACCCGCGAGCTGGCCATGCAGGTCGCCGACGCGCTCCAGCCGTACGGCGACGTCCTCGGCCTGAAGATGAAGGTCGTCTGCGGCGGCACCTCGATGGGCAACCAGATCTACGCCCTCGAGCGCGGCGTCGACGTCCTGGTCGCCACCCCGGGCCGGCTGCGCGACATCATCAACCGCGGCGCCTGCTCCCTGGAGAACGTGCAGATCGCGGTCCTCGACGAGGCCGACCAGATGTCCGACCTGGGCTTCCTGCCCGAGGTCACCGAGCTGCTCGACCAGGTCCCGGCCGGCGGTCAGCGGATGCTCTTCTCCGCCACCATGGAGAACGAGATCAAGACCCTCGTCGACCGGTACCTGAAGGACCCGGCCCTGCACGAGGTGGACGCGGCCCAGGGCGCGGTGACGACCATGTCGCACCACATCCTGGTCGTGAAGCCCAAGGACAAGGCGCCGGTCACCGCGGCCATCGCCTCCCGCAAGGGCCGCACCATCATCTTCGTCCGCACCCAGCTGGGCGCCGACCGCGTCGCCGAGCAGCTGCGCGACGCCGGTGCCAAGGCGGACGCGCTGCACGGCGGCATGACCCAGGGCGCGCGCACCCGCACGCTGGCCGACTTCAAGGACGGCTACGTCAACGTCCTGGTCGCCACCGACGTCGCCGCCCGCGGCATCCACGTCGACGGCATCGACCTGGTCCTGAACGTGGACCCGGCCGGCGACCACAAGGACTACCTGCACCGCGCCGGCCGCACGGCCCGCGCGGGCCGCACCGGCACGGTCGTCTCGCTGTCCCTGCCGCACCAGCGCCGCCAGATCTTCCGGCTGATGGAGGACGCGGGCGTCGACGCCACGCGCCACATCATCCAGGGCGGCGCCGCCTTCGACCCCGAGGTCGCCGAGATCACCGGCGCCCGGTCGATGACCGAGGTCCAGGCCGAGTCCGCGGGCAACGCGGCGCAGCAGGCCGAGCGCGAGGTCACCCAGCTCACCAAGGAGCTGGAGCGGGCCCAGCGCCGTGCCACCGAACTGCGCGAGGAGGCGGACCGCCTGGTCGCCAGGGCCGCGCGGGAGCGCGGCGAGGACCCGGAGACGGTGCTGGCCGAGGTGGCCGCCGCGTCGGCCGAGACCGAGGTCTCGCTGCCCGAGCAGCCCGGCGCCCGGGACGTGGAGAAGACGGAGCGCACCGGCAGCAACAACGCCCGCGACCGCTTCGCCGACCGCGGTGACCGCTCGTACGACCGTCGTGACGACCGCGGCGACCGCGGTGGCCGTTCCTTCGAGCGTCGTGACGACCGCGGTGACCGTGGCGGCCGTTCCTTCGAGCGTCGTGACGACCGTGGCGGGCGTTCGTTCGAGCGTCGTGACGACCGCGGTGGCTTCCGTCGTGACGACCGGAACGACCGTGGCGGGCGTTCGTTCGAGCGCCGTGACGACCGTCGTGACGACCGTGGCGGGCGTTCGTTCGAGCGTCGTGACGACCGCGGCGGCTTCCGTCGAGACGACCGGAACGACCGTGGTGACCGTGGCGGGCGTTCGTTCGAGCGCCGTGACGACCGTCGTGACGACCGCGGTGGCCGTTCGTTCGAGCGTCGTGACGACCGCGGCGGCCGCTCCTTCGAGCGCCGCGACGACCGGAGCGACCGTGGCGGGCACCGTGGCAGCGACCGTCCCTTCAACCGCGACCGCCAGGGTGACCGCCCCGGCTTCCGCTCCGGCGGCCACGAGCGTCCGTACGGCCGCCGCGACGACCACCGCGGTTCGTCGTCCTTCGGCCGCCGTGACGACAAGCCGCGCTGGAAGCGCAACGGCTGACGCCTGAGCACCTGAGACGCGCCGTGGCCTCCACCCCACCGGGTGGAGGCCACGGCGCGTCGCGTTGCGGTCCGGTTTCGGCCACGGAGTGACGCATGTCACGCTCGCGGCAAGGGAATTGCTGGGGGCATGACAGATGACGCCAAGGCGAGTGGGCTGTCGGACGAGGAACGGCTGGCCCAGCTCGGCTACACCCAGGTTCTGGCCCGCCGCATGTCGGCGTTCTCCAACTACGCGGTCTCCTTCACGATCATCTCGGTCCTGTCGGGCTGCCTGACCCTCTACCTCTTCGGCATGAACACGGGCGGCCCCGCCGTCATCACGTGGGGCTGGGTCGCCGTCGGCCTGATGACGCTCTTCGTCGGTCTGGCGATGGCCGAGATCTGCTCGGCGTACCCGACCTCGGCGGGCCTGTACTTCTGGGCGCACCGTCTGGCACCCCCGCGCACGGCGGCGGCCTGGGCCTGGTTCACGGGCTGGTTCAACGTGCTGGGCCAGGTCGCGGTCACCGCCGGCATCGACTTCGGCGCCGCGTCCTTCCTGGGCGCCTACCTGAACCTGCAGTTCGACTTCGAGGTGACGCCGGGCCGCACGATCCTCCTCTTCGCGGCCATCCTGATCCTCCACGGCCTGCTGAACACCTTCGGCGTCCGCATCGTCGGCCTGCTGAACAGCGTGAGCGTGTGGTGGCACGTCCTCGGCGTCGCGGTCATCGTCGGCGCGCTCACCTTCGCGCCCGACCACCACCAGTCGGCGTCCTTCGTCTTCGGCGAGTTCGTGAACAACACGGGCTGGGGCAGCGGGGCGTACGTCGTCCTCATCGGTCTGCTGATGGCCCAGTACACCTTCACCGGCTACGACGCCTCCGCCCACATGACCGAGGAGACCCACGACGCGTCCACGGCCGGCCCGAAGGGCATCGTCCGCTCCATCTGGACGTCCTGGATCGCGGGCTTCGTCCTCCTGCTCGGCTTCACCTTCGCCATCCAGTCCTACGACGGTGCCCTGACGTCCCCGACCGGCGCGCCGCCCGCCCAGATCCTGCTGGACGCGCTGGGCGCGACGGCGGGCAAAGCCTTGCTCCTGGTCGTCATCGGCGCCCAGCTGTTCTGCGGGATGGCGTCGGTGACGGCCAACAGCCGCATGATCTACGCCTTCTCCCGGGACGGCGCGCTGCCCTGGTCCCACGTCTGGCACACGGTGGACCCGCGCACCCGCACGCCGGTCGCGGCGGTCTGGCTGGCGGCCCTGGCCGCGCTGGTCCTGGGCCTCCCGTACCTGATCAACGTCACGGCATACGCCGCGGTGACGTCGATCGCGGTCATCGGCCTCTACATCGCCTACGTCATCCCGACCCTGCTGCGCGTCCGCAAGGGCGCGGCCTTCGAACGCGGGCCGTGGCACCTGGGCCGCTGGTCGCAGCCGGTGGGTGTGGTCGCGGTGACGTGGGTCGGCGTCATCACGGTCCTGTTCATGCTGCCCCAGGTCTCGCCGGTCACCTGGGAGACCTTCAACTACGCGCCCATCGCCGTCCTGGTCGTCCTGGGCTTCGCCGCCACCTGGTGGCTGGCCTCGGCCCGGCACTGGTTCCTCAACCCCGACCACGAACGCACCCGCGCCCGCGCCGCCGCCCGGGCGGGCGCCCCCGAGCCGGTGGACCCGTAGCCCAGGGCCCCCACGCCCTCCGACGCGGCCGTGACCCGATACCCGATCGGCGTCCCGGCGGCGTCGGGCTATGCTCGGTGTGGCAACATCACGCAACACACCGCCTGGGCCCTTAGCTCAATTGGCAGAGCAGTGGACTTTTAATCCATTGGTTGTGGGTTCGAGTCCCACAGGGCCTACTCGTCGGACCCCGGCTCACCGCAGGAGCGAGCTGGGGTCCCGTCCGTCTCCCGGCGCAGTTCTTTCCTTCTCCCTTGAGGGGGAAGATGATCTGTTCTAGACAGGGTGCTCGTGAACGAGAACACGGCCGCCGTGCTGGCGGCGTTCATCGGAGTCGCCGGCGCCCTGGGCGGAGCGTTCATGGGTGCCTGGATGCAGCGGAGAGCCACCCTGGAGCAGATCGCCGCTCAGGAGAGGGCCGAGCAGCGCAATCAGCTGCGCACCGACCGCCGCGCCTCCTACGCGGAGGTCATGGACGCCTCCGAGCGGTTCATCGCCTCCCTCGACGACATCGTGGCGGCACGACGTGCGCTCGCGGGACCGCCGGGCTCGGAAAGCGGGTGGGAGCAGCTGCGTGAGGAGAGCCGGACGGCCATGAGGATGCTGCGCCGCGCGATCTGGAACGTGCGGGTGGCGGGCCCGGAGGACATGGCCGACCTCGCGAAGGGGATCTACGACGTGAACATGCGCCGCTTCGGGATCGCCTTCGATCGAGCCCTCACCTTCGAGGAGATGGACGAGCGGCTCGACCACGAGAACGCCGAGTTCCGGCAGTCGCGCGCACGGTTCGTCACCGGAGCCCAGCGTCTTCTGGGCAACGGTGGAACCTGAGATCGATCAGCCCTGACCCGCGGCGGCCTCTTCCAGCTCCGTGACGGTGCCCGGCATGATCGTCCGTACGTGCTCGGTGATCTGCTCCACCGGCCAGTCCCACCACGCCAGCGCGAGCAGCCGCGCGATGTCCCGCTCCGCGTGGCGCGTGCGGATCAGACGGGCCGGGTTGCCGCCGACGATGCCGTAGTCGGGCACATCGCCCGTCACCACGGCCCCGGTGGCGATGATCGCGCCGTGGCCGATGCGGACGCCGGGCATCACGGTGGCGCCGTTGCCGAACCAGACGTCGTTGCCCACCACGGTGTCCCCCGGGTTCGGCAGGGCGGTGAGCAGGTCGAAGTGCTCGGCCCAGGAGCCGCCCATGGTGGGACTTCCGGAACCGGCGGCGGCCGCCGCGGGCGCCTTCTCCGTCTCCCGGGCGAAGGACGCGTGACCGCCGGGCCCGCCGGGCCGACGGGTAGAGTCCCCCGGCATGAGCACAACTCCCCCCGACGACAGCCTGGTTGACCTGCGGCCCCGCCGAGTAACCCCGCGCCGCCTCGGCGCCGCCGCCGTGGTCTACGGCGTGTTCGTCGCGGGCTGGTACCTGGGGCAGCCGGTGACCCCCGAGTGCCATGTCGACCAGGCCGCCCTCGACCGGGCCGCCGAGCGGTACCGTCCCGAGCCGTCCGCCACGCCCACGCCCGCGTACAGCCCGATTCCGTCACCGTCGGCGTATCCGGGCCACAGTCCGCTCGTGAACGCCCACACGGTGCAGACCCCCCACGTCATGTCTCTGACCTTCACCTCCTACGCCGTCGCCTGCACCAACGACATGGACGAACGCCCCCGCCTGCGAGCCTGGTTCGACGGCGACGGGGAGTAGAGCCGGATGCCCGCCTGGATGACCTTGCGCCGCCTCGGCGTCGTCACCACCCTGTACGCCGTGTTCCTGGCCGGGTGGTGGCTGGGCCAGCCCGTGCGGTCCGACGGCTGCGTCGAGGACCGGATCACCGCCGGGTCGGACGGCCGTCCCACGCCGGTGGAACCGGCCGACCCAGGCCGCTACGTCGACAACCTCGACCTCGGCTTCGGCTTCCTGGACTTCGGCATCCTCGACTGGGCCGACGACCTGGACGGCTACCGGGACGGCGAGTACGGCCCCAGCGACTACGGGTACGACCTCCAGGGCGGCCCACGCACGTATGCCGCGGCCGGTGCCGACCACGCACCCTGCTCCTACAAGAAGCGCGCCCGCCTGCTCGCCTGGGTCAACGGCGACTGGGGCTGACCCGGCCGGGCCGCCGAAGGGCCCGGACCAACCAGGGCTGGAAGGGCAGGTGGCCGGGGACGACCTGCCAGTCGTTGAGGGTCCAGACCAGGCGCCAGTACCGCTCGACGAGTGGGTCGTGTCCCGCCTCGAACCGCCCGGCCAGCCACTCCCGCAGCTCCGGGCCGTCCGGGCGGTCGAGTACGGCGGCGCAGCGCGCCACGACGGCGTCGACGACCGGGGCGGCCTCGTCGCCCTCCGGATCGATGCCCGCCGCCCTGGCCCCGGCGACGGCCTGCCGGACGTAGGGGATGAGGTCCGCCGCCGCCTCGGGGGCCACCCCCGGCAGTACGTCCTCGTCGGCGGGCGGGAGGGCCGCACGGGCCATGCGCCCGCGGAAGTCGTCGTCGGCGACGAGTCCGGCCAGCTCCACCCACGCGGCGAGCTGGGCGTCGGTGGGTTCGTCGGGGAGTTCGGGCAGGGCGGCGCGCAGGGCAGCGGCGGCGTCCCTGGCGTGGGGCGTGCCGGCCTCCAGCGCGGCGATGAAGTCGGCGATCACGCGCCGCCGTTCGTCGGAGGTGAAGCGGGCGATCCGGTGCATGAGAACGGTCTCCTCGGGGCCGGCGTCGCGCCGGGCGACGAGTCGCAGCACGCTGTGCCGCAGCCGCAGCGCGCGAATCTGCAGGGCGGTGGCGTCGGCGTGTGCGGCGGCGACCTCGGCGACGGAGAGGTCACCGTCCAGGACACGGCGGACCGTGGTCAGATCGACGTCCAGCTCCCGCAGGACGCAGATGAGGTGGAGCCGGTCGAGGGCCGCCTCGCCATAACGGCGGTAGCCGGCCGGGGTGCGGTCGGTGGGGGGCAGCAGTCCGGTGTCCGAGTAGAACCGGATGGTCCGTACGGACACGCCGGTACGGGCCGACAGTTCACCGATGGAGTGCGGGGGCGTCGCGCCGTTCATGAGCCCACCCTGCGGTCTCCAGCCACTGGAGAGTCAAGGCGGGGCGTCAGCCGGAGGGCGGCCCCTGCCGGCGACGGACGGCGAGTGCGCCGGCCCACGCCGGCCATGACCGACAATGACGGCACTCCACGCCAGTCCGTCCGCTCGCCCCGCTCGTCCCACCGGAGTGCCGCCATGCCCCTCCCGTACGTCCTGCTCTCCGCCGCCGTCTCCCTCGACGGATACCTGGACGACACCGGCCCCGAACGGCTCCTGCTCTCCGGCCCCGCCGACTTCGACCGGGTGGACGAGGTGCGGGCCTCGGCGGACGCGATCCTGGTCGGGGCCGGGACGATCCGGGCCGACAACCCGCGGCTGCTGGTGAACTCGGCCGAGCGGCGGGCGGCCCGCACCGCGGCCGGAAGGCCGGAGTACCCGCTCAAGGTCACCGTCAGCGGCAGCGGCGAGCTGGACCCGGCGGCGCGGTTCTGGCACACGGGCGGGGAGAAAGTGCTGCTGACCACGGACGACGGTGCCCGGCGGGCCCGCGCGCTCGGGACCGGGGCCGATGTGGTGTCCCTGGGCCCGGACCTCGGCTGGCACGCCGCGCTGGAGTACCTCCACGACCGGCGGGGCGTGCGGCGGCTCATGGTCGAAGGGGGCGGGACCGTGCACACCCAGTTGCTCCAGCAGGAGCTGGCCGACGAGCTGCAGCTCGTCCTCGCGCCGCTGTTCGTGGGGGACACGGCCGCGCCCCGGCTGTTCGGGCCCGGCGCCTACCAGGGCGGGCGGCTCGCCCTGGTCGAGACCCGGCGGATCGAGGACGTCGTACTGATGAGGTACCGGCCCACCGCCCCCGGCACCGGTGACCGGGTCGCCGCCGCCGACCGGCACTGGCTGGGCCTCGCCTGTGAGCTGGCCGAGCTGTGTCCGCCGTCGGACACCGCGTTCAGCGTGGGGGCGGTCGTGGTGGCCGCCGACGGGAGCGAGCTGGCGCGGGGGTTCTCGCGGGAGGGCGGTGACCCCGTCGTGCACGCCGAGGAGGCGGCGCTCGCGAAGGTCGACCCCGAGGACCCGCGGCTCGCCCGCGCCACCGTGTACAGCAGCCTGGAGCCCTGTGCCCGCCGGGCCTCCCGGCCCGCACCCTGCGCCCGGCTCATCCTCGACGCCGGGGTGCGCCGCGTCGTCACCGCCTGGCGGGAGCCGGACACCTTCGTGGCGGGGGCGGACGGGAGCGGGGTGCTCGCGGCGGCGGGCGCCACCGTCGTCGTACTGGACGGGTACGCGGAGCGGGCGAAGGCGCCGAACCGCCATCTGGAGGGGTAGGGGAGGGCCGGGGGAGATACCGATGTGCATTCCGCCCCGTGGATGACGTACAGTGGTGAACACAACGACGCGGGGTGGAGCAGCTCGGTAGCTCGCTGGGCTCATAACCCAGAGGTCGCAGGTTCAAATCCTGTCCCCGCTACTGAAGGCCGAGGGCCGGAATCCGAAAGGGTTCCGGCCCTCGGTGCGTCTCCGCACGCGGTCCGTGTCATCCGGTCGGCCCCTCACCGTTCGCCCCCCGCCCCCGCTCCGGGAAACCTGGAGTCCGGGACGGCAAGCGGCGCGGACGTGCGGGGTGGCGGGAGACGAGTGGTGCGGCCAGGTGACGTGGACGACGAGGGAGCGTACGCCCGAGCCGGCGGCCGGCTCCCCGGCGATCCCGTGCCCGACCCGGGCCTCGGCGACGAACCGCGGCCCCTGTCGCCCCCCGCGCCACCGCCACGCCGGCGGACCGGGTACAGGCGCCTCTTCGTGCACGCCCTCCCCGTGCTGCTGATCGTCGTCGCCATCCTGTACGACATCTTCACCCCGAGGTACTTCACCGCCGGGCCCCTCTACACGGCCGCGCCCCTGATCGCCGCCCCGCTCTACTCGCGGCGCGGCACCGCCCTCACCGGTGTCGCCGTGGTCGCCGCGGTCATCGGGCTGCAGCTCGGCAAGGGCGTCATCCACTACGTCGACTCCCTCACCGAGCTGATCACCATCGCGACGGTCGCCGTGCTCGCCGTCCTGGTGAACGGCCTGGTCCGCCGCAGCGACGAGCGCCTCGTCTCCGTCCGCGAGATCGCCAGAGGCCGCCCAGCGCGCCGTGCTGCCCCAGCCCGCCGAGCGGATCGCGGGCTTCGAGATCGCCGTCTGCTACGAGGCCGCCCAGGCGGACGCCTTCATCGGCGGCGACCTGTACGCGGTGCAGGACAGCGCCCGCGGCGTCCGGCTCATCGTCGGGGACGTGCGCGGCAAGGGCATGGGCGCGGTGGCCGCCGTCGCCGTGGTGATCGGCGCCTTCCGGGAGGCCGCCGAACAGGAGGCGACGCTGGAGGCGGTGGCGCAGCGACTGGAGCGGGCGCTGGCGCGCGAGGGCACCCGGCGCGACGGACTGGACGCCTTCGAGGGCTTCACCACCGCCGTACTCGCCGAACTCCCGCACGGTGGCGGCACGGTCCGCATCGTCAACCGCGGCCATCCGCCGCCCCTGCTGCTCTACGCCGACGGCACCCTCGGCCCGCTGCCCGCCCGCGAGTCGGCGCTGCCGCTCGGCATGGGCGAGCTGGGCGTGTGGCCCGACCGGGCGGAGGAGGTCGCCTTCCCCGGTGGGGCCACGCTGCTGCTCTACACGGACGGACTGACCGAAGCCCGGGACGCGAAGGGCGAGTTCTACGATCCGCAGACGCGGCTGGCCGGCCGCGTCTTCGGGCATCCGGCGACCCTGCTCGACACCCTCGCCGAGGACGTGCGCCGGCACTCCGGGGGCGGCATGGCGGACGACATGGCGCTGCTCGCCGTACGGCGTCCACGGCGAGGCGATCATGATCACTGTCACGAGTCGTGACAGCGTGACCTCCCTCCGCATAACAACTGATGCGCCGTCAGAAGAACATGACGTGAAGGGGAATACTGAGGCGCGGTCAACTCGCCCCGTTTTCACCGGTAGTGAGGCTTACATCCCGGCCGTTTCCGTTAATGATCAAGAGGAACGGCTTGGAATCGGAGCCTCGTGTCTATTAACGTTCGATAACGCAGCGCGGTCGTCCCAGCCGTCACAGAAGGCGGCTCCGTGCGCACGCGCCGAATCCCGCAAGGGAACCGGGGAACCACCACATTGGGGTGAATCGGGCGTTTGACGCCGTGGCAACACGGCTGCATGTGCCCGTAGGAGACCTTCCTGCTCCGAACCCGTCAGCTAACCCGGTAGGCGGAAGGAAGGAAAGGAGTACGCCCACGTGGCGTCCAACCGGCCTGCCCCCGAGGCCCCGTCCGTGCCCTCAGGGCACGGCACCGACACCTTCGGCTACGACAGCTACCGCACCGAAGAGGGCCCCTGGGAGGAGTGGAATCCCACCGCGGACTCCATCCGCCCCGTACGCGGCCGGCACCGCGTCGCCAAACAGCGCGGCGGGCTCGCCCGCAGCTCCACCGTCCTCGGCGTCGGGGTCATAGCGGCCGTCGGCGCGGGGGGCATGGCCAGCGCGCAGACCGGCAAGCCGCCGGTGTCCATCTCCGTGCCGGACCTGCCGAACGTCGGCTCGCTCCTGCCCGGTGACGACGACACCTCGGAGCCCGAGGGCTCCGCCACCCCGCTCAGCGGCATCACCCAGGCCGTAGCCGCCGACAGCGCGGAGGGCACCGGCACCGCCGACGCCGGTGAGTCGCTGCGGGCCCGGATCATGGCGCAGGCGGAGCAGCAGCAGGCGCAGGTCGAGACGAAGGCGGCCGCCGAAGCCGCCGCCGCGGCCGAGAAGAAGGCCGCGGAAGCCGCCGCCAAGGCGGAGAAGGAGGCCGAGGCCAAGGCCGCCGCCGCCAAGAAGAAGGCGGCGGAGGAGGCCGCGAAGAAGGCCGAGGCCGAGCGGCTCGCGAAGCTGGCCAAGCAGTACACGCTGCCGACCTCTTCGTACACGATCTCCTCCACGTTCAACCAGGCCGGCTCCCTGTGGGCCTCGGGCCACCACACCGGTCTCGACTTCGCCGCCCCGACGGGCACGCTGCTCAAGGCGGTGCACAGCGGCACGATCACGTCGGCCGGCTGGGACGGCTCGTACGGCTACAAGACCGTGCTCACCCTCGACGACGGCACCGAGCTCTGGTACGCGCACCAGTCCTCCATCAGCGTCAGCGTCGGCCAGAAGGTCACCACCGGTGACGTCATCGGCCGCGTCGGCGCCACCGGCAACGTCACGGGCGCCCACCTCCACCTGGAGGTCCACACGGCCGGCGGCTCCGGCATCGACCCGATGGCCTGGCTGCAGAGCAAGGGCCTCACTCCCTGATCCACCCCGCCCCTTGATGCGCCCCGCCGAACCCCGGCGGTCCTGACGGCAACCCCCCGACGTCAGGGCTGCCGGTTTGCGGGATTTTTGCGCAGGTGCCGGAATGGCCTGCTCCGGTGCGGTCGTTGAACCACTACATGACTTCTCTGCGCAAACTCGGCTCCTCCGACCTCGAGGTCTTCCCGCTCGCCCTGGGCGGCAACGTCTTCGGCTGGACCGCCGACCGGGACCGGTCCTTCGCCGTCCTGGACGCCTACACGGCGGCCGGCGGCAATTTCGTCGACACCGCCGACTCCTACTCCGCCTGGGTCGACGGCAACAGCGGCGGCGAGTCCGAGACCGTCCTCGGCCAGTGGTTCGCGGCCCGCGGCAACCGTGACGACGTCGTCCTCGCCACCAAGGTCAGCCAGCACCCCGAGTACCCCGGCCTGTCCGCCGCGAACATCAAGGCGGCGGCCGACGCCTCGCTGCGCCGCCTCGGTACCGACCACATCGACCTGTACTACACCCACTTCGACAAGCCCGAGGTGCCGGTCGAGGAGATCATCGGCGCGCTCGACGACCTGGTGAAGGCCGGCAAGGTGCGGCACATCGCCGCCTCCAACATCTCCGCCGAGCGGCTCGCGGAGTCCCTGGCGTTCTCCGACCGCGAGGGCCTCGCCCGGTACGTCGCCCTCCAGCCGCACTACAACCTGGTCTCCCGCGACACCTACGAGGGCGAGCTGCGCGACCTCGCCGAGCAGGCCGGTCTCGCCGCCGTGCCGTACTACGCCCTCGCGGCCGGCTTCCTCACCGGCAAGTACCGGCCCGGCACGGAGGTGGACAGCCCGCGGGCGGGCGGTGCGGCCAAGCACCTGGAGACCGAGCGGGGCCGCCGGGTGCTGGCCGCGCTGGACGAGATCGCCGAGGCCCACGACGCTCCCGTCGCCACGGTCGCCCTCGCATGGCTCGCCGCCCAGCCGACGGTGGCGGCGCCGATCGCCTCCGCGCGCACGGTGGAGCAGCTGCCGGCCCTGCTGGGCGTGGCCGGGCTGAGCCTGACGGAGGACGAGGTCGCGCGACTGACACGGGCGTCCGCCTGAGCGCGCGGACGACGCGGACCTACGGCCGGTGGGGGCTGTACGGCACGTACGGCGCGTAGGGAGCCTGGGGCGAGGGTCCGTACGGCGCGTAGGGAGCGTACGGGGCCTGTAGGGGGTGCGGGGCGTACGCGGCGGGTGCGGTCCGCGGGCCGTACGCGCCGTGCGCCCCGCCGTAGGGATACGCCCACGGCGGTACCGGCCGCGGTGGGAGCGGCGGCGGTGCCGCGGCCCGGGCCGCGTACTCCAGCGCCGGCCGGGCCACGTCCCGCAACTGCCACAGGGCCTCCAGCAAGGCCCGCTCCCGCACGGTGAAGTCGGCGCCCGCCCGGCCCCGGCGCCCGCGCTGCCGCAGGAACGCCACCGAGGTCGCGCAGGCCTCGTAGCGCGCCACCGCCCGCGCCCCCTCCTTCCCGGCGTGCCGGCGGGCGTACTGCCGGGCGATGCGGCGGGCCCGCATCGAGCCGAGCGCGTACGGCTCCGCCGGCGTGAGCCATCCGGCCACGACGTACGCGGGCAGTTCGGCCCGTACGGTGCCCAGTTCGCGCTGCCTGGTCCAGATCACCAGCCAGGTCAGCAGGCCGAAGGACGGCACCATGAACGCCGCGTACACGGCGAAGAAGCCGTACTCGCCGAACGCGGCCGAGCCGTTCCACAGGGCGTGCATGCCCATCGCGAGCAGCAGCCCGGCCAGGGGGAGCAGGGCCCGGCGCAGGCGGTGCCGGCCGGCCGAGAGCGCCGCGATGCCGAAGCCGATGCCGGTCAGCACGGTGAACAGCGGGTGCGCGAACGGCGACATCACCACCCGCACGAAGAAGGTCGCCGCGGTGACGGAGGCGATGCCGCTGCCGCCGGTGAGCTGGTCGGTGCCGAAGGCGGTGCCCAGGTAGAGGATGTTCTCGGTGAAGGCGAAGCCGGTGGCGGTGACCCCGGCGACGACCACGCCGTCGACGATGCCGGTGAAGTCCCGTCTGCGGAACAGGAAGACCAGGAGGACGGCGGCGGCCTTGGCGGACTCCTCGACGACCGGCGCTATGACCGTGGTGCCCAGCGTGTCCGCACCGGCCGGGTCGGCGGTCGCGGTCGCTATCCAGCGGGTCGCGAAGCTGTTGGCGACGATCGCTATCAGCGCCGCCGCGCAGGCCCCCCAGGCGAAGCAGAAGAGCAGGTTCCGCCAGGGGCCGGGATCCACCCGGTCCAGCCAGCGGAACGCGGCTATGAGCAGGGGCACGGGCAGGACGGCGAGGCCGAGCCCCACCAGGAAGCCCCGCGTGCCGGTCTGTTCGCGCACCAGGGCCAGGATCACCAGGCCGGAGAGCGCCAGCAGGGTGATCAGCGCGCCGTAACGGACCCAGGGACGCTGCCACCAGTGCGTATGCCGGTGCGCGCGGGTGGGATGCACACGGGTCGGATACGGGGGACAGGTGGCCACGGCATGGACCCTAACCGGTGGGGGGCAGCTCCTTGTGCTGTACGCGACGGAAGAGCAGGTCGTTCACCACATGTCCCTTGTCCAGTCCCTGGCCCTCGAAACGGGTCAGCGGCCGGTGTTCGGGGCGTGGCGCGAATCCGCCGCCGGGCACGGTGTTCTCGAAGTCGGGGTGCGCGGTGAGCACGTCCAGCATCTGCTCGGCGTACGGCTCCCAGTCGGTGGCGCAGTGCACGACCGCCCCCGGGGCGAGCCTGGCAGCGGCCAGGGACAGGAACTCCGGCTGGATCAGCCGGCGCTTGTGGTGCCGCTTCTTGGGCCACGGGTCGGGGAAGTAGACGCGCAGCCCGGCGAGGGAGTCGGGGGCAAGCATCTCGCGCAGCAGGATGATCGCGTCGCCGTTGCCCACCCGGATGTTGGACAGCTCCTTCCGCTCCGCGAGACCGAGCAGGTTTCCCTGGCCGGGGGTGTGCACGTCGACGGCGAGGATGTTGGTGTCCGGGTCGGCGGCGGCCATCTGGGCGGTGGCCTCGCCCATGCCGAAGCCGATCTCCAGGACGACGGGGCGGGTGTTGCCGAAGAGGTCGGCGAGGTCGATGACCCGCTGTCCGTCGATGTCCAGTCCCCACCCGGGCCACAGCCGCTGCAACGCGTCCGCCTGCCCGGTGGTCACCCGGCTCCGCCGGGGCTGGAAGCTCCGGATCCGCCGCTCGAAGTGCGACCCGGCGGGATCGGCCTTCGGGCCGTCGGGGAAACGGGGCTCGCCTTTGGCGCGGACGTGGCGCGGGGAGGTCCCGGCCGAGGGCGTAGGAGCGGCTTCGGCGGCTTCGGGGGTGTGGCGGAAGTCAGACACAGTGCGTCGATTTTAGTCCGCGCACGCGGTTGCGATGGCCTGTCGGACTAGTTACAGTCTATAACTACAGCGATAGCGCGAAGTGCTGTTGCCGTGACAGTTGCCCCGTGGAGGAGAGACGCCGTGATCCATCACCAGATCCGCCTCGCCATGCGCCCCGACGCCCCCCAGGACAAGGTCGACGAAGCGCTCGAGATGCTCCGCAGGATGGGGCGGGAGATCGACGCCGTCGCGTACTGGGCGGTCGGACGGGACGTGGGCGGTGACTTCGACTACGGCGCGATGTTCGCGGTCGAGGACATCGAGGCCTACCGGGCGTACATGCACGCTCCGCTGCACCGGCGGGTCGACGAGATCGGGCTGCCGCTGGTGCGGCACATGGTCTCGCACGACCTGACCGACGACGAGGACCCGGCCACGGGCGAACTCATCCGGCAGATCCACGCGGAGCGCTTCGCGGGGGACCCGGCCCTCGTGGCGCTGATCGAGGGCCTCGGCTCGTACGAAGGGAGCAGCGCGCCCGGGCGGGACTAGGAGGTGTGCCGGGGGTGTGCCGGGGGTGCGCCGACGGGGCGCCAGTCCGCCAGCACGGCCAGCGCTCTGCGCGCCACCTCCCGGCCGATGGGCAGGGACGCGGTCGCCGCGGGCGACGGCGCGTTCAGGACGTGCACCGCGTGGGCGCCCTCCTTGATCAGGAAGTCGTCCACCAGCGTGCCGTCCGCCAGCACCGCCTGTGCCCGCACCCCGGCGGGAGCGGCGACCAGGTCGCCTTCCGTCACCGCCGGCAGCAGCCTGCGGACCGCCGTCGTGAACGCGGACCTGGACAGCGACCGCCGCAGCTCGCCCGCGCCGTACCTCCAGTGCCGCCCGGCCATCCGCCACGAACCCGGCCAGGCCAGGGTCGCACCCAGCTCACGGGGGCGCACCACGCCCCAGCCGTAGCCCTCGCGCGCCAGCGCCGGCACCGCGTTCGGCCCGACGTGCACGCCGCCGTCGATGCCCCGGGTCAGATGCACCCCGAGGAACGGGAACGCCGGGTCCGGCACCGGGTACACCAGTCCCCGCACCAGCTCCGGCCGCGCCAGCTCGTAGTACTCCCCCCGGAAGGGGACGATCCGCATGCCGGGGTCGTCCCCGGTCAGCCGGGCGATCTCGTCGCAGTGCAGCCCGCCGCAGTTGACCAGGACCCGGGCGCGGAGCACGTCCCCGGCGCGGGTGCGGACGGCGACCCCCAGGCCGGGGCGCCGGTCAACGCGGTCCACCTCGGCGCCGTAGCGGATCTCCGCCCCGGACGCGTGGGCAAGCTGCCGGGCCACGGCGCCGTAGTCGCAGATGCCGGTGGTGCCGACGTGTATGGCGGCCAGGCCCCGCACCTCGGGCTCGTACTCCTGGATCTGGGCGCCGCCCAGCTCGCGCACCGGTATGCCGTTCTCCCGGCCGCGCTGGACGAGGGCGTGCAGGCGGGGCAGCTCGGCGCGGTCGGTGGCGACGATCAGCTTGCCGGTGACGGCGTGGTCGATGCCGTACTCGGCGCAGAACTTGACCATCTCGGCGGCGCCCCGCACCGCGTAGCGCGCCTTCAGCGAGCCCGGTCGGTAGTAGACGCCGCTGTGGATGACCCCGCTGTTGCGGCCCGTCTGGTGGCGGGCGGGGCCCGGCTCCTTCTCCAGGACCGTGACGCGGGTGCCCGGAGCGGCGCGCGTGATCGCGTACGCCGTGGACAGGCCGACGATCCCGGCGCCGATCACCAGCACATCGCTGTCGAACACTCGCTCCACCTCCCGGTCCGTCTCCCGGCTTCGATAGTGCACTGCGCCACTGACAACGCCCTCAAACCCGCGGGGCGGGTGCGGTGAGCGCGGCCGGCCGTCAGGCCGGAGTCACCAGCAGCGGGCGGGCGCGCTCGCGCAGCTCCACCACGCGCGGCTCGTCGCCGTACGGCTCCAGGCGGTGCAGGAGGTCCTTCACGTACTCGGTGGTGCGGGCCGAGGAGATGCGGCCGGCCACCTCGACGGCCCGCTCGCCCTGCTCGCAGGCCGCGTCCAGGTTGCCCGACTCCAGCTCGGCCACCGCCGAGACGACGAGTCTGAGGCCGTGCGAGCGTACGAACTCCTCCGTCGGTTGCGACAGCGCCTGCTCGGTGAAGCGGCGCACCTGGCGTGGTGCCTTCAGGTCGCGGTAGCACTCGGCCGCGTCGGCGGCGAACCGGTCGTAGGAGTAGAAACCCAGCCACGACGGGTCGCTGTCGCCCGGGCGGGCGCGCTCCAGCCAGCTCTCGGCGGCCTTCAGGGCGGCCCCGGCCGCCACCGCGTCGCCCGCTCGCGCGTGGGCGCGTGCCTCCACCAGGCGGAAGAAGCTCATGGTGCGGGCCGTGGCCAGACCGCGGTTGCGTTCGAGGGCGGCCTGGGCGAGGTCCACGCCCTCGTCGCCGAAGCCGCGGTAGGTCGCCTGCAGGGACATGGAGGCGAGCACGTAGCCGCCCAGCGGGACGTCGGCCGCCGCGCGGGCCAGGCGCAACGCCTGGATGTAGTACCGCTGGGCCGCCTCCTGCTGGCCGGTGTCGAAGGCCATCCACCCGGCCAGCCGGGTCAGTTCGGCCGAGGCGCCGAACAGGGCGCGGCCGACCTCGTCGGAGTAGGAGCCGAGGAGGAGCGGGGCCGCCTCGACGCGTAAGCACTCGGGGACCATCGACGAACGCCAGTCGCCGCCCCCGTACTTGGAGTCCCAGCGACGGGCGTCCTCGGCGGCCTCGCGCAGCTTCTGCACATCACTGTGGCCGACTTTGAGCGGTGCGCCGGAGCCCTCGGCCGGGCCCGCCTCGCGCGCCACCGAGCTGTCGGCCGGGGTTATCAGCCATCGCGAGGCGGGCGTCGCGTACGCGCTCACCGCGAACGACCCGGCCAGCGACTGCCAGATGCCGCCGCCGGCCCGGCGGCCGGCGAGGTCGAGACGGTACAGCTCGGTGGCGGACCTGACCGCCTGGCCGACGTCCCGGGGGAAGGCGAGGCCCACTTCGGGGGCGGGATCCGCGTCCGCCAGGCCGATCTCGTGGAGCGGCACCGGGCGGCCGAGCTTCTGGCCGATGGCGGCGGCGATGAGGTGCGGTGCCGCTCCCTGCGGCACCATCCCCTTCGACACCCAGCGCGCCACCGACGTCTTGTCGTAGCGAAGTGTCAACCCGCGTTGGGCGCCGAGGTCGTTGACGCGCCGGGCGAGCCCTGCGTTGCTGATTCCCGCGAGGGCGAGAACGGCGCCGAGCTTTTCGTTCGGCCCGCGTTGCTCCCTGGACATGCGCCACCCCTCGACACAGACGGCTGCCGCGCTGGCATAACCACGCGGCATTCGTAAACCCAGCGTAGTTCGCCGGATCCCAGGCGTTAAGAGGCATTGTTCCGGATGGCGGGATTGTGGTCCGTACTCAAGTGCGGTGTATGTACGGTCCGTTGCCGCGTGCTCCCGATGTGTGGCCGTGCGCCCGTGCGTGCGCTCTTCTCCGGCCACGGCGGGAGCGATTCCATGAGCGGTGCGTGGGTCGGCCCGCTGTACTGGATCCAGTGGGCTGGGGGACGCCGCCGCCTACATCCCCGCGGGCGGCGGTCCGGTCCGGGGGGCGAGTCCCGTCCCCCGGACCGAGCGCCGGCCGCCCTCGGCCGGTGGTGCGCAGAGTTTGTACGGAGAGTGTTCGAGTGCGGCTGTGTGACGCCGATTTGGCTGAAAATCACCTCTGGTGATTTCGGGGTACTACCGCCCTCACCATGGGAGTTGAGGGCGCGTGGGGGAGCCAAGGGGCGCGTTACGGGGGCGCATTCGCGTCGTCTTCACTCCCTTCCGGGCGGCGTCCCGGGGGCGGTGCAAGGGAGTTGGCGCCTTCGCGTGAGGTTCCGCGAGAGCGCACGCAGGGGGCACACGCGGCTCCGCCGACGCTCTGTGGCGCGCCCTTCATGGCAGCATGGGAAACCAGTTGGTGCGGTGCACTGGTTGTCCCCAGCCTGTGGAGGCGTCGATGCGGTGGTTGGTGGGGTGGAGCAGCGCCGCCGTGGGAGCAGCGGGGATCGCCGGAGCGGGCGGCTCCGCCGGTGCCACCGGCTACGACGGCGAGACCGTGCAGCCCGTGGGCGCCCAGCCGCTGTGGGGCGACCCCGACCCCCTGTGGGCGGTCGGCGACTGGCGCCCCGACGAGGTGCGCGTCGTCAGCGCCGACGCACAGACCCGGATCGCCGTCCTCGGCATCTGCGGTGCGAGCGACGAGCAGTTGCGCGTCGCGCTGTTCGCCGCGCGCGGGGGCGCGCTCCGGCATCTGACGGCGTGGCCCGGCAGCTACACGGCCGTCGTCCAGGTGGGGCGGCGGATCACCGTCTGCGGCGACCTCGCGGGCGCGCGGCCGGTTTTCCACACCCCCTGGGCGGGCGGCACCGCCTACGCGACCGCCGCGCTGCCGCTCGCCGACCTCGTCGAGGCCAACCTCGACTTCGGCCACCTCGCCGCGCTGCTCGCCACACCCGACGTGCCGGCCGCGCTGGACGACTCCACCCCGTACGACGGCGTGAAGCGTGTTCCGCCGGGGCATGCGCTCATCCTGCGCGCCGGGGCGCGTGAGATCGCGGGGTACGAGCCGGTGGCCTCGCTCGCCGTCGCGGCGCCCACGGCGGACCCCGACCGCGCGGTGGACGGCGTGCGGGACGCCCTGGTGGAGGCGGTGCGCACCCGGCTGGCCGCCCCGCGGCACGTCCCCGGGGACGGCATCGACCCCGGGCCGGTCCCGGGCATGGGGCCCGCGGAACGCCGCGCGGCGCGCGGGATGCCGGTACCGGGGATCGGGGCCGACCTGTCCGGCGGGCCCGCCTCGGGCACGCTGGCGCTGCTGGCTGCCGGGCTGCCGGGGATGCCGGGGACCGTGCTGGGGCACGGCACCGGGGCGGGGGAGCGGCTGCTGGCCGTCACCTTCAACGACCTGGCCGTCGGCGGGCAGGAGCCCGAGCTGGCGCGGGCGGGTGCGCTGGCGGCCAACCCGCGGCTGCACCACGTGGTGGTCACCGGCGGCGAGGACATGCTGCCGTACGCCGCGCTGGACGGGCCGCTGACCGACGAACCCGGCTCCTTCCTGGTCGCCGCCGCACGGCACCGGGCGCGGCTCGCCGCGGGGAGCGCGGACCACTTCACCGGGTACGGGGCGCGGCAGGTCCTCGACGCCCATCCGGCGCGCCTCGCCGACCTGCTCATGGACCGCAAACGGCGGCACCTGGTCCGGCCGGTCGCCGCGCTCGCCAGGGCCGACGGGTCGGTACTGGTCCCCGCGCGCGTGTACGCGGCGGCGCGGCGGCTGGCGCGCACGCCCTACCGGAGCGGGCTCGAGGTGCTCGCCGAGCGGTTGCTGCGCAGACGGTTCGAAACGCCGGGCGACGGGGCGATGGACGCGTCGTTGGCGGCGCTGACCTGGGCCGGGCCGGGGCCGGCGGCGCGGTGGCTGACCGGAGAGGCGCTGGCTGAAGTATCGGTTCGCCTCCAGACGTCCTCGCAGCGGTCGGGGGTGGGTCCGGGGCAGCGGCCGGGGGACTTCCGGGCGCGGGCGGCGCTGGCGCGGCAGGCGGCGGAGGTGCGGGTCCTCGAGCAGGCCGCGGAGGTCCGCTTCCAGCGTTTGCACACGCCGTTCCTCGACAACCAGGTCGTGCGGGCCTGCCGTGCCCTGCCGGAGGCGCTGCGGGTGCAGCCGGGGGCGCGGGCGGCGATCCTGCGGACGGTGCTGGAGGGGGCGGGGGTGAGTGAGCTGCCCAGCGGGTGGGGGGCGCCCACCCAGGGGCTGGCGGCGTCCGCCGCGCGGACGGGGCTGCGGGTCGCCGCGGACTCGCTGCTGAGGCTGTTCGACACGCCGCTGCTGGCGGAGGCGGGGCTCGTGGAGGCGCGGGTCGTGCGCAAGGCGGTGCGGGCGGCGGCCGCGGGTGAGCCGCTGCCGCTGGACGGGCTGGCCGACCTGGTCTCGCTGGAGCTGTGGCTCGGTCGTCTCCTCGCCCGCCGCGGCACCTGCTGGACCGGCACCCCGGCCCGCCAGCGCGCGGTACCGGCGGGCATCGCGCCGCAGCGGGGAGCACTGGGCGGCGCGGGGACGGTGGCACGGCGGGGCTGAGGGGGGAAGGCGGGCTGCGGGGGGTGGGGGGTGCCTGCGGCGCCGGGCAAGAAGACCGTGTCGGGTGCCCGCACACCGCCGGTACGGCGACAATGACCCCGTGCGGTACAGAATCCTGGGCGTCACCCAGACGGAGGACCACGGCACCGTCGGGACCCCCGGCGGCCCTCGCCTGCGCGCGCTGCTCACCGCCCTCGCCCTGCGCCCCGGCGGCGTCGTCGCGCCCACCACCCTGATCGACGAGGTCTGGGCGCAGGACGATCCGCCGCAGGACGCCCCCGCCGCCCTCCAGGCACTGGTCGGCCGCCTCCGCCGTACCCTCGGCAGGGAGGCCGTCGACTCCGCCCCCGGCGGCTACCGGCTCACCGCGGCCCGCGACGACGTCGACCTCTTCGTCTTCGAGCGCCTCGTACGCCAAGGCACCACCGCCCTGGGACACGGCGACCCCGCGACCGCCGCCCGGCACCTGGACGAGGCCCTCGCCCTCTGGCGCGGCCCCGCCCTCGCCGACCTCCCCGGCCACGCCGCCGGCCCCGAGGCCCTGCACCTGGAGGCGACCCGCAGCCGTATCGAGGCCGGCCTGCGCCTCGGCGACGCCCACGACGCCGTACCGCGGCTGCGCGAACTGACCGCCGCCCACCCGTACGACGAACCGCTGCACGCCCTCCTCATCGGCGCCCTGCGCGCCACCGGCCGCGACGCCGACGCCCTGGCCGCCTACGAGAGCACCCGCCGCACCCTCGCCGAAGGCCTCGGCACCGAACCCGGCCCCCGGCTGCGCGCCCTGCACGCGGAACTGCTGGGCGCCCAGAGCGCGGTGCGCACCTCGCCCGAGCGGACTCCCGACGGCCGCGCGGGAAACATCAGGCCCCGGCTGACCACCTTCGTGGGACGCGAACGCGAGCTCGACGCCATCCGTTCCGATCTCCGCGGCGCCCGCCTCGTCACCCTCACCGGACCGGGCGGGTCCGGAAAGACCCGCCTCGCCGAGGAGGCCGCCACCGGGCTCGCTCAGGCGTGGCTGGTCGAGCTCGCCCCGCTCGACCGGCCGGAAGCGGTGCCGGGCGCGGTCGTCAACGCCCTCGGACTGCGCGAGACCGTGCTGCTGACCGGAGACCGGACCGCCGTGCAGGACGACCCCGTCGCCCTGCTCGTCGAGTACTGCGCCCCGCGCGACCTGCTCCTGGTCCTCGACAACTGCGAACACGTCATCGGCGCGGCGGCCCGGCTCGCCGAGACCCTGCTGACCCGCTGCCCGGGCCTCACCGTCCTCGCCACCAGCCGGGAACCCCTGGGCGTGCCCGGCGAGTCGGTACGCCCGGTGGAGCCGCTCACCCCCGAGCAGGCGTTTCGTCTCTTCACCGCGCGCGCGAGCGCCGTACGGCCCGACGCCCGGCTCGACGACCGCTTCCGCCTGCTCACCTCCGGCAGCCGTACCGTCCTGCCCCGCCAGCAGACGCTGCGCGCGGTCGTCGACTGGTCCTGGGACCTCCTCGACGAGGCCGAACGCACCATGCTGTGCGAACTGTCCGTCTTCGCGGGCGGCTGGGACCTCACGGCCGCGGAGGCCGTGGGCACCGGCCCCGCGGCGGAACTCGTCGGGGCCCTCGTCGACAAGTCCCTGGTCGTCGCCGACCCGGGCGCCGAGGGCGCCGGCATGCGCTACCGCATGCTGGAGACCATCCACGAGTACGCCGACGAGCGCGCCGCCGAGGTCCCCGGACTGCGCACCGCCGCCGAACGGGCCCACCGCGCGTGGGCGCGCACCCTGGCCGAGGAGGCCGACCCGCAACTGCGCTCGGCCGGACAACTGCCGTACATCTCCCGCCTGGAGACCGAGCACGACAACATCCGCGCGGCCCTCGACCGTTCGCTCTCCGCGGGCGACGAGCCGGAGGCGGCGGCCCTCGTGCTCGCCATGGGCTGGTTCTGGTGGCTGCGCAACTACCGGCACGAGGGTGTCCGGTGGCTGGACCGGGTGCTCCGCCTCGGAGTCGCCCTGGACACGGAGGGCGGTCGGGTGCCGGCGGCGGACGTCCTCGCCCGTCGTACGGCCGCCGCGGACCCGGTCGGCGCGCTTCTCGCCGTACGGGAGGACAGCCCGCCGCACCCGCTCGAATCCCTGCGCATGCGGGTGCGGATGATGCACATCCTCCTCACCTTCGAGACCGAGCCGAGGGAGGGGCTGCTGGACGGGCGCATGCGGCGGTACGTCCGGCGGGTGCGGGACCACTTCGCGGCGGGCGGCCCCGAAGCGGCCCGGGTGCCCGGTCTCGTATGGCCGCTGACCGAGTTCTTCGTCAGCGACTCGGGCGAGGTCCGCGCCTCCATGGACGCCTCCGTCGCCAACTGCCGTGCGTACGGGGGCGAATGGGAGATCGCCGCCAGCCTCATGTTCCGCACCCACGCGGTGGTCGACATCGCGGGCGCCCCTGCGGGCATCGACGACGACCTGGCGGAAATGCGCGTGCTCAGCCGCCGCGTCGGCGACCGCCTGGTGGAGGCCCAGGTGTGCAGTGCCTTCGGCGAGGCCGCCATGGTGCGCGGCCGCTACGAGGAGGCCAGGGCCGAGTACGAGGAGGCGTTGCGGCTCGCCGAGGAGGTGGGCGCCTTCGCGGAGGCGCCGTTCCTGATCGCCCGGCTCGCCGAGATCGCCTACCGCGAGGGGGACCACGGCACGGCGCTCGGCGTGCTCGACGAGGCCGGTGCCGCGGCGGACCGGTACGGCGTGGTGGACTCCAAGGCCTTCGTCCTGTTGCTGCGGGCCGGGCTCGCCGTGGTGGAGGAGGACTTCGCGCGGGCGCGCGACCTGTGGGAGGCGGCCCGCGAGGAGTGCCTGCGCGGCACGCCGCCGCCGCAGTTCCTGGCCATGCTGGGGCTGATGGACGCGCTCGTGACGGCGGGCGAGTCGGGCCCGGGGGAGGCCCTGCCGCTGCTGGCGGACGCCATGCGGACGGCCGTCGAGGAGCGGTGCGCCGAGCTGGTCCTCGCGACCCTCGTGGACAGCGCGGCCGGGCTGCTGAGCGACCTCGGCGACCAGGCCCGTGCGGTACAGCTGCTGGGCGCGGCCGGACACTGGCGCGGCGACCGCCCGCGTCCCGTGCCGGACCGGGCGCACGCCGAGCGGGCCGAGGCCACCGCCCGCGGCGTCCTCGGCGGTGCGCGGTACGCCGCCGAACTGGCCGAGGGCGTCGCCCTCACGCCCCGGGACGTCGTCGTCGAGCTGGAGGCCGCGGTGGGGCGGCCGGTCCCGACCGCCCCTACGCGCAGGTGAAGCGGGACCGGGCCCAGTCCGCGAGGGCCAGTGAGTCGAAGTGGCTGTGCGGCTCGGTCACCAGCCGCAGCGTCTCGCGCCCCGTGATGTCCACGTGGACCGGTACCGCGGGGTCCCCGCCCTTGACCATCCCCGAGTTCCACAGCCGGACGCCGTCGGCGTACACCGAGAAGTGGACCTTGCCCAGCTTCATCGTCAGGTCGTCGATGCCGGCCAGCGCGTCGTAGGACGAGCAGTCACGGTTGAGGTCGATGGTGACCGAGGAGCGTCCGTGGACGGTGACGCCGTGCGCGTACCGGACGTCGTCGATCGACAGGGCGGAGCGCTGCCACACCCAGCTGCTCCCGGCCAGCCGCATCTCGGGGCCGGTGCCGTCGCCGCTCACGTCGTACGCCAGCTCGCTCCACTGGTAGACGGTCGGGGCCGGTGGTGGCGGTGGTGTGGGCGACGGTGGGGGCGGTGGTGGCGGCGGTGGTGGTGCAGATGTCGCGGTGGGGGTGGGGGTCGGTTTCGGTTTCGGCTTCGGGGTGGGTGTGGGCTGTCTCTTATACACATCTCCGAGCCCACGAGACTAAGG
>JODU01000033.1 GCA_000720845.1 Kitasatospora aureofaciens | reverse complement strand
CGCAGGCACCCCGCACCCGAACCGGCACAGGCGCCGCAGGCACCCCCCACCGGAGCCGCACAGGCGCCGCAGGCACCCCGCACCCGAACCCGCACAGGCACCCCGCACCCGAACCCGCACAGGCGCCGCAGGCACCCCGCACCCCAAGCCGCACAGCCCGCCGCAGGCACCTACTTGCCGGAGGCCTTCGCCGCCTTGGCCGCAGCCTTCATCTCCTGCTTGTGCGCCCGCACCTTGCTCAGGGACTCCGGCCCCTTGATGTCCGCGACCGACCGGAACGAGTCGGGCTCCCCGTACGCCCCCGCCGCCTCGCGCCACCCCTCCGGACGGACCCCGAGCTGCTTGCCGAGCAGCGCGAGGAAGATCTGGGCCTTCTGCCTGCCGAACCCCGGCAGCTCCTGGAGCCGCTTCAGCAGCTCCTTCCCGGTGGCCACCCCCCGCCAGACGGCCTCGGCGTCACCGTCGTACGTCTCGACGAGGTACCGGCACAGCTGCTGCACCCGCCCGGCCATCGAGCCGGGATACCGATGGACGGCCGGCTTCTCGGAGAGCAGCGCGGCGAACTCCTCGGGGTCGTACGCGGCGATGTCGTGCGCGTCCAGGTCCTCCGCCCCCATGCGCCGCGCGATGGTCGACGGACCCTTGAACGCCCACTCCATGGGCACTTGCTGGTCGAGCAGCATGCCGACCAGCGCGGCGAGCGGACTGCGCCCGAGGAGTTCGTCGGCCTCGGGGTCCTGGGCGAGGTGAAGTGTGAGGTCCATGGTCCCGATGATCGCGCGTACCGGCTCAGGTCGCGCGCCAGTACCCCAGCGCGTTCACCCGCTGCTTCGGTACCCCCAGCTCCTTGCGGACGTACGACGAGAGCGCCCGCGTCGTCGCCGTGTCGCAGGCGATCCAGACGAACGGCTCCGAGGCGGCCCCCAGCAGCTCCGGCAGCTCCTCCTTCACCCGCGCCACCAGCCCCGCCCCCGCGTCCCGGCGGGCGACCGCCCGGACCTTGTGCCGCCCGGGCTCGGTGCGGAAGGGCAGGCCGTCGTCCGTGCCGCCCTCGAACCAGACGGTCGCCGGCACCGGCCCGAACGCGTCGAGCAGGGAGTTGAGCGCGGGCAGGGACGCCGGATCCGCGACGGCGAAGACCTGGGACGGAAGGGGCGTCGGCAGCTCGAACCCGGTGCCCTGGACCGTCGCCTCGATCGTGTCACCGGGCTCCGCCGCCCGCGCCCAGTCGCTCGCGCACCCCTCGTGCAGGGCGAACTCCATGGCGAAGGTCCCGGCCGCCGGGTCCGGGTCCACCAGCGTGTACCCCCGCTGGTGCGGCTTGCCCGCGTTGTCGAACCACAGCCGCACCCACATCGTGGGGTGCACCCCGGTCACCGCCAGCATGCCGCCGTCGCTCAGCCGCAACCGCCGGTAGTGCGGGGTCACGTCCTCGACGCCGGTCACGGTGAACACGAAGTCCTTCGCGCGCATCAGCTTGAGGACCGCGCCCTCCCAGCCCCGCCCCTGCCCCATGTTTCCTTCACCTTTCACGTACTATTCGGCCACGACCGCAAAACTTAGGTGAGCCTAACCTAAAGGAAAGTAGAGGCACAGGGGTGAGCGCCGAGACCTACCGCGACGCCTGGGGAATCCCGCACCTGCGCGCGGACTCCCCGCTCGAACTCGCCCGCGCCCAGGGCCGGGTGACCGCCCGCGACCGCGCCTGGCAACTGGAGGTCGAGCGGCACCGCGCCCAGGGCACCTCCGCGGCCTTCCTCGGACCCGAGGCCCTCTCCTGGGACCGCCTCGCCCGCCGCGCCCGGCTCGCGGACACCGCCCGCCGCTGCTTCACCGCCCTGGAGCAGAAGGACCCGGAGACGGCGGCGTGGATACGGGCGTACGTCGACGGCGTGAACGAGGGCCTCACCGAGACCAAGCCCGAGCCCGAGCCCGAGCCCGAGCACCCCGCCCCCGAGTTCGCCCGCACCGGCCTCACCCCCGGCCACTGGTCCCCCTGGACCCCGCTGGGCGTCTGGCTCGCCACGCACATCCTCTTCGCGGGCTTCCCCTCCAAGCTCTGGCGCGAGCACGTCTCCACCCACCTCGGCCCGGAGGCCGTCGCCCTGTTCGCCGCCGACGGCCCCGGCACCGCGGGCAGCAACGGCTGGCTGGTGAGCGGCGGGCGGACCACCACCGGGCACGCGCTCATCGCGGGCGACCCGCACCGCTTCATCGAGGACCCCGGCGTCTACCAGCAGATCCACCTGTCCTGCCCGGAGTTCGACGTCGTCGGCCTCGCCGTGCCAGGCGTCCCCGGCATCGCCCACTTCGGCCACACCGGCACCGTCGCCTGGGCCATCACCAACGCGATGGCCGACTACCAGGACCTGTACCGCGAACGCCTGCGTCGCACCGGCGCCGGCGTCGAGGCGCTCGGCCCGGACGGCACCTGGCACCGCGCCGCCCGGCACACGGAACGCATCGACGTCGCCGGGGAGGAGACCGTCGAGGTCGAGATCATCGAGACCGACCGCGGTCCGGTGATCGCCGGCGGCCCCGAGGGCCTCGACGACGGCACCCCGGCCGCCCTCAGCCTGCGCTACCCGCCCCGCGTCACCGCCGACCTCGGCTTCGGCGCCCTGCTGCCGCTGCTGCGGGCCCGCCGGGTCGCCGATGTGGACCGCGCCCTGGACGCCTGGGCCGAGCCGGTCAACGTGGTGCAGGCCGCCGACACGGAGGGCGGCCTGCTGCACCGGGTCGCGGGCCGGGTCCCGGTGCGCCCCGCCGCGAACGGCCTGCGCCCGGTGCCCGCCTGGGAACCGGGCCACGAGTGGACCGGCTGGCACACCCCGCCCCGCGCCGGACTCACCGACGGCGTCGCCGTGATGGCCAACCAGCGCGGCCCGTCCACCCCGCTGGGCGTCGAGTTCGCCGCCCCGCACCGCGCCGACCGCATCGCCGCCCTGCTCGCGGGCAAGGAGCGCTGGTCGGCGGCCGACATGCCCGTGATCCACACGGACACCCACCTGGCCTCGGCGGCTCCCCTCCTGAACCGCCTCACGGCCCTGACCGCCCTGAGCCCCGAGGCCGCCGCCCTCCGCGACCGCCTCCTCGCCTGGGACCGGCGCATGGACGCCGACAGCGCCGACGCGGCGGCGTACGCGGCGGTGCGCGCGGCGGTCGTACGGGGCCTGGCGGCGCACCCGGCCCTGGCGTCCGTGTCGGTCGCGCCCGCGTACCCCGAGGTGCTGCAGCCGTGGCTCGCGCTGGTGCCGCGCGTCGCGTACGCCCTCGAACACCTCCTGCGCGCGGACGGCCTGTACGGCGTCGACCGCGCGGCGATCGTACGCGCGGCGCTTGAGGAGGTCGCCGCGCGGCCGCCCGCCGGCACCTGGGGCGACACCCACCGCCTGGCCCCCTGGCGGGCGCTGCCGGACGCCGCCCAGGTGGACGAACCCGGCCTCTCCGGCGACCACGACTGCGTGCTGTGCACCTCCCCCGTGCCCGGCCTCACCGACCGCGCGGCACGCGGCCCGGCCGCCCGGTACGTCTGGGACCTGGCCGACCGTGCGAACAGCCGCTGGGTGGTGCCGCACGGCGCCTCGGGCGTCCCGGGCTCACCCCACCACCGCGACCAGCAGCGACTGTGGCTCGACGGGGAACTCGCCCCGGTGGTCGCCGACTTCGACCGGCTCACGAAGGAATCCGATGACTGACCCGTACGCCTCCCGCACCCCCGTTCACGAACAGCACCTGGACGGCTTCGGCACCGTCCGCGTCCTCCCCCTGGACCCCGCCGCGGACGCCGGGGTGCTCCACGGCTGGGTCCAGGGGGAGCGGGCCGCCTTCTGGGGCATGAACGGCCTGACGCGCGATCAGGTCGCCGCCGTATACGCGCACATGGCCACGCTCGACACCCACCACGCCTTCCTGGTCGTCAAGGACGGCGAACCGGTCGCCCTGTTCCAGACCTACGACCCCGAGGCCGACCGGGTGAGCGAGTGCTACGACACCGAGCCCGGTGACATCGGCGTCCACCTGCTCCTCGCGCCCCCCGGAACCGGGGGCGCGCGCCCCGGCTGGACCGCCGCCCTGTCGGGCGCCCTCATGGCGTACGTCCTGCTGGGCCTGGACCGGAAGCGGATCGTGGTGGACCCGGACGTGGACAACGAGAAGGCGATCGCCCGCTTCCTCAAGCAGGGTTTCACCGCCGGTCCCGCGGTGGTCCTGCCGGAGGTGGACCTGGCGGACGTGTACCTGCCCGAGAAGAAGGCGCAACTCGCGTTCCTGCGCCGGGAGGTAGCGTTCGCCGGGTGACTTCCGCGCCGACCGCCGAGGACCTGATCGCGCACTACGCCCTGGAGCCCCTCCCACGCGAGGGCGGCCTGTTCCGGCGCACCTGGGCGGGACCCGAGCGCCCGGACGGACGCCCCGCCGGGTCCGCCATCGTCGCGCTGCTCACCGCCCGGCCGGGTGACTTCTCCGCCCTGCACCGCCTGCCCGCTGACGAGGTCTGGCACTTCTACCTCGGCGACCCGCTGGAGTTGCTGCTCCTCGCCCCGGACGGCAGCGCCCGTACGGCCGTACTGGGACCGGACGTCCTCGGCGGCCAGCACGTCCAGTTCACGGTCCCGGCCGGAACCTGGATGGGCGGCAGGGTGGCGGCGGGCGGCGGGTGGTCGTTCTTCGGCTGCACGATGGCGCCCGGGTTCACCTACGGGGACTACGAGCACGGCGACGCCGCCGACCTCACGGCGCGCTACCCGGCCGAGGCCGCGCGGATCGTGGCACTGTGCCGCCCATGATCCCGCATCCCGCCACGCATCTCCTCGACGGTCAGGTCGCCCTGGTCACCGGCGCGGGCGGCGGCATCGGGCGGGGGATCGCGCTGCGCCTCGCCGAGGAGGGCGCCGCGGTGGCGGTGCACTGCCGAACGGCGGTGGCGGCGGCGCGGGAGGTGGCGGAGGGTGTCCGCGAACGAGGCGGACGCGCCACCGTGCTGCGCGCCGACCTCACCGACGAGGACGCCTGCCGGCGCCTGGTCGGGGAAGCCGCCGACTGGGGCGGCGGACGGCTCACCGCGCTGGTCAACAACGCGGGCGTGCAGCCGCTGCGGGAACTGCCCGGCATGACGGCGGCCGAGTGGCGGGCGGTGGTGGACACCAACCTCACCTCCGTCTTCGCGTGCACGCAGGCCGCGGCCGAGGTCATGCGGGCCCAGGACGGCGGCGGCACGGTCACCCACGTCGCCTCCATCGAGGCGGGCGCCCCCGCTCCCGCGCACGCGCACTACAGCGCCTCGAAGGCGGCGGTGGTGATGCACGCCCGGTCGGCGGCGCTGGAGTACGGCCCGTGGGGCGTGCGGGTCAACTCCGTCTCACCCGGCCTCGTCGACCGTGCGGGACTCGCCGAGTCCTGGCCGGAGGGCGTACGGCGGTGGCGGCGGGCGGCGCCGACGGGACGGCTCGGGCGCCCGGAGGACGTGGGCGACGCGTGCGTGTTCCTCGCCTCGCGGCTGGCGTCCTGGGTGACCGGCCACGACCTGGTGGTGGACGGCGGGGTGACGGCACGCCCGTCCTGGTGAGGACCCGCGGGGCGAGCCGCTGAGCGCGACGGCCTCCGCGTCCGTACGTATCCCCGAGGCAGTGGGCCCCGACGACGGAGATACGACGTGAGCTGTGGTGACGGTGCACACGCTGGACGCCGGGGACGAAGGGGAGGCCAGGGCCGGCCTCGGTGGGACCCCCCGCGCCGAGAGGACGGAAACGCTCCCCGGGTCTACCGGGTCCGCCGGGCCGGTCGCGTCCACCGGGTCCACGGGGGCCACCGGGACCGGCAGAACCTCCGGGACTGCCGGGACCCTCAGGCCCGCCGGGCCCGCCGGGACGGCTGGGGCCACCGAGTCCCCGGGGACCACCGGAACGGACAGAACCGCCGGGACTGCAGGGACCACCAGGACGCCGGCCTCCGGGACCGCCGGGACCCCCAGGCCGGCCAGGCCGGCCGCGAGCGCAGGGCTGCCCGGGCCCGCCGGGCCGCCCGGACCCGCCGGGGAATCCGGCGGCTGGTGCTGTTGGGCGCCGTGCTGGGACTGCTCCTCCTCGGCGGCGCGGGACCGGCGTCCGCCCACGCCGCGCTCGGCTCCACCGACCCCGGGGACGGAGCCGTCCTCCAGCGGCCCCCCGGTCACGTCACCCTGACCTTCAGCGAGTCCGTCGGCCTGCGCGACGACTCCTTCCGCGTCCTGGACCCGGGCGGTCACCGCGTCCGCACCGGGGCGGCCGGGCACGCGGACGGACGTGCCGACACGGCCCGGGTCGCGCTGCCGGGCGAGCTGGGGGAGGGCACGTACACCGTGGCCTGGCGGGTGGTGTCCGCCGACAGCCACCCGGTCTCGGGCGCCTTCACCTTCTCCGTCGGCAAGCCGTCGCAGACGACCGCACCCGTGGACACCGGCCCCACCGAGGACCCGCTGACCGCGACCCTCCACAAGCTCGCCCGCTACCTCTCCTACCTCGCCGCCGCCCTGCTCATCGGCACCGCCGCCTTCGTCGTCCTCTGCCGCCCGCCGGACCCGGCCCCGCTGCGCCGCCCGCTGGTGGCGGGCTGCTGGACCCTGCTGGCGGCCACCGTCGCCCTCCTGGTGCTGCGTGCCCCGTACGAGGCGGGCACGGGCCCGTCGTCGGCCCTGGACGCCGACGCGCTCGCCGACACCCTCACCGCGCGCCCCGGCGTGCTGCTGCTGACCAGGCTGGCCCTGCTGGCCCCGGTCGCGCTGTTCCTCGTCCGCCTGTCCCCCGAGCCCCACGTGTCCCGTGCGGAACGGCACCGGCGGCACCGCCTCCTGGTCGGGGCGGTGGGCGGTGCGCTGGCGGTCGGCCTCGCCCTGACCTGGGCCGCCGCGGAGCACGCCTCCGCCGGTGTCCAGGTGCCCCTCGCGATGACGTCCGCCACCCTGCACCTGCTCGCCACCGCGGTCTGGCTGGGCGGCCTCACCGCCCTGGTCCTCACCCTGCGCTCCACCGCGGACGCCGCCACCGTCGCCCGCTTCTCCCGCGTCGCCCTCGCCTCCGTGACCGTCCTGGTGACCACGGGCGTCTACCAGTCCTGGCGCGGCCTCGGCTCCTGGCAGGCGCTCACCGGGACGACGTACGGCAGGCTGCTGCTGGCCAAGGTGGTCCTGGTGGCCGTGCTGCTGGCCGCGGCGGCGGTGTCCCGGAGATGGACGACGGCACTGGCGACGGCGGCGCTCGCCGTGTGTGAGCCCGGCCGGGTGCGCGAGCGGGTCCCCCAACCGGCGGGCGGCCCACCGGAGCGGCAGCCGGAACCGGGACCGGAACCGGAGCCGCACTCGGGATCGGAGCTGGACCCGGGATTGGAGCCGCGCTCGGGATTGGAGCCGCACTCGGGATCGGAGCTGGACCCGGGACCGGACCCGCACTCGGGATTGGAGCCGCACTCGGGACCGGAGCCGCACCCGGGACCGGAGCTGGACCCGGGACCGGAGCTGGACCCGGGACCGAGGGAGGACACGGACACCGAGGCCGTCCTCCGCCGCGGCCTGCGCCGCTCCGTCCTCGCCGAGGCCGCCGTCGCCGCGGTCGTCCTGGCGGTCACGACCGTGCTGACCGCCACCCTGCCCGGCCGGGCGGCGGAGGAGGCTGCGCGGACGGCCGTACCGGCGGGCGGTGTGCTGCCGGCGTCCGTCACCACGATCCCGTTCGAGATCGGCACGACCGGCAGCGGCACGGTCCAGATCACCCTGGACCCCGGCCGCACCGGCGACAACGCCGTCCAGGCCGTCGTCTTTGGCCCCGACGGCAGCCTGGCCGCCGTACCCGAACTGCGCCTCTCCTTCACCCTCCCCGACAAGGACGTCGGCCCCATCGAAGCGGGCCTGGTCGACCGCGGCGGGTACTGGAGCGCCAACACCGTCGCCCTGCCCCTCCCGGGCACCTGGACGATGAAGGCGACCGTCCGGGTGTCGGAGACCGACCAGGTGAGCGAGACCCGACGGATACGGGTGGACCGGTAACCCCGGTCAAGGGGCGGCATCCGGAGCCGTACGGCAGGCGGCTGCTCCTCTCCGTGATCGTCAGGAGGGTTCCTCGGTGGCCGGTCCCTCCTCGCGCTCGGTCAGCCTGGCCTTGAGCACCGGGCTGATGAGCAGGTCGTACACGAGGACCCCGACGACCCCGCCGATGAGCGGGCCGACGATGGGGATCCACCAGTAGCCGCTGAACCATTGGAAGGTGCCGGGCAGGGCGATGTCGCCCCACCCTTCGAAGAAGGTGAACAGGCGGGGGCCGAAGTCGCGGGCCGGATTGATCGCGTACCCGGCGTTGGTGCCGAAGGTGAGACCGATGGCCACGACGACGAGCCCGATGAGGAACGGGTGGAGGTTGGACATCGGAGCCGTGTTGCGGGTGTCGATGAGCGCGCAGATCAACAGGAGCAGGATCCCGGTGCCCACGATCTGGTCGAGCAGCGGGCCCCACCAGGAGTCCCCGAAGTACTCGGCGGGGAACGTGGCGAAGATCGAGTACGTGTTCAGTGACGTCTCCCGCGTCTCGCCCGCCTTGGCGATGGCCGCGTCGATCGCCCACCGGTAGCAGGCGTACACGAGCGCGGCGGCGACGAAGGCGCCCACGACCTGCGCGAGCCAGTAGGGCAGGACCTTCCGCCACGGGAAGTCCCGCCGGACCGCGAACCCGAGGGTCACCGCCGGGTTGAGGTGCGCTCCGCTGATGCCGCCGGCCACGTAGACGCCGAACACGACGGCAAGGCCCCATCCCCACGAGATGATGAGCCAGTTGGCGGGCCCGAAGTCCGCCGTCTGGCGTCCCGATCCCGGCAGCCCGGCGACCGCGACGGCCACCGAGCCGACGCCGAACAGGATCAGGACGAACGTCCCGAGGAACTCGGCGCACATCTCACCGCCGAGGCCCTTTCGATAACCGCGTCGATGAACAATGCGTTCGGCCACCGGCCCTCCTTCGTTGGAACGGAACAGACCAATCCGCCCATACCCGGAAAATGGCCGCCCGGACGCTCAACAGGGTGACTGCACCGGATGGCGCACGAGATTCCCCCTCTATGGAGCAACGCTGTGGAGCAACACCGCGCAGCAGCCGTCAGTCCGGTGAGGCTGAGATCAGGGGCACCCATGCCCCGCTCAGTAGGCGGCCGAGGGGTTCCCGGACCAGGGGCTCGATCGCGCGGCCCCGCCGGCTCGTCCACCGCTCCCTGATCCGGCTCGGCGTGAGATCGCCTCGCATCCACAGGGTGGACCTGGCGACGGCGTCGAGCAGCTCCGTCAGGTCGTCCTCCGCCGTGCCGCCCGCCGCGGTGCAGAAGAGGTGCGGCGTCCCGGTCCGCCGGATGAACCCCTCGACGAGGCTGGACTTGCCGACCCGCCTCCGTCCGGCGGTCACGGGTTGGAAACCTGGGGGAGCGGCGCGGATGCGCGCTCGGTACGGGCAACGTCGAAGGGCCCCGCTGCAAGCAGCGGGGCCCTTCGACTTCGTGCCCGGTGAGGCACTGGCGGAGGATACGAGATTCGAACTCGTGAGGGGTTGCCCCCAACACGCTTTCCAACTGTCCGCCTGCCTGTACGGGAGCGTCCATGGGGGGTCGCGTGCCAGGTCAAGCAGTGGACGCGTACGGCAGTGAACGCGTGTGATCGTGCGTGCACTGGACAAAGACCAGGACAACCGGGCCCGAAACTCAGACAGGGCGGTACCGAAGAGCGAGAGCATCGGCGTGCTTGCGGATCGCTCCCATCCGGGCTTTCCATTCGCCCCCTCCTCGGTGGTCAGGGTGGGCAGTCGTCTGCCCCGGGTGCTTGCGGTAGTGCAACCCTGCCTCGCCGATGAACCAGCCATCGGCCATCACATCAAGGGCCATCAAGAGGGCTGTGTCCTCGGAGGCGGGTAGGGCCATCCATCCCCCGATCTCCGCTAGGAGGCTTCCACGGATACAGAGTGAGGCGGGGTGAACCATGGGGCGGTGTGTACGGGTCCAGTAGGCATACAGCTCACCCCGTACGAGCAACCCCGGTTCGGGGTCACCAAGCGTGTAGTGCTGGAGAGACCCGTCCGGCATGAGGTCGAGCACCCGGCAGACAGTCCACCCGACGGATGGGTTTTGGTCCAGCACCTCAATGTCTCGGGCGAGAGCCCCCTTGGGCAGGACGTCGTCGGCGTCGAGGACTTTCACCAGTTCGCCCCGGCTGCGCCCCCATGCCAGAGTCCGCGCTACGCCGGGTCCCCCGTGTCTGCCGCTGCCCACCTCAACGCGAGGGTCTGAGCAGATGTCGGCTGGCACGTCCGCATCGTCACCACCGTCTACTTGGACCAGCCATTCCCACTCCCACCCGTCCGGCAGTTCCTGGGCGCGGAGGGAGGCAAATGCTGCGGGGAGAAAATCGACCGCCGCCGCGTGAACCGGCGTCACGATCGAAACGGTGCGAGTCACCGGGCCCACCTCTCCAACGGAACGGAGTAGCGGAACTCTGTCCGCTCGCCAGGGAGCACCACACGCGAGTACTCAACAACGTCACCGTCGGTCGAGATGCTGGTCTTGTCGAGCAGGAACACCGCGCTGTTTACCGGAATCCCAAGCTTCCGCGCCTCCGCTTGCGTGGCTACCCGAGTCCTGATGCCGTCGTCGATCCGGTCGATCTCGATGCCAATGGTGCTCAATTGGTGGTGCGTACCCCCCGGCCAAGGCTCCTTTGAGCTGTCCAGTAGATCGGGGTTCCGCGCGGCCACCTCGTGGACGAGGTATGAGTCAATCAGCGACAGCGCGGTCGCGTCACCGTTGGCGCTGTGCCAGTACTTCCGGTGCAGCATCAGAGTGCCGGGCTTTACGCCGAACCGCTCAGCTAGCTCCTCGTCAGCCGGATGGGCGCTGAATGTCGCGTGAGTCTCGATCTCGTCGTGGTCGACCCCTGCGTCTCTGTCGATGACGCCGTTGTCCCGGCGCACTGTGTCCGCTTGCTGCGCCAGTCTCTTCTCCCACACGTACCGCTCTTGATGCTCACGGACGAGGTGCGGCGGGCGAGCGCGAACCTTCGTGCCGTGCCCCCGGACCATCGTGACCAGGCCTTCAGTTTCCAGTGCCTTGTAGGCCGCGAGGACAGTGGTCTTCGACCCCTTGCCCTGTGCGACAAGGTCACGAATCTGCGGTAGCTGATCGCCTGGGCGATATCCGGCGGTGCCGGCCGCGATCTCCCGCGCGATCTCATCTGCCAGCCCGCGCCACTGCGGTGTCTTGGGCGCCATGCGGAAACCCCTCTCGCCTCGCATATCAACTCAGCCAGTGAATCACAGTCCCAGGATTGGCCGGTGTCCCGGGACTGTTGACAGTCCCGGGACACCGTGTCATTCTCATCTTGCGTCGCTCGCAGTCCCGGGACAAAGGGGAATGTGGAGGGCGTCCCACGCCTAGGGGGTTCTCTTTGAGCTGCTCTACGCGATGGCGCTGGTTTGGGATAGCTCGTGCAGTTGGGGCCCTGAGCTGGACGTTCGTTGAGAACTGCATAGGTGGGCCCCGTCTCCCCGAGTCGAAAAGACGGACCGCGCGGCAACGCCGCGTTCGACCTCTCCGCAGCTCGCCTGCTGCGGGCCGGTTGCCTCCGCTGCTCGTCTCGTACGAGCAGCGTTGAGGGGAGCCGGATCTACCGACTTCAACGGCGTGAGCCCCCGGTGCGCGAACACCGGGGGCTCTGTTCGGGCCGTTCCTCGCTGGAAGGAACCACGACCCAATGAACCACATCGTCACTGTTCAGGACGCTGTTACCGCGTTCGCCGACTTCATGGAGCCGACGGACGCGGAGCTGGACGCGATCGAGCAGGAGATGCCCGTCATCCTGGCGGGTGTCGACCTGGTCGACGCGCAGATCATTGCCCTCGACCGCACGCCGAACGAGATGGACAACCGGCGTATCCGCCGGGCCCGGCACCGGGTGCTGGCCGCCCGCCGGGAGCTGGCCAACCGCACGGCCGGCGCGAGCCTGCCCGGGGGTGCCGCGTGATCCGCATCGTCACCGGGGCCCGCCTCGCCCGGCTGGAGGACGCCGCCCGCACCGCGAGCGAGCAGGCCCGGCAGACCAGCGGGGCCGCGAACGAGGCGTTCGGCCGGCACGTGCGGGAGCTGTTCGCCGTCACCGACCGAGCGGAGCGGGCCGAGGCCACCACGACTGAGGTGGGTGTCCTGCTGTCCGGGACGCTGGCGGAGCTGTCCGACGCGCAGCAGGAGCTGCTGCGGAAGGACATCGAGATCCGCCGCCTGCGCGAGGAACTGAGCGGCGGGCCGCGTGAGGGCGAGACGCTGACGGTGCTGCTGCACTACGGCGAGCCGCACACCATCTACGCCTCCCGCGAGGACGCCTACGCCGACACCGCCACCCACGGCGCCGCCCCGGATGCGGTGTGGGTGCCCTCCGATGAACGCCCCGCCGCCGCGTTCACGTGGCGCTGTGAGGCGTTCATCTACAACGCCGCATCCAACGGCTTCCGCCGCGCGTACATGCCCGCCCCGAAGCCGATCGAGGAGGCAGCGTGAACAGCGTTCAGACGCGTTCAGCAGAGCGCGCCCTGTCGGGCGGTACGTGGCTCATCGTCTGCGGGGCGATGCTCTATTCCATTCTCACCGTGACGCCGTTGATGGCGGAGCACACGGCCGAGGCGTGGGACTGGACGGCGCCGATCCTGCCGCTCGTGGTGGACGCCGCCGTGGTCATCGTGGTCAAGCTCGATGACGTGCTGGCCCGCCTCGGAGGGCAGGGCGGACGCTGGCCGGTCGTGCTGCGGTGGATGACGGGGCTGATGACGCTAGCCCTGAACACCGCCGACTCCGCACTGAAGAAAGACCTGGTCGGCGTGGCCGTCCACTCCGTGGCGCCGCTCCTGCTCATCGTCACCGCAGAGACCAGCCTGGCCTATCGGCGGGCCATCGCCCGTGCGGTGGCCGCGCTGGAAGCCGAGCAGGGGGCCGAGCGGGAGCGGCGTGAGCAGGCGGCCCGGGAGCGCGCCGCACAAGCCCGTGCCGAGGCCCGGGAGGAGCGCGAGCACGCCGCGATGCTCGCCCGTGAACAGCGTGAGCACGAGGCCGCGCTGGCTCGTGAGCAGGCCGAGCGGGAAGAGCGCGCGGCCCGTGAGGAGCGGGCCGCGCGGGAGCGTGCGGAGGCTGCCGAGCGGGCCGAGCGTGAACGCCGTGAACGCGAGCGTGAACAGCGTGAACACGAGCGGCTGACGCGTGAACGGCAGGCGCGGGAGCGGGCCGAGGCCGAGCGGCGCGAGCGTGCCGAGCAGGCGGAGCGTGAACGCCGTGAGCGCGAGGAGCGCGCGGCCCGTGAACGCGCCGCGCTGCTGAACCGCGGGCCCGCCGCCGGCAAGCTTCCGGAGGATGAAGCGCGCCGGATCGTGGCCGCCGCGTTCGCCTCCGACATGTCGGTGCGGTCGGCTGCCGAGCTGTGCGGCTGGTCGGTCGGGTGGGTCTCCCACCGCTACGCCGAGCACCGCGACCCGAGTGCGGGCCGCCGTGCTGATCTCGCGATCGCGGGTCAGTGATGGGTGCCCTGCCCGTCTACCGGTGGCGTCTCGCTCCCGACGGCTACGCCACCCGCCGCCAACTGAGGGCGCGAGGGTTGCGGCCCGGTGGTCAGGACGTGGTCGCTACGGTCGAACGGCCGCGTCGCCGCCGGGAACCGCTGGTCGCCTACCTCTACCGGATCGACCGTGCGAAGCCGGTGCGTCCGATGACCCCGGCGCGGTGGGCGGCGCTGGCCAAGGCCAATGCCGCCCGCCGCACCTGCCCGGAGTGCCGCCGGGATGCGGGTTACGTCATCCCGCCGTCGCTCGGCATGTGCTCTGCCTGCGCCTTCCCCGACAACGCCGTGCGGCCGGTGTCCCCGCTGGTCATGGCTTACGCGCCTGAGGAGTCCTGATGTCGCACCGTGATCCGCCGGGGATCGTTGCTCCGCACATCCCCGCCGACGCCTACCGCCGCGCCGCAGCCACCGGCCAGCCCATCGTCGTCGTTCACCACACCGCCGACCCGGCCGGCCGCCCGTTGCGGCACTACCTGCTGCCGTTCGCCGTCGCGGGGGCCGCCGCGATGGGCTGCTGGGGACTGGTCGCCGCGCTGTGCGCGCTGCTCGACGCCGCCGCCCACACGGTCACCGTCATCGCTCAGACCGCCGGCCCCGTCGGCATCGGCGGCGTCACCCTCAAACTCGCCCGCCCCAAGGGCAAGTGAGCACCCGCCTACGGCTTCCCGGCCCCCGACAACGGGCGGGAAGCCGTAGGCGGCCCGTAGGCCGCCTGGACCCCCTTCCGGGTGGGGTTTGGCCCCCGTAAGGCTGTTCGGCCGCCACAACCCCCGTAGCGACGCAGGGTGACGGAAGTTTCCGCCCTCGCGCGCACGCGCGTAGGGGGTCCCTCGGAAACCAGGAAACCGGAAACCTGCTCACTCCGCGTAACACGCGCGTGTGGTGACGGGCCGTCGCAGGGCCCGCCACCACCAACCCACCAACCCCTGAGAAGAGGACTCGTGAGTCAGTCTCAAGTCTGGCGTACACACCGCCAGTACGCCGCCACCGCCGCCCGCTGGACCGCCGACCGGTGGCGCAAGGAATCCGAGCGCCGCTCCGCGCTGCGGGCCGAGCGCAAGCCGCTCGTGCGCGACGCCCGCCGGGCGCTGGCCACCGCGCGCGCCGTCGACCCCGAGGGCGTCACCTCCCTGCGCCACCGTGCCGAGCGGGAGTTGCGCACGGCCAAGCGGCGCGTCCCGGACCCGATGTGGCTGTTTGCCACCAAGGCCGCCGCCGCCCTCGGTGCCGCCGGTTATGTGTGGCTGCCGCAGGTCTCCGTGCGCGTGTGGGTGTGGTCGGCCGTCGCCGTGGTCGCCGCCGTCACCGCGTTCGCCGTCTGGGTGGCCGTGCGCGAGCGGGACACGACCGGGTTGAAGCCGACGGCCGAGGAGTCGGCGCTGTTGAAGCGGTTGCAGCCGCAGCACTGGAAGGAGCATGCCGAACAGCGCGGCCTCGCGGGCACGCTGACCGGCCGGCCCCGGCTGACCGAGGCCGGGATCGTGTGCGCGGTCCGTCTCGACGGCACGTGGACGACGACCAAGCTCCGATCGGCCGAGGACCACATCCGCGCGCTGCTCGGTGCGCGCACGAGCCTGCGCATGCAGGTCAAGGCGGGCAAGCAGGGCGGATGGGCCGAACTGATCCTGCGCACCCGCAGCGCCGCCGACGGCGACGACCTCACCTGGACGCCCGAACGTCGCTCGCTCGGCATCGACACCGTCACCGGCGAGCAGGTGACCGTGCCGCTGGGGGAACGGTTGCTCATCGCCGGCCGCTCCGGTGCGGGCAAGAGCGTGGCGTCCCGACCGCTGCTGTACGACGCGTCCGAGGGAGAGACGAACGCGCTCGTCATCATCGACCTCAAGCGCGTGGAAGGCCGCCTGTGGGACCACCGGGCCCGCGTCGCCTCCACCCCGCACGAGGTCATCGACGTGACCGACGAGCTGGAGACGGAGATGCTGGACCGGCTCTCCATCCTGCCCAAGGGACAGGACACCTGGACCCCCACCCCCGACCGGCCCCGCATCACCGTGGTCGTGGACGAGGGCGCCGAGGTCATGACCGCCGCCGACAGCGTCCCCTACGAGGTCGAGGCCGGGGAGGGGAAGACGCGCACGGTCAAGCGGTCCGCGCTGCCCGCGCTGGAGTCCATCGCGCGGATGGGGCGGGCGGCGTGCATCGACCTGTGGTGGATGACGCAGAAGCCCACCATCAACGACGGCATCCCCAAGCAGATCGCCCCGCAGATCGGCGTCTCCATCTGCCTCGCCGTGCGCACGCCGGCCGAAGCCCGCGTCGTCCTCGGTGAGGACGCGCAGGCCAAGGGATGGAACGCCGACGAGCTGCCCGTGCCCGGTGTGGCGCTGATCCGGGACGGCAAGCGCAAGCCCGATCCCGTCAAGGTCCGCTACATGGACAAGTCCGTGGTCATCGCCCTGCCCGACCGCACACCCTGGTCCCGCAGCACGGCGCCCACGGTGGAAGCCGCGGGTGCCCCGACGCTCACCCTCGTCAAGGACACCGCGCCCGAGACGGCCCCCGCAACGGACGGCGCCGCCGCCCGCGTACTCAAGGCCATCGAGACCGCCGACGAACCGGTCCGGCAGAAGGACCTGGTCACGCTCACGGGCCTGTCCAAGGGCGCCGTCTCCAAGGCCATCAAGGCGCTGACCACGAGCGGCACCGTCGTCCGCACCTCGGACGGCTTCCTGACCGTCACGCGCGGCGACGAGTCCGCCGCCGCCTGACCACCCGCACAACGACGGAGGCGGCCCCCTTCCGCCAAGAACCGGGGCCGCCGCCTTCCACCTGCCATCCAACGGACCTGTGGAGGTCTCCCAGCATGACGCAACCCACCACCATCCGGCGAGTGCCCGGCTCGCCGCCGACGATCGTCGCCCTGTGCGCCGGCTACGGCGGTCTAGAGGCAGCGATCCGGGCCCGCATCGGCGGCCAGGTCGCCGCGTTCGCCGAGAACGACCCGCACGCGCTCCGCTCGCGGGGGCTGGACGTCGTCGCCGCGGACCTGGCCGCGCTCCGGTATGACCTCCGGTGGACATGCGTACGCGCTGGTGACCCCGAAACCGGCGCCCCGCACGAGCGCGACCGCTGGTTCGCCCTTGCCCATCCCGCTGATGCCTACCCCCACCAGCTCGGACGGCACTGGCGGCCCCGGCACCAGCCCGAAGCGCAAGGGCGGCATGAACCTCCGCACAGCGGTGACCAAGCTCCCTCCGCCCCCGGAGTCGTGAGCCTGCTGCCCACACCGGCGGCCCGCGACTGGAAGTCCGGCGCCTCGAACCTGCTGGAGCGCAACGCCCGGCCGCTCAACGAGGTGGCCGTGAACCTGCTTGCCGGCATCGACACCAGCACCGCTGGGCCGGTCCCGTTGGACGAACGGTGGGTGGCTTCCGACGGCACCGACTTCGGGCCTGCGGTCCGCCGGTGGGAGCGCATCACCGGACGGCCGGCGCCGTGCCCGACCGAGCCGGGCATGCGCGGAAACCGGCGCCTGTCCCCGCTGTTCACCGAGTGGATGATGGGCCTGCCCGAAGGCTGGGTCACAGCCGTGCCCGGCATCCCCCGCAAGGAACAACTGAAGATCCTGGGCAACGGCGTCGTGCCTCGCCAGGCCCACCACGCCTACGGCTGGCTGCTCGGTGCCACCACGGCCAGGCCCGCGTTGGGGGTGGCGGCATGACCAGCGTCGCCACGGTGGATCTGGCGTGTCTGCCGCTGCTCGCGTCCGCGCTCACGGCGGCCGAACGCGGCTGGCCCGTCATCCCTCTGCACCCCGGCAGTAAGCGCCCGGCTGGACACGCCGAACGGGCCTGCCCCCGCACCGGCCGGTGCACGGGCGGGCACCGCACCCCCGAAGAGCGAGCGACCACCGACCCGGACCTGATCCACGCCGCGTGGGCGCACCGGCCCTACAACGTGGGGATCGCGACGGGCCCGGCGGGGCTGCTCGTCATCGACCTGGACCCGGTCAAGGCGGAAGAGCCGAAAGGAGCGCCTGACGGCGCCACTTCGTTGCAAGCGCTCTGCGAGCGCGCCGCCCAGGTTCTCCCCGACACCTACCGGGTGCGGACCGCGCGCGGTGAACACCTTTACTTCACCGCCCCCGCCGGGGTGCGGTTGAAGTGCAGCGTTGACCGTCTCGGACCGCACATCGACACCCGCGCATGGGGCGGCTACGTCGTCGCCCCCGGCAGCACCACTCCCGACGGCGCCTACGAGATCGCGTGTGACGCGCCCGTGGCGGAACTGCCCGGCTGGCTCGCCGCACTGCTCAGCGAGCCGGACCGGCCCGCCCCGGTGCCCGTCCGGGTCCATGACGGCACGCGGGCCGCGCGGGTGGCGCTGGAACGCGAGTGCGCCGTCATCGCCGCCGCCACCGACGGCGGACGCAACAGCACCCTGCACAGGAGCGCCTGCAAGGTCGCCCGGTTCGTCGCGTGGGGCGACCTGCCGCGCGATGTGGCGGAGCAGGCAATCCAGGGGGCGGGGGAGGCTACCGGCCTGCCGCCGGCCGAGTGCCGCACCACCATCCGCAGCGGACTCGATTGGGTCATCGCCCACGCCACCCCACGGGAGGCGGCATGACGGCCCCCACTCCCCCCGCCCTGGATTGCCCCACCCCCGCCACGAGCGACCCGAAAGCCGCTCCACAGCCTGTGGACACGACGGCCGTGGGCGAGCCGAAAGGCGCCGCCCGCAAGGGCGTCGTAACTGCTCTTCGTCCGAACCGGTCCACGTTCCGGCCCGGGGGCGACCCGACCCCGGACGCGCCCGGTATCCGGATCTTCGCTCCGCCGGTCTACCGGCACCACTACGACGGCGCCCGCTGGTCGACTCGCCACGGCGCCCTGCCCAGTGCCGCCTACGCCTGCGTCTGCGGGCTGACCGGCGCCGCTACCGGCCCTGAGTCGGTGGCTGCGCTGGTCGCCGAGTACGACGCCCACCGCTCCGCCTGCACCGGGGCGCCTGTCCCGCCGTGTGAAGGGAGGCACGCCGCATGACCGCCATCGACGGCGCCGCGCTGCTCAACGAGGTGGAAGCCTTCCACCGCCGCTTCAATGTCTTCCCGCACGAGGCCGCGTTCGTCGCCGTCACGCTGTGGGACGCGCACGCGCACCTGCTCGACTGCTTCGACTCCACCCCCCGTATCGCGTTCCTGTCCCCCGAACCGGGGTCCGGGAAGACGCGGGCGCTGGAGATCGTGGAAACCCTCGTGCCGCAGCCCATGACGGCCGTCAACGCGTCCGCCGCCGCCCTGTTCCGCTCCGTGTCGTCGGGCAACGGCAAGCCCACCATCCTGTTCGACGAGATCGACACCGTCTTCGGGCCCAAGGCGGGCGACAACGAGGAACTGCGCGGATTCCTCAACGCCGGCCACCGCCGCACCGGGGTTACCTACCGGTGCATCGGGGACGGCGGGCAACAGACCGTGCAGGCGTTCCCCTCGTACTGCGCCGTCGCCGTCGCCGGTCTCGGCTCTCTGCCCGACACGATCATGAGCCGGGCCGTCGTCATCCGCATGCGCCGCCGGGCCCGCAACGAGAAGGTGGAACCCTTCCGGGCCCGCGTCCACGAGGCCGAGGGCCACAAGCTCCGTGACCAGCTCGCCACCTGGGCAGAGCAGGCCCGCGCGTCCGTCGTGGGAGCGTGGCCCGACATGCCGGAAGGCGTCACCGACCGGCCCGCGGACGTGTGGGAACCGCTGCTCGCCATCGCCGACGCCGCCGGCGGCCACTGGCCCGACCGGGCCCGCGAAGCCTGCGTCACCCTGGTCACCGCGTCCAAAGCCAACGACAAAGGCAGCCTCGGAGTCCGGCTGCTCACCGACCTGCGCGACCACGTCATGGCGGGCATCGACCGGCTTCCCACGGTCGCGATCCTGGACCGGCTCAACGCCCTGGACGACGCGCCGTGGGCGGACCTGCACGGCAAGCCGCTCGACAACCGGCGCCTGGGTCGGATGCTCGCGGAGTACATGACGGCGGACAACGAGCCCATCGCCTCCCGCAACATCAAGACCGCCGGAAGCGTCCTCAAGGGCTACTACGCCGCCGATCTCTGGGACGCGTGGGCCCGCTACTGCCCCCCACCCCCGGAAAGTCCGCTACCTCCGCTACCCGGCACCGAAAACGTGGCCTGACCAGCACTAATGCGGTAGCGGCAACCGGCCCTGGTTGCCGCTACCGCCCCGCTACCCATCCGCTACCGCTACCCCTTCCCGCTACCACGAACAGGCCCCTGACCTGCACGGTAGCGGCGGTAGCGGAAGTAGCGGCCCTCAGAGGGACCCCCCGACGGACAGTCCAAGAGGAGACCTTCCATGAGCACCGCCGCCGTGGAGATCGCACCGCGCGCTGAGGTCGACGAACCGGCCCCCGTTCTCCTGACCGTCGAAGAGGCCGCCCGTTGCCTCCGCGTCGGTCGCACTACCTGCTACGCCCTCATCCGCACCGGAGAGCTGGAGTCCCTGACCATCGGCGGACTCCGACGCGTTCCGGCCGACGCCCCCGCCGCCTACCTCGCCCGCCGCCGCGCCGAACGCCGCGCCGCCTGATCTGACCCCTTCCGGAGCGCCGCCCGACAGCCGGGCGGCGCTCCGGTCTGTCTGCCTCGTACCAACCGGAGGAACTGCCAGTGGCAGAGGAGAAGAAGCGCACCCGCCGAGCCAACGGCGAATCGGCCATCTACCTGGGCAAAGACGGACGCTGGCACGCCCGTGTGCCCATGGGCTACAAGGACGACGGAACGCCTTACCGCCGGCACCTGACGCGGCCCACGCGCAAGGAGCTGGTGGACGAGGTCCGGCGCCTGGAAAAGCAGCGAGACGAGGGGTCCGCGCGCCAGCCCGGCAAGCCGTGGACGGTGGGGAAGTGGCTTGAGCACTGGGTCGAAAACATCGCCAAGCCCGCCGTGAGCGAGAACACGTACGACGGATACGAGGTGGCTGTCCGGGTGCACCTCGTGCCCGGCATTGGCCGGCACCGCATCGACCGCTTGGAGCCGGAGCACCTGGAGAGCCTGTACCGCCGGATGCAGAGCGCCGGCAGCAAGGCGGGCACCGCGCACCAGGCCCACCGGACCGCCCGTACGGCCCTGGGGGAAGCTGTGCGGCGCGGTCACGCGGCGAAGAACGCTGCTGCGCTCGCGAAGCCTCCCCGGATGGAAGAGGACGAGAACGAGGTAGAGCCCTACTCGGTCGACGAGGTGCAGAGTCTCCTGCTCGAAGTGAACAAGCGCCGGAACAGTGCCCGCTGGATGCTGGCCCTGGCGCTCGGGTTGCGGCAGGGGGAGACGCTTGGCCTGCGGTGGTCTGACGTGGACCTGGGCAACGAGTACCTGAAGCTTCGCCGGAACCGGTTGCGGCCGAAGTATGAGCACGGGTGTGGCGAGGCGGCGCCGTGCGGCCGGAAGGCTGGCTACTGCCCGGCGCGGGTGCAGGTGCGACGCGAGACGAAGAACACGAAGTCGCGCGCCGGACGCCGCGCGGTGCCCCTCCCGGGCCCGCTGGTCGTGATGCTCCGCTCCCACCGGGAGGCGCAGGCCCGGGAGCGCGCGGTGGCCGGGAACCTGTGGACCGAGTCCGAGTACGTGTTCACCAAGCCGTTGGGCGGGCCGCTCAGCCCGAACACGGACTACCACGACTGGAAGCGGCTGCTGGAAGACGCCGGCGTCCGGGACGGGCGTCTGCACGACGCCCGGCACACCGCGGGGACCGTGCTGATGCTGCTCGGGGTCCCGGACCGAGTCATCGACCAGATCATGGGTTGGGAGCCGGGCGGCGCCGCCCGGATGCGGGCGCGGTATCTGCACGTGACCGATCCCATGCTCAAGGAGGCGGCCCGGAAGATCGAGCGCGCCATCTGGGGAGCCCCGGAAAACCTCGCTGTGGACAAAGACCAGGACAACGAGGCGTAGGGACAACGACGAAGGGCCCCCTGTTTCCAGGGGGCCCTTCGACATCGTGCCCGGTGAGGCACTGGCGGAGGATACGAGATTCGAACTCGTGAGGGGTTGCCCCCAACACGCTTTCCAAGCGTGCGCCCTAGGCCTCTAGGCGAATCCTCCGCCGAGAACATTACATGACGCCGGGGAGTGCTTGCGAACTCGTTCCGGGGGCCCCACATCGGGTAACGTGTGGCCCAGCCCCTCACGCGGCGCTATCTGACTGAACTCCCCCAGGGCCGGAAGGCAGCAAGGGTAGGTCGGCTCTGGCGGGTGCGTGGGGGGCGTCTCCTTTGCGGGCGGTCCGGTTGTCGGTGGGCGCCTATAACCTCGTATGCGTGTCGTCTCTCGCGCTCTACCGCCGTTACCGCCCGGAGTCCTTCGCCGAGGTCATCGGGCAGGGGCATGTCACCGACCCGCTGCAGCAGGCGCTGCGGAACAACCGGGTCAATCACGCGTACCTGTTCAGCGGTCCGCGCGGCTGCGGCAAGACGACCAGCGCCCGGATCCTGGCGCGCTGTCTGAACTGCGAGCAGGGCCCCACACCGACCCCGTGCGGCGAGTGCCAGTCCTGCCGCGACCTCGCGAGGAACGGGCCGGGTTCCATCGACGTCATCGAGATCGACGCCGCCTCGCACGGTGGTGTGGACGACGCACGCGACCTGCGCGAGAAGGCCTTCTTCGGGCCCGCCTCCAGCCGGTACAAGATCTACATCATCGACGAGGCCCACATGGTCTCCCCGCAGGGCTTCAACGCCCTGCTGAAGGTCGTCGAGGAGCCACCTGAGCACCTGAAGTTCATCTTCGCGACCACCGAGCCCGAGAAGGTCATCGGGACCATCCGGTCGCGGACCCACCACTATCCCTTCCGCCTCGTGCCGCCCGGCACCCTGCGCGACTACCTCGCCGAGGTGTGCGGCCGGGAGGGGATCGCGGTCGAGGAGGGGGTGCTCCCGCTCGTGGTGCGGGCCGGCGCGGGGTCCGTGCGTGACTCCATGTCCGTCATGGACCAGCTGCTCGCGGGCGCCGGTGCCGACGGCGTGACGTACGACATGACCACCGCCCTGCTCGGCTACACGGACGGCTCGCTGCTCGACTCCGTCGTCGAGTCCTTCGTCTCCGGGGACGGTTCCGCCGCCTTCGGGGTCGTGGACCACGTGATCGAGGGGGGCCACGACCCGCGGCGCTTCGTCACCGACCTGCTGGAGCGCCTCCGTGACCTGGTGATCCTCGCCGCCGTGCCCGACGCCGCGGAGAAGGGGCTCATCGACGCCCCCGCCGACGTGGTCGAGCGGATGCAGGAGCAGGCCCGGTCCTTCGGCGCCGCCGAGCTGAGCCGCGCCGCCGACATCGTCAACGAGGGGCTCACCGAGATGCGCGGCGCCCACTCGCCGCGTCTCCAGCTGGAGCTGATCTGCGCGCGCGTGCTGCTGCCCGCCGCGTACGGCGACGAGCGGTCGGTGCTGGCCCGGCTGGACCGGATCGAGCGCGGGGCGCAGTTCTCGGCCGGTGCGGGCGCTCCCGCCATGGGGTACGTGCCCGGGCCCGAGGCGCACGCCGGTGTGGGGAGTACGGCGCCCGCCGCGGCTCCGGTTCCGCCGGGCGGCGGGCCTGCCGCGGCCCGTGCGGCGGTGCGGGGGCCGGGCGCCGGTGCTCCGGCGGGCGCGCCGGGCGGTGGCCCGTCCACCGACGCGGCTGCGGCTGCCGCCGCCGGTGCCGCTCCTGATGCCGGTACCGGTCCTGCCTCCGACGCGGGTGGTCCTTCCGCCGGTGGCGGACGTCCCCAGGCCCCGTCTCCTTCCGTCGACGCCGCTCCCGCGCCCGCCCCGTCCGCACCCGCGACACCCCCGCCCGCCGCCGCTTCCGCCCCGGCGCCCGCACCCGGTGCCTGGCCGACCGCGGCTCCGGCGGGTGGCGGACGCCGCCCCGGCGGGTGGCCCACGGCCGCCCCGGCGGGCGGCGGACAGCCCCGGACACCGGCCCCCTCCGATGCCCCCTCCGGCCCCGGTGCCGGCCCGGCTTCGGCTCCTGCCCCGGCCCCGGCTCCCGCGGCGGCCGCACCCGCGCCCGGCTCGCCGCCGCCCGGCGCGTCGGGGGTCGACCCCCGCTCGCTCTGGCCCAACATCCTGGAAGCGGTCAAGAACCGCCGCCGGTTCACCTGGATCCTGCTCAGCCAGAACGCCCAGGTGACCGGCTTCGACGGCACCTCCCTGCAACTCGGCTTCGTCAACGCCGGAGCCCGCGACAACTTCGTGAGCAGCGGCAGCGAGGACGTGCTGCGGCAGGCACTGGCCGAGCAGTTCAACGTGCAGTGGAAGATCGACGCGGTCGTCGACCCCTCCGGCGGCTCCGCGCCCCCGCCCGCCGCCGGCCCGTCCGGTCCCTCCGGCGGCTTCGGCGGATCCGGCGGCGGCTTCGGTGGCGGTGGCGGAGGAGGCGGTGGCGGCCTCGGCGGAGGTGGCTTCGGCGGTGGCGCGCCCGCCCAGCGGCCGTCGTCGCCCGCGGCCACGCCCGCCGCGCCACCTCAGTCATCCGCACCGGCCCCGGCGCCCGCCCCGGCCCCCGCGGCCCGGCCCTCGGCGCCCGAGCCGCCCCCGGTCTCGCCCGAGGACGACATCCCCGAGGACGACGATCCGGACCTCGACGAGTCGGCCCTCTCCGGCAAGGAGCTGCTGGTCCGCGAACTGGGCGCCACGGTGGTCGAGGAGATCACGAACGAGTAGGCCCAGCGGCCCCCCGCCGGGCCTGGAGGAAGGCACAAGCCTCCGTGGCCCGTCCGTTCGGAAGCCCGCACAAACCGCACCGGCCGGTTCCCATTAGGCTTCACCCCGTGAAGGTCCTTGTCATCGGCGGCGGCGCCCGCGAACACGCCCTGTGCCGTTCCCTGTCCCTCGACCCCGACGTCACCGCGCTGCACTGCGCACCCGGCAACGCCGGTATCGCCGAGGTCGCCGAACTGCACCAGGTCGACGCCCTCGACGGCGCGGCCGTCACCGCGCTGGCCACCCGGCTCGGCGCCGAGCTGGTCGTCGTCGGCCCTGAGGCGCCGCTGGTCGCCGGGGTCGCCGACGCCGTCCGTGAGGCGGGCATCCCGGTCTTCGGCCCGTCGGCGCAGGCCGCTCGGCTGGAGGGCTCCAAGGCCTTCGCCAAGGACGTGATGGCCGGCGCGGGCGTGCCCACGGCCCGCTCCTACGTCTGCACCAACCCCGCCGAGGTGGACGCGGCCCTCACCGCCTTCGGCGCGCCCTACGTCGTCAAGGACGACGGGCTGGCCGCGGGCAAGGGCGTCGTCGTCACCGACGACGTCGAGGCGGCCCGCGCGCACGCGAACGCCTGCGACCGCGTCGTCATCGAGGAGTTCCTGGACGGCCCCGAGGTCTCCCTCTTCGCCGTGACCGACGGCGAGAACGTGCGCCCGCTCCAGCCCGCCCAGGACTTCAAGCGCGCCCTCGACGGCGACGAGGGTCCGAACACCGGCGGCATGGGCGCCTACTCGCCGCTGCCCTGGGCCGACCCGAAGCTGGTCGACGAGGTCGTGCAGAGCGTGCTCCAGCCGACCGTCGACGAGATGCGCCGACGCGGCACCCCGTTCTCCGGGCTTCTGTACGCCGGGCTCGCGATCACCTCGCGCGGTGTGCGCGTGATCGAGTTCAACGCCCGTTTCGGCGACCCCGAGACCCAGGTCGTGCTGGCCCGCCTGAAGACCCCGCTCGCCGGTCTGCTGATGGCCGCCGCCACCGGCAACCTCGCCGATCTCGAACCCCTGCGCTGGAGCGACGAGGCGGCCGTCACCGTGGTCGTCGCCTCGCACAACTACCCCGGCACCCCGCGCACCGGCGACCCGATCACCGGCCTCGACGCGGTGGCCGCCGAGGACGCCCCGCACGCCTACGTGCTGCACGCCGGCACCCGCGCCGAGGGCGGCGCCGTCGTCAGCGCCGGCGGCCGCGTCCTGTCCGTCACGGCCACCGGCGCCGACCTCACCGAGGCCCGTGACCGCGCCTACCGGGCCGTCGCCCGCATCGGCCTCGACGGCTCGCAGCACCGCACCGACATCGCGGCCAAGGCGGCCGGCGCGTAACCCCTGCGCCGCCCCCGTTCACCGAACCGAACCGAACCGGACAGGCCCCGGCTCCGTCTCAGGAGCCGGGGCCTGACCTTCGCTGTCCGTCCTCACCTTTCCCCAAAGCCATTCCATCGAGTGACCGATGGGCCATACGGCTGACGAGGGCGAGGGCCCCAACTATGGTGCCGCGCAAGCGTTCCGGCACTTGGCCCACCGGCATTGCGATGTCAGTGCCGGGTGCCACAGTGGGTGGAGTGAGCACGACCCGAAGCGCAGCAGAGCAGCAGGACGGTCCAGGACAGACAGGGCAGCGATGAGGGGGTGAGGTCCGGCCGTGACCGGTACCGGTGGAGTGGAGATGGGCGCACAGGCGGCGCGTTCCCGGGCACTGGCGGTGCTGCGGGTCCGCAGCCGCGCGCTGGCCGTGGCCCTGCTGCCCGCTGCCGCCGCCGTGATCCTCCTCGTCGGCGGCTCCACCGGGCGCCTGGCGGGCGCCGGCTGGGACGTCCTGCGCTGGGTGGTGTCCGTCCTCGCGCTGATCGTCCTGCTGGCCGCCGCCGGAGTCGCCCTGGTCGTGGCCCGCTCCCGGCCCGCCGTGACCCCCACGGTCACGGTCGCCGAGGAGTCGGCGCCCGACCTCTACCGGATGGTGCGTGACCTGGCCGACCGGCTCGACGTCCCCGCCCCCTCCGCGATAGCGCTCACCCCGGACTGCGACAGCTGGCTGGAGGACCGCACCCACCCGGCCCACGGCCCGCCGCCCCCGGTGAAGCACGAGGACGACCCGACCGGCCTGGGCGGTCCCGCCCACCGCCGGAGCGCCGCCGCGCCCGTCCTGGTCATCGGCTCACCGTTCCTGTGGTGGATGCGGGTGGGCGAGCTGCGCGCCGTCCTCGCCCCGGTCGTCGCCGGTACGGGGCCCTCGGCGCACCCCGACATAGCCGCGGCCCGGCGTTTCATACGGGGCCTGGACGCCGCCGTGGCGGTGGCCTCGGCGGGCCGACGCGACCCCCTGTCCCGCGTGGCGTGCGCGGGCCTCGGCTGGGCGTCCCGGCTTCTGCTGCGCAGCTGCCGGGGACACGCGGCCGAGATGGAGCGCGGGGTCGCGGCCGCGGCCGCCGAGCGTGCACAGGCTGTGGACTACGGTCTGCGGATCGTCGCGCAGGAGCAGGTCGGGCTCGCCTACGCGGGCTGGGACCGGCTGCTGACCCGGGTGGCGCTGCCCGCCTGGCGGATGGGCCGCTGGCCCTCGCGTCTTGACGTCGGGGTCGTCGCCGCCCTCACGGAGCTGTCGCGCCGGGACCGCCTGGCCGAGGGCTTCGCCTCCCGCCTGGGGGAGCGTCCCGCCTGTGACCTGCTGGAGGAGCCCGGGGTGATGGACGAGGCGGTCTCGCTCCTCGCCGCGCGCCTCTTCCACGGCGGGCCCGCCGAGACCGGTCAGGACTGGTCGCCGGTGGGGTGGGCGGAGTATCCCGAGGAGGTCGTCGACCGGACCTGGCGCACGGACGCGGCCCGTCTGCACCGCGTGCTGGACACCCTGGGGGTCCGCCGCGCCGCCGAGGGTGCCGCGCCGGGCACGGACGGCCCGACCCTGGCCCGGGTCCTGGACCACCTCACGACCCCGCCCGCCTCGATCACCGCGGCCCCTGGCGCCGGGGCCGAGGCAGGGACCGGGAGCGGCCCGGACGCTCACTCCGACGCCCCGCATCCGCCGTACGGCGACCACGGCGACCACGGCACCCCCGCCCCCGCTGCCGACGACGACGATCTCGAAGGCACCACCGCCCGTGGCGCCGCCCTGGCCGCCGGGCTCAGCGCCCAGCTGGCCCGCGAGGAGGCCGAGGCGCGGCCCGCCGGAGTCCGGGCACCCTCCTCCGCGCCGGGACCGGCAGTCGGCCCCGACGCCGCCCTCTGGGACGACCGCGCGCTGCCGTTGCTGCCGCTCCAGCCGCCGCGCACCGGCCGGGAGATCCTCACCGCGCACATCACGGCGATGGTGTGCTGCGCCGCGATGGACACCGCCGGCGCGGCCCCCGCCCTCGACTGGCTCGACGGGCCGTCGCTCCTGTTCGCCGGCGCCCGCGCCGCGGACCTGGCGCCCGGCGTGCTCAGCCTGGTGGAGTCCGGCGACCCGGGTCCGCTGCGCGCCTGGATGACCGAGCTGGGCATACGGCCGGAGAAGCCGGTGCGCCTGGTCTGACGCGTGGCGCGTCCTCAGACGATCCGGTTCGCCCGGCCCGCCCCTCCGCCCCGCCTGCCCGGCCCCTGCGAGCCCCGGACTCCGGGCTCCGGCGAATCGGACCCCCTCATTCCACTTTCGGCCACTTCGCAACGAACAGTGACAGCCCGCGTGCGAAATGTGATGTGCTGGGACCGATCGCGCACATGGCAAAGGCGTTCGTCATACGCACGACCACGGGGGCACGAGGGAGGGGACTGTCCCATGGGGCCCGAGCAGATCCGCCGCTGGGAGTCGGGAGCACTCGCACACGCCGTGACGGACCCCTTCGGCCAGGGGCCGGTCCCCTGGCTGCGCGGCGGCGAGACGTACTTCGGCGACACCGGCCAGATGATCGCCTGGTACGCGGACCAGGACCGCACCGGCACCGGCACCCGCACCGACCCCGGTGGCGGTCCCCGCGCCGCGGACGACGTCCGCCGCCAGATCAAGGGCTTCACCGCGACGGGGGCCGCCGCCCCCGGCGAGGCCATCGACTTCCACGTCACCGTCGACCCGCCGCAGGAGTTCAGCGTCGACGTCTACCGGATCGGGCACTACGGCGGTGACGGCGCGGCCAAGATCACCACCAGTCCCCGCCTGTCCGGCATCGTCCAGCCCCCGCCCCTCGCCGCCGACCGCACGGTCTCCTGTCACCACTGGTGGCTGTCCTGGCGGCTGCAGATCCCGTCGTACTGGAACGCGGGCGCGTACGTCGCCGTCCTCACCACCGCCGACGGCTACCGCTCCCACGTGCCCTTCACGGTCCGCGACGACCACCCCGCCGACCTGCTCCTCCTCCTGCCGGACATCACCTGGCAGGCGTACAACCTCTATCCGGAGGACGGCCGCACCGGTGCCAGCCTCTACCACGCCTGGGACGAGGAGGGCCGGCTGCTCGGCGAGGCGGACGCCGCGACGACCGTCTCCTTCGACCGCCCCTACGCGGGTGCCGGGCTGCCCCTCCACGTCGGTCACGCCTACGACTTCATCCGCTTCGCCGAGCGCTACGGCTACGACCTCGCCTACGCCGACGCCCGCGACCTGCACTCGGGCCGCGTCGACCCGGCCCGCTACCGGGGCCTGGTCTTCCCCGGCCACGACGAGTACTGGTCCGCCCCCATGCGCCGCACCGCGGAACTCGCCCGGGACCGGGGGACGTCCCTGGTCTTCCTCTCCGCCAACACCATGTACTGGCAGGTCGAGCTGGCCCCCTCCGCGTCGGGCACCCCAGACCGCCTGCTGACCTGCCGCAAGCGCAAGGGACCCGGCCGCCCCGCGCTGTGGCGGGAGATCGACCGCCCCGAGCAGCAGCTGCTCGGCATCCAGTACGCCGGCCGCGTCCCCGAACCGCACCCGATGATCGTCCGCAACGCCGGTCACTGGCTCTGGGAGGCCACCGGAGCGCACGAGGGCGACGCGATCGAGGACCTGGTGGCGGGCGAGGCCGACCGCTACTTCCCGCGCACCGCGCTCCCCGAGCACGACGAGCGGGTCCTGCTCGCCCACTCCCCGTACACCGACGTGGACGGCGTCCGGCGGCACCAGGAGACGTCGCTGTACCGGGCCCCGTCGGGCGCCTGGGTCTTCGCGTCCGGCACGTTCGCCTGGTCCCCGGCCCTGGACCGCCCCGGCCACGTCGACCCGCGTGTCCAGCGCGCCACCGCCAACCTGCTGGACCGCATCTGCAAACGGGACTGAGAACGGCGCCCGAGACCGCCCCGCCGTCCACCGCGCCTCCGACATACGGGAGAATCGGACCATTGGACAGAACCACGGGGAGGAACCGTGTCCGGATTCGTTGAAAAGCCCGAACCGATCCAGGTTCCGGGTCTGGTGCACCTGCACACCGGCAAGGTGCGCGAGCTGTACCGGAACGAGGCGGGCGACCTCGTGATGGTCGCCAGCGACCGCATCTCCGCCTACGACTGGGTGCTGCCGACCGAGATCCCCGACAAGGGCCGGGTCCTCACCCAGCTCTCCCTGTGGTGGTTCGAGCAGCTCGCCGGCCTGGCCCCGAACCACGTGCTGAGCACCGAGCTGCCCCCCGGCGCCCCCGCCGACTGGGAGGGCCGCGCCCTGGTCTGCAAGTCGCTGCGGATGGTCCCGGTGGAGTGCGTGGCCCGCGGCTACCTCACCGGCTCCGGCCTGGCCGAGTACGACGAGACCCGCACCGTCTGCGGCCTCGCCCTCCCCGAGGGCCTCGTCGACGGCTCCGAGCTGCCCGCCCCGATCTTCACCCCGGCCACCAAGGCCGAGGTCGGCGAGCACGACGAGAACGTCTCCTACGAGGAGGTCGCCCGCCAGGTCGGCGCGGACACCGCGGCGGCCCTGCGCCAGGCCACCCTCGCCGTGTACTCCCGCGCCCGGGACATCGCCCGTGAGCGCGGCATCGTCCTCGCGGACACCAAGTTCGAGTTCGGCTTCGACGGGGACGACCTGGTCCTCGCCGACGAGGTCCTCACCCCGGACTCCTCCCGCTTCTGGCCGGCCGACCAGTGGCAGCCGGGCCGCGCGCAGCCGTCGTACGACAAGCAGTTCGTGCGGGACTGGCTGACCTCGGCGGAGTCCGGCTGGGACCGCAGGAGCGAGCAGCCCCCGCCGCCGCTCCCGCAGCGGGTCGTGGACGCCACCCGCGCCAAGTACGTGGAGGCCTACGAGCTGCTGACCGGCCAGAGCTGGTCGTAGTCCGCCGCGCCCGCCGCAGCCGCTGTGGGCGCGGACACGAAGAAGCCCCCGGCCGGAGCCGGGGGCTTCTCACACGGAGCGAACGACGAGGTTCGAACTCGCGACCTCAACCTTGGCAAGGTTGCGCTCTACCAACTGAGCTACGTTCGCACTGCGCGGGCTTCGTCGTGGACTTCGCCGTGGCGCGACAGCCACTATACCCAACCCCGCTCCCGTGCGAGACGCACCGCCGCGTGCCGGTTCTCCGCACCGAGCTTGCTCGCGGCCGACGACAGGTAGTTCCGTACGGTGCCCTCGGCGAGCGCGGCGCGCTCGGCGATCTCCGCGACGGGTGCCCCGTCGGCGGCGTGCTCCAGCACCTCGGCCTCGCGCGCGGTCAGCGGCGAGTCCCCGGCGGAGATCGCGTCGGCGGCCAACTCGGGGTCGACGTACCGGTTTCCGGCGTGCACCGTGCGGATCAGTTCGGCGAGCCGCTGGGCGCTGACCGTCTTGGGGACGAACCCGCGCACCCCCGCCGCGAGGGCCCGCTTCAGATGCCCCGGGCGCCCGTGACTGGTCACGATCAGCACCTTGCAGGCGGGCAGCTCGGTCCGCAGCGATGTGGCGACCTTCACACCGTCGGCGCCGGGCATCTGGAGATCCAGCACGGCGACGTCCGGGGCGTGCGCCCGCGCCATCGCCAGGGCCTCGGGTCCGGTGGCCGCCTCGGCGACGACGACCAGGTCGTCCTCCAGGGACAGCAGGGCCGCGAGCGCCCCGCGGATGAGGTGCTCGTCGTCGGCGAGCAGGACGCGGACGGTCGTCGTCACGAGGCGGCCTCCAGCGCGGCCCCGGTCGCGGCGGCCGGCAGCGGCACCTCGGCCCTCAGCCGGAACACGCCCTTGCCGGCCGGTCCCGCCTCCAGGGTCCCGTCCACCGCGGAGAGCCTTTCCCGCAGTCCGGCGAGCCCGGAGCCGCCCGGGCCCGCCGGGGCGCCGTCCCCCGCCGTCACCGCCACGCCGTCGTTCTCCACCGTCAGCACTACCCGCCCCTTCGACATCCGCACCGTCACGGCGACCTTCTTCGCGTCCCCGTGCCGCAGCACGTTCGTGGTCGCCTCCCGCACCACCCAGCCGAGCGCCGCCTGCACCTCGGCGGGCAGGTCGGCCGTCTCGCCGGTGACCTCCGAGGCGATGCCCGCCGCCGAGAGCACCCCCCGGGCACCGGCCAGTTCCACCTCCAGGGCGGCCTCCCGGTAACCGCGCACGACGTCCCGGACCTCGCGCTGCGACTCCTGCGCGATGCGCTGCACCTCGATCATCTGCTCCACCGCCTCAGGCCTGCCGCGCCGGGACAGCTGGACGGCCAGCTCGCTCTTGAGCGCGATCACCGCCAGGTTCCGCCCCATCACGTCGTGCAGGTCCCGGCCGAACCGCAGCCGCTCCTCGGCGACGGCGAGCCTGGCCCGGGTCTCCTTTGCGTCGTCGAGCGCGTAGACCGCGTTGAGCAGCCAGACGGAGAAGATCGAGGTGACGGCGAGGAGCCCACCGGTCACCATCACCAGGCCGGCCAGCACGACCGACGCGACGGCGGGCATCTCCAGCGGGAACGTGATGAGTCCCGCGCCGAGCGCGAAGGCCCCGACGACGGCGACCATGCGCCGCCGGCCCCGTACCCCGAGCGTGGTGACACCGGCGCCGAAGCACATGACTCCGCCGTAGACCGAGCCCGCCGCGGTCTCCACCTCGCCGTCCGGCCCGCGCTCCGCGATCCCGACCGCGGTGATCGCGATCACGGCGGTGACGACGACGAGTACCCACATCAGCCGCACGGGCTGCGGGCTCCGGCCCAGCGTCCAGTCCAGCGTCCGGGACGAGACCAGCATGCAGACGGCCGCGTGCACGGTGACCAGCAGGCACAGCACCGTGGCGAGCCCGACGCCGGTCCGGCCGTAGGCGGTCACCCCGAGGGCCACGACCTCGATCGCACCGAAGAAGTGGAACGACCACCGCGTGTACGTCTCCACCTTCTGCGGCGTGCTCTTGATCCGCCACCATCCGCCCGGCCTGCGCATCCGTCCGCCGCTCCCACTCGCCCCGTACCTCAGTGCCGTGGCTCCCAGCGGAACCACCGTCGTACAGCAAACACCGCGAGCACGGTCCAGGCCACCGCGGTCAGGACGGCGCCCAGCGCCTCGTAGGCCGACAGGTCACCGGTCCAGCCGCCGCGCACCAGGGTGATCACGGGGGTCAGCGGCAGCAGCTCGCACACCGAGGCCAGCCGGTCGGGCATCATCTCCAGCGGGAAGAACAGGCCGGAGCCGAGCATGGAGACGAACATGAACGGCAGCGGCGTGACCTGCGCGCTCTCCCCGGTCCTGGTGAAGCTCGCGGTGACCGCCGCGAGCGCGGCACACATCACCAGGCCCAGCAGCAGACCGACGACGGCCAGGTGGACCGCCGACGGCGCGGACAGATCGAGCAGCACCGCGCAGCCCACCGCGAGCAGCAGGGACTGCACCAGCCCGCTGAGGACGGCCGGCAGCGCCGAGCCGCTGAGGATCTCCACGTCCCGCAGCTCACCGGTGCGCAGCCGTTTGAGGACGAGTTCCTCGCGCCGCACGACGAAGACGCCGACGAGGGCCGAGTAGACGGCGAACAGCAGGGAGAAGCCGATCGCGGCGGGCAGCACGAGGGTGCCGGTGGTCAGTCCGGCCCCGGCGAGGTCCATCTCCTTGGCCCCCGCCCGCACGCTGAACGGCAGCACGAGCGGCACGAACAGCGCGGCGAAGACGGTGCCCTTGTTCCGCCCCAGCAGGGTCAGTTCGGCGCGGGCGAGGGCGGTCATGCGGCCCGTCGGCGTGGTGGTCGCGGTCCCGGCGGGGCGCTCGGCGCGGGCCGGGGTGCCGGTGGCGTCGGTGGCGCTCATGCCGCGTACTCCTTCTCCGTCGTCGTGGTGGGGGACGTCCTCGCGGACACCTCCTTGGCGATGCTGAGGAAGGCCTCCTCCAGGGATGCCGAGCGCACGTCCAGGCGGCGCAGTTCCACCCCGGCCTGCCCGGCCCACACCAGCAGGCCGGTGGCGGCGCGCTGGAGTTCCCGGGTGCGCAGCTTCACCATGCGGCCGTCGACCTCGTGGTCGCTCACGCCCATTTCGGCCAGCGGCGGCAGATCGCCCACGAAGTAGCCTTCGGGCAGTTCGAAGGAGATGTGGGACGGCTGTGCGGCGGTCACCTCTGCCGGGGTGCCGGTCGCGGCGATCCGGCCCTCGTGCATGATCGCGAGCCGGTCGGCGAGGTTCTCGGCCTCCTCCAGGTAGTGTGTGGTCAGCAGCACCGTCGTACCGGCGTCGCGCAGCCCGCTCACCAACTCCCAGGTGTCCCGGCGGCCTTCGGCGTCCAGACCGGTGCTGGGCTCGTCGAGGAAGAGCACCTCCGGGTCGCCGAGCAGCGCGAGCGCCAGGTCCAGACGGCGCCGCTGGCCGCCGGACAGCTGCTTCACGCGGGTGTCGGTCTTGGACTCCAGGCCGACCAGCGCCAGCACCTCGGCCGGCGGCCGGGCGCCGCTCACGCACCCCGCCCACAACCGTGCCGTCTCGGCGACCGTCAGCTCGGAGGGGAAGCCGCCCTCCTGGAGCATGACCCCGGTGCGGGGGCGTACGGCGGCCCGCTCGGTGTACGGGTCGTGCCCGAGGACGCGTACCCGCCCGCCGGCCGGAGCGGCGAGCCCCTCCAGGAGCTCGACTGTCGACGTCTTGCCGGCGCCGTTGGTGCCGAGCAGGGCGAAGACCTCGCCGCGGCGCACGGAGAAGTCGATTCCGCGCACGGCCTCGAACCCGCCCCCGTACACACGCCGCAGGTCGGTGACCTCAATCACGTGTTCGTGCTCGTTCGTTCGCATGCTTCAAGCATTCCGGCGCGCGGGGCGGGACGACAGTGCGGCCCGTCATCACCGGGCATGACAAATGTCAGGGACGGAGCGGTGGCGGTGGGCACGGTCACCGGACGCACGAAAAGACCCCGGTCCTGGAGGACCGGGGTCTGATTCCCGAGCGGACGACGAGGCTCGAACTCGCGACCTCAACCTTGGCAAGGTTGCGCTCTACCAACTGAGCTACGTCCGCATTGCCCCCGACCGGCCTTCACCGATCGGTGCGAGCACCAGCCTACCTGATCCCAACGGGTCATCGGTACGGCGGTGCAGAGCGGGTGACAGGAATTGCACACTGCGCCTTCCCCCTGGAAGGGGGATGTTCTACTACTGAACTACACCCGCGTGTTCCGTGAGCTGGGCCTTTCGGCCTCGCCCCTCGGCGTGCTCCAGACTTTAGCTGATCACCCGGGGTGCCGCGCAAGTCGGTTGCCGCGAGGGGCGACTGAGCGGCCGTCGGCCGCCCGCGCCGGAGCACGGCTCACTGCGCCTCGGCGAACGCCTCGTACACCCTCTTCGGGATCCGGCCCCGCGCGGGCACGTCCAGCTTGTTCGCCTGGGCCCAGGCCCGCACCGCGGCCGGGTCGGGGGCGACCTCCGTCTGCCGGTAGGCCTTGCCGGACCGGGAGCGCTTGCGGCCGGCCGAGACGTACGGCTCGAGCGCCTTGCGCAGTTTCCGGGCATTGGCTTCGTTCAGGTCGATCTCGTACATCCGGCCGTCGACTCCGAAGGCGATCGTCTCCGCCGCTTCCGAGCCGTCGATGTCGTCAAAGAGAGTGACCACGACACGCTGCGCCACGAATATCGGTCCCTTCGTGCGGCATCTCCGCGATGACGTGCCAGAACGTGCCAAGACGTCGCGATGATGCCGACTGTTCGCCTGTAATTGGGCAAAGTATCGGCTAATGACATTTCATTTGTACCGTGCCCGGCATTGCAATGGGAAGACCGACTAAATCTGTCCGCGTGTCCGCTGGGCAATAGGTGTCCACGCTCGATCCCGGATCTTTCCCGAAGCTTTTCGTGAGCACCCCCTCCCGATGCCGAATCGTGACTGGGCTCACGTAGTTTCCTCCAAGGCTACGCGCGTAGAAATTTTGTACGGGTAGTCTGAAGGAACCTGCTCAGCACCACACACCGGGAGTGCCAGTGGCACGCGTCGTAGTCGACGTCATGCTCAAGCCGGAGATCCTCGACCCCCAGGGCCAGGCGGTGCAGCGCGCACTGCCGCGGCTGGGTTTCGAAGGGATCTCGGACGTCCGTCAGGGAAAGCGATTCGAACTGGAAGTGGACGGGCCGGTCGACGACGCCGCCCTCGCCCGCATCCATGATCTTGCGGAATCCTTCCTCGCCAACACCGTGATCGAGGACTTCACCGTCAAGGTCGAGTCCGAAGACGTGGTCGCGGGGGCGGCGAAGTGACCGCTCGTATTGGCGTCGTCACTTTCCCCGGCAGCCTCGACGACCGGGACACGCAGCGCGCGATCCGCGTCGCCGGTGCCGAACCCGTCGCCCTCTGGCACAAGGACAAGGACCTCAAGCAGGTCGACGCCGTGGTGCTGTGCGGCGGTTTCTCGTACGGCGATTATCTGCGCGCCGGCGCCATCGCGCGCTTCTCGCCGGTGATGGACACCGTCATCGACCAGGCGAAGGCCGGTCTGCCGGTGCTGGGCATCTGCAACGGCTTCCAGATCCTCACCGAGGCCCACCTGCTGCCGGGCGGCATGCTGGGCAACGACCACCTGCACTTCATCTGCCGCGACCAGAAGCTGCGGGTGGAGAACGCGGACACCTCCTGGACCAGCGACTACACCGCCGGCCAGGAGATCCACATCCCGCTGAAGAACATGGACGGCCGCTACGTCGCCGACCGGCGCACGCTGGACGAGCTGGAGGCGGAGGGGCGGGTGGCCTTCCGCTACCTGGACATGAACCCCAACGGCTCGCTCAACGACATCGCCGGCATCACCAACGCCGCCGGGAACGTCGTCGGCCTCATGCCGCACCCCGAGCACGCCGTCGAGTCGCTGATCGGTACGGGCCGTACCGACGGCCTGCCGTTCTTCACCTCGATCCTCAAGAAGCTGGTCAACGCATGAGCCGGACGCCTCTGGACACGGTCGAGCACGCGACCGCGACCCCCGACGTCGAGCTGCCCTGGGCCGAGCTGGGCCTGAAGAAGGACGAGTACGAGAGGGTCGTGGAGATCCTCGGCCGCCGCCCCACCGGCGCGGAACTCGCCATGTACTCCGTCATGTGGTCCGAGCACTGCTCGTACAAGAGCAGCAAGGTCCACCTGCGCCAGTTCGGCGAGAAGGCCCCCGAGTCCGAGGCCATGCTCGTCGGCATCGGCGAGAACGCCGGTGTCGTCGACGTCGGCCAGGGCTACGCCGTCACCTTCAAGGTCGAGTCGCACAACCACCCCTCCTACGTCGAGCCCTACCAGGGCGCGGCCACGGGCGTCGGCGGCATCGTGCGCGACATCATCGCGATGGGCGCGCGTCCCGTCGCCGTCGTGGACCCGCTCCGCTTCGGCGCCGCGGACCACCCCGACACCAAGCGCGTCCTGCCCGGCGTGGTCGCCGGCATCGGCGGCTACGGCAACTGCCTGGGCCTGCCCAACATCGGCGGCGAGGTCGTCTTCGACGCCTGCTACCAGGGCAACCCGCTGGTCAACGCCGGGGCCATCGGCGTGATGCGGCACGAGGACATCCACCTCGCGAAGGCGTCCGGCGCGGGCAACAAGGTCATCCTGTACGGCGCCCGGACCGGCGGCGACGGCATCGGCGGCGCGTCGATCCTCGCCTCCGAGACCTTCGACGACGCCAAGCCGTCCAAGCGCCCCGCCGTCCAGGTCGGCGACCCCTTCCAGGAGAAGCTCCTCATCGAGTGCACCCTGGAGGCCTTCGCCGAGAAGCTGGTCGTCGGCATCCAGGACCTGGGAGCGGCGGGCCTGTCCTGCGCGACCAGCGAGCTGGCGTCGAACGGCTCCGGCGGCATGCGCGTCACGCTGGACGACGTCCCCCTGCGCGACTCGACCCTCTCGCCCGAGGAAATCCTCATGAGCGAGTCGCAGGAACGCATGTGCGCGGTGGTCGAGCCGGAGAAGGTCGACCGGTTCCTGGAGATCTGCGACAAGTGGGACGTCATCGCCACCGTCATCGGTGAGGTCACCGACGGCGACCGGCTGGAGATCTACTGGCACGGAGGCAAGATCGTCGACGTCGACCCGCGCACCGTCGCGCACGACGGCCCGGTCTACGAGCGCCCCTATGCCCGCCCGGACTGGCAGGACGCCCTCCAGGCCGACGACGCGAACAAGCTGCCCCGGCCCAGCACGGGCGACGAGCTGAAGGACCAGGTCCTCAAGCTGGTCGGCTCTCCCAACCAGGCCTCCAAGCAGTGGATCACCCAGCAGTACGACCACTTCGTGCAGGGCAACACCGTCCTCGCCCAGCCCGAGGACTCGGGCATGATCCGCGTGGACGAGGAGTCCGGCCTCGGCGTCGCCATCGCGACCGACGGCAACGGCCGCTACGCCAAGCTCGACCCGTACACGGGCGCGCAGCTGGCCCTGGCGGAGGCCTACCGCAACGTGGCGACCACCGGTGCGAAGCCCCTCGCGGTCTCCGACTGCCTGAACTTCGGGTCCCCGGAGGACCCGGCGGTCATGTGGCAGTTCGCGGAGGCCGTGCGCGGCCTGGCCGACGGCTGTCAGCAGCTCGGCACCCCGGTGACCGGCGGCAACGTCTCGCTCTACAACCAGACGGGCGAGGCGGCCATCCACCCCACCCCGGTGGTGGCCGTGCTGGGCGTCATCGACGACGTGGCCCGCCGCACGCCGGTCGCCTTCCAGGAGGAGGGCCAGCTGCTGTACCTGCTGGGCAACACCCGCGAGGAGTTCGGCGGCTCGGCCTGGTCCCAGGTGATCCACGACCACCTCGGCGGCCTGCCCCCGAAGGTCGACCTGGAGCGCGAGCGCCTGCTCGGCGAGATCCTGATCTCCGCCTCCCGCGACGGCATGATCGACTCCGCGCACGACCTGTCCGACGGAGGTCTGGTCCAGGCGGTCGTCGAGTCGGCGCTGCTGGGCGGCAAGGGCGCGCGTCTGGTCGTACCGGACGGGCTCGACGCCTTCACCTTCCTGTTCTCGGAGTCGGCGGGCCGTGCGGTCGTCGCCGTCCCGCGCTCGGAGGAGGTCCGCTTCAACGACATGTGCGGCGCCCGCGGCCTGCCCGTCACCCGCATCGGCGTGGTCGACGGCGACGCGGTCGAGGTCCAGGGCGAGTTCACCCTCTCCCTGACCGAGCTGCGCGAGACCCACGAGGGCACGATCCCGGGGCTGCTGGCGTAGTAGTCGCAGTTCCCTGAGCGTCTGAGGTCCCGTCCGGCTGGTTCCGGACGGGACCTCGTCGTCTCAGCGCACGTAGTTCTTGAGGATCTCCGTGTCGAGTTCGATGCCGATCGGGTCCGGGAGGACCGCTGTCTCGCCGAAATCCGTGAGGCGGATGTCGCGATAGCCACCGACTCGCCGGTTCGGGCGGCTGTGGACCGTGACCGTGCAGGTGTCCCGGTCGATCAGCAGGTACACCGGAATCCCCGCCTGCCCGTACGCGGCAGGCTTCTCGTGCCGGTCACGCCGGTCCGTGTCCGAGTCGTACGACGTGACCTCGACGACCATGAGGGCTCCGTCCGGTTCGGCCCATTCGCCGTGTCCCGCGAAGTGGGCCTCGGGAGCGAGCACGGCGTCCGGCCGCGCCCTGCTTTGCCGGTACGCGTCGACCCGTAGCCCCTGTGTCTGGTACAGGTCAAGGTCCGGCCGCGACTGCATACAACGTTTGGCCAGCCAGGTCACGATGCTGTTGTGGTCCCCGTCCGTCACCGGCTTGACCTCGATCCGTCCGTCAATGAACTCCAACGTGACGGTCTCGGGAGCGGCGGAAGCGATCGTTTCGAACTCGTCCACCGACATCTGAGACGTGTGCTCGGCCATAACCGTCATGTTGCACCTCCTTCCAGGCGCGGACCAGTGTTTCCAGGGGGTGGGGTCCCCCGGGCCGCCTTTCGCGACCAGACACACGTGCGAGTGACGCTTGCGTGGGATTACGTAGCTACGTAATGTCGTACTCATGGAGCAACTGGAACAACGTGTGGCCAACCTCGAGCGGCGTCTCGCCGCCCTGGAAGCCGCCGACCGGCCGGCCTCCGGTCCCAGGGAGGGTGACCTCTGGGCCCTGGAAGGGCTGAAGGCGCAGCTCGCCGAGCTGGGGGCCGCGGCGGGAGGTGTCCTCTTCACCGGCTCGGTGCGCCTGCCGGCCGGGGAGCAGTACGTCTGGCAGCACGGCGCGCTGACCGAAGGGCTGCTGGACGCCGACTGGGCCGAGTCCGCCGAGGTGTTCGCCGCGCTGGGGCATCCCGTGCGGCTGCGGCTGCTGAGGGAGGTGCTCGGGGGGCGGCGCACCGCCGCCGAGCTGGCGGAGCTGGACGGGATGGGCACGACCGGCCAGATCTACCACCACCTGCGCCAGCTCACCGGCGCCGGCTGGCTGCACACCACCGGCCGGGGCCGCCACGAGGTGCCGCCGGGGCGGGTCGTACCGCTGCTGGTGGCGCTGTCGACCGCACGGAACTGACCCGGGCCCCAACCGGCGGGACCGTCACGAGCAAGGGGGAACGATGTCCGTACCGTCCGCACGCAAGCTCGCCATGATCGCCTTTCGGGTGCTGCAGCTCGCCTTCCTGGCCCTGGTGGTCGTCGGCGTCATCTTCGACCCGGGGTATCCGTGGTGGAGCGTCTTCCTGCCGCTGGTCCTCGCCTACGTCCTGATCACCGTGGTCAACCGGTGGAACGGCGGCGCCCCGGACGCGCCCGGCAGGTCCCGCGAGCCCGTCGAGGTCGCCCCGCCCGTCACCGGCCGCTGGTCCGCGCTGAACAGCCCGGCCGACCGCACTCCGAGCCACGGCGTCCACGCCTACGGGCAGACCTTCGCCATCGACCTCGTCGCCGAGCCGGAGCCCGGCGCCCGCCCCGGCTTCCGGGCCCTGTGGCCGCTCGCCCGGCGCAGCCGCGACTTCCCGGCGTTCGGCGCCCCGCTCCTCGCGGTGGCCGACGGCACGGTCGTACGCGCCGACGACGGCCAGCGCGACCACCTGAGCCGCACGTCCCTGCCCGCGCTGCTGTACCTGATGCTGGTCGAGGGCTCGGTACGCGAGCTGGCCGGCGCCCGCCGCATCGTCGGCAACCACCTCGTCCTCGACCTCGGCGACGGCGTTCACGCGCTGTACGCCCACGTGCAGCGGGGCTCCTTCACCGTCCGCGAGGGCGACCGGGTCCGCGCCGGCCAGGTGCTCGCCCGCTGCGGCAACACCGGCAACTCCACCGAGCCGCACGTCCACTTCCAGCTGATGGACGGCCCCGACCCGGACAGTGCGCGGGGCGTCCCCTTCACCTGGACCGGCATCGGCGTCCCGCGCAACGGCGAGATCTTCGAGACGCCCTCGTCGGCCGGCTCGCCCGCATAGGCTCACCGCATGCCTCCGGCCAGAAAACGCCCCCGCGCCTACGACCCCGCCCGCACCCGCGCCGCCGTTCTCGCCCAGTACGGCAACGTGCGGGCGGCCGTCCGCGGCCTGACCCCCGAGCAGCTCGCCCTGCCCACCCGGCTCGGGGAGTGGAGCGTGCGGGACCTGGTCACGCACGTCGGGATGGCGCTGACCGCCGTGGACCGGCTGCTGGGGGAGCCCGAGCCGGTGCGGCAGGACGGCCGGCTGCTCGACTGGCCGTTCGCCATCGCCGCCGACGCGGACGCCATCGCCGGGACGGCCCGGCGGCTCGCCGCCGAGCACCCCGACCTGGACGCCCACCTCGCCGAGGTGGAGCGGCGCTTCACCGAGCGGCTCGACACCCACCCCGCAAGCAGGCTGCTCCCCACCAGCGCGGGCGCCCTGCCGCTGGCCGACTACGTCGTCACCCGGACCGTCGAGCTGGTCGTGCACACCGACGACCTCAACGCCGCGGTGCCCGGCCTCGACGTCCCGTACGACCGGCAGGCACTCGCCGCCGCGACCCGGGTGCTGGCCGACGCGCTCGCCGTGAAGGCGCCGGGCGGCTCAACCGAGGTACGGATCCCGCCGTACGCGGTCGTGCAGTGCGTCGAGGGTCCCCGGCACACCCGTGGCACCCCGCCCAACGTCGTCGAGACCGAACCGCTGACCTGGGTCCGGCTCGCCACCGGGCGGCTGACCTGGAAGGACGCCCTGGACGGGGCGAAGGTGAGGGCGAGCGGGGAGCGGGCCGACCTCTCAGCCCTGCTGCCGCTGCTGGGCTGAGACGGGAAGCCGGGGGGACGGAGCGGGAACCGGATCTTCCCGGTCTCCGTCGAATCGGCATGTACAGGCAGAAGCAGCAGCGCAGCATGACCCTGACCGTGGCGGCCGTCGCCGCGCTGGCCCCGCTCGCCGCGGCCTGCGGCAGTGAGAAGGCCGACGACGGCGGCAGCGCCTCCGTGGGAGCGGGAGGCGAGCGCATCACCGGCGTCCGGTGGAGCATCGACAGCGTCACCGTCGACGGCGCCACCCATCGCGCGCCGGACACGGCACACGTACGGATCGACGACGGCGGCGAGGCCGCGGGCAGCACCGGCTGCAACAGCTTCAGCGCCCGCGCCGACGTCGACGGCGAACGCGTCCGGCTCAGCGACGCGATGTTCACCGAGAAGGCCTGCGCCCAGACCCCCGCCGGCTTCGAGAAGTCCCTCGGCCGCGCCCTCACCACCGGCTCGCTCACCACCAAGAACGAGGGCGAGCGGCTCACCCTCACCACCGCCGACGGCGACACCGTCCGGCTCAGCAGGTCCGAGGACGCGTCCCTGTACGGCACGGAGTGGGCCGTGGACGTCCCGGGCCACAAGGACGGGAAGGGCCGCGCCCGCCTCACCTTCGACCAGGAGGCGAAGACCGTCTCCGGACGGCTTCCCTGCAACCACGTCAACGCCGGGGCCACCGTCAGCGACGGGCGTATCACCCTGGGCACCCCGTCCACCACCCGAATGATGTGCGAAGGCTCACTCATGGACGCCGAGAAGCGGCTGCTGGGCTTCTTCGACGGCAAGGTCGACTATCGGATCGATCATGAAACCCTCACGCTGACCAGCGACGACGGTGCCACGGTCCGGGCCGTCGCCGACCGGTGAGGCGCTGGTGAGCCCGTATCCCCAATTCGGACCAGTGGTCGATCTCGCCTACACTCGAAGGCGTGCCACGTGGTGACGGTCGACTCAATCACGATCTGCTTCCCGGTGAGAAGGGCCCCCAGGACGCCTGCGGCGTCTTCGGTGTCTGGGCTCCGGGCGAAGAGGTCGCAAAGCTCTCCTACTTCGGGCTCTACGCCCTCCAGCATCGAGGCCAGGAATCCGCGGGAATCGCGGTCAGCAACGGCTCCCAGATCCTCGTCTTCAAGGACATGGGCCTGGTGTCCCAGGTCTTCGACGAGACCTCGCTCGGTTCGCTCCAGGGTCACATCGCGGTCGGTCACGCCCGCTACTCGACCACCGGTGCCTCCGTGTGGGAGAACGCCCAGCCGACGTTCCGTGCCACCGCGCAGGGCTCCATCGCGCTCGGGCACAACGGCAACCTCGTCAACACCGCCCAGCTCGCCGGGATGGTCGCCGACCTGCCCAAGCAGGACGGCCGCTCCACCCGGGTCGCGGCGACCAACGACACCGACCTGATCACGGCCCTGCTCGCGGGCCAGGTCGACGACGACGGCAAGCCGCTGACCGTCGAGGAGGCGGCCGGCAAGGTGCTGCCCCAGGTGCGCGGCGCCTTCTCCCTCGTCTTCATGGACGAGCACACCCTCTACGCGGCCCGTGACCCCCAGGGCATCCGCCCGCTGGTCCTCGGCCGCCTGGAGCGCGGCTGGGTGGTCGCCTCCGAGTCCGCCGCCCTCGACATCTGCGGCGCCTCCTACGTCCGCGAGATCGAGCCGGGCGAGTTCGTCGCCATCGACGAGAACGGCCTGCGCACCTCGCGATTCGCAGAAGCGAAGCCCAAGGGCTGTGTCTTCGAGTACGTGTACCTGGCCCGCCCGGACACCGACATCGCCGGCCGCAACGTCTACCTCTCGCGCGTCGAGATGGGCCGCCGGCTGGCGAAGGAGGCCCCCGCGGAGGCCGACCTCGTCATAGCGACCCCGGAATCCGGCACCCCCGCCGCGATCGGCTACGCCGAGGCCTCCGGCATCCCCTTCGGCAACGGCCTGGTCAAGAACGCCTATGTCGGCCGGACCTTCATCCAGCCCTCACAGACCATTCGCCAGCTCGGCATCCGCCTGAAGCTGAACCCCCTCAAGGAAGTCATCAAGGGCAAGCGGCTGGTCGTCGTGGACGACTCCATCGTCCGCGGCAACACCCAGCGGGCCCTGGTCCGCATGCTCCGCGAGGCCGGCGCCGCCGAGGTCCACATCCGGATCTCGTCCCCGCCCGTGAAGTGGCCCTGCTTCTTCGGCATCGACTTCGCCACCCGAGCCGAGCTGATCGCCAACGGCATGAGCGTCGAGGAGATCGGCACCTCGATGGGCGCCGACTCCCTGGCGTACATCTCCATCGACGGCATGATCGAGGCGACCACCATCGCCAAGCCGAACCTGTGCCGCGCCTGCTTCGACGGCGAGTACCCGATGGAACTCCCCGACCCCGAGCTGCTCGGCAAGCAGCTCCTGGAGACCGAGCTGGCCGCCGGGCCCGCCGGTACGGCCGCCGCCGACGCCATCCGTCGTCCGTAGCCGCCCGTTTCCCTGGTCCCTGGCTTTCCGGCCTCCCTGCCGTACGACACGAAGGTTCTCATCGTCATGCCTGACACAACTGGTGCCAGCAACGCGTCAGCGTCTTACAAATCAGCAGGTGTCGACATCGAGGCGGGCGACCGCGCCGTCGAGCTCATGAAGGAATGGGTCAAGAAGACGCGGCGCCCCGAGGTCCTCGGCGGCCTGGGCGGCTTCGCCGGCCTCTTCGACGCCTCCGCCCTCAAGAACTACGAGCGTCCCCTGCTCGCCTCCGCCACCGACGGCGTCGGCACCAAGGTCGACATCGCCCGGCAGCTCGGCGTCTACGACACCATCGGCCACGACCTGGTCGCCATGGTCATGGACGACATCGTCGTGTGCGGCGCCGAGCCGCTGTTCATGACGGACTACATCTGCGTCGGCAAGGTCCACCCCGAGCGGGTCGCCGCGATCGTCAAGGGCATCGCCGAGGGCTGCGTGCTGGCCGGGTGCGCCCTGGTGGGCGGCGAGACGGCCGAACACCCCGGTCTGCTGGGCCCGGACGACTTCGACGTCGCCGGCGCCGGTACGGGCGTCGTCGAGGCCGACCGGCTGCTCGGCCCGGATCGCATCCGAACGGGTGACGCGGTGATCGCCATGGCGTCCTCCGGGCTTCACTCGAACGGGTACTCGCTGGTCCGCCACGTCCTGCTGAACGAGGGCGGCCTGGCGCTCGACGCCCACCTGGACGGCCTCGGCCGCACCCTCGGCGAGGAGCTGCTGGAGCCGACCAAGATCTACTCCCTGGACTGCCTGGCCCTCGTGCGCACCGCCGAGGTGCACGCCTTCAGCCACGTCACCGGTGGCGGTCTCGCGGCCAACCTGGCCCGCGTGATCCCCGACGGCCTGCACGCCGTGGTGGACCGCTCCACCTGGACCCCGGGCGCGATCTTCGACCTCGTCGGCCGGACCGGCCGGGTCGAGCGCCTGGAGCTGGAGAAGACCCTGAACATGGGCGTGGGCATGATCGCGATCGTGCCTGAGGAGTCGACGGACGTCGCCCTGACGGCCCTCGCCGACCGCGGCGTGGACGCCTGGGTGGCCGGCGAGATCACCGACCGCGGCGCGCACGGGACGGGCGCGGCGCTGGTGGGCGACTACGCCGTCTGAGCCGCCGCGGACGCCACAGGCGCCGCGGGTAGCACAGAACCCGGTCGGTGACAGAGGTCACCGACCGGGAAGGTGTTCAGTGCAAGGTCAAGCGCCGCGTCGCTGTTGGGAAGGGGACTGGCCGTCCTCGTCCTCGTCGTCGTCCTCATAGAGGTCGGCGTACTTTGCGTACACGTCGTCGTCCTGCTCATCGTCCTCGAATGGCCCGCCGTTAGGCGGTTGTGCATTCGACGGCGATGCGCCCAGCTCCTCGGCCAGGCGGGAGAGATCAGTCCCACCGCTGTTGTACTTCAGCTGGCGGGCGACCTTCGTCTGCTTGGCCTTGGCCCGGCCGCGCCCCATGGCTCGACCCCCTCAACGACGGGGCTCGACGGCCCCAGAGTCTTGACACGCGTTCATGGTCCGGAACGGGCTCTCCGTGAAGAGACCGGTCCGTAGGGCTTCCACGGTACCTGAGCCCACGCCCATACGGTACGTCGCCCGCAGCACGTGGCCTTGCCCAGGACCCTCGAGGCGCCCCGTCCTCGCTGGTCAAAGGCGATTTTAACCACCTTTCGACGGTCGACCCGCCGGGATAAGTGAGAGTTCTCTCCAACTGCCCCCCGACGGGTACCGGTCAAACCCGCGATGGCCCCGCCGGACCACCGCCGTACGACGGTCGGATCATCGCCGGGAACGGGCCTCCGCCATGCGCTGCTCGGCGATCCGGTCGGCCGCCGCGGCCGGCGGAATACCGTCCTCCTTCGCACGTGCGAATATGGCCAGCGTGGTGTCGTAGATCTTCGCGGCCTTCGCCTTGCACCGGTCGAAGTCGAAGCCGTGCAGCTCGTCGGCGACCTGGATGACGCCGCCGGCGTTCACCACGTAGTCCGGTGCGTAGAGGATCCCGCGGTCGGCGAGGTCCTTCTCGACGCCCGGGTGGGCGAGCTGGTTGTTGGCCGCGCCGCACACCACCTTGGCGGTCAGCACCGGCACGGTGTCGTCGTCGAGCGCGCCGCCGAGCGCGCAGGGCGCGTAGATGTCCAGGTTCTCCACCCGGATCAGCGCGTCCGTGTCGGCGACGGCCACCACCGACGGGTGCCGCTCGGTGATGCCCCGCACCACGTCCTTGCGCACGTCGGTCACCACCACGTGCGCGCCCTCGGCGAGCAGGTGCTCGACCAGGTGGTGGCCGACCTTGCCGACGCCCGCGATGCCGACGGTGCGGTCGCGCAGCGTCGGGTCGCCCCACAGGTGCTGGGCGGCGGCCCGCATGCCCTGGTAGACGCCGAAGGAGGTGAGCACGGAGGAGTCGCCCGCACCGCCGTGCTCCGGGGAGCGCCCGGTGGTCCAGCGGCACTCGCGGGCCACGACGTCCATGTCGGCGACGTAGGTGCCGACGTCGCACGCGGTGACGTAGCGGCCGCCGAGCGAGGCGACGAACCGGCCGTAGGCGAGGAGCAGTTCCTCGCTCTTGATCTGCTCCGGATCACCGATGATCACGGCCTTGCCGCCGCCGTGGTCGAGACCGGCCATGGCGTTCTTGTACGACATCCCGCGCGCGAGGTTCAGCGCGTCGGCGACGGCCTCCGCCTCGTTCGCGTACGGGTAGAAGCGCGTACCGCCGAGCGCGGGGCCCAGCGCGGTGGAGTGGAGGGCGATGACGGCCTTGAGACCGCTGGCACGGTCCTGGCAGAGCACGACTTGCTCATGACCCCCCTGGTCCGAGTGGAACAGGGTGTGCAGTACATCAGCAGGTGCGCCGTTTACGTCGGTCACGGTGGTGACTCCTGTGTAGGTGCGGCGATGGGTGGCAGGCCCCGTGAAGGTGGCGGGGACTGTGGCACGAGATTAGAGCCTGGGGGTACCGGCCCGCCGCACAGTGCTCAGGATCACCTCCGCACGGAGTACGGGCGTGCGACGATTTGCAGAGATTCCCGCGCGTTTGTGATCCGTTTCCACGGGTTTCCGCAGGTTTTCGCGTCGGTGCGCGGGGGAGGGAGCAGGCGTGCCCAAGGTGTCCTCGGTGATCGTCCCGTACGCGGCGTACCTGCGCGTGTACGAGCCGCTGGCGGCCTTCCCCGACGAGGAACGCGACCACTGGACCCGTTACGCCCGCCGTCCCGACCGGCCCTCCTACCAGGACGAGCTGCGCCGCTCCCTGGCCGACCTGCTGCCCACCCCGCCCGTCGCGGTGCCGGTGCACGAGAGCGCGGACGCCTTCGTGGCCGAGGTGGACGGCGTGGTCTGCGTCTGCCCCTGGCGGACCCGGCTGCGCGGCTGGCAGGCCCTGGACGACCTGGCCGAGGACTTCCCGGAGCCGGTCCTGGACGCCCTGATCCCACCGGTCGTGCGCCGCCAGAGCGCGCAGGACTACGAGCGCTGGCTGGAGCGCAACCCGGACGCCCGTCCGTGGATCCGCACAGCCACCTGGCAGGTGCCGATCAACTGGTTCGTGCTGGTCTCCGACGCGGAGCGGGAGTACGACGGGGGCGACGGCGAGCGGGCGGCGGCGCCGGTGCTGCGCTACCGCACCCCGATGGTGCAGGCCCGCCGGCGGGTGGCCCGGGGGCTGCGGGCGCTGCGGGAGGCCGTGGACGAGGGGCCGCTGATCGACGGTCTGGTGGACGTGGGGCGCTGGCTGGAGGAGTTCCACCCGCGTTCCCTGGTCGAGTTGGACTACGGCGGACTGGTGCACACCCTGCCGGCCGGTGAGTTGGAGGCGGACCACTCCGCGGCGGACGTGGCCGAGGGGATCGAGGCGCTGCGCCACGGCGACGGGGTGACCGCTGGGGCGGCGTACGGGCGGCTGGTGGAGCGCTGGCGGGCGGTCCGGGACCGGCGCTCCGCGAACTGACGTTTGACGTACCGCCCGATGTGGGGTTTCGTCTTCCGCTCCGACACCCGTTCGGGATGGACTGACCTCTTGGTGACAAGGGACGTAGGTCCCGATCCGGGCGTATGCGTCAAGCGTGACGGACCGCACGTACATCACTCTTGCGCCGCTTCCCCCTCCTCATGCCAAAATAGGACAAGGAGCCCGGGGAGGGCTCCTTCCGTCCTGCCGTGATGCACTGTGGGTGGAATCTCAGCATTGCACGCTTTGGGGGGTCTGGTGACTCCTGATCGCCCCTGTGACTGATCGTCACAGTGGCGTGACTGTCCGCTATGGCATGGTCCATCGGCTTCCGTCGCTGATGAACACCTGGGAGGGCAATTCCATCGGTTTGGCCGACGCGGCTGGACAGATGGTGTAGTTGTAGTGCCGAGGACAAGCCGTTCGTCCTATAACCGACTCGACTCGCGTCCGCCATTTCGGGCAACGCGGGTCAAGGTGCAGAATTTAGAGGAATGAACCGAGAAGGTTCGGTTCTCCCGAGGAGGCCGCTCATGACCGCTCGCACCCCTGATGCCGAGCCGCTGCTGACCCCGGCTGAGGTCGCCACCATGTTCCGCGTCGACCCGAAGACGGTCACGCGCTGGGCGAAGGCCGGCAAGCTCACGTCGATCCGCACGCTCGGCGGGCATCGCCGCTACCGCGAAGCCGAGGTCCGCGCCCTGCTCGCGGGCATTCCGCAGCAGCGCAGCGAGGCCTGAACAACTGAATAACCGGGCAGAACGGCAGGTCCCCCAACCTGTCGCGGCGCCTGGACCACAGCTCCAAGCGACGCCGTCCCTGCCCCAACAGAGGTGCGTCGTTGATCGCGCTGGACTCCGCCGGGTCCAGCGCGATTTTTTTGTGCCCGGCCGGGCGTGCGCCGCGGGGTCCCCTGCCGCGCCCGTGTGTCCGGTCCTGTGTCAGGTGGGCGGGCCGGTGGACGGTTCTGTGAGCGGGCTTGTGGAAGTCTGGGGACGGGTGTCGGATGAGCTGTGCGAGCACCGTCGAGGCAGTGCAATTGCACATATTAAATTGATTAGTTGTAGGAGAGGCGTAAGTGCCACGTTCTCAAAAACTCGTGCGGTGACTCCCGTCACACCGCGTGGTGGTTGTTGGGCCGGGCGTCGGTGCGCTATTGGAGGGCTGGCCTCCATGAGGTCTGCGGGGCAAGGGCGTTGGGGCTCGCGGGGTTCACGCCGTGGGCGCGCTCTCGCTCTCGACGCCCTCTTGACGGCCCGTCGGAGACTGTGGGGCCGGCGAGTCCATCGCGAGCCGCAGGAGCCGGTGGCAGATCGGACAGTGGCGCGTCACATGACGGTACGACGACGCGGCCGACAGGTGCGCGCGGAGCAGGGCCCCGGTCTCGTGCCTGACCGATGTCGCCATGTGCCACCTCCAGGGGCCCCACGGGGGATGTGCCCTGTCCTTTGGAGTACCGAGCGAAAGTGACGCCGTCAAGGCCGCGAGAGGGCCGCTGAGGGCCACTGGGAGCCACTGGGCGAGTCCGGCGGTTCCGGACACCGGCCCGGGGCAACGAAGAAGCCCCGCACCGATCGCTCGGTACGGGGCTTCTTCACTGCGGTCCTGACGGGATTTGAACCCGCGGCCTCCACCTTGACAGGGTGGCGAGCACTCCAAACTGCTCCACAGGACCAGGTTTCGCGGCGCTTCTTGTGCGTTGCGCTGCGAGAAGAGACTCTACAGGAGGGTGGGCCGCCTGGTCGAACTCACCCTCCGTGCAAGCGTCGTCACGTATCCGTCATGGCGCGAGGGCGTCGATGGCCTTCACGATCCGCTTGTCGGAGACGGGGTACGCGGTGCCCAGCGCGTGGGCGAAATAGCTGACCCGCAACTCCTCGATCATCCAGCGGATGTCCAGGACCTGCTGCGGCACCGGGCGGCCCTGCGGCATCTGCTCCAGGAGCCACGCGTACTCGTCCCGCATCTCGTGGACCTTATCCATGCGGGACGTGTCCCGCTGCACGCCCGTCGGCATCTGCTGCAGCCGGCGGTCCGCGGCGACCAGGTAGCGCATCAGGTCCGGCAGTCGCTTGATCCCGGCCTCCGTGACGAAGCCCGGCTTGACCAGCGCGTCCAGCTGCCCCCGTACGTCCTGGAGGTTCGCCAGCAGGGCGGGGCTGCGCACGGCCTTCAGGCGGCGCTCGCAGGCCTGCCAGGCCGCCAGCACCTGCTGCACCTGGCCCACCGTGCGGACGGTCGTGTCGACGATCTCCGCGCGGACCTTGTCGTAGAGCTTCCGGTACGACTCCTCGTCCCACGCCGGGCCGCCGAAGTCCGCGATCAGCTTGTCCGCCGCCGCCATGGCGCAGTCGTCGAACAGCGCCTGGATCGAACCGTGCGGATTCGCGGACAGGCCCAGCTTCTGCTGGTTGGTCAGCTTTTCGGACGCGAACTTCGCGGGGTTGACCGGGATGTTGCGCAGGATCAGCCGACGGGTGCCCTTCCACATCGCCTGCGCCTGCTCGGCCTCGGTGTCGAAGAGGCGGACGGAGACGGTGTTCGCCTCGGGCCCGTCGTCCACCAGCGCCGGATACGCCTTCACCGGCTGACCGGCCCGGCGGGTCTCGAAGACCCGGGTCAGCGTGCCGATCGTCCAGTCCGTCAGCCCGGAGCGCTCCAGGGACTCGCCGCCGCTGCGCTCCGCGGTGGCCGCGGCGGCCTGCGAGAGGGCCTTGCGCGCCTTCGGGCGCAGCCGGAGCTTCAGCGCCTCCAGGTCCTTGTCCTCGGCCAGCTTGCGGCGCCGCTCGTCGACGATCCGGAACGTGATCTTGAGGTGGTCGGGGACCTTCGACCAGTCGAAGTCCTCGGCGTCGAACGGCACCCCCACCATGCGCTTCAACTCCCGCGCCATGGTCACCGTCAGCGGTTCCTGGAGGGGCACGGCACGGTCCAAGAACGCCTGGGCGTAGTTCGGCGCGGGCACGTAGTTGCGGCGGACCGGCTTGGGCAGGGAGCGGATCAGCTCCGTGACGACCTGCTCGCGCAGGCCCGGGATCTGCCAGTCGAAACCCTCGTCCGTGACCTGGTTGAGCACCTGGAGCGGTACGTGCACGGTCACGCCGTCGGCGTCCGCGCCCGGCTCGAACTGGTACGTCACCCGGAACTTCAGCGGGCCCTGACGCCAGGAGTCCGGGTAGTCGTCCTTGGTGACCGCCTCCGCCTTCTCGTTGATGAGCATCTCGCGCTCGAAGTCGAGGAAGTCGGGCTGCTCGTGCCGTTTGTGCTTCCACCACGAGTCGAAGTGCGCACCGGAGACGACGTGTTCGGGTACCCGCTGGTCGTAGAAGTCGTACAGCGTCTCGTCGTCGACCAGGATGTCCCGGCGCCGGGCGCGGTGTTCCAGCTCCTCGACCTCGGTCAGCAGCCGGCGGTTGTCCGCGAAGAACTTGTGGTGCGTGCGCCAGTCGCCCTCCACCAGGGCGTTGCGGATGAACAGCTCGCGGCTGACCTCGGGGTCGATCCGTCCGTAGTTCACCTTGCGCTGGGCCACGATCGGCACGCCGTACAGCGTGACCTTCTCGTACGCCATCACCGCCGCCTGGTCCTTCTCCCAGTGCGGTTCGCTGTAGGTGCGCTTGAGGAGGTGCCCGGCGAGCGGCTCCACCCACTCGGGCTCGATCTTCGCGTTGACGCGGGCCCAGAGGCGGGAGGTCTCCACCAGCTCCGCGGACATCACGAAGCGCGGGGGCTTCTTGAAGAGCGCCGAGCCGGGGAAGATCGCGAACTTGGCGTTGCGCGCGCCCAGGTACTCGTTCTTGCCCGTGCTCCTGCCGCCCTCCCCTCCGGCGTCCTTCACGTCCTTCATGCCGACGTGGGAGAGCAGCCCCGCCAGCAGCGACACGTGCACGCGGTCGTCGGGTGCGGGGTGCTCCTCGTCGTTGAGATGGATGCCCATCTGCTTGGCGACCGTGCGCAGCTGCGTGTAGATGTCCTGCCACTCGCGGATGCGCAGGAAGTTGAGGTACTCCTGCTTGCACATCCGGCGGAAGGACGACGAGCCGCGCTCCTTCTGCTGTTCGCGCACGTACCGCCAGAGGTTCAGGAAGGCGAGGAAGTCGCTGCTCTCGTCCTTGAACCGGGCGTGCTGCTGGTCGGCCTGGGCCTGCTTCTCGGCCGGGCGCTCCCGCGGGTCCTGGATGGACAGCGCCGCCGCTATGACCATGACCTCGCGGACACAGCCGTTCTTGTCCGCCTCCAGCACCATCCGGGCCAGCCGCGGGTCGACGGGCAGCTGCGCCAGCTTGCGGCCGGTGTCGGTGAGCCGCTTGCGTACGTCCTTCTGCGCCGGGTCGAGCGCGCCCAGCTCCTGGAGCAGCTGCACACCGTCGCGGATGTTGCGGTGGTCCGGGGGATCGATGAAGGGGAACTTCTCGATGTCACCCAGGCCGGCCGCGGTCATCTGGAGGATGACGGAGGCGAGGTTGGTCCGGAGGATCTCCGCGTCCGTGAACTCCGGGCGGGCTTCGAAGTCGTCCTCGGAGTACAGCCGGATGCAGATGCCGTCGGACGTACGGCCGCAGCGGCCCTTGCGCTGGTTGGCGCTGGCCTGGGAGATCGGCTCGATCGGCAGCCGCTGGACCTTGGTGCGGTGGCTGTAGCGGGAGATGCGCGCGAAGCCGGGGTCGATGACGTACTTGATGCCCGGGACGGTGAGGGAGGTCTCGGCGACGTTGGTCGCGAGGACGATCCGGCGCCCGGTGTGCTGCTGGAAGACGCGGTGCTGTTCGGCGTGCGAGAGCCGCGCGTACAGCGGCAGCACCTCGGTGAACTTGTATCTCTTCTTCTCCAGCGCGTCCGCCGTGTCGCGGATCTCCCGCTCGCCGGAGAGGAAGACGAGGATGTCGCCCTTGCCCTCGCCCATCAGCTCCTCGACGGCGTCGGTGATCGCCGTGATCTGGTCCCGGTCGGCGTCGTCGCCCTCTTCTTCGAGGAGCGGCCGGTACCGCACCTCCACGGGATACGTCCGCCCGCTGACCTCGATGACCGGGGCGTCGCCGAAGTGCCGGGAGAAGCGCTCGGGGTCGATGGTCGCCGAGGTGATGACGACCTTGAGGTCGGGGCGCTTGGGCAGCAGCTGGGAGAGGTAACCCAGCAGGAAGTCGATGTTGAGGGACCGCTCGTGGGCCTCGTCGATGATGATCGTGTCGTAGGCGCGCAGCTCGCGGTCGGTCTGGATCTCGGCGAGCAGGATGCCGTCCGTCATCAGCTTGATGAAGGTGGACTGCGGGTTCACCTGGTCGGTGAACCGCACCTTCCAGCCGACGGTCTCCCCGAGCGGGGTGTCCAGCTCGTCGGCGACCCGCTCGGCGACGGTGCGCGCGGCGATCCGGCGGGGCTGGGTGTGCCCGATCATGCCGCGCACGCCACGGCCCAGCTCGACACAGATCTTCGGGATCTGGGTGGTCTTGCCGGACCCGGTCTCACCGGCGACGATCACGACCTGGTGATCACGGATGGCCGCCGCGATCTCGTCCTTCTTCTGGCTGACCGGGAGCTGCTCGGGGTAGCTGACGGCCGGCACACGCGCCCGGCGTTCACCGATGCGCTGCTCGGCCTTGGCCACCTCCGTCTCGATCTCGGCGAGGACGGCGGCGCGGGCCTCCGGCTTGCGGATCTTCCGCGCACCCTCGAGCCTGCGGCCGAGCCGGTGCGCGTCGCGCAGGGACAGCTCGGTCAGCCGGGAGGCGAGGGTGCCGAGGGTGGGGGCGGTGTGCGTAGACATACGGCTTCCAGGATCTCATCCTCGGGAAAATCCTGGCGAACGCTTTTGCCGCGGCCTTGTACGAGCGGCCGCGCACAGCGGGCGCATACAAGTTGCCGCATACAACAAGACCCCGATCCGAAGATCGGGGTCTTGGCTGTGGCTGGGGCCGGGGTCGAACCGGCGACCTATCGCTTTTCAGGCGATCGCTCGTACCAACTGAGCTACCCAGCCGCGAGGTTTCACGTGAAACCTCAGCGGTCCTGACGGGATTTGAACCCGCGGCCTCCACCTTGACAGGGTGGCGAGCACTCCAAACTGCTCCACAGGACCAGGCGCTGTGTGTGACAGTGTCGCACACGCTTGCTTTCGTCCCCAACACGATTCTTCCCGGTGGCCGGGGCCCTCGTCAGCTGGGGTGACGTCGCTGAAGCAGAGTATCAGAGGATGCGTGCCGCCCTGGAAACGCCCAGGTCGGCTGTGCGCGGACGAGTGAGCGCCGATCGGGCGCCTTCCGCGTCCGCGGTCCGGTTGGTCCGGGGCGGTGGTGGGGCCGCGGACGCCGTGGGGTGGGGGGGGGCATGTGACGCCCCTTTCTCATGCGGCCGGCACGGGGGTGGGTGCCTGGGCCCTGAGATGGTTCCGGAGGGTGAAGCCCTCGGTCGCGGCCTCCTCGGGGGTGAGGGGGACACCGCTCGCGAGGAGGCGGCGGGCCGCCATGTGGTCGGCGGGACGGTTGACGGACTCCACGGCCACCAGGGCGGTGTCGCGGAAGAGCAGGACCGAGAAGGCGTCCGGGGACGTGCGCAGCACGAGTTCCGTGTCGTGGCCGTCGCTCAGACCGGCGATCTGCAGGGTCGCGGAGAACTGGTTGCTCCAGAACCTGGGCAGCTCGTCGTAGACGCGTTCGGTGCCGGTGAGGCGGTCGGCGACCAGACCGGCGTGGTCGACCGCGTTCTGCACCGACTCGATGCGCAGGGGCGTCCCCGAGGCGGGATGGGGGAACAGGGCGCAGTCGCCGACCGCCGAGACGCACGGGTCCGCGGTCAGCAGCCGGGCGTCGGTGACGATCCCGCCGTCCACGGCCAGTCCGGCCGCCTCGGCCAGTTCCGTGCGGGGAGCGACCCCGACGCCGGCCAGGACGAGGTTGGCCGGCAGCAGGCGGCCGTCGGCGAGTTCCACCCCGGTCACGTGCCCGTCGGTGTCGCCGGTCAGGGCGGCGATGCCCTGTCCGAACAGCATCCGGTTGCCGCGCTCCTCGTGCAGCCGGGTGAGGTGCTCGGCCGTCGTTGCCGTGGTGATCCGGCTCAGCGGACGCCGCAGTGCCTCGACGACGGTCACCTCGTGCCCCAGGTCGCGGGCGGCCGCGGCGAACTCCAGGCCGATGAACCCGGCTCCGACGACGACCACCTGCCGGGCCCGGGCCAGGTCCTCCCTGATCCGGTCGGCGTCGCGCAGGGTGCGCAGGGTGTGCACGCCGGCCAGGCCGCCGCCCGGGACGGGCAGGGTCCGGGCGCGGGCACCGGTGGCCAGGACCAGGTGGTCGTAGCCGAGGACGGTCCCGTCGGCCAGACGGACGGTGCGTGCCGCCCGGTCCAGCGCGGCGACGGCGCCCTGGACCCGGGCGATCCCGTGGCGCTCGTAGAAGGTGGGCGGGCGCAGCCACAGCTGGTCGGTGTCCGTCTCCCGCTTGAGGTAGGACTTGGACAGCGCCGGGCGTTCGTAGGGCAGGACCCCCTCGTCGCCGACGAGGGTGACCGGGCCCCGGTGGCCCCGTTCGCGCAGGGCGGCGGCGGTCTGGTGCCCGGCCTGCCCGGCGCCGACGACGAGGACGTGGCCGGCCGGTTCGGGGGCGCTCATCAGGCCTGGCTCTCGGGGAGCCGGACGACCAGGCCGTCCAGGGCGTCGGTGACCTCGACCTGGCAGCCCAGCCGGCTGTTGTCGGCGCGGGTGCAGACGGTGAAGTCGAGCATGCCGTCCTCTTCCTCCTCCATGGGCTCCAGCCTGTCGAGGTCCCCCGGGTCGACGTAGACGTGGCAGGTCGCGCACTGGGCGAAGCCGCCGCACTGGCCGACGATGCCGTCCACGTCGTTGGTGAGGGCGCCGCGCATGAGGCTGGTGCCCACGGGGAGGTCGAGAACCGTCTCGGTGTCGTCGACGGCGATGTACGTGATCTTGGGCATGGCGGGCTCCTGCGGACGTGAGTGGCGTCGGTCGGGTACTCAACTTGCCTGTCAGTAAGGGGAGTTGAGGTGGTGCGCTGTCGAAGGGGCAGGGCGGGCAGGGGCCCGGGCGGGGGCGGCGCGGGTGGCGGGGTGGCGCCGTATCAGGTGGTGCCGGGGGAGCAGTTCCGTGCTGCGGTGCACGGTGGGGTGCACGTCGGGGACGCCCAGGACGGCCACCGCGCCGTGGTAGTCGTCGTCGAGCCGTACGTCGGCGAGGGCGGGGACCGGGCGGGCCGGCCGGGACGGGTGCCACCCGAGCAGGGCGGGCGGCTCGTCGGGGCCGGAGAGCGTGAAGTCGGTCATGGGGGTGTTGAGGCCCTCGCCGGTGGCCTTCAGCACCGCCTCCTTGCGGGTCCAGTACGTCAGGCAGCCGCGGGCCCGGCGACGGACGGGCAGTGCCTCGACCGCGGCGCGCTCGGCGGGCGTGAGGACCAGTTCGTACTCCGGCGGCAGGGCCGGGCCGGTCCAGGGCTCGAGTCGTTCCACGTCCAGGCCGAGCGGGCTGCCCAGCGTCACCGCCACCGCCACCAGATCGCCCGAGTGGGAGATCGACAGTTCCCAGCCGGCACCGGCCCCCACCACGTGCGGCTTTCCGTGCGGGCCGCCGCAGTCGGGGCACCGCGTGCGGAAGCGGATGGCCTCCGGGCCGGTGCCCACCAGGGAGGCGAGGGCCGTCTTGGCGAGCAGCCGGCCCGTGACGAAGCGGGCCAGGTCCAGTTCGTGGGCGAAGGACGAGCAGCGGGTGAGTTCGGTGCTGTCCAGGAGGCCGAACCAGGAGGCGGGCCGGGGCACCGGGGGCAGCGACCAGATGTGGCACTCGGCGGCGGGCTGCGGTGCGTCGGCGCCGGGTGCCGGGACGGGTGTCATGGCGATTCACCTCCGTACGGCGGCAGTCGGTCCGCCGCACCACCGAGTTTCCGGCGGGGCGGGGCGCCCGGATAGCAGGAAATCCTCCGCGTTCCGGGGGTGGAAAACCCTCCCCCCGGGGGCCGTTATCGCTGACGGGCAGCGCGTTAAATGCCGTCCCGGCAGGCGAAAACGACGCGATAACAGCCCGAAAGGGCGCCTTCCTAACTTCGTGGTCACAAGGAAGTCAGCGCCTCCCGGAATACCGGGGGCCGGACCGAGAGGGCCACCGAAATGAACCGCTCCTGGATCGTCGCCGCCAAGTCCTTCGTCGTCGCCGCGGTCGCCGGCACCGCGCTCTGGACCGTCGGAGGCGCGGCCGTGCAGACGCTGGGCGCCGGTGACGGGTCGCATTCCACTTCGACGGTGGCCGACCCCATCAACTGGAGTGTCGTGGTGCCCGGGTCGCCCACCCCCGCGCCCACCCCGGCCGCCACCCCGGCCGGCTGAAGCGGGGCCGGCCGGACCGTCCCGGCCGAATCAGCGCCGAATCGATCGGCGTCCACCGAATCAAGCTTCAATCATTGTTCATAAAGGACCCGTATTACGGTCCGCACTTCGTTCGCCGCGTCACCGGTCGTCCGGGAACTCGTCCCCTTTCGGTGCCGGTCTGCTCCCTTCCCGCTGAATCACCTCCGGCGGTGACCTACATTGGTTGTCGTCCGACGGGCAGTTCGAATAGGGGGCCGGAGTGGGCGAACAGCTCAGGTTCAACGTCTTGGGTCCGCTCACGGTGTCCGTGGGCGAGGCGGCCGTCCCGCTCGGCGGCGCGCGCCAACGGACCATCCTCGCCCTGCTGCTGGTCATGCCCGGCCGGGTCGTCCCCGTGGACACCCTGGTGGACACCGTCTGGAACAGGAATCCGCCGCCCACCGCCCGTACCCAGGTGGCCATCTGCGTGGCGGCGCTGCGGAAGATCTTCAAGAGCGCGGGCGTCGGCGGGGACGTCATCGTCACCGCGCATCCCGGCTACCGGCTCGACACCACCGGTCACGACGTCGACTCACTGCGTTTCGCCGAACTCGTGCGCGGCGCCGAGCAGTACGCCCGGGGCGGGCTGCTCGCCGAAGCCGCCCAGGCCTACGCCCAGGCGCTCGGACTGTGGCGCGGACCCGCCTTCGCGGGGGTGAGCGGGCCGGCCATCGAGGACGAGGCGGAGCGGCTGGAGGAGCACCGCCTCAACGCCTACGACGACTCCATCCTCACCCACCTGGAGCTGGGTCAGCACCAGGAACTCATCCCGGGGCTGGCCGCGATGGTGCGCGAGTACCCGCTGCGGGAACGCACGCGGCACCACCTGATGCTGGCCCAGTACCGTTCGGGCCGCCGGGCGGACGCGATGGAGACCTACCGGGACGCGCACAGCCAGTTCATCGAGGAGCTGGGCATCGAACCGGGCCCGGACCTGAAGGAACTGCACGACGCCATCCTGCGCGACGACCCCTCGCTGGCCCCCGCGCCCGCGGTGGTGGAGCGGCCCGAGGCCCCCGCGGCCGGTTCCGCGTCCGGCCCCGCGCCGGTGGCGCCCCCGGCCGCCGTTCCCGCCGAACTGCCCCCGGACATACCGGCGTTCACCGGCAGGGCCGAGGAACTGACCGCGCTGCACGGCCTCCTGGCCGGGTCCGGCGAGGCGCGCGCCTCCACCATCGGCCTGATCACCGGCGCCGCGGGCATAGGAAAGAGCGGCCTCGCGATGCGCTGGGCGTTCCGCTCCGCCGAGCACTTCCCCGACGGCCAGCTCTTCGCGGACCTGCGCGGGTACGACGAGCACCACGAGCCGGTCTCCGCGTACGACGTGCTGAGCCGTTTCCTGCGTTCCCTGGGGGTGCCGGGCGAGCAGATCCCCGGCGACCTGGAGGAACGGGTGTCGCTGTACCGGAGCGTGCTCACCGACCGCCGGGTGCTGATCGTGCTGGACAACGCCCGTGCCTACGCGCAGGTGCGGCCGCTGCTGCCCGGTGGCGGCCGGTGCTGTGTGCTGGTCACCAGCCGGGACCAGATGGAGGAGCTGGTGACCTGGCCCGCGCAGGCCCGGGTGCACCTGGGCCTGCTGTCGGAGCCGGAGGCCGTCGAGCTGATCACGGCCATCGTGGGGGAGCGCAGGATCGCCACCGCCCGCGAGGACGCCGCGCAGCTGGCCGAGTTGTGCGACCGGCTGCCGCTGGCCCTGCGGATCGCCGCGGCCCGGCTCGCCTCCAAGCCGCACTGGACGGTGCGCTACCTGGTCAACCGGCTCACCGACGAGCGGCGGCGGCTGGACGAGCTGAGCCAGGGCGAGTCGCAGATCCGGGCCAGCCTCGCGCTCAGCTACAAGTACCTGTCCGAGGACGCGGCCCGGCTGCTGCGGCGCCTCGGCCTGCTCGACGTGCCCGACTTCACCGCGTGGGTGGGTGCCGCGCTGCTCAACCGCGAGGTGATCGACGCGGAGCGGCTGATCGAGGACCTGGTCGACGCCCAGTTCCTGGAGGTCGTGAGCATCGACGCGACCGGTCAGCTGCGGTACCGCCTGCACAGCCTGGTGAGGCTGTACGCGCGGGAGTGCGCGATGAAGGAGGAGTCGGAACCGGACCGTACGGCCGCCCTCACCCGGGTGCTGCGGACCTTCCTCACCATCGCCGAGGAGGCCGACCGGCGGGAGAACGCCGGCCACGGCACCGGCGTGCACAGTGACGTGCGGCGCCGCCGGATCGACTCCGAGCTGCTGGACGAGCTGCTGACGGCGCCGCTGGAGTGGTTCGAGGCGGAGCGGCTGGCGCTGGTCGCGTCGGTGCGGCAGGCGGCCCGGGCGGGACTGGCCGAGCTGGCCTGGGACCTGACCGGATCGGCCGCCGTCTTCTTCGGCACCCGCAGTTACACCGACGACTACCGGCGGTGCTGCGAGGTGGCGCTGGAGTCCGCCCACACCCACGGCGACCTGCGCGGACAGGCCGCGATGCTATTCGGGCTCGGGTCCATCGAGCTGGTCCACAACGAGATGGAGCGCAGCTCCGGCTACCTGGAGCAGTCGGTGCGGCTGTACGAGGAGGCGGGGGAGAGCCGGGGGCGTGCGGTGGCGCTGCGGCTGCTCGGGCAGACCGCGCGGGCCCGGGGCGAGACGGAGCAGGCCATGGGGATCTTCGCGGAGGCGCTGGCCATCTTCCGGGACACCGGCGACGCGTACAGCGAGATCCACACCCTGCACAACATGGCGGAGACCGAACTCGTCGCCGAGCGGCCCGAGTCGGCGATGACCTACGCCCTCGACGCGGTGCGCCTGGGGGAGAGCCTGGGGTCGGACACCCGGAACCTGGCCCAGGCGCTGCACCGGCTCGGGCAGGCCCACCTCGCCCTGGGCAGCCTGGGCGAGGCCGAGCAGGCGTTCCTGCGCGCGGTGCGGATCGTCAAGGAGAAGTCCGACACGGTGGGCCTCGCCTACACGCTGCTCGGCCTCGGCGAGACCCGGTTCCGCAAGGGGGACACGCAGCAGGCCGGGACCACCCTGGCGGACGCGCTGGAGACCGCGGAGGAGTGCGGGAGCCCGATGGCGGCCGGCCGGGTCAGGCTGGTCCTCGCCGAGGTGAGCCGGAGCCTGGGCCGCACCGAGGAGGCCCGCGACCACCTCCGCACCGCGCACGAGGTGTTCCGGGACATCGGCGCGCTGGCGTGGCAGCGGCGGGCCCAGGAGGCCCTGGCGGCGCTGGTGGGCTGACCCGCCCGCTTCCCCCGCTTGTCCGGCGAAAGCATGTGAAAGGTGCCCGTGTCCCGGGATTCCTCCGGGGCACGGGCACCTTTTCACGCGGGTGGTGGCCGCGGGCGGCCTCAGCCGAACAGCTCGCCCAGTGCCTCCATGTCGATCGGCACCGGCGGCAGCCGGTAGTCCGCGGGCGGCTCCGCGTCCAGCAGGTGCCGGACCAGGAAGTCCCACTTGCGCTGGTTCACGTAGTGCTCGTAGCCGAAGTAGATGTGGTCGGCGTCGGGCACCAGGAGCAGGTCGAAGTCCTTGCCGTGGGCGATCAGCCGCTCGGCGAGCCGAAGCGTGGACTGCGGGGGCACCCGGTCGTCCAGGCCGCCGTGGACGAGCAGCAGGCTGCCTTCGAGGCGGTCGGCGAGCGACTCGTTGGCGAGCGCGGCGTACTCCTCCTCGTCGAAGGGGCCGTGATAGGCCTCGCCCAGGCCCGGTTCCAGCAGCCGGAAGTCGTGCATGCCGGATTCGGCGACGCCCACCCGGAAGACGTCCGGGTGGCGCAGCAGGGCCCGTACGGCGGCGTAACCGCCGGAGGACATCCCGGTGACGCCCACCCGGTCCAGGTCCATCCAGGGTCGGTCGGCGGCCAGTTGGCGCAGCGCGGCGACGTGGTCGTCCAGTCCGCAGGCATCGCCCAGGTTGCCGTAGGAGGCGTCCAGGAACTCCTTGGAGCGGCCGGGGGAGCCCCTGCCGTCGACCGCGACGACCACGAAGCCGAGCGCGGCCAGCGCCTGCGCCTCGTAGCCGTAGTGGCCGGGGTCGAAGGAGGGGCTCACCCGGTTGTCGGTGGGCAGCCCGTAGGGGGTGTCGATCACCGGGTAGCGCCGGGCCGGGTCGAAGTCGTGCGGCAGGTGCAGCAGGCCGTACACGTCGCAGCTGCCGTCGGCCGAGGTGGTGCGGAAACGTATCGGCGCACGCCAGCCGGTCTCCTTGAGCCGGGTGTCGTCGGCGCGCTCCAGCTCCACCAGCACCCGCCCGGACCAGTCCCGCACCGTGATCACGGGGGCGGCTGCGGTGGTGGAGGCGGAGTCGACGAAGCAGGTGCCGCCCGGGGCGACGGTGACCGCGTGGTCGAGGTCGTCGTCGGTGATCCGCTCGAAACCGGAGCCGTCGAGGCCCACGCGGCACACCGTGCGGCGGTACGGGTCCTCCTCGACCAGGCCGGAGGCGGTGAGGTACACCGTGCCCTCCGCCTCGTCGACGTGCAGGAGTTCCTGGACCGCGAAGGAGCCCGAGGTCACCGCGTTGACCAGCGCGCCGGTAGAGGCCGCGTGCAGGTAGAGGTGGCCCCGGCCGTCCCGTTCCGAGTACCACAGCACCTGCTCGCCGCCGGCCAGGACCCGCACCAGCGGCGGCTGGAGCTGGCGCGGCGCGGGGTCCACCCTGGTCCGGCCCCGCTCGGTCAGGACGGTGCGCACCTCGCCGGTGTCCGGGTCGAGGCGGTACAGGCCGAGGGTGCGCGCGTCCCGGCTGCGGGACAGGTAGTGGACGGCCGAGCCGTCCGGCGCCCACCACGCCCACCGCTGGAACAGCGGCGACATCATCGACATGGCCACCGGCTCGCCGCGCGCCTCGGTGACGGCGCCGGTCGTGACGTCGAGGACGACGAACTCGGCGAGCGGTATGTGCTCGTCCCCGGCGACCGCGTAGCGCGGCGACAGCAGCGCGGACTCGCCGCCGCCGGCGGGGGCGGCGCGCAGCAGGTGGGTGCGGCGGACGCCGTCCTGGACGGTGCGGTGGGTCAGCACCCGGGAGGAGTCCGGCGACCAGGCCACGGCGGGCGGCAGATGGGGCAGCCCCAGCTTGGTCAGCAGCGTGGAGTACATGAGGTAGTCGGGGTTGGCGCCGTAGTCCCGGTCCTCGGTGCCGTCGGACGTCAGCGCCCAGTCGCGGTCCCCGGTCAGCGAGCGGGCGCGCAGGTCGTGGCCGGCGCGGTGGACGGCGTGCTTGCGGTCGGGTGAGGCGACCTCCAGCGGGCCGACGGGCGGCTCGCCCGCCGTCCTGCGCAGGGTGTGGTCGTCGAGGCGCAGCAGCCAGTGCTCGCCGAAGGCGTCGAACTCGACCGTCCCGTCGGCCGGCCCGATGGCCGGAAGGGGGAGGGCGGCCGCGTCGACGGGCTGCCCGGTCGCGGCCGCGAGGGCCGACGCCAGCCGTTCGTGGTCGAAGGCGAGGCGGCGGGTGCCCGCCACCGGGTCGACGAGCACGTACCGCTTACCCTCCGGGGTGCCCACGGTGTACCAGAACCGCGTGCCGTCCTCGAGCCAGCGCGGGGTGAGGCGGCCGCCCGGGAGCAACTCCCCGCGGTGGTGCCGCAACAGCCGTTCCGCCGTCCGGTAGGCCCGCACATCGATTCGTTTCCGTTGCATCGTCGATGCCCTTTCCTGGGATGTGGTTCTCGGGTGCCACCGGGTGAAACGGTGAACTCCCCCGGGGGCTTTTTCTGAAAGTGCGCGGCGGGAGCGGGGCCGGATTCGGGGCCGTCATCATCGCCACCGCACCGGGCCATTGGCCAGTCTTCGGCACGGGGGGCGTTCCCGTCCTGTCCCGTCGACAGGACAGGACGGGAAAGGACGATGAGAAGACACGTGATGACAAGTGAACACAAGAACTGGGGGGCCCGGCGTGAGCACGCACTACCCGGGAAAGGTCGTGATCGTCGGATCGGGGGTCGCCGGGGCGATGACCGCCGCATATCTGAAAGCGGCTTTCGGCGACCGGTGCGAGGTGGTACTGGCCGGCTTTCCGCCGGCCGGTGAACCGGCCGGACACGAGTCGACCCTGGGCGACATCCAGGACTTCTTCGACTTCCTCGGCCTCGCGGAAGAGGACTGGATGCCGTCCTGCGACGCCACCTGCAAGCTGGCGGTCCGGGTGCAGGACTGGAGCGGCCCCGGGCAGTACTTCTACCTGCCGTTCGAGCCGGCGCGCCGGGCCGGGGGCTTCCCGCTCACCGAGTGGTGGCTGAGGCAGCGGCCCAGCGGTCGGTTCGACCGGGACTGCTTCGTCTCCGCGTGGCTGTGCGACGCGGGCCGCGTGCCGCGCCCCGCGGCCGACGCGGACCCGGCCGCCGCCGTCCCGTACGGGTACCACCTGGACTCCGCGGCGCTCGCCCGGCTGCTGACCCGGTACGCGGTGGAGCGCGGCGCGGTGACGCTGAACGGCACCCCCACCGACGTACGGCTGGACGCGCGCGGCTGGATCGAGTGCCTGGTCACCGAGGAGCACGGGGAGATCCACGGCGACCTGTTCGTCGACTGCACCGGCGAACGCGGGCTGCTGCTCCACCGGGCGCTGAAGGTGCCCCGCGTGTCCCACCGGGACACGCTGCCCAACGACTCCCTGGTGACGCTGGAGGCGCCCGCGGACATGCGGGCCCGGGGCATCCCGCCGTACACCACGGTGACGGCGCGCGGCGCGGGGTGGATCTGGACGGTGCCGCTGTTCGACCGGATCGGCGCGGGACACGCGTACGCCGCCGAGTACTGCACGCCCGAGGAGGCCGAGCGGGCCCTGCGCGAGCACGTGGGACCGGAGGCGGCCGGGGCGGCGGCCGTGCACTCTCCGCTGCTGCCGGGGCGCGGCGCACAGGCGTGGAAGCACAACTGCGTCGCCGTCGGGGCGTCGGCCGGCCGGGGCGAACCGCTCGGCACGGTCGGGGAGGCATCGGCCACGCACCACGCCCTGGAGCAGTTGGTACGGCACTTCCCCGGCGCCGACTGGCACCCGCGGCTGCGGGACGGGTTCAACGCCGCGACGGCCGCGCTGCTGGACGCCGAGCGGGAGTTCGCCACCCTGCACTACCAGGGGGCGGCACGGGACGACACCCAGTACTGGCGGGACGCCAAGACGCTCGCGCTGCCGGGCGACCTCGCCGCGCGGCTGGACGGCTGGCGGGTGCTGCCGCCGGGTCCCGAGCACCCCGGTCGCGGGCACCGGGGCCGGCCGGCGCACGCGTACACCTCCGTGCTCATCGGTACCGGCGGCGCCCCGCCGCGGGTTCCCGCCGCCCTGCCCCTGATCGGCGACGCGGCGGCGCTGCGGGAGTTCGCGGCGGTGCGGCACACGGCCGCGGCCCTCACCGACGCCTCGCCCACCGCGTACGAGTTCCTGGTGCGGCTGGGCGCGGCGAGCCCGCCCGCCGACGGGTGTTCCGTCCTGTCGACAGGACAGCGCCGGAGGCCGCCGCAGGTGAGGGAAGAGGTATTCCCGCACCAGGGTCGCGACGGGTGGAAGAACGCTTGACTGCGGCCGCGCACAGGGATGAAGGTAAGCACGGCATGGGGGCTGGATTCCGGCCGGGGGCCGGTTAATTCCACGACGGGGGACTTCAATGGATGCGCGGGCACCGGCACGGCTGCCGAGTCTTTTTCTGTTCCGGAACGACGGCGCGGGCAGCAGGCTCGCCCCGTAACTCCTGATTTCGAGTCTCGACGCCCCGAAGCAATCGACGACCACTTTCCGATCGACTTTCCGGGGCCTTTTCCCACAGCGGACCGCCGTCATGTTCTCCTGGCGCCGGGCTGCGCGAAAACGAGCGAGGAGCAGCCGCAGATGACCCTGCCCGAAAACCAGGAACTCGCCCCCCGGACCCCGTACGTCTGGCGGGCCGCGCGGCCCCGGGCCACCCGGCGGCTGATCTGCTTCCCGCACGCCGGAGCCGGGGCTTCCGCCTACGCGGACTGGGCCGGTCTGCTGCCCCCGGAGATCGAGCTGGTCGCCGTCCAGCTGCCCGGGCGGCAGAACCGCATCGCCGAGGAGCCGTTCACCGAGGCCGCACCGCTCGTCGAGACGCTGACCCACGCGCTGCGGCCCGTGCTCGACCTGCCGTTCGCCTTCTTCGGGCACTCCGCCGGCGCGACCCTCGCCTACGAGCTGACCCGGGCCCTGTCGGCGCGCGGCAGGCGGACCCCCGCGCACCTGTTCCTGTCCGCGCAGCCCGCCCCCGGCCACTCCACGGTCCGCCGGCTGCACACCCTGCCCGACGAGGAGTTCGCCGCCGAGATCCTCTCCCTGGGCGGCATCGACCCCGAGGTCGCCGACGACGAGGACGTGCTGGAGGCGATGCTCTACACGCTCCGGGCGGACTTCACGCTCTGGGAGCGGCACCACGTCGAGCCGGGCGACCCGCTGGACGTCCCCGTCACCGTGCTGTGCGGCGAGTCGGACCCGCGGGCGCCGCTCGACGAGGTGAAGCGGTGGGAGGAGCACACCACCGGCGAGTTCCGCGCCGAGTTCTACCCCGGCGGCCACTTCTACTTCCTGGACTCTCCCGCCGACGTCGTCGACCTGATCGGCCGGACGCCGCTGGCCCCCGTGACGAACCGGAGGAGCGCATGACCTCTGTCGACCCCACCGGACCCGGCCTGCTGGCCGGCCTCGCCGACACGGTCCGGGGCCTGCCCGGCGTCCTCGACGCGGCCGCCGTCGCCCGCCGGGGCCTGCGCGCCGCCGAGCCGCCCCGGCCCGGCCGGAGCGCCCCGCCCGCCGCCGAGCCGGTGCCCGCGGCCCTGGACACGGATGCCGTCCTGCCGCCCGTCGAGCTGTACGGCGGTGACCTGCGCCTGCCCGACGACGCCCCCGGGACCTTGCAGGAAGGGCTGCGCCGCGCGGCCGAACTCGCCCCGGACAAGGGAACGGTGTACATCCGGGCCGGCCGCGAGGACGTCCTGCAGACCTACCGCGAGCTGCTGGAGGAGGCCCAGCACGTGCTCGCCGGGTTCCGTGCCGCGGGCCTGCGGCCGGGGGACGCCGCGCTGTTCGTGTTCGACGACAACCGCGGCTACCTCACCGCGTTCTGGGCGTGCGTCCTCGGCGGTTTCGTGCCGACGCCCGTCGCCGTGGCCACCACGTACGCCACCGAGAACGAGACCAACCGCAAACTGCTGGGCGCCTGGCGGCTGCTGGACCGGCCGGTCCTGGTCACCGACGCCGGCACCGCCGAGGCCCTGGCCGGGGTGCGCCGGCTGTGGGACGAGCCGGACGTGCGGGTGCTGACCGTGGAGGAACTCGCCGCGCACCCCGCCGACAAGGACTGGTTCCCGGCCGGCTGGGACTCCCCGGTGCTCAACCTGCTCACCTCCGGCAGCACCGGTGTCCCCAAGTGCGTGCAGCACACCAACGCCTCCGTGGTCTCCCGGTCCTTCGCCGTCGCCCGGCACTGCGGGCTGACCGAGGACGACGTCAGCCTGATCTGGATGCCGTTCGACCACGTCACGGTGGCCTTCTACAACATCCGTGACGTCTTCCTGCGCTGTCTGCACGTCAACGCCAAGATCGAGCACTTCCTCGCCGACCCGCTGCTGTGGTTCGACTGGGCCGACCGGTACCGCGCCACCAACACCTGGGCCCCCAACTTCGCCATGGCGATGGTCAACGAGCGGGCCGACGACATCTCGGGACGCTCCTGGGACCTGTCCTGCCTGCGGGAGATCACCAACGGCGGCGAGCCGGTGATCGCCGCCACGAGCCACCGGTTCCTCGGACTCCTCGCCCCGCACGGGCTGCCCGCCGACGCGATGGTGCCCGCGTGGGGCATGTCCGAGACCTGCTCCGGGATCACCTACACCCGCCAGAGCCTGGACGACCCGGCCGCGGGCACCGTCGCCGTCGACCCGGCCTCCTTCGGGCAGAGCGTGCGCCACCTCCCGCCGGACCACCCCGACGCCGTGGTCCTCTCCCGCGTCGGGCGGCCCATCCCCGGGGTGCGGCTGCGGATCGTGGACGAGGACGGCACGGCGCTGCCCGAGGGCCGGATGGGCGAGCTGCGGGTCACCGGGTCCACGATCATGGCCCGCTACTTCGGCAACGAGGAGGCGAACCGGGAGGCCTTCGACGACCGGGGCTGGTTCCGCACCGGCGACCTGGCCTTCGTCACGGACGGCGAGGTGGTGATCGCCGGGCGCCGCAAGGACCAGATCATCGTGCGCGGCATCAACTACATGGCGCACGAGCTGGAGAGCGTGGTCGAGCGGGTCGACGGAGTGCGCGTCACCTTCTCCGCCGCCGCCGGCGTGCGCGAACCCGGTGCCGCCACCGACCAGCTGGTCGTCTTCTTCGTTCCGGTGAGCTGGGACGCGGACGCGCTGGCCGCCACGAAGGAACAGGCGCGGGCGATCCTCGTACGCGAGTCCGGGATCGCGCCCGACCTGCTGGTGCCGGTCACCGAGGGCGAGTTCCACAAGACCGCGAGCGGCAAGATCCAACGGGCCGCGCTGGTCGCCGACCTGCGCTCCGGACGGTTCGCCGACCGGGTGAGCGACCCGGCCGCCGCCGAGGAGGACCCGGCGCCGGACACCTGGTTCTCCACCCGGCAGTGGGTGCCGGTGGACGATGCCGCACCCCCGGCCGACGGCGCCGGGCAGGGCGTCACCGTGGTCCTCGGCGAGGACGGCGACCTCGAACGGCTCGGTCTGGACGGCCCGTTCGTCGCCGTACGCCGGGGCGCGGACCTCGCCCAGGAGATGCCGTACCGCTACCGCGTTCCCGCCGCCGACCGGGCGCAGCTGAAGCGGCTGCTGGCCTCGGTCACCGAGCGCTACGGCGCGATCGGCACCGTCGTGCACGCGCTGCCGCTCGCCCTGACCGGCGAGCCCGCCGAGCGTCTGGCGACGGCCACCGCCGAACTCACCGCCCTGCTCGCCGCCCTCACCGGCGGCGAGTCCGGCCGGCCCCGGCTGCTGGTGCTCACCTCCGGCGCCTTCCACGTCCGGGACGGCGACCGCGTCGACCTCGGCACCTGCGCGCTGCCCGGCTTCGTACGCACCGCGATCGGCGAGGCCGCGCCGCTGCCGGTGAAGCAGCTCGACCTGCCCGCCGACCCGGGAGGCTGGGCCGCCGCGCTGCGCGCCGAACTGGCCGCCCCGCAGCGCACCGGACTCGTCGCCGCCCGCGACGGTGTCCGCCTCCAGCCCCGGCTCGCGCCCCTGGACACCGACGGTCCGGCCCCCGCCGACCCCGTCACCGCCGGCGGCCTCTACCTGGTCACCGGAGGGCTCGGCGGCATCGCGCACGACATCGCCGGCTATCTGCTGGCCTCCTACGGAGTACGGCTGCTCCTGGTGGGCCGCTCGCCCGCCGAGGGCGACCGGGGCGAGCGCCTCGCCGCCCTCGCCCGGCTCGGCGAGGTGGCGTACGAGCGGCTGGACGTCGCCGACGCCGACGCGGTCGGTGCCGCGATCGGCGCCGCCGAGCAGCGCTGGGGACGCGCCCTGGACGGCGTACTGCACCTGGCGGCGGCCGATCCCACCGGGCAGTGGGCCGACCTCGACCGGCACCTCATCGTGAACGAGAGCGCCGAGGTGTACGCCGATCAGTACCGGGCCAAGGTCGCGGGCACCCTGGCCCTCGCCCGCGCCCTGGAGGACCGTCCGGACGCCTCGCTGGTGCTGTTCGGCTCCGTCAACGGCGAGTTCGGCGGGCACTCCTTCGGTGCCTACGCCACCGCCAGCAGCTTCCTCAGCGGGTTCGCCGAGCACTGGCACCACGAGCGCGGGCGCCGGGTGCACTGCCTGGCCTGGAGCCAGTGGACCGGCGTCGGCATGAACCGGGACCGCTCGCAGGCCGCCGCCGAGCACCGCGGCTTCCGCAGCATCGACCCGGACACCGGACTGCGGCTCTTCCTGGAGGGCACGGCGCTGCCCGGCCCGTACACGATCGTCGGCCTCGACCCGCGCAACCCCGCCGTGGTCGCGGAACTCGTACCGCAGCGGCTGCGGGTCGGCGAGATCGTCCTGGCCTACGTCAGTGACGGCGCCGACCCCGGCGCCCTGCGCGACGCGCTCGCCACCGGCCCGGCGAGCCCCGTGCCGGTGCGCCTGGCCCCGGTCCCCCGCATTCCCCGCGACGCCTACGGCGAGGTGGACGCCGCCCGGCTGCTGGCCGACACGGCGCCCGAGCGGGCCCGGCGCAGGGCGACACCCCCGCGCGAGGGCCTGGAGAGCGAACTCGCCGGCCTGTGGGCGGACGCGCTGGTCCGGGCCGACGTCGGCCGGGACGAGTCGTTCTTCGAACTCGGTGGCAACTCGCTGCGCGCCACCCGGCTGCTGGCCCTGACCGAGCAGAAGCTCGGCGTCCGGGTCACCACGCAGGAGCTCTACGAGAACCCGACCGTGGCGGGCATGGCCGCGGTCGTCAAACAGCACACGGCCGGCTGACCGGCGGTCCGGCAGCCCGTCACCGGAGGTTTCCTGCCGGCCGCGACCACAGGCGCAGGACGACTGATCGAGGAGTAGACGCCACATGATCCCCTTGTCCTTCGCGCAGCGGCGCCTCTGGTTCATCGACCGCTTCGAGGGACCCTCGGCGACGTACAACATCCCGTTCCTGCTGCACCTGCGGGGACGGCTCGACGTGGCGGCGCTCTCGGCGGCGCTGCGTGACGTGGTGATCCGCCACGAGAGCCTGCGCACCGTGTTCGTCGTCGACGAGCACGGGGTGCCGGGCCAGCACGTCGTCCCGGCGGACGGACTGCGCCTGGACGTCCCCCTCGTCGAGACCACCCCCGACGGGGTGGATGCCGTGGTCGCCGAGGTCGGCGGACACCACTTCGATCTCGCGGCCGAGATCCCGGTGCGGGCCGTACTGGTGCGCACCGGTCCCGAGACCCACCTGCTGGTGCTGAACATCCACCACATCGCGGCCGACGGCGAGTCGATGGAGCCCCTCACCCGGGACCTGACCACCGCCTACACCGCACGCGTCGCCTCCGACGTCCCGGACTGGGAGGAACTCCCGGTCCAGTACCGGGACTACACGCTGTGGCAGCGCGAGCTGCTCGGCGACGAGGACGACCCGGACAGCGTCCTCTCCCAGCAGCTCGACTACTGGCGCGAGGCGCTGGCCGGCCTTCCGGAGCAGCTCCAGCTGCCCACCGACCGGCCCCGCCCGGCGGCGATCAGCCACCGCGGCGACATGGTGGACTTCGCCGTCGACCCGGAGCTGGTCGAGGCGGCCGAACGCCTGGCCGCCGAGCACGGGGCCACCACCCCCATGGTCATGCAGACCGCGCTCGCGGTGCTGCTGCACCGGCTCGGCGCCGGGGACGACGTTCCCCTCGGCGCCACCATCGCCGGCCGCACCGACGAGGCGCTGCTCGACCTCGTCGGCTTCTTCGTCAACACCTGGGTGCTGCGCGCCGACCTCTCCGGCAACCCGTCCTTCGCCGAGGCGCTCGCCCGGGTCGCGGACCGGGCCCTGGCCGCCTACGACAACCAGGACGCGCCGTTCGAGCGGCTGGTGGAAGTGCTCAACCCGGAGCGCTCCACCGCCTACCACCCGCTGTTCCAGGTGATGTTCACCTGGCAGAGCAACGACGTCCTGGAGCTGGACCTGCCGGGCGTGCGGGGACGGCTGGAGGCGGTGCCCACCCACACCGCCAAGTTCGACCTGGAGTTCAACTTCGCCGTCGACCCCGCCGACGGCGGCATGCGCTGCGTCCTGGAGTACGCCACCGACCTGTTCGACCGGGAGACGGTGGAGCGGTTCGGACCCCGCTTCCTGCGGGTGCTGCGGGACTTCGTGACCGACCCGTCCCGCCCGGTGGGCACCGCCGACGTGCTGCTCCCCGGGGAGCGCCGTTCCGCCGATCTGGTCGTGGCGATGCTCGGCATCCTCAAGTCGGGCGCCGCCTACCTGCCGATCGACCCGCGCTTCCCCAGCGCCCGCCTCGGCCTGGTCCTGGGCCAGGCCGCCCCCGCCCTCCTGCTCACCGACGCCGGGACCGGCGGCGAGCTGCCCGGGCACGACGTGCCGGTGCTGCTGCTGGACGAGCTGGACCTGGACCGCCCGGAAGCGGGCCCCGTCGAGGCCGTCCTGCGCCCCGACAACCTCGCGTACGTGATGTACACCTCGGGCTCGACCGGTGTCCCCAAGGGCGTGGCCATCACCCACCACGGGGTGGTCAACGGCGTGCTGCGGCTGGCGGCGGTCGTCGGCATGGGCCCGGGCCGCAAGATGCTGGCCGGTACGTCGGTCAACTTCGACGTGTCGGTGTTCGAGATCATGACGGCGCTCACCACCGGCGGCAGCGTCGAGGTGGTCCGTGACGTCCTGGAGCTGGGCGAACGCGACCACTGGCACGGCAGCGTGATCAGCTCGGTCCCGTCGGTGTTCTCCGAGGTCCTCGACCGGATTGCGGGCACCACCAGCGTGCAGACCCTCGTGTTCGCGGGCGAGGCGCTGCCCGCCACGCTGGTGGAGCGGGCCCGCAAGGCGTTTCCGGGTGTGCGGGTCGTCAACAGCTACGGCCAGACCGAGAGCTTCTACGCCGGTACCTTCACGGTGGACGCGGCCGAGGACTGGGACACCTCGCGCAGCGTGCCGATCGGAGAGCCCCTGGGCAACATGCGCGCCTACGTGCTCGGACCGGGGCTGACGCCCGTGCCGCCGGGCGTGGTCGGCGAGCTGTACGTCGCCGGTGCGGTCGCCCGCGGCTACCAGGGACGCCCCGGACTGACGGCGGAACGCTTCCTTCCGGACCTCTTCGGCCCGGCGGGCTCGCGCATGTACCGCACCGGCGACCTGGCCCGCTGGAACCGCGACGGCCGCCTGGAGTACGTCGGCCGGGGCGACGGTCAGGTGAAGATCCGCGGTCTGCGCATCGAGCCGGGCGAGGTGGAGGCGGCCCTCGCCGCCCACCCCGGCGTCGCCCAGGCCGTGGTCTCCGTGCACGAACACGCCGGCACCAGGCAACTGGTCGGATACGTCGTCCCCGTGGGCGTCATCGGCAACGACCCCGGCGCGGCCGAGAGCATCGGCGACCTGCACGTCGACCTGACGGCGGGGGTGTCGGTGCCGGAGCTGCGCAGGTTCGTCTCGGCCCGGTTGCCCGAGTACATGGTGCCGTCCGCGTTCGTGGTCCTGGGACTTCTTCGTCGTGGGCGGTGACAGCATCCGCTCCATCCAGGTCGTCTCCCGGGCACGTGCCCGGGGCGTGGAGGTGACCCCGCGCGAGGTCTTCCAGAACCGGGGGATCGACCGGGCGGGGCTGGTGGCCACGCTGTCGGCGGTGTGGGACCGGCACGATCTGCTGCGTTCGCGGCTGGTGGAGGGCGGCCTGGAGGTCGGCGCTCCCGGTTCGGTCGACGTGGCCGCGCTGGTCGAGCGGGTGGAGGCCGACGGGTCCTGGGATGCGGCCTGGTACGAGCGGGCCGAGCGTGAACTCGACACGGCGACGGGTTTGTTGGACCCGGCGGCGGGGGTGATGGCGCGGTTCGTGTGGTTCGACGCGCCATCCGGTGGCCGGCTGGTGATCGTGCTGCATCACCTGGTCGTGGACGGTGTGTCCTGGCGCATCCTCCTGCCCGACCTCGCCGAGGCCTGGAAGC
>JODU01000032.1 GCA_000720845.1 Kitasatospora aureofaciens | reverse complement strand
CGCGCTGTACGAGCACAAGGTGTTCGTACAGGGCGCGATCTGGAACATCGACTCCTTCGACCAGTGGGGCGTCGAACTCGGCAAGGTGCTCGCCAAGCGCGTCGAACCCGCCCTCACCGAGGGCGCGGACGTGCCCGGCCTCGATCCGTCCACGGCCGCGCTGGTGGCCGCCTACCGTGAACTGAAGGAAGTGCACTGACATGCAGATCGGTCTTGTTGGTCTCGGCAAGATGGGCGGCAACATGCGCGAGCGGCTGCGCAACGCCGGCCACACCGTCGTCGGATACGACACCAACCCCGAGCGGGCCGACGTCGACAGCCTGGTCGAACTGGTCGACCAGCTGGAGCGGCCGCGCGCGGTCTGGGTGATGGTGCCGGCCGGCGGCGCCACCCAGCACGTCATCGACCAGTTGGCGACGCTGCTCAAGCCCGGCGACACCGTCATCGACGGCGGCAACTCCCGCTGGACGGACGACGAGCGGCACGCCGAGGACCTCGGCAAGCGCGGCATCAACTTCGTCGACGCCGGTGTCTCGGGCGGGGTGTGGGGTCTGAAGAACGGCTACGCCCTGATGGTCGGCGGCGACAAGGAGACCGTCGACGACCTCAAGCCGGTCTTCGACGCGCTCAAGCCGGACGGTCCCTACGGCTATGTCCACGCGGGCCGGGTCGGTGCCGGGCACTTCGCCAAGATGGTCCACAACGGCATCGAGTACGCCATGATGCAGGCCTACGCCGAGGGCTGGGAGCTGCTGGAGAAGGTCGACTCCGTGGACAACGTCCGCGAGGTCTTCCGTTCCTGGCAGGAGGGCACGGTCATCCGGTCCTGGCTCCTGGACCTGGCCGTCAACGCCCTCGACGAGGACCACCACCTGGAGAAGCTGCGCGGGTACGCGGAGGACTCCGGCGAGGGCCGCTGGACGGTGGAGGCGGCCATCGACAACTCCGTTCCGCTGCCCGCGATCACGGCCTCCCTCTTCGCGCGGTTCGCGTCCCGGCAGGAGGACTCGCCGCAGATGAAGATGGTCGCCGCGCTGCGCAACCAGTTCGGCGGACACGCCGTGGAGTCGGCCAAGAAGTAGACGGCCGTGAAGCAGGCGGTCCCGAAAGCGCGTTGACGTGATCGGCCGGTTCGGGTCAGAGTCCCTCCCTGATGGAGATCAACGACCTGACACCGGCCGAGTCGCGTCTGTGGCGGGCGTTCGCCTCGGGCACCGAGGTGGACTTCCGCACCGGCTCCCCCGCCGCGGGCCCCTCCTCCGCGGCCTCCTCCGTGGCGGACTCCTCCGTGGCGGACGCCGACGACCCCGCCCACGGCGGCACCTGGGGGCCCGAAAGGACCGTGCGCGCGAGCGTGGTGCGGTCCCTGCTCCTGGACGGCCCCCGGGAGGAGGGCCGGGTCGCGGCGCTCAGCCTGTCCGGCGCCCGTGTCACCGGGCAGCTGGACCTGCAGTACGCGACGGTCGACCACCCCGTGCGGCTGCGGCACTGCCACTTCGACGAGGCACCCAGGTTCTACGGGGCCCGGCTGCGCGAGCTGAACCTGAGCGAGTCCGTGCTGCCCGGACTGGTCTCGCACGCGGTCCGGGTGGATGGCGTACTCCGGCTGACCCGGGCCCGGTTCGGCGGGACGGTGCGGCTCGCGGGCGCGGAGGTCACCGGCAGTGTGTACCTGGAGAGCGCCCGCATCGAGGCGCCGGACACCGAGGGGCCGGTGCTCCACCTGAACCAGGCGGTGCTGGGCGCCGACCTGTGGGCGCCGGGGCTGCGCGCGGGCGGCGAGGTCCGGCTCACCGGCGCCCGGGTGGCCGGCACGGTCAACCTCAACGACGCGGTGCTGGACAGGCCGGGCGGCACCGCCGTCCACGCCGAGACGCTCGCGGCCGAGGCCGACGTGCTGATGCGGCGTGCGGACGTCCGGGGCCGTCTGGAGCTGCGCGGTGCCCGGATACCCGGCCGGCTGGACCTCTCGCACGCCCGGCTGGCCAACGCCGGGGGCACCGCGCTGCGCGCCAGCAGCTGTGTGATCGGCGAACTCTGGCTTCGGGAGGGCCCGGCGGTGCAGGGGGCGCTCAATCTGCGCCGCGCCCAGGTGGACGTGCTCTTCCTCCAACCGGAGGCGGTGCCGTCCTGGGTCCAGCTGAACGACCTCACCTACACGTCACTCATCCCGCACGAGCCCGCCGAGCGGCGGCTGCCGATGCTGGAGAAGGGCGACGGCTATCTCCCCTTCACCTACGAGCAGCTGACGGCCGCCTACCGGCGGATCGGTGACGACGACGCGGCCCGCCTGGTGCAGCTCGCCAAGCAGCGGCGGCGCCGACGCACCCTGCCCTGGTACGGCCGCCTGTGGGGCCACCTCCAGGACGTCGCGGTCGGGTACGGCTTCCGTCCGCTGCGCGCCGGCGGCTGGCTGCTCTCGCTGCTGGCGGTCGGCTCGGTGGCGTACGGGCTGCACCATCCGCCACCGCTCAAGCCGGAGGAGGCGCCCGGCTTCGACCCGGTCTTCTACACCCTCGATCTGCTGCTGCCGGTGATCTCCTTCGGCCAGGAGAACGCCTTCTCGCCCGAGGGCTGGTACCAGACGCTGTCCTACGTCCTGATCATCACCGGCTGGATCCTGGCCACGACGGTGATCACCGGCCTGACCCGCACGGTCAGCCGCCAGTGATGATCTCCTGGCCGGGGCCGGGCGTTCCGGGGAGGCGTGAACGGGGTATGCCGGACGCGTCCTGCACGAACGATCAAGGAGAACGATGGCGATGCCACCCCTGCGGCAGGAGGTCGACGCGGGTGCGGCCGGGCTGGACCCCGGGGCGCTGGACCGGCTCGACCTGCACTTCGCACGGCAGGTCGACGAGGGCCGGCTGCCCGGGTTCCTGGTGGCCGTCGCGCGCGGCGGCCGCGTCGCCCATCTGACGGTGCACGGACTGCGGGACGTAGCGGCCGGGCTCCCGGTGACGGCCGACACGCTGTGGCGGATCTACTCCATGACCAAGCCGGTCACGTCCGTGGCCGTGCTGACCCTGGTGGAGGAGGGCCGGCTGGCGCTCGACGACCCCGTGGACCGGTACCTGCCCGCCTTCGCCGAGCCGCGGGTGTACGTCGGGGGGAGCGGCGAGGACGTCGTCACCCGGCCGGCCGCCGGTCCGGTGCGGGTCCGGCACCTGATGACCCACACCGCGGGGCTGACGTTCGGCTTCTACCACACGCACCCCGTCGACGCGCTCTACCGCGCGGCCGGTGTGGAGTCCTCGGTACGGCCGGGCGCGGACCTGGCCGAGACGGTCGACCTGTACGCGAGCCTGCCCCTGCAGTTCGAACCGGGCACCGAGTGGAACTACTCGGTGGCCAGCAACGTACTGGGGCGGCTCGTCGAGGTGGTGTCCGGGCAGCCCCTCGACGTGTTCTGCGCCGAGCGGATCTTCGGGCCGCTGGGCATGACGGACACCGGGTTCCACGTCACCGACGCGCAGGCGGGCCGCCTGGCCGAGCTGTACGGCGAGACGGAGGACGGCGGCATCACACCGCTACCCGGGCTGCCGCTGCGGGGCCGGCCGCGGTTCCTGTCGGGCAGCGGCGGCCTGGTCTCGTCCGCGTACGACGTGCACCGCTTCGCGGAACTGCTGCGGCGCCGCGGCGAACTCGACGGGGTCCGGCTGCTCGCCCCGGCGACGGTGGACCTCATGACCCGCAACCACCTCCCGGGCGACGCCGACCTGCGTTCCCTCGGCAGCCGCCCGGCGCACGACCAACCCGGCAACGACGGTGTCGGCTTCGGCCTGGGCGTCTCCGTGGTGACCGACCCGAGCCGCACGCGGTCGCCCTCGGGGCTCGGCACGTACGGCTGGAGCGGTGTGGCGACGACCACCTTCTGGGTCGACCCGGGCCGTGATCTGACGGTGCAGTTCATGACCCAGGTGCGGCCGAAGTCCTCGCACACGGCCTACCCGGACCTGAAGCGGCTGGTGCACGACGCCCTCGCGGACTGATCCGGCCCGGCGGGAACCGGCACCTCGCGGTCAGGACGACATGTGCGCCATGGCGTCCAGGTGGGGCAGATGGTGGTCGAGCCGTTCCCGCTTGGTGCGCAGATAGGTGATGTTCGACTCGCACGGCGGTATCAGCAGCGGCACCTGCTCGGCTACCTCGATGCCGTGCCGCACCAACGCCTCCCGTTTGCGGGGGTTGTTGGACATCAGCCGCACCGACCGCACCCCGAGGTCGTCGAGGATGCGGGCGGCGACGCCGTAGTCCCGGGCGTCCACGGGCAGGCCCAGGGCGAGGTTCGCCTCCACCGTGTCCAGGCCCTCCGCCTGCAACGCCATCGCGCGCAGCTTGGCGAGCAGACCGATGCCGCGCCCCTCGTGGCCGCGCAGATAGACCACGACCCCGCTGCCCGCGTCGGCCACCTGGCGCAGCGCGGAGGCGAGTTGGGCGCCGCACTCGCAGTGCTGGGAGCCGAAGGCGTCGCCGGTCAGGCACTCCGAGTGCAGCCGGGTGAGCACGCCTTCGGCGCCCGGGTCGCCGTGGACGAGGGCCACCTGCTCGTCGCCGCGTTCGTGGTCGAAATAGCCGAACGCCCGGAATTCCCCGTACACGGTGGGAAGCGGCGTGACCACGACGCGTTCCACGTCCGTGCGCTGGGACCGCTGTGCCGCCTTCTTGCCGAGTACACCGATTTTTTCTGTCATGATTCTCGCGTTCCTCAACAGTTTGCTCAACCGGGATGAAAGGCCGTGCGGGAATGGATGTTTCACTGGTGCCGGCGGACACGAGCGACGATGTGCGCGAACGCGGCTCGGCGGTCGCGGTGCTGCCGGTCGGGAGTTACGAACAGCACGGCCCCCACCTGCCGTTGGCGACCGACACGCTCGTCGCGTGCGCCGTCGCCCGGGAGCTGGCCGCCGCGTACCCGGTGCACCCGCTGCCGCCGGTGACGATCGGGTGCTCGCACGAGCACGCGGACTGGCCCGGGACCGTCAGCATCTCCGCGGTGACCCTGCACGCGGTGATGCGGGACATAGCGGACTCGCTGCACCGTTCGGGTGTCGGGGCCCTGGTCGTGGTGAACGGGCACGGCGGCAACTACGTGCTGGGCAACGTCGTCCAGGAGTCCTCCGCGCGCGGTGAGCGGATGGCGCTGTTCCCGGCCGCGGAGGACTGGGAGACGGCGCGGCAGCGGGCCGGGGTGGCCACCTCGCTGCTCACCGACATGCACGCGGGGGAAATCGAGACCTCCATTCTTCTGCACGCACACCCCGAATTGGTCCGGCCCGGTTACGAGGCCGCCGATTTCATCGCGGACGACCGGCGTCATCTGCTCTCCCTCGGTATGTCCGCCTATACCGATTCCGGTGTCATCGGGCGGCCTTCACTGGGCTCGGCGGAAAAGGGGAAGGAACTGCTGGCGAGCCTGGCGGATTCCTTCGGGGAATACTTCGCGCTGCTGACGGCCGATACGGCGGTGGCAGCGACCGCCGCGGTGTCCGACGGGTCCGACGGCTCCGACGGCTCCGACGGCTCCGACGGCTCCGACGGCTCCGACGGCGAGCGTGTATAGCGCACGTTCTGCCGACGTACGACGAGGACCGCGGCGCCGGGCAGGCTCGCCACCAGGCTGAGCACGCCGTACACCACCGCCACGCCCAGCCCGGTGTCCGCGCCCAGCCCCGCCGCGCCGAACGCCCAGGCGGTGACGCCCTCCCGGGGGCCCCAGCCGCCGACGTTCAGCGGCAGCCCCATGGCGAGCAGCGCCAGCACGGCCAGCGGGGTGAGCGCGGCGACGGAGGCCGCGCTGCCGGCGACCCGGGCGGCGAGCACGAACATCGTGAGGTGACCGGCGAGCACGACGCCGGAGGAGAGGGCGATCCCCGGCAGGTGCCGCCGGGACAACAGCCCGGCCCGTGCCTCAGCGAGCGCCGACCGCAGGGCTCGTCCTCGGCATGCCGGCGTCCGGTTCATGCGCAGGGCGAGGACGACGGCGACCGCTCCGGCCAGGGCCAGGGCCGCGGGCGGTGCGACCCGCCGGGCCTCGGCGAGCACCGGGGACGGCATGGTGAGCAGTACGGCGATCCCGGCACCGGTCAACGCGAGCTGCCCGGCGGCCCGTTCGAGGACGACGGCCCGCACGCCGCGCCCCAGGTCTCCCGCGCTCCGCCCGTGCCGCACCGCGCGGTGCACGTCACCGAGGACGCCGCCGGGCAGCGCCGCGTTGAGGAACAGGGCGCGGTAGTAGTCGGCGACGGCCGACGCGAGCGGCAGCCGGATGCTCAGGCCCCGGGCCACCAGGGCCCAGCGCCAGGCACTGAAGACGGTGGTGACCAGCCCGATCCCGAGGGCCGCCGCTACCGTGGGCCCGTCGATCCGGCGCAGCCCGTCCAGGAGGGCGCCGGTGCCCAGCCGCCACAGGAGCACGGCGAGGACAGCGGTGCCGGCGAGTGTGCCGAGGTGGGCGCGCAGGGCGCGGCGGCGTGGAGTCCGGGCGTCGACGGGAGTGTCCGGGCGCGGCGGCGTCGGCAACACCCGCGCCGGTACAGCCGGTGCCGTTGGCGGCGTCGGTGCGCTCACGGGGCCCCGCCCGTCGGCCGGCACAGCGCCAGCAGGTCGGTGTGGTGGACGACCACGCGCAACTCCCCGGCCGCGCAGGCCGCGAGGCGCTCGGCCAGGTACCGGTCGGCCCGCTCCCGCAGTCCCTGGCGCTGTTCGACGGCCGCACCGACCCAGCCCCGCAGCCACTGCGCGGTCAGTTCGGCCTCGTCGGGGCCCAGCCGCCAGGGACTGGGGTGCGCTCGTATGGTGGCGCCGTGCCCGGCGAAGGCGTCGGCGGCGGCGGTGACCGCGTCCGGTCCGAGCATGCCGGTGCGCCGCTGGTGGTCGTTGAACGCCTCGGTGATCTCGGCGTCCAGCGGGTGGGCGGGGGTGAGGTCGACGCGTCCGGCGACGGAGAGGGTCAGCAGCGCCGGACAGCCGGCCGCGGCACAGGCGGCGGCGAGGGTGCCGACCTCGTCGGTGGTGAGGACGTCGAGCAGCGCGGACGCCGTCACCAGCGCGGCGCCGGTCAGGGCGTCCGGGGTGAGGCGGGCGAGGTCCCCGCGCCGTGTCTCGACGGTGACGCGGCTGCCGTCGGCGGCGGTGCGCGGGGCGGCGACGGCCGCGAAGTGCAGGAGGTAGGGGTCGCGGTCGTGCAGCACCCAGTGCTGGGCGCCGTCCAGCAGCGGGGCGAGCCAGCGGCCCATCGACCCGGTGCCGCAGCCCAGGTCGTGCACCACCAGCCCGTCCGCGCGCCCCGGCGGGCCGGCGAGCCTGCTCCGCAACGGGTCGAGCAGGTCGTGCGCGCGCGCGGCGGCGTCGGCGGGCTCCCGCAGCCGCAGCCACTCGGGGGCGTAGCGCGGGGGGTCGTCGGGCCGCGCGCCCGCCGGTGCCTCACGGAGGCGGACGGTGGTCCGCTCGCCGGCGGGCCGCCCGCGGCGGTCGGTGCCCGCCCCGGAAGCGCACTGCCCGTCGCCGTCACCGGCTGACCCGGCAGAAGGCCCCCCGCGACCGTCGGCGAGCACCCCCGCGGAGAACCCCCCGCGACCGTCGGCGAGCACCCCCGCGGAGAACCCCTCGCCACCGTGGCCGAGCACCCCGGCGGCGTGCCGTTCGGAAGGGTCCGGTGCCGGCTGGGCGGCGTCGTCCGGGCGTCGCGTCGCGGGGTGGGCGGGGCCGCCCTCGGGCCCGGCGGGGCGCCGGTCCGGCCGGTCCCCGCCCGGGCCGTCCCTGGGGCCGGCCGCAGGCCGCTGGACGGGGTCTCCGGCGGCCGGGCGGGCCGGGCCCGCACCCGGAACAACGGCGTCCAGGAGACCGGGCCGGGACGGCGGGGCGTCTACGGCAGGTGTGGTGGGCTTCCTCGTGCTCATACCGCCCTCCTCGGTTCGCCCGGCAGCCGGTGCAGTACGCCGGCCAGGCTCTGGGCCGTGCTCGCCCAGCCGTTCAGGGCGGCGCGGCGGCCGCGGGCGGCGGCCTTCAGGCGGCGGCGCACGTCCGGCTCGCCGAACCAGCCGCGCAGCTCCGCGGCGAGCGCGACGGGATCCTCCGGCGGAACGAGAATGCCGGGCACTCCGCCGTCGGGTGCCCGTCCGACCGCCTCCGGGAGGCCGCCGACGTCCGTGGCCAGCACGGGGATGCCGCGCGCGAGGGCCTCGGTGACCGCCATGCCGTACGTCTCGGCGTAGGAGGTGAGGACCATCAGGTCGGCGGTGGCGTAGGTCGCGTCCAGCTCGGCTCCGGCCCGCGGTCCCGCCAGCTCCAGCCGCTCCTGGAGACCGTGCCGCGCGATCTGCGACCGCAGGCGGCCCACGTACTCCGGGTCCTGTCCGAGCCCGCCGACGCACACACAGCTCCACGGCAGGTCGGCCACTGTCGCCAGCGCCTCCACCAGCCGGTGCTGGCCCTTGCGGGGCGTGACGGCGGCGACGCACACAAGCCGGGAGACGCCGTCGGTGCCGGGCGCGAGGGGCGCGATGTCGGCACCGGGGGCGGCGACGTGGACGCGGCCGGGGTCGAGGCCGTGGTGGGAGACGAGGCGACGCACCGCCCAGTCGCTGGTGGCGACGACGGCCGGGACGGCACGCAGCACCGTGCGCTCGCGGGCGTCCAGTGCGGCGGCCACGGCGGGGTCGAGGCCGGTCTCGTCACCGAGCGGGAGGTGGACGAGGACCGCCATGCGCAGCCGCTCGGCCTCCGGGACGACGATTTCCGGCACCCCGCAGGCGACCAGGCCGTCGAGGAGGACGACCGCGCCGTCCGGCAACCGCCGCAGGACGCGCGCGAGTTCCGCGCGGGCCGCGTCGTCCGGCCGGGGCCAGTCGCCGGGCACGGGCAGCCCCCGTACCCGCCAGCCGAAGCCGGGCAGGTCGAGCCGTACCCGCCGGTCGTAGGCGTTCCCGCCACTCGGCGCGGCCGGGTCGTCGACACCGCCCGGCATGACGAAGTGCACGGAGCGCAGGGACATGGGGACGATCCCCCCGTTCGTCGGGGCCGGGGCCGGGGCCCCGTCGGCCCCGGACAGCTGGGCGGGGACGTAGGCGAGCCGGGCCCGCCCGGCGGACGCACCGGTCGTCGGCTCCGCATGGGTGCCGGTCGTCGCTTCCACGGACGTGCCGTTCACAGCGCACGCTCGTAACTCGCCCAGGCGACGTGCGACTCGTGGAGCGTGACGGTGAGCCCCGCCAGCCCTCTCGCCCCCTCGCCGAACGCGCCCTTGTGCACCCGCTCGGCCAGCCGGTCGGCGATGACCTTGGCCAGGAACTCCGTGGAGGTGTTGAGGCCGGCGAAGTCGGGTTCGTTGTCGAGGTTGCGGTAGTTCAGTGCGCCCACGACGGCACCCAGCTCCTGGGTGGCCAGGCCGATGTCGACGACGATGTTGTCCTCGTCCAGCTGCTCGCGCCGGAAGGTGGCGTCCACCAGGAACGTCGCTCCGTGCAGGCGTTGCGCGGGCCCGAAGACGTCGCCGCGGAAGCTGTGGGCGATCATGATGTGATCGCGGACGGTGATGCTGAACAACGGACGACCCTCCAGGTGTGGCACGTCTGGTTCCCCCGCCGGTCGCTGCGCGGGTGCCGTCTATTACGGCTGGATGCCCTCCCCCGTTCAGTGGGCCGCGCGTCTTTCCTCAAGGTCAGGCACCACTGCGGGCGCCCGTGCCGCTCTCCTCCCCGTCGTAACGGATCCGGTGGCACAGTGCGGGGATCTCGCCGGAGGCCAACCGGGGCATCAGGTCGGGCAGTTCGGCGAACGCGGACTCTCCGGTGACGAGCGCGTCCAGTGCCGGGTCGGCGAGCAGTTCGAGGGCGAGGGCGAGCCGGTCGGCGTAGCCGCGGGTGGCGGCGCGGGCCGGGGACACGGTGCCCACCTGGCTGCCGCGCAGGGTGAGGCGCCGGGAGTGGAAGGCCTCACCGAGCGGAAGGGCGACGCGCCGGTCGCCGTACCAGCTCAGTTCGACGACGGTGCCCTCGGGCCGCAGCAGCTCCAGTGACCGGGCGAGTCCCGCCTCCGTCGCGCTGGCGTGCACGACGAGATCGCGGTCGCCTGCGGCGTCACCCGGCGACGCGAATCCGGCGCCGAGCGCCTCGGCGACCTTGGCCCGGGCCGGGTCGGCGTCGACCAACTCGACGCGGACGCCCGGGAACCGGGCCAGCAGGGCGGCGACCGAGCAGCCGACCATGCCGCCGCCGACCACGGTGACCCGGTCGCCGACCAGCGGCGCCGCGTCCCACAGGGCGTTGACGGCGGTCTCGACGGTGCCGGCGAGCACGGCCCGCCCGGCGGGGACCTCCGCGGGCACGGGGGTGACGGCGGCGGCCGGGACGACGTACCGCGTCTGGTGCGGGTAGAGGCAGAACACCGTACGCCCCACGAGCCGCTCCGGCCCCGCCTCCACCACGCCCACGTTGAGGTAGCCGTACTTCACCGGGCCGGGGAAGTCGCCGTCCTGGAACGGCGCGCGCATGGCCGAGTACTGGTTGCCGGGCACCCGGCCGTCGAAGACGAGGGTCTCGGTGCCGCGGCTGACACCGCTGAAGAGCGTGCGCACCAGCACCTCGTCGGCGCCTGGTTCCCCCAGCTCCACCTCGCGGACGGCGCCCCGGCCCGGTGCTTCGAGCCAGAACGCACGTGCCGTGCCTGCCATGCGTGCCATCGGAAGTCCTCCTGAACGATCGGGAAGCCACCCACGTACCGAGGGATGCACGTGCCGCGCACAAGGTAGCGGTGTCGATCGACCCTGTCACACGGCCGGAGGATGTTCGGTGGCCCTGATCAACCTGAACCACACGGACGACGCGTACGGCGTCTGTGCCGCGAGGTCCGTCCAACAGGAGACGGCGGTGGGGGCGGGCGCGCAGCTCGTGCTCCTGGCGCTGCTCGGTACCGCGATCGGCATGGGCACGGCGGGCTGGCTGACCGGCCTGGCGTTCGCGTTCGCGAGCTGGGCGGTGCTCTCCCGGGCCCTGCACCGCTCCCGGCTGCCGGTGTTCGGCCCGGCCAACCGGGTCACCCTCGGCCGGGCCACCCTGGTCGGCGGGGTCACGTCCCTGGTCGCCGACTCCTTCCGCGACGCGCCGCCGGTCCCCCTCCTCGTCGGCCTCACCGCCGTCGCCCTGGTCCTGGACGGCGTGGACGGCAAGGTCGCCCGCCGTACCGGCACGTCCAGTCCGCTGGGCGCGCGCTTCGACATGGAGGTCGACGCGTTCCTGATCCTGGTGCTCAGCGTGTACGTCGCGATCGACCTGGGCCCGTGGGTGCTGCTGATCGGCGGCATGCGGTACGTGTTCGTGGCGGCGGCCCGGGTGTGGCCGTGGCTGACCGCCCCGCTGCCGCCGAGCACGGCCCGCAAGACGGTGGCCGCGCTCCAGGGCGTCCTGCTGCTCCTGGCCGGCGCGGACCTGCTGCCGCGCGTGGCGAACGCCGGGGTGGTGGCGGTGGCACTGGGCCTGCTGGTGTGGTCGTTCGGGCGGGACGTGCGGTGGCTGTGGCGCCGGTCGCGGGTGCCCGCCACCGTTGCCGCGACGGTGCCGGAGCTCGTCGTCCGGTGAGGTGCCTCGACGCGGTCGAAGCACTCGGTGCGGCGATCGCGTGGTGGGCGTGCGGGTGACTGCTGTCGCATGCGGCGATGGCCCTGCGGTGACGGGGCACCTCTGAGTAGCCTCGCACCATGGTCTCGGACACGGTCGCCGTGGGCGTACTCACCTTCGCAGGGACCGGGTTGGCCACGGCGGCCGGTCTGTGGCAGTGGCAGCGAGCCCAGGCCCGCGAGGCGCGGGCGAACTTCCGCGCCCAGCGGGTCGAGGCGCTGAGGGAGGTCTGGGAGGCGTTGTCCGACCTCGAGGAGGCCCAACGTCTCTCGCTCACCCGCCGGGAACCACCCGCCGCCGCGGAGGCGAGCAGGCTGACGCAGGTCAACCTCCTCCTGCTGCGGCGTTCGCCCTTCCTCCGGCCGGACGAGCAGGAATGGGCTCAGGCTTTCGCGCAGCACGTCACCGAGATCGACGCCCTGATCCGCGCCGAGGCGCACGACGGGCAGTCCGGTGAGAGCGACGCGGAGTGGTTCGTCACGACCGCGCGGCAACCCCCGTCGTCCCACGTCGCCGCCGTCGCCGCACACCGACTCTCCGAGCTGCGCCAGAAGTTGGGACAGCGTTACGCCGCCATCGTGCGAGGTGACAGCGAATGACGCCGGGTTGCCGAGCGCCGGCCATCTCGCGGTCGGCGCCCGGCACGAGCCGTCAGTGGGCGGCCGGCCGCCCGGGCAGCAGCCCCACCGCCACCAGCGGTACGGCGGCCAGCGCCAGCCACGGCACCGCGGCCGGCAGCCCGGTGTCCAGCAGCAGGCCGGTCGCGGAGCTGCCGGCCAGCACGACGAGGCCGGAGACCGAGGACAGCGCCCCGGTGTACAGCCCGAGCCGCCCGTCCTCGGCGAGGTCCGGCACCCAGGCACGGGCGACGGGCGCGACGAGCATCTGCCCGACGGTGAGCAGCACGACGAACCCGGCGGCGGGCACCAGCCCACCGGTCCCCGTCCACCCCGCGGGCCGCGCCAGACCGACGACGGCGAATCCGACGGCGATCAGCACCAGCCCCGCCACCATCGATCGGCGCGGTGCCAGCCGCTCCCCCGCCCACCGGGTCACCGGCAACTGCGCGGTCACCACCAGCAGCGACGACAGCGCGAACAGCCAGGCCAGCGGCGCCTGCGAACCGGCGGCCCGCTCCACCTCGGCGGGCAGGGCCAGGTAGAGCTGGTTGTAGGCGAGAAGGTAGGCACCGTAGGCGCAACACAGCGCGAGGAAACGCCGGTTGCGCAGCACCAGTCGCGCCCCGCCCTTCATCCGGACCTGGACCCGTCCCGGAACGCGCTGCGGCAGCAGCCACGCGTGCCCGGCGAGGACCAGCACGAAGACCCCGGCCCCGGCCAGGCAGGCCGTACGGAAGTCGACGGTGAGCAGCAGCGCCCCCAGCAGCGGCCCGACGAAGGCCCCGGCCTGCCCGGCGACGGTGAACAGCGCGAGCACCCGCGTCCGGTCCCCGCCCCCCTCCGCTTCCCGTACGACGGCCTGCCGGGCGACCTCCGACTCGACGGCCGGCGAGAAGAGCGCGGCGGCGAAGCCGATCAGCAGCACGGCACCGACGACGGCCCAGGTCCGCTCGGCGAAACCGAGCCAGGCGAACCCGGCGATCCGCAGCACGCACCCGGCGAGCACGACGGGCCGGATGCCGTACCGGTCGGTGAGCGCCCCGCCGACCACGAACAGCCCCTGCTGGCTGAAGGTCCGCAGCCCGAGCACGAACCCGACCAGCCACCCCGCCATGCCGACGGACTGCCCCAGGTGCTCGGCGAGGAAGGGCAGCACGGCGAAGAAGCCGATGTTGAAGGCGAGTTGGGTGAGGATCAGCAGCCGGAGCAGCGGGGCGGTGCGGCGGCCGGATGTCCGCGCGGATCGCCCGGTGGAGGCGGATGCGGAGGTCACGTCATCACACTCCGGCCGGTTCCTTCTCCGCCGCCGCGACGGACCGCCGCTCGCCCTCGTCGGTCCCGTCGACGGTGTGTGCGGGGCGTCGCCGGGACGGCCGGCGCAGTCCTCCCGCGGCACTGACGGCCAGCGCGCCGAGCAGGGCGAGTACGGCGGCGGGGGCGAGGACGGCCCAGGGGGCTCGCTCGGCGTAGGGCTGGTTCTCGGCCAGGAGCAGGCCCCACTCCGGGGACGGCGGCTGGGCGCCGAGGCCGAGGAAGCCGAGCGAGGCGAGCGCGAGGGCGACACCGGGCAGCCGCAGCAGGGCATGCCTCAGGACCGGCGGCACCACGGCGGGCAGCAACTCGTACCGCAGCAGATGGGCCCGCCCGGCGCCGAGTCCCCTGGTGGCGGTGATGTGCAGGGTGGCGCGCTCCTGCCGCAGCAGGGAGGAGGTGTGCGCGGCGAGCGGCGCCCAGGCGACGGCGCCCACGGCGAGCGCGGGGGTGGCCGCCCCGCTCCCGGCGACGGCGGTGACGAGCAGCGCGACGAGCACCGGCGGTACGGCGTTGACCGTGTCGACGAGCGGTGCGCAGACCCGCGGCACGAGTCCGAGCAGCAGACCCGCGAGCAGCGCGGCGGCGCTGATGGCCGCGGCGAGGAGCAGTGTGTCCAGCGCCCCGTGGCCGACGCGGGCGAGCAGGTCGCGCCCGAGGGCGTCGGTGCCGAAGGGATGGTCGGGGGAGGGCGCCCGCAGCCGCTGCCCGGTGTCGAGGGCGAGCGGATCACGGGCCAGGCCGAAGCCGACGACGGCGAGCAGGACGGCGCCGTACAGGAGCGGCAGCACTCCCCCGGCGGGCGGGGCGGGCCGGTGCAGCGAGGACAGGGCGCCGTCGCGCAGCGCGGGCCCGGTGAGCAGCCGCGCGGCGACGCGGGTGGCGCCGGTCGCGAGCGCGGCGAGGAGGACGAGGGCGAGGGTGCCGGCCTGGAGGACGGGGAGGTCCTGCGCGAGGGCGGCCTGGAGGGTGGTGCGGCCCAGTCCCGGGATGTCGAAGACCTGCTCGACGGCGACGGCCCCGCCGGTCAGCCCGACGACGAAGAGGGCGAGGTTGGGCAGCAGCGCGGGCACACACCGCCGTACGGCCTGGCGGGCGATGGACCGCCCGGTCAGCCCACGGGCCGCGGCGGCCAGCGCCCATGGCTCGCCGAAGGCGCCGGGCAGCAGATCGTCGAGCAGCCGCCCCAGTACCGCTCCCGCGGGCAGGCCGAGGGCGAGCGCGGGCAGCACGGTCCACTGGGGTCCGTACCACCCCAGCGCGGGCAGCCACCCCAGTTGCACTCCGACGACGGTGGCGAGGACGGAGGCGACGAGGAACTCGGGCAGTGAGGCGAGCACGGCGGAGCCGCTCCCGCCCGCGCGTCGCCCACCGAGCCGTCGTCGGGCGCCCAGGCGCAAGGTGCGCGCGCAGATCATCCCGGCGGTGAGGACGGCGACGAGCAGCGCGACGCCCATGAGCAGGAGCGAGGCACCGAGCGCCCGGAGCACGTCGGGCAGTACGTCGGCGCCGGAGATCCACGACTGCCCGGCGTCCCCGCGCACGAGTCCGCCCAGCCAGCCGGTGAGGACGTGCACCGGCCCGCCGTCGATGCCGAGCTGCCGCCGGATGTCGGCGAGCACCTCGGGCGTGGGCTCGCGCTCGGCGGACCGTGCCTTGAGGACGGTGTACGCCGGGTCGGTGCGGGTGAGCCAGGGCAACAGCCCGACCCCGCACACGAGTCCACCCGCGAGCAGGACCCGCCACACCAGGGTGGCCACGCGCTGCCGCACGGTTCAGCGCCGGGTGCCGGTGCCGACGAGGGTGCGCTCGTACGGGTCGAGGATCACGCCCTGCACGGAGTCGGCGACGCCGGTGATGATGCGCTGGTGCACCAGCGGCACGACGGCGTCGCTGCCGAGGATGCGGGCCTCGGCGGCCATGGCGGCGTCCTGTCGCTTGGCGGTGTCGGCGAGCTTCTCGGCGTCGGCGACGGCACGGTCGACGCCCTTGTCGCACAGCTGGGCGATGTTGAAGTCGCCGTCGCAGGTGTAGTCGCCGGCGAGGACGGCGACGGGGTCACCGGTGTCGAGGAGCATGTTCCGGGCGAGCACGAAGGCGTCGAACTTCCCGTCGAGGGCGTCGCCTTCGAGCCGCGAGTACTCCCGCACGGTGAGTTCGACTGCGAACCCGGCCTTCTCCAGCTGCTGCTTGACCACCTGGGCGACCTCGGGCAGCTCGGGCCGGTTGTCGTAGGTGGCGAGGGTGATGGTGTCCCCGTCCCCGGGCTTCTTGGCCGCCGCCCGCCCGACGGGTGCGGTGCGCTTCCCTTCCGCCCAGGTGACGGCGGGCCCGTAGATCCCGGCACCGGGATCGGCGTACCCCTCGTACACGTCCTTGGCGAACACGGAGGTGTCGAGGGCACCCCGGGCGGCGGCCCGCAGCCCGGCGTCCTCGAAGGGGCCGGAGGAGGCGTTGAGCAGCAGGCTGGTGGTCCGGGTGGTGGCGGTGTCCCGCCGGCTCTTCTCGTCGAGCGAAGCCGCCTGGGCGACCGGAACGGCCTCGGCGATGTCGAGTTCCCCGGTCCGCAGGGCGTTGGCGCGGGCGGTGCCGTCGGCGATGAAGCGCGCGTCGATGCCGGAGGCCTGGGCGCGGCCGCCCCAGTAGTCGTCGAACCGGTCGAGGGAGGCGGAGGTGGCGCCGTTGACCTTGGTCAGCTCGAAGGGCCCGGTGGCGTGGCCGACGGGGTCGACGCGGTCGCTCTTGCCGTACGCGTCCTTGGAGAGGATCGCGAGGCTGGGGCTGGAGAGCCGCAGCGGCAGTACGGGGTCGGGCTCGGCGGTGGTGATCCGGACCACCCGGTCACCGCTCGCCTCGGCGTGGAGTGTGACGCCGGCGAGGGCGGCGGGGGCGGGCTCGGCGTCGGTGGCGTGCGTGAGGGAGTCGGCGACCGCGACGGGCGTGACGTCGCCCCCGTCCTGGAAGGTGGCGTCGCGGAGGGTGAACTCCCAGGTCTTCTCACCGTCCCTGCGCCAGGACTCGGCGAGCGCGGGCGCGGCGGAGCCGTTGGCGTCCAGCGCGGTGAGCCCCTCGGTGACACCGAGGCGGCTCAGCAGGGTGGCGTCGGCGCCGTACGGGGAGAGGTTCTCGGCGGGCGGGAAGGCGAGGGCGACGCGGAGACGGGCGCCGTCGCCGTCGCCACCGTCACCGGACGCCGAGTCGTCGCCGCCTCCGGAGGAGAAACAGCCGGCCAACAGCGGGGCGAGCAGGAGGGGGGCGAGCAGCCGGGAGCGGCGGTGGGAGCGCATGGTCCTCGGATCGATCAGGTTCGGTGCGGGGCTGGGCGGGCAGAGGGGAGCGGATCGGAGATTACCTGAAAACGGTTTTCACGCCTATCTCACCCCAGGGGAACGTCGAAGTGCACGATCCCCTGCCCGCCCCCCGCGTCCTCCCGCTCGTCGTGCACCACCTTGGCCAACGACCGCCAGAAGGGCTCGGCCCCGGTGACGGCGGGGTCGGTGTGCAGGTAGACGGCCCGGTATCCCCCGTCGGCGACGGCGAACGCCAGCAACTCGTCGACAAGTCGACGCGCGATCCCCCGCCGCCGATGCTCGGGCCGGACGTACACCCGCCTCAGCTGCGCGGTCACACCGGAGGGGTACCGCTCGGCCACGTGCGCGGGGTTCGGCGGGTGCGCGGGGCCCCGGGAATCGAGAGCACCGGTCCCCACGACCTCACCCTCCGCGTCGACGGCGACGAGGAGGGTGTGCCGCTCGGGGGACAGATAGGCCCCGGCCAGGTCGATGACATCAGCATGCCAGCGCGGGACGTACCCGGTACCGAAGTCCCGGTAGACGGTGTCGAGCATGACGGCTCGGGCGGCGTCCAGGTCGGCGGGGGCGGCGGTCCTGAGGGTGTAGTCACTGGTGCGCACTTGCACATCATATGCAGGAACGATCCATTGCTGGTCAGGCAGGGGGAGAGCGGCGGCTCGACGCGAGCCGCCGTGGTCGCGCGTACGGCGGCACCCTCCCCTTTGGCTCGGTTCCGGAAGCAGCGCACCGGAGCTGAGACCAAACACCTCAAAGGGCCGGGCACAGCTTCCTCACTGATCTACGGTGACGCCATGACGACGAAACCCCTTCCCCACCTCACCCCCACCGGCACCTGCTGGTGCGGCTGCGCCAAGAAGACCGGCCCCGGCTCCTTCTTCGCACCAGGCCACGACAAAGTGGCGGAGGCGGCCCTCCTCGCAGTCGAATACGGCTCGTCCGTGGCCCAGTTACTGCACGGCCACGGGTACGGCCCCGGACACTCGGTGAGCGCAAGGGCCGTGTCCGAGGGGGCATGGCGAAAGTGCGGGTCCTGTGACTACGTCGGCGCACCGGCGAGCATCGCCAACCACACGAAGAAGGCGCACTCGGCCACTCCCTCCGCCGGGCAGGCCTGAGGAGCGAAACCATGACGGAAGGCCCCACCAACCAGCGCACCGACCTCGAGAAGGCAGTGCGTACGTTCGGCGGGCTCTGGGACACCGAGCGCGCCCTCCGCGCCCTACGCGACACAGGGCATGATCCCCACCCGAAGCACACCCGCGGGATCCTGCGCGACCTCGCGGGCGAAGGCTTACTGGTGAAGGTGGAGGACTGGCCCGTCCGCTACAGAGCTGTACGGACGGGCTGAAAGGCGACGCCCTCCACCTCAGGAGAGATCGGTGTCAGCGACGACGTCCTGCCGGGACGGCCGCATTGGGCCTGCGCCGGATGAAGACCCAGAGCCCCTGGGAGTGCGTGGCGCCCAGCACCCGGCCGTCGTCCAGGAGCCATGGGTTGGCCTTCTGGAAGGGTGCGCCGCGGATCGGGTCAGCGGTGGCGAGCATCCGGAGGTGAGCCTGCGCGCCCTCACCGAAACGGAGCTTCGGCAGTACCTCGAGGACCACGTGTCGGAGAAGGCCATCGCACGTCGAGGCGCCACGCGGTACGTCAAGGAGCTTGCCGAGGCACTGTTCGCCGACGTCGCCGTTCTGGTCGAGGGCGCCACGGACGAGAGCGTCCTCCTGGCCTTCGCCGAGCGCCAGGGCTTGAGCCTCGGCGCCGAAGGCATCTGTGTGGTGAACGCCGAGGGCAAGGGCAACATGATCCTCTGCCACGCCATCCTCACCGGGTTCGGCGTACGCTGCCACCTCGTCTTCGACGCGGACACCGGGCCGAGGAAGGTGGCCGACGCGGACACCGAGAAGAAGACAGCGAGTCTTCGGGACAACATCGCGAAGAACGCGAAGATCCTCAGCTATCTGCGGGTCACGGGCGAAGCCAGCCCTGCGAGCACGAGCGAGGCGACGCACACCGTTTTCGAGGACGACCTCGACAGCTACCTCAAGGACGACTGGCCCGCCTGGAACGCCCGCCGCCTTGAACTGGTCGCGCGGGGCGAGGGCTACGTGGACGGCAAGCACGGGCCGACGTACGCGGAGGCCGCACGCACCGCCGACGGTGAGCCGAAGTTGTTGCACGAACTGATGGAAAACGTGAGGGCCATGACGGGACCGCCGACGCCTCACGCCTAGCACGTACGCACAAGGTTCATGCCCTTCCGGTCGGCCTCCGACCGTAGGCTGTCGCTGGAGAAAAAGGGGAGACGATGACTGACGACCGCAAGGGGATCGTTCCGGTGTGGACGCTGGCGACCGGTGATGTCCGGGTGCCCGCATTGACCGGGGACGGGCCCATGACGGCTGAGCGCCTGTCTGAACTGCGCGGGGCACTGGCCGCCCTGGCCGACGAGCCGATCGCCACACTTGAGGCATATCCGCTGCCCGACAAGCTCGACCGCGGCCGGGGCATCCCGCTCGATGCCGCGAGCCCTTTGGCGCAGCACCTGTCGCAGCTCATCACGCAATCAGCGCGGAGTTCCTCGTCGGCTACGGCGACAGCGGCCGGCGAAGGCCTCTACCGCATGGTGATCCCGGCGAAGCTCGCCGCCCAGGTCGGCCAGGGCTGTCTCAGCCCGATGGTGGCGAAGGGCACGTCCGGTGCCCTCCGAAGCGCGCTCGTGGACTCTTCGGGGAAGATCGCCGGCGCCGCGACGTTCGTGCCGGTCGGTCAAGCGGCAACGGCGGGCGCGGTGGAGCCGGTGCGACGGCGGGCGTGGCGGTCGGCGGCAGTGCGATGCTCACCGTGGCCGCGCCGCTCGTGCTCATGGCCGTGGCGGTGGGGGTGAGCGCGCACGCCGACGGCAAGCGTCAGCAGGCCATCGAGCACATCACGGAAATGCTGGAGCAACTGCAGGAGCAGGAGCTCGAACAAGAGCACAGCACACTCGACGGCTGCCGGGACGCCATCGACAAGGCCACCGCCATCCTGCTCGACCAGGGCAGGCCCGGGGTCTCGCTGGGTCTGGACTCGGCGGTGCACGCCATCAACTCCGCGCTGGGCGCCGTCGATCGCCGCCTTGCCAAGTGGCAGAGCGCACTCGACAAACTGCCCGAGGGCCAGGCCGTCGATCTCGGCACGCTGACCAAGTCGTTCCCCGGAATCGACGACCAGGGTGGCATCTTCCGCGCCCACCTGGAACTGGCCACCCTCGCCATCGCGTTGAAGCGGCGAGTCGTCGTCCTGCAGGCCGTCGAGCACGCCCAGGGCGACCCCAACAACCTGTTCCAGAGCTTCACCCGTGTCCTCAAGCGCGACCAGCAGCGTCTCGATGCCCTGGAGTCGGGCCTTGCCGGCGTCCTGGTCCGCCTGTCGACGCTGGAGCTGGCCCGCCCGCACGGATTGCGGCCCGTCTTCACGAACGCGGAAGTCGATCGATTGATGCGCGCGGCACACCGGGTTCGTCAGTTGGGCGACGGCGTCGTGGTCGACAGTCGCCCGACGGACGTGGCGATCGAAATCGCTCGCGAGGAGAACGGTTCGGTGATCGTGTTCCCCGCGCTGCCCGCGTAGACGCGGGCCGCCCCGCCGGAGCTCCTGAAGGGACCGGCCCACCGGTCGGTTCGGCGACGGGTCTCCTCGACGCGTCGACCGGTGGACGTCACGTCAGCGTGGCTTTCGGATGCTGTCGATGATGCGAGTCCAGTTGTCGCTGCCGTGGCCGTTCTCGATCGCTTGCCGGTAGTGGCCCTGGACGGCCGTCGGGAGGGCGAGGTCGAGGCAGAGTGACGTGCTGGTGTCGACGATGTGGTCGGCCGTCGCGCCCATCATGGTGACCGTGCTGAGGTGGCCGGGGTGTTCGCCGGCGTCGAGCGCGGCGCCGGGGTGTTCCTCGCCCGCCCTCAGCATGTCGCCGATCGTGTCGGCGGAGGAGAGCAGCTCCGGCAGCGCCTCCGCGGCCTTCATGCCCGCGGTGCTCAGCATCGCGGTGGCGTGCATCAGGCCGGACAGGGTGGTGAGGAACACCGCGAGCTGGGCCTGGTACATCAGCTGGGCGAGACCCGGGTCCCCGCCCAGGTGTTTGGGCGTGCCCAGCAGTTCCAGGGTGCCCCGGTGCCTCGCCAGCAGGTCCTCGGGGCCGCTGTAGTAGATGTGGGCCGCGTCCGTGCCGACCATGGGCGCGGGGACCATAATGCCTCCGGTGAGGAAGGCGGCGCCGTGGCGTGTGGCCCACGCTGCTGCCTCGCGGGTGCGATCGGGGGTGTCGGAGCTGAGGTTGACCAGGGTGCGCCCGGCGAGTGCTTCGGTGGCGTCGTCGAGGATGTCGTACATCGCCTGGTAGTCGGTGAGGCTGAGCAGCAGCAGGTCACTCGCTTCGACGGCCTCGCGGGGTGTCTTCGCGTGCGTCGCTCCTGCGTTGACGACGTCGTCGGCGCGGCTCGCGGTGCGGTTCCAGACGGTGACCGGGTGGCCCGCGGTGAGGAGGGTGTGTGCGATGGCCTGGCCCATCGGGCCCAGCCCGATCACGGAAACGGGGGTGTTGCGGCTGGTGGTGCGGTCCTTGTGTTCGTTCACTCCTTCATCCTCGGAGAGCGCGGGTAGCCTCGGAAGTACCCACTGTTTTCTGCGGTACTTACCATTTCGTAAGGGGCTCAGTGATGGGCAAGGCGCCAAGGTCCGGGCCGTACGTCTGCGGCATCGACGCTGCCCTCGACGTTGTGAGCGGCAAGTGGAAGGGACTGATCCTCTGGGAGCTCGACGCCCATGGTGTCCGCCGTTTCGCCGAGCTGCGTCGCGGACTGCCGGGCGTGAGCGAGAAGATGCTCACCCAGCATCTGCGGGAGATGGAGGCGGACGGGCTCGTGCACCGTGAGGTGTATGCCGAGGTGCCGCCGCGAGTGGAGTACTCCCTCACGGAGCACGGCCGCACGCTCAATCACGCGCTCGGACCGCTCGGTGTGTGGGGCACCGAGCGGATACGTCGCGAAGGCTGCGAGGCGGTCCAGGCGGTCGGAACCTCACCAGGGTGAACGTCCCCTCGGCACGCTCACCTCAAGAGCGCAGCCAGGCCAGTCTCTCCTCGGCGGCCCTGAGGCGGGGGTGTCCGGGGCCGTGCAGCCGGCGGTAGTCGCGTACGCAGCGGTCGAGCAGTTCGGCGGCCTCCGCGTGGTGGCCGACGTCGATCAGGACGTTGGCGAGGTTGTCCCGGGTGGCGACCGTGATCGGATGGTCGTCTCCGTGGAGTGCGACGCGCCCGCTCAGGATCACGCGCAGGATCGGCACCGCGTCCTCGTAGCGCTCCTGGGCGTGCAGGACGGCCGCGAGATTGTTACGCGCGGTGAAGGTGGTTTCGTGGTCGGGACCCAGCGTCGCCTCCGTCGACCGCACGACGGCACGGATCTGCTCTTCCGCCTCGGCGTGGCGGTCCAGTCGGACCAGGACGGCGCCGAGGTTGCTCCGGGCCGCGATCGTCTTCTCGTGGTCGCGTCCGTACCGGTCCTCCAGTCGGGGAACCAGGGCGCGCAGGACGCGCTCCGCCTCCTGGTGACGGCCGCACTTGAGCAGGGAAGCGGCGTGCGCGTTGGTGGCGGACAGGACGTCGGGGTGATCACGGCCGAGCTGCCGGATGCGGCGTTCCAGGACGTCCCTCACGAGCGGCTCCGCTTCGGGGGCCCTGCCGAGGTCCTCCAGGACCGCCGCGAGCCGGGTGGCACTGCGCAGCGCGTCCGGGTGGTCGCGGCCGAGTGTCTCCGCCTGGGCGCGGAAGGTGTCGCGCCACGCCGTCTCCGCCAGGCGCAGTTGACCGGTGGTGTGGAGGGCGTCGGCCAGCTCGACGGAGGCGCGCAGGGTGTCCTCGTGGCGGTCGCCCAGCGTGGTCCACCGGGTGCGGGCCACATGCTGGAAGAGCTCGACGGCCTCCTCGCCCCGTCCGGGGACCGAGAGCAGGACGTGGGCGAGTTCGCGCATCGCGGTGAGGGCGTCCGGGTGCTCGGGGCCCAGGGTGTCGATGGCGGACCGGGCCCGCATGGTGTGGATCTCCTCGGCGGACAGCTCCACCCGGACGATCTCCTGCTCCGGCCGGCCCTCGGTGACTTCGGTGAGGGTGATGTGTCCACCGACCAGCCGTCGCTCGTTCCCGGACCGCCCCGCGGACTCCTGCCCGTCCTCCTGTCCCTGTCGGGGCTGCGGCTGTGCGCCGGCGGCCTCTCCTTCTTCCGCGGCTCGTCGCCGCCACCATCGGGTCATCGTGACCGCCTCCTCGTTGCTGCCGGTGTCGTCAGGCTCCCGCGTGCACGTGTGCCGCCCACAGACTGGGACTGGCCGCGAAGGCGGCGCGGCACCGGAGGACCGCCCGGTGCAGGGCGTGGGCCGTCCTCGTGTCGTCCAGCTCCGGACCACCGGCTCCTTCGGTGCACAGCTCCCGGTAGAGGAGCCGTGTGACGCGGACGGCCACCGCGTCGTGCACCGGCCAGAGCGTCCCGACGGCGTTGGCGTACCCGGCGAGCTGGAACGCGGACGTGATGTGGATGGACTCGTCGGCCAGTTCCCCGCCGCCCCGTGCCGTCTCGCACGCGGACATCACCGCGAGCCGTGCCGCCGGCAGTTCCAGGCGGGAGATCGCACGGACCGTCAGTGGACGGGTCGCGTGGTCGTGCACCAGGAGCCGGCCGTTCGAGGGCTCGGCGGGCTCGCTGACGCCGTGGCAGGCGAAGTGCACGCACGAGTAACGAGGCAGGGCGTCCATCACCCTGTCGAAGGTGGCCCGTTCCTCGGACAGCACCTCGGTGGGCAGGAGTCCACGAAGCACCTCCACCTCGCGCCGTGCGCCGCCGAGCGGCCGGGCGCCGGGCGTGGCGGGAAGCGCCACGGCGAGCACCGGGCCGTGCGGGCGGGGGGCGGCTGCCCGGGTCCGGGCGTACCGGAGAGCGGCGACGGTCGGCGTGTACGACGAGACCACCCGGTCCAGTACCGTCCGTGGCCCCGGCACGGCCGCCGGGGCCGGGGCCGGTCCGCCGTCCGGTTCCGCCGGGGCCGGCACCGGTCCGCCGTCCGGTTCCGCCCCTGTGGCGTCGTGGTGGCCGGCCGCGTGCAGCGGCAGCGAGGCCAGCGCGCCGCCCGGCGACCACCACAACCGGTGCCACTCGCCGTCGGACCTGGGTCCGTGCACCTCGAGTCGGTCGAGCACAGGTCCGGTGACGTGGTCCCACGTCCAGGCCAGCACCTCGCGGACGGCCTGCTGGGCCGCCCGGTCGCGGGCGGGGTCGACCGCGTCGGCGAGCGCCTGTTCGAGGCGGTCCGCCTGTTCGCCGACGGCCTGCGGGGTGGCGTACGGCAGGGGGACGAGGAGGACTTCACCGTCCCGCAGCACCAGGGCGTCGCTGCGGAACTCGCTGCAGTAGGCGAGCACCACCGGGCCCCGGTCGGCGCAGGACATCACCGCCCGCAGGTCCGGTGCGCCGAGGAAGTCGGAGAAGCCGGGCCGGGTCCGGATCTCGGCGACCAGTCGCTCCAGCTCGGCCGCGAGGGTGTGCCGCGCATCGGTGGGGCCGGCCCACGGACCGCCCTGGGCGGCGTCCGCGGCGGTCGACTCCAGCGCGTCGAGCTGCTCCCGCAGGCGGGAGAAGCGGCCGGCGAGTTCCGGGTGGGCGCGGCGCAGCCGTCCGAGCCCGTCGCGGGTGGCCATGGTCCGGCCCAGCAGGACGCCCCGGCCCTGTTCCAGCAGCAGCACCGCGTGTTCCGGCCGGCCGGCGTTGACCGCGCAGGCGGCGGCCTCGGCGGCCAGGCCACTCACCCGGGACAGGCCGCGTTCCTGGTCGCTGCGGACCAGTCGGCCCGAGGCCGCGAACGGCAGGAGCTCCAGGGCCAGTTCGTAGCCGGGCAGGGCGTCGTCCCAACGTTGGTCTCCTCCTGCGGCGGCGCCCCATTCCCAGGCCGCGAGGACCCGCTCGTGGGCGGGCAGGGACCTGGTCCCGGCGGCCTGTCGGTAGGCGTCCGCGGCGGCACGGAGTACTCCCGGGTCGCCGTCCCGGTGATGCAGGGCACGCAGCGCGTCGCCGTACGACTTCAGATAAGCGCCGTGGGCCGAGGTGCCCTCCGCGACGGCCCACACGGCGCGTCCCAGTTCGCTGACGGCTTGCTCCAACTCACCTGATTCACCCGTGGCGTGATGCTTGGTGAGTCGGACGGAGCCGAGGTTGGAGAGAATCACCGCGAGTGACGGATCGCCGTAGCGGACCTGTTGGGAGGCTTCCTCCAGCAGACCGGCGGCCTCGTCGAGGTCTGTCACGTCGGCGGTGGACGCGAACCGGGCGCGCAGGGCGTTGGCGAGGTGGTTCAGCCTGTCGGCCCGCGGCTGACCGGCCACGGGTGCGAGTGCCAGTGCCTGACGGGCGACGTCGATCGCCTCGTCGGCGGCTGCGGTGTCGCCGGTCGCTTGGTGCCAACTCTGCAGCACCACGCCCAGGTTGCCGAGCCGTCCGGCCTGGAGGACCGGCGCGTTCCGTGACGCGTGGAGGGCTTCCCTGGCCAGTCGGGAAGCTTCCCGCAGGGAGGTCAGATCGTCGGTCTGGAGGGCGCGCTCGCGCAGGCTGACGGCGAGGTTCGCCAAGGTCCCGGCGTAGGCGTCGGTGCCGGGCTCCTCCTCGGTGAGGGCGGTGCGCAGGGTGGCGACGGCCTCGTCCAGCAGCACCGCGTCACCGGTCCTCTGCGCCAGTCTGTGCAAGGTGTTGCCGAGGCTGTTCAGCCTCTTGGCGCGCTGCGGGGTGCCGGGGCGTAAGAGGGGCAGGGCCTCGCGCAGCAACGCCGCGGACTCCTCGAGCAACGGCAGCTCGTCGTCGGCCTCGGCGGCCAAGCGCAGGGCCACGCCGAGGCCGGCGAGCAGTTCGGCGCGTTGCGGGTGGCCGGGCGGGCACTCGGACAGGGCCATGCGGTGGACCCGCAGCATCTCCGCCCGGTGGGTCTCCTCGGGGGCGTACTCGTGCCACTCGCGCATCCCCTGGGTGAGGTTGCGCAGGATGAGCAGGCGGGCGGGCTCCCCTCGCGGGACGGCTTCCAGCGCGGCGTACCACAGGTCGAGGGCCTCACGCAGGGCGCCGAAGTCTCCTTGGAACAGATACGCGTCGTGGCGCATCGCGGCCAGGTTGCTCAGGTAGCCGGGCCGGTCTTCCGATCCGTCCGGCAGGGTGTGGATCGCCTGCCGTTGGGCGTCCGTCGCGTGCAGGAGGTCCGTGGGGGCGGGGGCGTCGGGGCCTGGGGGCCGGGGTTGCGTGGCGGGGAACTCCCCCGGGTCCCGGGCCGTGCCGCCACCGACGGTGATCTTGTGCCGCATGTGCAGCACCTGTGCGAGGGCGCCGAGCGACTGCGCCGCGGTCTGGGCCTCCTGGGGCAGGCGAGCGGCCCGGTCGAAGGCGTTCACCGCTCGGTCGAGGTCGTCGGGCCGTCCGTACAGCGCGAACCTCTGCTGGTACGCGAGACCCAGGAGCCGCACGTCCTGCGGGCGGACCGGTTCGTCCGCCGCCCGTTCACGGCCCAGGTCGACCAGTGCCTCCACGTCGTCCGGGTGCCCCAGCAGTTGGTAGCGGGTCTGGAGGGCGACCATCAGGTTGGCGGCGGCCCGGGCGAGGGCCCCTCCGGCGTCCGGCGCCGCTGAGGTGAGCAACCGCTGGTAGAGCGCGATCGCCTGGTCGAGGGCGGGCCGGTCGCCCGTCCTGAAGTGGTGGGACAGCAGCCGGTCGGCGCGCGATTCCTCGTCCCGCACGTCCGCCCCGCGAGCGCGATTCGCTTCGTGCACGCCCACCCCCCGGTGTCACACCGCCCGACCGAGGTGTCTCGGCGCTGCGCGGCCCCTTCCCACGATAGCGAACGGGCGGTGGGCGCGACGGTGTACGGCGGGCAGTTCGTACGGCGACCAGTTTGTACGGCGGGCCAGTCCGTACGGCGGGCCGGAGCGAGGATCCCGGCGTGCCCCGAACGGCAGCCGGACAACGGACGACAGCCGACAGCCGACAGCCGACGTACAATCGCGGCCGACCGGCGTCCGGCGTCCGAGGGGGAACGGTGGAGATCGAGACTGGCGGGCGAAGCGGGCCGGGCGGTGAGCACGCCCGGCTGGAGGGGCTCTGCCGACGGCTGACGGACGCGTCGGGATCGCTGGTGCTCGGCGAGCGGGGGCTGCGGCTCGTCGAGTCCATCGCCTCCGAACTGCGTGCCGGCCGGGCCCCCGAAGAACTCGACGACTCCTTCGACGAGTTGGAGGAGGAGCTGCTCGCGGCCGGGCACAGCGCCGGCCTGGGCTCCTACCGCACCACACCGACGCCGCTCACGCCCGGCTTCCAGCGACTGCCGGTCGCCGGGCGGGACCACCCGCCGCTGCACGTGCTCGCCTGTCCGCGGGGCCGCTGCGGGCGGGTGGAGGCGCCGACCGACGACGACCCGCACCCCGGCTGCCGGATCTTCGAGCAGCCGCTGCGCACGGTGCCCCTCCGGTGACCAGCGGCTTCCTCAGCGCGCTGGGCGGCCGGATCGCCGAACGGTGGCTGGCCGCGCTGGCCCTGCCCGGGCTGCTCTTCCTCTCCGTCCTCACCACGGCCATGGTCCTCGGTCACGAACACTGGTCCGACGTCGAGTACCTGCGGGCCTGGCTCGACACGGTTGCCGACTCCCCCGTGTCCCGCAGCGCCGGCACCGTCGTCCTGGTGGCGGCGGGTGTGCTGGCCGGTGCCGCGGTGACCGGCGCGGCCGCCCAGTCCCTGGGCACGGGCGTGGAGCTGCTCTGGTGCGCGCAGCCGCACGGGACGGTGCTGCGGTACCTCGCCAACCGCCGGTCGCGCCGCTGGCGTGCGGCCGACGCGGCCTTTCGCACCGCGCTGGTGGCGGCGGGCCGGGCCCGGATCGAGGGAGCGGACGACGCCGACCGGCTCGCGGACATCGCCGAACGCCGGTACGCCGACCGCGACCGTATCGCCTCGACACCGCCCCGCCACCCCTTCTGGACGGGTGACCGCTTGGCCGCACCCGCACAACGGCTGTGGCGCGCTCAGGGGTTGGATCTGGCAGCCGCCTGGCCTCATCTGTGGCTCCTGGCCCCCGACGGCACGCGTGCCGAACTACAGGCGGCCCGCGTCAGGTTGACCGCGTCGGCCCGCCTGTGTGCCTGGGGCGTGGGATATCTGGTGCTGGCGCTGTGGTGGTGGCCGGCGGCACTGGCCGGGGCTGTCGCCGTCGCCGCGGGAGTACGGCGGGGCCGTGCGGCCGCGGATGCCTTCGCCGAACTCACCCAGGCCCTGGCCGACCTCCATGTACGCGACTTGGCGACCGCACTGGGCATCGAGTGCGCGGGCCTCGACGACCGGGAGCTCGGCGAACGCCTCACCCGGCTGCTGCGCAAGGAGACGCGAGCAGCGTAGGCCGGTCCTGACGGCCTCAGCAGCCCTGGCAGCCCTGGCGGCTCTGGCGGCTCTGGCGGCTCTGGCGCCGTGGGCTTGCCGCCCGCGGTCGTCCTCCCGGCGCGATCACGACGGACTCCAGCCCTGATGGGCGCGGTCCACCTCCGCCATGTGCTCCTCGGCCCACTCGCGGAGTGCGGCCAGCGGTGCCTCCAGGGTCAGGCCGAGCGGGGTGAGCTTGTAGTACACGCGCGGTGGGACGGTCGCCTCCACGCGGCGGCCGACCAGGCCGTCGCGGGTGAGGCCCTGGAGCGTGGCCGACAGCATCTTCTGCGAGATGCCGGGCATCCTGCGCTGCAGTTCCGCGAACCGCACCTCATCCGGGGATGCCTCCGCCAGCACCTTGACCGCCATGGAGGTCCACTTGGTGCCGATCCGGTCGAGCAGGCGGCGCGTGGGGCACTCCGGGTCGAACAGGTCTCCCCGAGCGCCGTTCGGGGATCGCGACGCCCTTGGCGTCGGGGAGGGGGTCACCTGGAGCTCACCACCTGTGGCAGAAGTACGGTCTTGGCTCCCCCAGCCTAGTCACCTACCGTTTGGTTGTCACCATTGGTAACTGCCACAACTGCTACAACTGCCATATCTGCCTCAGGGAGTACCCGTGCCCACCGCTTCACCTCGCTCCTCCGCCCTCCACCCCCAAGGCGTCGAGCTTCGGCGCATCCCGGTCAACGGCATCGAACTCAACGTGGCCCTCCACGGCGAGGGACCCGCTGTGCTCCTGCTGCACGGCTTCCCGCACACCTGGCAGCTGTGGACCCATGTCATGGGCCCGCTCGCCGAGCACCACCGGGTGATCGCGCCGGACATGCGAGGGGCCGGGGCCAGCACGCGCGCGACGAGCGGCTACGACGCCGGAACGCTCGCGTCCGATGCCGAAGCGCTGCTGGACGCCCTCGGAGTGCGCTCGGCGGCCGTCGTGGGGATCGACGCCGGAACCCCGCCCGCGTTCCTGCTCGCCATGCGACGGCCGGACCTCGTCCAACGGCTGGTGGTGATGGAGTCACTGCTGGGCGGGCTGCCGGGGGCGGAGGAGTTCCTGGCTCAGGGCCCGCCCTGGTGGTTCGGCTTCCATGCGGTGCCCGGTCTCGCGGAGACGGTGCTGACCGGGCACGAGGACCGGTACCTCGACTGGTTCCTCGGCACCGGTTCTCTCGGGGAGGGCGTCGATCCGGCTGTCCGGGACGCCTTCGTCGGGGCCTACACCGGAACCGACGCCCTGCGCTGCGCCTTCTCCTACTACCGCGCGCTGCCCACGAGCAGCGAGCAGATCGAGGAGGCCGTCACCGGCGGACGGCTGACCGTCCCCACCATGGCCGTCGGCGCGCATCCGGTGGGCCGAGCCCTCGAACGCCAGCTGCGGCCGGTCGCCGATCACCTCGTCGGCCACGTGATCGAGGACTGCGGACACATCATCCCGCTGCACCGTCCGGAACGGCTGCTCGGCCTCCTCGAACCGTTCCTCCAGCGGACGCACCCCTGACGGACGTACCCCTATCGGACCCACCGATGATTTCCGGGCCGGCCGGCAGTCGTTACGGACAAGACAGCAAGGAGATCTGCCATGTCCAAGCAACAACGTGCCGCGAAGCAGCCCACTACCGACCTGGACGCCCGCTACAGCTCCGCCCTGAATCCTCGACCCGGCGCCGCCGACGTCACCGCCACGGAGTGGGTGGAGGCCCAACGGCGCATGGCGGCCGCCGAGATCTTCTGGGTGGTCACGATGCGGCCCGGTGGTGGCCCGCACATCACGCCGGTGATCGCGGCGTGGCACGACGGTGTGCTGTATTTCTCCACCGGACCGGGTGAGCAGAAGGCCCGGAACCTGGCGCACGACGCACACTGCGCGCTGCTCACGGGCGGGAACTCGCTCACCGAGGGCTTGGACCTCGTCGTCGAGGGCAAGGCGGAACGCGTCGGTGATCCGACCGTGCTGGAGGAGGTGATCGCGGCGCACGAGGCGAAGTACGGGGCACACATCACCTCGGCCGAAGGCACCTTCCACGGCCTCGGGGACTCCCTGCGGAGCGGAGACGCGGTGCTGTACGCGGTGGCTCCGGTCACCGCGTACGGGTTCGGCCGGGACGACGGGGTCTACAGCCATACGCGGTGGAGCTTCTGAGTCACCGGTCGGGCAGCGGGGAGGTCTCCCTCATCTCACTGCGGCCTGCCCAACGCCCCCAGCAGCATCGGCAGCGAGGCGTGCAGTTCTCGTTCCCAGTAGGCCCAGCCGTGGGTTCCCGGGCCGTAGAAGTTGGTCGTCACGTGCCGGGCGCCCACGCGCTTCAGCTCGGCGGCGAGTGCGTGGTTCTGGCGGTTGAAGTCGGCCTCCAGGGCGCTGGTGGCGCCCGGTGCGTCCAGGGGGCCGGTGGTGCCGTCGCCGCAGGAGAGGTAGACCGGGATCGGCCTCAGTCGCTTGGCGAGGTGGAAGGGGTCGTGGGCCTGCCAGATCCGGCGTTGGGCGACCGGATCGCCCCAGACGCGGAGCGGGTCGTTGCCCTGGCCGGCGAAGAAGCCCATGATGCGGTCGACCGACTCGTCGTTCAGAAGGGGGTGCGCGGAGCCGGAGAACGCCGCCGTGGCCTTGAACATCCCCGGGTGCCGGGCGGCGTACAGCATGGCCCCCTGGCCGCCCATCGACAGGCCGGCGACCACGCGGTCCGAGCCCGCACCCCAGTCGCGTTCCAGGAGATGGCGCAGTTCCTTGGTGTGGAAGGTCTCCCATGCCGGGTCGCCGCCGGCACCATGGTTCCACCAGTCGCTGTACCAGCCGTTCCAGCCCGCCTCGGGCATCACGACGAGGACGTCGCGCAGGCTGTCCGTCTCGGCCACGTCCGTCATGCTCGTCCACGACGTGTAGTCGCCGCAGCAGCCGTGCAGGAGCCAGAGGGTGGGCCAGTGCTGCCGGTCGTGCGGGTTCCAGCCGTCGGGGGTGAGCAGGCGGACGTCGACCGTGCGGCCCCCGAGGGCGCTCGACCGTACCGACAGGTCGACCTGGCGGTCCGCGACCTGGGTGACGGCGACGACCTCCGCGCCGGGGCGGGTGGCACCGGTCTCCGGTTTCCCGGCGGCCAGGGCACCGGGAGCGGTCGGAGTCAGGACGGCCAGCAGTACGGCGAGGACCAGGAGGAGTCTCGCTCGCAGCGGGCTGAGGACGCTGAGGAAAGTGGGCACGTTCGCGAACACGGCGGCTCCCGGGGTGGGTTGCTGTTGGTCGCGCGGTGGTGCGGGGGGTGCGGGGGGGGGTGCGGTGGTGCGGGGGGGGGTGCGGTGGTGCGTTTCGGCGGTCGGTCCGTGGAGGTCGGGGTCAGGTGCCGTTTCGGCGGGGCAGGATCAGGAGCGCGTCGCCGACCGGGCGTTCGCCTGCGGCGTCCGAGGGAGTGTTGAGTACGGCGCCGCCGGCCACCATCGTGGTGGAGCCTCCGCCGTCCAGGTTGACCGCGTCGCGCAGGCCGAGCGCCCTCGCGACGGCGGCGCTCTCCCCGATGCTGAGCCCGAGGGAGCCCGTGCCGCGTCCGTCGGCGGTGACGAGGACGGTGCGGCCCGCGGCGTCCACCCCGGCCAGGGTGCGCGGGTTGCGCTTGTGGACCCAGCCGTAGTACCAGCTCGGGTCGCCGGGGTGCACCATGCCGTCGGTGGCGGGGGTGACGTGGACACGGCCGTCGCGGACCAGTTCCGGACCGGCGTTGACGATGTCGGTGCGGGGAGACGGTGTGACCCGGCGGCCACGGGCGTCCAGCAGGGTCGTGCTGGCGCGCAGGCGGTCGCCCACGTGGGCCGCGGCGGTCAGGTCGGTGACGCGCTCGCCCGTCGCCTGGACGGAGCTGCCGCCCGGGGGGATCGTTCCGCCGCGCGGCGAACGGAGTTGCACGACCCTGTCGTGGGCGTCGAGTACCGCTTCCACGCCTTCTCCCCCGGGTGTGTGGCCGCCGTAGTCCGGGGTGAAGGCGACCAGCTCGTCGGGGTTGGTGCAGGTGACGTCGTGCAGCGGGCGCGAGGTCGGGGCGTCGCCCTTCGTGCCGCCGCAGTTCCTGATCAGGCCGGGGACGCGGTTGATGCCGTTGAGGGGCAGGGACGAGGTGCGGCTGGTGATGCGGCCCTGCCAGGTGAGGCGGGTGATCTCCGTGCGGCGGCCGTTGCCGTGGACGACGAGGGCGGGGCGTCCGGCGACCGGTTCGCTCAGCAGGCGTCCGTCGTAGACGCCCACTCCGGCCGGGTCGCCCGGTGCGCCCGCCTTGGGGTCGAGGACGAAGAAGCCGCCGTTGACCGCGGCGGTCGCGGCGGCGGACGTCGAGAGTGCGGTGGTCGTCTCGCGGTTCTCCAGGTCCGGACCGTACGACGCGTCCAGGGTGCCGCGGAACGTGCGCGGGTCGATGGTGAGTACGTCGACGTGCCACGGACCGCGGTCCGTCGCCCCGCCGTCCCAGCCGGTGTGGACGGCCGATCCGGTGTGGCCGGCCGCTCTCAGGCGGGTGCGTTCGGCCGTCGCGGCGGCCTGCGAGTCGAAGCTTCCGATGCGGACCCGCCAGCCGAGGCTGCCGCCCGTGTAGTCGGCCGTTCTCGGTGTCCTCACCTCCTCCGCCCGGGCTTCGAAGCCGTCCCGTCGTAGTTCGGCGGCGAGTTCGTCGGCGCTCGCCCGGTCCTTGAGGGCCGTGGGCGGTGCGTCGGGGTCCGGGGAGGTGTCACCGCCGGGGATGGACACCTCGACGGTCCAGTGGAGCGCCGGGTCGTCGGCGTTTCCGCGCACGATACGGGTGAGGGTGACGCCCGGCTGGAGGGTGGTCGTGGTGCGCGTCTCGGGGAGGCCGGCGGGCCCCAGGGGGAGCGCCTGTCGGGTCGGCGAGGGGTGTCCGGCGGGGTGCGGGGACGCCTGTGCGGCCGGTGGCAGTGCGGCCGGCGCCGTGAGGACGCCGAGAACGGCAACCGTGGCACACAGTCTCTTCTTCATCGTCGTCCCGCCTCGCGCCGACCACGGACACCGACAGACCCGTGCTGCGCACAAGTATCGGCCGGTTCCGGCCCGCGTCAAGGCGGCCCCGGCAGGCGGCAGTTCCGCCTGCCCCCGCACGGGCCCGGCTCAGGAGACCCGTGCAACGCCGACGTAGAAGCCGCTGCGCTCCCGCGCCGGTGCCGGTTCCTCCTGGTACCACTCGGTGGCGAACACCAGGCCGGGCTCGACGAGTTCGAGCCCGGCGAAGAAGGGTTCGACCTCGCTCCGGGTGCGCATTCGCAGCGGGATGGCGCCCTTCTTGTACGCGGCCTCGGTCTCCTGCTTCAGCTCCGGGTGCTGGTCGGCGGTGCCGTGCGAGAGGAGGAGGTAACTGCCGGGAGCGAGCGCGTCCACGAGGGTGCGCACGAGGCGGTAGGGGTCCTCGTCGTCCGGCAGGAAGTGCAGGAGTGCGATCAGGGAGAGGGCGATCGGGCGGTCGAAGTCCAGTACCTCACGGGCCCGTTCGAGGATCGTCTCGGGCTGCCGTACGTCCGCGAGGAGGAAGTCCGTGGCACCCTGCGGGGTGCTGGTCAGGAGCGCCTCCGCGTGCCTGAGGACGATCGGGTCGTTGTCCGCGTAGACGATGCGGGCGCCCGGGCTGACCGCCTGCACGATCTGGTGCAGATTGGGTTCGGTGGGGATGCCGGTGCCGATGTCCAGGAACTGGTCGACGCCGTTCTTCGCCAGCCAGGCCGCCGCGCGGTGCATGAACGCCCGGTTCCGTGCCGCGTTGCCCCGGGCCTCCGCGGGGAGTGTCTCGCCGACCTGCTGGTCGACGGGGTAGTTGTCCTTGCCGCCGAGCAGCCAGTCGTAGACGCGGGCGGGGTGCGGCTTGCTCGTGTCGATGCGGGGTCTGGGTATACCGGCGGTCACAGGACACTCCTCCGTATGCGGAACGGCACCGTCAGGATGCCAGCCTAGCCGGATTCGGCCCAGGTCACAGGGCGCTGTCAGTGGCCGCCGCTAGATTCGATCTCGTTCCGCCGAGGTGGCGTGAACGCCCCCCTTTCGCATGCATGGGAGATGGTGCGTTGTCCGTCTGGGAGAAGTCGAGCACGGTGCGTGTGGTGCCGTCCGCGCGGCCGCGCAAGCTCGCCAAGGTGCCGTTCGTGGAGCTGGCCGACGGGCGCTTGCAGGGTGTGGTGTCCAGCGGGTCGGACATCGGACGGGTGTACGTGTCCTCGGTCGCGGCGTCGTCCTACGCCTTCTCGTGCAGCACCAACAACAACCGTCCCTGCGGCGGGGCGCGCGGCTCGTTCTGCAACCACATCCGCGCCCTCGTCGCTGAGGCGGTGCTGCAGTACGGCGCCGAGCGCGTCGCCCGCTACCTGAAGGTCGAGACGGGGGACGCCGTCGACGCCCAGTCCCTCACCTCCGCCATGACGGCGGCGCGGCCCGGGGCCGCGGACGCCTCGGCGGCGGCGCAGGTGTTCAGCCGGTTCCTGCGACAGCTCGCCAACCTCGAACTCGGACCCGTCACCTCCCCGTTGCCCGAGATGCACTGGTTCCCGACGACCGGGGCGGTGGCCGCCTGATGCGCGCCGACCTGCTGCTCGACGACGTCGAGGGGCTCGACGAGGCCCTCGCGGCCGTGGACGGGTTCGACGCGGTGCTCGTCGGCGGTCTGCTCCGCCCGCAGCCCGCGCAGGCAGGTGGGCTGTCCGGACTCGCCGACGCCCTCGCCGGGACTCCGCTGGCCTCGCGGGTCGCCGAGGCCGCCGAGAAGACGTCCGCCGGGGGCGGTGACGAGGGGCACTTCGTCGCGCTCGCCGCCGCGCGTACCGCATTGCTCGGCTCCGTTCACGACGCCCTGGTGACACGGGTGGACGAGGTCACCGGCCGCCCCGCCGCCGAATCGGTGCCCGCCGCACCTGGTTCCGGCGTGGAGCGTGCGGCGAACCTGCTCGTCGCCGCGCGCGGTTGGCTGTGCGACCTGGCCCGGACCGGCTGGCAGGGCATCGACCACGAACTCGTGGGCGGCGCCGCGCCCGTCGTCTCCGCGATGCTGCCCGACCCGGCGCTGCGCCGGCTCGCGACGCTGCTCGACGGGTTCGCCGCCGAGCTCGCCGCCTGCTGTCCCGGCGCGACCCTGGAGCGGGTGCCGGTGCGCCGCTGGGCCGACCTGTGGACACGTGCCCTGCTGCTGACCCTGCCGGGGGCGGCCTCCGCACCCGCCGCGGGAGAGGTCACCGGGCGGCTGCTGCCGCTCGGCGTCGACCTCCAGGAGCACGCCACCGCCGTACAGGCGCAGGTGCACGCGGTGTTCGAGCCCGCGGACGGGGGCGCGTCCCGGCTGGTGCGGGCCTCGGTGTCCGCGCCCAAGCCGGACACGGTCGTCGGGGCCGGGCTGTGGCAGTTGCTGCGGCCGCACATGTCGCTGCTGGCGGCGGTGGGCGAGGGCCGTGCCGTCGAGGTCGACACGATGCCGCTGACCGCCGAGGGCGATCTGCTGTGGGACGACTCCCGTGCTCGTGCGGGTGAGCCCGCCGACGTGTTCACCACCGCCCGGGTGGCCCTGCCCGCCGCGGCCGCGTCCGCCGTGTCGCCGCTGGACCGGCATCCGGCCAGGATCGCGGTGCCGGTCCTGGTGGAGGGGTACGGCGTGGCGGACGCGGAGGACGTGGCGGGCGAGGTCGTGCTGGACGTCGCCGGATACCGGCTGCGGGTCGACACGGACCGGGTACCGGCCGCCGGACCGCTCACCCCCGAGGCGGTGGCGTCGTCCGGCGCCTGTCTGGGGCTGCTGCGCTGGGATGCCGGGGAGTTCCTGCTCCAGCCGCTGGCCGTGGAGCGGACGGTGCGCAAGAAGGCCGTCGCCGTGCACGCGGGGGCCTGGGCCGGGGGCACCACGGACAAGGCCGGGGTGCGCGCCGAGAAGGCCGCCACCGACGCCGTCACCGTGCTGCGCGAGCGCGCCGGAAAGCTGCTGCGGAAATGACCGATCACTCCCAGCCCACCGGGCAGACCCCCGGCTCCCCGGACGGTCACCACGACAACCGTCGTCAGGTTCTCTACTGGCGCCTGCTGGCCCGGCTCTTCGACCCCGAGGAGCAGGCCGCGCTGGAGTCCGCGAGCCTCGCCGTGGTCGAGGACATCGGCCTGCCGGCCGCGCTGCTCGACCCCGGCGCCTCCGTCGGCTCCGTCGTCCAGCGGCACCCGGAGCTGGCGGCCGAGTTCGAGGGGCTGATGGTGCCCGAGCCGGAGGAGGACGACGCGCGGGACCGGGCCGCCGAGGTACGGCGTGCGGCGCTCGTGTCCAAGGTGCTGCTCAACGTCTTCTCCACCGGCTCCGGCAACGTGAGCGCCGAGCAGCTGGCCCGCTGGCAGTCCGACGCGGACTGGCTGGAGCGCGCCCTCGGCTGCCGGCCGGGCGAGCTGCGGGGCGGACGGGGACCCTCGGGTGGGCCGAGCCGGTCCGGCGGCGGTGTCAGTCCCACAGGCACCGGGGTCGGCGGGCCCGCTCCGGACCTCGGTCGCCTCCTGCCCGCGATCGGCCCCGAACTGGGCTCCATCGAGGCCGGCCTCGTCAAGCGCATGCGCCTGCGCGAGGTGCTGGCCGACCCCGCGCTGGCCGCGCGGCTGACGCCGAGCATGTCCCTGATGGAGCAGTTGCTGCGCGACAAGGACAATCTCTCCGGAGTGGCGCTGGCGAACGCCAAGGCGCTCATCCGCCGTTACGTCGACGAGGTCACCGAGGTGCTGCGCACCCAGGTGGAGAAGTCCACGGTCGGCGAACTCGACCGGTCCGTCCCGCCCAAGCGCGTCTTCCGCAACCTCGACATCGACCGCACCATCTGGAAGAACCTCACCAACTGGAGCCCCGAGGAGGAGCGGCTCTACGTCGACCGGCTCTACTACCGGCACACCAGCCGCAAGACGACGCCCCAGCGGCTCGTCGTGGTCGTGGACCAGTCGGGTTCCATGGTCGACTCGATGGTCAACTGCACCATCCTGGCGTCCATATTCGCCGGGCTGCCGAAGGTGGACGTCCACCTCATCGCCTACGACACACAGGCGCTGGACCTGACCCCCTGGGCGCACGACCCGTTCGAGACGCTGCTGCGCACCAAGCTCGGCGGCGGCACCGACGGCACGGTCGCCATGGCACTCGCCCAGCCGAAGATCGCCGAGCCGCGCAACACCGTGGTGGTGTGGATCTCCGACTTCTACGAATGGCGGCACCAGGAGCTGTTCGACTCCATGGCCGCCGTCCACCGCTCGGGCGCGAAGTTCATCCCGGTCGGGTCGGTGACCAGCTCCGGACGCGGCAGCGTCAACCCGTGGTTCCGGGAGCGGTTCAAGGACCTCGGTACGCCGGTGATCTCCGGCCACATCAAGAAGCTCGTGCACGAACTCAAGACGTTCCTCACCTGATCACCGGGCCGTTCCGGCACGTTCCGCCGCGTTCCGGCACGTTCCGCCGCGTTCCGTCGCGTTCCGTCGCGTTCCGTCGCGTTCCGCCGCCGCCACGTCTCCGCGTTCGCCCCGATCACCGTACGAAAGGCCTCTCCCTCATGTCCGAACTGCTGCGCGCCCCCGCCGAGATCAAGTACGCCGAGGAGCTCGACTGGCTGGAGTCGATCGACGACGGGCCCAAGCCGTTCTCGTGGCGGCTGTCGCCGAAGATGGTCCGTCTGTTCATCCTGGGCTCCGAGCGTTCCGACGGACTGGACCGGGAGGTGGCGCAGAAGTGGTTCGGTGACCGCAGTTTCGTCGAGCGGTCCATCGTCACCCTCGCCTCCGACCGGGGGCTGCTGCTCATCGGCGACCCGGGGACCGGCAAGAGCTGGCTGGCCGAGCTGCTGTCCGCCGCGATCAGCCGCAACTCCACGCTGGTGGTGCAGGGCACGGCCGGCACCACCGAGGACCACATCAAGTACTCGTGGAACGTCTCCATGGTCATCGCCAAGGGGCAGTCCAGGGAGTCGATGATCCCCTCACCCATCATGACCGCGATGGAGACCGGCTCCATCGGCCGCTTCGAGGAGCTGACCCGCTCCACCAGTGACGTGCAGGACGCGCTGATCTCGATCCTCTCCGAGAAGTACATCTCCGTTCCCGAACTGGAGAGCGGCGCCGGCGACGACAACATCGTCTTCGCCAAGCCGGGTTTCTCGGTCATCGCCACGGCCAACAGCCGCGACCGGGGTGTCAACGACCTGTCGTCCGCCCTCAAGCGGCGTTTCAACTTCGTACGGATCCCGGTGGTGACGAACAAGAAGAGCGAGGCGGAGATCGTCCGCTTCCGCACCGAGGAGCTGCTGCGCCGCCACGCGATCGACCTGGAGGTGCCGCCGACGCTGCTCGACGTGCTGCTGCAGAGCTTCGCCGACCTGCGCCAGTCGGCAGCCGCGGCGGGCAGCGACGACGAGAAGCTGGAGTCGGCCCTGTCGACGGCGGAGCAGATCGGTGTGCTGGAGGACGCCGTGCTGCACAGCAACTTCTTCGGCGAGAGCGCCCTGACCGCCCGGACCCTCGCCTCCTCGCTGGTCGGCTCCCTCACCCGGCGCGAGCCCGAGGACCTCGCCATCTTCAACAAGTACCTGCACGGAGTGGTCGAGCCGCGCAGCAAGGAGCAGGGCGGCTCCTGGCCCGAGTTCCTGGAGGGCGGCCGCGACGCGATCGCCACGCTGTCGTGAACGGGGACCGGGAGAGCACGTCGTTCGCCGCGCTCCGCGGGCAGCTCCAGGAGGCCGCCGCCACGTTCGCGGGCGGGCCCGACGCCCTGGAAGGCATACTCCTCGGCCTGGTCGACGACGTCGACCGCGCGGCGCGCGAACCGCTGGAGATCTTCCCCGTCTGCCACCACTCCCCCGCCTCGGCCACCGCCATGGCCCGTCGGCTGCGCGAGAAGCAGCCCAAGGTCGTGTATCTGGAGCTGTGCGAGGACATGGCGCCGCTCCTGGCCGAGCTGCGCAACTGCCGGCTGCCGGTGGCGGTGCAGGCGTTCGCCGGAGACGTCGACGGCTTCCCCAAGGAGTGGGCTCCGCTGTCGGTCGTCGCGCCGATCACCGAGGCGTCCGCCGAGTACCAGGCCATCGCCTACGCGCTGGACACGCCGGGGGTGGAGCTGGTCCTCGTCGACCGGTCCGCGGACCACGTCTTCCAGTGGGACGGGCGGCACGAACAGGCCCCGGAGGAGCCCGGAGCCGGGCAGGACTCCCCGGATCCCGAGGCCGCTCTGCACGGGGAGGCCGTCGGTGTCGAGATCGGCGACCTGCGGCCGCGCTTCGCCGAGCTGGAGGAGCACCTGCTGCGCCACGGCAAGGTGCGGCACTGGTCGGAGTGGTGGCACCAGTACGTGGAGGTGCCGCTCGGCGACAGCAGCGCAGACGCCGCCGTCGACCACGACACCTACCGTCAGGTCATGTTCCTCGTCGGCAGCCTGTTCCGGCGGCTCGCGCCGGGAGACGGCGCCCGGGTCCGCGTGGACGAGGACCGCGAGCGGTACATGTGGACCCGGATGCGCGAACACCTCGACGCGACCGGCACCGATCCGGCGGACTGCCTGTACGTGTGCGGGGCGTTCCACGCGGCCAGCCGCGTCGAGGAGTTCGGGGTGCGGGGCAGGAGGGGGTCCTTCACCATCTCCCCGCGCACCGCCACCTCCTGGCGGTACGGGCTGATCCCGTCCAGCCACGCGGCGATCGAGGCGCAGTTCGGGCTGGCCGCGGGCTCGGTGTCGATCGCGGCGGCGGAGTGGGCGAAGAGCCTGAAGCGGACCCGGGTCGAGCCGTACCGGCTGGCGGGCCAGGCCGGGGCGAAGAAGCCCGGTGCGCGGAAGTCGGCCGCGAAGAAGGCGGCGGCTCCTGCCGTCGCACCGGCCGGGGATCCGGCCGCCGCCGACCGGCTCTCCGGCTTCCTGCGCCGGCCGCCCGTACTGGACTCGCTGGACGAGGCGGAGCTGCTCGGCTGGTCGGTTGACATCGTGCGCGCGGCCCGGCGCAGCGGCTATCTCGCCTCCACCGCCGACGCCGTCGCGGTCTTCGAGACGTCGATCCTGCTGGCCGGGATGCGGGACCGGGCCAAGCCCACGCCGTACGACTTCCAGGACGCGGCGGTCACCTGCATCGAGAAGGACGTGGTGCCGGGGCGGCGGGACGTGCGGCGCCTGGTCGAGATCATGATGGGCGGCGACCGGATCGGCCAGGTCGGCTACGAGGCGCTGCCGCCGCTCGCCCGTGACGTGCACGACCGGCTGGAGCCGCTCGGGCTGCGGCTCCAGCAGCGCGGGGTGCGACGGGCGCTGCTGGACATGGCGTCCCGGCCGGAGCTGCGGGCCTGCTCGGACGTGCTGTGGATGCTGCGGCGGCTGCTGCCGCACGGCGCTGCCCGGCCCATCATGGGTGAGCGGCGGCTCGGTGAGCGGTCGATCCAGGAGTCCTGGGACCTCGCCCTCGGCACCCACCAGCGGGCGCTGATCGAGCTGGGCTACGAGGGCGTCAGCATCGAGCAGGTTCTGGAGCAGCGGCTGCGGCGCGAGGCGTACGGCCCCGGGGCGACCACCGCGACGGTGCTGGCCGCGGTGGAGGACGCCACCCTGTACCTGGGCAGCCGCCGCCTCGCCGACGAACTCGGCACCCACGCGCTGAAGGTGCTGGCGGCCGAGCGCACGGTGGACGGCGCGCCGGAGGTGCTGCGCCGGGTACGCGCGATGCTCGCGTACTACCGGACGAGTGAGCCGGTGCTGCCGTCGTGGATCGAGTCGTTCGTCAAGTCCGGGTACGCCCACTACTGCACGCTGCTGCCGACGGCGTTCCAGGACGAGGACGCGACGGTCGGGCAGGTCGCGGCGATGCTGGGCTTCCTGTTCAGCATGGAGGGGCTCGCGCTGTCGCTGGGCTGCGACCGGACCCAGCTGGAGCTGGCGGTCGGGCAGTCGCGCCCCGAGGACCCGTCGAAGACGGCCCTGCTGTGGGCCGCACAGGTGCAGCTCGGCACCCTGTCGCGGGGTGAACTGCGGGCGCGGTGCGACGCGTTGCTGGCCGACCCGCTGGTGGTCCCCGCCTATCCGCGCTACCTCAGCGGTTTCGTCCACGCGCTGGAACCCGTGCCGGGGCTGGCGGACGTGGTGGTGGAGGCGGTGTCGAACGCCTTCGGACGGTTGCCGGACGCGGTGCTGCTGCCGTGGCTGCCACTGCTCGTCACGACGTTGCGGTCGAATGCCGCGGAGCTGGCCCCGCTGCTGATCCGCGAGGCGGGCCGGATCTTCCCGGGGCGGCTCGCGGCGCTGGACGCCTGGGTGCCGCCGTGGCGGACGCCGCCCCCGGTCGCACCGGGCACCCGCCGGGCGGAGTCCGCCGGCCACGCACCGCGCGGTGCGGCCCTGCTGCCGGCCCATCCCGCGGCCTGCGACGCGCTGGCGGAGCTGCTGGGCTGCACGCAGGGATGGGCGGACCCGGGCGGCCCGGTGGACCCGGCCGACGCGTCCGGCGTCGCGTTGCTCGCAGCGCACCCGGCGGCCTGCGACGCGCTGGCCGACCTGCTCGGCTGCGACGACGGGTGGGCCACGGACGGCAGCCGGCAAGCCCTGGGTTCCGTGCTGACGTCCCGTCACCCTGACGCGGCGGCGGCGTGGGAGGCCGTGCTGGCGCGCGTCTGACGGTGCGCGGCGGGTTCCGGCCCGGCCGGGGCCCGCCGTGCACCCGCTCCCATGCCAAGATGATGTTCCGACAGGCACTCACCCGGGTGCTCACCACGCGTGTGCCGTGGGTGGCCCACGAGTTGAGGACGGAGTCAGGCCGTATGACCTCCCTGAGCAGTGGCGAGAGCGCCGCCCATCCCGACCGGATCGACACCAGCAGGCCCCATCCCGCCCGCATGTACGACTACTTCCTCGGCGGCAAGGACAACTACGAGGTCGACCAGAGGGCCGCCGAGCAGTTCATGAAGTCGGCGCCCGAGGTGCGCGAGGGGGTCCTGGCCAACCGGCACTTCATGCACCGCGCGGTGCGGCACGTGGTGGCCGAGGGCGGGATCCGCCAGATACTCGACGTGGGCACGGGCCTGCCCACCGAGCCCAACGTGCACCAGATCGCACGGTCCGTCGCCCCCGGGACCCGGGTCGCGTACGTCGACAACGACCCCATTGTCGCCACCCATTCCAGGGCCCTGTCGGACGACCCGGACACCACCGTCGTCCTGGCCGACCTGCGCGACCCCCGCGCGATCCTCGACCACCCCCAGGTGCGCGCGGTCATCGACTTCGACCGACCGGTGGCGCTGCTGCTGGTGGCCGTCGTGCACTTCGTCGCCGACGCCGAGGACCCGGCGGGCATCGTCGCCACGCTGCGCGACGCGCTGCCGGCCGGCTCCTACCTGATCCTGTCGCACGCGACGGGCGACGTCCACGACGACCGGCGCGAGGACGCGGCGGCCGTCTACAACAAGGCCACCGCGTCCCTCAACCTGCGTACGCACGCCGCGGTCCTCGACCTGTTCGGCGACTTCTCGCTGGTCGAGCCGGGGCTGGTCCGGGTCACCGACTGGCGCCCCGAGGAGGCACGGCGCCCCGACGCCCCGCCGATCGGCATCTACGGCGGAGTGGCGAGGAAGGACGCCTGAGGCGCGGGCGCCCGCCCCCGGGGGCTCAGGCGGCCTTGCGCTCCCTCCCCCGCGCCCGGCCGATGATGTCGGCGTAGTGGTGTCCACTGCCCTTGATGGTGCGCACCTGTGTCGCGTAGTCGACGTGGACCAGGCCGAAACGCTTGTCGTAGCCGTACGCCCACTCGAAGTTGTCCAGCAGCGACCAGGCGAAGTAGCCGGCCAGCGGGGCACCCCTGCGGGCGGCGGATGCGCAGGCCGCGAGGTGGGCGGTCAGGTACTCCTGGCGCTCGGGGTCGTCGATCGTGCCGTCGGGGCGGACCACGTCGGGGAAGGAGGAGCCGTTCTCGGTGACGTACAGCTTGCGCGCCCCGTACTCCTCGGTGAGGCGCAGCAGCAGGTCCTCGATGCCGCCCGCGTCGATCTCCCAGTCCATGCCGGTGCGCGGCACCCCGGCGCGGCGGACGGTGCGGACGTACGGCGCGGGTGCCGTGGGGTCGGCTGCGACGGTCTGGGGGAAGTAGTAGTTCAGGCCCAGCCAGTCCGGACCGGCGCCGATGAGCCTCATGTCGCCAGGGTGTTCGGGGAGTTCGACGCCGTAGACCTCGCGCATGTCCTCCGGGAAGCCGCGGCCGTGGATCGGGTCCAGCCACCAGCGGTTGGTGTGGCCGTCCATGCGGCGGGCGGCGGCCAGGTCCTCGTCGCGGTCGGTGGCGGCGTGGATGGTGGAGAGGTTGTTGACGATGCCCACCTGGGCGTCGGGGGCCGCAGCGCGAATGGCCTCCATCGCCAGGCCGTGGCCGAGCAGCAGGTGGTAGGAGGCGCGGACGGCCGCCGTCAGGTCGGTCCAGCCGGGGGCCATCTTGCCCTCCAGGTGGCCGATCCAGGCCGAGCACAGCGGCTCGTTGAGGGTGGCCCAGTGACCGACGCGGTCGCCGAGGCGTTCGGCGACGACGGAGGCGTACGCCGCGAAGCGCTCGGCGGTCGCGCGCTCGGGCCAGCCGCCCCGGTCCTGGAGCGTCTGCGGCAGGTCCCAGTGGTAGAGGGTGACGGACGGGGTGATGCCGGCCGCCAGCAGGTCGTCGACGAGCCGGTCGTAGAAAGCGAGGCCCTTCGCGTTGACCGGGCCGTCGCCGCCCGGCAGGACGCGCGGCCAGGCGACGGAGAGGCGGTAGGCGTTGGTGCCCAGCCGCCGCATCAGCTCGATGTCCTCGTGGGTGCGGTGGTAGTGGTCGCAGGCGACGTCGCCGTGGTCGTTGTTGTCGATCTTCCCGGGGGTGTGCGAGAAGGTGTCCCAGATCGACGGCGAACGTCCGTCCTCCGCCACGGCTCCCTCGATCTGGTACGCCGATGTGGCCGTGCCCCACAGGAAGTCGTCCGGGAGTGCGGCGAAGTCGATGGTCACGAAGGTCCTTTCGGGTTGGGGAACAGCGGAGTGCGGCGGAACGGCGCTCACTTGACGGCTCCGGCCGTCAGCCCCGCCACGAGATAGCGCTGGAGGAGCAGGAAGCCCGCGACCACGGGGACGCTCACGACCAGCGAGGCGGCCATGATCTGGTTCCAGTACACGTCGTTCTGCGTGGAGTAGCCCTGGAGTCCGACCGCGAGGGTGCGGGTGGCGTCGTTGGTCATGACCGAGGCGAACAGGACCTCGCCCCAGGCAGTCATGAAGGCGTAGACGGCGACCGCGACGATGCCGGGGATGGCGGCGGGGACGACCACCTTGAACAGGGCGCGCAGCGGCCCGCAGCCGTCCACGAGGGCCGCCTCGTCCAGGTCGCGGGGCACCGAGTCGAAGTACCCGATGAGCATCCAGATGGAGAAGGGCAGGGAGAAGGTCAGGTAGGTGAGGATGAGGCCGCCGCGGGAGCCGAACAGGGCGATGCCGGTGGCGTTGCCGATGTTGACGTAGATCAGGAACAGGGGCAGCAGGAAGAGGATGCCCGGGAACATCTGCGTGGACAGGACGGTCACCGAGAAGACGCGCTTGCCGCGGAACTCGTAGCGGCTGACGGCGTAGGCGGCGAAGACCGCGATCACGACGGAGCAGACGGTCGCGGCGCCGGCCACGATCAGCGAGTTCACGAAGTACTTCGCCAGCGGGACCGTCGACCAGATGTCGATGTAGGGGCGGACGGTGAGGTCGCTCGGCAGCCAGTGGAACTGGCTGGAGACGTCCTCCAGCGGCTTCAGCGAGCTGGAGACCATGACGTACACCGGCAGCAGGACGAATCCGGTGAGCAGGGTGAGGAAGACGCGGCGGGTCCACGTGAAGGAGCGCGGCGCCGCGATCGGGGACCTAGACATCGGCCGTCTTCCTTTCCCGGGCGGTGCGGGGCGCCCGCGTGGTCCTGGAGGTCAGGAACAGGTACACACCCGTCACCAGCAGCAGGAAGAGCAGCAGCAGGACCGACATCGCGGAGCCGGTGCCGAAGTTCCAGGTGACGAACGACGACTGGTAGATGTGGATGGAGATCAGGTCGGCGGCCTCCGGTGCGGCCTTGCCGAACAGGACGAACGGCGTGTTGAAGTCGTTGAACGTCCACAGGAACAGCACCAGGACGAGGACCTGGTTGACGGGGCGCAGCGACGGCAGGGTGATGCGGCGGATCTGCTGCCAGACGCCGGCGCCGTCCAGGGCTGCGGCCTCGTACAGCTCCTTGGGGATGTTCTGGAGTCCGGCCATGACGATCAGGAAGGCGAACGGCCAGCCCTTCCAGACCGACACCACGAGCAGCGCGACGAAGCTGTTGTCGCCGATCAGCCAGAACGAGGGTTTGTCGGTGAGGCCGAGCTGGTCGTGCAGGACGTGGTTCACCAGGCCGTTGTCGTGCTGGAACATGAACGCCCAGGTGATGACGGCGGCGTAGACGGGCAGGGCGTACGGCACCAGGAAGATCGCGCGGAGCAGGCCCCGGCCGCGGAAGGTGTCCTGCATGCAGATCGCGGCGGCGGTACCGATCAGCCAGCACAGGCCGACGGAGAGGACCGTGAAGGCGCAGGTGACGAGGAAGGAGTGGAGCAGCGCCTCGCCGACGGGGGCGTCGAAGTCCACCGACATGGTGAAGTTGTCGAGGCCGGTCCACGGGGCGGTGGTCCAGTCGCGGATGTAGAACTGGGTGAGTTCCTTGAAGCTCATCACGATGCCGATGACCATCGGCACCAGGTGGACCAGGAGTTCGAGGAGCAGGGCCGGCAGGAGCAGCAGGTAGGGCAGGCCGATGCGGCGGATCCGCCCGGGACGGCGGCGGGGTCCGCGCGCCGTCCCGGGGGAGCTCTTGCCGACCGTCCGCTCGCCGGGCCGCGCCGAGGCGGTCGTGGTGGTCATGGCTGGGTCCGTGTCCGTGTCGGAGTCGGTGGAACGGGGTTCGGGATGGGGGTCGTGCCCCTGGTGCAGGTGCTCACTTGTTGGGCATCTGCTGCTGTGCCTTGGCGAGCTTCTCCTTGACGGACTCGGTGGTCACCTCGCGGCCGGCCGCGGCGTCGGCGAACAGTTCCTTGACGGCGGTGCCGACCGCGGTCTCGAACTGCGACTCGTCGGGCACCTGGGGCAGCGCGGCGGCGCTGGTGGCGAGGGTCTGGCGCAGCACGGCGGTGCCCTGGGTGTTGAACGCGGGGTCGGACTGGGCGGCCTTGACCGGCGGGATGGAGCCGTAGGCCTTGTTGAGGACCTTCTGCTCGGCGTCGCCGGTCATGAACTTCACGAACTCGGTGGCGCCGTCGAGGTTGTCGCTGTTCTTGAAGACGGCCATGTTGATGCCGGCGACCATGGAGTTGGTGGCCTTGCCGGCGCCCGGGGCCCCGGACGGGACGGGCGCGGGGGCGACGCCCCACTCGTCGTCCTTCATGCCCATGGTCTTGAAGGTGGCGGAGGCGGTCTGCCACAGCACCATCGCGGTCTTGCCCTTGGCGAAGTCGCTGAGGGACTGGTTCTGCGCGTACTCGGCGTTGCCGGGGGCGACGACCTTGTCCACGGCCATCAGGTCGACGTACTGCTTGACGGCCGCGACGACCCCGTCGGAGGTGAAGTCGGGCTTGCCTTCGGCGGTGAAGAAGTCGGCGCCGTGCTGCTTGGCGAGGACGAAGACCTGGTGGATGTTGTTGGACAGGTTGGAACCCTCGGCGCCCAGGCCCCACTTGCCGTCCTTGGAGATCTTCTTGCCGGTCGCGACCAGCTCGTCCCAGGTGGCCGGGGGCTTGGTGATGCCGGCGTCGGCGAACATCTGCTTGTTGTAGTAGAGCGCGTACGCCATCGAGTACAGCGGGACCGCGGCGGGGTCCTGCCCCTCGACACCGGTGGAGCCGAGCGCGGAGTCGACGAAGCGGTCCCTGCCGCCGATCTTCTCGAAGTTCTTCGCGTCCCAGGGCAGCAGTGCGCCGGTGGCCTGGAGGGAGGCGCTCCAGGTGTTGCCGATGTTCAGGACGTCGGGGCCCTGTCCCGAGGTGGTGGCGGTGAGGATCCGGTTCAGCAGGTCGGACCAGGGCACGACCTCCAGCTTGACCTTGATGCCGGTCTCCTTCTCGAACTTGTCGAGTTCGGGCTGGAGCACCTTCTTGTCGACCTCGACGCTGGCGCCCTGGTTGGACGCCCAGTAGGTGAGTTCCTTCGGCGAGTCGTTGGATCCGCCGCCCGAGGAGGAGCCCCCTCCGCAGGCCGTGGCGGCGAGTGCGAGAGACATGGTGACGGCGCCTACGGCCGCGGCTCGGATGCTGCGCATGGCTCCTGGGTTCCTTCCGGGAGTCGGTCGGGAAGTCCCGACGGCGGCCTCGGCTGTTCTCTTCCGAAGCCCCTCATGGCTTAATTTAGGACGTGAGTTAAACCCCGAGAGAAAGACTCGTCAAGGTCTCGCGCAGCTTCGGCGGTCTCGCGAGGGCACCAGAGGAAGGGGCCGGATGGCCAGGCACGGCGGGCGTACGGTCCGTGACCTGCGGCGGGAGAGCCGCAGCACCGTTCTGCAACGGTTGTATTTCGACGGGCCGATGAGCCGGCTCGCGCTGGGCTCGGCGGCGGGACTGAGTTCGGGTTCCGTCAGCAACGTGGTCGCCGAGCTGATGGCCGACGGGCTGGTGGAGGAGGCGGGCACCCTCGGCGCGGACGGCGGCCGGCCGCGCACCCTCGTCCGCGTCGCGGCGGACCGGGGGCGCCTCGTCGGGGTCGACGTCGGCGAGACCCGTGTGCGCGTGGAGCTGTTCGACCTGTCGATGGCCGAACTGGCCCGTACGGAACGCGCGTTGCCGGGTCACGGGTCGCGCTCGTACGACGTCGGTGTCGTCGCCGGGCACATCCTCGACGGCGTCGCGGAGGTGCTCGCCGCCCACGGCCCGGCGCAGGGCCCCAGCGAGCTGCTGGGCGTCGGCATCGGCGTCCCCGGGATCGTCGAGCGCACGGCCGACGGCACCCTGGTGCACGGCCAGACCGTCGGCTGGGACGCGGTCCCGCTGGAGGCGCTGCTGCGCCGCTCGGGCCGACTGGCCCCGCACGTACCGCTGTTCATCGAGAACGGCGCCAGGACGCTGGGGCAGGCCGAGATGTGGTTCGGCGGCGGACGCGGCGCGCACAACGCCGTGGTCGTGCTCTTCGGCTCCGGGGTCGGCGCGTGCGTCGTCACCGACGAGGTGGAGCAGGGGCGTGCGGTGGAGTGGGGGCACCTGACGGTACGGGTCCGGGGGCGCCGCTGCCGGTGCGGAGCGCGGGGGTGCCTGGAGGCGTACGCCGGCGCGGAGGCCCTGCTGGCGCGGTGGCGGGAGGCGGGCGGTGAGCCGCCGCCCGGCACCGACGAGGAGGCCGCGCTGACCGCCATGCTGGCTGCGGCCCGGCCCGGGGACGGAGGCGCTCCGGACCCGGTGGCGGCACGGGTGCTGGCGGAGACCGCCGAGTACCTGGGCGCGGGGCTGGCCGACCTGGTCAACCTCTTCCAGCCCGAGCGGATCCTGGTGGGCGGCTGGGCCGGGCTCCAACTCGGCCCGGTGTTCCTGGAGTCGGTACGGGCCCACACGCTGGCCCACGCCCTGCGGCACCCCGCCGGACGGGTGGGCATCGCGCTCGGCCGGCTCGGCCCCGACGCGGTGACGGTGGGCGCCGCGATCCTGCCGCTGGCGGCGTTCTTCGCCCGCGGCGGCCGGCGTCTGCCGGTCGACTCCCCCGCGCCGGCCCCGGCGTGGCGGGCGGCGCTCGGGGGGAGGCTGGCGGGGCAGCGGGGCGGGGGGTGAGGGGGCTGCGCGCGGCGCGTGCAGCGGCAGGTGCGTGGACTAGGCTGGGCCGACGGGGAGGGCGGACGAGAGCGACAGGGAGAACGACGAGATGGCTGGCCGCAGGCGTTGGTCGACCGAGCAGATCCTGGACGCGGCGGCGGAGCTGCTGCTCACGGGCGACGCCGAGACGTTCAGCGTGCGCAAGCTCGCCGCGGCGCTGGGGACCGACTCCTCCAGTCTCTACCGGCACTTCCGCAACAAGACCGAGCTGCTGCGTGCGGTCGCCGACCGGATCCTGCTCTCCGCCATGGACGGCTACCGGCCGGAGGGCGACTGGAAGCAGCGCCTCACCTCCGTGGCCCTGCGTCTGCGCGAGGCCTTCGGGCAGCAGCCCCAGCTCGCCGCGGTCTGGGGGCGCCACGGATCGGGTGGCACCGGTTCCCGGCTGATGATGGAAGAGGTGCTGCAGGCCCTGCGCGCCTCGGGCCTGCCCGACGACGAGATCCCGGCGCGCTACCACCGGCTCGTGATCCTGATCGCCTCGCTGATCACCGCCGAGGGCGGGTTCGGCGCCGTCGGCACCGAGGAGCACGAGCAGGGCATGGAGCAGTTCCGGGTCGCGGTACTGGGCGCCGATCCCGAGCGCTTCCCCGCCCTGGCCCACTTCGCCCGCGAGATCCGCCCGCTCGGTGCGGACCGCGGCGCCGCCTTCGAGGAGATCCTCGCCGCCCACCTCGCGCACATCGAGGCCGCGCTCCCCTGACCGTCCCTGACGCGGGCCGGAACGCGGGCCCCGGTGCTACGCCGAGTCCCGTACCACCAGTTCCGGGTCGAAGATCAGCGACGTGGGTTCGGTGCGGGCGCCCGTGATGTGGTCGTCGAGGAGGCGGGCCATCGCGGCCGCCATCTCCTCCACCGGCTGCCGTACGGTGGTCAGCCGGGGCCGGCAGGTGACGGCCACGCTGGAGTCGTCGAAGCCGACGACCGCGACGTCCTGCGGCACCCGGCGACCGCGGTCGCGCAGCACCTGTACGGCGCCCTGGGCCATCAGGTCGTTGGCCGTGAACACGCCGTCGGTGTCCGGGTGTTCGGCGAGCAGCGACGTCATCGCGGCCATGCCGCTGTCCACGGTGAAGCCGCCCTCCGCCACCGGCACGTACGGGTGCCCGTGCCGGGCCAGGGTGTCGCGGAAGCCGGCCAGGCGCTCCTGGCTGGCCGCGACCGCCAGCGGGCCGGTGACGGTGGCTATCCGGCCACACCCCCGCTCCAGCAGGTGCTCCGCGGCGAGCCGGCCGCCGTCGCGGTGGGCCAGGTCGACGTGGCTGAGCGGCACCGGACGGCCCGGACGGGCGAACAGCACCGCCGCCAGCCCGGCACCGGCGAGCAGCGCGGGCAGCGGATCGTCGGGGTGCGTGGACACCACCAGCGCGCCGTCCGCTCCGCCCTGCCTGAGGTAGGCCACCACCTCCTGCCGGGCCTCGGGCGTCTCGGCGAACATCAGCACCGGGTGCATCCTGCGCGGCCGCAGGTGCCCGACCACGCCTGCGACGACGCGACCGAAGAAGGGGTCGGCGAACACCCGGGTGGCGAACGCGTTGTGTTCCGTGTCCGAGGCGTCGCCCGCGCCCGAGACGACCAGGGCGACGGTCGTCGTGCGCCGGGTGACCAGCTGCCTGGCGGCCTGGTTGGGCGCGTACCCGGTCCGTTCGATGGCCCGGCGGACCAGGTCCTGGATGGCCGGGTCCACGTTGCGGACGCCGTTGACCACCCGCGAGACGGTGGCCCGGGAGACGCCGGCCTCCCGGGCCACGTCCTCCAGGGTCGGGGCCTGTCTGCTCATGCCCGCACCCTAACGGGCGGGGTCCGGCGCGTGGTAGAGCGCTCTCCGTCGCCTCACGCCGGGGGCGGGGGCACCACCTCCAGCTCCGCGACCAGCGGCACATCCCCCGCCGACCTCCCGGCCAGCACCCGGCAGGGCCCCGGCTCCGAGCGCCAGGCGTGCTCCGCCACCGACCAGTGGCACAGCGCCCGCGCCGGGACCCGTACCGTCGCGGTCACCGTCTCTCCCGGGCTGGCCCGCACGGCGGCGTACCCGCCGAGTGCCCGCGCGGGACGGTCGAGCGCCGAGGCGGGCCGGGCCAGGTACACCTGCACGACCTCCCGGCCCGCCCGGGACCCGGTGTTGCGCACCCGCACGCGCACGGTGAGGTCGTCGCCCGCGCGGGTCAGCGGCGGGACGGTCAGCGCCTCGTAGGTCCACGTGGTGTAGCCGAGCCCGTGGCCGAACCAGTAGGCGGGCGGGCGGTGGTGGCGCAGCCAGCCCCGGTAGCCGAGGTGCAGGCCCTCGTCGTAGTCGAGGCGGCCACCGTCCGGACGGGTGCGGGTGACCGGGGCGTCGGCGAGGACGGCCGGCCAGGTGGTGGGCAGCCGTCCGCCCGGCTCGGCCCGGCCGAGGAGCACGTCGGCGAGTCCGGCGCCGCCCTCCTGCCCGGGGAACCAGGCCAGCAGCACCGCGCCCGCCTCCTCCCGCCACGGCAGCTCCACCGGGCCACCGCTGTTGACGACGGCGACCGTGCGCGGGTTGGCGGCCGCGACGGCACGGACCAGCGCGTCCTGGGTGGCGCCGAGCGCCAGGACCGTACGGTCGTAGCCCTCCGACTCCCCGTGCTCGGTGGTGCCGACGACCACGACCGCCGCCTCCGCCGCCCCCGCCGCGCGGGCGGCCTCGGACAGCGCCGCGGTCACGTCCGGGGCGGGTGGCGCCGCGACGACGACGGTCGCCCGTCCGGTGCCGGGTGCCAGCTCGCGGCGGGCCACCAGCAGGGCGTCCCGGCTGACGGCGAGGTCCGCGGTGGCGTACTGGGCGGGCGGGTTGACGTGCACGACCGCCGGGTCGTCGGTGAGGGGCGGGAAGTCGCCCTCCAGCAGGGTGCGTCCGTCCAGGGTCAGGCTCATCCGGCCGAAGCCGGCCACGCCCAGGGTCCAGGAGCCCCCGGTGCGGGGGCGCAGCCGGGCGCGGATCTCGACGGTGTGCGCGCCCGGCACCAGGCGGGGCTCCAGCAGCCGCCCGCCACGACGCCGCTCGGCGTACAGCTCGCGGCCGTCCGCGTCCAGCATCCGCAGCAGCACGCCGGGCAGTCCGGAGCGCGGGTCGGTGCAGGTGCTCTGGTCCAGTGGAGGCGCGGGGCCGTCCGGCCGGGGGCCCGGGACGTGGACGACGCGGGCCCGGCCGCGCAGGGCGGCCCGGATGCCGTCCAGGACGGACACCTCGTCCTGCGGGAAGACACCCGCGCTGCCGCCGCCCTGGGTACGGGTCCGCGCGGCATGCGCGCCGATCACGGCGACCGTCCCGAGGCTCTCGGGATCGAACGGCAGGACGCCCTTGTTGTCCAGCAGCACGGTACCTGCGGCAACGGCACGCCGGGCCAGGGCACGGGCGTCGCCGACGCATGCCGGGTCCGGGACAGCGGACGTCCCCGCACCGGGCACCGCGACCCGGCCGGAGGAAACCTCCACGCCGGGTGCGAGAGCCGAAGCCGACGCGAACCCCGCACCCGGCGGCAGGACCGGGCCCGGCACCCGCCGCGCGCCGGGCGACGGAGCCCGGCCCGACGGACCCTCCGCACCGGACGCCGCGACCCGGTCCGAGGAACCCTCCGCACCAGGCGGACGAGCCGAAGGCGACGAATCTCCCGCACCGGGCAACGCGGCCGGGCCCGAGGGGCCCTCCGCGCCGGACGGCGAAACCCCACCCGGCCAGACCTCCGCACCGGGCGAAGGAGCCGAAGCCGACGCGAACCCCGCACCCGGCGGCAGGACCGGGCCCAGCACCCGCTCCACGCCGGACGACGGAGCCCGGCCCGACGCGACCCGGTCCGAGGGGCCCTCCGCGTCGGGCGGCAGTGGCGGACCCTGTGCGCCGGACGGTCTGTCCGGGGCCCCCGGTGGAGGCGCGTCGTGCCCGCCCAGCGCTCCCAGCCAGGCCGCGAGCCGCAGCAGTCGACGTGCCTTGTCGTCGACGGCCGCCTCGGGTACGTCGCCGTCGGTCACCGCCCGTGCCAGCGCCTCGCCCCAGGGGCCGTCGGGCCCGGGCATGGCGAGGTCGAGACCGGCGCGGGCGGTGTCGACGGTGCCGCGCACCGCGCCCCAGTCGGAGACGACGACTCCGTCGAAGCCCCACTCGCTCTTCAGCGGATCGGTGAGCAGGGCGTTCGCGGTCATGGTGGTGCCGTTGACCGCGTTGTATCCCGCCATGACGAGCCGGACCCCCGCGGCCACCGCCGCCTCGAAGGGCGCGAGGTAGACCTCCCGCAGCGCCCGCTCGCCCACCCGCACGTCGACGGTGAGGCGGTCGGTCTCGGAGTCGTTGGCCACGTAGTGCTTGGCGGTGGCGGCCACGCCGTGGGCCTGCACACCGCGGACCAGCGCGGCTCCGATGCGGCCGGTCAGTTCGGGGTCCTCGGAGAGGCACTCGAAGTGCCGGCCGCCCAGCGGACTGCGGTGCAGGTTGAGGGTGGGGGCGAGGAGGACGTCCACGCCCTTGCGCAGGGCCTCGGCGGCGAGCAGACCGCCGAGGCGTTCGACCAGTGCCTCGTCCCAGGTGGCGGCGAGCGCCGAGGCGGACGGCAGCAGGACGGAGGTGTTCCGCTCGTCCCAGGCCTCGCCCCGTACGCCCGCCGGGCCGTCCGACATCACCAGCTCCCGCAGACCCACGGCCGGTTCCGCCCGGGTGCGCCAGGTCGTGGCGCCGCTGAGCAGCAGTGCGCGGGCGTGCGGTGTGAGTTTGCCGAGCAGCCGGTCGATCTCTTCATCACTCGTGCCCACCCGGGTCTCCCCCATCCGATCTCGTCCCCGGCGTCAGCTGTAGACGCCGAACTCGTACAGCGAGTAGCCGTAACCCGTGCCGCGTGCGGTCCCGTTGACGCGGACGTAGCGGCCGGTACCTGCGACGTCGAGGGTGTCGACACCGCCGTTGCCGTCGGTCACCGTGGACACGGTCCGCCAGTTCTGTCCGTCGTCGGAGGTCTGGACGGTGTAGGCCTTGGCGTAGGAGGCCTCCCAGTACAGCTGGACGTGCCGGAACGCGGTGCGCGTGCCGAGGTCCACCTGGACCCACTGCGGGTCGCTCCAGTCACTGGCCCACCGGGTGTTCGGGTTCCCGTCCACTGCGTTGGCCGCGGTGCAGGGGCAGTCGCCGTAGCCGGGCTGGAAGGAGGACGCGGTGGCCGGTTTGCCGAGGGCCACGTTGGTGCCGTCCACGGCCGGCGGCACGACCCGCGCCGACACGGTCTCGACGCCTGCGTTCCCCTTGCCGTCGGTGGCCTTGACGTACAGCTTCCACACGCCCGGCCGGTCGGGGGCCGTGACCTTGAGGCGTCCGCCGCCGAGGTCGGTGGCGGGGAGCGTGGTCAACTGCTTGCCCTGGTCGATGTAGTTGCTGTTGGCCAGCACCTCGTACGCGATCGGGTCGCCGTCCGGGTCGGTGGCGCGCACGGTCAGGACCAGGTCCTTGCCGGCCTGCACCTTGCCCGCGTCGCCCTCGACGCCGAAGCCGCCGACGACGGGCGGGGTGTTGTCGCCGGAGGTGTCACCGCCGTAGGCCCGCTTCACGGCGTAGTACGACAGCCGTTTCTGTCCCGCGGGCAGCAGGTTGAACCAGATGCCGCCGAAGTCGTACTCGGTGCCGTAGTGGAACAGGGTCGCGCCCAGGGCGACGCCGCGGTGCCCGGTGACGCAGTCCCACGCGTCGGTGTACCCCTGTGCCTTGGCCTGGTCGGTGGGCTCCTTCGGTACGCCGTTGGCGTCGTCCGGCACCTCCCACTCGCCGGCCGGTCCCGACTCGGTGACGATGTACGGCTTGGTGTACCCGCCCTGTTCCCAGGCGGTCCGGACGTCGCAGACGGCGTCGTAGGAGTTGACGGCGTACAGGTCGAGGTCGGGGGCGTTCTTCTTGTAGTACGGCCATGCGCCGACCCAGGCGTCGGTGGAGGTGACCGGGTGGTTCGGGTCGACGGCGTGGATCTTCTTGGTGACGTCGTTGACGAAGGTGGTGTAGGCGTCGCGCTGGCGCTCCAGCTCGTCGCCGCTGTAGCAGTTCTGCAGGCCGAGCACCGACTCGTTGCCGACGTTCCACATCAGGACGCCCGGGTGGTCCTTGTACTCCTGCACCCAGCGCGGGAACTCGGCGAGCATCTGGTCCTTGTACGCCGTGTCCGTGAGGTAGTTGACGCAGCCGCCGCTGCCCGGGCCGCCGCCGGGCTGGAGCCAGAAGCCGGCGATGACCTTGACGCCGTGGGCGGCGGCGGAGTCGAGGAGCGGGCGGCTGCTCGCGTCGGTGCCCCAGGTGCGGATGGTGTTGACGCCCATGGACGCCAGGTCGGGCATGTACCGGTCGGCGTCGGCGGGGGACGGTCCCCAGGTGAGGCCCTTGACCGTGTAGGGGCTGCCGTCGACGGTCAGTTGCCAGTTGCCCTGGCCGCCCGTGACCTTCACGACGCTGCCGACGGCGTGTGCCTGCGCCGCGGGCAGGGCGGTGAGCGCGCCGAGCGTGAGCAGGCCTGCGGTCAGGGGGGCGGTGAGTCTGCGGGCCGGGGTGAGTCCGGTGGTGCGGGTGTGGGGTCGGCTCATCGGGGCGTCTCCGGTCTGCGGGGGTTGGGGGTTGGGGGGT
>JODU01000031.1 GCA_000720845.1 Kitasatospora aureofaciens | reverse complement strand
TTACATTTCGAACCCGGAAGCTAAGCCTTACAGCGCCGATGGTACTGCAGGGGGGACCCTGTGGGAGAGTAGGACGCCGCCGAACAATTATTACGGGAATGCCCCGCACCGGGAACGGTGCGGGGCTTTCTGCGTTTACGGTGCCGAGGTCGATCACACCCTCAAGTCCTTAACCCACCAGCTTTGTCTCGTAGGCCAGGATGACGGCCTGGACACGGTCCCTCGACCCCGTCTTGGCCAGGATGCGGCCCACGTGCGTCTTCACCGTCGACTCGGCGAGGTGGAGGCGCTCGGCTATCTCCGTGTTGGTCCAGCCCTGGCCCATCACCCGCAGGATCTCGGTCTCGCGTTCGGTGAGTGCGCTCAGGCGCGGATCGGGTGACCCGGGCGCGTCGGCGGCTGCGGCGCCGACCGGCAGGTGGTGGACGTATGCGTCGAGCAGCCGGCGGGTCAGGCTCGGGGCGACCACCGCGTCGCCCGTGGCCACCGCACGGATGCCGGAGAGGAGTTCCTCCGGCTGGGCGTCCTTGACGAGGAAGCCGGAGGCGCCGGCGCGCAGGCCGGAGTAGGCGTACTCGTCCAGGTCGAAGGTGGTGAGGATGAGGACGCGGGTGCGGGCGCCGCCCGCGACGATGCGGCGGGTGGCCTCGATGCCGTCCAGGCCGGGCATGCGGACGTCCATGAGGACGACGTCGGGGCGGAGCTCGCCCGTCATCCGGGTCGCTTCGGCGCCGTTGGCCGCCTCGCCCACGACTGTCATGTCCTCCTGACTCTCCAGAAGCATGCGGAAGCCGAAGCGCTGGAGTGGCTGGTCGTCGGCGATGAGGACGGTGGTCACTGCGGGGATTCCTCCGGTAGGTGCAGACGGACGCGCCAGCCGTGCTCGGGGGCCGGGCGTGGGCCGGCCTCAAGTGTGCCCCCGTACAGGGAGGTTCGCTCGCGCATCCCGGGCAGGCCGCGGCCGCCGGAGAGAGCGGGGAACGGTACCTGGGCGGCTCGGCCCGTGTCGGTGACGGTGAGGGTGACGGCACCGCCCGCCTCGTAGGACAGCTCGATGTGGGCCGTGGCGTCCGGGCCGGCGTGCTTGAGGGTGTTGGTGAGGGCTTCCTGGATGACGCGGTAGAGCGTGAGCTGGCGACCCTCGGGGAGCGCCGGCTCGCCCTTGATGCTGGTGCGGACGGGGAGACCGGCCCGGCGTACGCCGTCGAGGAGGCGGTCGAGGTCGGTGAGGGCGGGCTGCGGGGCCAGTTCGGGGGTCGGGCCGGTGCCGTCGTGGGTGTCGTCGCGCAGGACGTCCAGGAGGCGGCGTAGTTCGCCCAGGGCCTGGCGGCTGGTGGTGCCGATGGCGTCCAGGGCCTGGGCGGCCCGGTCGGGGGTCTTGGCGGCGGCGTACCGGCCGCCGTCCGCGAGGCCGGTGATGACGGAGAGGTTGTGACCGATGATGTCGTGCATCTCCCGGGCTATGCGCGCACGTTCGGCCGCGGCGGCGAGCCGGACCTGCTGGTCGCGTTCGGTCTCCAGGCGGCGGGCGCGGTCCTCCAGGGCGGCGGTGTAGTCGCGACGGGTGCGCACGGTGATGCCGATGAGGGCGGCCACGCCGATGGAGACGAGTTGTGAGCCCAGCTGTTGGTTCCAGGGGCCCGCGCTGTCTCCGTAGCGGGCGATCGTGACGCCGGCCGGGGCCAGCGTCAGGGGCACCGCCCACCATAGGTTGCGCAGCGGCGTGCGCAGGGCGATGTGGTGGACGAGCAGGAGCTGGAGGAGGGCGGCCTGGAGGGCGGCGCCGGACCAGGCGCTCACCAGTGCCGGAGGCAGAGTGGCGAGGAGGGCGGTTCCGGGGTGGCTGCGGCGCCAGAGGACGGGGACGGAGAGGGCGAGGCTGAGCACGAGGACGAGGCCGATGGGAACGTCGGGGTCGTGGGCGATGGTGCGCCAGCCGCCGCCGGTGGCGTCGATCAAGGCGGCCAGGACCCAGAAGCCCGTGAGATTGAGGTCCCACACGAGCGGATGGCGGTGGTCGAAGGACCGGATCCGCCGGTTGACGCGCTGGACGTACTCGGTGAGGGGTTCGGCGGCTCGGTCTTCCGGCACCGGCTTCACGGGCTCCATCCGACCATGGTCGGGCGTCGGGGCGCGACGGGCGTCCGCCCGGGGGCCGTATATGAGGTGAGGGGCGTAGTACCCGGGTATTACGGTGACCGGCATGAGTGCCTCGGTCCCCGGTGACTACGTGATTCGCTCCATACGCGCCGACGAGTGGCCCGCGGTGAAGGAGCTGCGGCTGCGGGCCCTGCGGGATCCGGTCGCGGACCTCGCGTACCTGGAGACGTACGACGACGCGGCCGCGCGGCCGGACTCCTTCTGGCGGGAGCGGGCGGCCAGGGGTGCCGAGGGGGCCTCCGGGGCCCAGCAGCTCGTTGCCGTGGGGCCCGGCGGGCTGTGGCTCGGCACGCTGACCGTGTTCGTGGAGGAGGCCGGGACGACGGACTGGGCCGGGTTCCCGGTGGAGCGGCGGCAGGGGCACGTCGTCGGGGTGTTCGTGCGGCCCGAGTGGCGGGGGAGCGGGCTGACCAAGGCGCTGTTCGACGCCGGTCTCGAGTGGGCCCGGGCGAACGGCCTGGAACGGATGCGGCTCATCGTGCATCCGGACAACGGGCGGGCGCAGGGCGCCTATCGCAAGGCCGGGTTCGTGCCGAGCGGGCGGACGGTGCCGCTGGTGGGCGGGCCCGGCGACCACGAGTTGGAGTACGTGCTCGAGCGCTGACCCGCCCCGCGCTCCGGTCAGACGGGCAGCTCGTCGTGGGGCCAGCGGGCGCGGCCCTGTTCCCGGGAGCGGAGCAGGGCCAGGGTCGGCATCCCGAGGTCCGAGCCGGCGGCCAGCAGCTCCGGGAGCTGGGGGAGCGGGGCCACGGCCGCGACGTCGTCCAGGACGAGCGTCATTGGTGGGTCGAGGCGACCGGAGGATGACCGTTCGGCCATGCGCCGGCCGCGCTCGACCACGCTGGAGACGAGCGCCGTCAGCAGCGGCATCGCGCCCGGGCTCGTGCGGGGGTCCTCAATGGATTCACCCACCACGTAAAGCGTGCCCTGTTCGTGGACGAAGGAATCCAAGGCGAGGGCATCACTTCGGTTGGGAGTGCACGCCTCGCGGATATTGACCGTGGAGAGTGCGGCCAGGGCCCGGGCGGTCAGCTGCTGGGCCATGTCCCGGCGCTCGGGGTGGGCGGTGAGGGACCCTTCGAGTTCTCCCGCGGAACCGGGGGCGGCCTTGGGATGGGTGCGCAGGATGCGGACGGCGTCCTGGACCTGGAGCCCCTGTGACCAGCGGTGCACGTGGCGTACGGTGCGGCCGTCGATGGCGGCGGCGTGGAGGTAGCTGCGCAGCAGCAGTTCCGCCGTGTCACCGACCGCCTGGTCGAGCCGGGCGGTGGGGCGGACCGGTGTGAGCAGGGCGGCGGCTCTGGCGGTGGCCGTCTCCCTGTCCTCGCAGCCCGCGGTGGGGGACCAGTGGAAGCGGGCGGGGGTGTCGCAGAGGTGGTTCGGGTCGTAGAGGTGGGTGGGGCCGAGTTTCGCGCGGGCGTCCTTGGTCTCCGACCAGAGGGCGGGGTTGGAGGTGATGACGAGGGCGGCGGCCTCCGCGTCGCGCAGGGCGGCGGTTGCGGTTTCGTGGCGGCTGTCCCGAGGGCCGTAGTGCACCGCGCCTTCGACGCGGTGGGTTTCCCACCCGCCCACCCGTTTGCCATTGGCTGCGGGCGCTGAAGGGTCGGCCTGCTGGGACGTGGCCAGGGGAGCGGGCGTGGCCGGCGTGGTGGGTGGGGCCTGTTGCGGGGTCCTCGGGGTGGGGACCTCGTGCACCGGTACGTCTTGGACCCGGGTCTCCTGGACCGGCGTCTCCTGCGCCGTCGGAGCCGGTGCCGGTGCCGGCTCCTCGCGGCGGCGCTGCCGTACGACTCGCCATCTCGCCACCGTGCCCATCACGAACACCGTCAGCACCACCAGCACCATCAGCTGACCGATGAACAGCCCCCAGAACAGCCCGTATCCGGAGAGTGCCGTCTCGGGGGTGTCCGGCCAGGCGCCGGGGATGTCGTGAGGCTCGGCGATCAGGTGGCGCATGGCTTGCGGGGTGCCGGTGAAGCTGACGCCGTGCGGCCAGGAGCCGTGGGCGAACAGGGCGGACAGGCCGGTCGCCGTCCACACCAGCAGGGTCATGCCGAGGAGGAAGGCCAGCATGCCGATCAGCAGGCCGTCGGGAATGCCGCCCTGGGCCGGCCGCTGATCGCGGCGGTCGTCCGGTGTCATGCGTCCGGTGCCTCTCCGTTTCGCGTCCTACGCCACCGTCGATTCCGACGAGTCGCCGATGTGCTGCTCCATGAACGCCGCCGCCCTCTCCTCCGCCTCCAGCTCCGCGGCGCGCAGGGCGTCGTCGGTGACGTCGGTGGAGGACTCGGTCATCGCGCGGTCGGTGAAGACCAGGGGGCGTTCGGTCTCGGTGATCAGGTGTTTGACCACCTGGACGTTGCCGTTGACGTCCCACACCGCGATGCCGGGGGTGAGGGAGGGGATGATCTCCACCGCCCAGCGGGGCAGGCCGAGGACGCGTCCGGTGGCCCGTGCCTCGTCGGCCTTCTGGGCGTAGATGGTGCGGGTGGAGGCCATCTTGAGGATGGCCGCGGCCTCTCTGGCGGCCGCACCGTCGACGACGTCCGACAGGTGGTGCACCACCGCCACGAACGACAGACCCAGCCGGCGCCCGAACTTCAGCAGCCGCTGGAACAGCTGCGCCACGAACGGGCTGTTGATGATGTGCCAGGCCTCTTCGACCAGGAAGATGCGCTTCTTCCGGTCCGGCCGGATCCAGGTGTGCTCCAGCCACACGCCCACGATGGCCATGAGGATGGGCATCGCGATGGAGTTGCGGTCGATGTGGGAGAGGTCGAAGACGATGAGCGGGGCGTCGAGGTCGATGCCGACGGTCGTCGGACCGTCGAACATGCCGCGCAGGTCGCCGTCGACGAGCCGGTCCAGGACCAGCGCCACGTCGAGGCCCCAGGCCCGTACGTCGTCTATGGCGACGTTCATCGCCTCGGCCGACTCCGGCTCGGGGTGGCGGAGCCGCTCGACGATGTCCGTGAGGACCGGCTGGCGTTCGACGATCGTCTCGTTGACGTAGGCGTGCGCGACCTTGAGCGCGAAGCCGGAGCGCTCGTCCAGACCGTGCCCCATGGCGACCTCGATGATGGTCCGCAGCAGCGCCAGCTGGCCCGTCGTCGTGATCGCCGGGTCGAGCGGGTTGAGGCGGATGCCGTGGTCCAGGGCGGCCATCGGGTCGAGGCGGATGGGAGTTATGCCCAGCTCCTCGGCGATGAGGTTCCACTCGCCGACGCCGTCCTCGCCCTGGGCGTCCAGGACGACGACCTGGCGGTCGCGGAAGCGGAGCTGGCGCAGGACGTACGTCTTCTCCAGCGCCGACTTGCCGTTGCCCGACTCGCCGAGGACCAGCCAGTGCGGGGCCGGGAGCTGCTGGCCGTACAACTGGAAGGGGTCGTAGATGTAGCCCTTGCCGGAGTAGACCTCGCGGCCGATGATCACGCCGGAGTCGCCGAGGCCGGGGGCGGCCGTGGGCAGGTAGACGGCCTGGGCCTGGCCGGTGGACGTGCGGACGGGGAGGCGGGTCGTCTCCACCTTCCCGAAGAGGAAGGACGTGAAGGCGTCGGTGAGGACGGACAGCGGGTCCCGCATCAGGCTCAGCCCCTACCTTCGGATGCCGGTGGCGAACGGAAGAGTGTTCACGAAGGCGCGATGGTGCTCACGGTCGCACCACTCCAGTTTCAGGTACGACTTTCCGGCCGAGGCCCTTATCGTCCGCTTGTCGCGGGCCAGCGCCTCGGGGTTGCGGGAGGAGACGGTGATGTAGCCGACCAGGTTGACGCCGGCCGCGCCGCTGGCGAGGTCCTCGCCGCGCTGGTCGAGGCGGCCGTGGGCGGCGATGTCGCGGGGGTCCACGGTGCGGTTCATCTTGGCGGCGCGGGACGCCTCGGCGTCGTCGTTCGTCTTCTCGGTCAGCATGCGCTCGATGGCGACCTCGGTGGGTTCGAGGTCCATGGTGACGGCGACCGTGCGGATCACGTCCGGGGTGTGGACGAGGAGGGGTGCCAGGAAGTTGACGCCCACCGGGGTCATCGGCCACTCCTTGATCCACGCGGTGGCGTGGCACCAGGGGGCGCGGGTGGCGGACTCGCGGGTCTTGGCCTGGAGGTAGGTGGGCTCCATGGCGTCCAGCTCGGCCGGCCAGGCGTTGCGCTTGGTCATCGCCTGGATGTGGTCGATCGGGTGGTCCGGGTCGTACATGGCGTGGATCAGGGAGGCGAGGCGGCCCTGGCCCAGCGGCTGGCGTACGCGGATGTCGGCTTCCTGGAGGCGCGAGCAGATGTCGGTCAGCTCGCGCGCCATCACGACCGCGAGACCGGCGTCCCGGTCCAGCTTGCGTCCGCTGTGGGGGCGGGCGGCGCGGGCCATGGTGTGCGCCTCGGCGGCCAGCTCGCGGTTGTAGTGCATGCAGGCGATCAGATAGGCGCGGTGCTGCTCGCTGCTGGTGGACACCATCGACTGCAACTGGTCGTACGACTGCCGCAGCCACGCCGGTGACCTGTCGTCGCCGCGCTGGGCGACGTCCTTGGCGTGCGCGTCCGGGTCGGCAGGGAGGGTGCGGGCGAGCATCTGGATGCGGGTGACGAAGCCGTCGCCGTTGGCCACGTGCTTGAGCAGGGTGCCGAAGCGGTCGACGAGGGCTTCCTGGTCCTCGGAGTCGCGCAGGCCGACGCCGGGCCCCTCGATCTCGATGGCGGCCGTCACCGTCTTGCGGTCGGCATGCAGCAGTACGGCGATCTCGTCGGGCCCGAAGGGCGCCGCCAGCCAGGAGATGCGGCCGATGCCGGGCGGCGGGCCGACCTCGATCTCCCGGCCGTCGAGCCTGGTACCGGCCTCGATGGCGCCGGAACGGTAGGTGGTGCCCCTGCGGAGCGTGCGCTTGTAGCTGCGGTTGATCTCGAACCAGCGGTAGAAGGTCCGGTGGTTGTACGGCACGTAGACCGCCGCCAGCGCGAGCATCGGGAAGCCGACGAGCAGCACGATGCGCAGGGACAGGACGGGGACGAGGAGCCCGCACATCATGCCGAGGAACGCGCCCGCGACGATCAGCGCGATCTCTCCGGTCTCGCGGTTGCGGCCGACGATCGCGTTCGGCCGGGCGCGGCCGATCAGATACGTACGGCGGGGCGTGACCGTATGGGACACGTGGGACTCGGTCGTCAACGCCCGTCACCTCCTGTGCTCTGGCTGTTACGAGTGTTGCGGGTGTTGCTTGCGTGGGGCGTGTTCACCGGGCTGCCCGAGCGCGGTGCGGGTGCGGCGGAGGGGACATTTCCGCCGCCGCCGTTCGAGGGGCGCGAGCTGTGCGCGGCGACTCCGCCGGAGGCGGGGTTCGAGGGGCGGGCCGCGGCGGACGAGGACTGTCCGCCGCCGCTGTCGCCGTTGTGGCGGGTGCTGTGGGTCCTGATGCCCTGGGCGACCAGGTTCGCCGGGGAGCTGATCACGGCGGCGGCCTTGCCCTCGGCGCCCTGCATGATGCGGTTGTTGCGGCCGTTGGCGATCTCGTCGCCGAAGCCGGGGACGAAGCGGTAGATCATCGCCGAGGCGAAGATCGCGAGCAGGATGATGGCGAGGCCGGACACGATCGCGGCCACGGAGTCGGGCCCGTCCTCCGTGGTCAGCGCGCCCGCGAGGCCCAGCACGATCACGATCACGGGCTTGACCATGATCACCGCGATCATGATGCCGGCCCAGCGGCGGACGTGGCCCCACAGGTTCTTGTCCACCAGGCCCGCGTAGACGACGACGCCGAGCAGGGCGCCGACGTAGAGCAGGACGGCGCGCAGGTACAGCTCCAGGTAGAGGACGCCCGCGGCGACGATCGACACGAACGACACCAGGATCAGCATGATCGGGCCGCCGCCGATGTCGTTGCCCTGTTTCAACGCCTGGGAGAACGTGCCGAAGAACGTGTCCGTCTGGTCGCCGGTGCCCTTGGCCAGGACATCGGTCACGGCGTCGGTGGCCGACACGACCGTGTACAGGATCAACGGCGTGAAGGCCGACGCCAGGACGGTGAGCCAGAGGAACCCGACCGCCTCGGAGAGCGCGGTGGTGAGCGGGACGCCGCGGACGGCACGCTTGGCCACCGCGAGCAGCCAGAGGACCAGGGTCAGGAAGGCGGACGCGGCGAAGACGACGGCGTACTGCTTGAGGAACGTGTCGTTCGTGAAGTCCACGTCGGCGGTGTTCTTCACAGCGTCGCTCAGCGTGTCGACGGTCCAGGCGGCGGCGTCGGCACAGCCCTTGGCGAGGGAGGAGAGGGGGTCGAGGGTGCTGGGGAGGGTGTCGGGGGTGCTTCCCCCACCACCCCCGGAGCCACCGCCTTCGCCTCGTTCGCAGTAGTCCTTGGCGGGGCCGACGATGAGATCGCAGTTGTCGTCCGCCGGGGTCGGCGACGGTGTGGGTGCGGCGGCGGCGCGCGTGGCGAGCAACACGAGCATGGTCTGTACGGCGGTCAAGGCAGCGGCGGCCTTGAGTACGCGGCGCTGGTCAGCGGGCATACGTGAACCCTCCGTACTCCTGGACGGCCTTGGACATCTCGTCGGCGCTGGAGGCCTTGTTGTCGCCCGGCACTGGCGCCGGGCCGTCCTTCTGTGAGAAGGACTCGACCTTCCAGTCGCTGTCCACCCAGCGCAGCTGCAGGGTCATGGTGAACCAGTCGCTGCTGACGGGGGTGGTGGTCTTCTCACCCGCTGTGCCGAACACACCCGTGCACCAGACGTCCACGGTCGTGCTCGTGTCGGAGTACCGCGTGGCCTTGGTCCCGATCGGCATGGTGCGCGAGACGTAGGTGTTGCCACCTGTGGCATTGCCGTTCTTGTCCAGGCCGATGGTGCTGAGGAACTTTTCGCTGTAGACCTTGTCGAACTTGTCGGCGAGAGCGGCCTGTTTGTCAGTCACGAAGACTTGCTGCACGATCTCGGCTCGTCGGGCCGGCTTGAGGATGTCGGCCGAGACGAGCGCCACCGCGTAGTTCGCCGCCGCGCTCTGTGCCCCCTGCTCGTCATGGGCGAAGCCCGACCGTACCGGGCGCGTCCCCGAAGGTGCCGTCGACGACGTCTTCGGCTTGTCCCCGTCGCCGCCCTCCGCGGATGCGAAATCGTCTCCTCCACGGTTCGCGAAGGCGATCGCCGCGATGAGGAGGACGACGACGCCGACCACGGTGACCAGGCTCCGCGAGGAGGAGCGGCCGCCGCGCCGGGGGCCGCCTTCCTCCTCCGGCAGCCGGAGCCGCGTCTGACCGGCGCCGCCGTAATCGCCGGACGAGTGGTGATCGTCTCCGAGACTCATGCCGCGTACGCCCCCTCGACGTCGGGTCGGCCGTGTACGTACGACGGTAGCCGTGCTGGTTCCCGCTCGGGCGCGGTGTTATGACTCGACATCAGGGAAACGCAACCTCAGCCGGTTGGCACGACGGGCGGGTGGGATGGAGGGGGAGGACGGTCGCTGTGCCGGGCTACACGGCCATCCCGTACACGATGGTGAAGAGCGTGCCGAGCGAGCCGATGATGAACACGCCCGTCAGCCCCGCGATGATCAGGCCCTTGCCCTGCTCCGCGCTGAAGGTGTCCCGGAGCGCGGTGGCACCGATGCGCTGCTTGGCGGCGCCCCAGATGGCGATGCCGAGGCAGAGCAGGATGGCGACGGCCATCACCACCTCGATCATCACCTTGGCCTCGTTGCCCAGGCTGCCGAAGGGGCCCCAGTCCGGAGCGATCCCCCCGATGATGGTGTTGATGTCTCCCTCGTCGGCCGCAAAGAGCATGTAAGTCACCGCCCCTGTTGGGTAGTTCCGCACCCTCTGCGGACATGCAGAGGTCAGGCCTCATTGTCGCCGACAATGGCACCGTCGCATGTCGACTTGGCGTCATTGATTGGCGGGTTTCGTACGAATAGCTTGCCACCGGTCCGCGCCGGGCCCTGGCCGGGTGGTGCGGACCGGTGTGCAAAAGAGTCGTATGGTCACTCTGTGTATCACGTGAGGTTACACCGGGCAATGACGCGGGGGCGCAACCTGTCGAGTGGTTGCGTCGTTGGACCCCTCTCGGGTGTTCGCGGCCGTGTCGGGCTGAGGCACAGTCAGGTGCGCTGCGACATGGCCGGGAAACGTCACTGAACGGTGCGCCCATGGGGGATGGTTGGACCATGCGCAAGATGTGGGTCGGTGCCGGTGTGGCGGTTGCCCTGGGGATGGGCTTCGTGATGCTGCTCGTCGTGGGGGTCTACCTCGTCGCGGGGAACCTGGCCGGCGGTGCGGGGGGCGGCGGTGCCAAGAAGCTCGCCAAGGGGAGCGTGCCCGCGGCGTACCAGCCGATCGTGCAGAAGTGGGGCAATCTCTGCCCCGCCATCAACCCCGCGCTGCTCGCCGCCCAGTTGTACCAGGAGAGCGGGTTCAATCCGCAGGCACGGAGCGCGGCGGCGGCGCAGGGGATAGCGCAGTTCATCCCCGGGACGTGGGCCACCCACGGCATCGACGGGGACGGGGACGGGGACCGGGACGTGTGGGACCCGGCGGACGCGATTCCGTCGGCGGCGTCGTACGACTGCTCCCTCGCCTCGTACGTGAAGGACGTGCCCGGCGATCCGACCGAGAACATGCTGGCCTCCTACAACGCGGGGGCCTATGCGGTGATCAAGTACCAGGGCGTGCCGCCGTACAAGGAGACGCAGAACTACGTCAAGGTGATCACGACCCTGGAGAAGAGCTTCGCCGCGCCCACCACCCGTGTCGATCCGTCGGAGCAGGCCGCCGGGGCCATCGCCTACGCGCAGAAGAAGCTCGGGACGCCGTATCTGTGGGGTGGGAACGGGACGGCCGATCAGGGCGGGCGGTTCGACTGTTCGGGGCTGACCAAGGCGGCGTACGAGAGCGTGGGGATCACGCTGCCGCGGGTCGCCAACGACCAGTACAACGCGGGGGCGCATCCCGCGCGGGACGAACTGCTGCCGGGGGACCTGGTGTTCTTCTCGGACGACCTCACCAACTCGCGGGCGATTCGGCACGTGGGCATCTACGTGGGCGGCGGGTACATGATCGACGCGCCGCGGACGGGAGCCGTGATCCGGTTCGACCCGATCGACACCCCCGACTATTTCGGGGCCACCCGGGTCACCGAGGATGGCGCGAAAGCGCTGCCCACCACGGTGTGAATGGGAGGGTGTGAACCCAGCGTGAAACCCTGCCCTGAGCTGCGGCGACGTGTCTCTCTTCGATAACGTCTGCGTGATCATTCAGTGGAGTGTGGAACGTATCAACGGGGGACGTGCGTTCCTGTTGACGTACAGCTGACCACGGGGGTGGCAGAAGAGGCGTGCGCTCGGTGCGCCGGAGGACATGACGAAGGGGCCGCAGCACCATGGCTGGACTCGCCGAATCCGGGTCGAACCCCGACGTCGAGCTGCTCTACGACATCAACGGCCTGGCCAAGGACGCGCCGCACTGGTTCGACCGGGTCATGGAGTTCGTCGGTGAGTACGGACTGCTGTTCGCGATCGTGCTGCTGGTGCTGTGGTGCTGGTGGGGTGTGCGGCGCCGGGGCGGCGAGGACGCGGCCTCGAACGTGGCCGCTCTGGTGTGGGCGCCGCTCGCGGCCGGGGTCGCGGTGCTGGTCAACGTGCCGATACGGGGATTCGTGGAGCGGCCCCGGCCCTTCAAGTCCCATGACGGGCTCGAAGTGCTCGTGGAGGGGAAGAACGACTTCTCCTTCGTGAGCGACCACGCCACGCTCTGCATGGCCCTGGCGGTCGGACTGTTCGTCGCCAACCGGAAGTTCGGGATCGCCGCGATTGTGCTGGCCCTGTTCGGCGGCTTCGCCCGGGTCTACATGGGCGTGCACTACCCGACGGACGTCGTCGGCGGCTTCGCCCTCGGTACGGCCGTCGCGCTGCTGCTGTCGCCGGTCGCCATGGCCCTGCTGACGCCGCTGACCCGGGCCGTCGAGCGCTCGCCCCGGGTGGGCTGGCTGATCAGCGCGCGAGGGCGGTCGGGTGCCGCCGGGCGCGGCGCCGTGATTCCGGGCGCGCGCAAGGAGAGTGCCTCCGAGGCGTCGGGCGAGCGTGATCTCGCCGCCTGACGCTCACAGTGCCTGCGGGAAGGTGAAGACGCGGTCCGGGTCGTACTGGTGCTTGAGACGCGCCAGGCGCGGGGCCGCGTCTTGGTAGTAGGCCTTCCGCCAGTCCTTCAGGGTCGGGTCCGTGTAGTTCTGGTAGGCGGCGCCCGAGGCGTACGGGCGCATCGCGCCGTGAGTGGTTTTCAGCCAGGACTGGGCTGCCGTACCGCTCGTGCCCGGCCGCCACGAGACGATGTACTGGGCCAGCGTCCGGGAGCGCCGGTGCACGAACGCGGTGGCCGTCGGGGAGACGCGGTTCACCGCCCCGCCGAGCGCCGTGAAGGCGATGCTGCCGGCGCCGCCGCGCACCGGGGTCAGGTGGGAGAGCAGGGCCTTGATCCCGGCCTGAGGGATGGGGCGGTCGAAGAAGTCCGAGCGGGCCGCGTAGGTCTCGCGGCCGAGTGAGCCCTCCGGCGAGCGGCCGGGCGCGGAGCCCGGGAGGTGGCAGCGGGCGTCGGTCGGAAACGATGAGCAGCCCGCGTACATCTCCATCGACTCCTCGTACGTACGGCGCTTGAGGGAGACGTGGCTCGCGGGCGAGCCGACGCGGTCGGCGAGACGGTCCACGGCGTTCTGGAGCCCGCTGTAGGTGCCGAGGGAGAAGGCGGCGACCGAGACGGTGGGGGTGCGGCCGGGGGCGGTGGCGAGGTGGAGGGAGGACCAGATCTCGTCGGGCTGGTCCGGGCCCCACTCCTGCCAGGCACGGAGGACCGCGGCCGCCTTTCGCCAGGGCCAGGTCAGGTACGCCGACACCGCCCGGGGTGCCGGGTGGGTGCGGAAGCGGAACTCCGTGACGATGCCGAAGTTGCCGTTGCCCGCGCCGCGCAGGGCCCAGAAGAGGTCCTTGTGCTCGCCTGCCGCGTCGGCGGTGATCTCCTTGCCGTCCGCCGTGATCAGGGTGGCCCGGGTGAGGCTGTCGCAGGTCAGCCCGTAGGCGCGGGAGACGACGCCGTGGCCGCCGCCGAGGGTGAGGCCGGAGATGCCGACGGTGGGGCAGGAACCGGCCGGGACGGTCACGCCCTTCCTGGCCAGGGCGCGGTAGACGTCGATCAGCTTGGCCCCGGCGCCGACGACCGCCTCGCCGGAGGAGGCCCGGACGCGGTTCAGCTCCGAGACGTCGATGATCAGGCGGCCGTCGCCCGAGGACCAGCCGGCGTAGGAGTGGCCGCCGTTGCGGATCGCCACGGGGATGTGGTGGGCGCGGGCGTAGGAGAGGGCGGTGCGGATGTCGTCGGGGTGGGCGGCGTAGGCGACGGCGGCGGGCTTCAGGGTGTCGAAGCGGGTGTTGTAGAGCTGATGGGCCGTCTTCCAGGTGCCGTCGCCGGGGCGGATCAGCCGGCCGTCCAGGGACTTGGCGAGGGCGGTCCAGGTGGCGGGGGTGGGGGTTCTGGAGGTGGGGGTGCGAGCGGCGCTGTGGCCGACTGTGGTGGTGGCTCCGGTGGCTTTGGAGTCGGTGCCTGAGAACTGGTCCTCGCCCGTGCAGGCGGTGGTGGTGGCCGCCAGGGCGGCGGCAGTGGTGGTGGTGAGGAATGTGCGCCGGTGCATGTCGCCTCCGCGTCCCGTGGGGGGTCGTGGAGTCAGACGGGGGTGTGGAGGTGCGGGTTCCCGGGACGGGACGGGCGCGGGTGTGTACCGGTGCACAGGTGTACGGGGCCGAGGCCGGCCGGGGTGGGCGCAGCTACGTGGCGGTGTGGGACTGGGCGTCGGTTCGGGCCTGGCTTCTGGCCCTGCGGGCGGGCCCTCGCCAGCCGCAGGTGCAGCGGGCCAGGCAGAAGGGGCCTTGTTCGACCGTTGTCGTGAGGTGTTCCGGGGCGTCCCCGGGGGCTTCGAGACCGTCCTGCTGCGCCACGCCCACAACGTTACCGGGGTCGCCTGCCCCTCGTTAAGCGGGACGGCAGGGCGTCCGGAACGGGCGTGACGGCGTGGGACAGCGGGTGGCGATGGACGGGCGGGAGCGGGAGCTGCGGAGCGGGGGGCCGGGCGGCGGTCTCGCCCTCGCGGGCGGTGTGGTCTGCGTGTGTCTGGCCGCTGCCGGGTGCTCCGGTCCCGGGCAGGGGGCCTCCGTCCAGGGAGCCGGTGGCGGCGAGCCGGTCGCCGTGCTGCACGGGGCAGCCGACCGGCTGGTGGCCGCCGGGAGTGCCAAGGCGCGTACCGCGATGCAGATGGCCAGCGGCGGGACGCGGGTGACCATCCGGGGCGAGGGCGTGTACGACTTCGAGGAGCGCCTCGGCCGGTTGAAGGTGCGGCTGCCCCAGGACCCGGCGGGGTCGAGCGAGCACCGGCCGATCACCGAGCTGCTCGCCCCGGGGGCCCTGTTCATGAAGAACCGGGGCGCCGGTGTCCCCGACGACAAGTGGGTGCGGGTGGAGACCGAGTCGCTGTCCGACGGGAACCTGGTGACCGGCGGGGCGACGGACCCGTTCGCCGCCGCCGAGGTGCTGCGGGGTACCCGTACGGCCACGTTCGTGGGGCGCACGGAGCTGGCCGGCACCGAGGTGCGGCACTACCGCGGGACCGCCGATCTGGCGCGGGCGGCCCGCGGTGCCTCGGAGGGCAACAGGAAGGCGCTGGCCGCGGCGGCCGAGGGGTTCGCCACCGCCGAGGTGCCGTTCGACGCGTACCTCGACGACGAGGGCCGTATCCGCAAGGTCCGGCACCGCTTCAGTTTCGCCAACGGGCGGGAGGACGGCACCGGCATCGTGGACGTCGCCTCGACGACGCTGCTCTACGACTTCGGCGCAGCCGTGCGCGTACGGCTGCCCGAGGAGCAGGACATCTACGCCGGCAAGATCGCCGCGGAGCCGGGCGAGGGCTCGGGTGGGGGCTCGGGTGGGGCGGTCGACGGCAAGAACTAGCCCTTCCGTGCCATGCGCGGTGTGTAGGCCGCTCCCTACTCTAGGAAGTCGGTGACGGCAGAGACGAGGTGACGCGTGTGGCTCCGGTCGGCGGTACGGCGGTTCAGGACCACGTGGCCCTCGCCGAGATCGAGCTGTGCGGTGAGCTGATCATCGCGGCGTCGGCCGCCCGGGAGCGGCTCAGCCTGGAGAGCATCGACGAGGTGCTGCGGGTGGCCGAGGAGCGCTCACGTACGCAGTAGGCGGCCGATGGCCTTCGTCGCCTCTTCCACCTTCGCGTCGATCTCGGTGCCGCCCTTGAGGGCCGCGTCGGCGACGCAGTGCCGCAGGTGCTCCTCCAGCAGTTGCAGCGCGAAGGACTGCAGGGCCTTCGTGGAGGCGGAGACCTGGGTCAGTATGTCGATGCAGTAGACGTCCTCGTCGACCATCCGCTGCAGGCCGCGGATCTGCCCCTCGATGCGGCGCAGGCGCTTGAGGTGCTCGTCCTTCTGCTTGTGGTACCCGTGCACGCCGCGGTCGTGGTCGGTCACGATGTCCGTGCCGTCCGTCTCCACCTGGTCCGCCACCTGGTCCACGGCGGAGGAGGGCGCACCCGCGCCGGCCTCGGTGGTCGTCATCGCGTCCTCCAATAACGGACATATACCCCTGGTGGGTATATGGTAACGAACTTTCCCGGGTAGGGGGGCCTTGCCGGAGCGCCGACGTCGCCCCCCTGCTCATCACTCTGCCTGATGGGCGACACTGGGGGACGGCCCGTTAGCAGTGGCCGGATGATGCGCCTAGCATCAGCCTGACCGAAACCGATGCACCCCGAGGACCCCACGTGCGCTTTCGTCTGACCCCCAGGGAGACGAGCTTCTACGACATGTTCGCCGCCTCCGCGGACAACATCGTCACGGGCTCCAAGCTCCTGATGGAACTGCTCGGGGCGGACGCATCCGCCCGGGCCGAGATCGCAGAGCGTATGCGGGCCGCCGAACACGCGGGTGACGACGCCACGCACGCGATCTTCCACCAGCTGAACTCCTCGTTCATCACGCCCTTCGACCGCGAGGACATCTACAACCTCGCCTCCTCCCTCGACGACATCATGGACTTCATGGAGGAGGCCGTCGACCTCGTCGTCCTCTACAACGTGGAGGAGCTGCCCAAGGGCGTCGAGCAGCAGATCGAGGTGCTGGCACGGGCCGCCGAGCTGACCGCCGAGGCCATGCCGAACCTGCGCACCATGGACAACCTCACCGAGTACTGGATCGAGGTCAACCGGCTGGAGAACCAGGCCGACCAGATCCACCGCAAGCTGCTCGCCCACCTCTTCAACGGCAAGTACGAGGCCATCGAGGTGCTGAAGCTGAAGCAGATCGTGGACGTGCTGGAGGAAGCGGCGGACGCGTTCGAGCACGTGGCGAACACGGTGGAGACCATCGCCGTCAAGGAGTCCTGAGCCGTTCATGGACACCTTTGCTCTGGTCGTGACCATCGGGGTCGCGCTCTTCTTCACCTACACCAACGGCTTCCACGATTCGGCCAACGCGATCGCCACCTCGGTGTCGACGCGTGCGCTGACGCCCCGGGCGGCGCTCGCCATGGCGGCGGTCATGAACCTGGCAGGCGCGTTCATGGGATCCGGGGTCGCCAAGACCGTCAGTGAGGGGGTGATCCAGACCCCCGAGGGTTCGAAGGGGATGGGGATCCTCTTCGCGGCGCTCGTGGGCGCCATCGTCTGGAACCTCATCACCTGGTACTTCGGGCTGCCGTCCTCGTCCTCGCACGCCTTGTTCGGCGGCATGGTCGGCGCCGCGCTGGCCGGGAGCACGACCGTGTACTGGCACGGGGTCGTCGACAAGATCGTCATCCCCATGTTCGTGTCGCCGGTGATCGGTCTGCTCGCCGGTTACCTGGTGATGACCGCGATCATGTGGATCTTCCGGCGGGCCAACCCGCACAAGGCGAAGCGCGGCTTCCGCATCGCGCAGACCGTGTCGGCGGCGGGCATGGCGCTGGGGCACGGCCTGCAGGACGCGCAGAAGACGATGGGCATCGTGGTGATGGCGCTGGTCATCGCCGACGTCGAGGACTACGGCGACCCGATCCCGGTGTGGGTGAAGCTCGCCTGCGCGCTGATGCTGTCCGCGGGGACGTACGCCGGTGGCTGGCGGATCATGCGGACGCTGGGGCGGAAGATCATCGAGCTGGATCCGCCGCAGGGGTTCGCCGCGGAGACGACGGGGGCGTCGATCATGTTCGGCTCGGCGTTCCTGTTCCACGCGCCGATCTCCACGACGCATGTGATCACCTCGGCGATCATGGGTGTGGGGGCCACGAAGCGGGTCAACGCCGTGCGGTGGGGGGTCGCGAAGAACATCATCATGGGGTGGTTCATCACGATGCCGGCTGCCGCGCTGGTGGCCGCGGTGTCGTTCTGGATCGTGAATCTCGCGGTCCTGTAGCGGCGATCCCGTACGGCGATGGGCCCGCCCCCCGGTTCCGGGGGGCGGGCCCTTGTGCTCCTCGCGGTGGCACCGCCATGCAGCACCGCGAGGGGTTCGGTGGGGCGGGGCCGGTCTAGCCGAAGCGGCCGGAGATGTAGTCCTCCGTGGCCTGGACCGACGGGTTGGAGAAGATGCGCTCCGTCTCGTCGATCTCGATCAGCTTGCCGGGCTGCCCGACCGCCGCCAGGTTGAAGAACGCCGTACGGTCCGAGACGCGCGCCGCCTGCTGCATGTTGTGCGTCACGATGACGATCGTGAAGCGCTCCTTCAGCTCGCCGATCAGGTCCTCGATCGCCAGGGTGGAGATCGGGTCCAGGGCGGAGCAGGGCTCGTCCATGAGCAGGACGTTCGGCTCGACCGCGATCGCCCGCGCGATGCACAGGCGCTGCTGCTGGCCGCCGGAGAGGCCGGAGCCGGGCTTGTTCAGGCGGTCCTTGACCTCGTTCCAGAGGTTGGCGCCCCGCAGCGACTTCTCGACGACGTCGTCCAGCTGGGACTTCTTGTACTTGCCGTTCAGGCGCAGGCCCGCCGCCACGTTGTCGTAGACCGACATGGTCGGGAAGGGGTTGGGGCGCTGGAAGACCATGCCGACCTCGCGGCGCACGGCCACCGGGTCGATGCCGGCGCCGTAGAGGTTCTCGTCGTCCAGCATCACCTTGCCGTCGACGCGGCCGCCCGGGGTGACCTCGTGCATGCGGTTGAGCGTGCGCAGGAAGGTGGACTTGCCGCAGCCGGAGGGGCCGATGAAGGCCGTCACGGAGCGGGGCTCGACGGTCATCGAGATGTCCTCGATGGCCAGGAAGGAGCCGTAGTAGGCGTTGAGGCCGCTGACATCTATGCGCTTGGCCATGGGTATCACTGCTTCTTTCGGTCCGAGTCGCTGACTGTTCGTGCGCCGGTCGCGTCAGCGACCCGTCTGCGGGGCCTTCCAGCGGGCGATGCCGCGGGCCGCGAGGTTGAGGATCATGATGAAGGCGATGAGCGTGAGGGCCGCCGCCCAGGCACGGTCGTAGGCCGCGTCGGAGCCCGCGCCGTACTGGAGGTAGATGTACATCGGCAGCGACTCCTGCGGGTCCTGGAAGGGATTCGCGTTGATGAAGTCGGTGCCCCAGACCAGCAGCAGCACGGGGGCCGTCTCGCCGGTGATGCGGGCGACGGCCAGCATGACGCCGGTGACGATGCCGCCGATCGAGGTCGGCAGGACCACCTTGAGGATCGTGCGCCACTTCGGCACGCCCAGGGCGAGGGACGCCTCGCGCAGCTCGTTCGGGACGAGCTTGAGCATCTCCTCGGTGGAGCGGACGACCACGGGGATCATCAGGATGCACAGGGCGAACGAGCCGGCCACGCCGGACGGGCCCATGTCCAGGATCAGCACCCAGAGGCTCAGCACGAACAGGCCCGCGACGATGGACGGGATGCCCGTCATGACGTCCACGAAGAAGGTGACGGCCTTGGCGAGCCGGCCGCGGCCGTACTCCACCAGGTAGATCGCGGTGAGTACGCCGATCGGCACGGAGAACAGCGTGGCGAGGCCGACCTGCTCCAGGGTGCCGAGGATGGCGTGGTAGATGCCGCCGCCGGGCTCGCTGTCGCCGACCACGCCCATCGAGTGGGTCAGGAAGTAGCCGTCGAGGACCTTCACGCCCTGCTTCACGGTCTCCCAGATCAGGGAGAGCAGCGGGATCAGGGCCAGCAGGAAGGCGACCCACACCATGCTGGTCGCGACCCGGTCCTTGGCCTGCCGGCCGCCCTCGACGCTCGCCGAGATGCCGTACGAACCGGCGACGAAGAGGACCGCGGCGATCAGGGCCCACTGGATGCTGCTGTTCAGCCCGGCGGCGGCGCTGATGCCGAGGCCGAGGAGGACCGAGCCGGCCGCGACCGCCCACGGGAACCACTTGGGCAGGGTGGCGGCGCGCAGGGAGCCGCGGTTCTCGGGGGCGGGGGTCAGGGTGTCGTTGCTCATGCGTTGGCCCCCGAGTACTCCTTGCGGCGGGCGATGATCATGCGGGCGCCGCCGTTGACCAGCAGGGTGATGACGAACAGGACCAGACCGGAGGCGATCAGGGCGTCTCGGCCCATCTGGGTGGCCTCGTTGAACTTGCTGGCGATGTTCTGGGCGAAGGTGCCGCCGCCCGGGTCGAGCAGGCTCGGGGCGATGTCGAAGGTCGGGGAGAGCACCATGGCCACGGCCATCGTCTCGCCGAGCGCGCGCCCGAGGCCGAGCATCGAGGCGGAGATGACGCCGGAGCGGCCGAAGGGAAGCACCGACATCCGGATGACCTCCCAGCGCGTGGCGCCGAGGGCCAGGGCGGCCTCCTCGTGCATGCGCGGGACCTGCCGGAAGACCTCACGGCTGACGTTGGTGATGATCGGCAGGATCATGATCGCCAGCAGGATGCCCACGGTGAGCAGCGAGCGTCCCGCGCCGCCGTTCCACTCGAAGATCCCGGTCCAGCCGAGGTACTCGTCGAGCCAGCCGTAGAGCCCGTTCAGGTGCGGCACGAGGACGAGTGCGCCCCACAGGCCGTACACGATCGAGGGCACGGCGGCGAGCAGGTCGATCACGTAGCCGATCAGGCCGCCCAGCTTGCGCGGCGCGTAGTGCGTGATGAACAGCGCGATGCCGACCGAGACCGGGACGGCGATGGCCATGGCGATGATCGACGACACGACGGTGCCGTAGGCCAGGACCGCGATGCCGAACTCCGGCGGGCTGCCGGTCGGGTTCCATTCGAAGGTGGTGAAGAAGTTCGCCTCGTCGTCGCCGATGGCGAGGACGGCGCGGTAGGTGAGGAAGGCCGCGATGGCGGCCATGATGACCAGCACGAGGATGCCGGACCCGCGGGAGAGCCCGACGAAGATCCGGTCGCCGGGGCGGGTGACGCCACGGGTGGCGCGCGTGTCCTTGGCGGCGGGCGGCTGGGGTGTGCGGGAGGGAGCGGGCTTCTGGGTGTCCGTTGTTATGTCCATCGGGTTCTCCGGTCTGCGGAGCCGTCGTGGTCGGCGGCTCGGGCGGAGCCCCGGTCGGGGGGCTCCTGGCGGCGGTGCACCGGACGGTGCGGTCCGGCCCCCGTGGGGACCGGACCGCACTCGGGTCAGCTCAGGCCCGAGATGGTCTCGCGGACCTTGGTGATGATCTCGGTGGGCATCGGGGCGTAGCCGGCGTCCGCCAGCAGGCCCTGGCCGTCCTCCGAGGCCATGTAGTTCAGGAAGGACTTGGTGGCGGGCAGGGTGTCGGCCTTGTTGCCCTTGTCGCAGGCGATCTCGTACGTCACCAGGACCAGCGGGTAGGCGCCGGCCGCGTCCGGGGTGTAGTCCAGCTCGAGGGCGAGGTCCTTGCCGGTGCCGACGACCTTGGCCGCGCCGATGGCGGCGGTGGCGTTCTCGACGGTCGCCTTGACCGGCTCGGCGGCCGCGGTCTTGACGTCGACGGTCTTGATGCCGTCCTTGGCGTAGGACAGCTCGAAGTAGGAGATGGCGCCGGGGGTCTGCTTCACCTGGCCGGCCAGGCCCGAGGAGCCCTGCGCGGACTGGCCGCCCTTGGCCTCCCAGGACTTGCCGCCCTCGTACTTCCAGTCGTCGGGCGCGGCGGCCTTCAGGTACTTGGTGAAGTTGTCCGTGGTGCCGGACTCGTCCGAGCGGTGGAAGGCCTGGATCTTCAGGTCGGGCAGCTTGGCGTCGGGGTTGAGCTTCTTGATCGCCTCGTCGTTCCAGTTGGTGATCTTGCTGTCGAAGATCTTCGCCATGGTCGGCGCGTCCAGGACGAGCGAGTCGACGCCGGTGACGTTGAAGCCGACCGCGATCGGACCGCCGACCATCGGCAGGTCGATGGCCTGGCCGTCCTTGCAGACCTTCTTCGAGGCCTCGATCTCCTCCGGCTTCAGCGCGGAGTCCGAACCGGCGAACGCGGTCTGGCCCTGCGTGAAGGCGGTGATGCCGGCGCCGGAACCGGTCGGGTTGTAGTTGATCTGCACGCCGTTGCAGGCCGCGACGTACTGCTTGACCCAGGCGTCGATGGCGTTCTTCTGGGCGGACGAGCCGGAGGCCTGGAGCTGGCCCTTGGCGTCGTCGCACTTGATGTTGCTGTTGGCGGAGGCGGAGCTGGAGTCGCTGCCGCTGTTGCCGCCGGTGTCGTCCGAGCCGCACGCCGTGAGGGCCAGGGCGCCGGAGACGGCGAGAGCACCGAGAGCGAGGGCCCGCCGGTTCATGCGCTGAAGCTTCACTTGAGGGAGTTCCTTCCAGGAGCCGCCGTCCTGAATTCGGCGGCGTGCGAGGAGTGGTAAGGCCGAAATTAGGCAGATCAGATGAAGGCGCCGAAGGGCGTAAATGAACGCGGGGTGAACCCCTGTGGACGGTGCGGTGAGGTCACGGAACGCTTACGTCGAGGACACGGGGCGGTTCCGGGAGCGGGTCCGGGAGGGTCCCGGGACGGTTCAGGGGTGGTTCCGGGGCGGCTCGGAGGGTGGCTGGAGGGGTGGTTCAGCCAGTGGTCCCGCGCGGGCGCGTCGCGAGCAGTGCCTCGACGAGGGTCCGGTCCCGCGGCTGGGTGAGGCGGGCGCGGGCGGCCGCGGGGGCCAGCCACAGGATGCGGTCGACCTCGGCGGAGGGGACGAAGGCGCCGGTGGTGGCCGCCGCGGCCCAGTAGCGGACCTCCTTGGGGCGGCCGTTCGCGAGGTAGCGCACGGTGGGCAGCTCCACGCCCGGCTCGGCGGCGTACCCCGTCTCCTCCGCGACCTCGCGCAGGGCGCCCGCGAGCGGGTCCTCGCCCGGTTCGAGCTTGCCCTTCGGATGCGACCAGTCGTCGTACTTCGGACGGTGTACGAGGCACAGCTCCAGGCCGGAGGCGGAAGCGGAGGTGGCGGTGGCAGCGGACGCGGAGGCCGCGCTCGGCGGGGCCGGGCGCCACAGGACGCAGCCTGCCGCGCGGACGGGGGCCGGGCCGGTGCCGTGCTCGGGGCTCATGGGGTCCCCCCTTCCGTCGTCCTACGGCAGCCTGATCGGTTCCTTGCGCCAGCAGTGCTGGAACGCGTACCGTGCCGCCTCCACCTCATGCCGCTGGTCGGCGTGGAGCACGCCCAGCGCGTACGCCGTCGCCGGGGCGATGCGCGGGGTACGGGCGGCCTGGGCGGCGGCCGCGGCGGCCTCCGCGGCGTCGCGGTGGCGGTTCAGGGCCTCGCCGGCGGCCAGGAGGCGGACATCCACCGCCTCCTCGGCGGCCCCGTCGCCCCCGGCACCCGCGCCGGCCAGCGCCTCCAGGGCGTAGCGGTGCAGGCGCAGCAGCAGGCGGACCTGGTGCCACGGGGCGTCCTGGGGGTGCGGGGCGGGGTCCGGCGACAGCCCGTGGGCCAGTGCCTCGGCGTTGTACGGACTGCCCGCGGTGACCAGCGGGAGGGCGGCCACGGCGTCGGTGAGGCGCTCCTGCGCGGCGGTGGCCAGCGGGCGGAGGTCGACGGGCGCGGCATCGGGGGCGGCGGCGGAGGCGGCCCTGCGTCCCGCGCCGCTCAGGGGCACTTCGCTCGCCAGTAAGGCGACCTTGTCGGCGACGGCGTGGAAGCGGCTGCTGCCCAGGGCCTGGAGGGCGGTGGAGTGCGCCCGGGTGCGGGCCAGGGTCAGCTGCCGGTCGAGCAGCGCGCCCGCCTTGGCCGCGCCCACCGTGAGGTTGCCGCGGTTCGCGGATGCCGGGTGGGTGGTGGCGGGCACGGGGGACACGGTGGGCGGCACGGTGGCGGTGGCGGTGGTCCGGCCCGTCGGGCGGGGGGCCGGGAACGCCGTGGAACCGGAGAGCCGGTGCAGGGCCTGGAGCAGGCGTTCCAGACGGGACGCGTAGGCGTGCTCCATCGCCAGCGTGCCGGACAGCCAGGCCAGCTCGGGGCGCATCTCCTCCGCCCAGTCGGCGTCCAGCAGCGGCTGGAAGGTGTGCAGGGTGGCGCTGATGCGGCGGGCGGCGCGGCGCAGGGCGCGGGCCGCGTCCACGTCGTCGGCGGGCGGGGCCGGGCGGTCCGGGCCGCCGTACGCGCGGTTCGTGCCCGCCGTATCGGTTCCGGCCCCTGCTCCCGCGCCCGTCCCCGACTCCCGGTGCCGGCGCAGTGCGCGCAGGAACTCCGTGGCCTGGGCGCGCAGGTAGCCCACGAGTGCGTCGGTGCCCGCGTCGGTGCGCGGGCCCGCACCGGTGTGTCCGCGCGCGGTCGTGGCCGTGGTCGCGGGAGCGGTCGCGTTCGCGGGTTGCGGCGGGCCGGCGCTCGCCATGGGTTCCGTCGGGTCAAGGTGTCGCTGTGCCACGCCGGCGCCTCCGGGCGTCTATGAGCATCTCCTGGACGTTGCGCAGGGGCTGGCCGTCCGCGTCGGTCGCGTGCCGGGTCCACTCGCCGTCCGGGCCGAGGTGCCAGGAGGCGGTGCCGTCGGACATGCCGTTCTCGAGGAGCCGGTTCAGGGCTGCCCGGTGGGCCGGGTCGGTGACCCGGACCAGGGCCTCTATCCGGCGGTCGAGGTTGCGGTGCATCATGTCGGCGCTGCCGAGCCACACCTCGGGCTCCCCGCCGTTGCCGAAGGCGAAGACCCGCGAGTGCTCCAGGAAGCGGCCGAGGACGGAGCGGACCCTGATGTTCTCCGAAAGACCCGGCACGCCCGGGCGCAGCGCGCAGATGCCGCGCACCCACACGTCGACCGGCACTCCTGCCTGGGACGCCCGGTAGCAGGCGTCGACCACGGCTTCGTCGACCATCGAGTTGACCTTGATGCGGACGTGGGCGGGACGCCCGGCGCGGTGGTGCTGGATCTCCTTGTGGATGCGGGAGACGAGGCCGTCGCGCAGCGACTTGGGCGCGACGAGCAGACGGCGGTACGTCTCGCGCCGGGAGTAGCCGGAGAGGCGGTTGAACAGGTCGGAGAGGTCCGCGCCGACCTGCGGGTCCGAGGTGAGCAGGCCCAGGTCCTCGTAGAGGCGGGCCGTCTTCGGGTGGTAGTTGCCGGTGCCGACGTGGCTGTAGCGGCGCAGCGTCTCGCCCTCCTGCCGTACGACCAGGGAGAGCTTGCAGTGGGTCTTCAGGCCCACCAGGCCGTAGACGACGTGGCAGCCGGACTCCTCCAGCTTGCGGGCCCACTTGATGTTGGCGGACTCGTCGAAGCGGGCCTTGATCTCGACCAGGACGAGGACCTGCTTGCCGGACTCGGCCGCCTCGATGAGCGCGTCGACTATGGGGGAGTCGCCGGACGTCCGGTACAGCGTCTGCTTGATCGCCAGGACGTCGGGGTCGGTGGCGGCCTGCTCCAGGAACGCCTGCACGGAGGTGGAGAAGGAGTCGTACGGGTGGTGGAGCAGGACGTCCTTGGTGCGCAGGGCGGCGAAGATGTCCGGCGCGGACGCGGACTCGACCTCGGCCAGGTCGCGGTGGGTGCCGGCGACGAACTTCGGGTACTTCAGCTCGGGCCGGTCGATGCTGTGGATGCGGAAGAGGCCGGTGAGGTCCAGGGGGCCGGGGAGCGGGTACACCTCCGCCTCGCCGATCTTTAGCTCGCGCACCAGGAGGTCCAGGACCTCGCGGTCGACGGATTCCTCGACCTCCAGGCGGACGGGCGGGCCCAGGCGGCGCCGCATCAGCTCCTTCTCCAGGGCCTGGAGGAGGTTCTCCGTGTCGTCCTCCTCCACCTCCAGGTCCTCGTTGCGGGTGAGGCGGAAGGTGTGGTGCTCCAGCACCTCCATGCCGGGGAACAGCTCCTCCAGGTGGGCGGCGATGACGTCCTCGACGGGGACGTAGCGGCCCGGGGAGGCCTCAAGGAAGCGGGAGAGCAGCGGGGGGACCTTGACGCGGGCGAAGTGGCGGTGGCCCGTGACGGGGTTGCGGACGACGACCGCGAGGTTGAGGGAGAGGCCCGAGATGTACGGGAAGGGGTGGGCCGGGTCGACCGCGAGCGGGGTGAGGACCGGGAAGATCCGGTGCCGGAAGAGGGTGAACAGGCGGGCCTGCTCCTTCTCCGCCAGCTCGTTCCAGCGGACCAGGTGGATGCCCTCCTCGGCGAGGGCCGGGGCGACGTCCTCGTGGAAGCAGGCGGCGTGGCGGGCCATCAGCTCGCGGGAGCGGGCCCAGATCATGTCCAGCACCTCGCGGGGCTGGAGGCCCGAGGCGGAGCGGGTGGCGACGCCGGTCGCGATGCGGCGCTTGAGGCCGGCGACGCGGACCATGAAGAACTCGTCCAGGTTGCTGGCGAAGATCGCGAGGAAGTTGGCCCGCTCCAGGAGGGGGGTGTTCGGGTCCTCGGCGAGTTCGAGCACGCGTTCGTTGAACGCGAGCCAGCTGCGTTCCCGGTCCAGGAAGCGGCCCTGCGGGAGCCGGGCGCTGCCGTCCTGGGACTCCTCCGACTCCTCGTACGCGTCGAGGTCGGCGTCGATGTCCGGCTCCAGGCCGGAGACCGTGGCGGCCACGGTGTCGGGGCGGTGCGCCGCGATGGAGCCCACGGAGGGCTGCGTGTGCTGGACCTCTGCCTGGGTGTTCGGCTGCCTCATGAACCCATTCTTCCGCGCCGCGCGCGTCTCAGGCGCGTCGGAGGGCACGGAAGGCCCGGAAGGCTGTGGCTCGCTCGGCTTCATTCGGTGAGCCTCGCAAGGCTGTCTGAATCGATGGTTACGGGGACATGACGTGGCCACAGATCTCCCCCGGCGTTGACGCGCCAACCGCTGCGGGCGGACACCCCCCGACACCGCTGCGGGCGGTCGCCATGCCGTGTAGCTGCGGGCAGTCGTGCCGCTGGGGCGATGGGGGAGAGTGGGCGCAGCGGCACCCCGTAAGCGCCGGGCCGCCGCTCGACCGGCACCGCGCCCGCACCCGCGCCGGGTGCCCGCGTAGCTCGCCTCGCCGCACCCCCTACGCTCGCGAAAGTCCCGGCCAGGAGATCGTGTGAACCGGTTGGGCGGGCTCGTGCGATGAGGAGATGTGAGCGAAACGAGAAGCGACGGGGAGCTGCTGCGGGCCGTCGCGGCGGATGCCGACCGTCGCGCCTTCGAGGAGCTGTACCGCCGGTACGCACCCTGGCTGACCGCCCGTATGCGCAGCCGCTGCGCCGACGCCGCCGTGGTCGACGACGTCGTGCAGGAGACCTTCCTCGCGGTATGGCGCGGCAGCGCGCGCTACCGGGAGGAAGGGGATGTGGCGGGGTGGCTGTGGCGGATCGGGTCGCGGCGGCTGATAGACGCGCTGCGCGGTGAGGGGGCGCGCGGACGGCTGCGGCAGGCGCTGGCGCGGCTGCGGCACCGGGACGAGGTCTCGGCGGAGGAGCGCGTCCTCGCCGGGGTCGAGCACGGGGATCTCGCCGGCGCGCTCGTGAGGCTCTCGCCGGAGCTGCGCGCGGTGCTCCAGGCCACCGTCGTCGACGGGCTGACCACCCGTGAGGCGGCCGTCCTGCTCGGCATCCCGCCGGGCACGGTCAAGACGCGGGCGATGCGGGCCCGCCGGCAGCTGAGGGAGGCGCTGGCATGAGGATCGAGGAAAGCCGTCCCCGGGACGCCTGGCACGTGGACGAGGACGACCTGCGGGCCTACGCCCGGGGCGAGCTCGCGGCGCCCGCGCTCTGGTCCGTCGACGCCCATCTGACCGCCTGCGCCGCCTGCCGGGGCGTCCTCGCCGAGGTGGGGGACGCCGCCGCGCTGGACGCGGGGTGGGCACGGCTCGACGCCGAGCTGGACGTCCCCCGGCCGGGCCTGCTCGAGCGGCTGCTGGTGCGGTGCGGCGTGGGCGACGGCACCGCGAGACTGCTCGCGGCCACTCCCATACTGCGCCGGTCCTGGTTCGGCGCGCTCGCCGCCGTGCTGATCACCACCTTCCTCGTGGCCGTCTCGGCCGGTGCCGCCGGCCGGCCCACCCTGTTCCTGGTCTGCGCCCCGCTGCTGCCGCTGGTCTCGGTGGCGCTCGCCTACGGGCCCACGCTGGACCCCACGCACGAGATGGCCGTCGTCTCGCCCATGCACGGCTTCCGGCTGCTGATGATCCGTACGGTCGCGGTGCTGGTGGTGGCGCTCGGGGTGGGCGGCCTGGCCAGCCTCGCGCTGCCCGGATTCGGACCGGCCGCCCTGGCCTGGCTGCTGCCCGGGCTCGCCCTCACCGCGACCGGGCTCGCGCTGACGCCCCGGCTGGGCCCCGTGCTCGCGCCGTCCGTGCTCGTGTGCGCCTGGGCGGCCGTGCTGCTGGCCGCGGACGCGGCCCGCGCGTCCACGGAGGGCCCGCTGGCGCCGTTCACCGCGGCCGGGCAGGGCGTGTCCGGGTGCGTGGCTGTGCTGGGCGCCGGGCTGCTGTTCCTGTTCCGCGACCGGTTCGACGTCTCCGCGCGCGGCGTCGCGTGAGCCCCTCCCTCTTCTTCTTGACCCTTCTCATGTACGGAAGTGCCGTATGACCTCCCTGCCACCCACCGTCTCCGCGTCCGGGCTCAGCCTCCACTACGGGCGCACCCGCGCCCTCGACGACGTGTCGCTGCGGCTGACCCCGGGCGTCACCGGGCTGCTGGGGCCCAATGGCGCCGGGAAGACCACGCTGCTGCGCGTGCTCGCCACCGCGGTGCCCGCCGACCGGGGGGCCTTCACCGTCCTCGGGCACGACCCCGGGAGTTCGCGCGGCCGGCAGGAGGTGCGGCGGCGGCTCGGCTATCTGCCGCAGACGCCCGGTTTCCACCCGGACTTCACCGCCTTCGAGTTCGTCGACTACGTGGCGATCCTGAAGGAGCTGGCGGACCGCCGGGAGCGGCACCGCGAGGTGCGGCGCGTACTGGAGGCGGTCGACCTCGGGGAAGTGCGCGGACGCCGGATCAAGAAGCTGTCCGGGGGCATGCGGCAGCGGGTCGCGCTCGCCGCCGCGCTGGTGGGCGACCCGGGGTTCCTGGTGCTGGACGAGCCGACCGTCGGTCTCGACCCCGAGCAGCGGATGCGGTTCCGGGAGCTGATCGCCGAGGCGGGGGAGGGGCGCACCGTCCTGCTGTCCACCCACCAGACCGAGGACGTGGCGATGCTCTGCCACCGTGTGATCGTCATGGCGGCCGGGGCGGTGCGGTTCGACGGGACTCCGGCCGAGCTGACCGCGCGGGCCGCCGGGCGGGTGTGGAACAGCGCGGAGAAGGACCCCGGCGCCAAGGCCGGATGGCGCACCGGCACCGGCTCCTTCAGGAACGTGGGCGACCCGCCCCCCGGCGCCGAGCCCGCCGAACCCACCCTGGAGGACGGCTACCTGCTCGTCCTCGACGGCGCGGGCACCGCCGGCACGGAGGTGGCCGCGTGAGCGCCGTACTGACGGAGGAAGCCGTGCCCGCGGGGACGCCGGCCCACGACGGGCGTGACCGCGGGGCGCGGGCCGTGCTCGCGCTGGCCCGGTTCGAGGCCCGCAGGCTGCTGCTGAGCATCCCCGTCCTCATCGCCTTCGCGGCCCATGTCGCGTGGATCGTCTGGCGCACGAGGACTTCCTGGGACGGCAGCCCCGCCCTCCAGGACGCCGACCGCGCCACCCAGTCCATGCCGATGCTCGTCGGCCTGGCCGTCCTGCTGTACGCCAACTACGCGGTCGTACGCGCCGAGCGGCACGGCACCGAGCCGCACTTTTCGACGCTGGTCCTGCAGCCCTGGCGCCGTACGGCGGCCCACGCGCTGTCCGTCGTGCCGGCCGCCCTGCTCACCGCCGTGTGCGTGGCCGGTCAGTTCACCTGGGAGGCGCTCAAGCCGGGTGCGATCGGACACGGTTCACCGGCCGAGCTCGCGGTGGGGCCGCTGACGGTGCTGGCGTTCGGGGTGCTCGGGGTACTGCTCGGGCGGCTGGCGCGGTGGCCGTTCGCCGCACCGCTGCTGGTGGTCGTGCTGCTGTTCACGTTCGTCCTCGGCACCGGGTCGAGCGAGATGAGCGGGCTGTCCTGGCTGGCACCGGTCGTCTCCGAGGCCGGTCCCGACACCCTGCCCTCCGACCTCCTGGGGCGCCCCGCCGCCTGGCACGCCCTGTATCTGGCGGGTGCCGCCCTGTGCGTCGCCCTCCTCGCGGTGGTCGTCGCCGGCGGGCGGAGCGCGACCGTCCGGGCGGGTCTCGCCCTCGGCATCGCGGCGACGGTGACGGGCGGGGTGCTCCAGGCCGGGGGCGCGACGCCGTCGCCGGAGCTGACCGCGGCCCGTGAGCGTGCCTCGGTGCGCCCCGAGCTGACCTGTACCGAGCACGGCCGGTCGAGGTACTGCGCGTTTCCCGAGTGGGGGCCGCGCACCGGTGCCTGGGCCTCGGTCGTGGACCACGTCCAGTCTCTGGCCGGCGGCCCCGCGCACGAACGGCCCCTGGTCGTACGGCAGCGGATAGACGCCCGGTACGGGCCGGGGACCGACACCGCCATCCCCTCACTGACCGACGCCCACCAGGTGACCGTGGGCACCGCCTGGGGCGGCAACCGGGTTCCCGAATTCTCCAGTGCCGTCGCCGCCGTCCTCGTCGCGGGCACGGAGGCGGCGGGGAGCGAGATGTGCGACGGGCGGATGGTCACCGTCATGTGGCTCTCCCTGAGCTGGCAGGACGACCCGATGGCCGCCCTGCGCCGGGTCCGCCTGGACGACAGTGTGAAGGGCTCCGCGATCGTCCTGTCGCCCACCAACCCGCTCTCCATGACGGAGGGCCAGACGGACGTCGTGCGGCATCTGCTGGAGAACCCGCCCGCCGGTGTCGGGGCGCGGGTGAAGGAGCACTGGGCCGAGCTGACCGCGCCGGGCGTCACGACCGCCCGCGCCGCCGAGCTGCTCGGCGTGGCCGGACCGGCGAAGGCGGACTCGTGCGAGGAGTGACGACGGTCCGAGGAGTGACGGCGGACCTGGTCGGCCCGCTGTGGCGCACCCTCCCGTGGCAGGGACTGGCGGCGGCGGGGACCCTGGGCCTGCTGGTCGCCGCCGTCCCCCTCGCCACCGGAGCCGAACCGGCACCCTGGCAGACGCTGTTGCTGCTGCGGGGCACCGCCCTGATCGGCGCGCTCGGCCTGGCCTTCCTGCTGGACGACCCGGCCCGCCACCTCACCGCGCCCGTGCCGACGCCGAGGCCCGTCCGGCAGGCGCTGAGGGTGGCCCTGGTCGCGCCGCTCGCCGCGCTGTGGTGGACGGCCGTACTGCTCCTGACCCCCTCGGCGTCCAGGCCCCCGGTCGGAGGGGTCACCCTGGAAGCGGTGGCGGCGGGCGTCCTGGCACTCGCCGCCGCTGCCCTGGCGGTACGGCTGACGGACGAGGCGCGTCCGGGGCCGTTCGTCGCGGCCTGCCTGCTGCTCACGGCCGTCCTCGCGCCCCTCCTCGCACCGGAGGGGTGGGCGCTGTTCGTCCAGGGCGAGGACCCGCGCTGGTCCGCCGCGCACGACCGGTGGGCGGTGCTGGTGGCGGTGGCGGCCGCGGTGGCGGCACTGTGCGGGCCGGAGCCCCTGGGACGCGGGGCCCGGCGGACGAGAGCGGCCGGCGGGCCGGGGTGACAGGGCGGGCGGCCGGGGCCCGGGGCCGCGGCGCTCAGGTCTCCGTGCGGTACATCAGGTCCGTTTCGTGGGTGGTGAATCCGAGGCGCTCGTAGACGGCCACCGCCGCCTTGTTGTCGGCGTCGACGTACAGCATCGCCGTGGGCAGCCCCTGGTCCTCCAGGTGGCGCAGGCCGATCGTGGTCAGGGCCTTGCCCAGGCCGCCGCCCTGGGTGTCGGGGCGGATGCCGAGGACGTACACCTCGCCCAGCCGCTCCTCGGCGTGCACCTTCGTCCAGTGGAAGCCGATCAGTTCGCCGTCCCGCTCGGCGAGGAAGAACCCGGCCGGGTCGAACCAAGGCTCGGCCTTGCGGTCGTCGAGGTCGCGCTGGGTGAGCGAGCCCTGTTCGGGGTGGTGGGCGAAGGCGGCCGCGTTCACGGCGAGCCAGGCCGCGTCGTCCCGGCCGGGCACGAAGGTGCGCACGCTCACGCCTTCCGGCAGCACCGGGTCCGGCAGGTCCAGCCCCGCCAACGGGCGCCGCATCTGCCGAAGTTCGCGGAAGAGGGACAGCCCCAGCACCTGCGCGAGGTGCCGGGCGGCCGAGTGGCCGCCGTGCGCCCAGACCCGCAGCCTCTTGCCGGAGGCGGCGAGCAGCGCGGCGCCCAGGGCCCGTCCGTGGCCCTGACCGCGGTGCGAGGGGTGGACGACCAGCTCGGCGGCCGGTGGTTCGACCGGGTCGGTGCCCTCCAGCTGGGCGTAGCCGACGAGTTCGCCGTCGACGGTGAGCAGGAGGTGCGCGACGCCCTCCCTTGCGGGACCGCGCAGTTGCAGCCGGCCCTGCTCGGACACGGCGTGCTGCCCGTCGTTCCGGGCCGCCTCGGCGAGCAGGGCGAGGACGGTGTCGGTCTGCTCCGGCGTGAGTTCGGCGAGGGTCTCGATCGAGCGGGGGCGGCCGGGCCGCACGGTGTCGTCGCTGGTCATGCGTACGAGAGTAAAGGGCGGGCACGGCAAAGCGGCGGCAGCTGACGCGGGCGGAGACGAAGGCGGAGACGAGGGCGAACAAGGGGGCGAAGTTAAACCAGGCTGTAACCCGGAAGCCCCTGTCGCGCTACGCGCGTTGACTCTAGGCTGCTGCGCCGACGAGCCGTCTCCTCAGCGGCTCGCGCCACGCACACCCACAGGGGGGCGCATGCCAGCCACAGCACAGTCGCACCAGCCGCGTCGCAGACGCCGTACCAGCCGTCTTCTCGTCGCGGCCGCCACCGTCGTCACCGCCGGGGCGCTCGCCGCGGCGGCGCTCCCGGCCTCGGCGAGCGCGGGCGGAACCGGCCGCGGTCACGGCGGCCACGGCCACGGTCAGGGCCGCTACCAGGACGTCCAGCTCCTCTCCTTCAACGACCTGCACGGCAATCTGGAGCCGCCCGCCGGTTCCTCCGGCCGGGTCACCGAGGTCCAGCCGGACGGCACGACGAAGACGATCGACGCGGGCGGCGTGGAGTACCTGGCCACCCACCTGCGCGAGGCCCGCAAGGGCAACCGCTACTCCATCACCGCCGCGGGCGGCGACATGGTCGGCGCCTCTCCCCTCCTGTCCGGTCTCTTCCACGACGAGCCGACCGTCGAGGCGCTGAACAAGCTCGACCTGGACGTGACGAGCGTCGGCAACCACGAGTTCGACGAGGGGGCCAAGGAGCTGGCCCGCCTCCAGAACGGCGGCTGCCACCCCACCGAGGGCTGCTACTCGGACAAGGAGTTCAAGGGCGCCGACTACCCCTACCTCGCGGCCAACGTCCTGGACGAGAAGACGGGCAAGCCCCTCCTCAAGCCCTACTGGGTGTGGAAGCAGCGGGGCGTCAAGGTCGGTTTCATCGGCGTGACCCTGGAGGGCACCCCGGACATCGTCTCGGCGGAGGGCGTCAAGGGCCTGAAGTTCAAGGACGAGGTCGAGACGATCAACAAGTACGCCAAGGAGCTGCAGCGCCAGGGCGTGAAGTCGATCGTCGCGCTCATCCACGAGGGCGGCTTCCCGGCCTCGTCCTCCTACAACTACGACTGCGACTCCCCGGGCGCGGGCGACGGCATCTCCGGCCCGATCGTCGACATCGCGAAGAACATCACGCCGCAGGTCGACGCGCTGGTCACCGGCCACACCCACAACGCGTACGTCTGCACGATCCCCGACCCGGCGGGCAACCCGCGCATGGTCACCTCGGCCTCGTCCTTCGGCCGCCTGTACACGGACACCACGCTGACGTACGACCGCGCGACGGGTGACATCGCCCGCACGTCGGTGAAGTCGGCGAACCACGTGGTGACGCGGGACGTCCCGAAGGCGCCCGACATGACCCGGCTGATCGGCAAGTGGAGCACCCTGGCCGCCCCGATCGGCAACCGCCCCATCGGCTACGTCTCCGCCGACATCAACCGCGACGGCACCGAGTCCCCGCTGGGCGACCTGATCGCCGACGCGCAGTTCGCGTACGGCAAGGCGCAGGACCCGGAGACCGACCTGGCCCTGATGAACCCGGGCGGCATCCGCGCCCCGCTGACCTACGCGGCCTCCGGCGCCGAGGGCGACGGCGTGGTCACCTACGCCGAGGGCTTCACGGTCCAGCCCTTCGCCAACACGGTGAACCTGAAGGACTACACGGGCGCGCAGCTGGTCCAGGTCCTCAAGGAGCAGGTGAGCGGCCCGAACGAGGCGGCCCCGAAGATCCTCCAGATCTCGTCCGGCCTCACCTACACCCTGGACCTGACCAAGTCGGGCGCGGACCGCGTCGTCACGGACTCCATCCGCCTGAACGGTTCGCCCCTCGACGAGAACGCCACCTACCGCGTCGCGTCCAACAGCTTCCTCGCGGGCGGCGGCGACGGCTTCACCACGCTGGGCAAGGGCACGAACGAACTCGTCGGCGCGGACGACCTGACGGCGTTCGAGCAGTACCTGACGGCCAACTCCTCGGCGACCGCCCCGATCGCTCCGCCGGCGGCGGACCGGATCACGGTCGTTCAGTAGCCGGCACCCGGCTCCGGCGGGGGCGCGCCCTGCACGACCTCGGGCGGCGGCGTCGGCGCGCCCGGCAGCCGCACGGTCGCGGTCGTGCCGTCGCCCTCCGCCGGGGTCAGGCTGACCGTGCCGCCCGCCTGCTGCACCGTCCGCGCCACGATGGACAGGCCCAGGCCAGAGCCGGGCAGGGCGCGGGCGCTCGGGGAGCGCCAGAAGCGGTCGAAGACGTGCGGGAGTTCGTCGGCGGGGATACCCGGGCCGTGATCGCGGACGGTCAGGACGCCGTCGGCGAGGCGGACGTCGATGGTGCCGCCCTCCGGGCTGAACTTCACCGCGTTGTCCAGGATGTTGACGACCGCGCGTTCCAGTGCGGCGGGTTCCGCCCGTACGTACCAGGGGTGGACGTCCGCGTCGATCGCCAGCTCCGGGCCGCGCAGGCGGGCGCGGCGCAGGGCCGACTCGACGACGTCGTGCCAGGCGAGGATGCGGGTGCGGCCCTCGTGCTGGCCGGTGTCGGGGCGGGAGAGCTCCTGGAGGTCGCCGATGAGCGACGCCAGTTCCGTCATCTGTGCCTTCACCGAGGCGAGCAGCGCCTTGCGGTCGGCCTCCGGGATCGGACGGCCCGTCTCCTCGCTGCGGGTGAGCAGCTCGATGTTGGTGCGCAGCGAGGTGAGGGGCGTGCGCAGTTCGTGACCGGCGTCGGCGATCAGTTGTTGTTGCAGATCACGGGAGCTGGCCAGGGACGAGGTCATGCTGTTGAAGGACCGGGAGAGGCGGGCGATCTCGTCGTCGCTGTCGTCCTCGACGGGGATGCGGACGGTGAGGTCCTCGGTGCGGGCGACGTGTTCGACGGCCTCGGTGAGTTCGTCGACGGGACGCAGGGCGGTCCGGGCCACCCAGAGCCCGGCGGCGCCGGCGCCGACGACCCCCGCACCCGCGACGAAGACGAGCACCAGCGCGAGATTGCTGAGGGAGCTGTTCACCTCGCTCAGCGGACGGGCGGCGGAGACGGCCACCCCGGACAGGCCCGGCACGGTGTATGTGAAGACGCGGTACTGGGTGCCGTCCGAGCCGGTGGCGTCGTGCAGGGTGTTGGCGGACGAGCCCTCGGCCACGGCGCGGTCGGCGTCGGTGAGCGGGACCTCCTCCGTGCCGATGATCAGGCAGCTCGAGTTCTGCCGGGCCACCAGCTGTACGGACGAGCCGTACGGGTTCTGCTCGTGCGTGAGCGGGTCGTGGGCACACAGGCCGGTGCGCAGGTCGACGTACTGGCTCACCTGGTCCCTGTCCATGCGGTTCGCCTTCAGGGCCTCGTCCAGCGAGCTGACCAGCACGCTCTTGACGACGAACCAGCAGGCGACCGCCGCCGCCGCCACCGCGAACGCCACCGCCGCCGCCACCAGCAGCGACAGCCGCGCCCTGATGGGCAGGGACCGGACCCGGCGGACGACGCCTCTCACTCGGCGCCGCCCTGCCGCAGGACGTAGCCGACGCCGCGGACGGTGTGCACGAGGCGCGGCTCGCCGCCCGCCTCGGTCTTGCGGCGCAGGTACATGACGTACACGTCGAGGGAGTTCGACGACGGCTCGAAGTCGAAGCCCCAGACGGCCTTCAGGATCTGCTCCCGGGTGAGTACCTGGCGCGGGTGCGCCATGAACATCTCCAGCAGGGTGAACTCCGTGCGGGTCAGCTCGACCGGGCGCCCGGCCCGCGTGACCTCCCGGGTCGCCAGGTCCATGGTCAGGTCGGCGAAGCGCAGGGTGTCGTCGTCCTCGGTGGTGGCCTCCACCGCCGCCGCGTAGGAGCTGCGGCGCAGCAGCGCGCGGATGCGGGCGAACAGCTCGTCCAGCTCGAACGGCTTGACCAGGTAGTCGTCCGCCCCCGCGTCCAGGCCGGTCACCCGGTCGCCGACCGTGTCGCGGGCCGTCAGCATCAGGATGGGGGTCAGGTCGCCCGCGCCGCGGATGCGGCGGGCGGCGGTCAGGCCGTCCATGCGGGGCATCTGGATGTCCAGGACGACGAGGTCGGGCCGGTACGCCGCGGCCTTCTCCAGCGCGTCGGCGCCATCGACGGCGACCTCGGTGTCGTACCCCTCGAAGGCGAGGCTGCGCTGGAGGGCTTCGCGGACCGCCGGCTCGTCGTCGACGATCAGGATGCGCTGGATCTCGCGGTCGCGGTCGGCGTCTGCGGGGCTCATGGGCTCGGGTCCTCGGGTGCGGTCGGGTACGGGTACGGGGTGTCAACGCGTTCAGCGTCGCACGTCTTCGCGCCCGCTCAGTTGCTCGCGCCCGCCCGCAGCTCGGGCAGGTCGGCCTTCACCGTGTTGATCGGGATGGCGAAGCCGAGGCCCACGCTGCCCGCGCTCGCGGAGGACTCGGTCGCCGAGTACATCGCGGAGTTGATGCCGATGATGTTGCCGTTCATGTCGATCAGCGCGCCGCCGGAGTTGCCCGGGTTGAGGGAGGCGTCGGTCTGGATGGCCTTGTACGTCGTCGTGGACGAGCCGGTGTCGCCGTTGAACTGCTGCCCGCCGAACTCGAACGGCCACTGGCCGCCCTGCCGCTGCTGCTGTTGCTGCTGGCCCTCGTCCGTCGAGACGGTCACGTCCCGGTCGAGGGCGGAGACGATGCCGCTGGTCACGGTGCCGGTCAGGCCCTCGGGGGAGCCGATGGCGACGACCTGGTCGCCGACCCCGATGCCGTCGGAGTCGCCGAGGGTGGCGGCGTTCAGGCCGGAGGCGTTCTCCAGCTTGATCAGCGCGAGGTCCTTCTTGCTGTCGGTGCCGACGACCTCGGCGGTGTACTGCTTGCCGTCGCTGGTCGTCACCTTGACGGACGAGGCGCCGGACACGACGTGGTTGTTGGTGATGATCTCACCGTCGTCGGTGATGATCACGCCGGAACCGGTGGAGGAGCCGGCGTTCGAGGTGGCGTTGATCTCGACGATGCTCGGGCTGACGGCCTTCGCGACGCCGGAGACCGTGCCCTTCTGGCTGGAGGGCACCACGTTGGTGCTGGTCGAGCTGGAGGCGACGGTGTCGCTGCCGGTCAGCTCCTGGATGCCGTACGCGGTGCCGCCGCCGACGGCCGCCGCGACGATCGCCACGGCCACCAGCAGGGCCGCGGGGCCCCGCCGCCGGGCCGGTCGCTCGCCGTGCGGCTGCTCGGGCGGCTGTCCGGGCTGCTCCGGCTGCATGGCGGGCAGGGGCTGCGTGGGGTTCCCGGGCGGCTGCGCCGGCGGGGGCGGCCACTCCGGGTTGACGGGAGAGGAGGCGTGCTGGTGGGGTCCCTGGTACGGGTTCGCGTGCTCGTACTCGCCGTTGGGGCGGAGGCTCTCGGTCATGTCCATGAGCTTCCCGCCCTCGTATGAGAGCGGCCTGAGCGCCGCCTGAGAAGCCCGGCAGAACCTCGTATGCCCGATGTAAAGACGTCCGCCGGGTGATCGCTACGCGCAGCCGCAGGACTGCCGTACGACCAGCTGGGACGGGAACACCTTCAGCCGCTCGCGGCGGGAGCCCGCCACCCGCAGGCCGTCGTCCAGGACCAGGTCCACGGCGGCGCGTGCCATCGCCGACCGGTCCGAGGCGACCGTCGTCAGGGGCGGGTCGGCGAGATCCGCTTCCTTGATGTCGTCGAACCCGGCCACCGCCAGCTCGCCGGGGACGTCGATGCGCAGCTCGCGGGCCGCGCGCAGCAGGCCGATCGCCTGGTCGTCGGTGGAGCAGAAGATCGCGGGCGGGCGCTGCGGTCCGGAGAGCAGCTCCAAGCCCACGCGGTAGGCGTCGTAGCGGTTGTACGGCGCCTCGAAGAGCCGGCCCTCGGTGGAGAGTCCGGCCTCCTTCATCGCGCGCTTCCAGCCCTCGACGTGGTCGGAGACCGGGTCGCCGACGGACGGCGTCTCGGCGGTGCCGCCCATGCAGGCGACGTACGCGTACCCGTGCTCCAGCAGGTGGCGTACGGCGAGCTGGGCGCCGCCGAGGTCGTCGGTGACGACGGCGACGTCGTCGATGGCCTCGGGGCGCTCGTGCAGCAGGACCACCCGGGCGTCCCAGGCGTCGATCTCGGCGGCGGCGTTGTCGTTCAGCGCGTGGCTGACCAGGATCAGGCCGGAGACCCGCATGCCGAGGAAGGCGCGCAGGTAGTGCACCTCGCGCTCGCCGACGTAGTCGCTGTTGCCGACGAGCACCATCTTGCCGCGCTCGGAGGCGGCCCACTCGACCGCGTGGGCCATCTCCGCGAAGAACGGCTGGCGCGCGTCCGGCACGATCAGGCCTATGAGGTCGGTGCGCCGCGACGCCATCGCCTGGGCGACCCGGTCCGGGCGGTACCCCAGTTCCTTGATCGCGGCGAGGACACGCTCGCGCGTGGCCGGGGCGACCGGCCGGGGTCCGTTGTTGATGACGTAGCTGACGACGGCGGTGGAAGTCCCCGCCAGTCGCGCCACGTCATCCCGAGTCACCTTGGCCACGCGCGGAGTCTACGCGGATGGACCCGCCCCGGGCAGGGCGTATCACACCTTGGATGACCTCGCGCCCGCCGCCTCGGCCGGGTCGGCCGCCTGTCCGGCCGCCGGATCGGCCGGGGCGTCGGAGCCCTCGGACTCCGCCCGGTCCGGATTGTCGCCCTTCTCGCCCTTCGCGCCCCTCTCGGCCGGCTCCGGCTTCTCGGGCTTCTCCGGCGTCACGAAGCGGTAGCCCACGTTGCGGACGGTGCCGATGAGCGACTCGTGCTCGGGGCCGAGCTTGGCGCGCAGCCGCCGCACGTGCACGTCGACCGTGCGGGTGCCGCCGAAGTAGTCGTACCCCCACACCTCCTGGAGCAGCTGCGCGCGGGTGAAGACGCGGCCGGGGTGCTGGGCGAGGTACTTCAGCAGCTCGAACTCCTTGAAGGTCAGGTCCAGGACCCGGCCCTTGAGCTTCGCGGAGTACGTCGCCTCGTCCACCGACAGGTCGCCGTTGCGGATCTCCATGGGGGAGTCGTCGCCGCCGAGCTGCTGGCGGCCCGTGGCGAGCCGCAGCCGCGCCTCGACCTCCGCCGGACCGGCGGTGTCGAGGAGTACGTCGTCGATGCCCCAGTCGGCGGTGACGGCGGCGAGGCCGCCCTCGGTGACCACCAGGACCAGCGGACAGCTGAGGCCCGTGGAGCGCAGCAACTGGCACAGGCTGCGGATCTGGGGGAGGTCGCGGCGGCCGTCGACGAGGATGACGTCGGCGCCCGGGGTGTCGACGAGGGCGGGGCCCTCGGCGGGAGCCACGCGTACGTTGTGCAGCAGCAGGCCGAGAGCGGGAAGCACCTCCGTCGACGGCTGGAGGGCATTGGTCAGGAGCAGCAGAGAACTCATCGCGCCCCACCTGCCTGGGACGGATCGTGGTCGTGCCCGGTTCGCTCGCCCATAACGTCTGGTTCCTCCTGGGTCCCTGCGAGGACGTTTACGGCACTGCTTCGTACAGGTCGTGCTGGTGCGGGTCCCGTGCCCGTGGGGCCCGCCGCGCGTCCGGGAGGTGAATGCCCGGCGACTGCCCGGCATCGCTCCCGAAAGCACAAAAGGACCCGGGGGCTACGTTGCCCGAGTCCTCTGCCCAGCAGAATAGCCGATATGAGCAACCGACCGCCGGGTCATGTGGCGCGTTCCACCCGTGGTCCAGGCAATCGTCCGCATCCCGAGACGCCCCGGGGAGCGCCGCGCCGCCCTTCGGCGCGCACCTTCCTCCGTACGGCCGACGGGGTGCCCATCGACGCCGTGTACGAGCCGGGACCGGCCGGACGCGACCCCTCTGACCTGGTATTCGTCGTCGCCCACGGGTTCACGGGCGACGCCGACCGGCCGCATGTACGGCGGATCGCGGGGGTGTTCCAGCGGTATGGCGCCGTGGTCACGTTCTCCTTCCGGGGGCACGGCGCGTCCGGCGGACGGTCCACCGTCGGGGACCGCGAAGTGCTCGACCTGGCGGCGGCGGCCGCCTGGGCGCGCGGCTTCGGGCACGCGCGCGTGGTGACCGTCGGCTTCTCCATGGGCGGCTCGGTGGTCCTGCGGCACGCCGCGCTGTACGCCGAGGACGCCGCGGCGGGCACGGACGCCGTCGTCTCGGTCAGCTCCCCGGCCCGCTGGTACTACCGGGGCACGGCACCCATGCGCCGGCTGCACTGGCTGGTGATGCGCCCCGCCGGGCGCCTGGTGGGCCGCTACGGCCTGCGCACCCGGATCCACCACCGCGACTGGGACCCGGTGCCGCTGTCGCCGGTGGAGGCGGCGCGGCGGATCGCGCCGACGCCGCTGCTCGTCGTGCACGGCGACCGGGACGGCTACTTTCCTCTCGACCACCCCCGGATGCTGGCCGAGGCGGCCGGTGACCACGGCGAACTCTGGCTGGAGCCCGGCATGGGCCACGCCGAGAACGCCTCCGGCGAGGCGCTCCTGGACCGCATCGGCGACTGGGCCGTGGCGAGGGCGGGCTAGCCTGACGTTGTTCATCGCCGACGACGAAGGAACGAGATGGCAAAGGTCACGGTGCGCTACTGGGCCGCCGCGAAGGCCGCGGCGGGGGTGGCCGAGGAGCCCTGCGACGCGGCGACGCTCGCCGACGCGCTCGCCGCGGTCCGCGAGCGCCACCCCGGCGAACTCACGCACGTGCTGCTGCGCTGCTCGTTCCTCGTCGACGGCGACCCCGTGGGCACCCGCGGGCATGAGACGGTACGGCTGGCCGAGGGCGGCACGGTCGAGGTGCTCCCGCCGTTCGCAGGAGGGTGAGCGATGACCGACCAGCCGCAGCAGCCGTACCGGCAGTACGACCCGCATCAGCAGTACGACGGGAATCCGCAGTACGACGCGCATCAGCCGTACGGCCGAAATCAGCAGTACGAGGGATACGACGCGCAGGCGTGGCCCGGGCAGCAGCCGTACCAGGGCCCCGGGGAGCAGCAGGACCCGAACGCCGGCCAGTACACGCAGCAGTGGCAGGGGCAGACCTGGGAGACACAGGTGCAGCCGCCGGTCTCCGCGGAGGAGACGGCGTACCTGCCGCCGCACGTCCAGCCCCAGCCCCAGCCTGAGCCGTACCCGTCGCAGGGGTACGGACAGCCGCAGCCGTACCAGTCCCAGCCGCAGCCGTACGCGCCCCAGCCCCAGCCCCAGCCGTACGAGCCCCCCGCCCCCGCACCCGCCCCCGCACCCGCGCCCTCCTCCGCCTCCCCCTCCGACGAGCCGGGCTACGGCCCCGCGACCGTCGTCGGGAACACGCGGATCACGGACGCGCAGCGGGCCCGGGCCGAGGGGCGCTCGCCGATCATCGACCCGGGCATGCAGCCGGCCGGTCTCACCGCGCTGCTAGGGCTGCTGCTGTCCGGCGCGGCGGCGCTCGGCACGTACGCCCTCCTCGTGCCGCTCGTCGTCCTCCAGGCGGTCACCGCGGCCGGCTGGTTCCGGCTGAACGGCATGTGGCCGGCCCGGCAGGGCATCGCGCTGGGCTTCGCGGGCGCGCTCGCCGCCGACGCGGCGCTGCTGGCGTCGGACCGCTCCCCGGCGGCGATCCTCGGCACCCTCGGGGTGTGGGTGCTGCTCTCCCTGGTCCTGCAACTGCGCTCGCACGCCGACCCCGACGAGCGGATGTACGGCCTGATGGCGACCATCGCCGCGGCCGCCCTGGCCGTCGTCGCGGGCGGGTACCTCGCCGCCGACGCGGACGCGGTGGCGGTCGGCGGGATCGCGGTGGCCGTGGCCGCCGTGGCCCGCGCGCTGCCGCTGCCGACCGCGGCGTCCGTGGTCGTCGCGCTGCTCGCGGCGGCCGGTGCGGGGGTCGCGGTCGGCTCGATGACGGACTTCGGGGCGTCGGGCGCGCTGCTCGGCGCCGGTGCGGCGGTCTGCGCCCTGATCGGCCTGCGGGTGGCGGCCTACGACTACCCCTCCCGCTTCGTCCACTTCACGGCGGGCGTGGCCCTGCCCCTCGCGGCGGCGGCCCCGGCCGTGTACCTGCTGGGCCGGGCCCTGGCCTGAGCCCCGGCGCCGCCTGTCACAGGTGGCGGCACCCCCTGTCACAGCTGTTCGACAAAACCCGGGGGGTGCCCGGGGGCCGGGTTACGCTCGCGCTGGACGGCCGCCGGTCGTCGGGTCCGCCGCCGAGCGTCCAGGGTTGGGGAAACACCGCATGCGCGCACTGCGAATACTGTTGATCGTCGTCGTGATCCTGGGCGGCCTCTTCGTGATCGCCGACCGTGTCGCCGTCAACTTCGCCGAGGACGAGGCCGCGGACAAGCTGCGCAGCACCGAGAACCTGGCCTCGACGCCGGACGTCTCCATCAACGGTTTCCCCTTCCTCACCCAGGTCGCCGGCGGTGAACTGGACGACGTGGAGATCGGCATCGACGACTACGAGGCGTCCACCGGCAACGCGAACGAGAAGATCCGCATCGCCCACCTGCGTGCGCACATGAAGGGCGTCGAGTTCTCCGGCGACTACAGCTCCGCCACCGCGGCCACCGCCACCGGCACCGCGACCGTCGGTTACGACGAGCTGATGAAGGCCACCAGGTCCGAGCCCACGGAGATCGCGCCGGGCATCGACGCCAAGGTCGTCGGCCTCTCCGACGGCGGCAACGGAAAGATCAAGGTGTCGCTCCAGGCCACGGTCCTCGGTGTCGAGGTGCCCGAGCCGGTCGAGGTGCTCAGCTCGGTCAAGGTCAAGGACGACGACGTCGAGGTCGTCGCCGACGGACTGCCGAGGATAGGCGGCAGGCAGCTGGCCGAGTCCCGGATCCGGGCCATCACCGACTTCCAGCAGACCATCGACGAGCTGCCCGGCGGCATCGAGCTGGACAAGGTCGAGGCGGCGAAGGACGGCGTAGAGATCACGGTGAAGGGTTCGAACGTCAAGCTGGCCGGGTAGGACGAAGGGCGGCGCCACGCGGGGTGGCCGAGCGATGTCCGACAGGCGAGACGGTGCTGTCCGTACCGCAGATGCGAAGACACCCGGCCCGGCCCCGCAGGCCCTCCGGGCCGGACCGATGAGCCTCTCCATCCCACACTCCGGACGATCGCGTCTCATCATGCGACACGTCGGTGACACGGCCCGCCCTCAATCCCTACGATCGGGACCTATGAAGCGACAGGCGGATCTCACGAAGCGGCGGGCAGTGGACCTGTGCCGCGTTGCCGCCATGCTCTGTCGCACCTTCTGAGGTGGGCGGCGACGTCGCCGCCCGTGTCCCCTCGTCCCCCGCCCGCCCCGGCCTGCCCCGGGCACCCGCGCGCCGCCGCACGGCCCGAGCGCGCACACCCTCTCATCGCACGCCCCGCCGCCAACTGCCCCGGAGGAGAAAACATGAGCCGCAGCGACGTCCTGGTAGACGCCGACTGGCTGCAGGACCACCTGGACGACCCGTCCATCGCGATCGTCGAGGTGGACGAGGACACGTCCGCCTACGAGAAGAACCACATCAAGAACGCGATCCGGATCGACTGGACCCAGGACCTCCAGGACCCGGTCCGCCGCGACTTCGTCGACCAGGAGGGCTTCGAGAAGCTCCTGTCGGCCAAGGGCATCGCCAACGACACGCTGGTGGTCCTCTACGGCGGCAACAACAACTGGTTCGCGTCGTACGCCTACTGGTACTTCAAGCTCTACGGCCACGAGAACGTCAAGCTCCTCGACGGCGGCCGCAAGAAGTGGGAGCTGGACGCCCGCGAGCTGGTCCCGGGCGACGAGGTACCCCAGCGCCCCGCCACCGACTACAAGGCCAAGCCGCAGAACACCGCGATCCGCGCCTTCCGCGACGACGTCGTCAAGGCGATCGGCGCGCAGAACCTGGTCGACGTCCGCTCGCCCGACGAGTTCTCCGGCAAGCTGCTCGCCCCGGCCCACCTTCCCCAGGAGCAGTCGCAGCGTCCGGGCCACGTCCCGTCCGCCCGCAACATCCCGTGGTCGAAGAACGCCAACGACGACGGCACCTTCAAGTCGGACGAGGAGCTGAAGCAGCTCTACACCGACGAGCAGGTCGACCTGGCGAAGGACACCATCGCCTACTGCCGCATCGGTGAGCGCTCGGCCCTGACCTGGTTCGTCCTGCACGAGCTGCTGGGTGTGGAGAACGTCAAGAACTACGACGGCTCCTGGACCGAGTACGGCTCCCTCGTCGGCGTGCCGATCGAGCTCGGCGCCAACAAGTAAGCCCGCCCCCCTCTCAACCCCTCAGGAGTACGACATGTGCGGAGCGAAGGCCGGCGGCCCCGACGCCTCGACGATCAAGCCCGGTGAGACCACCATCCAGGGTCAGGTGACCCGCGACGGCGAGCCGGTGACGGGTTACGTCCGTCTGCTGGACGCCACCGGCGAGTTCACGGCGGAGGTCCCGACCTCCGCGACGGGCCAGTTCCGCTTCTACGCGGCCGAGGGCACCTGGACCGTGCGCGCGCTCGTCCCGGGCGGCACCGCCGACCGCACGGTCGTGGCCCAGCAGGGCGGCCTGGCGGAGGTCGCGATCGCCGTCTGACGGCAGGCGGCACAGCACAGCGCGCACGGCGCGCCGGCCGAGGGGCCGCACCCACCGGGTTGGACGCCTGGGGTGCGGCCCCTTCGGCGTGTCCGGACGGGATGTCCGGACCTACCCTGGAGTCATGTACGCGCGGCGGCGGCACGTCTACTTCGCCATGATGGGGACCTGCATCGTGCTCTTCGTCCTGGCCTGGGGAGTCGTACGCCTCTGGTCCGTCCCGGCGGCCGTGGGCCTGTGCGTGTTCGCGATGCTCATCCCGCCGGTGGCCGCGATGATCGCCAACCGGCGCGGCCCGGACGACCGCTGGTGGGACGACCCGTCGGGCGACGCGCAGTCCGACGAGTGGTGGGACGAACTGGACGGCAAGAAGCGCCACTGAGTCCGCAGGACGCCGGCTAGCGGGCGCCGCCGCCGTCCTCCGGTGTGTCCATGCCGCCCAGGAGGCGCCGCAGGCAGCGCACCGCGAGGTCGGCGGGGGAGCCGGGGCCCTGGGTCGCCGCCTCGGTGCCGGACCAGGTCTCCAGGGCGATCCGGATGGCGTCGGTGGCCGCGGCGGCGACCAGGCGCACCTCCAGCGGGTCCCGGCGGCCGTCCGTCAGCCGGGCGATCACCGGGACGAGCAGCTCCTCCGACTCCTGGTTCACGCGGTACCAGACGGCGCGCAGCGCCGGATCGTCCGCGGCGGCGCGCAGCAGACCGCGCGTGCGCAGGAGCGCCTCGGTGGCCTGCGGGTCCGGCGTGGCCAGCGCCTGCTCGACCGCGCCGCGCAGGGCCGGACCGAGCGCGGTACCCGGCCGGACCTCGGCCAGCAGCGCGCGCCAGTGGTCGGCGCCGACCGTGAGCAGCGGGCCCACGGCGTCCTGCTTGGAGCGGAAGTACCGGTAGAAGGTCCGCAGCGCGACCCCCGCCCGCCGGGCGATCTCCTCCGCCGTCGTGGCCTCCGGGCCCCGGGTGGCGAAGAGTTCTGCCGCTGCGTGGGCGATGTCGAGCTTGGTGGCGGCCTTGCGGCGCTCGGTCAGCGTCGGGGGCGGTGGCTCGGTGCTCACCCCAGAAGCGTACGGCCTGCGACCGCCCAGCGGCACGCCGTGACGTCATGGCAAAACGTGCCACTCAGGCGTACGGTGACGGGCATGAACCACTTGAATCGTTACGAAGGCCGTCGCGCCCTGGTCACCGGCGGCGGCTCGGGCATAGGCCAGGCCACCGTGCTGCGGCTGCTCGCGGAGGGCGGCACCGTCGTCGCGGCGGACGTCAGCGAGCCGGGCCTGAAGGACACCCGGGAGAAGGCGGGGGCCCACGCGGACCGGCTCACCACGCTCGTCGTCGACATCGCCGACGAGACCTCGGTGCGCGAGGGCGTCCGGGCGGCGACGGAGGCGCTGGGCGGCCTGGACGTCCTCGTCAACGCGGCCGGCATCCTGCGCTCCTCGCACACCGAGGAGACCGGCCTCGCGGACTTCACCCGGGTCCTGACCGTGAACCTCGTCGGCACCTTCCTGGTGATCCGCGAGTCGGTCCCGGCGCTCCTGGAGGGCAGGGACGCGGCGGTGGTCAACTTCAGCTCGACCTCGGCCACGTTCGCGCACCCGTACATGGCGGCCTACGCGGCGAGCAAGGGCGGCATCCAGTCCATGACCCACGCCCTGGCCGCCGAGTACGCGGGACGCGGCATCCGCTTCACCGCCGTACAGCCCGGCTCCATCTCCTCCGGCATGACGGACGGCAGCGGGGTCAGCGGGCAGAGCGTCGGACCCGGGCTGCCCGAGGACGCCGACATGGCCCTGTTCGCGAAGCTCTCCCCGGCGCTCGGCCAGGGCTTCGCCGGTCCGGAGACGGTGGCGTCGGTCGTCGCGATGCTGGCCTCGGAGGACGGCCGGTTCATCACGGGCACGGAGATCCGGATCGACGGCGGCACGCACTTCTGAGGGCGCCCGCCCCCGGAACTCCACTGAGGAAGAGAGCACACCATGCACGACCTGACCGGCAGGAACGTGATCGTCACCGGCGGCGCCCGCGGCCTCGGCGCGGAAGCCGCCCGGCAGGCGGTCGCCGCCGGGGCACACGTCCTGATCACCGATGTCCTGGACGACGAGGGCGAGCACGCGGCCCGCGAACTCGGCGACCGCGCCCGCTTCCTGCACCACGACGTGACCTCCGAGGAGGACTGGCGACGGGTCGCGGACTTCGCCGTCACCGAGTTCGGCGCGCTGCACGGCCTGGTGAACAACGCCGGCATCTCGACCGGTACGCCGCTGGAGTCGGAGTCCGTCGAGCACTTCAGGAAGGTGCTGGACGTCAATCTCACCGGCGTCTTCATCGGCATGAAGACCGTGTTCCCCGCGCTGAAGGAGGCCGGCGGCGGATCGATCGTCAACATCTCGTCCGCGGCCGGTCTGATGGGCCTCGCCCTCACGGCCGGCTACGGCGCCTCCAAGTGGGGCGTACGCGGGCTCACTAAGATCGGTGCCGTGGAGTGGGGCACGGCCCGCGTCCGCGTGAACTCCGTGCACCCGGGGATGACGTACACCCCGATGACCGCGGCCGTCGGCATCGAGCGGGGCGAGGGCAGGTACCCGAACACGCCCATGGGCCGGGTCGGCGAGGCCCACGAGATCGCCGGCGCGGTCGTCTTCCTGCTCTCGGACGCCGCGTCCTACGTCACCGGCGCCGAACTCGCCGTGGACGGCGGCTGGACCACGGGCCCGACCGTGGCGTACGTCATGGGGCAGTGAGCGCCGGCGCCGTCAGTAGACGAGTGCCTGGGTGTCCTCGCCCAGTGCCTCCTGTACGAAGACCTGGGCGCCCGCGATCCGTACGCCCTCGATGACGTCCTTCTCGGTGAGGTCGCGCCGGGCCGCGCACTGGGTGCACAGCGTCACCCGGCCGCCCGCCAGGAGCGAGTCCAGCAGGTCCGGCAGCGGCGCGGCGTGCGGCAGCTCGAACTCGGCCGCACGCCCCGGCACCGCGAACCACGCGGACTCACCGGTCAGCCACAGCGACACGTCGACGCCACTGGCCACGGCCACCGCCGCCACCGTGAACGCCTGAGAACACCGCTCGGGCGCGTCCGCCCCCGCCGTCACCTTGATCACGAGCTTCTTCGCCATGCCGGAAGCGTAGCCCTCGCGGGCGGCTTCAGACCGCGAAGGTGATCGTCACCAGCAGCGTCGCGACGCACAGCACGGTGAGCAGGCCGCTGACCGTGGCGCCGTCCAGCCGGGTGCGCCGCCGGGGCCGGGCGGCCTTGTGCTTCGGCGCGGGCCTCGGCGGGTGGCCCGGGTGGAAGGGCGGCATCGCGAAGCCGGGCGAGAGGGGCGCCCGGTCCCGTCGTGGCGCGAGCCGCTGGGCCCGCCGGCACTCCTCGTAGGGCAGTCCGCCGTCGTACGTCATCCGTCGTGCTCCTTGCGCTGGTGCTGGCGCAGCAGGACGTTCGCGTCCGTCACCGCGCTGTGGTCGAACGCCGCACGTGCGGTCTCCCGCCGGTCCGCCAGCCAGGCGCATGCCTCGCAGCCCGGCACCGGCAGGGGCGGTCGCTCCAACTCGCCGGGGGCCGGGGGCGTGGCGAGGGTGCGGTCGTTCGCGGCGCGCAGGCTCGCCCCGAGGCGCTCGCGGTCGGTCGCCGGGCGCAGTGCGGCCGGTTCCGCCTCCCACTCCCGGCCGCCGCCGAGGGAGCGGAGCAGCACGCGCGCCCCGCTGCGGCCCCGGTACTCACCGACCTTGGCGGCGGCGGTGTCGTAGAGCACCGTGCCGGGCTCGTAGGTGGCCGGTTCTGTTCTCACGGGTCCGCTCCCTTACGTCAACGTCTGTACGGAATGCGACAGTTGCCCTACTCTGCGTAGTGGTGGGCAGTTACGAGCATGACCCACGGCGGGGGTCGCCAAGCCCGGAACGGCCGCTAGTTGTGTTGTCCCGGGACGTTGGTGACACGCGTGCTGGGTGCTTGAACGGGTGAGGGCCTTCTGGGTTCGGTGTGGATTGCGACATTCACGCCCGACCGCAGGAGGCCCTCGTGTCCCACCGTAATGCCCCACTGACCCCGACGGGGCGGTTGCGTCTGGCCCGGTGCGTCGTGGACGACCACTGGCCGCTGCGACGCGCAGCAGAACGGTTCCAGGTCAGTCACACCACCGCTGCACGCTGGGCGGGCCGTTACCGGCTGCACGGCGAGGCCGGCATGCAGGACCGCTCCAGCCGTCCCCGCCACCAGCCCCGAAGGACAGCGGCCACGGTGGAGGAACAGGTCGTGCGCCTGCGGCAGGAACACCGCATTGGCCCGCTGCGACTGGCCGTCCGATGCGGGATCGCCCCCTCGACCGCCCACCGGATCCTCCAGCGGCATGGCCTGCCGGTCCTCGCGGCCTGCGACCGGGCCACCGGCGAGCCCGTACGACGCTACGAACGCGCCCGGCCGGGCGAGCTGGTCCATATCGACGTCAAGAAGCTCGGCCGGATCCCCGATGGCGGCGGCCACAAGGCCCTCGGCCGGGCCGAGGGCCACCGCAGCCGCACCAACGGCGTCGGCTTCGCCTACCTCCACACCGCCCTCGACGACCACTCCCGCCTCGCCTACACCGAGGACCTGGCCGACGAAACCGCCCCGACCTGTGCGGCGTTTCTCCGACGGGCGACCACCTGGTTCGCCGCCCACGGCGTCACCGTCGAGCGCGTCCTGACCGACAACGCCTGGGCCTACAGCAAGAACACCTGGCGCCAGACCTGCCGCCAGCTGGGCATCAGCCCCCGCTGGACCAGGCCCTGGCGCCCGCAGACCAACGGCAAGGTCGAACGCTTCCACCGCACCCTGCTCGACGAATGGGCCTACCAGAAGCCCTACACCTCAGACCACGAACGCAGGGAAGCGTTCACCCACTGGCTGCACTGGTACAACTACCACCGACCCCACACCGGCATCGCAGGCCAAACCCCCGCCAGCCGCGTCACCAACCTCCCCGAACAACACAGCTAGTGCCACAACGGGCGCTCCAAATTCCACAAATTCCACAGCCGGGAGGGGTGCGGTGCCGCAGCGGAGGGCGATCACGGGGCGCAGTCAGGAACCGAGGGCGCGGTTCGCGGAGGAGCTGCGGCTGCTCCGCCACGGGCGGGGCGTGTCCCTGCGGGGCGTCGCGGAGGTGGTGGGCTGGGACGCGTCCCAGTTCGGAAAGATGGAGAACGGCCACACGCTGGGCGGCCCGGAGATCGTGGAGGCGCTGGACCAGTACTACGGCACGGGCGGAATGCTGCTCACCCTGTGGGAGCTGGCGGTGGCCGATCCCACGCAGTTCAAGGAGCGGTATCGGCGGTACATGGTGCTGGAGGCCGAGGCGGTGAGTATGTGGCACTACGCCACCTCGAATCTTCCCGGCGTGCTCCAGACGCCCGAGTACGCGGCCGAGTTACTCAAGGCGGGCGGGCTGGCCGGGGCGGAGCTGGAGGCTCAGGTGGCGGCCCGCGTGGGAAGGCGTGAGTTGCTGCTGGCGCCCGACGGTCCGCAGTTCCGCACGATCCTCTCCGAGGCGGTGCTGCGCAGTCCGTTGAGCGATCGGAGCGAATGGCGAGCGCAATTGAGCCATCTCGCCGCGATGGGGCAGCGCACCAACATCATCATCCAGGTGCTGCCCTGTAGCGCGGGGCTGCACGGGCTGACGAACACCGACGTCATGTTCCTGCGAGGTCCAGGCGGTCGGACCGTCGCCTGGGTCGAGACGGGCTACGCGGGCGAACTGGTCCAGGAAACAACAACAGTCGACCAGCTCCAGCTCCGATACGATCGAGTGCGCGATACGGCCCTGTCTCCGGGCGAGTCGCGGGAGTTCATCGAGCGGATGCTGGAGGAAGCGCCATGCGAGCCATCGATCTGAGCACGGTCACCTGGCGCAAGAGCAGCTACAGCAACCAGGACGGCGGTCAGTGCCTAGAGGTCTCCGACGACCTCCTCCGCGCCGCCGACTGGCGCAGGAGCAGCTACAGCAACGCGAGCGGCGGCGAGTGCGTCGAGGTCGCCCCCAACCTCCCCTCCCTCGTCCCCGTCCGGGACAGCAAGGACCCCGCTCGCGGCGCCCTCCTGTTCGCCGCCCCCGTGTGGGCCGCCTTCCTGGACGGAGTCCGGCGAGAAGAGCCGGGACGGGCCGCGTAAGCTGAGGCCGGCCCTGTTTATGCCCCCCGCTCAAGGAGCACCCCGTGGAGATCTTCTTCGAAGCCCTGCTGGTCCTGGTCTGCGTCGGCGTTCTCGCCTTCGCCGGTCTGACCGTGAAGAAGCTGTACCAGGGCCAGCGCTGATCACCGACGCCAGGAAGTACCGCTCATGATCGAGATCCCGTCCGACCTGCACAAGGACCTTGTCCCGCTCGTCTTCCTGCTGGGTGACTGGGCCGGCGCGGGCGTGCACGACTTCCCCGGTGCCGAGAAGTGCAACTTCGGCCAGGAGGTCTCCTTCACCCACGACGGCCGGGACTTCCTGGAGTACCAGTCCCACACCTGGGTGCTGGACAACGACGGCAACAAGGTCCGCCCGCTGGAGTCCGAGCACGGCTTCTGGCGCGTCGACGCGAACCGCAAGGTCGAGGTCACGATGACCCGCGACGACGGCGTCATCGAGATCTGGTACGGCGAGCTGGCCGACCAGAAGCCCCAGATCGACCTGGTCACGGACGCGGTCGCCCGCACCGCGGCCTCGCGCCCCTACACCGGCGGCAAGCGGCTGTACGGCTACGTCAAGAGCGACCTGATGTGGGTCGGCGAGAAGCAGACCCCCGAGGTCGAGCTGCGCCCCTACATGTCGGCGCACCTGAAGAAGGTCGTCACCCCGGAGGACGTCGAGCGCTGGGCCAAGGCCCTGCCGGACGACATGCCGGACGACGGGATCGCTTTCTTCAAGTAGTCCTAGACTCGTGGTGTGGTGAGCACCGACTGGAAGAGCGACCTCAGGCAGCGCGGCTACCGGCTGACGCCTCAGCGGCAGCTGGTGCTGGAAGCCGTCGACACCCTCGAGCACGCGACCCCCGACGACATCCTCGGCGAAGTACGGAAGACGGCGTCGGGGGTCAACATTTCCACCGTGTACCGCACGCTGGAGCTGCTGGAGGAGCTGGGGCTGGTCAGCCACGCCCACCTCGGGCACGGTGCGCCCACCTACCACCTGGCCGACCGGCACCACCACATCCACCTGGTCTGCCGGGACTGCACCAACGTGATCGAGGCCGACCTGTCGGTGGCCGCCGACTTCACCGCCAAGCTGCGCGAGCAGTTCGGCTTCGACACCGACATGAAGCACTTCGCGATCTTCGGCCGGTGCGAGAGCTGTTCCCTGAAGGGTTCAACTACCGAGTCGTAAGCGAGTCGTAGGCTGGGGAGTATGAAGAGCCCCCTGCTGTCCCTGCCCGGCGCCGTTCCCGCCGAGGGCGTGGACGAAGGCGTCGCCGCCCACTACGGCGATCTGTTCCGCGAGCAGCGTGCCCTCGCCGACGGCACCGGCTTCGTCGACCTCTCCCACCGCGGTGTCGTCACCGTCACGGGCGACGACCGGCTGAGCTGGCTGCACCTGCTGCTCACCCAGCACGTCAGCGACCTGCCGACCGGCCAGGCCACCGAGGCGCTGATCCTCTCCGCGAACGGCCACATCGAACACGCCCTGTACCTCGTCGACGACGGTGCGACCGTCTGGGCCCACGTGGAGCCCGGCAGCCAGGAGGCGCTGATCGCCTACCTGGAGTCGATGAAGTTCTTCTACCGGGTTGAGGTCGCCGACCGCACCGCCGACACCGCCGTCGTGCACCTGCCTGCCGGGTCGATCGCCCAGGCCCCCGCCTCCGCCGTGGTCCGCGAGACGCCGTACGGCCGCGATCTCTTCCTGCCGCGGGAGGAGCTGGAGACGTTCGCCGCCGAGGCCGGGCCGGCGGCCGGGATCCTCGCCCACGAGGCGCTGCGGGTCGAGCAGCACCGCCCGCGCCTCGGCTTCGAGACCGACCACCGGACCATCCCGCACGAGCTGGGCTGGATCGGCACGGCCGTGCACCTCCAGAAGGGCTGCTACCGCGGGCAGGAGACCGTCGCCCGGGTGCAGAACCTCGGCAAGCCGCCGCGCCGGCTGGTCTTCCTGCACCTGGACGGCAGCGAGGTCCACCTGCCGCCGAACGGGGCGGAGATCCGCCTCGCGGACGACGGGCCCGACGGCCGGAAGGTCGGCTTCGTCACCACCTCCGCGCGCCACCACGAGCTGGGCCCGGTCGCCCTCGCCCTGGTCAAGCGGAACGTGCCGGTGGACGCCCGGCTGATGGCCGAGGACACGGCGGCCGCGCAGGAGACGGTCGTCGAGCCGTAGCGCCCGCCTCAGACCTCCACGAGGACCGTGAACGGGCCGTCGTTGGTCAGCGACACCCGCATCCGCGCGCCGAAACGTCCCGTCGCCACCGTCGCGCCCAGCGCGCGCAGCTGTGCGACGACCTCGTCGACCAGCGGTTCGGCGACGTCGCCGGGCGCGGCGGCGTTCCAGGTGGGGCGGCGGCCCTTGCGGGCGTCGCCGTAAAGGGTGAACTGGCTGATCACCAGGAGCGGGGCGTCGAGGTCGCTGCACGACTTCTCGTCGTGCAGGATCCGCACCGACCAGAGCTTGCGGGCCAGCTGGGCCGCCTTCTCCTTGGTGTCGTCGTGGGTGATGCCGACCAGGACGCACAGGCCCTCGCCGTCGATCGCGCCCACGGTCTCGCCGTCCACGACGACGCTCGCGCCGTCCACCCTCTGTACCACTGCACGCATCCCGTCATGATGCCGTGCGCCCCCAGGGTGTGGACGGGCGGGGCCGTACGGGGTTTCTTTTCGCTGCGAACCCCCCATCTGGGGCCGATCGGGGCCGATCGGGGGCACTCGGTCACATAGCGGCCACTTGGGGTGGCACGATGCTCTCCAGACGCCGGGCGAGGGGACGGTTGAGGCACATGAGCACACCGAGTACGGGGCGGTCGTTCGGGACTGCCGCGTTGACATCTCCGAGTGGTCGGGGCGGTCCGAGCGGTCCGGGTGGTCTGGAGGCGCCCCGGCCGCCCGTGCAGCGCACGGACAGCCCCGAGCTGCCGGCCGGCCCTCCGGAGCGGGACCTGACCGAGCTGAGCCTGCCGGAGCTGCGCACGCTGCGCCGGGACGCCCAGCGCGAGGAGGCCGACCTCAGTTACGTACGGCGGCTGCTGCAGGGCCGTATCGACATCCTGCGCGCGGAGCTGGCGGGGCGCGGGCCGGCCTCGTCGTCTTCCGTGGTCACCGCGGCGACCGGGTCGGTGGTGGAGCGGCTGTCGGAGATCCTCGCCGACGCACCGGCCCGGCAGCGCTCCTCCGCCCGCCATGTGACGCTGGGCACCCCGCGCAGCGAGGAGTGCCGGCGGCTGGCCGCGGAGATGCTGGGCGAGGTGGAGCTGTCCGACCTGACGGCCCGCACCGATGTCGAGCTGACCGCGGGCATGGGGCGGCTCGTGCGCTACGAGCAGCAGGTCTCCCGGAGGCGGCAGCGGCTCCAGCGCACGGCGGACGGCTGCGGCGCGGAGATCGCACGCCGGTACCGTGAGGGGGAAGCACAAGTCGAAGACCTGCTCGTGTGACACGGGGGCGGCCATCCGCGCCGCTCCGGGGCCCGGTGATCCCGGGCCGTCGCCGCGGGGGGTCGCCCGTTCCGGAAGGCCACCGCCGATGCCCGCGCCCCAGCCGTCGCAACCGTCGCACGCGAACCAGTCCGCGCCCACGTCCGCCCTCTCGCCCGTCGTGCCGCCCGTCCTCGCCGAGGTCGTGCGGTCCGGATTCGTCGAGGGGCGGCACCGGGGCAGCCTGGTGGTGCTGGGCGCCGACGGGGCGGTGGAGCTGGCGCTGGGCGAGGTGACGGCGCCGGTCTTCCCGCGCTCCTCGAACAAGCCGATGCAGGCGGCGGGTGTCCTGCGGGCGGGTCTGGACCTCGCAGGAGAGCGGCTGGCGCTGGCCGCCGCGAGCCACTCCGGAGAACCGTTTCACCGCGATCTGGTCCGCAAGATGCTCGCCGAGTACGGCCTGGACCCCGCGCTGCTCCAGTGCCCGCCGGACCTGCCGCTGGACGCGGAGGAGCGGGAGACGTACCTGGCGTCGGGCGCCGTGCCCGACCGCGTCACCATGAACTGCTCCGGCAAGCACACCGCGATGCTGGCGGTCTGCGCGCAGCGGGGCTGGCCGCTGGAGACCTACCTCGACCCGGAGCACCCGCTCCAGCGGATCATCCACCGGGTGGTGGAGGACGCGGCGGGCGAGCCGGTCGCCGCCGTCGGCACCGACGGGTGCGGGGCGCCGCTGATGGCGGTCAGCCTGGTCGGCCTGGCCCGCGCCTTCCGCTCCTTCGTCGCCGCCGAGCCCGGGTCGGCCGAGCGCCGGATCGCCGACGCGATGCGCGCGCACCCCGAGTACGTGGCCGGCAGCCGCCGCGCGGACACCTGGCTGATGCGCGAGGTGCCGGGCACGCTCTCCAAGATGGGCGCGGAGGCCGTCCAGGCGGTGGCCCTGCCCGACGGCCGCGCCCTCGCCTTCAAGATCGAGGACGGCGCGACCCGCGCCCTGGGCCCGGTGCTGGCCCGCGCCCTGACACTGCTGGGCGTCCAGGGCCCGGTCGTCGACCGCATCGGCCACGCGCCCCTGCTGGGCGCCGGCCGTGAGGTGGGGGAGATCCGGGCGTCCTTCTGACATTCTGACGTCCGGGGCGGGGACAATTCCCGCGACGCGGGTGGGGGCGTCGGCCTACGGTGAGCGTATGAGCCGCCGCACCGAGATAGACGTACGTCCCATCACCGAGGCCGAGTTCCCGGACTGGAACCGGGCCCTGAACACCGGGTTCCTGCAGCCGCCCGCCGTGGCCGAGGAGCAGTTGGAGGCGCGGCGCCGGCAGTTCGTGCCGGGCCGGTCGCTCGGTGCCTTCGACGGCGACCGGTGCGTGGCGACCTTCCGGTCCTTCGACCAGGAGATCACCGCCGTCGGCGGCGCCGCCGTCCGTGCCGACGCGGTCTCCAACGTCACCGTCACCGCGACCCACCGCCGCCGGGGCCTGCTCACCCGGATGATGGCGCAGGACCTGGCCGCGGCGAAGGAACGCGGCGACGTGGTCGCGACGCTGATCGCGGCGGAGTACCGGATCTACGGCCGGTACGGCTTCGGGCCCGCCACCACCCTGACCGAGTGGACGGTCGACGTGCCGCGCGCCGGTCTCGACCCGCGCTGGGCGGCCCCGGAGGACGGTGGCCGGATCGACCTCGTGGACGGCGAGGACGTCCGCAACCTCGGCCCCGAGCTGCACGAGCGGCTGCGCCGGGCCCAGCCGGGCGCGGTCAGCCGGACCGAGCTGTGGTGGCAGGCCCGCACCGGCGTCGTCGACATGAACGGCACGCCCTGGGTCGAGCCGTACTTCGTCCTGTACCGCTCGGCGGAGGGCGAGGTCGAGGGGCTGGCCGCCTACCGGACCGACGACCGCTGGGGCGACGCCAAGCAGCCGCTGAACACGGCGACCGTCGACTGGCTGCTGGCCGTGACCCCGGCCGCCGAGCGCGCGCTGTGGCACTACCTGTGCTCGATCGACTGGATCACCACGGTGAAGAGCGGCTGGCGGTCCCCCGACGACCTGCTCCCGCACCTCCTGCCGGACCCGCGCGCGGCCCGCATCACCACGCAGGCCGACTGGCTGTGGGTGCGGATCCTGGACGTCGCCCGGGCTCTCACGGCGCGGACGTACGAGGGGCGGGGGTCGGTGGTGCTCGACGTGGTGGACCGGGGAGGGCTGACCGGCGGACGGTGGCGGCTGGAGGCGGGGCCGGACGGGGCGTCCTGCGCGGCGACCACCGAGAGCGCCGATCTGGTGCTCGACGTCGGTGAGCTGGGTGCGCTGTGGCTGGGTGACGCGTCGGCGGTACGGCTGGCGGCGCTCGGCCGGGTGCGGGAAGAACGAGCGGGCGCCGCCCGTGTGGTCGACGCCCTGCTGCGTACGTCCAGGCGGCCTTGGTGCCCGGACATGTTCTGAGGTGACTCCTTCCGCCGGTGCCGGTGGGCCTGCGCATCCGTAGCGCGTGCTCTTCAGTTGTGGTTGTGGTTGTTGTGCGTGGTGCCTACCGACCGGCCGGGCTCCCGGCTCCCCTCCGGAACGGGGCCCGGCCGTCAGCACGTCGGTTCAGCCGGACTGGGCGAGCAGCATCACGAGGATCACCGCACCCACACCGCCGATCATGGTGTTCTTCGCCTTGATGCCGATGGACAGCGCGACGAACGCGATGATGCCCATCGGCCCGTACTTCCATTGCACGAGCTGCTCGAACCCGATGGCCAGAGCCGCGACGACGATGGCGATGAGCGGCATGGTGGACCCCCTGTCACCGTGGTGGCCAACCCCGGTAAGGCTCGACCACGTTGCTCAAGTTGGCTGCCAACTTCACTGTAGTTATCTCCGCTTGGAAGCGTCTCATAACCACCTTTCCGCGAACTGCCCAAAGATGGCGAGAAGTTGTAGGGTTTGGTCGTGGAGCCGGAACGCGCCCCCGTCAACGGGCGGAAGAGACCGCAGCGGCCACAGACAACACACCGAGAGGTGGCCGACGAGCTGCGCGCCCGGATCAGGTCCGGTCGGCTGCGGCCGGGCCAGCGCATGCCCACACAGGCCCAGTTGGCCGACGAGTTCGGCGTGGAGCGCGGCACCGTCCGCCAGGCCCTGCGCATCCTGCATTCGGAACGTCTGCTCACCAACGTGTCCAAGGGGAGCCCAGCGACCGTCGCGGACGACCCGCGCGGCCCCCAGGCCGGTCCGCAGGCGCAGCCGATGCCCACCACCGTGGCCCTCGCCTCCCGGATCGCGGCGGCCTTCACCGCCGAGCACGTCGAGATCGACGCGCTGTGCCTGACCTCCGTCTCCCTCACCCTCGCCCTCGGCGAACCGCTGAGCCAGATCCACGCGGGGCGACTGAAACCGGCCAAGGTCGACGTCCGGGTCCTGCTGCCGAGCAGCGACATCGACCTTGCCTTCCCGGCGGCGGTCTCGGGCGGCGCGGCGGGCGGCCCGGTGCACCGGCGGTGGCTGGCGATGCGCAACGCCCAGGGTCAGGTGCTGCGGCACAACCTGCTGAGCCTGCGCGCCACGCACGGCATCGACGTGCGCGTCTCCTTCCGCGCGCTGCCCTTCACGCCGCCGATGAAGCTGTACGTGCTCAACGGCGGCGAGGCCCTCTTCGCGTACTACACCCTCAGCCGGCGCGAGCAGGAGATCGACCACGAGCAACTGGAGATGTACGACGCGGAGGGCATCCGCTCGACGCTGTTCGCCTTCGAGCAGGGCGGTGGCCTGCGCGACGGCGTCTTCGTGAAGCAGTCCCGGCTGTGGTTCGACGCGCTGTGGGGGACGATCAGTTCGGAGCTGCGGCTCACGACCTGACCGCCTCCGTCACAGTGCGGGACCCGCGACCAGGAGGGCCAGCAGCACCGCTCCGGCGGAGCTGACGGAGGGGCTCTTGGCCTTGATGCCTATGGTGAGCAGGAGCAGCCCGACGATGCCGGTGGCACCGTACTTCCACTGGACGATCTGCTCGAAGGCGATGACGAAGACCGTGGAGACCAGGGCGAGGACGGGCATGGTCTTCCCCCCTTCGGGAAGTTCGGGAGGTTCGGGAGGTGCTGCGTCGGTGGAGGCGAACTTCCACCAACCTGGTGAAGTTGGCAACCAACTCTCTCTATGTTGTCCCCACTTGGCTACTACCTATAAACAAGTTTCAAACAACTCCCTATAGGTAGGTCGAAGTTGTAGCGTTTGGTCGTGACTCAGGAGAACGTGTCCGTGAACGGTGGCAGAAGGCTCTCGTCCCAGGAGATCGCCGAGGCCCTGCGGGAGCGGATCCGCGGGGGAGACCTCAAGGCGGGCGACCGCCTGCCCACCCAGGCCGAGCTGGCCGAGGAGTTCGGCGTGGAGCGCGGCACCGTCCGCCAGGCCCTGCGCGCGCTCCAGGAGGACGGCCTGCTCACCAACGTCAGCAAGGGCAGCCCGCCCCGCATCGCCGAGCCCGCCACACCGCGGGCCGAGCCGCAGCCGACGATGGTGGCCCTGGGGCCGCGCCTGGCGCAGGCGTTCGCGGCACCGCGGGTGCGGATCGACGTCGTGTGCCACACCTCGGAGACGCTGATGCTTGCCCTCAGCGAGCCGCTGCGCCTGATCCACGAGGGCCGCATCCGCCCGGAGTCGATCGACTTCCGCGTGCTGATGCCCTCCCGCGACATCGCACTCGCCTTCCCCGTCCTGGTCGAGGACGAGGAGGACGACCCGGTCCACCAGCGCTGGCTTCAGATGCGCAACGCCCAGGCCCGGGTCCTGAGGCACAACCTGCACGCCGTGCGCTCCACCCACCGCATCGACGTGCGCATCGCCTTCCGCGCCCTGCCGTTCACCCCGACGAGCAAGCTCTACCTGCTCAACGGCGAGGAAGCCCTCTTCGGCTACTACATGGTGACCCGGCGCGAGGAGGAGTACGAGAGCCGGACGCTGGAGATTGTTCGTGGAGGAATCACAGAAGTGGTTCGACGCCCTCTGGGAAACCATCACCACGGACATGACACTCTCCTAGTGACTTCCGATACGGATCAGACGGAACCGGTGAACGGGCGGGCCGGGTGGGCCGGGCAGTGGGAGGGTCTGCGGGACCTGGTCGTGGGTGCCCGCGTCGTCCTGTGGGACTTCGACGGCCCCGTCTGCAGACTGTTCGCGGGCTACACGGCCGACCGGGTGGCGGGCGAACTGGTGGACTGGCTGGAGCGGCTGGGCCTCAAGGAGCTGCTCACCCAGGAGGAGCAGGTCCACCCGGACCCGCACGTCCTGCTGGCCGCGGTCAACCGCAGACACCGGCAGAGCGACCTGGTCGCCGAGTTCGAGGAACGGCTGACCCGGGAGGAGCTGCGCGCCGTGCCCACCGCGTGGCCGACCCCGTACGCGGACGCCCTGATCCGCACCTGGTCCGCCCTCGGCGTCGGCCTCGCGGTCACGACCAACAACTCGCCCCGCGCGGTGAGCGAGTACCTGGCGACCCGGGACCTGCTGGGCTGCTACCGCGCCCTCAGCGCGATGGGTGTCGCCCCCGCGCGGGCCCTGATGGTCGGCGACTCCGCCTCCGACGTGACCGCCGCCCGAGAGGCCGGCGTGCCCTTCCTGGGCTACGGCCACAACGAGCGCAAGACCAAGATCCTCAAGCAGGCGGGCGCGGACACGGTCGTGGACTCCCTGGAGCCGGTCCTCAGGCTGCTGTGGGAGGAGGGGACCCCCGCGCCCGCCTGAGCTCGGGAACACCTTCGTCACGCGGCCCTGGGTAACGGGCCGGAGGCGCTACTCTCCGGCCATGCACCGTCTGCCACACCGAGCGCGCAAGGCGCTCGTGCACCACCTCGTGGAGTCACGGAGACTCCGCGGGAGGGGTGAGGTGCTCACCGGGCACCACAACGTCAACTACGTCCGGCGCTCGGGCCTGGTGCTGGCGCTGCTGCTGGGCGCCGTGCCCTTCACCCGGTTCAAGTACCGGGTCCCGCTGCGGGCGGTGGAGGTGGTGCCCCGCATCTGGCCGAGGGAGGCGGAGGTGCTCGGTGTGGTCTGCCGCTATCTGCGCGAGGTGCCGCCCTGCCTGGCCGACCTCGGCGGCGGCTCCGTACACGGCTACCGGACCGGCCGGGTGCTCAGCGACAGCGGTCCCACGGGGCGGGTGGGCGAGGAACTCATGCGGTCGTTCGCGGCGTTCTTCGTCCGGACCGCGAGCGTGCCCGTGGCGGAACTGCCGGCCCGCCCCGAAGGGTGGCCGCGGGACGGGGACACCCAGGGCTTCCTGGACTGGCTGGTCCGCTTCACGGAGCAGCGGGTGCACCGGCCGAACCGGGACCGCTTCGGCACGCTCCTCGACGCCGTCGGCGTCCCGGAGGACGCGATGGCGCGGTTCGCCGCCCGGTACCGCTGCCGCACGGCGCGCCCCTTCCGGCTCCTGCACACGGACGTCCACCGGGCCAACGTCGTCGTGCGGGGCAAGCGCCTCGCGGTGATCGACTGGGAACTGGCCATATTCGGCGATCCGCTGCACGACCTCGCGACCCACCTCGTACGCATGGCGTACGGGAAGGAGGAACAGGGGCACATGGTGGAACTGTGGGCCGGGGCCATGGCGGACGCCGGGCTCGGCGACCTCACCGCCGGCCTGCACGAGGACCTTCCCGTCTACGTCGCCTACGAATACGCGCAGTCGGTGTTCCCCGACATCATGCGCGCGGCGATCGACCTGCCCGAGGACGCGCGCACCGAGCACTTCCAGGCCGCCGCGGACCGGGTGGAGCGGGCCGTACGGCGGGCGCGTGAGCCACTGCGGCTGGTCGACGTACCCGGCCGGGAGCAGGTCGTGGAGGCTCTGCGGGTCTGGCACGCCACGGCACGCTGAGCGGTCACCGCACTCTTCCTGGCCGCCCCGGAACCGGTCACCATGATCTGGCGGCGCAGCGCGCCGTAACCCGTGGGCCCGCGGGGGGACTTGGCGGCTGAGTGCGGATCTTCGCCGAGCGGCAGAACGGCGGCACTGTGGGGCCGCGCCGAGACGACGCTGACCAAGGGACCGCTCCTGGCGGTCTTCTTCGCAGGACCTGAGGACCACGCGCGGCAGGATGCTGTACAAGGACCAGGGCACGCTGTCGGTCGAGTTCCGGGCGGTGCACATGTCGCCCATCCTCAAGCTGTACGTCGTCGGCGACGAGGTGGTGTACGAGGGGAGCCACGACACGTCGAGGTGCGGCCCGACGCGTACGGCACCTCCGCCCCCCTCCCGCAAGGGCCGGCACCCGACGAGGGGCAGTTGCTCGACCTCATCGGCCGCGGATCGCTGTGACCCGCTGGAGCCGCTACGACGGTGAACCGGCAGGGGGCCTCGTCGACCGCCGGTGCGGCTTCTTCGGCCCCCTCCGGGACGCGGCGCGGCGCCTGGAACCGGAGCCCGCCCCGGGTGGAGGCGGTGCGTAGGCTCGCCCCATGAACGCCCCCGGTCTGCGTGAGCGCAAGAAGCAGCGGATGTTCCGGACCCTGTCGGACGTCGCCGTCGGACTCTTTCTGGAGAAGGGCTTCGACGCGGTGTCCGTCGCGGAGGTGGCGGCGGCGGCCGAGGTCTCCAAGCCGACGCTCTTCCGGTACTTCCCGGCCAAGGAGGACCTGGTCCTGTACCGCATCGCCGACCACGAGGACGAGGCCGCCCGGGTGGCGGGGCAGGGACCCGCGCCGGTCGACGCGCTGCGGCGGCACTTCCTGGCGGGTCTTGAGCGGTGCGACCCGGTGACCGGGCTCAACGACCACCCCGCCGTACTCGCCTTCCACCGGCTGCTCTACGGCACCCCCGCCCTGGTGGCCCGGATGCACACGCAGCTGGAGCGGTCCGAGGCCGCGCTCGCCGGGGCGCTCGGCGGCGACCTGGAGGCCAGGCTGGCGGCGGGGCAGATCATCGCCGTACAGCGGATCCTCGCGCTGGACAACTGGCGGCGGATCTCCGTCGGGGAACGGGTGGAGGACGTGCGCGGCGACGCGGTGGCGGCGGCGGAACGCGCGTTCGCCGGGCTGGCGGCGGGGCTGCCGAGATTCGCAACGGAGTAAAAAATGTAACTTGGTAACGCCATTCCTCTATGCTTGCCGGAATGACGTCGACCGACACCGCCCTCCAGCGCGCCCTCGACCGCGAGCGCGCCCACCACGACCGCTGCCGCACCGTCCTCGCCGCGATGGTGGAAGGCGCCCAGGAACACGTCGTCACCGGAGAGGACGTCTCCGCCTCCGGTGCCGACGCCGAGGTCCTCGGGTACCGGCTGCGCAGCCGGGCCAAGGAGATGCGCGAACTGCCCGCGGGCCCGCTGTTCTTCGGGCGGCTCGACTTCGCGGAGGGGGAGGAGGGCGAGCGGGCGCTGCACATCGGGCGACTGCGCATCACCGAGCACCCGGCCGCCCCGCCCCTCGTCGTCGACTGGCGCGCCCCCGTCTCCCGCGCCTTCTACCAGGCCACCGCCGGCGACCCCCGCGGCGTGGCCGTCCGCCGCCGCTTCGGATGGGCGCCCGGCAGCCGCGGCGAGCGCGCCGACCTCACCGGTATGGAGGACGAGCACCTGGCCCGGGGAGAGTCCCGGGCCGGCGCCATCGTCGCGCGGGAGATCGAACGCCCCCGCGTCGGACCCATGCGGGACATCGCCGCCACCATCCAGCCCGAGCAGGACGACCTGGTCCGCGCCGGTCTCGGCACCACCGTCTGCGTCCAGGGCGCCCCGGGCACCGGCAAGACCGCCGTCGGCCTGCACCGGGCCGCCTACCTGCTCTACACCCACCCGCAGCGCGTCCAGCGGGGCGGGCTGCTGATCCTCGGCCCCAACCCGACCTTCCTCTCCTACATCGCCGAGGTGCTTCCCGCCCTCGGCGAGAGCGGCGTACGGCAGTCCACGCTGGCCCGGGAGATCGCCCGGCACCCGGTCACCCGCACCGACGACGCCCGCGCCGCCGCCCTCAAGCACGACGCCCGGGCGGCCGAGGTGCTGCGCCGCGCCCTCTACGCACGCGTGGACCCCGGCGCCGCGGGCGACCTCACCGTGCCGGACGGCTTCTACCGCTGGCGCGTCCCGGCCGAGGCGCTGGCCCGCATCGTCGCGGACGTACGCCGGGAGCAGCCGCCGTACACCGTCGGGCGCGAGCGGGTCCGGGCCCGGATCGTGCGGTACGTCCAGGAGCGGGCCGAGCGGCGCGCCGGGCCGCGGACCAGTGCCTGGCTGCGCCGCGTCGAACGGGCCCGGCCGGTCGGCGCGGCCCTGGACGCCGTATGGCCCCGGGTGTGCCCGGAGGAGGTGCTCGCGCCGCTGCTCGGCGACCCGGACGAGCTGGCGGGGGCGGCCGACGGCGTGCTGGACGACGACGAGCAGCGGGCCCTGCTGTGGACGGGGCGGGCCCCGCGGTCCTGGAAGTCGGCCCGCTGGTCCGCCGCCGACCTGGTCCTGCTCGACGAGCTCGCCGGCCTCCTCGAACACCCCGAGGGCTACGGCCACATCGTCGTCGACGAGGCCCAGGACCTCTCCCCGATGGAGTGCCGGGCCATCGCCCGCAGGTCCGCCTTCGGTTCGCTCACCGTCCTCGGCGACCTCGCCCAGGGGACCACGCCGTGGGCCGCGCGGTCCTGGCGGACCGTCCTCGCCCACCTGGGCCGCCCGGACGCGGCCGTGGTGCCGCTGACCACCGGGTTCCGGGTGCCGAAGAAGGTCGTGGGCCTCACCAACCGGCTGCTGGAGCGGCTCGACGTGGACGTGCCCGCGGCCCGTTCGCTGCGCGGCGACGGCGAGCTGACGCTGCGCGGGTGCGCGCCCGGCGCCGTGCCGGAGACGGTCGTGGACGCCGTACGGCACGCACTAGCCCGGGAGGGCTCGGTGGGCGTCGTCGCCGCCGACCCGGACGTGCCCGGGCTGCGGGCGGCCCTCGACGCGGCCGGCATCGCGGCGGCGGGGCCCGAGGCGCTGGGCGCCCGGGTGGCCGTCGTACCGGCGAGCGTGGTCAAGGGCCTGGAGTACGACCACGTCGTCGCCGTCGAACCGGCGGCGATCGCGGCGGCGGAGGGACCCGGCGGGCGGGGCCTCAACCGGCTGTACGTGGTGCTCACCCGCGCGGTGTCCCGGCTGGACGTGGTGCACGGGCGGCCGCTGCCGTTCTGAGGGCCGGTGGGCGCCCCGCACTCCGCCCGCGGGGGGACACGGCCGCGGTCAGTCCGCCAGGCGGGTGCCGCGGCGCCAGACGGCGCGCGTGTTGAGGGTGTCGCCGATGTCGGTCGTCGGGTCCCCGTCGACCAGCAGCAGGTCGGCGCGCAGTCCCTCGGCGACGCGGCCCCGGTCGCCGAGGCGGAAGCGCCGGGCCGTGGTCGCGGTGGCCGCGCGCAGGGCCCGCGAGGGCGTGAGGCCGGCGGCCACGAGGTACTGCAGCTCGTGGTGCAGGCTCGCCCCGTGGGCCAGGCCCCCGAAGAACGTCTCGGGCATGGAGGCGTCGGTCCCGGCCAGCACGTCGACGCCGGCGGCGTCCAGGGCGCGGACGGTGGCGTGGACGTCCTCCAGCCTGCCCTGCGGGTAGCGGTCGTAGCTGGACCGCAGGGTCCGGTCCCACCGTTCGTCGAGGCGGGCGGCGACCCGGGGGTCGTCGGCGAGTTCGCCGCCGGTGATGCCCATCATCGAGGCGTTGAGGGTGATGCAGGGGATGACGAACATGCCCGCGTCCCTGATGACGTCGATGATCTCGGCGGTGTGCGGCTGGTCCATGAACACGTGGGTGACGCCGTCGACGCCCGCCTCCGCGGCCATCCTGGTGGCCTCCAGGGTCAGCGCGTGGGCCACGGTGAGGGCGCCGTACTTCCTGGCCTCGGCCACGCCGGCGTTCAGGGTGGCCCGGTCGAGCGACGGCAGCCCGGGATGTCCCTCCACGGTGCCGTCGTCGATCATGAACTTGATGAAGTCCGAACCCCGGGCGAGGAGTTGCGGCACGAAGGCGGCGGCCTCCTCCGGGGTCGTGGAGAACGGCATCAGCGGCATCACCGGCGGGAGGTCCCACTTCGGCCGGAAGCCCTCGGGCATCAGCTCGCTGGGGTGGCCGCCGGGCGGGGTGATGGCGAAGCCGGAGGAGCGCACGTCGGCCAGGGTGTCGTCGTCGGTGACGGCCCCGCGGTTCTCCCGGGTGTTCATCCCCTGCATCTCCAGTTCGGTCGTCACCCCGAACCGCAGGGCGAGCGCCAGGGAGCCCGGGGCGGAGTGCACGTGTGCGTCGATGAGTCCCGGCAGCAGGGTGGCGCCGCTGCCGTCGACGACCTCGCTGCCCCGGGGGACCTCGCCGCCGACGCGGGCGATCCTCGTGCCGTCGATGACCACGGTCCGTACGCCTACGGACTTCTCTCCGTCGAATACCTGCGCGTCGGTGATCGCGGTGAGTGCCATGGCAGTCCGCCTCGTTTCCTGGCTCGGTCGCATTTGCATACCTGATGCTATGCAGTTGTCGAGAGGTATGCAAATGTGCGGAGGCGGCCTAGACTCGGGCACATGAGCAGTGCGTCTTCCTCCGAGCGGTCCGCCGACGACCTGGCGCTGGACCAGATCGGCCCGGCGTTGTCGCGCCTGCGGCGGCGTACACCCGCTTCGAGCAAGGACCTCTCCCGCAACCTGGTCCTCAACGTGATCGCCGACGCGCCGGACGAGACCACCGTCGGCGGCCTCGCGGCCGAGATGGGCGTCGCGCAGCCGGTGGCCAGCCGGACCGTCGCCGCCTGCATAGAGGACGGGTTGCTGCGCCGGGCGGCGTCCCAGTCCGACGGGCGCCGTACCGTCCTCGAACTCACCGAGCACGGCGAGGCCGAACGCCACCGGTTCGCCGCCGAACAGCGCGCGGCGTTCCAGGAGATCACCGCCGCCTGGTCACCGCAGGAGCGCGTCCAGTTCGCCCGCCTCCTGGTCAGGTACGGCGCCGACGCCGCCGCGTGGTCCAGGAGACGGGCCACGGGCGGCGGCTGAGCGGGCGGGGCCGGCGACGGCGAGTCCACCGGCCAAGGCGGTCGTTCCTGTCAGCGGCTCTTCGCGGACGCCCCGTCCGTGGCGGTGACCGCACCTGGACCAGTGGAAGGCCGCGGCACCGCGGAGCCGTCCGCGGGCTCGGACCCCGTCAGCCACAGGCCGGTGAACACGGCGGTGGCCGCGGTGACGGCGCCGGCCACGAGGAAGGCGCTGTCGAGACCGGTCTCGAAGGAGGCGCCGCCGGACTGCCGGGAGCGGACGACGGCGCCGAGCACCGCGACGCCCAGCACCGCGCCGATCTGCCGGGTGGTACTGCTGATGCCCGAGGCGAGGCCGCCTTCCCGCGGGCCGACCGCCTGGACGGCGGCGCCCGTCAGCGGGGACATGGCCAGGGCGAAGCCGACGCCGGCGAGCCCCAGCCGCCACCACACGTTCCCGTAGCCGGTGTCGGCGTGCACCGTGCCGAGCGCCAGCAGTCCGAGGCCGGCCAGGGCCAGGCCGGTGGTGACCACGACGCGGAAGCCGTACCGGGCGGCGAGCCGGCCCGCGTACGGGCTGACGATCACCATGGCGACGGACACCGGCAGGGTCTGCAGGCCGGCGCGCAGGACTGAGCTGCCCTGGACGTACACGAAGAACTGGGAGAAGAAGAACGACGAGCCCATGAGCGCGAACCCCACCACGACCATGGCGGTGTTGGACACGGTGAACAGCCGCTGCCGCAACAGCCGCAGCGGCAGCATCGGAGCGGAGCGACGGGCTTCGACGGCGACGAAGGCGGCGAGGAGGACCGCCGCGGCGGCGAAGCTGCCCAGGATCACCGGTGAGGTCCAGCCGCGGGCGCCTCCCTCGATCAGCCCGTAGGTCAGTACGCCCACGGCCAGGACGGACAGCGCCGTGCCCGGGACGTCGATCGCGGGGGCGGCGGGGTTGCGGGACTCGCCGAGGTGGCGCAGGCCGGCCAGCACCAGGACCACGCCGATGGGCAGATTGACGAGGAAGATGGCGGGCCAGCCGAAGGCGTCCGTCAGCAGGCCCCCGGCCACGGGTCCCGCGGCCAGACCGATTCCGCTGATGCCGGCCCACAGCCCGATCGCCCTGACCCGTTCCCGCGGCTCGGGACAAGCGGCGGCGAGCAGGGCCAGCGAGGCCGGGCTCAGCGCCGCGGCCCCGATGCCCTGCAGTACCCGGCCGGCGACCAGCCAGCCCAGCGAGGGCGCGAGGCTGCACACCAGCGACGCGGCGGTGAACACGGCCACCCCCGTCAGGTACACCCGCTTGCGGCCGAATCGGTCGGCGAAGACCCCGCCGGACAGGAGCAGCATGGCCACCAGCAGTACGTACGCGTCGACGATCCATTGCAGACCTGTCAGCTGAGTGTGCAGGCGGTGCTGCATGTCGGGCAGCGCGGCCCCGACGATCGTGTTGTCGAGCAGCACCATGAACTGCCCCAGGCAGGTCACCGTGAGCAGCACGGCCCGGTTCGGCCGACTGTCTGCGGTCGCATGCGATGCGGTGATGAGGATCCCCTCTCGATCGGCAGGTGCGCCCGGCCGCGGCCGGTGCGGGTGTCGACGCACCCGAGCGCACTAAACGCAGCCTGCGGCTGCGTTTGGAGACTATAAGGAGGGCCGCTCCGTAAACGCAAGTGGTGACTGCGTTAATGTGGGCGCATGGACGAAGGACAGCGAGCCCGGCGGCCCGGCGGGCGCAGTGCCCGCGTTGGCGCGCAGGTGCACCGGGCCGTCACCGATCTGATCGGCGAGCGCGGCTACGGCAAGTTCACCGTCGGCGACGTCGCGGTCCGCGCGGGCGTGGCCGACAGCAGCATCTATCGCCGGTGGGGCGACCTGGAAACCCTGCTCACCGACGTGGCGCTCACCCGCCTCGACGCCCGGTCGCCGATGCCCGACACCGGGAGCCTCGCCGGTGACCTGCGCACCTACGCGGCCCAGGTGGCCCGCGAGATCACCGGACCCGACGGCCTGTTGCTGGTGCGCCTGGCCGTGGCCCTGCCGAGCATCGGTGAGCAGGGTGTGCGGGCCCGTGACGACCTCCGCGACGAACGCACCAGGCAACTGCAGTCCATGCTCGATCGCGCCCGTGACCGCGGCGAGCCCGCACCCGACGCGCTCGACGTGCTGGACCACGTCCTGGCCCCGATGTACATCCGCGTCCTGTTCGGCATGGACACGCTCACCCCGGACTACATCGACGGGCTGGTCGACCGGTTGCTGTGACCCGGCCCGACCCGCTCACGCGCCCTCGGGTGCGGCAGTCCGGTGCGGAGCCGCGGGTGCACTCTTGCAAGCAGGGTGCTTGCAATAGTTAGCAAGCTGCTGCATGGTGGAGGCATGGCATCGCTCAACGTCGGCAATCTCGGTGAGTACCTGCGCGAGCAGCGGCGCAACGCGCAGCTGTCGTTGCGGCAGCTCGCCGATGCCGCGGGGGTGTCCAACCCGTACCTGAGCCAGATCGAGCGCGGGCTGCGCAAGCCGAGCGCGGAGGTGCTCCAGCAGGTCGCCAAGGCGCTGCGGATCTCCGCCGAGACGCTGTACGTCCGCGCGGGGATCCTCGACGCGGAGCGGGACCGGGACGACGTGGAGACGCGTGCGGTCATCCTTGCCGACCCCTCGCTGAACGAGCGGCAGAAGCAGGTGCTGCTCCAGGTCTACGAGTCCTTCCGCAAGGAGAACGGGTTCGGGGCCGACGCGGACGCCGCCGCGGACGCGGGTGTGCATGCCGACGCCGACGCCGGTGCCGCTGTCGACGGGGCTGAACCGACCAAAAACCCTCATTCATAGGCAATTCCGGAGGACCATCACCATGGCCATCACCGACGACCTGCGCAAGACCTTCAGCGACCCCACCCCGCTCTACTTCGCCGCGGGCACCGCCGACCTCGCCTTCCAGCAGGCCAAGAAGGTGCCGGTGCTGGTGGAGCAGCTGCGCGCGGAGGCCCCGGCGCGGATCGACGCCGTTCGCAACACCGACCCGAAGGCCGTCCAGGAGAAGGCGACGGCCCGCGTCAAGGAGACCCAGGGGAGCCTCCAGGCCAAGGCCAACGAGCTCTTCGGCTCCCTCGACGCCGACTTCAAGAAGCTCGGGGAGACCGCCCAGGACCTCGCGCTGCGCTCCGTCGGCGTCGCCGCCGAGTACGCCGTCAAGGCCCGGGAGACCTACGAGAAGGTCGCCGAGCGCGGCGAGCAGGCGGTCCGCACCTGGCGCGGCCAGGCCGCCGACGGCATCGAGGACCTCGCCGAGGACGTGGAGGACCTCGCCGTGGCCGTCGAGCCGGCCAAACCCGCCCCGGCCAAGCCCGCGACGCCCAAGTCCGAGCCGGTCCGGGTCACCGAGGACAAGACCGCCGCGGCGAAGAAGACCCCCGCCCCGCGCAAGGCCCCCGCCAAGAAGAGCACCACCGCCAAGAAGACGACGCCGCCCGCCAAGTAGGGCAGGGCACTACGAGCGGGGAGCGGGCCGGGCACCCTTGGGGTGTCCGGCCCGTTCTGCGGGTACGGTGACCGCGTAATGACGATCCGATTCTGGTGGTGGACGTTGTGCTGATGCAGGGGTTCGCAGGCTTCATGTGGCTGCTGAGCATCGCCCTGATCCTTTTCAGCGGCTTCGCTTTGATCGACGCCGCCACGCGCCGCGAGGACGCCTACCGCGCGGCCGACAAGAAGACCAAGCCCTTCTGGCTGATCATCCTCGGGATCGCCTTCGTGGTGAACCTGATCTTCAACATCCTGTCGTTCCTGCCGATCATCGGTCTCATCGCGACGATCGTGTACATGGTCGACGTACGGCCCGCGCTGCGCGGCCTGTCCGGCGGCGGCCGCAGCAGCCGCCGCGGCTCCAGCAGCGACGGCCCCTACGGCCCGTACAACGGCGGACGCTGACGGGAGTCCCCACGCGGGGGCACCGGGACCGGGCGGCTCAGGCCGTCCGGTCCAGCAGCACCACGGCCAGGTCGTCCGCCAGCTCGCCGCCGTTGAGTTCGCGGACCTCGTTGACGGTCGCCCGCAGCAGATCCTCGCCGGCCAGGCCCTCGGCGAGCTGGCGGCGGACCATCTCCACCATGCCGTCTTGGCCGAGCCGCTCCCGGCCCCCGCCGACGTGGCCCTCGATCAGGCCGTCGGTGTACAGCATCAGGCTCCACTCGGCGCCCAGCTCCACCTGCATCCGCGGCCAGCGGGCGCCCGGCAGCAGCCCCAGCGCCGGGCCGTTGTTGTCGTAGGGCAGCAGACGTGCGGGCATGCCCGGGCGGCTGAGCAGCGGGGACGGGTGCCCGGCCAGGCACAGGCCCGCGCGGCGGCCGTCCGGGGAGATGTCCACGGCACACAGGGTCGCGAAGATCTCGTCGTCCGAACGCTCGTGCTCCAGCACCTGCTGGAGCGTGCCCAGCAGCTCGTCGCCGCAGAGCCCGGCCAGGGTCAGCGCCCGCCAGGCGATCCGCAGCTCCACGCCGAGCGCCGCCTCGTCCGGGCCGTGCCCGCAGACGTCGCCGATCATGGCGTGCACGGTGCCGTCCGGGGTGCGGACGACGTCGTAGAAGTCGCCGCCCAGCAGCGCGCGCGAGCGGCCCGGACGGTAGCGGGCGGCGAAGCGCAGCGGGGAGCCGGCCAGCAGCGGGGTCGGCAGCAGGCCGCGCTCCAGGCGGCGGTTCTCCTGCGCGCGCAGCTTGCCCTCGGCCAGCCGCCGCTCCGCCGAGTCGGACCGCTTGCGCTCGACGGCGTAGCGGATCGCGCGGCTCAGCAGGCGGCCGTCCAGCTCGTCGCGGAACAGGTAGTCCTGCGCGCCGACCGCCACCGCCTCGGCGCCGCGCTCGGCGTCGCTGGAGGAGGTGAGGGCGAGCACGGCGTGCCGGGGCGCCAGCTCCAGGACGTGCCGGAGCACCGCCAGCTCGTCGTCGCCCGCCGCTGCGCCCGTGCCGCTGCCACCGCCGTCCGCGCCGGTGCGGGCCGGGGCGGGGGCGGACAGGGCGAGGTCCAGCAGGATGCAGTGGACGTCGTCGGTCAGCAGCCGCCCGGCCTCGGTGAGGTTGCGGGCAGTGCGGACGCGGATCGGCTTGCCGGCCTGGTCGAGCAGGTCGGGCACGATCGGCGAACCGGCCGGATCGTCCTCGATCAGCAGCACGGTCAGGTTCGTGGGAGCCGCGGTCTCCGCCCGGGCGGTCTCGGCCCGGCCGCTGTGCGTGCGGTCGGTGCCTGCGTCCGTGCCGGTGCCGGCGCCGGGGCCGGTGCTGGTTTCGGGGCTGGTGTCCGTGGGCTTCTCGCGCTTCTCCGTGGGGTTCTCCCGCCGGTCGGCGGGGTTCTCGGCCGGACGTGTCCCGGGCGGGGCCTGTTCCGTGGAAGGGCCGCTGTCCGGGGACGCGGCGGGCGCCTGACCACACTCCACGGCCGGGATCGCCCTCTGCCGCGGTACGGGTACGGGCATCGTCTTGGTTTCCTTCCCTCCCCCCGAGGGCATGGCGGGGCGAGGGACCTCGACCCACCGACGGGGACCATAGCGGGTGACAGCGCCGCTGCGGAATGGTCCAGAACACGTCGGGCGGCCATCGGCCACCGTCATATGCCGCGTTTTCCCCCGCAGTTGGACACCCCGCCCGGGGACCTGGGATGACGAACGTCACGCGGGGCGGGCGCCGGGCGTGGACTGGGTCACGTGGCCCGCCTCACGTGCCCGGCGCGGGGCGCGTGGCCCGCGTCATCCCTTGGGGGAGGGTGCCTGCGCCGGGGCCGTGTCCGGCCGGACCACGCCGAGGATCGGCATCGAGCCCGCGCCGGCGAGGGTGATCGAGCGCCCCGGGCGCGGGGCGTGCACGACGGAGCCGTCACCCACGTACATGCCGACGTGGCTGGCGTCGTCGAAGTAGATGATCAGGTCGCCGGGGCGCATGTCCTCGACGGCGACGTGCCGGAGCTGCTTCCACTGCTGCTGCGAGGTGCGGGGGATCGCCTTCCCGGCCGCCACCCATGCCTGTGAGGTCAGGCCGGAGCAGTCGTAGGACTTCGGGCCCTCGGCACCCCACTGGTACGGCTTGCCGATCTGGGCGGTGGCGTACTCGACCGCCTTGCGGCCCCGCCCGGTCGCCTCGGCGTCGAGGTCCTTCACGATGCCGGAGTCGAGCCAGGCGGTCTGGGCCTTGGCCTGCGCCTCCCGCTCCAGCCGGGCGAGGCGCTCCTTCTCCTCCTGCTCCAGCTCGGACTCCAGCTTCTCGGCCGCCGCGATCTGCTTCTCGATCTTCTTCTGGGCGGTGGCCTTGGCCTTGCGGTTCGCCTCCAGTTCCTTGAAGCGGGCGGAGGCGTCCGCCGCGTAGGTTCTCAGGTCCTCCTGGGCGCGGGTCAGCTCGCCGAGCAGGCCCTTGGTGGCCCGCTGGCCCTGGATCACCCGGCCGGTGCCGTCGAGGAAGTCCTCGGGGTCGTCGCTCAGGACGAGCTTCGCCCCGTCGGGCAGGCCGCCGGTGCGGTACTGGGCGCGGGCCGCGGCCGCCGCGCGGTCCTTCAGCCCGTCCAGCTTCTCCTGGCCCTTCACGATCTTCTTGGCCAGCTCGACGATCTCGGCGTTCTGCTTGTCGGCCTTCTCCTCGGCGGCGTTGTACTCCTCCGTGGCCGAGGCCGCCGCGCGATAGAGCCTGTCGAGCTTCTTGCGCACGGCTTCGAGGTCCTTGCCGGGCGTGGCGCCCGGGGCGGCGGAGGCACCGGGGCCGCCCGGTGACGTCGACGGTGACGGTGAGGCCGAGGGACCCGGGTCCGCGAACGCCGTGCCCGGTGCCGCCAGCACGGTGATCGCGCAGACCACGGTCACGGCAGCGGTCGTCAAGCCACGCTTCCCCGTACGCATACCTCGCCCCCAAAACTGATTAACCGTCAGTAACATAGGTCGCTCGGGGGATCGTGCCACGCCGGCGCGGAAAGCGACAGAGGCCGTGCTGTCCTCCTGCTTCCCCTCGATTGTTTCCCTCGGTGTGTGACGAACGCCGCACGGAGATCGTTCCCGGCCAGCGGCCAGCGGCCAGCGGCCAGCGGCCAGCGGCCAGCGGCCAGCGGCCAGCGGCCAGCGGCCAGCGGCCAGCGGCCGGGGGCGTGCCGTCGCCGCCGGTTCACGCGCGGGGCGCCAACGCCTCCCACCGCACCGTCACTTCGCCCTGCCGCCACCGCACCGGCCCGTCCGTCACCGGCCAGTCGGCCGTCAGGTCCCGCACGGCCCGCATCCAGCGCTGCCGGGCGCCGTAGGAGGCGTAGGGCGCGGCGGCGGCCCAGGCGCGGTCGAAGTCGCGCAGGAAGGCGTGCACGGGCTCGCCGGGGACATTGCGGTGGATGAGCGCCTTCGGCAGCCGTTCGGCCAGGTCGGAGGGGTGGTCCAGGGAGCCGAGCCGGGTCGCGAAGGTGACCGTGCGCGGCCCCTCGGGCCCGAGCGCCACCCACACGTGCCGGCGCCCGATCTCGTCGCACGTCCCCTCGACCAGGAGCCCCCCGCGCGAGTGCTCCGACACGGGCGCGAGCCGCGCGCACAGCCGCCGCCAGACGGCGGCCACCTCGTCCTCGTCGTACTGGCGCAGCACGTTCGCCGCGCGGATCAGCAGCGGCGGCCGGGAGACGGGGACCTCGAAGCCGCCGTGCCGGAAATCCAGCCCCGCGCGCGCGTACGGCCGGGCCGCCGCCACCCGGGCCGGGTCGATCTCGACGCCCACCACGCGCGCGTGCGGCGCGACCGTGCGCAGGCGGTGCAGCAGTTCCACGGCGGTCCAGGGGGCGGCGCCGTAGCCGAGGTCGACGGCGACGGGCTCGACGGCGCGGCGCAGTTCGGCACCGTGCACGGCCGCGATCCAGCGGTCCATGCGGCGCAGCCGGTTGGGATTGGTCGTCCCGCGCGTGACCGTGCCCACGGGGCGGGGGGCGGTGGCGCGGGGTGGCATGACTACGAGGGTATGCGGCCGGCCGTCCGGCATTCGTCCACGGGATGGTGGTACCCGCACACCAGGGCAGGGCTCCCGGCGCCACCGACCCGAGTGGGGGACCCGAAGGCCCCTCGAACGGTTGAGCGATCGACGGTAATGATTCGGCAAAGGTCGGAAAACCGGAATGGAGCACCGCCCGTCCGGTGTTCCCACCCCTTGGAGGGCATCCCAGGCCCTCCGACCGGCATGCCCGCAGCGAGGAGGAACGGCTCGTGAGCCAGTACGTCAGCAGGCTCGGGCGTCGCTCACCGACGGTCTCCCCGCGGCTCCGGCTGCCGCGCAGGCCCCGCCGCGTCGCCATGCTCTCCGTGCACACCTCACCGCTCCACCAGCCCGGCACCGGCGACGCCGGAGGCATGAACGTCTACATAGTGGAGCTGGCCCAGCGCCTCGCCGCGATCAACATCGAGGTCGAGATCTTCACGCGGGCCACCACCGCCGCCCTCCCGCCCGCCGTCGAACTGGCCCCCGGCGTCCTCGTCCGGCACGTCGACGCGGGCCCGTACGAGGGCCTGGCCAAGGAGGACCTGCCCGCCCAGCTCTGCGCCTTCACCCACGGCGTGATGCAGGCCTGGGCCGGCCACCGCCCCGGCCACTACGACCTCGTGCACTCCCACTACTGGCTCTCCGGCCACGTCGGCTGGCTCGCCGCCCAGCGCTGGGGCGCGCCCCTGGTGCACGCCATGCACACCATGGCCAAGGTCAAGAACGCCAACCTGGCCGAGGGCGACACCCCCGAACCGGCCGCCCGCGTCATCGGCGAGACCCAGATCGTCGCCGCCTCCGACCGGCTGATCGCCAACACGGCCGAGGAGGCCGACGAACTCGTCCGCCACTACGCCGCCGACCGCGACAAGGTCGCCGTCGTCCACCCCGGCGTGAACCTCGAACGGTTCCGCCCCTTTCCCAAGGGCTCCGTACCCGGCCCGGGACAGCACGGGAACGCCCGCGCCGCCGCCCGGGCCCGCCTCGGCCTGCCCCAGGACGCGCTGATCCCGCTCTTCGCGGGCCGCATACAGCCCCTGAAGGCGCCGGACGTCCTGCTGCGCGCCGTCGCCGTACTCCTCGACGAACGCCCGGATCTGCGCTCCCGCATCGTCGTCCCCGTCGTCGGCGGCCCCAGCGGCAGCGGCCTCGCCAAGCCGGAGGGCCTGCAGAAGCTCGCCGCGCGGCTCGGCATCGCCGACGTCGTGCGCTTCCGCCCGCCAGTCGGCCAGGAACAGCTCGCCGACTGGTTCCGGGCCGCGTCCGTGCTGGTCATGCCGTCCTACAGCGAGTCCTTCGGCCTGGTCGCCATAGAGGCCCAGGCGGCCGGTACGCCGGTGCTCGCCGCCGCGGTGGGCGGGCTGCCGGTCGCGGTGCGCGACGGACACACCGGCCGCCTCGTCCACGGCCACGATCCCGCCGCCTACGCGCGCGTACTGCGCGATTTCGCCGACAACCCCGAGCTGACGCCCCGCATGGGCGACGCCGCGGCCCGGCACGCCCAGTCCTTCGGCTGGGACAGCGCCGCCGCCGCCACCGCCGACGTCTACACGGCCGCGATCCAGTCGCACCGCCGTCGCGTACGCTCGCACCATGGCTGAGGCACCGGACAAGGCAGCACAGGTCGTCGAGGGGGCGCTGAAGGACGCCGACCTGGAATGGGAGAGTCCGGAGCCCGGCAACTACGTCGTCAAGCTCCCCGGCACCCGCAAGCTGTCGACGACCGTCTCCCTCCTGCTCGGCCGGCACTCCCTCTCCCTCAACGCCTTCGTCATCCGCCACCCCGACGAGAACGAACCGGCCGTCCACCGCTGGCTGCTGGAACGCAACCTCAAGCTCTACGGCATCGGCTACGCCGTCGACCGCCTCGGCGACATCTACGTCACCGCGAAACTCCCCCTGGCCGCCGTCACCCCCGACGAGATCGACCGCCTCCTCGGCCAGGTCCTGGAGGCAGCCGACGGCGCCTTCAACACCCTGCTGGAGCTGGGCTTCGCCTCCGCCATCCGCAAGGAGTACGAGTGGCGCACCGCGCGCGGCGAGTCGACGCGGAACCTGGAGGCGTTCCAGCACCTGATCGAGCGCCCCCGCTCCGGCGACTGATCCCGCCCCGGGCCGGCTCAGCCGCGGGCGCCGCTCGTCCGGTACCGCCCCGGCGTGACCCCCACCAACCGCTTGAAGTGCCGGGTCAGATGGGCCTGGTCGTAGAAACCGGTGGCGCCGGCCACGTCCGCCGGGGACCGTCCGGCGAGCAGCAGCCGCCGGGCCCGGTCGACCCGGCGGGACATCAGGTACTGGTGCGGCGCGATGCCGTACGCGCCGCTGAACGCCCGTACCAGATGCGCCGGGTGGGCGGGCACGAGTGCGGCCGCCTCCTCCAGACCGATCCCCGCGACGACCCGCTCGTCGAGCAGCTCCCGCAGCCGCCGGGCGAGTACGGGGTCCCGGCGGGCGGGGTCCCTGTCGCCCCTGGGGCGCAGATGGGTGTGCAGCCGCTCGCCGATCAGCGTCAGCCGGCTCTCCGCCTCCAGCTCGTCACCGGGCAGCGCGAGCGCGGCGTGCAGCTGCCCGACCCGCCGCCGCAGCACCGGGTCACGCAGGTCGGGCGCGTCCACCGCCGGTCCGATCAGCTCGTCGCCCAGCCGGGAGGCGTCCAGGTACAGGACGCGCTTGCGGAAGCCGTCCGGGGTCGCCGGGGAGCCGTTGTGCGGCACGTGCGGCGGCAGCAGGGACACCGTGTCGTGCGGGGTGCCGTGCTCGTGCCGGTCCAGGTCGTACCGTACGGCGCCGTCGTCGACGATGAGCAGCGTCCAGGCGTCGTGGACGTGCATCGGATAGGCGTACTCGGTGTAGTGGGCGTGGAAGACCTCGACGACGCCCGGGACACGGGGGCGCCAGGCGGAGACGTTCCGCTGGTTCTTCCGGTCCCCGTTGCCCTGGTCGTTGTGCTGGCGGGCCATGCAAAAAACGTACAAGACCGGGCGGGGCGCGGGTCGGCAGTCTCACGGTATGAGCACGCACGACGCAGAGCCCGACGCCCCCGTCCGCTTCGACACCAAGATCGCCGTACTGCTGCGCGAGGACCTGGAGACCTGGCAGCGCCTCAACGTCACGGCGTTCCTGGTCAGCGGCCTGGGCAGCCAGTTCCCCGAGGTGATCGGGGAGCCCTACGAGGACGCGGACGCGGTCGGCTACCTGCCGATGTTCCGCCAGCCGGTGCTGGTCTTCGAGGGCACGAAGGAGATTCTGACCACCGCCCACGCGCGTGCGCTGTCGCGCGCCCTGCCCCGCGCCCTCTTCACGTCCGACCTCTTCACCACGGGCAACGACCGCGACAACCGGGCGGCGGTACGGGCCGTGGCGACGACCGACCTGGACCTGGTGGGCCTCGCGGTGTACGGCCCGAAGAACGCGGTGGACAAGGTGCTGAAGGGGGCGCGGATGCATCCGTGAGCGCGGAGGGGGATCAGACGGCGCTGGTGTCGACCCGGGGCGCGGGGGCGGCGGACGCCTCCTGGGCCACCGGTGTCTCGTCGCGGTCGTCCGGCAGGCTCCGCATGAGCCACCAGTACCCGGCCGCCGCCACCGTGCCGACGACGGCGCAGATGCCCCACAGCCACTCGGCGCCCCAGCGGTCGATGACGAACCCGGACATCAGCGGGGCGACGAGGGCGGCGACCGACCAGGACATGGTGTACATGCCCTGGTAGCGCCCGCGTCCGTGCACCGGGGAGAGGCGGACGACGAGCCCGGTCTGGGTCGGCGCGTTGACGATCTCGGCCAGCGTCCACACGCACACGGTGAGGGCGAAGACGCCGACCGACCCCGCGAAGGCGGTGAGCCCGAAGCCGTACCCGGCCAGCAGCGACGATGCCACCAGCAGCAGCCGCGGGTCCCGGTGCTCGATGAACCGCGTGACGGGAATCTGAAGGACGACGATCAGGACGCCGTTGACGGCGATGGCAAGCCCGAAGTCCGCGGGCGTGAACCCGGCCTCGCCCATCGCGACGGGCAGTCCCAGATACCCCTGCTGGAAGATCACGGCGACGAGGAAGGACAGCCCCACGACGCTCATGTACCGCCCGTCGCGCAGCACGGTGAACAGGGAGACGGCCGGTTCCTTGCCGCCCGGGACGTCGGCGGTCTTCTCCTCCTGGGGCCGCGACTCGGGCAGCTTCACGAAGACCAGGACGGCGCAGACGAGCGTCATCCCGGCCTCGATCAGGAACCCGGCGAGATAGCTGACCTCGGCGATGAACCCGGCCGCCATGGAGGAGATCGCGAAGCCGAGGTTGATCGCCCAGTAGTTGAGCGAGAACGCCCGGATACGGTCCTCGGGCCGCACGATGTCCGCCATCATCGCCTGCACCGCCGGCCGGGAGGCGTTGCTCGCCATGCCGACCAGGAAGGCGACGGCGGCGATGGCCACCGGGTCCCGCATGAAGCCGAGCAGCGCGACGGACACGGCCGTGGAGGCCTGCGCGACGAGCAGTGTCGGCCGCCGCCCGAGCCGGTCGGTCATCACCCCGGCGCCCAGCGAGGAGATGACCCCGCCGAGCCCGTGCAGGGCGGCGACCAGACCGGCGTAGGAGGCGGAGTAGCCGCGGTCGATGGTGAGGTACAGCGCCATGAAGGTGGCGACGAAGGCACCGAGCCGGTTGACCAGGGTGCTGGTCCACAGCCACCAGAACTCGCGGGGGAGCCCGGAGACGGTTTCGCGTGCGGCACGTCTGAGTCCGGTGAGTCCGGCGACTGACATGGGTCCCCCGAGATGGCTGAGGCGGCTGTAAGCGGCTGATGCGGTAAGCACAACTTACGAACGGCCCCTCCCGGAAGCCATTCAATTAACACTTCCCGTCAACCGTCCGCCCACCGGGCGCGACGAGCACGGCGTCCGGGGGTTCGATTACGCTCGGACCCATGGCCGACGCACCGTACAAGCTGATCCTCCTCCGCCACGGCGAGAGCGAGTGGAACGAGAAGAACCTGTTCACCGGCTGGGTGGACGTCAACCTCACCCCGAAGGGCGAGAAGGAGGCGACGCGCGGCGGCGAGCTGCTCAAGGACGCCGGCCTGCTGCCCGACGTGGTCCACACGTCCGTCCAGAAGCGCGCGATCCGCACGGCCCAGCTCGCGCTGGAGGCCGCCGACCGCCACTGGATCCCGGTCCACCGCCACTGGCGCCTGAACGAGCGCCACTACGGCGCCCTCCAGGGCAAGGACAAGGCGCAGACCCTCGCGGAGTTCGGCGAGGAGCAGTTCATGCTGTGGCGCCGCTCCTACGACACTCCGCCGCCGCCGCTGGACCGCGACGCCGAGTACTCCCAGTTCTCCGACGCCCGCTACGCGATGCTCCCGCCGGAGCTGCGCCCGCAGACGGAGTGCCTGAAGGACGTCGTCGGCCGCATGCTGCCGTACTGGTTCGACGCGATCGTCCCCGACCTCCTCACCGGCCGCACGGTCCTGGTCGCCGCCCACGGCAACTCGCTGCGCGCCCTGGTCAAGCACCTCGACGGCATCTCCGACGCCGACATCGCGGGCCTGAACATCCCGACGGGCATCCCGCTGTCCTACGAACTGGACGCCGAGTTCAAGCCCCTGAACCCGGGCGGCACGTACCTGGACCCGGACGCGGCTGCGGCGGCGATCGAGGCGGTCAAGAACCAGGGCAAGAAGAAGTAGGTCCACGTCAGTAGGCCCTCATCCCTGCGGCTGCATCGCGGGGGCGAGGGCTTTCTGGTGCGCCCGTCCGTCGTATCAGGAAGACGGCGGCCAGGCCTCGGCCATCGTGAAGGCGACCACCGTTCCGCCCAAGCGGCTGGGACCGGAGTGCCACGAGTCGGCGACGGAGTCGACCAGCAGCAACCCGCGCCCGTGAGCGTCGTCGGCGTCCGGACACCTCAGCCGCACACTCTCCGGGAGCCCCGGATTGTGCACCTCGACTCGGAGTGAGGTTCCCAGGCGGAACCACTCCACCCGGACGAGCCAGGGCGCGTCCGACTTGCCGTGGACGACGGCGTTGGTCACCAGTTCCGATAGCAGCAGGACACAGTCGTCGACCGAACAGATCGGCTGGTAGGGAGTGAGGAACTTCCGGAACCAGCGCCGGGCCCGGGGCACGGACTCGACGACGGGGTGCAGCGTCATCGCGCCGAGGCGCGGCGACTCCTCACACGGATAACGGTCGATCGCGTATGACACCCGTACTCACTCCCCGCTGCTGCTGAGCCCGCAAGGAGGGTGACAGCGCTTCCCTCTGTCCGTGCTGATGGGCTTTCGAAGTGGCGCCTTCTCCTTCTCCGCTGACTCCACGGCAGCCGAAGGCCTGATCCCGTACGACGGCATACAGCACCCCTCATTCAGGCAGTCATCGTGACATATCTAGACAGGTACTGTGGCCAACATCTCTAGAGACGTCAAGTCTCGGTTGCCACGCTGCCCTTGGAGTCCCGTGCACTACTCGCATCGAGCGATGCCCCAACCTGTGGCCTAAGGTGTCTAGAGAAGGAGAGGAGGCTCACGGGATGGCCAACGCCGGAGACGACCGACGGCCCAAGTACCAGCGGATCGCGGACACGCTGCGCGAAGCGATCCGGTCGGGCGAATACGGTCCCGGTGATCGACTCCCGGGGGAGAACGACCTGATGGACGCGCATGGCGTGGCCCGCATGACGGCCCGCCAGGCCTTGAGCGTCCTCAGGGACGAAGGCGTCGCCGAGGCGCGCAAGGGCGCCGGCGTGTTCGTCCGGGAGTTCCGCCCGCTCCGTCGTCGGGGCATTCAACGTCTGGCCCAGCAGCAGTGGGGCAACGGCCGGTCCATCTGGTCGACCGACATCGAGAACCGCTCACTCGACGTGGACCAGGTCGCGGTGTCCGAGGAAGCCGCGCCCGACAACGTCGCCGCGGTCCTGGACCTGGCCGACGAGGAGATGGTGTGCGTGCGGCGCCGACGCTTCGTCCTGGACGGCAAGCCGGTCCTGCTCGCGACGAGTTACCTGCCCACGTCACTGGTCGCCGGTTCCGCGATCACTCAGGAGGACACCGGACCGGGCGGTACGTACGCCCGACTCGCCGAACTCGGCTACGAGCCGGTGCACTTCCGCGAGGAGATCCGCTCTCGCATGCCGTCGCAGGACGAGGCGACTCAGCTGGCCATGTCCGCGGGCACCCCGGTCATCCTCGTCTGCCGCACCGCGTTCACGGACGAAGGCCGCCCGCTCGAGATCAACGAAATGACGCTGGACGCCGCCTCCTACATCCTGGAGTACGACTTCGACGCGTGAGGGTGCTGGTGGAGCAGCAATGGCCGGAAGGGCCGCATGCCGATCCTGATCTGGCGAGAGATCGCTACAACGCGGACGTGCGGGCCTCGCAGGGTGCGATGCGGAATCTATTTCATGTGGGATTGCCCGTTGCTCACATGGGCTTGGCGATTGTGATCACCGTTAGTGTGTTTGTGGGAGCCGTTGGGGCACCTCGTACTGGCGGGATCATCGGGGGATCCTTTGCCGCGCTGTTCGTTGTGGCTCTGTGCGTGGCGGTTCTGGCGGGTAGCCGTGGGCGTGACGCAGTGCGCGCCGCTTACAAGTTCACGTTTGGTTGGGCCGACTGGATCACTCCCTAGTGGTCACTGTGAAGCTGTCAGGGCATCTCAAGTGCCTGGCATCGAAGGCTGGCACCCAACAGCGAGACCGGGCTTGAGTCTCCCGTAGGGGGAGGCGCGAAGGTGCAGGCATGGACGGCGACACGCTCTTCACGATCGGGGACCTGGCCCGGCGGACCGGGCTGACGGTCAAGACCATTCGGTTCTACTCCGACACCGGAATCGTGCCGCCGACGGACCGCAGCCCGGCTGGCTACCGTCTCTATGACATCGGCGCTCTGGCGCGTCTGGATCTGGTACGGACCCTGCGTGACCTGGGCCTCGACCTTGCTGTCATCCGGCAGGTGCTGGACCGGGAGGTTTCGGTGCCTGAGGTCGCGGCCGCACACGCCGACGCCCTGGAGGTGCAGATCCGCACTCTGCGACTGCGGCGCGCGGTGCTGCGAGCGGTGGCCAAACGGGGCTCCACGCCCGAGGAAATGGACCTCATGCACAAGCTTGCCAAGCTCTCTGACGACGAACGCCGACGCCTCATCACCGACTTCATCGACGACACCTTCGGCGGGTTCGACGCCAACGCCGACTTCGTCGACATGATGCGCTCGGCCATGCCCGAACTGCCGGACGACCCCGAACCCCACCAGGTCGACGCCTGGGTGGAACTCGCCGAACTCACCCGGGATCCCGATTTCCGCGCCGCTGTCCGGCGTATGGCGGAGTATCAGGCAGCCGAGCGCGCCCAAGGCGACGTCACCGGCTTGCACCACGACCTCACCGAGACTGTCCGCGACCGCGTCGGCCGCGCGCTCGATGCCGGTATCGCTCCGGCTTCGGCCGAGGCCGCACGCATCATCGACGGCCTCACCGACCGCTACGCGCAAACCTTCAGCGGCGCCAACGATTCCGACTTGCGCCACTGGCTGCTGACCCGCCTGGAAATCGCCGGCGACCCCCGCGCGGAACGCTACTGGCACCTGCTGGCCGTCATCAACGGATGGCCCGTTCCGCCCAGTCTGGCACCGGTGTTCACGTGGTTCACGGAAGCCCTGCGTACTCACACCCCACAGCCCCGCGTGCAGTAGTCCCACGCCTGCCCGTCGCTCCGATCCTCGCGGTTCCGATCACGCCGTGAGGATCTCGGAGCGTTCGACGGTGTGACGGCCCTCGCCCGGGTAGAGCCGCCGCATCATGGTGACCGTCCGGTCGAGGTCCGCGGTCCCCACGCGCCGCAGCAACCCCGGCACGTCGCCGTCCGCGTACACCAACAGCCCCGTCTTGGCTCCCAAAGCCCCTCCCCAGAGCGTCATGCGAAACAGTGGGCGCACCCTAGCCACACGCACTGACAAGCCAGCTCGACCTGTCTGTCCGGCTGGGCCGTCTCCGGGCCGTCCGAGGCCGCTCAGTGGGCCTTTTCCGTGCTTCAGCCCTGAATCCTGCCGCAGGTGCCGGCTTTCCGATCTCGCAGACGTAGATCATGACGTCGGCCACGTTGTAGCCGTAGCAGTGCGGCGGGCGCTCAGCCTACGGGGGCGTCCGGCGCCGTCGAGTGAACTCTCAGTTCCCAGCGTCCTGGGCGCCGGGATCGGCCCCGTCGGCGACCGCGTACCCCGGCACCGACGGCCACCGCACCGTCAGGACCACGGACTCCTCCTCCGCGTACCAGGAGTGGTCCACGCCCCTGCCCCACACGACGTAGTCGCCCTGCTCGGCGAGGACGACACTGCGGCCGGGGAACTCCACCCGGAAGCGTCCGCTGATCAGGACCTGCAAGGCGGTGCGGTCCTCGCCGGTGACCCAGTGGGCTCGCTCGTCGCCCTTCGGGTGGACGCCCCACTTGATCTCCACGTCCTCGCTGTGCCGGGGGTCGGAGGCTTCCTTGAAGTGCCCCAGCAGCCAGCCCCGGTCCAGTGCGGCGTCCTTGCCCGCGTTGCCCACGTACACGCTGTCCGTCATGGTTCCGGAAGCTAGCAGTGGAAAACCCTTCGCCCCCGTCCGCCCCTCCAGGTACGGTCACCAGCGCGTTCGTACCGGTGATTCCGAGACTGAGAGCAGGTTTCGTCCATGGCATGTCGGATCAGTGAGCTTGTGCTCGGTTGTCGCGACCCCGAGGTGCTGGCGCGGTTCTGGTGCGAGGTGCTGGACTTCGTCGTGCTGGACCGTGACGGGAACGAGTTCTTCGAGATCGGGCCGCGTGAGGGGTTCGGCGGGCCGCAGCCGACGATCATCCTCAGTCGCCGGGACGAGCCGGAGCCCGGCAAGTCCCGGCTGCACATCGACGTCAACGCCACCGACCGGGATCAGGACGCCGAGCTGGAACGCCTCCTGAAGCTCGGGGCGCGGCCGGCCGACATCGGGCAGACCGGCGAGGAGTCGTGGCACGTCCTCGCCGATCCCGAGGGCAATGAGTTCTGTCTGCTCAAGGCCCGGCTCGGGCCCCTCTGAAGTCCCCTCTGAGCATGCAGAAACTCAGGCCGGTTCCACCGGGAGCCACAGCTCCGTCGTCGCCGTCGTGAAGTCGGCCGCCCGGTCCAGGACGGCGACGATCGACGGGCCGGGGCGCAGGCGCCACGGGTTGGAGGGGAACCACTCGGACGCGGTGGCCGCCCAGGTGGTCTGGAGGGCGTCCGGGTAGGGGCCCGAGCTGCGGAAGACCGCCCACGTGCCGGCCGGAACCTCGATGGCGTCGAGGTCGTCGGGGGCCGGGGTGTCCCCGGAGACCGCGACGCCGTGCAGGTAGGTCAGCTCCGTGCCCTCCGCACTGTCCTGGGCCACGTCGTCGCAGACCTGGAGCAGGCCGGCCGGGTCCGTGTCGCCGAGGGACTTCAGGCGGGCGTGGGCCTCCTGGGGGAGTGCGGCGATGTGCTGCTGGATGTGCGGGTTGACGCCCTCGTGGATCAGCGGGACGCGGGTCGCGTGTCCGATCAGGCGGAAGGCGGGGCGGTCGGCGAAACGGGTGTCCATGGAGGTGCTCCCCTCGACGGTCAGGCGGAACCTGAGCTGCGGCTGTGTCCGAAGGGGGCCTCCGTCACGGCGTACGTCGCGCGGGGCGGCGCCGTGGACCGACCGGAACGCGCGCCCGAACGCCTCCGTGGAGCCGTATCCGTACCGGACGGCGATGCCCAGCAGGTCGTCCCCGCCCCGTACGACGTCGGCGGCGGCGACGGTCATGCGGCGCCGGCGGACGTACTCCGACAGCGGCATGCCCGCCAGCGACGAGAACATCCGACGCAGGTGGTACTCGGTCGTGCCGAGCGTCGCGGCCAGCGCGGGGACGTCCGGCTCCTCGCCGAGGCGGTCCTCGACCAGGTCGACCAGGTGGTTCAGTGCCGAGATCATGAGGCCTCCCTTCGGCATCCACCGTGGCAGGGGGCGCCGCCACGGCGCCCGATCGCTGCGGTTCGGTTCGGTCGGCGCCCGCCGCCCCCGCCGGTCAGGGGCCGGGCAGCTGCGCCTGGCCCGGGTAGCTGCGGAGTCCGTCGAGGACGATCACCAGACAGCGGCGCCACAGCTGTGACGGCTGCTCGGCGGGCAGCGCCATCACCGCGTCGATCATCGCCGCGATCGGCGCGAGGTCGGCCTCGGTGACCCCGTCGCGCAGCGCGCCCTCGGCGCGCGCCCGGGCCAGGAGGTGCTCGCAGTGCGCGGTGATCGCCTGCCGTGCCCGCGTGAGAGCGGCCCCCTCCACGGTGCCCCGGCGCATCAGTTCGCGCAGCCCGCGGTTGTGCGCCGCCCGTGCCAGTGCCTTCTCCAGGAAGCCGGCCAGGGCGCCGAAGGCGTCGTCCGCGTCCCGGGCCTCCCGTGCCATCGCCGCGATCTCTTCGAGTTCCTCGCCGAAGACGGCCTCGGCCAGTGCCTGCTTGTCGGGGAACTTGCGGTAGACGGTGCCGACTCCGAGCCCGGCGTGGTGCGCGACGTCGTTGAGCGTGGCCTGCAGCCCGCGTACGGCGAAGACCTCCCGCCCTGCCTGAAGGATGCGGCGGCGGTTCAGCTCCGCGTCGCGCCGGAGCGGGCGCGCCGGTGCCGCCGTCGGTGCTGGTGCCGGTGCCGCGTCCGTTTCCCCGGCCTCTCGCTCGCTGCTCATGCCCGCCCCTCTGCCGGCCGCCCTGACCGCACAATCGGATAGATCGTATCCGCTTCGAGTGGGATCCGTGGTACCGTCCCGATGCCAGTAAGCGGATATGGCATATCCACATATGGCTGAGGAGCTGGGGATGCGGACCGTGGTCATCACCGGAGGTACCGACGGGCTCGGCAAGGGGCTCGCGCTGCACTACCTGCGCCAGGGGGAGCGGGTGATCGCCGTGGGCAGTACGCCCGCCAAGGGCGAAGCCCTGCTCGCCGAGGCGGCGGCGCTCTCCGCAGGCGGCCGTGCCGTCTTCCTGCCCTGCGACCTCACCTCCGTCCGGACCGCCCGCGAACTCGTCACCGCGATCGAGAGCACCTGCCCCTCGGTCGACAAGCTCGTCCTCTGCGCCCAGCGGTACCGGCTCTTCGGGCCCCGTACCGTCACCGCCGAGGGGTTCGAGCACAGCTTCGCGCTCGCCTACCTGAGCCGGTACGTCCTCAGCCACGGACTGCGCCACGCGCTGGAGTCCGCCCCGCGGCCCGTCATCATGAACGTCGGCACCCCCGGCACTCCGCTGGGCCGGATCCACTGGGACGACCTGCAGCTGGAGAACGGGTACAGCGGGACCAGGGCCACCCTGCAGTCCTTCCGCGCCAACGACCTGCTCGGCGTCGCCTTCGGCGCTGTCCACCCCGAAACGCCGGTCCGCTACGTCGGGTACAACCCCGGAGTCGTGGCGACCGGGATGCCCGAGCACCTGCCCCAGCCCCTGCGCACCGTCACCAAGGCGGCCTTCGCCCTGTTCGCCACCCCCGTGACCAAGGCGGTGGCCCCCATGGTCCGTCTCCTGGACGGACCCCCGGGCGAACCCTTCACCGCCTACCGCACCTCACGCCGACTCGCCCTGAAGGGAGCGGCCTTCGACCGGGACGCCGCCCTGCGCCTGCACCGTCTCACCGCGCGGGCGGTCGACCCGGCGCGGTGGCCACCGGCGGCTGGTCCGGCCACGTGAAGGCGTACCCCGGATCGCCGCCACGGGCCAGGCGTACGTAGCGGAGCAGCTCGCGGACGATTCCCGCGTTGCCCATCGCCCAGCCGGTCTGCGGTTCGAGCTCACCCGGCGTGGACCGGAAGTCGACGTTGGACCAGCGGGCGCCCTCGCCGTCCCGGATCGCGCGGGCGGTCAGGTCGGTGACCAGGACGTCGGCGAAGTCGGACGCGTCCCGCTGCTCGGCGATCCGGTCGCAGGCCAGGGCCAGGACGCCCGCGGTGCCGCAGCAGCGGCCGTTGTTGTCCCAGAAGCCGGGGCGCAGCCGCCGGGGGAGGCCGGAGTGGGTGACGGTGTGCCAGCAGCGGTCGGCCAGGGCGGTCCAGGCGGGGTCGGACGTGACGTCCCGCAGGGTGCGGAAGAGCTGGGCGTCGCCGGACGGGCCGTGGCACCAGCCGTAGCTGACCGGGTCGATCAGGTCGGGGAGGAACTGCGGGGTGGAGTGCGGGGCCAGGAAGCCGTCGGGGCCCTCGGAGTCCCGCGCCACGACGTCGGCGGTGGCGGACAGCGCCAGGTCGAGCAGGTCCCCGCGGCCGGTGGCGCCGCCGACGCGGGCGAGGGCCAGGGCGATGCCGAGGGTGCCGTGCGAGACGTGGTGCAGGCGGGAGTCGGTACCGGGGCGGTGGGGCCAGTGGACGCCGTTCGAGGTCTGCTCCGCCGTCCGCAGGTACGGTTCCACCGCCAGGACGGCCAGGTCGGGGTCGCCGCACAGGAGGGCGCCCAGGCCGATGCCCGCGTTGCCGCCCATCAGCTCGAACAGCTCGCCCCAGCGGGTGCCGTCGAAACGGGAGCGGACGAGGCGCAGGGCGCGGTCGGCGGCGTCGCCCGCGGCCGTGTCGCCCAGTGAGTCGTGGACGGACCGCAGGACCAGGGCCAGCCCCGTGCGGCCGAAGTACAGGGAGTCGTCGTCCAGGTCGTCGACGCGGGCGGCGAGGTCGCGGGCCGCGCGCAGGGCGGTGTCGGCGTACGCGTCGTCACCGAAGTGCCGCCACGCCTCCAGGAGTACGGGGACGGTGCCGGCCGTGCCGTTGTAGAGCATCGGCTCCACGGCGTCCTCCGACGGTCTGACCGGCCAGGCGAGGCCGCCGTCGGGGGTCTTGCGTGCCGTCGCCGTCAGCCAGCGCAGCCCGTCCACCGCGATGTCCTCGGCCTCGTCGACCGCCACGACCGTGGTTCCTGGTGCCGTCATGGGGTCACTCTCGCACCCGGGGGCCCGTCCCCATGGGGCGGCGGGGTCAGTTCACCGTCGTCAGTTCGCCGTAGTCAGGTGATGCGCGCGGCCTCCCCGGCGCCCCCGCAGGGCCCGCCACACCGCCCCGAGGGCCAGCGACTGGACCAGCGCGGAGAGCACGATGCCGCCGATGAAGAACCACGTCGGGGCGTCGCCGCCCCAGCCCGCCTCGCCGAGCCAGGCCACGAAGCCGAAGGCCGGGAAGGTGAACAGGGCCGGCCAGACCCAGATGAGGGACGCGTCGGGGCCGGTCGCGAAGAGGGGCTGCGCCGCGGCGACGGCCATCGCGCCGCCGACCAGGCCGAGATAGACCGCCGAGACCCGGTTGGTGACGCTCAGGCGGGTCAGGGCGCGTATCCGGGTGGTGAGGGTGGTCGTCTTCGTCTTCGTCTTCGTCTTCGTCATCGGGTCTCGGGCTCCCCGTGCTCGTCGTCTACGTCCGGCTTCCAGGCTTCCGGCTCCCTGTCTCCAGGGTCGGACGGGAGCGGGGCCCGGACCTGAGTACCCGTACTCAAGTCGCGGGACGCGGTACCTGGCCGGAAGCCCGGCACGCCTTCTGAGGGAGCCCTGCCCGGCTCATGCCGACAGGGGGACTTCGTGGATCTCGTCCGCCTTGTGGCCCGCCCGTTCGTGCACGCGCTGGACCGCCTCGGCCGACGGCCCCTCGGAGAGGCAGTAGATCGTGCCGGACGCCGGGTCCGCCCACGCCTGTTCGAAGTGGACGCCCTCGTCCTTCTCCAGGGAGAGGTCGGCCTGGTGGGCCTGGTGCAGCTGGTCCGAGGTGATGCCGTGCATCCCACGGTGTACGTCCATGAAGTGAGCCATGGTGCCTCGCACCCCCTTCAGGGTCTTTCTTCCAGGGTGCGCCCGTGTGACGGCCGGGGCGAACCCGGCCGTCACACCACTGTCCGCCGCCTGCCGCTACCGCGTCAGCCGCACTGGCAGGGGCTGCCCGACTGGCAGCCGCAGCCGCAGCCCGAACCGCAGCCGCAGGCGGCGATCAGCGGGAGGCTGCGGATCTCGGTGGGCTGCTCGGTGGGGCGTTCCTGCGCGGGGTCGGGCTTCGTGCTGGGGGAATCGGCCATGGTTCCTCCTGGAAGCGGGTGCCTGGGACCCGGGTGTATGAGTCCATTGCACGCACCGATCGGCCGTCGCATCAACGGCGCACGGAAGCGAACGCGCGCCCCAGTGCGCCGTTGACGCGCGCGGGACCCAGGCGCTCGGGCCCCAGGCGCTCAGGCCCCCTCGACCTGTGTCGCCGGCTGGATGTCCGCCTGGAGGTCGTCCGCGTGCTCGCCGGTGACCAGGTAGACCACCCGCTTGGCGACCGCGACCGCGTGGTCGGCGTAGCGCTCGTAGTAGCGGCCCAGCAGGGTGACGTCGACCGCCGTCTCGATGCCGTGCTTCCAACGGTCGTCCATCAGGTGCTGGAAGAGGGTGCGGTGCAGGAGGTCCATCGCGTCGTCGTCCTGCTCCAGCTGGAGGGCCAGGTCGACGTCCTTGGTGATGATCACCTCGGCGGCCTTCGCCATCAGGCGCTGGGCGAGCTGGCCCATCTCCAGGATGGTGGCGTGCAGGTCGTGCGGCACCGCACGCTCCGGGTAGCGCAGCCGGGCCAGCTTGGCCACGTGCTGGGCCAGGTCGCCCGAGCGCTCCAGGTCGGCCGACATCCGCAGCGAGGTGACGACGATGCGCAGGTCCGTCGCCACCGGCTGCTGCCGGGCCAGCAGGGTTATCGCCCGGGCCTCCAGCTCGTGCTGGAGGGCGTCGACCTTCTGATCGGCCTCGATGACGGCCTCCGCCAGCTTCAGGTCGGAGTCGAGGATCGCGGTCGTGGCGCGTCCGATGGCCGACCCGACCAGCCGGGCCATCTCCACCAGACCGTCACCGATCGAATCAAGTTCCTCGTGGTACGCGTCCCGCATCAGGATTCCCTCTCGTACGTCCGTTTCGGGGGCTCGCAGACGGCCTCGCGCCCCTCGCCGTGCCCCCACGCTTACACGTTCCGGCCTGTACGCGTCCGTTTCCGGCACCCCAAATGAACCGTCCCTGGCTCCAAGGTGAACTCTGGGCGACGAGTGTTCGAGGTCGCACCCCGATGGCTGGGGTGGGACGGTTCGCCGTGCCTAACCTGGAGACATGGACGTGAACGCGGCGGTCGCCGCAGCGGCAGCGATCGCCGGAGTGCTCACCGGTGTCATCGCCGTGCTGGCGTTCCGCTGGAGCGAGCGGGAGCAGAAGCGCCCCACCCGCACCTCGCTGCACACGGACCCCGTGCTGCCGCCCGGTGTCGACACCGTCCTCTCGGTACTGCGCTCCTCCGCGGTCGTCCTGGACGAGGCCGACGCGGTGGTGAAGGCCAGCTCGGCGGCGTACGCCCTCGGCCTGGTCCGGGGCGGCAAGCTCGCCGTCGAGCCCATGCTCCAGATGGCCAGGGACACCCGGCGGGACGGCGAGATACGGCAGGTCGAGCTGGACCTGCCCCGGCGCGGGAACGGGCGGGGGGAGGCCCTCGCCGTCTCCGCGCGGGTCGCGCCCCTCGGTTCGCGGCTGGTGCTGCTGCTGGTCGAGGACCTCACCGAGGCCCGCCGCATCGAGGCCGTACGGCGCGACTTCGTCGCCAATGTGAGCCACGAGCTGAAGACACCCGTGGGGGCGCTCTCGCTGCTGTCCGAGGCCGTGATGGACGCGGCCGACGACCCGGAGGCCGTGGAGCGGTTCGCCGGCCGGATGCAGATCGAGGCGACCCGGCTCACCAACCTCGTCCAGGAGCTGATCGACCTCTCCCGCGTCCAGAACGACGACCCCCTCGACGACGCCGAGCCCGTCCGGGTGGACGAGCTGGTCGCCGAGGCCATCGACCGCTGCCGGCACGCGGCCGGCACCAAGCAGATCACCATGGCCGCCGGAGGAACGGCGGATCTGCACGTACGCGGCAACCGCGGCCAGCTCGCCGCCGCCCTCGGCAACCTCGTCGAGAACGCCGTCAACTACTCGCCGGCCCGCACCCGCGTCGGCATAGCCGCCCGCCGTGTCGCCGCCCCCGGCGGCGACCTGATCGAGATCGCCGTGACCGACCAGGGCATCGGCATCTCGGAGAAGGACAAGGAGCGCGTCTTCGAGCGCTTCTACCGCGTCGACCCGGCCCGTTCCCGGGCCACCGGAGGCACCGGTCTGGGTCTCGCGATCGTCAAACACGTGGTCGCCTCGCACGGCGGGGAGGTCACGGTGTGGAGCGCCGAAGGCCAGGGCTCCACCTTCACCCTGCGACTGCCGGAGGCGGGCCTAGCCCGCGACCGCGCGCAGCAGCGGTCCGACCGCCCCGGGCTCAGCGACGAGACCGAGCGGTCGTCCTCATCCCCCCATACATCCGCGTACGAAACGTTTCCCGCCCCGGAGGTCCTTCCGTGACCCGTGTGCTCGTCGTCGAGGACGAGGAGTCCTTCTCCGACGCCCTGTCGTACATGCTCCGCAAGGAGGGCTTCGAGGTCGCCATCGCGACCACGGGCCCCGACGGACTCGACGAGTTCGAGCGCAACGGCGCCGACCTCGTGCTCCTCGACCTGATGCTGCCCGGCCTGCCGGGCACCGAGGTCTGCCGCCAGCTGCGCGGCCGCTCGAACGTTCCCGTGATCATGGTGACCGCCAAGGACAGCGAGATCGACAAGGTCGTGGGGCTGGAGATAGGGGCCGACGACTACGTCACCAAGCCCTTCTCCTCCCGCGAGCTGGTCGCCCGCATCCGTGCCGTACTGCGGCGGCGCGGCGAGCCGGAGGAGGTCGCCCCGGCCGCCCTGGAGGCCGGGCCGGTCCGCATGGACGTGGACCGGCACGTGGTGACCGTCGGCGGCACCAAGATCGACCTGCCGCTGAAGGAGTTCGACCTGCTGGAGATGCTGCTGCGCAACGCCGGCCGCGTGCTGACCCGCATGCAGCTGATCGACCGGGTCTGGGGCGCCGACTACGTCGGTGACACCAAGACCCTCGACGTCCACGTCAAGCGGCTGCGCGCCAAGATCGAGCCCGACCCCGGCGCGCCGCGGTACCTGGTGACGGTGCGGGGACTGGGCTACAAGTTCGAGCCGTAGGCCGGCCCACCGGCCCCGCGGCCGGGCCGTCCGCCGCCGGACACGGCGAAGGGCGGGACCTCACGGAGAGGTCCCGCCCTTCGCTCGTACGCCGGTGCGTCCGTACGGTGCGTCCGTACGGTGCTCAGTGGCCGGCTTCGGTGCCCGTGCCCGTGCCCGTGCCCGTGCCGGTCTGGTCGGTGTCGCCGGTGGCCTCACCGGAGGGCCGGCCGGTGGACCCGCCCGCACCGGCGGTCTCGCCGTCCGCCGGAGCGCCCGAGGACTCCCCGTCGGCAGGCTCGCCCGAGGTCTGCGCGGAGGCCTCACCGGAGGGCTGCGCGGAGGCGCCCGGGGCCGCCGGGGTCTCGCTCGGGCCCCACTCGGAGAAGTAGCTCTCGGCGGGGACCACGAACGCGCGCAGGCTCACGGCGCCGGTCTCGCTGAAGTTGAAGGTGATCTTCTGCGCGTTGCCGTCCCGGATCGCCTCGCGGCTGCTGGGCAGGACCGCGGCGGCGTTGTCCTTGCCGCCGAGGACCAGGGAGCCGCCCGCCGGGACGGTCAGGCCGCCCTTCTCGCCCTTGGCGGGCTTCAGCTCGGCGGACTTGTCGGTGCCGGACACGGTGACCGACTCCAGGGTCTGGTCCTTGTCGCCGCCGTTGAACAGGGTGGCGGAGACCACGGCCGGGCCGGTCGACTTCAGGTCGGGCTGGGTGATGACGACCGCGTTCTGGACCTTGATGTCGCCCACGGAGGTCGCAGCGTTGTCCGGCTTGATCTCCAGCGTCTGGGCGTTGTGACCGGCGCCGCACGCGGCGAGCGAGGCGATCGAGAACGCGATGGCGGCGGCGGCGAGGGCACCGCGTCGAAGGCTGCTGCTCACGGCGGCGGCAACTCCTTGGACTCGAGCGGGGTGGCGGCAACGGATAAAGCCGCCCTAAGTGGCTGTCAGCGGCCTTAGGCTACCGAGCCGTTCTCGGGCCGCCGCACCCGACCCTCCCCGAAGACACCCGGCTTCGCTCGGCAGGCGGTAGCGCCCGGGCGCGGTGGCGACGCGGTACGGGTGGGGTGCGAGTGCCCTCCCGATGGGGTCCGGGCGCCGGTCCTTGTTGTTCCGGCGGGTCGTTTAGCGGGTCGTACTCGTCCGACATTCAGCTATGAAGCCCTCCGCCATACAGGTAGCGGATCGGTGCGCGAAATTTCCGTGAAGGAATGCGCGGGCGGCCGGAAATTGATCACCGGCGGGCCGGCCGGGGTGCTCCGTGATCAATTCCGGATTCGTCCGGAAGCCCGCCACGGCCACCGAACGGAGTAGCGGAAGTCGCACGCATGGAACCGGACATATCGGGATCTTCGGGCGGGTGGCGGGGGCTCCGGATGTGTGTGACGTGCGTGTTTCACCCGGCCCGGAGAGCCGCTCCGACCTGCGAATACTTTCTTCCGCCGGCCCGGCGCAGCACGTTCCTGTCGCTGTTGTCAAGCCCCGAGATATGCCCTGACCTGCGAAAACGCCATTCAGAAGACGCCGTTTCCGTGTTACCCTGGATAGCCACGGAAGGGGTACCTGTCACATGACGTTCAAGGTTGGCGACACCGTGGTCTATCCCCATCACGGGGCCGCGCTGATCGAGGCTATCGAAACTCGCCAGATCAAAGGCGTGGACAAGACCTACTTGGTGCTGAAGGTCGCCCAGGGCGACCTGACGGTACGTGTGCCAGCGGACAATGCGGAGTTCGTCGGCGTGCGTGATGTGGTCGGTCAGGACGGGCTGGACCGGGTCTTCGAAGTACTGCGCGCGCCGTACGCCGAGGAGCCCACGAACTGGTCGCGTCGTTACAAGGCAAACCTGGAGAAGCTCGCCTCCGGCGACGTCATCAAGGTCGCGGAAGTCGTGCGCGACCTGTGGCGCCGGGAGCGCGAGCGCGGACTCTCCGCAGGTGAGAAGCGCATGCTCGCCAAGGCCCGCCAGATCCTGGTGAGCGAGCTGGCTCTCGCGGAGAACACCAACGAGGACAAGGCGGAGGCCCTGCTCGACGAGGTGCTCGCCTCCTGACCTGAGGCGAGGCGCAGACCGTCAGCCACTCGGTTCAGCGCACTGAAATGCCGCGGTGCCCGATGACATCCTTGCTGTCGCCGGGCGCTGCGGCATGTTCGTACCCGGACACGGGTCCGGCATCCGGACGTCCGGGTGCCCTTGGTCCTCGTACGCTCATCCCGGGAGGTTTCCCCGGGTCCTGGCGTGCCGGGCCCGGGCTGCTGGCTCGACCAGGGTCACGGAAGGGTCCGGTCAAGGCGTCGCGCCCGGCACGGTGAGGCCATACCCAACTAGGTCGAGCACACAAACCTGACAGGAACCGATGTCTGACGAATCGCGTCCCTCACTCATCGAGACGTCTGCCGAGACGTCCGCCGCGGACCGTCCGCGTCCCCGGACCGCCGTCGTGATCCCGGCCGCGGGCCGGGGCGTACGGCTCGGTCCGGGCGCCCCCAAGGCCCTGCGCGCGCTGGGCGGCACGCCCATGCTCATCCACGCGGTCCGGGCGATGGCCGCCTCCCGCGGGGTCTCCCTCGTCGTGGTCGTCGCCCCGCCCGACGGCGCGGGCGAGGTCAAGAGCCTCCTGGACGCGCACGCCCTGCCCGAGAGGACGGACTTCCTCGTGGTGCCCGGCGGCGAGACGCGGCAGGAGTCCGTACGGCTCGGCCTGGACGCGCTGCCGCCCGAGTACGACATCGTCCTGGTGCACGACGCCGCCCGGCCGCTGGTGCCGGTGGACACGGTGGACGCGGTCATCGACGCCGTACGGGAGGGTGCGCCCGCCGTGGTGCCGGCGGTGCCGCTCGCCGACACGGTGAAGCAGGTCGAGCCCGCCGCGGTGCCGGGCGACCCCGAGCCGGTGGTGGCGACGCCGGAGCGGGCGCGGCTGCGTGCCGTGCAGACCCCGCAGGGCTTCGACCGCGCGACGCTGGTGCGGGCCCACGGGGCGGTGACCGACGACGTCACCGACGACGCGAGCATGGTCGAGCAGCTCGGGCTCGCGGTGGTGGTGGTGCCGGGGCACGAGGAGGCGTTCAAGGTGACGCGCCCGCTCGACCTGGTGCTCGCGGAGGCGGTGCTGGCGCGCAGGAGGCTGAACGATGGGTTCTGAGGGCTTTGCGGGGTCTGAGGGCTCCGGGGCGGGAGAGCGGCTGCCCCTGCTGCCGCAGGTCGGGATCGGTACGGACATCCACGCCTTCGAGGACGGGCGTGAGCTGTGGTGCGCCGGGCTGAAGTGGGAGGGCGAGGGGACCGGGCTCGCCGGGCACTCCGACGCGGACGTCGTCGCCCACGCGGCGTGCAACGCGCTGTTCTCCGCGGCGGGGGTCGGGGACCTGGGGCAGCACTTCGGCACCGGGCGGCCGGAGTGGTCCGGGGCGTCGGGGGTGACGCTGCTGACGGAGGCGGCGCGGATCGTGCGGGCGGCGGGGTTCCGGATCGGGAACGTCGCGGTGCAGGTGGTCGGGGCGCGGCCGAAGATCGGTAAGCGGCGGGGGGAGGCGGAGGCCGTGCTCTCCGGGGCGGTGGGGGCGCCGGTGTCCGTGTCGGGGGCGACGACGGACGGGCTGGGGTTCCCCGGGCGGGGGGAGGGGCTGATGGCGGTGGCCACGGCGTTGGTCGTGCGGGTGTCTTAGGGAGGGGGTGGGGCACCCCGCGTGGCCTGCCGTGCAGGTTCCGCCCCGCGCCCCGCCAGGGGCTCCGCCCCTGGACCCCGTCCTGCGCCCACCCACCACCCGACTCGCGGGGACAAGGGGCTGGCGCACGGGGTTCGGCTCGCTGGGGACAAGGGGTCGGCCCGCGGAGGGCCGGCGCCCGGGGGGGGGCAAAGGGGTCGGCTCGGCTCACTAGGGCGGGAGGGCGTGGGCTTCGCGCTTCGTGGGGGTCCCGGTGTCTTGCGACTCGGTCCGGCAACAACGCGGGACGTGTGCCCTTGGCACTGCTCGGCGCCTACTACCCTGGACGCGTGACTATTCGCCTGTACGACACCAGCGCCCGGCAGATCCGTGACTTCGCCCCCCTCACGCCGGGCTGCGTCTCGATCTACCTCTGTGGCGCCACCGTGCAGGCCGCCCCGCACATCGGGCACATCCGGTCGGGGCTGAACTTCGACATCATGCGCCGCTGGTTCGCCCACCGCGGCTACGACGTCACGTTCATCCGCAACGTCACCGACATCGACGACAAGATCATCAGGAAGGCGGCCGAGCAGGGCCGCCCCTGGTGGGCCATCGGGTACGAGAACGAGCGGGCGTTCAACGACGCCTACGCCGCCCTCGGCTGCCTGCCGCCCACCTACGAGCCGCGCGCCACCGGGCACATCACCGAGATGGTCGAGATGATGCGCGGGCTCATCGAGCGCGGACACGCCTACGAGGCCGACGGCAACGTCTACTTCGACGTGCGCTCCCTGCCGGGCTACCTGTCGCTGTCCAACCAGGACCTCGACGACCTGCGCCAGCCCTCCGAGGACGGCGAGACCGGCAAGCGCGACCCGCGGGACTTCGCCATGTGGAAGGCGGCCAAGCCCGGGGAGCCGAGCTGGGAGACGCCGTGGGGGCGGGGGCGGCCGGGCTGGCACCTGGAGTGCTCCGCGATGGCGCACAAGTACCTGGGCGAGGAGTTCGACATCCACGGCGGCGGGATCGACCTGATCTTCCCGCACCACGAGAACGAGATCGCCCAGGCCCGCGGCTTCGGCGACGACTTCGCCCGGTACTGGGTGCACAACGCCTGGGTCACCATGAGCGGCGAGAAGATGTCGAAGTCGCTCGGCAACAGCGTGCTCGTGAGCGAGATGGTGAAGAAGTGGCGGCCGGTCGTGCTGCGCTACTACCTGGGCACCCCGCACTACCGCTCCACCATCGAGTACAGCGAGGAGTCCCTGCGCGAGGCCGAGTCGGCGTACGCGCGCATCGAGGGCTTCGTGCAGCGCGTGACCGAGCTGGCCGGCCACACCGTGGAGCCGGCCGCCGAGGTGCCGCCGGCCTTCGCCGAGGCGATGGACGACGACCTGGGCGTCCCCCAGGCGCTGGCGATCGTGCACACCACCGTCCGGCAGGGCAACAGCGCGCTGGCCGCCGACGACAAGGACGCCGCCGTGGCCCGGCTCGCCGAGGTGCGGGCCATGCTCGGCGTCCTCGGCCTGGACCCGCTGGACGCGCGGTGGGCCGGGGAGCAGGAAGAGGGCGAGGACCTGCGGCACGTCGTCGACGGCCTCGTACGCCTCGTCCTCGACCAGCGCGAGGCCGCGCGGGCGCGGAAGGACTGGGCCACCGCCGACGCCATCCGCGACCAGCTCGGACAGTCCGGACTGGTCATCGAGGACAGCCCGCAGGGTCCCCGCTGGAGCCTCGGTTCCCGCTGACCCGGCGGCGCGGCGGGACCCGCTCCCGTAGATCGATTGTGCCGCCCGGCCCTCCGGGCGGCACACTGCACAAGACGCACGTACGACGCACACTCCCGTAGAGAGCGGAGACAGGTAACTCATGGCCGCGAACAACCGCCGCATGTCCGGCAAGAAGGGCGCGCAGGTCGGCAGCGGCGGCAAGCGACGCCGGGGCCTGGAAGGCAAGGGGCCGACGCCCCCCGCCGAGATGCGCAAGGGGCACGCCAAGCAGCGCGCCGCCAACGCGAAGGCGCGCCGCACCACGGGGCGCCCGCAGCCCCGGCGCGGCGGCGGCCGGTCGACGTCCGAGCTGGTCGTCGGCCGCAACCCGGTCTACGAGGCGCTGCGCGAGGGTGTGCCCGCCTCCACGCTCTACGTCCAGCAGTTCATCGACAACGACGAGCGGGTGCGCGAGGCGCTGCAGCTCGCCGCCGAACGCGGTGGCATCAACCTCATGGAGGCGCCGCGTCCCGAGCTGGACCGGATGACCAACGGGCTCAACCACCAGGGGCTCGTGCTCCAGGTGCCGCCGTACGAGTACGCGCACCCCGAGGACCTGGTCGCCGCCGCGCACGACGAGGGCGCGGACCCGCTGATCGTCGCCCTCGACGGTGTGACCGACCCGCGCAACCTGGGCGCCGTCGTCCGCTCGGTCTCCGCCTTCGGCGGCCACGGCGTCGTGGTGCCCGAGCGGCGCGCGGCCGGCATGACGGCGGGCGCCTGGAAGACGTCCGCCGGGACGGCCGCCCGCACGCCGGTGGCCCGCGCCACCAACCTCACGCGGGCGCTGGAGTCGTACCAGAAGGCCGGCATCACGGTCGTCGGTCTCGCCGCCGACGGCGAGGCCGAACTCGGCGACCTGGCGGCCCTCGACGGTCCCGTGGTCATCGTCGTCGGCAGCGAGGGCAAGGGCCTGTCCCGCCTCGTCGGCGAAACCTGCGACTTCCGGGTGCGGATCCCGATGCCGGGCGGGGCGGAGTCCCTGAACGCCGGTGTGGCGGCGGGGATCGTGCTGTACGAGGCGGCGCGTCGCCGCTCCTGAACGAGTGTTCGCGGCGTAGCTCGAACGGAGTGTTCGAGGCTGTCCGGACATGCTTGACGCTGTCCGGACAGATCGGGGCGGTCAAGGCAGTGTCCTAACGACACATCACTCGGTTAGATGAGTGTGGACACCAGAACACCCCGCACTCCCACGGGGGACCGCTCGTCGGGATACGACGACGCTCCCGCGCTGAGCATGGTGAAGGTGCCGAGCGATCCGGCCCAGGTCATCGTCAACCACGCGAGCTTCCGCGTGCAGTTCGGTGCCTCCGCGCGGCGGACCCAGTCCCCGCGGATCGCGCGGCACCTGAGCGCCACCCAGAACACCGCCCGCGTGCCCGCCGCCCCGGCCGCGGGCCGCCGCCGCGCCGTCGTGTGGAGCGGGCGGTCCGACCCGGACGACACCGGCGCGCACCGGCTGCTCCAGGCGGTGCGGGCGGGAGCCGGTCACCACACCGACGACCCGGCCGCCGAGCACTCCGGCGACGCCGGGGCCACGCAGGTCATCCCGCGGGTCGACCTCGACGGCGGCCCCCTGGACTACGACGACGGCCCCGCCACCCAGACGCTGGAGACGCCCCTCGTCGGCGCCCAGCGCGGCCCCGTCCCCGACGGCACCCGGCTGCTGCCCGCGATGCGCACCGTGGGCAGCGCCTACGACGAGCCGGGCTACGACGAATCCGCCTACGACCCGCAGGACTTCGGCACCGGAAGCGACGGCTACGACGACGGTTACGGCCCCGACGGCTACGCCGACGACCCGGACCGGGGCGAGCCGCGCCGCAGGCGCCGCGGCGACGACCCGGCACGCCACGCCTACTTCCCCGGCCGCCGGATGAACCTCGGCGTCGTCCTGCTGCCGCTGCGCGTCTTCCTCGGCTTCATCTCCATCTACGCCGGCATGGGCAAGCTCTGCGACCCCGTCTACTTCGACGGCGGCGAACGCGGCTCCATGGTCAAGTGGCTCAACACCCTGCATCCCTGGGACGTCGCCGAGCCGCTGCGCCAGTTCGCCCTCGCCCACCCCGTGGGCGCCGGGCTGGTCATCGCCTTCCTCCAGGTGCTGGTGGGCGTCCTGACCGTCCTCGGCTGCTGGCAGCGCGTGGCCGCCGTCATCGGCGCGGGCCTGTCCGCCGCGCTCCTGGTCACCGTCAGCTGGAAGAGCGTCCCGGCCTACGACGCGCCCGACATCATCTACCTCGCCGCCTGGTCCCCGCTGATCATCGCCGGGGCCCCCGTCTACTCCGTGGACGGCAGGCTCGCGGGCAGCGCCTGGCGCCGGCTCGGCCCCCGCTCCGACATCTGGGACCTGCGCCGGTACGTCCTGCGCCGCGGCGCCGTCATCACCTTCCTGGTCGCCGGCGTCACCCTCCTGGTCGGCTCCGTCCTAGGCGGTGCCGTCCGGGACGCCGACCGGGTGGTCGTCCCGGGGCCCGGCGAGGCCCCGCGCAACGAGCTGCCCGGCTCCCCGCTCCCGCAGGACCCCGGCACCCGCGAGCCGAAGACCTCCTCCCCGGAGGCCTCCGCATCCCCCACCCAGGGCGCCACCAGCGGCGCGTCCGCTCCCGCGCAGGACGGCGCGACCACGCCGGGCGCGACCCGCGACAGCAGCGGTACCGCCACCGGTGGCGGCACGCCCAGTCAGACGCAGGGCACGACGGGCGGCCAGGCCCCGCCGCGGCAGTCCGCTCCGGGCGGCGGCCAGGCGCCGAGCACCACCGCGGGACCGACCTCGGGCGGCGGCACCTCGACCGGGGGCACCGGCGGTTCCACCGGCTCCACCGGGAGCGGTGACGGCGGCGGCTCGTCGTCCACGGGAGAGCCCGGCAGCCGCCTCGTCGGCGGCCTCCTGGGCTAGCGGCAGCACGACCGGCCGACGCGCAGATACGGCAGCAGGGCCCCACGGATCGTGAGCGGGGCCCTGCTGCCGTATCTGCGCGGGCCGTAACGCCGTAGCGCGTGGCTGTGGCTGTGGGGCCTCAGCGGCCGGACAGGGCCGCCAGTTCCCGGGCCGCCTCCGTCAGGTCCTTCGCGGTGTCGATCGCCCGCCAGTAGGAGCCCTGCGGGATCGGGAAGCCGGCCAGCCGGTGCTCACGGGCCAGCCGGGGGAAGGTGGTGCGCTCGTGGTCGCCGCGCTCCGGGAGCATACCGGCGAACTCCGGCGAGAAGACGTACACGCCCGCGTTGATCTCGAAGGTCGACGGCGGCGCCTCGATGAAGTCGGTGATGTGGCCGAAGCCGTCCGTCTGGACCGCGCCCCACGGCAGGCGCGGGCGGGCCAGGGCGAGGGTCGCGACGGCGTCCCGCTCGGCGTGGAAGTCGGCCATGTCGCGCAGCGAGAAACGGGTCCAGATGTCGCCGTTGGTGGCGTACCAGGGCCGGTCCGGGTGCGGGAGGCGGGCGGCGGCGTACCTGAGGCCGCCGCCGCGGCCCAGCGGCTCGGTCTCCACGACGGTGGTGACGGAGAGCGGCAGGTCGGCGCCGGCCAGCCACTTCTGCAGCACCTCGGCCAGATGACCGCAGGAGACCACGACGTCGGTGACGCCCTCCTCGGCGAGCCAGGCGAGCTGATGGCCGATGATCGGAGTCCCGGTGCCCGGGATCTCGACCATCGGCTTGGGCCGGTCGTCGGTGTAGGGGCGCAGCCGGGAACCCTGCCCGCCGGCCAGGACGACGGCTTGAACGGGGCGGCGGGACGCGGCGTTCGGATCGGTCATGCTCGAACTGTACGCGGCGCCCCACCGGCCTCCGAAGGGCGCCGGGGTGTCCCCTAGCCGTGCGCGGCCAGGACGCCCGAGGCGAAGGCGGTGTCGCAGACGGGGCGGGCGTACGACTGGGCGCGCGTCGGGCCGTAGGCCTTCACCGCGGCGCGGCCGAGGGCGCGGGCGATCGTCGCGCAGTGGTCGGCCAGCGACGGGCGCTCGTTCACCGCCTGCTGGAGGTGGGTGAGGGCGACGCCCGGGTCCTCCTCCTGCAGTTCGGTCAGCAGCCGGTCGCGCAGCACCTCGTGCGGGGCGCGGGCGGCGCGGGCGGTGGAGGCCTTGGCGGAGGACGCCTCGGACGCGGCGAGCACCGAGTCCGAGGGATCCCCGGACCAGTTGACGCGGGTGACCGCGAGAGTCCCGGAGAGCACCAGGACGACGGGCAGGACGAAGGCGAGAGAGCGGCCGATCCGGTGGGCGGGGCCCCGGCCGCGTCGCGTCTGTCGGGTGGTGGAGTGCTTCACGGAGTGCTTCACGCGAGTGAGGGTAGCGCCCGGTAATGATTTGGCGACATTTAGTCACCCCTTCGGGGGATGGAGAGCCGCTTCCGGAGGGGTAGGAGGTTGACGAACATGGGTCGAAACGTCCGTTGCGCCGGGGTATTTGTCGACAACGAAAAGAGCCCCGCAGCAGGCTGCGGGGCTTTTCTCGGCAACGCGGGTGAAATCACCCGGTCGCGTGGTTTCTCAGCGGGAGGTTTCCCCGCGCGAGGGCGCTCAGTCGGTGAGGCGCTCGCCCGTGGAGGACGAGAACACGTGGATCTCGCCCGGCCGCGGCACGACGTGGACGGTCGCGCCCTTCTCCGGCACCGCGCGGCTGCTGACGCGCACCACGAGGTCCTTGGTCTCGCCGCCGACGTCGACCGTGCCGTAGATGTAGCCGTCGGCGCCGGTCTCCTCCACGACGTTCACCGAGACCGCGAGACCGGCCGGGGCGTCGGCCGAGTCCTTCGACAGCGTCTTGGCGGCGCCGCCGTTCAGCTCCTCCACGTCGAAGTGCTCCGGGCGGACACCGACGGTGACCGTGCGGTCGCCCTTGTCGGAGGCGGCCTTCAGGGCGTCGCGGTTGACCGGGACGACGCTGTTGCCGAACTTCACGCCGCCGTCGGTGATCGGGACCTCGACCAGGTTCATGGCCGGGGAGCCGATGAAGCCGGCGACGAAGAGGTTCGCGGGCTTGTCGTACATGTTCCGCGGGGTGTCGACCTGCTGGAGCAGACCGTCCTTGAGGACCGCCACGCGGTCGCCCATCGTCATGGCCTCGACCTGGTCGTGGGTGACGTAGACGGTGGTGATGCCCAGGCGGCGCTGGAGCGAGGCGATCTGCGTACGGGTGGAGACGCGGAGCTTGGCGTCCAGGTTGGACAGCGGCTCGTCCATGAGGAACACCTGCGGCTCACGCACGATCGCGCGGCCCATCGCCACACGCTGGCGCTGACCGCCGGAGAGCGCCTTCGGCTTGCGGTCCAGGTACTCGGTGAGGTCGAGGATCTTCGCGGCCTCCTCGACCTTCTGCCGGATCTCCGCCTTGTTGACGCCGGCGATCTTCAGGGCGAAGCCCATGTTGTCGGCGACCGACATGTGCGGGTAGAGCGCGTAGTTCTGGAACACCATGGCGATGTCCCGGTCCTTCGGCGGCAGGTGCGTCACGTCGCGGTCACCGATGCGGATGGCGCCGCCGTTCACGTCCTCGAGCCCCGCGAGCATCCGGAGCGAGGTGGACTTGCCGCAACCGGACGGGCCGACCAGGACGAGGAACTCGCCGTCCGCGATGTCGATGTCGAGACTGTCGACGGCGGGCTTCGTGGAACCCGGGTATACGCGGGTCGCCTTGTCGAACGTAACAGTGGCCATGGTGAATGGGCCCCCTTCTACCGGCAGGAACGTGCCGGACGATCCGTTGTAGGAAGGTGGTGGTGTAGTCCACACGGGTGAAGCTGAGCAGGACGGTACCCGGCGTTCACCTGATCTGTCAGTAGCTGGGAGTCCGTGAATTTCGCCGAAACTTTCGAATCACATCGTTCACCGGCTCTGTGTACAGTGGAGCAGCCTGCGCGCGCCCGCCGCGCGCGTGCCTCCTTAGCTCAGCTGGTCAGAGCGCCGCTCTTGTAAAGCGAAGGTCGTCGGTTCGAATCCGACAGGGGGCTCCGCACGGGGAGGACGACGCCCCCGCGATCATTGATCGCGGGGGCGTCGCCGGTTTTCGGGGGTGCTACTTGCCCTCCGGCAGTGGTTCCGCCTCGCAGACCGTGCCGGGCTTCGGGAGCGTGCCGTTCAGCAGGTAGGCGTTGACGGTGTCCTGGACGCAGGCGTTGCCGCTGTCGTAGGCGCCGTGGCCCTCGCCCTCGTACGTCAGCTCGACGCCCACCTTCTCGCCGAGGCGCTCGGCCATGCGGGCGGCGCCCTCGTAGGGGGTGGCGGGGTCGCCGGTGTTGCCGACGAGCAGGACGGGGGGTGCGCCCGGGGCGCTGACCTCGGGGTGGGGGGCGGCTCCGGGGACCGGCCAGCCGTCGCAGGACAGGGCGCTCCAGGCGAGGCCGGGGCCGAAGAGCGGGGAGGCCTCCAGGAAGTCCTCCAGGCGTGACCGGACGTCCGCGACGGTGTAGCGGGCGCTGGAGTCGTCGCAGGTGATGGCCCTGAAGGCGTCGTCCTCGTTGCTCTTCGCGTCGTCCGCGTCGTCGCTGCCGCCGTCGTCCGGGTCGCCGCCCCTGCCGTGCTGGCCCAGGGCCTCGGCGAGGTCGTGGAGTACCTCGCCGTTGTGGTCGGCCGCGGCCTCCAGGCCGACGCGGAGCGCGGGCCAGTAGTCCTGCCGGTAGAGCGCGCCGCTGATGGCGTCGACGAGGGCGTCGCCGTCGAGTTCGCCGCCGTCGGGGGTGGTGAGCGGGGTGTCGTCGAGGGCCGCTTCGAGGCCGACGGTGAGGTCCAGGATGCCCTCGGCGTCGTTGCCGAGCGCGCAGCCCTGCCGTGCGCACCAGGTGGCGAAGTGATCGAAGGCGAGCTGGAAGCCGCCGGCCTGGGCGAGGGCTTCCTCCATCAGGTCGTGGGTGGGGTCGACGACCCCGTCGAGTACCGCGCGGCCGACGCGCCCCGGGAACAAGTGGGCGTAGACGCCGCCGAGTTCGGTGCCGTAGGAGATGCCGAAGTAGTGGAGCCTGTCGTCGCCGAGCACCTCGCGCACGAGGTCCATGTCCTGGGCGGCCTGGGTGGTGCCGACGTAGGGGAGGACGTCGCCGGAGTGCTTCTCGCAGGCGGCCGCCGTCTCCCGGTTGAACCGGACCAGGGCGTCGGTCTCGTCGTCGCCGTCGTCGGGGGTGTTGTCGATGTCGTCCTCGTCGGGGAGGCCGGCGTCCAGGCAGCGCACGCCGCGGCTGTTGCCGACGCCGCGCGGGTCGAAGCTGACGAGGTCGTAGCGGGTGCGGAGCTTCTCGTAGTCGGGGGCGAGACCGGGGAGGGTGGCGACGCCGGAGCCGCCGGGGCCGCCGAAGTTGAAGAGCAGGGAGCCGATCCGCTCGTCCGGGCCGCCGCTGCTGCGGGCGCGGATCAGCGCGAGGTCCATGGACTCGTCGGAGGGGTTCTTCCAGTCCAACGGCGTGCGCAGGGTGGCGCATTGCCACCGGGTGCCGTCGGGGAGCGCGCCGGGGGCCTCGCCGCCGCCCTGGACGGGCGCGGGGGCGGGGCAGTCCCGCCAGGTCGGGGACTGCTCGCGGAGGTTGCTCAGGGCCTGTGCGTCGGTCGTGGCGCCGCCGGTGTCGCCGTGCCGGTCGCCGTCCCGGGCCGTGGGCGCGCAGGCCGTCAGGGAGGAGGCGAGCAGGGTGGCCGTGGACAGCAGGACGGCGGTGGATATCGCTCGTGCTGTGGGCATGGCCTCAGCCTCCGGTGGCCCGGAGGGCGGCGCATGGTGTGGCGTCCGTTCGGGTGGGGGCCCCGCCGGTTCGGGACATGTGCGGCGGCGGGGCCCCGGGCCGGCGTACGGCGCCGGAGCCCCGGGCCGGTCAGGAGGGGTTGGCGCTGGACGGGCCGAAGAACTCGATCTCGGAGATGGCCACCTGCTTCTTGGCGGACGCCGCGTGGGCGGATTCGATGGTGAAGCGGACCTTGGTGACCTCGCCGACGCGGAACGGGCGTCGCTGGCCGCCGGCGCCCTGGTCCAGGGTGAGGTCACGGGTCTTCACCGACCCGTCCTTCATGGTGATCGTCGCCTTGACCCGGTGCGGCAGGGCCGACTCCCGCAGCTTGTCGGCGCGGGTGGAGACACCCGGGGTGATGATCACGTCGAGCAGCCGGGTCGGCTCGGTGAAGCTGACCTCGACCCACTCGCCCTGGCCGGACTGCGAGATGCCCGGCCCCCACCAGGTGTTGCTGAGCTTGTCGATGAGGAGCTCCGGCTTGTGACCGGGGAAGGAGTGCGAGGCCTTGATGGCGTCCGGGGAGACCGGGGCGCGCTTGGCGAAGTGGTCGCGGGTGTTCTGGACGCCGTCGGGGATGTACATGAAGCCGAGGACGACCAGGGTGGCCACGACGACGACGGTGATCCAGGTGCCGATGCGGTCGAAGACGCGGCGCAGACGGGGGCGGTCGCCGGCCCAGGGGGTCTCCTGGCGCCGTCCGCCGAAGAGCCGGCGCCACCAGGGGGCCCGGACGGAGGCCTGGTCGCCGCTCGCCACCAGGGGCATGGCGCAGCGGGCGCAGTAGTGGCGGTCGGGGCGGTTGGGTGTGGAGCACCACGGGCAGGGCGGGCCGTTGGCGATGTCCGGCTGGTGGCCGGGGGCGCGGACCTGCGGCCGGTCCGCGTCGGGGCGGCCGGGCAGGACGGGGGCGACGGCGGGGGGCGCCGCCGGGGCGGGCGCCTCGGGGTCGGCGACGGGGACGAGGAGGGAGCGGGCCCGGTCGGACATGGTGTCGGTGAGCGGGTTCGGGGCGGGGGCGGACGCTGAGGGCACCGGGGCGGTCGGGGCGGTCTCGTCGGTGCCGGGCGCGGGCGCGGCGGCTCCCGGTGCGTCGTCCGGGGCGGCGGTACCCCCGGCGCGGTCCGCGGTGTCCGGTGCGCTCCCGGTGCCGGGGGCGTCCCCGCCGGCGGCCGGGGTGTCCGCGGCGGCAGCGGGGCGGCGCGGCTGGGGCAGCGTCGGGTTGTCCCCGATCGCGCCGGCCGGCTCGGCGGAGCCCTGGGCGGGTGCCGCGGCCGGGCGGCCGGTGCGGGCCGGCGGCACGCCGGCGCCGCCGAAGGCGTCGAAGCCGGGGCGCTGGTCGGACGCGGCGGCTGCGGGCCGCGCGGTGCGGGCGGCGGCGCCGGCCTGGTCCCAGCTCAGCACGGCGCCGCACGCGTCGCAGAAGGACTGGCCCGGTTCCGCGCGGGTTCCGCACTCGGCGCAGTTCTGCGTGGTCATCTCTCCGGGGTCCTTTCGGAGGCGGTCACTTCGACCGTGTAGGGCATGTGGGCGGGGCGGGCGGCGGCGACGAGGGCGTCCAGCCGGTGTACGTCGACGGGCCTGGGGTCGGGCAGCCGGAGGGCGACGTGCAGCTGCGGGCGGGGCCGGCCGGGGAACGGGCCGAGCGGCCGGGCGTTCCAGACGGCGCCGCCGCTCTCGGTGATCTCCGGCGCGACACCGAAGGCGAGCCGGACGGTCTCGGACAGGCCCTGCAGGGTGCCCCGTACGCGGTGCAGCCGGGCGGCGGCGGCGACGGCGGCGCGCAGCATGGGTTCGGCCTCGGTGCCGTCGGTCTCCGCGCCGACCCAGGTACCGAGCCACCGGGCGAAGTCCGCCGGGGTGAGGGCGGGGTCGAAGTAGGTGTCCAGGCAGTCCAGGACGTTCAGGATGGGTGCGAGGACGTCGTCGAGCCCGCCGACGAAACGCAGGGCGAGGTCGTCGTCGGCGAAGACGGCCGGCAGCATCGACGCGATGGGCAGCGACGAGCCGAGCCCGTCGACGGAGCCCCGTTGCGAGGCGGACTTCACGCGCTGTCCCCGATCACGCGGACCCGGTGGTCGTAGGAGAAGACCAGGGAGGGCGCGTCGAGGTCGATGCGGTTGGTGGGGTCGCCGCGCTTGCCGGTGAGGGGGTCGGCCGGGTGCAGGACGACCTCGTCGACGAGTTCGACGCCGGGGACGCGCTGGAGGACGGCGAACAGCTCACCGGTCTGCACGGGGCGTCCGAAGGGCCAGCCCTTGCCGTCGGCGCCGCCGGTGAGCGGGTCGAGGTGGCGGTACAGGGCGTCGTGGGTCTGCCGGCGCACGCGGTCGGCGTCGACGTCGCGGAAGGCGTGGACGGTGGCGACGACGGTGACGCCCTGGTAGTACGGCGGGCCGACGGCGAGACGGGTGCCGATCAGACGCCGTTCGTCGAGGTGCCGCGTGATGCGGCTCAAGAGGGCGTCGCCGGGGACGAGTTGCTCGAAGCGGAGGCGTCCGCCGGGGTCCGGGACGGCCTGGGGCACGACGAGGACACGGACGGCGTGGGCGCCGTACTCGTTCTCCGCGCCCTCCAGGCAGGTGATGCGGGCGGTCTCGGGGGCGGCGCGGCGGGCGAGTTCCTCGTAGTCGCGCAGCGTGACGGCGCGTTCCTGGGCGCGCAGGGTGATGGGGGCCCGGAGCTTGGCCTCCTCGATGGTCTCGCCGTCGACGCCGCCGAGGGCGGCCTCGCGGTTGACGACCTCGGAGACGTACGGGATGGAGGTGCGCAGCACCTGTACGGCGCCGCGGGCCACGTTGCCCGCCCTGCCTCCGCCGGTGCGGTAGCGGCGGGCGCGGATGACGGCGCCCTTGGGCGGGACGGCACCGTACTGGCGCAGGGTGCCGTCGGCCTCGCGGACGGCGGGGCCGAAGGCGATCTCGCCGGTGGTGGCGTCGACGGTGATGTGGTGGTCGTCGGGGTGGGAGCCGGAGAAGTGCGGGACGACCTGCCAGTCCTGCCAGCCGTCGTCCGCGGCGGTCTGGAGGAGGACGGACGGTTCACCGGCGACGACGGGGGCGTGTTCGAGCCTCAGCCGCTGGCCGGGCAGGCCGGTGGACTCGCCGAGGGGCTCGTCGAGGATGGTCTCGGCGTGGATGGAGCCGGTGGTGCCGCCGATGGTGTAGGCCTCGGCGGAACGGACGGTCGGCGAGGTGGTGTAGAAGGGCTGGCCGCTCAGCGGCTCGGTGACCCGGCAGCGGATCCAGCCGGCCTCGTGGCCGCCGTTGCGGGACAGGACGTGCCCGCCGGGTATGTGGAGCACGACGTCGCCGGGGCGGTTGAGACCACCGGTGCCGTCCCGGTCGACCTCGCAGGACTGCCAGCCGTCCTCGGTCCAGGCCTCCCAGACCAGCGGCGGCTGGCGCGGGTCGACACCGACGCCGTCGACGCGGCTGTCGAGTTCGAGGGCGAGCGCGCAGTCCGGGACGGCGGCGGTGAGGCCGATGAGCATGCAGTCGCCGGGGTTGGGCGCCTCGGCGAAGCACATCACGTCCTTGCTCTCCGCGAGGTCCGTGGTGCGGTCGCTGACGGCTTCGCCGCGGGTCTGCGTCACCAGGCGGTCCAACGCGCACGGGACGATGCGCAGGTCGTGCTCGGTGGCGAACACGACGGCCTCGTCGCGTTCGGTGCGCAGGGTGGCGACCTCGGTGCCGACCGGGACGAGGATCGTGTCCTCCTGCGGTGCGGAGAGCCAGAAGGTGACGTCCGTGCGCGCGGCCGACGGCGGGAAGAGCGTGATGCCGACCAGGTCCAGGAAGGCGAGGTGGTTCTTGTCCGGCACCCGGTTGAGCCGGTAGACGATCTGGTCGGCCATGTGGGCCACCGTCTCGACGAGCGTGACACCGGGGTCCGAGACGTTGTGGTCGGTCCACTCCGGGGCGCGCTGCTGGATGTAGCGCTTGGCATCGTCGACGAACTGCTGGAAGCGGCGGTCGTCGAGGTTGGGAGAGGGCAGGGGCATCAGCGGTCGCTTTCGGGAGAGCCCGGGAGACCGGCCGGAGCGTCGGGGAGGTCGGGCTCGTCGTGGGAGGGGATGACGTAGAACGGGAACACGAGGCTGCGCGGGTTGTTGGTGCCGCGGATCGAGTAACGGACGTCGATGAAGAGGACGTTCTGTTCCTCGCCGGTGGTGACGTCCACGTCGTGGACCTCGATGCGTGGTTCCCAGCGGTCCAGGGTGACATACACCTCGTGCTGGATGCGGCCGGCCGTCTGCTCGTTGACGGGGGCGAAGACGAGGTCGTGGATGGCGCAGCCGAACTCCGGGCGCATCGGCCGCTCTCCGGGCGCGGTGGCGAGGATGAGCCGCATGGCCTCCTCCACCTCCTGCTCGCCGCTGACGAGGGCGATCCCGCCGGTGGGCCCGATCCGCAGGGGGAACGACCAGCCGGAGCCGACGAACTGTTCGGCCATCAGAGAGCAACCTGCCTTCCTCGGAAACGCTTCGTCACAGGCCCGGCACGGGGATGGTCGCGACCTTGAAGATGGGGGTCTTGACCTCGAGGGACGCGCCGATGATCCTCGTCATGACGGAGTTGATCTGGACGTTGACGGTGCCGGAGATGGTCGTCGCGGCCCCGGCGCTCAGCGTCGCGGCGCCGGCCGCCCCCAGGTTCAGGGCGCCTCCCGCGGTGACTCCGATCACGCCCCCGCTGCGCATGTTGATCATGCTGCTCTGGATGCTGAGCGGGCCGCCGCTCTTGATGGTGAGGGCGCGTCTGGCGCTGAGCGACAGGTCGGTGCCCGCGTCCACCGACACCGAGCGGCTGCCGGTGATCTTGACGGCGCCCTTGCTGTCGACGGTGATCTCGGTCTTGGTGCGGTCGAGGTTGATGGTCAGCTTGTCGTTGCCGCTGGCGATCCGGACGCCCTGCTTGCGCCCGCCGGTGCGCTGGCTGAGCAGGTCGACCCGGTTGCCCTGGCGGTCGGACAGGGTGTGCCGTACGGCCTTCTTCTTCAGGCCGTCGTGCAGGGGCACGTCGCTCTTGGTCGGCACGTCCCGGCCGTTGTAGAGGCCGCCGATCACGAACGGGTGGTCCAGTGCCCCCCGGTCGAAGGCGACCAGCACCTCGTCGCCGACGTCCATGGGGAAGATGCCGCCGCCCGCCACGCCGCCCATCTGGACGCTGCGCGCCCAGTCGCTGACGTAGGTGTCGTCCAGCCACGGGAACTGCAGCTTGACCCTGCCCTGCTTGAGGGGGTCCTGTACGTCGGTGACGATGGCGTTGGCGACGCTGGGCAGCCGGGTGGCGCTCGCCGGGTCCGTGCCGCCGCTGCCGCCCGAGGCGAGGCCGTACAGGGAACGCCACTGGCGTCCGCTGACCGTGATCCAGGACTCGTAGGCGACGCCGTCGCCGAAGTGGTGGCGTACCGAGGTGACGGTGTACTTGCCCTCGAAGGGGGTGCCGACGTCGGCGAGGGCGACGGGGACGCCGGGCCGCAGGTCGGGGTGGCCGTTGGCGGCGACCTCCAGCTCGGCGAAGGAGGCGGTGACGTCGGAGGCGAGGGCCTTCGCGGCGTTCTGCACCTCGTCCTGCTTGTCGTACGGGTTGGCGGTCTCGACGAGTTTGCCGGGCTTGAACTTGCCGGCGGCCGTGCCGGGCGTCCACTTGATGCTGATGCCCGGGTCGGTGGTGGCCGGCGCGGTCTCGGTGATCTTCTTCTTGGTGGTGACGTTCCAGCCGCGCGACTCGACCTTGCCGATCTGGTCGGCGGCGGTGACGGCGGCCCGCAGCCGCAGGATGTCGTGGCCGGCCTGGAGGACGAAGGTGCTCTTGTCGCCGTCCGTGTTCGGCGAGGGCGCGCCGGCCGACGGCTTCGGCGTGACGAACCGGAACTTCCCCTTGGAGTCCAGATACATGATCATCTTGTTCTCGTCGGCGAGCCGGGCGAGGAAGTCCCAGTCGGTGACGTTGGACTGGGAGATGAACCCGTAGGTGCCCTTGGTCGCCTGGATGCGGCCGATGGAGACGCCGTCCATGGCCACCAGCTTGCGGGCGATGTCGGAGGCCTTCTGGTTGCGGTACGCGGCCACGCGGCGCTGGCGCATCAGCCGGTGCCCGTAGTCGTAGCCCCGGATGACGGTGAAGCTGCCGGTGCCGTCGTAGTCGGTCTCCAGACCGGTGACCTCACCGGTCAGCAGGGGGTTGCCCTTGCCGTGCCCGTCGGCGATCGGCGTGATGACGACCTTGGTGCCGAACTGCACGTTCAGTTTGCCGAGGAGCCGGTGGTAGGGGTCGCGGAAGGTGAGACGGAACGCCGCCGGCACGTTGACGCCCTGGTCGACCCAGCCGTCGGTGAGCATCGGGGCGATGGTGTCGGGCAGCTTCGCCCCACCGATCTTCACCTCGACGATGCTGGAGAAGGAGGGACGCACCATCAGCGAGGCACCTCCTCGGTGGCCGGCAGGATGAGTTCGGTACCGGTCGGCAGGTGGGACGGGTCGTCGATGCCGTTGGCCTCGGCGATCACCCGCCACGCGTTGGCGCTGCCGTACTCGCTCCAGGCCAGCGACGGCAGCGAGTCCCCCGCGACGACCCGGTGCACGCGCTGGGCGGTGAGGGCGCCGGAGGTCGGGTTCTGGTTCGGGGTCGGGCCGGGGATCTCCACCAGGGACATCTGGCAGGTGGCGCGGATGGGGACGCCGGCCGTGCCGAAGAGCGTGTACTGGGTGTCGATGGACGCGACGTAGGCGCTGAACCGGGCCGTGGAGAACGAACCCCACTCGAAGATCACCCAGGGCGGGGACGGCTGCTCGGCGGCCAGGCTCTTGGCGGTGACCTCGCAGCAGATCAGCAGCGACTCCACCTTCTTCATCACGGTGTTGCCGTCGGGCTTCATCGAGGAGTCCAGGAAGATCTCCAGGGTCATCTCCCGCGGCTCGGCGCCCATGAACTGCGGCTTGGCGGCCTTCCGCACGGCTGCCGTCGGGGTCGCCTTCCACTGGGCGCGCTGACTGATCGACAGCTGCGCCGGGTTGAACTCGAACGGGAACCGCTTGATCAGCGCACCGGGCGAGGTGGAGTCGCCGGTGGGCGGTTCGTGGATGGCGAGGTTGGCGCGTACGAGGCTCTTGCCGGCGCCCTTGCTGCTCTTGGCCATGGTTCTTCCTCTCTGCTCCGCGGCGCCGTCAGTCCGTGAACCCGTGGTGGGCGATCTCCAGCACCTCGTTGGCCACGGACGCGCTGCCGGGATCGAGGCTGGGGCCCTGCCAGCTGACGGGCAGGACGTCGATCAGCCCCCAGCGGGCGACCAGCGACCCGTCCGCGCGCAGGGCGGAGATCTGCGCGGTGGGCCGCTTGATGCCGGTCTGCACGGACGAGATCCACTTGGCGACCTTCGCCGTGTCCGGGGTGAGGGGGCGGGTCAGCCGGATGTTGGAGTAGGTGACGCGGGTGGGCAGCTGCCAGACGAAGCCGTTGTTGCCGCCCTCCTGGCGCTGTTCCACCTCCACCTGGGTCGACAGGCCCTCGCACCCGTTGAAGTAGCCGAGGCTCTCGCCGTCGATGGCGAGGCTGAACCAGATGGAAGAGCCCGGGTCCTCACGGGTCATCGGGGGTCGACCTTTCTTGTCGGGGAACGGTGGCGGGCGGGCGTGGCCCTCGGGGCGGTCCGGGCGTCCGGCGGGGCCGGTGCGGTCCGGTCAGCGCGGGTCGCGCAGTCTGCCGATCCGTTCGCGGTCCATACGCAGTTCGGTGCGGACGAGCCGGGTGACGCGGCCGATGATCCGGTGCACCAGTTCGTCGAGCTGGAAGTCGGTGAGTTGACGCGGGTCGAACCCGCCTTCGGGGACCGCCGTGTACCCGGGTGGAGGGTCCTCGGGCGGTGGTGCGCCCGCGCTCGCCTCGTACGGGGGCGGTGGGTCGCTGTACGGGGGCGGCGGTTCGTTCGGGCCGGGCCGGGACGACGACGGGGTGTGCAGCCGGGTCAGGCTGTCCATCACGGTGGCGGCCGTGTGGGAGGCCAGGGCGGCGGTGGTGCGTCCGGCGCGGTGGGAACGGCGGAAGAACCGCTGGACCGGCGGCGCATCGGCGGACGCGGCGCCGGAAGCGGCGCCGGAAGCGGTGCTGGACGGGGCGAGGGCGTCCGGCGTGGTGCCGGTGGGCGGCGCCGGGGCCGCCGCCTGGGTGGCGACGGGCAGCGTGGGCCGGGCCGCCGACGGCCGGGGCGGTGTCAGCGGGGCCACCGGGAGCGGGGCTCCGGTGGTGGCGCCGGGAGACACCGGCTTGCGCAGGGGTACGGCCTTGGCGGGCGCGCGCTGGACGACGGAGGGTGTGGGCCCGCCGCCACCGGGCGGCGGCGGAGGCGTGAGGTGCGGTGTCGCCGGGGGCGTTGCCGTGGCCGCGAAGGGCGGTGCGGCGGAGGTGGTCAGGGCGGCGAAGGGCGGTGCCGCGGGAGTGGCAGGGGTCGTGGTCGTGGTTGTGAAGGGCGGTGCCGCGGGAGTGGCGGGGGCCGCCGTGGTCGTGAAGGGGGGTGCCGAGGGCGGGAGCGCCTGGGCGGTGGCCCGCTGGACCGGCGGGGGCACGCGGCCCTCGGTCGCGGAGGGCACCGGCGCCGGGGGCCGGGTGGTGAGCGACGTGGTGTCGGGCGGGGGCGCGGAGAGGGGCGCGCCGAGCGGGGAACGACGCGCGGGTGCCCCGGCCGGCCCCGCCGGGGCGGCGGTGGACGCCGGTGCTGGTGCCGGTGCCGGTGTCGGTTCCGACGGCTGTGCGTGCGCCGCCGTCGGTGTCGGCGTCGTGTTCGGGCGTACGGCGCCGACGGGGCCGGACGAGGTGGGCGCGCCGAGCCCTGGGCGCCGCCCGGCCACGCTGCGCTGCACGGGGGTCGCCGGGGTGGCCGTCCTGCCGGTTTCCGGCCGGGACAGCGGTACGGCGGGGGTGGGCGCGGGAGGGGTGCCCGGCGTGGTGGGCGAGGCGGCGGGTGCGGTGGCCGTGGGGCCCGGCTCGGCCGGGGCCGACGGCGCCGCCGGTGCCGCCGGTGCCGCCGGTGTGGCGGAGGGCGGCGTGATCGCGTCATCGGTCCGCCGCTCCGGCGCCCGCTGGACCGGCGGCTGTGGTGCGCCGCCCGGGTGAGCCGTGGACGGCTGCACGGGTCGCGACGGCTGGGCGGCAGACGCCCGGCGCTGGACGGGGGGCTGCCGGCCGTCCGGCGTGGCGGGAGCGCCGGGTGCGGTCGTCGAGGGCCGTCGGCCTCCGGCGGCGTGGCCGGTGCCGGTGGGTCGTGCGGTGGACGGTGTCGCCGTGTCGCCGCCGGGCCCCGGGGCGGGGGTACGGGCCGTGGGGCCGTCGGCCGGTGACACGGCTCGCTGGACCGGGGGGCCGACGGGGGCGGCTCCCGACGACGGCGAGGGCGAGGGTGCCGCCGTGCCGTCGGTGGGCGGGGTGCCGGTGCCGGCCGCCGGGTCCGAGGTGGTGCCGGGCGCGGGCGTGACCGGCCGCACGGGGGCGTGGGACGTCGACTCGGGCCGCGGCACGGCCCGTTGCACCGGGGCGCCGGCCGGCGTGGTCCCCGGCGCACCGGTCCGGCGGTCACCGGCGGAGGCGGGGCGGTCGGGCTGCGCGGCGGCTCGTCGGCCGGCGGGGGTGCCGTCGCCCACCGGGGGAGTCGTGCCGCCGTCCGTGCGGCGCACGGCACGCTGCACCGGCGGCGTCGACGCCGTGGCGCCGTCGCCCGCCGGTGCGGACGCCGGGCTGCCGCCGGGACGTACGGCGGGCCGCCGGGCCGGGCCGGCGGACGCGGGGCCGTTGCCCGGAGCTTCGGCCGGCGTGGGGCCGGACGGCTGTGCGGTGGCGCGCTGGACCGGCGGTGTGCCGGACGCGGTGCCGCTGTTCGCCGGCGCGGAGGTTTGGCTGCCGCCGCCGGACGGCTGTGCGGTGGCGCGCTGGGCCGGGGGTGCGCTGGGCGTGGCGCCGCTGTCGGGTGCGGTGGCTGCCGGGTTGCCGCCGCCGGTGGGCGCGGAGGTTCGCCGGGCCGGGGTGTCCGCCGCGCCGCCGTTTTCGGCCGGTGTGGTCGCCGGGTTGCCGCTGCCGGGTCGTGCCCGGGAGCCGGACGCCCGTGGGGTGGCCCGTTGGACGGGCGGTGCGCTGGGCGTGGTGGCGCTGTTCGCCGGTGCGGTGGCCGCCGGGTCGTCGCTGCCGGGCCGCGGGGTGTCGCGCCGCGCCGGGGTGCCCGTCGCGGGGCTGGACGGCTGTGCGGCGGCTCGCTGGACCGGCGGTGTGCCGGACGCGGTGCCCCTGTCGGTCGGTGTGGAGGCCTGGTTGGTGCCGCCGGACGGTCGTGCGGCGGCGCGCTGGACGGGCGGTGTGCTCGGCGTGGTGCCGCTGTTCGCCGGTGCGGTGGCCGCCGGATTGTCGCCGTCGGACGGTCGTGCGGCGGCGCGCTGGACCGGCGGTGTGGGAGTCGAAGGGCTGCCGCCGCCGGACGGTCGTGGGGTGGCCCGTTGGACGGGCGGTGTGCTCGGCGTGGTGCCGCTGTTCGCCGGTGCGGGGGTCGAAGGGCTGCCGCCGTCGGACGGTCGTGCGGTGGCGCGCTGGACGGGCGGTGTGCCGGGCGTGGTGCCGCTGTTCGCCGGTGCGGAGGCGGCCGGGGTGCCGTTGCCGGGCTGCGCCGTGTCGCGCCGCGCCGGGGTGCCCGTCACGGGGCCGGACGGCTGTGCGGTGGTGCGCTGGACCGGGGGTGCGCCGGGTGTGGTGCCGCTGTTCGCCGGCGCGGGGGTCGACGGGCTGCCGCCGCCGGGCCGCCGTACCGGGGCAGCCGGTGCCGTGGCGTCGCCGGGCGCGCCGGGGGCCGGTGGTACCGCCCGCTGGACGGGCGCACCGGTCGGTGCGGGCGTCGGGGTGAGGGAACCGTGGTCCGGGGAGGCGCCCCCGGCCGGTGCCGAGCCGGGGTCCGCTCGGTCGGCGTCCGCCGACGAGGGCGCCGTGCCGGAGGACGCGGGGGCGGACCCGGTGGTCCGGCGGCTGGCCGGCAACGCCCGGCGCTGCGCGGCCGGCGATGCGGACGGGGCCTTGGTGAGCGACTGCCGCGGACGCGGGGCGGCGGGCGGTGCCGGCACCGGGGTCACCCGGACCCCGCGGGGGGCCTGGGCCGGCGCGCTCGCGGCCGCGGCGGACGACGCCGCCCCGGCGGAACGCGCCCGCTGGACCGGCGCGGCCGCGGGCGTGGCCGGCGACGAGGTGGGGCCCGGCGTACCCGACGCGCCACCGCGCGCCCTCGGGGCGGAACCCGCGGGCGCGGTCGGTGCCGTGGCCGGGGCCGGTGCGTCCGCCGGTATCGCGCGCAGCGGCGCGACCGGCATCCGCTGCACCGGCGGTGTGCCGGCCGGGCGGGCCAGGGGAGTGGACGAGGTCTGACGGGCCGACGAGTCGAAGGCGCCGGACAGCAGGCTGTCGCCGGCCGCCGGGTCGAGTACCGCCGGGGACGGCGCCCGGGTGAACGACGGGTCCTGCCACGTCGGAAGGCGTCCGCCGAAGGCGGCGTCCGCCACCCCCGTACGGTCCGCGCCCGTGGCGCGCTGGATCGGCGGCAGGCCCGTCCAGGCGGCGACGGCCACGGGCGCGGATGCCGCACTGCCGCCCGTGCCCGGGTCCGGACGCGAGCCGGTGTCCGCGGGCGGACCCGCCTGCGTGGGCGAGCCCGCCGCCGATGCCGCGGTCCCGCCCCCGTTTCCCTCGCCGTCGTCCCGACGACCCCGCAGCCGGTCCAGGAGTCCCACTGATCAGCCCTCCGCCGTGCCTCGCGTCACGAGGGACGCGATCTGGTCCGTGTACCGGCGGCGGTCCTGGTGTTCCAGGTCCAGGATCGCCTCCAGGCTCCAGTGGAAGTGGTAGGCGACGTACGCGATCTCCTCGTGCAGCCGGTCGGTCGCGTACGTCACGATTCCCCCAGGCGGCTCCCGCCGAGTTCCACCTCGAAGGGCTCCGAGCAGTGCGGGCACTGGACGGCCGCGCGGGTGTGCCCCTCCGCGTTGATCTGGCGGTAGAAGTCCTGGAGGAACGCCAGGTCGGAGGCGAACATGTTCTCCACGACGCCGTCGTGCACCATCGCCAGCGTGCCCAGCCGGGTGATGACCCGGCCGAGCAGCACCACCGACAGGTACGCCGGGTTCTCCTGCACCCGCACGTCGCGCAGCGGGATCAGCTCGTCCCGTGCCGTCGACAGGCGCATCACGCCGTCCCGGTGCACCGTGCCCGACTCGTCGACGTACCCGCGCGGCAGCTCGAAGGGGAACTCGGTCTGCAACTGCTGCCTCGGGGCGGTGTCGACGGGGGGCCCGGCGGGAGGGCCGGCCGGAGAACCGGCCGGCGCCTCCGTGGGCGCGGCGGCGGGAGCCGAACGGGGGAAGTCCGCTCCCGCCGCCGCGGTCTGGGGTGCCGCGGCGGATGCCTTGGCAGTACTACGGCGCATTACTCGACGACCAGTTCTTCGAACACGATGGTGATGGTCTCGGTGAGCGCGTTGGTGTCACCCGCCTTCAGGGTGCCCGCCACGACCTTGCTGCACCAGGCGTTGCGCAGGTTCCAGCGCTTGACCGGGTTGTCCTCGTAGTCCATCACGATGATCGTGGCGTTCTTGCGGGCGGTGGCCATCCGGCCCGCCATGGAGTCGTTGATCCACTGGGTGAACACCGACGACTGGCTCATACCGCGTTCGACCTGGACCGAGCCGTCCTTGGCCACGCCCGGCATCAGGGTGACGTTGTTGCGTCCGGTCGTGCCCTGGTTCTGCTGGTACTTGATGACGTCCTGCTCGATCTGCAGGTTCGACACCGAGTTGAGGTACTCGACCATCACACCGTCGATCTGGATACCGAAATTCGGTGCGACGAGTACGTCTTCGGGTTTGGGGAGAGACATGGGTTCGCTGTCCTTCTAGAGGATGTGGGACAAGGGCGGGGGCGAGATCCGCCTACTCGTCCAGTTCGCCGCCGCCGCTGGAGAACTGGGCGAGCCGGAAGATGACGAACTCGGCGGGCTTGACCGGCGCGATGCCGATCTCGCAGACGACCCGGCCGAGGTCGACGGACTCCGGCGGGTTGGTCTCCTCGTCGCACTTCACGTAGTAGGCCTGGTCGGGGCTCTGGCCGAAGAGGGCACCGTTGCGCCACTCGTTGACCAGGAACGCCGAGACGTTGCGGCGGATGCGGGCCCAGAGGTTGTGGTCGTTCGGCTCGAACACCACCCACTGGGTGCCGATCAGGATCGACTCCTCCAGGTAGTTGAAGTACCTGCGGATGTTCAGGTAGCGCCACGCCGGGTCGGAGGAGAGGGTGCGCGCGCCCCAGACGCGGATGCCGCGGCCGGGGAAGGAGCGGATGCAGTTGACGCCGATCGGGTTGAGCAGGTCCTGCTCACCGCGGGTGATCTGCAGCTCCAGGTCCACGGCACCGCGGACGACCTCGTTGGCGGGGGCCTTGTGCACGCCGCGCTCGGAGTCGTTGCGGGCCCAGATGCCGGCGACGTGGCCGCTCGGCGGGACCAGGCGGGACTGGCCGGTGGCCGGGTCGAAGGACTTGATCCAGGGGTAGTACAGGGCGGCGTACTTGGAGTCGTAGCCGGCCGTCTCCTGGCGCCAGACGCGGATCTGGCGGGCGTTCTGGGCGGGCGGCGGGTCGATGATCGCGACGCGGTCGCCCATTAGCTCGCAGTGGGCTATGAGACCGAGCTGGACGGCCTTGACGGCCTCCAGGTCGATCGCGCCGCGCTGGTAGGCGGCCATCAGGTCGGGCACCGCGACCATGGAGATCTCGTCGATCGCCTCCAGGCCGCCGAAACCGGTGCGGTCCGAGGAGTCGCCGAGGTACTGGGCCGGCCCGGGGTGCGCGCTCTCGGCCTGCCCGGCCGGAACGGCGGGGGCGGCGGACGGCGGCGCGGGCAGCGTCAGGGTCTGGTTCTCAGGCCGGACCAGCTGCGCGGACGGCGCGGCCTCGGTCACGGTGATGAGCTTGGAACGCTCCTTGACCTGCGTGACGACGTAGGAGCGGTTGCCCTTCTTGGCGCTCACGTCGAAGGTCTCGACCGGCTTGTCGCCGTCCTTGACGATCAGCTTGAAGCGCTCGGCGGGGCCCTCGCCCTCGGGGTCGGCGACCTCGACGGTCAGCGGGCCGCTCTGGCCGGCGGCGTTGGCCGTCACGGCGAACGTGCCGAGCTGCTTGGGCTCGGCGGCGGGCAGCGCCTTGGCGGTGCTGCCGGTGACGGCGGCGGGAGCGGCGGCGCCGTTCACCGAGCCGTCGGCGGCGGCGTCCTCGGCGGAACCGCCGACCCGGACGACGTAGGCGGCGGAACCGCCGTTGTTGAAGAACCCGTAGACGGAGTGCGCGAGGTAGTACCCGCCGGTGAAGTCACCGAAGGCCGCGACGTACTGCGTCCAGTTGGTCACCAGCGTGGGCTCGTTCAGCGGGCCGGTCGGGGCGAGACCGACGAAGGCCGCCACCGACGTGCCCACTCCCTCGATCGGGCGCGAGCCGCTGGCCACCTCCTCGACGTAGACGCCGGGCGACAGGTAGGACGGCATGCTCTGCTCTCCTCGGGGTACGAGACAGGACGCCCCTCAGCCTCACGCGCGCGTTGCCGCCGCCGAAACGTCCCCGGGTGCCGGAGCGGGGGCATGTTCCTTGCCCCTGGTCGTGCCCATTGGGGCAGACTCCCCCCGCCTCCCGGTATTTCCCCTCGAAGACCCCTGGCGGACACCCGGCGTTTCTGATTCAACGTCTTGTGTCGACTGTCAGTTCGCCAGGATGTCATCTTGCGATCAAGCCCCGTTCCGGGGCGCGCCGTCCCGCCGCACCGGGGCGCTGCCCCGCGTCGGGCGGGGACGGTGACGGGGTGTCAGGAGGGGATCGTCCGTGTCGGACCGCTTGAACCACACGCAGAGACACCGTCCGGCGGGAGCCGCTCAGGCGCGGCCCCGCCCGCAGGCACGTCAGTCACCGCCCCTGGCCTCGCTCCAGGCCGCGGCGGGTAACCGCGCCGTGGCCTCCGCCATCCAGCGCGGGTCCGGTACGGCGATCCAGCGCGCGGCCGGTACGGCACAGCTTCCCAAGGCCCCGGCACCGGAACGGCAGACCTCGTCGACGCCGGACGACCTGCAGATCACACCGGTGACGGAGCCCGAGCAGCAGGCGGCCGTGGAGGAGGTGGCGGATCAGAAGAAGAAGGTCTCGGACGCCGCACGGGCCCGGGCCGACGCCGCGGCCGAGGTGCGGAACCTGTCCGGGACGGCGATCGAGGCACGCAAGAAGGAGACAGCCGCCCGGGGCAGGGCGGACGCGCTCGAGGGGGAAGTCGAGGCCGCGAAGCGGGGAGAGCAGGCGTCGCTCGACAAGGCACGAGACCTCACGGGCGACGCGAAGGCGGCGGCGAAGGAGCAGCGGAGATCCGTCAAGGCGGCCGGTAAGCACGGCGCGACCGCGGAGAAGAAGGGCGCGGCGGCCAAGGAGGTCCGCGAGCAGGCGGATGAATTCGCGAGGGAGGCCGAGGAGGCCGAGCGGAAGCGCAAGACCGCCGAGGACTTGGTGGAGACACTGTCCGCGACGATCGCGGACGCCCGGAGGCGTCAGGCTGAAGCCGAGGAAAAGGTGCGTCAGTTCTCGCGCCAGGCGGAGCTGGCCGCGGCGCAGCTGAAGGACGCCGACGAAGCGGCGCGCCAGGCGGGGGAAGCCGAGAACACGGCGCAGGAGCAGGCGGCCGAGGCCGAGGCCGAGGCGGAGTCCGAGGAGCAGTTCGCGACGGTCATGAGGGAACGGACCGTCGAACTGGCCGAGGCACTGAAGGGGGTGAAGGCCGCCGGGGAAGAGGCGGAGGCGAGGAGCGAAGAGGCCGAGGGAGCCGGTGCGGCGCGGAAGCAGGCGGACGAGGCCCAGGAGGAGGCCGCCCGGCTCCGGGACGAGGCGAACGAGAGCGCCAGGGAGGCGGTGGCGCTGGCGGCGAAGCTGGACCGCAAGGCCAGGGCTGCGGCCGAGGCACGCGAAACCGCCGAGCGGGCGGCGGACAAGCACGAGAAGACCGCGCAGGATGCCCAGGACGAGGCCAAGAAGGCCCAGACCGCAGCGGCCGGGTACGCGAAGACCGCGGGGGAGAAGCAGACGGAGCAAGACGCCGCCCTCGCCGAGGTGACGCGCCTCGGGCAGGAGGCGGCCGACGCCCGGCAGCGAGCGGCGGCCGTGGCGCAGGGGCAGCTGCGTCACGGGAAGGCCGAAGACACGGCGAGGACGGCACTGGCCGCGGAGGAGGCCGAGAAGAGGGCGGCGGAGAAGAAGGCCGCGGAGCAGAAGGCGGCGGAGGACAAGGCGGCCAAGGGCAAGACGGCCAAGGGGAAGGAACCGGCCGCCCAGACCGCGACCGAAGGTGTGGAGCAGTCGGGACCGGCGGGCGCCGGGAAGACGGATGAGGCTGCCTCGCGCAGCGGTGTCGGGCGAGCGGTCGACGGTACCGGGCACGCGGTCAAGAAGGCCTCCGCCAAGACCAAGCCGTGGGCCGACGTCCCCGACACCCTGGTGCTCCGCGGCAGTGCGCCGCCCGCGGGGGCGGTCCAGTCGGAAGTGATGAAGCACGGGGACCACGGGACAGCGCACAACACGGTGATCCAGCAGAACGTCGAGAACCCGATCAACCTCGTCAGCGACGTGACCGGGGCCGTGAACGACATCGCGGCGATCAAGGAAGCGTCCGCCAAGCGCCATGAGTCGGGCCCGGCTTCCCACGCGCACCGAAAGAACTATGTGGGCAAGCCCCTCGGCCTGGCGAGCAGCTCCCAGATGGCCGCCAACGACGTCCTGAAGATCGCCAACACCGGCACGAAGACCGCCGGGAACCTGGGAGGGGTGGCCGCGCTCGGAGATGCCGGCGGTGCTCTCACCATCTCCTTCTCGGCGATACACGTGGGCCGCGACAGCATGGTCATCAAGAACACCCACGCCCAGCGCAAGAAGCTGAAGGACCACTTCAGCGACGTGGCCGCGAAGCGCGACCGGAAGCTCCAGGACGTACTGGAAGACCTGGGCAGGGCCGCCGACGACCTGGCCCAGGCGGCGTCCAGACTGGGGGACTCGGCGGAGGGCTCCGAGACGGCGGCCCTGGACGCCGTCGAAGAGCGGCGGACCCGCGTCGAGAACCTCAGGACAGAGGTGCGAGAGCACATGGCCAGTGCACGGGAATACGTGGTGCACAAGAAGAAGTGGAAACTGGGGCACCGCTTCGCCAACCTGACGGGCAACCTCGCGCGTATCGCAGCCGGTGCCGTGGCGATCGCCGCCGCCACGGGTGCGGTCACCGGCGGTATCGCCCCCGGTGTCGCAGGCGGTCTGACGGCGGGGTTCCTCGGCGGCCTCGCCCTCAAGAAGGGCGTGAAGAAGGCCAACAAGCGCTACATCTCGGTACGCCAGCCGGACCGTTACGCCCGCACCACGCCGGCCCAGGAGGGGACCGAGGAGTCCAAGGCCCCCGAGACGCCCGAGGCGTCCGAGGCGCCGAGGATGTCCAAGGACGGCACGAGCAGGAGGGGCAGGAGGCGCGACGCGTGGAAGGAGGCGGCCATGGTGACGCACTCCATCCAGCAGGGAAAGCGGCAGCTCAGGGCGCAGGAGATCTACGCGGTCGCAGCCGGACCGGCCGTTCCCGCGGGCAGGAACGTTCCCAACGACATCCGGGACGAGGCACGTGAGTTCCTCAAGGAGCTCAAGTGCGGCCCGGGCGACCACAACCACAAGAACGAGGAGGAGTGGCTGGCATCCCTCAACGACCCCGAGCAGCAGAAGGAATGGGAAGAGGCGATCGCCAAACAGCTCAGCTCGCTCTGAGCGCGGTGTACCGCGTGCCGTGTCCGGTGGGACCCCGGGGGCCGTTGCCCCCGGTGTTGCCCGCGCAGACCTGTCGGCGGCGGGGAAGCTCCGGTAAGGCTGAGGGTCACACGTCCGGTGTCGAAGGGAGCGCATGGTGCGCGCGCACGAGGAAGCCGCCGACCAGCTGGCCGTCCGGGGCGGCCGCACTCCGCACCGGGCCACGCCCGCCCCCACCACCGGAGTCGGCGGAGCGCCCATGACCCCGGCGGCGGTCCTGGCGCTGCAGAGCTCCGCCGGCAACGCCGCCGTTCAGCGGGTCGTCGCCCGGGACGCGCACCAGCACGGTCCGGGCTGCGGGCACACCGTCCAGCGCCGCGTCGACCCCGGCTCGCACCAGCACGGCGCGGGCTGCGGGCACGACGGGATCGACGACCGGAGCCCGGAGGGGCAGCACCAGCTCCTGGACGAGGCCAAGAGGACGTCCAGCTCGTCGCTCCCCGGGTCCTTCCTCGACAAGGCGGTGCCGTTCTACCAGAATCCCGCCCTCGCCGGTGCCCGCGTGCACACGGACCCGATCGCCCAGCGCGCGACGGCGGCCATGGGGGCCGAGGCGATGACGATCGGTATGGACGTGTTCCTCGGCCCGTCCGCCATCGGCAACGAGGAGATCCTCGCCCACGAGGCCAGCCACCTCGACAAGAACAGCAGGGGAATCACGGAGACGGGCAGCGGGAGCGGTGGCGGCCCCGCCGTCACGGACCCGGGGCAGGGTTCCGAGGTCGCGGCGGTGAACGACGGAGCGGCCTTCAAGGCCGGGGACACCCTCGCCCCGTCCCTCGTCGCCCAGCGAGCGGTCGCGGACGACGTGGAGGACGGGGACTAGTCCCGGGCACCGGACCGACGGCCCTTTGGGGCAACGCAGTGTGCCCTGCGAAGAGCTGACGCCGTGTCGGATAACCCGTAGCGTCGGCGTGTGAGCCTGTGGACTTCGCTGGAGCCCGCGTCCGCGACTGTGGACCCCGGCAGTAGTACGCGTGTGCGCCTGAGGGTGCGTAATACCGGTGACGTGGTGGATGAGTACCGGTTCGAGCCCGTCGGGGATGTGGCTCCCTGGACGACGGTGGAGCCGCAGACGTTGCGGTTGTATCCGGGGACGACGGGGACGGTGGAGCTGACGTTCGCTCCGCCGCGCACACCCGATGCGGTGGCGGGGCCGAATCCGTATGCGGTGCGGATTGTGCCGACGGAGCATCCGGACGCGGTGACGGTTCCGGAGGGGAATCTGACGATCACGGCGTTCACCGAGGTGCGGGCGGAGT
>JODU01000030.1 GCA_000720845.1 Kitasatospora aureofaciens | reverse complement strand
CGCGGACCCCACCGCCCCCACGGACCCGTCCCCCCCCGAATCCAGCGACGCCCCACCCCCGACGACGACCCCCACCCCGCCGGAATCCCCGGACCCGACCCCGACGGAAACCTGCGACCGCTTCCTGTGGTGGTGCACGTAAGGGCTTCAGTCGTCAGCGTGAGGTCGGCGTCAAAGGCCCGTCGCGTCCCACGCATGGGGTACGACCACGACCTGTACATCGTCCTCGTAGATGACCCGTCCCGGATCCGCGGAACGAAGGGCCCGACAGTCGACGCCGTGCGCGGAAAGGATCTCCAGATAGCCGGAGACGCGAGCGAGGAGATGAGTGGCCGACGGCTTGAACCAAGCCGCCGCGCCGGGGTTGACCGCTTCGTCGTAGACGCGGGGATCAACGGTCGAGGGGTCGGTGTACGCGGCGTCGTACCACCTGTTGTTGCGGCGGCGGAAGGTCTCCTGCTCGTCCGAGAGCCTTCCCTCCCTCGCCAGATTGTTGACGAGCCCGAAAACACCGGTGAAATGGCCTCGGCTGTTCCGGTGAGGCGATTGGAACCGTAGATACTGGACGGCTGCCTCGGTGCCGCTGTCGATCATCCCCATCAGCACATCGTGCCACTGCCCCACTCGGGACCCAACGGCGTCCTGTACGGGGGTACACACATGAGTGGTAAGGCGTCCTGGAGCGACGGATCATCCACCACGCACCGCCCCGTCAGAAGCCGAAGGTGTTGTGCGGTTCGAGGTCGGTCCAGAACATTCGGGCAAGCTGTCCGATTGCGCCGTCGGTGTGTGCAGTGATGTGGCCCGCATAGGCCAGGTGGCGCGCTGACATGCCGCCGAAGTAGAGGGAGCTGAGCGCCGAGAGCGTAATGGTCAGGTCTGCCGTCTCGTCCGTGGGAACGCACGTTGCCGTGGAACCAGCCGCACTCAGATGCCACGTACCGTTGTTGTGCGGGCACATTCGGTCGTCATCAATGGTGAACTTTACCTCGCCAGGTGTCAGGTACGAGCGTTGTGGCAGGACACGGGGAACGTCGAGGAGGCGGGCCCAGAGATTGTCCGTCTGACGGGTGATGCGCATCGCTCGCGGGTTCGTGAGCATCCACCGCAGGGGTTCATTGCGCGGGCGTCCGGCCGCCACGACGGTCTTGGTGAGGTCGAAGTCGATCAGTAGTTCCCACAAAGCGCGGTAGGCCGCAGGGTTCGTGGCCTCCAAGGCTTCCACCACAAGTGTCCCGGCCCGGTCCGCTGTCGGGGACCACGGCAGTCGGAAGTTGGCGATGCCATCCACGTTGCCCTGCTGATCGCGGTGGATGAGATAGCGCAGCGGCCCATCGGTTCCGTCTGCGTCATCGGACAGCCCGTCCCAGCGTCCGGCGCGAGGGCGGAGTTCCCCAACTCGGTGGGCGCGCACCTCTTCATGCACCCGCGGCCAGGCCTGTCTCGCACGCATGGCGTCGACCAGCTCAAGTGACCCGGGATCGGGCTGTGCCGGCAGAAGAGCGGCTTCGTGGCGGGCCAGCTCCCATCGGGTGCGGTAGGTCACGGGGGAGAAGCCGAACCGACCGTAAATACTGCCCTCGCTCGCGCTGAGCATCGCCAACGGCTCGCCTCGCTCCAGGGCCGCCTCGAACATGGCTTGCATCATCTGCCGTAGGTACCCTCGCCGACGATGTGTCGCGATCACTCCGGTGGCAGTGACGCCGGCCATCTTCCCTGCTCCTCCGCCGGGAACCGTCACCTCAAAAGAGATTGTCGCCGATGCGCCGACACATCTGCCATCGACGAACGTCGCGATCGGGTGGAAGAACGCGTCCTCGATGTCGGCTGCGGCCCACTTCTCGAGCTGCTCCGCGTTCGCGGGCGCGCGTTGTGGGGGCCAAGGCTCGGGGCCGCCGTGCCACGCCGCGTCGGCGGGCTCCCAGCTCGGCAATCCGTTGGCGTACGGCAATGCTCGGTAGTAGGCAGCCATCTCGTCATGCCGCGGGGTGCGGACCTCAGTCACCATGCCGGACATTGCATCGACCGCTCGTGCAGGTGGGCAACCGAATACGCACTCACGAGTGCAGCCGCGCCATGTTGAACGGCTTGACGTTGACCGCTTCGCCACTCGCAGGTCCGCCTCAGTCCATCCGCACCCACCCGTGCCTCAAGGCGTCCATCTAGGAGTACAGCGGGCCAGGGCCAGGTACTGTCCGGCGGATCACGTAACTAGGAGCCGGAGGCCAACCTGACTGACCGGCACCTATTGGTGCGACAGCCCTTCAGTTCCCACGGAGGCGGTGGGCCTTGGCAACGAGTCTCCGTGGCAGCTTCGGCCCTGCACATGCGTGGTCGATCAGCAGGTTGCGGTAGACGGCGTTTGCTAGCTCTGGCGCCAGGGCGATCAGGGCCCTCAGGTCGCCGGACGAACCGGAAAGGCGGGTGCGGTAGGCGGCGCCTGCCGCGCGCAGGGAGACTTCGTGAGGTTCGTGTTCCAGGCCTCGTTCGACGAGGCTCACGGCTGCGGCGAAATCGCCCTGCTCGGCACGCACGTCCGCCAGGTCCAGGTAGAGGGACCAGTTGGTGGAGTCCAGGAGCAAGGCGCGTTCGAAGGCCGCAGCAGCCTGACCCAGGTCCCCCATCACGCGCCAGGTGGTCGCTCGTGCGACCGCGGTCCACATGACCCGGTCGACGGCATCGGCGCGGTCGCACAGAGTGAAGGACAGTTCGTACCGGCCGCAGGCCCGGGGCAGCCGGGCCATGGCGGCCAGCGACTCCGGTACGGGATTCCGTTCGGATACCACGTCGAGTGCATGGAACCAAGGGGCGAACCGCTCCCGCATCTCGTCGGTGTCCAGGTCGTGGCCGTAGTCCAGTGTGCGCAGACACGCCTCCGCCAACGCCTCGGCACTCACCACGCCGAGAAAGCGCGCGTCGCCGAACCAGGGCGCTGCGCCCCATGCCACGTCGGGCCGTGCACCGGTGACCGAACCAAGGGCCATCACCGCGTTGTCCATGTCGCCATCGAGGAAAAGGAAGTACGCCTGCGCCGGCACAGTGCTCAAGGAGCCGTCCTCTTCGAGGCTCTCCTTCAGTTCCGAGCGTCGGTCCGTCCACAACTCGGCGAGGGCCGCATAGGGATCCGGAGCCGCCGGTGTCGAGGCTATGGCTCCCGCCAGAAGCCTCACGGCGCCCACCTGGCTTCCGCCACAGTGCGCCATCACACCAGCGAGACTGACTCCCGCCGCCACCGATCGATTCGACATTCGCCAGAGAGTACTCACCGAGGTCGCCGGCGCCAGCACCGAGCCGCCCCGGTGTACCTCCGCGCTGGCGGACGGACCACAGGGAAGCGGGTCGGAGCGTCAGTAGGCGATCTTCCCTGCACCCTCGCTCGGCGACACGGTCTTGAAAGCCACCCATACGCTCTTGCCGACGACCTCCTGGGTGACCCCCATGTCGTCGGCAACCTCACTGGCAAGTTGTAAGCCGCGCCCAGAACATGCCTCCGGGTCGGCCTCCCGGAGGTCGATGTCGAACTGCCGGTCGCCGCTGTCCCGCACCGCGAGGCGGATCACCGAGCCGTCGAGCGTGAGACTCACGCAGTACTCCCTGCCGGGCGGCGCTCCGTGGAGGAGCGCGTTGGTGGCCAACTCCGAGACGCAGAGCGTTATGTCGTCCAGCCGATCGGTGTGACCCCAGCCCGTCAAGACCTGACGAACGAAGGCACGGGCGTCGCGTACTGAGGCGCGCGAGCGTGGGAAACGACGGTGTCGCGATAGGGACACGAGGGGCCACCTCACGGAGTTGGGGCGTCCGACGATGAGCGACCTTATCGCTTTTCGTGAAAAGTGGCTAGGTGGCAGGATGGTGAGAAACACACGGGCGAAGTCGCCTAACGTTGACCCCCGATGGGCGTAAGCGTCGGCCGCGAGGAGGGCCTCATGAGTGCGAGCAGTTGGGTCAGCACGTCTCTTCCGTATCTGACGCCGCAGGAGAAGGGGCACGGCGACGCCTGGGCCGCGGAGGCCGAGGCGCAGGGCCGCCGGGGAACCCAGCGCGTCCTGCATGCCGGCGAGGTGCCCGCGCCCGCCGAGGTGGCGAAACTGCTCGGCACCGCCGAAGGAGAACCGGTCGTCGTGCGTCGGCGCCTGATCCTGCTCGACGAGATGCCGAACGAGCTGACCGACACGTACTACCCGCTGGCCGTCGCCCAGGGAACCGCCCTGGCGCGTACGGCCAAGATCCGTGGTGGCGCCGTCTCGTTGCTCGCCGAACTCGGCCACATCGGCGTCCTGGTGCGCGAGGACGTGACGGCCGCGATGCCGGACGAGAGGGAGCGCCGGGCCCTGGAGACCGCACCCGACGAGCCGGTGCTGCGGCTCACGCGAGTGACGCTCGACCGCGAGGACCACCCGATCCAGGTGGATCGTATGGTGATGCCTGCCCTGCGGCAGAGGCTGCGCTACGAGATCGAGATCGGATGACCGTGCCCCAGTCGGAAACGGAAGGCGTTGACCGCCGCTCCCTCCATGAGCGCATCGCCGCCGACCTGCGCGACGACGTCATGAGTGGCGAACTGACGCCAGGCGCGAGCCTCCCGTCCACGGCACGGCTCAAGGAGCGCTTCGACGCGTCGAACGCCGCGGTGCAGAAGGCGTTGCAGCTCCTCAAGGAGGAGGGTCTCGTCGTCGGCAGGGCGGGAGCCTCCGTCACCGTCCGCGAGCACCGGCAGCGTACGGTCTCACCGGCCGCACTCACGACAGCGGACCGCTGGCTCACGGAGGCCGCCAAGCACGGCGCCCGAGCCCGCAGCGTCCTCCGCGATGTCGCGGAGGTCCGCCCACCCGCCGACGTGCGTTTCGCCTTCGGCCTCCCCGCGGACGGCACGGCACTGCTGCGCAGTCAGATCCTCCTGATCGACGACGAGCCCGCCGAACTTGTCGACTGCTACTACCCGCTGGATATCGCCCGGGACACGGCACTCATGGAGCGACGTCGGGTCAAAGGAGGCGCATCCACGCTGCTGACGACACTGGGCCACCCCGCGCGCCGCAGCGTGGACCGGGTCTCCGCGCGGATTCCGACGCAGGAGCAGTACCAGGCACTCCACCTCACCAGCAGTACGCCGGTCCTGCGCACCCTCAGGGTCGTCCACGGCGAGGGGGACGGCCCGGTCGAGGTCACCGTCATGGTGAAGGCCGGGCACCTCTACGAGTTGCAGTACGAGTTCGACATGAGGTGAGGGGGTCACCCCTCCGGCGAGCCCTCCCCGACCATCAGCCGCAGCGCGTCCCGCAGGGCCACCCGTTCGCCCTCCGACAGTCCCGCCAGCGGCTCCCGGGCGAAGTGCAGGGACTCCCGCAGCCCCCGGGCCACCCGGCGGCCCTCCTCCGTCGCCGCCGCGACCTTCACCCGCCGGTCGCCGGGGTCGGGTCGGCGCTCGACCAGGCCCCGTGCCTCCAGTCGGTCCACGATCCCCGTGACGTTCGACGGCTCGCACTTCAGCTTCTGGGCCAGCTTCCGCATCGGCAGCGGCTCCAGCGAGAGCAGGCTCAGGAGCTTGGCCTGCGCCCCGGTCAGGGCGCGCTCCGCCGCCGCCTCCTCGTAGTCCGCGTGGAAGCGGGCGACGACCTCGCCGATCAGCTCGACGACTTCGAGGGTGAGAGCGTCGGGTCGGCGGGTCGTGTCGCGTGGTGTGGCCATGCGATCCAGGGTACCCAGTTGTTTGACAACCTGAAATGTTCAGCCGCATGGTTGTTTCAGAGCATGAAACATCCTCGGCAGCACATCCCGAGCAAGCCCGAGCAAGCCCCAGGAAAGGTGCCCCATGACCGACTCCCCCGCCCTCCCCGCCGTCAACCGCGAATGGCACCTGGTCACCCGCCCGGTCGGCTGGCCCAAGCCGGAGGACTTCGCGCTCGTCGAGGCGGAGGTCCCGACCCCGGGCGACGGGCAGGTGCTGGTGCGCAACCTGTACGTCTCCGTCGACCCCTACATGCGCGGCCGCATGAGCGCCGCCAAGTCCTACGCCGCCCCCTACGAGCTGGGCAAGCCCATGCTGGGCGGCGCGGTCGGCGAGGTCGTCGCCTCCAACGCCGAGGGCGTCGCCGTCGGCGACCACGTCCTGCACTTCTTCGGCTGGCGCGAGTACGCCGCCGTGGACGCGAAGAGCGCCGTCAAGGTGGACCCGGACGCGGCGCCGCTGTCGACGTACCTGGGCGTGCTCGGCATGACGGGGCTCACCGCCTACGCCGGGCTGCTGCGCACGGCCGCCTTCAAGGAGGGCGACTCCGTCTTCGTCTCGGGCGCCGCGGGTGCCGTCGGCAGCCAGGTGGGGCAGATCGCCAAGCTCAAGGGCGCCTCGCGCGTCATCGGCTCGGCCGGCACGGACGAGAAGGTCAAGCTGCTCCTCGACGAGTACGGCTTCGACGCCGCCTTCAACTACAAGAACGGCCCGGTGAGCGAGCAGCTGCGCGCCGCCGCCCCGGACGGCGTCGACGTCTACTTCGACAACGTCGGCGGCGACCACCTGGAGGCCGCCATCGGCTCCCTCAACCTGAACGGCCGCATCGCCATCTGCGGCGCGATCTCCGTCTACAACAACACCGAGCCCGCGCCCGGCCCCAAGAACCTCGCCCGTCTCATCCAGACCCGGGGCCGCATCGAGGGCTTCCTGGTCGGCGACCACTACGACCTCCAGCCGAAGTTCGTCGAGGAGGTCGGCCCCTGGGTCCGCAACGGCGAGCTGAAGTACCGCGAGACGGTCGTCGAGGGCATCGAGAACAACCTGGAGGCGTTCCTCGGGGTCCTGCGCGGCGACAACACCGGAAAGATGATCGTCAAGCTCTGACCTCCGGCGGAGGAGGCGCGGACTTCACTGGACTTCCGGCATGCGGTAGCGTCATTCCGAAATCCGTCGTGATCGTGGGCGCGAGTCACGGCGGACCGAGGAGGAAGACACCCGTATGCCCATCCAGCAGTCCGAAGTCCTCTACACCGCCGTCGCCACCGCCGAGAACGGCCGCGACGGACGGGTGGCCACCGATGACGGCAAGCTCGACGTCGTCGTGAACCCGCCCAAGGAGATGGGCGGCAACGGCGCCGGCACCAACCCGGAGCAGCTGTTCGCCGCCGGGTACAGCGCCTGCTTCCAGGGCGCGCTCGGCGTCGTGGCCCGCCAGGAGGGCGCCGACATCTCCGGGTCCACCGTCACCGCGAAGGTCGGGATCGGCAAGAACGACGACGGCTTCGGGATCATCGTCGAGATCTCCGCCGAGATCCCGTCGGTCGACGCCGCCACCGCGCGGTCGCTGGTGGAGAAGGCCCACCAGGTCTGCCCGTACTCGAAGGCGACCCGCGGCAACATCACCGTCACGCTCGTCTGACCGGACACGGGACCCGGACCCGGGCACGGACCGGGACCCGGGCACGGACCGGGACCCGGATCAGGACCGGGAACGGGGCGGCGCGCCGACCGGTAGAGTGCCGCCCATGCGTGATCTTGGGGCGGGGTTCGGCCATCTGCTGAAGGGCCAGCGCTGGGTGGCCCGGCACGGCAGGAGCTACGGCTTCGGGCTCGTACCGGGCCTGATCACCCTGGTCCTGTACGTGGGCGTGCTGGTCGCGCTCGCGCTGTGGGGCGGGGACTTCGTCGGCTGGGCGACCCCCTTCGCCGACGACTGGTCGAGCCCCTGGCTCGGACTCTTCCGCGGCTTCCTCACCGCCGTGCTGTTCGCCCTCGCCCTGCTCCTGGCCGTACTCACCTTCACCGCGGTCACCCTGCTGGTGGGCCAGCCCTTCTACGAGGCCCTCTCCGAGCGGGTCGACCGGGACGTCTCCCCGGACGGCACCGCTCCCGAGTCCGGCCTGCCGCTCTGGCGCGAGCTGTGGATCTCCGGCCGCGACAGCCTGCGGATCGTTCTCCGCGCCGCCGTCTGGGGCGTGCTGCTCTTCGCGCTCGGCTTCATCCCGGTCGTCGGCCAGACCGTGGTCCCGGTGATCGGCTTCTTCGTCACCGGCTTCTTCCTCACCGAGGAACTGGCCGCCGTCGCCCTCCAGCGGCGCGGGGTCGAGCTGCGCGAACGCCTCGCCCTGCTGCGCTCCCGCAGGATGCTCGTCTGGGGCTTCGGCACCCCGCTGGGCGTGTCCTTCCTGGTGCCGTTCGTCGCCGTGTTCCTGATGCCGGGCGCGGTCGCGGGCGCCACGCTCCTCGCCCGGGAACTGCTGGGCGAGGAGACCCGCGACGGCGCCGACGGCCAGTCCCAAGGCGGCCAGTCGGACGACGGCCGGCCCGAAGACGGCCCGGCCGACCCGGCGGTCAGCCCCGGCCAGGCCCCGAGGCACTGACCGCCACGCCCACGATCGCCCGCGTCTGCGCCACGATGTCCAGCCGGTTGCGCACGAACCCCGCGTCGGTGACCGCCCCCGTCGCCGGATCGGTGTTCTGGGCCCCGAACTGCAGCACCGGCGTGTGCACGTGCCCGCCCGGCAGCGTGCCGTGCAGCCCGAGCCGGTCACGCAGCAGCGTCGCGCGGTAGGCGATCTCGTTGGAGAGGTAGTTCCCGCCGCCACCCTCCCGGGCCGTCGACCCGGGCGTGGGCCCGTGCGGCCGTACGACCGCCTCGGTGCCCCCGGCGGGGATCTCCGTCACGCTCGTGTTGTCGTACACGGGGAAGCGGCCGGTGTCCGCGGCCGTGATCGCCGCGTACGGCAGGGTGGTCGTCGTCCACTGCGGCTGCGAGGACGGGTCGGTCACGGGGACCGTCTCCGTGCGGGAGACGTTGTCGTTGTCCGGGAAGCCGCCCCGCCAGGCCCCGTTGGTCCGCTCCACGTCGAACCGCCCGACCCGGCCCTGGCTCACGGTGGTGAACAGGTCCACCCGCGGCAGATACGGCCGCAGCGCCCGCTCCACCGCCCCCTCGGCGAAGTCCCGCCAGCGCACCGGGAACACGGCCGTCTCCACCCGCGCGGGGCCGTCCGGGGTGTCGATCACCGTGCCGTCCAGGGCGAGCGCGACGGCGCCGGACGGGTTGGAGATCCGGATGTCCCGGTCCAGCGTGAAGGGGTCGAAGCCGGTGAGCAGCACCCGCTTCACCCCCTTGCCGTGCCCGTCACGAGGCAGCCGGAGGTCGGCCTGCCCGCGCGAGGCGCGCTCCAGCTCCGTCAGCAGCGCGGCCCGCTGCCGCTCGCCCAGCCCGAACCCGGGCTCCCAGGTGCGCAGCTCCCGCGTCATCGCGAGCCGCGCCCAGTACAGCGGCCGGTCGTCGTCGCGGCTGAGGTCCCCGCGGGCCGGCCCGCGCCCCTGCACCCGGTCCACCGCCCGCCGCCACAGCGCCGCGCCCTCGCGCGCCACGACGGCACGCGCCTGGCGGTAGGAGTCCGCCCGCCCGAGTCCCCGGGCGAACGCCGGTGCCACCGAGGCGAATCCGGAGCGCCGCAGGATCTCCCGGGGCACGTCCCCGTCGAGCCGCCGCTCCTCCACGGTCGGTGCGGGGGCCGCGCTGCCCGCGCGGGGTGCCGCCGTCGCCGTCGTGGGGGCGGCGAGCGGGGTGGCGAGTCCCGCCACCAGGGCCAGTCCGAGTGCGCCGATCCGAACACGTATGGGTCTCAAGGGAGTCCAGGTCCTTCCGTCGCCGTGGGGTGCTGCCGGAACGGCGGCAGTATGGCGTGACGGAAGGGGTACGCGCCATGGCGCCTGGCCGACCGACTCGTGGCCGTTTGTGAAGGGTTCGTACGAACTCCTGATCGGGCACCCGATCACGGACCGCCGGATCACCGCGGCGATTACCGTCTGATCCGGGACGCCCGCGAGCGCGTCCCCCGTGAACAGCCCCGGTCCGGGACCTGACGGCCGGGCCGGGGCTCAGTCCCTCGGACGGGGCCTACCGGCGTACCGAGAAGCCGTACACCGTCTCCGAGCGGAACACCTCGCCCGGCCGCAGCACCGTGCTCGGGAATCCGGGCCGGTTCGGGGAGTCGGGGAAGTGCTGGGTCTCCAGCGCGATCCCGTCCCCGGGGGCGAAGGGCTCGCCCAGGTGGTCGGCGGTGTACAGCTGGAGGCCCGGCTCGGTCGTCGCCACCGTGAGCACCCGCCCCGACGCCGGGTCGTACAGCTCGGCGACCTCCTCGGCGGTGGCGGTCACGCCCTTGTCCAGGACGAAGTTGTGGTCGTAGCCCGAGCCGACCTTGCGCGCCCGCCGGAAGTCGAAGCGCGTGTCCGCCACGTCGTCGAGGCCGCCCGTCGGGATCAGGTCGGCGTCGACCGGGGTGATCCGGGAGGCGGCCAGCCGCAGTTCGTGCCCGCCCGCGTGCCCGGAGCCGCTCAGGTTGAAGTAGCTGTGGTTCGTCGGGTTCAGCACCGTCGGCGCGTCCGTGACCGCCTCGTACGCGATCCGCAGCGCGCCCGACCCGTCCAGCGTGTACGTCGCCGACATCTCCAGGCGCCCCGGGAAGCCCTCCTCGCCGTGCGGGGAGACCCGGCTCAACCGGACGCCGTCCGCGACCGGCTGAGCCTCCCACACGCGCTTGTCGAAGCCGCGCCCGCCGCCGTGCAGCACGTTCGGTCCCTCATTGGGCGCCAGCGCGTACGTCCGCCCGTCCAGCGGGAAGCGCCCGCCCGCGATCCGGTTGGCGTACCGCCCGACCAGCGCGCCGAAGTACGGCTCCGGGTGCGCCACATAGCCGTCCAGGTCCGCGAACCCCAGGACGACGTCGGCGGTGTTCCCGTCCCGGTCCGGAACCTCGGCCGACTGCACGATCCCGCCGTACGACAGGACCCGTACCCGTACGCCGGCCCGCTCCAGCGTCCAGCGGTGTACCGGGGTGCCGTCGGAAAGTGTGCCGAAGAGTTCGCTCATGTGCGGAACTCTAGGACACGCCCAGGTCAGCGGCCGGGTCAGGGACTCTTCGCGGTGACCGCGCGGTAGGCGATCTCCGCCAGCCGCGCCTGGCCGTCCACACTCGGGTGGAACCAGTCCCAGTGGCTCAACTGGTCCGTGCCGAACCGGAACGCGTGCACCGCGCCGTCGTCGGTTCGGCACCGCCGGTCCTTCGCGCAGACCTCGCGCAGCACCTCGTTGTAGTCCGCCACGCGGTCCCGCACCGTGTTGCGCCGCAGGGTCGCCGCCGAGTCCAGGGAGTCCGCGTCGCCCAGCATCGACGGGCACAGGCCCAGCTTCCACACCTGCTTGCCCAGCGCGTTGGTACGCCCCTGGGACCACAGCCGCTTGAGGTCCGGGATGCTCGACACGTACACCTGCGCCTTGGGAAGCTTCTTGCGCAGGGTGGCCATCGCCTCCTCGAACTGCGCCCGGAAGTCCGCCACCGGCGTCATCGCCGAGGTCGTGGACCGGCACGCGTCGTTCGCCCCGGCCATCACCGCCACCAGCTCCGGCTCGCGTCGCGCCGCCCGCGTCACCTGGGCGGTCAGATCCGCCATCCGGGCCCCGGTGACCGCGTAGTTCCAGCTGTGCTCGGCCGCGTCCGCCTTCCCCAGCAGCCGTACGGCGAGCGAGTCGACCTTCGCGCTGCTGCCGGTGGCCCACGACACCTCCGGGCAGTCCGACAGCACCGCGCAGGCGTCGAAGCCCCGCGTGATGGAGTCGCCCACGGCGGCGACCGACGCCGGGCTGGTGTCCCAGGCAGGGGCCGTCTTCGTCCGCTTCGACGCGCTGGCGGACGGAGCGGGGGAGTCGCCGCCCACGGCGTCGCAACCCGCCGCGCCCGCGCCCAGGACGGCGGCGGTCAGGACGGCGAGCGCGGCACGCGCCCGGCGACGGCCGTACCGCGTCCGCTGGTCCGTCCCTCGACCCATACCGGTCCCACCCCTCGCCTCGTGCCTCCACCGTGCTCAACCCATGACACCGCGCGAGGGTTCCCGAAGGCGGCGATGCAACGGCTCACACCCGTACAAGCGTCCTGCCGGGTGAATGGCGGAGGTTTGTCGGCGGCGGGACCGACGGTACGTCACACTCCTTGCCCCGCCGCACGGTAGCCTCGCCATGAACGTGGCCCAACCGGTCACGGCCGTTCCGCCCCGTTCCGAGATGTCCCGCTCAGCCCGGAGGTTCCGGTGACGACACGTGGAGTCCTGTACGTGCACTCCGCGCCGCGCGCGCTCTGCCCGCACGTCGAGTGGGCCATCGCCGGGGTGCTCGGCACGCGCGTCGGCCTGGACTGGATCCGGCAGCCCGCCGCACCCGGCACCTGGCGCTCGGAGTTCTCCTGGCAGGGCCAGGCCGGCATCGCCTCCAAGCTCGCCTCCGCACTGCGCGGCTGGCAGCTGCTGCGCTTCGAGGTCACCGCGGAACCCTCCGCGAACGCCGAGGGGGAGCGCTACAGCTGCACCCCCGACCTCGGCATCTTCCACGCCGTCACCGGTATCCACGGCGACATCATGATCCCCGAGGACCGGCTGCGCGCCGCCCTCGTCCGCTCCCAGCGCGGCGAGACGGACCTGGAGTCGGACCTCGCCAAGCTCCTCGGCAAGCCCTGGGACGACGAGCTGGAGCCCTTCCGCCACGCAGGCGAGGGCGCCCCGGTCCGCTGGCTGCACCAGGTGGTGTGACGCCGCCCGTCCCGCGCACGCGTGAAGGGCCCCCACCGACCGGTGGGGGCCCTTCACGTACGTACGGCGGTCGCTCAGACCGACCGGAACGCGAGCACCACGTTGTGGCCGCCGAAGCCGAACGAGTCGTTCAGCGCGGCGATCCGGCCCTCGACGGGCAGCTTCCGGGCCTCGCCGCGGACGATGTCCGCGTTGGCCTCGGCCTCCGGGTCGAGGTTCTCGACGTTGATGGTCGGCGGTGCCACCCGGTGGTACAGCGCGAGCACGGTAGCCACGGACTCCACGCCGCCCGCGCCACCGAGGAGGTGACCGGTCATCGACTTGGTGGCGGAGACCGCCATGTGGTCGACGTCGTCGCCGAGGACCTTGCGCAGCGCCTTCAGCTCGGCGATGTCACCGGCCGGCGTCGAGGTGGCGTGCGCGTTGACGTGCACGATCTCGGCCGGGTCCAGGTCGGCCCGGTCCAGCAGGTTCTGTAGCGCGGCGGAGATGCCGCGGCCCTCCGGCTCCGGCTGCACGATGTCGTGGCTGTCGGCGGAGATGCCCTGGCCGACCGCCTCCGCGTAGACGCGGGCGCCGCGCGCGGCGGCGTGCTCGGCGGACTCCAGGACCAGGACGCCGGCGCCCTCGCCGAGGACGAAGCCGTCACGGGCCGTGTCGAAGGGGCGCGAGGCGCCCTGCGGGTCGTCGTTGTTCTTGGACATCGCCATCATGTTGCCGAACGCGGCGATGGGCAGCGGGTGGATCGCTGCCTCCGTGCCACCCGCGACGACGACGTCGGCGCGGCCGGTGCGGATCATCTCGATGGCGTAGCCGATGGCCTCGGCGCCCGAGGCGCAGGCCGAGACCGGCGTGTGCACGCCCGCGCGGGCGCCCACGGCCAGGCCCACGTTGGCCGAGGGGCCGTTCGGCATCAGCATGGGGACGGTGTGCGGGGAGACGCGGCGGACGCCCTTCTCCTTCAGCACGTCGTACTGGTCGAGCAGCGTGGTCACGCCGCCGATGCCGGAGGCGATGACGGCACCGAGCCGGTCGGGGTCGACGTGGGCAGCGCCGTCCTCGGCGGGGCTCTCGCCCGCCTTGCCGACGTACCCGGCGTCCTTCCAGGCCTCCTGCGCGGCGATCAGCGCGAACTGCGCCGAGCGGTCGAGGCGGCGGGCCTGCGGCCGAGGGATGACCTCGGAGGGGTCGACGGCGGCCGGTGCGGCGATGCGGACCGCCTGGTCGGCGGCCCACTCCTGCTCCAGGGGCCTGGCTCCGGACCTGCCGGCGACCATGCCCTCCCAGGTCGAGGCTGCGTCGCCACCCAGCGGTGTGGTTGCGCCGATACCGGTGACGACCACGGTGCGATTGGTCGAGCTCACGGGAATTCTTTCTCCAACGGGATACGGATTCGTACGGCGCCACCGCCGGGTGGCGGGGCAGTCTGCCCGGATCTGCCCGATACCCGGGGTATGCCCGAGTATCGGCGGATCAGGCCTGGTGGTCGAGGATGTACTTCGTCGCGTCGCCGACGGTCTTGAGGTTCTTGACGTCCTCGTCCGGGATCTTGACGTCGAAGCGCTCTTCGGCGGCGACGACGACCTCGACCATGGACAGCGAGTCGACGTCCAGGTCGTCGGTGAAGGACTTGTCCAGCTGGACGTCCTCAACCGGGATGCCGGCGATCTCGTTCACGATCTCCGCGAGACCGGCGACGATCTCTTCCTGAGTGGCGGCCATGATGGCGCTCCTTCTTTGTTGTCCAGAGGGTGTGGCGGCCCGCCGCGTCGCGGCAGGTGGTGCTGTGCTCTCCGTTCCGGACCGGGTGATCCGGCACGGAGTGCCTAGGGGAGGGTAACGACCGTCGCGGCGTAGACGAGACCCGCCCCGAAGCCGATGACGAGCGCGGTGTCGCCGCTCTTCGCGTCGCCGGTCGCCAGGAGCCGCTCCATCGCGAGCGGAATCGAGGCGGCCGAGGTGTTGCCGGTGGTGCGGATGTCACGGGCGACCGTGACGTGCTCCGGCAGCTTCAGTGTCTTCACCATCGAGTCGATGATCCGCACGTTGGCCTGGTGCGGGATGAAGACGTCCAGGTCGTCCGGGCTGATCCCGGCCGCGTCCAGCGCCTGCTGCGCGACCTTCGCCATCTCGAACACGGCCCAGCGGAACACCGCCTGGCCCTCCTGCGTGATCGCAGGAAACTTGACGTTGCCCTCGGAGTCGAGGGGAAGATCGGAGACGTCGCCGATCCGGAAGCGGTCCCAGGGGACCGTCTGCTTGATCGTTTCGGCCTTGTCGCCCTCCGAGCCCCAGACCGTCGGGCCGATCGCCGGCTCCTGGGACGGGCCGACCACGACCGCGCCGGCGCCGTCACCGAACAGGAAGGCCGTGGCCCGGTCCTCCAGGTCGGTCAGGTCGGAGAGCCGCTCCACGCCGATGACCAGCACGTACTCGGCCGATCCCTCGACGATCATGCCCTTGGCCAGGGTCAGCCCGTAGCCGAAGCCCGCGCAGCCCGCCGAGATGTCGAAGGCCGCGGCCTTGTCGGTGCCGAGCCGGTCGGCGATCTCGGTGGCGATGGCCGGGGTCTGGCTGAAGTGCGACACGGTCGAGACGACCACGGCACCGATCCGCGAGGCGTCGATCCCGGCGTCCGCGAGCGCCTTGCCGGACGCCTCCACGGACATCGCGGCGACGGTCTCCTCGGGTCCGGCCCAGTGCCGGGTCTCGATGCCGGAGCGCGAGCGGATCCACTCGTCGGACGAGTCGATCTTCTCGAGGATCACCTCGTTCGGCACCACCCGGGTCGGACGGTATCCGCCGACGCCGAGGATGCGCGCGTACGGGGCGCCCTTGCTGGGCTTGATCTTCGACATGCTCTCGCGCTCCTTGTCAGGCCTGGGTGTGCTCGGCGACGAGCTCGCGGGCCGCGTCGAGGTTGTCGGGGGTCTTCAGGGCCAGCGTCTTCACGCCGGGCAGCGCACGCTTGGCCAGCCCGGTGAGCGTGCCGCCCGGACACACCTCGATGATCGCGGTGACGCCCAGCTCCTTGAACGTCTCCATGCACAGGTCCCAGCGCACCGGGTTGGCGACCTGGCCGACGAGCCGGTCCAGCACCTCGGTGCCGTCGGCGACGGCCCGGCCGTCCTTGTTGGAGACGTACGTCACCTTCGGGTCGGCCGGCGTCAGGGCCTTCGCGGCCTCGGCGAGCTTGTCCACCGCGGGCGCCATGTGACGGGTGTGGAAGGCGCCGGCCACCTTCAGCGGGACGACCTTGCGGACGCCCTCGGGCTTGTCCTCGTTCAGCGCGGCGAGCTGCTCCATGGTGCCGGCCGCCACGATCTGACCGGCGCCGTTCACGTTCGCCGGGGTCAGGCCGAGCCTCTCCAGGTGCGCGACGCTCACCTCGGGGTCGCCGCCGAGCAGCGCCGACATGCCGGTCTCGGTCACCGCGGCGGCCTCGGCCATGGCCAGGCCGCGACGGCGTACGAGGGTCAGCGCGGCGGTGTCGTCGAGGACGCCCGCGAAGACGGCGGCGGTGATCTCGCCGACGCTGTGGCCCGCGACCGCGCCGGGCGCGAACCCCGGAATGTCACCGAGTGCCGCGGCGGAGAGGATTCCGGCGGCGACCAGCAGCGGCTGGGCCACGGACGTGTCTCGGATCTCGTCCGCGTCGGCCTTGGTGCCGAAGTGGGCGAGATCGAGTCCGATGGCGTCGGACCACGCGGCGACGCGGTCCGCGGCGCCGGGAAGGGCGAGCCAGTCAGTCAGGAAGCCGGGCGTCTGGGCGCCCTGGCCGGGAGCGACGAGTACGAGCACTCTCACACTCTCTCTTGAGGACGGCCACGACCGCCCGTGGGGACAGGGACGAAGAACAGGAGCGGGTTTTGTGGACCCTGTACAAAATCCTAGAGCTGCGGATCTCCGTCGGCCAGACGCCCCAGGATGAGCGCGATCCGCAGTGTGAACGCAGACCGTACATCAGAGGGCGACCATCCGGTGACGTCAGTCACACGTCGGAGCCGGTAGCGCACGGTGTTCGGGTGAACGAAGAGCATCCGGGCGGCGCCCTCCAGACTGCTCGCCTGTTCGAGATAGACGCTGAGCGTCTCCAGCAGCGCAGCCCCCGCCTCCTCCAGTGGTCTGTAGATCTCCTCCACCAGTTGCTCACGGGCCGAGGGGTCGGAGGCGATCGCGCGCTCCGGCAGCAGATCGTCGGCGAGCACCGGGCGCGGCGCGTCCTGCCAGGCGGTGCACGCCTTGAGCCCGGCCGCGGCGGCCTGCGCGGACCGGGTCGCGGCCAGCAGGTCCGGCACCACGGGCCCGGCGACCACCGGACCCTGCGCGAACGGCCCGATCAGCGACTTCGCCACCGCCAGCGGGTCGTTGCGGCCCCCGGCGATCACCACCAGACGGTCCCCGAGCACCCCGGTCAGCACCTGGAGCTTGGCGTGCCGGGCCGCGCGCCGGATGGCCTCCACGGTCAGCTCGGAGTCCCCGTCGGGAGCGGTGCCCAGCACGACGCACACGTGCTCCGGCGAGTTCCACCCCAGGGCGGCGGCCCGCGACACGGCACCCTCGTCGGCCTCGCCGCTGAGCACGGCGTTCACCACCAGCGACTCCAGGCGCGCGTCCCAGGCACCGCGTGCCTCGGCGGCCTGCGCGTACACCTGGGCGGTCGCGAAGGCGATCTCCCGGGCGTACACGAGCAGCGCCTCGCGCAGCACCGACTCGTCACCGGGGGCGGCGACCTCGTCGATCGCGGACTCCATCACCTCGATGGTGGTCCGCACCATCTCCACGGTCTGCCGCAGCGTGATCGCCCGGGTCAGCTCGCGCGGCGCGGTGCCGAACACGTCGGTGGAGATGGCCTGGGGCGCGTCCGGCCGCCGGAACCACTCGGTGAACGCGGCGATGCCGGCCTGGGCGACCAGCCCGATCCAGGAACGGTTCTCCGGTGGCATCGCCCGGTACCACGGCAGCGTCTCGTCCATGCGCGCGATGGCCTGCGCGGCGAGCGATCCGGAGGACTGCTCCAGCCGCTTCAGCGTCGCGGTATGCGGGTGGGCGGGCTGGGCGGGGGCGTCGGGCTTACCGGTTTCGGGTTCGGGCACGGGGACAAGACTGCCTTATCGGGCCGGGCGGGTGTGCCGCCGGGGCTACGGTGAACGACGTGATGGACGTACGCCGCGCCGACGAGCGCTATCCGGGCGGTGATCCGGCAGCCGGGATCATCTCCCGCCATGCCTTCTCCTTCGGTCCCCACTACGACCCCGACAACCTCCGCTTCGGGGCACTGCTGGCCTGCAACGAGGAGCGCCTCGCACCCGGCGCGGGCTTCGACGAGCACCCCCACAGCCACACCGAGATCGTCACCTGGGTGGTGGAAGGCGAGCTGACCCACCGCGACAGCGCGGGCCACGAGACGGTGGTCCGCGCCGGTGACCTGCAACGCCTCAGCTCGGCGGGCGGCGTCCGCCACGTAGAACGCAACGACGCCGCCGTCCCCCTGACCTTCGTCCAGATGTGGCTGGCCCCGCGCGACCCCGGCGGCGACCCCGCCTACGAGATCGTCCGCGGCATCGCCGACTCCACTCCGTACGCCGTCCCCGAGGCCGCCGCGATGCTCCACGTGCGCCGTCTGGTCGCGGGGGAGCGGACGGCGGTGCCGGACGGGGCGTACGTGTACGTCCACGTGGTGCGGGGCGCGGTACGCCTCGGTGACGAGGAACTGGGCGCGGGCGACGCGGCCCGCGTCACGGACGCCGAGGGAGTGGACGCGGTGGCGGTGACGCGGGCCGAGGTGCTGCTGTGGGAGATGGCTAGGACCGGGTCCGTGCCTCGGTGAGTACCGCGTCCGTGAACGGCGGCCACGCCTCGACCGCCCAGGGGCCGAAGGCGCGGTCGGTGAGGGCGACGCAGGCGAGCCCGGCGTCCGGGTCGGTCCACAGGAACGTGCCGGACTGGCCGAAGTGGCCGAAGGTGCGCGGGGAGGAGGCGGAGCCCGTCCAGTGCGGGGACTTGCCGTCGCGGATCTCGAAGCCCAGGCCCCAGTCGTTGGGGTTCTGGTGGCCGTAGCCCGGCAGTACGCCCTTGGTGCCCGGGTACTGGACCGTCATCGCCTCGGCGACCGTGCGCGGGTCCAGCAGCCGGGGCGCCTGCACCTCGGCGGCGAAGCGGAGCAGGTCCTCGACCGTGGAGACGCCGTCCTTCGCCGGGGAGCCCTCCAGCGAGGTGGACGTCATGCCCAGCGGTTCCAGCACCGCCTGCCGCGCGTACTCGGCGAACGGCATGTCCGCCGCCTTCGCGATGTGGTCGCCGAGCTGCTCGAAACCGGCGTTGGAGTACAGCCGGCGCTCCCCGGGCGCGGAGGTCACCCGGTGCTCGTCGAAGGCCAGCCCCGAGGTGTGCGCGAGCAGGTGGCGGACGGTCGCCCCGGGCGGCCCGGCGGGCTCGTCCAGCTCGATGGCGCCCTCCTCGTACGCCACGAGCGCCGCGTAGGCCGCCAGCGGCTTGGTGACCGAGGCGAGCGGGAAGCGGTGCGCGACAGGGCCGTGGGTGCCGAGGACCGTGCCGTCGGCCCGTACGACGCCCGCCGCCGCGGTGGGGACCGGCCAGTTCTCGATCGACGCGAGGCTGTTCAAGGACATGGCGTCGAGCCTAGGCGGCTCAGAGGCGCAGCCGCATCGAGGGGGTCGTGTCTCGCGTGAAGCCCATCGACGCGTACAGGGGCTCGGCGTCCGGGGAGGCCGTGAGCATGACGTGTCCGGCGCCCCGCTCGCGGAACCACTGCAGCAGCTCGTCCATGCACGCCCGCGCGTACCCGCGGCGCCGGGCGTCCGGGTCGGTGGCGACGCTGAAGACGTATCCGATCAGGCCGTTCGCCGGCCGGCCCGGCCCGCCGATCCGGTACTCCAGGGTCCCCACCACCAGTGCCGCCAGCGCGCCCGGCCGCTCCGGACAGTCGACGACGAACGCCGCGAAACTCCCGTCCGGATCGGCCAGTCTCGCCCGCAGGCCGGGCAGCGACCCCGCCTGCCAGTCGGTGGAGGCGTCGGACGTGACGGAACGGATCATCACCTGCCGGAGGCGGAGCACTTCTCCCGCGTCCTCGGGCACGGCACGGCGTACGAGACTCATGCCCGCACGCTAGTGACCCGCCGGGTCGCGTGTCCCGTGGATTTCCCGCCGCACGCGCTTGCTTGGAGTGCACTCCAAGGTCATAGCGTGGGGCACATGACGGTGATGCAGACCACGGCCGGGACCCTCGCGCCGAACGCCACCAGAACGGACATCTGCTCCGCCCCGCCCCGGCGCCACCCGCGTCCCGACGGGCAGGACCGCTACACCATCAGCGAGGTCGTCGCCTTCACCGGCCTGACCGCCCACACGCTGCGCTGGTACGAGCGGATCGGCCTGATGTCCCACATCGACCGCTCGCACACGGGGCAGCGCCGCTACAGCAACCGCGACCTGGACTGGCTCGACTTCGTCGGCAAACTGCGGCTGACCGGCATGCCGGTCGCCGACATGGTCCGGTACGCGGAGCTGGTGCGCGAGGGCGAGAGCACCTACCCCGACCGGCGGGAGCTGCTGGAGTCCACCCGCCGCGACGTGCTGGCGCGGATCGCCGAACTACAGGACACCCTCGCCGTACTCGACCGGAAGATCAGTTTCTACGGGGACGCCGGACGTGCCCGGGACATGGAGAAGAACCGATGACCGACAGCAGCATGCCGAAGGCCCGGCTGGGCGCGGGCGGCCCGGAGGTGGGTGTCCAGGGCCTCGGCTGCATGGGCATGAGCTTCGCATACGGGCCCTCGGACGCCGAGGCGTCCCGCGCGACCCTGGAACGGGCGCTGGAACTGGGCGTCACCCTCTACGACACGGCCGACGCCTACGGGGCGGGCGAGAACGAGCGGTTCCTGGCGCCGTTCTTCAAGGCCCACCGCGAGGAGGTCGTCGTCGCGACCAAGTTCGCGCTGTCGATCCCGCCGGACGACCCGACCAGGCGGATCATCCGCAACGACGCTCCGTACATCCGCGAGGCGGTCGAGGCGAGCCTGCGCCGGCTGGACCTGGACGTGATCGACCTCTACTACATGCACCGGCGCGACGTGAACGTGCCGATCGAGGAGACCGTCGGCGTCATGGCCGACCTGGTCCGCGAGGGCAAGGTCAAGCACCTCGGGCTGAGCGAGGTGACGGGGGACGAGCTGCGGGCGGCGCAGACGGTGCATCCGATCGCCGCCCTGCAGTCGGAGTGGTCGCTGTTCAGCCGGGACATCGAGGCGGGCGTGGTGCCGGCCGCCCGCGAGCTGGGCGTCGCCCTCGTCCCGTACTCGCCGCTCGGCCGGGGCTTCCTCACCGGCTCCTTCGCCAACGCCGACCAGGACCTCACGGAGGGCGACTTCCGCCGTCAGCAGCCCCGCTTCACCGGCGACAACGCGGCGGCCAACGCGGCCCTCCTCGCCCCGGTCCGCGCGCTGGCCGAGGCCCACGACGCCACCCCCGGCCAGATCGCCCTGGCCTGGGTCCAGCAGCGGGCCCAGGTCCACGGCCTGCCGGTGATCCCGATCCCGGGCACCCGGAAGCCGACGCGGGTGGAGGAGAACACGGCGGCGACCCGCATCGTCCTGTCGGACGACGAGCTGTCCCTGCTGGAGCCGATCGCGGAGAAGGTGGCGGGCGACCGCTACGCGGACATGACGTTCACCTCCGCAGGACGGGAGTAGGACGGGAGTAGGAAGGGAGCGGGAAGGGGCGCCGGTCCGGCCGCGGGGAGCTAGAGCTGCGCCAGCAGCTCCGCCTTCTTCGAGGAGAACTCCTCGTCCGTCACCAGCCCCTGCTGATGCAGCTCCCCCAGGTGCCGGATCCGCTCGGCGATGTCGGCGGGGTCCCGCCGGGGCGCCGGCACGGCCACCGGCACGGGCGCCACGGCGGCCCGCTCCCGGACCGCCGCCAGCACCGCCGCGGCGAACGGCAGCGACTCGTGCACCGGCCCGTACCCGAGCCCGAAGACGACCGCCGCCGGATCCTGGTCGGCCTGGGGGGCGGCCGGTGCGGCGGCGGCCGATGCGTCGGCGTCGCGCGGCAGCAGCCGCAGGTACCCCTCGAACATCTCGGGGGAGCGCCACTCCACCCCGCCCAGGTCGGAGACCGGGAAGTTCTGGTCGCCGGCCTTCCACTTCGCCGAGGACGCGCCCGTCCAGGACCAGCGGAAGGACACCGCCCTGCCGTCGAAGGACGCCTTCCCGTCGTACGCCTTGAACTGCAGCGGTGCCTCGGGCGGGGCCACCAGGTAGCGCTCGGTCTTGCCGGACTCGGTCAGCAGCGCCCGCAGCTCGTCGGCGTAGTACTCCGCGAGCGTCTCCCGTTCGGCGGGCAGCACCAGCCGGTAGGGGTCGCCGCTCTCCTTCAGCTGTCCGGCCGCCGCCTCGATCAGCGGATCGGCGCCCGCGCGCGGCTCGACGCGCAGCACGACGGTGCCGCGCTTGCCGGGCGTGAGCGTCACGCCCTCGATCGCCTCCAGGGGCACACGGCGTTCCCCCAGGGCCTGGAACAGCTTGGGTGTTCGAATCCCCCGTTCGTAGCGGATGAGCACGGAGTCGGACTCGAACTCCCAGGCGGCATGAAATCCGGCCAGTACGTCACCCATGCGGCTCATCGTATGCGGCACGAGCCTCTCCGTCCCCTCCCCGTGCAAACCGGAGTTTCTGCGCCTCTACGCGCGTCCGGCCGCCGTCGTCGCGGACAAACCCGCCCGGCATGTGTCGTCTTCACCGGCGCAGGCGACCGTGCGGTACGCGCCAACCCCGATCCCCGCGAAGTTCCGCAGGCTGTCCGTCCCGGGCACGAAGTAGCCGCCGTGCCCCCGGGCGTCCCGCGCGGACAGCACCCGCGCCCCGAAGCCGGCGGACACCGGATCGGCGCCGTGCCCGAGACCGCCGACCTCCAGGTACGGCACGTCCTGGATCCAGTCGTCGGCGTCCCGCATCGCCCACACCCGGGCGGAGGTGTCCAGGTGGGAGGCGTTCTCGGCACGCATGCCGGGACTGCCCGCCACCGCTATGTCGCTCACCCGGCCGGGCAGCCGGCCGGCGGCGAGGCCGCACACCACCGAGCCGTAGCTGTGGCAGAAGAGGGAGACCGGGGACCGGCCGGGCAGCGCCCGCAGCAGCGCGTTCAGCCGCACGGCCCCGTGCTCGGCGCGGTTCGCGGTGGCCGCCTCCATGCCCAGACCGCTGGGGGAGGTGTAGTCGGCCCAGGCGATCACGGCCGTGTCGGTGCCGGGGCCGGCCGCGCGCTCGGCCGCGTACAGCGACTCGGCCATGCCGGCCGGCGCCGCGTACTTCTTGCGGTCGGTGCGCTGGAACGTGAGCAGTTCGGTGTCCACGCCCGGGACGACGACGGACACGCGGTCGGCGCGGTTCAGGTCCCCGAACACCTCGGCGACCCTGCCGGAGCCCGCCGGGTCGAAGGCGAGGATGTGCCGCCCCGGGTCGAGCAGCGACTCGTAGTTGCGCATCCGCCGTCCGGCCTCGCGCTGCCCGGCCGGGGACAGGCGCTTGTCGTGCATGCGGGCGCTCTCCACCGACCGCGCCTGCTGCAGCGCGGAGCGGTTGGCGAGGTAGCGCAGCTGGATCGGGGCGCCGTTCATGTTGCCGACGGCCAGCGGGTACCGGTGGGCCAGGCTCGTGCGCTGCCACGCGGTGAGCGAGGCGAAGAAGCGGGCCAGCCGGGCGGGAGCCGCCTGGGCGTCGGGCAGCCGCCGTCCGTCGATCCGGCCGTGCTCCCAGGCCGTGACCGACGCTTCGAGAGCTGTGGGGCCCCGCTGGTTGCGCAGGGCGGTCCAGCCGGTGGTCGCCAGCATCACGAACACCACGGCCAGGGCGAGCAGTGCGCGCCAGACGTTCAGCTGCGGGGAGGTGTCGAAGGAAGTCACTGGGAGGACACACTAGGAGAACGGGACGGTCTCGCGTGAATCCAGTGACACGGATCACGTTTCAGTGCGGCGCCAGTTCCCGGTGAGCGCGGGCGCCACCTGGTCGAGATAGGCGGCGGTCAGGTCCCGCAGGGCCGCCAGGCCGGCGTCGTCGCGCGCCGACCAGATCCGTTCGGTCACCCGCATCACCGCACCGAAGACGGCCACGACCACCCGGGGCCGCGGATCCGTCTCCAGGTCGAGGCCCTCGCGGCCGGCGACCACGCGGGCGATCTCCTCCTCCAGCTCCGTCGCCCGCCGCAGATGGGCGGCGAGCAGTGCGGGTGTCGACTCGATCACCCGGTAGAAGCGCATGTGCAGCTCCAGCGGGACCAACTGCTCGACGGCCTCGCCGATGGTGTTCCAGCTCTCCGCGAGCGCCATGCGCAGCGCGTCCAGGGGTGCCTCCTCGGGCGGGCGCGCGTGCACGGCCTCGACGAAGCGGGACTCCGCGAGCCGCGACACGAAGAACGCCGCGTCCTCCTTGGAGGCGAAGTAGCGGAAGAAGGTCCGCTGCGAGACGTCGGCGGCCTCGGCGATGTCGTCGACGGTCGTCTCCTCGTAACCGCGCTCGGTGAACAGTTCGAGGGCGGAGCGCAGCAGCAGGTCCCGGGTGCGCTGCTTCTTGAGTTCACGCAGGCCGGGACGGGAGGCCGCGGGTGCGGTCTCCGGCAGCGCCGACGGGCCGGCCACCTTCAAAAGTCGTCTCCTTCGTACGGTTTCCCCTGTTCAGGCTATATGGGGGAAGTCCTGTCAGTTACTGACTCGTGAATTGGTTTGTCAACTGTCAGCGGCTGTCATTAGCCTCAGCGGTATGACTAGTCAGACCACGCTCGACAAGCCGGGACCGGGGGACGGAACCCCGGCGGGTTCAGCGCCCGCCAAGGGGTGGCGCGGCCATCCCTGGGTCACCCTCGTCACCGTCGCGGTCGGGGTCATGATGGTGGCCCTGGACGGCACCATCGTGGCGATCGCCAACCCGGCCATCGGCAAGGACCTGGGCGCCAGCTGGTCCGAGCTGCAGTGGATCACCAACGCCTACTTCCTCGCGCTCGCGGTCTCCCTGATCACCGCGGGCAAGCTCGGCGACCGCTTCGGTCACCGGCAGACCTTCCTCATCGGTGTGGCGGGCTTCGCCGCTTCCTCCGGCGCCATCGGACTGTCCGACAGCATCGCCATGGTCATCGTCTTCCGGGTCTTCCAGGGCCTGTTCGGCGCGCTGCTGATGCCGGCCGCGCTCGGTCTGCTGCGGGCCACCTTCCCGGCCGAGAAGCTCAACATGGCCATCGGCATCTGGGGCATGGTCATCGGTGCCTCCACCGCGGGCGGCCCGATCCTGGGCGGGGTGCTGGTCGAGCACGTCAGCTGGCAGTCGGTCTTCTTCATCAACGTGCCGGTCGGCGTTCTCGCCGTGGTGCTCGGCGTGCTGATCCTGCTGGACCACCGGGCCGAGAACGCCCCGCGCTCCTTCGACGTCGTCGGCATCGTGCTGCTGTCGGCGTCGATGTTCGCTCTCGTCTGGGCGCTCATCAAGGCCCCCGAGTGGGGCTGGGGTTCCGGTCAGACCTGGCTGTTCATCGCCGGGTCGGTGGTGGGCTTCGTCGTGTTCTCCGTCTGGGAGACCAAGGTGAGGGAACCGCTGATCCCGCTGGCGATGTTCCGCTCGGTGCCGCTGTCGGCCGGTGTGGTCCTGATGGTCCTGATGGCCATCGCCTTCATGGGCGGCCTGTTCTTCGTCACCTTCTACCTGCAGAACGTGCACGGCATGAGCCCGATCGACGCCGGCCTGCACCTGCTGCCGCTCACGGCCATGATGATCGTCGCCTCGCCGCTGGCCGGGGCGATGATCACCAAGGTCGGCCCCCGCATCCCGCTCGCGGGGGGCATGGCCTGCACCGCGATCGCCATGTACGGCATGTCCACCCTGGAGACGGACACCGGCAGCCTGGCGATGTCCGTCTGGTTCGCGCTGCTCGGTCTCGGCCTCGCCCCGGTCATGGTGGGCGCCACGGAGGTCATCGTGGGCAACGCGCCGATGGAGCTGTCCGGCGTCGCTGGTGGCCTCCAGCAGGCGGCGATGCAGATCGGCGGCAGCCTCGGTACGGCGGTGCTGGGCGCCGTGATGGCCTCCAAGGTCGACAACGACCTGGCGGGCAACTGGGCCGACGCGGGCCTGCCCGAACTCACCCCGGACCAGCAGGAGCTGACGGGTCAGGCCGTGCAGCAGGGCGTCGCGCCGGTGCCCCCGGGCACCCCCGCGCAGGTCGCCGAGAAGATCACGGACGTCGCCCACGACACCTTCATCTCCGGCATGAGCCTCGCCTCGCTCGTGGCCGCCGGGGTCGCGGTCGTGGCGGTGTTCGTCGCCTTCCTCACCAAGCGCGGCGAGAACGCGGAGGCGGGCGCGGGCGTGGGGCACATCTGACGGGCCCGGCCCTGCCCGTGGGGTGAACGGACGCGGCGCGCCGCCGGGGCGGCGTGCCGCGTCCGCCCATGTCACGGGCGGTTCTTCACCCTGCGCGGCGCTGAATCCACGTCAACTTTTTGGCGTAATGGCAGTGGTAGGTTGAAGCCCAGCTGTCGGAAGCCGTCGGCGCAGGCGAACGCTTCGCGTGCGGAGTGCGCAGGCGCCCCTTTCCCTGACCAGGAAGGTTGACGGCAACCATGGGGTAGGGGGGGCATGATACGGATCCTCATCGCCGAGGACATGGCGATATTACGGGGTGCGCTGGCCGAACTCCTGAGTCTGGAAGCCGACATGAAAGTGGTCGCCGAAGTCGGCCGCGGCGACGAGGTCGTCCCGAAGGCGCGCGCCCTCCAGCCGGACGTGGCCGTGCTCGACATAGGTCTTCCCGGCATGGACGGTATCGCAGCCGCCGCCGAGCTGAGTACCGTCGTCCCCGACTGCCGGATCCTCATCCTCACGGGCCTCGGCACCCCCCACACCCTGCGCCGGGCACTGGCCAGCCAAGTGACGGGATTCATGCGCAAGGACGTCGCCCCGTCCCAACTCGCCGCGTCGATCCGGGCGGTGGCCGCCGGCGAGCGGGCCATCGACTCCCAACTGGCCGTCGCGGCACTGGAGGCGACGACCCAGCCGCTGGCACCGCGGGAACTGGAGGTCCTCCGGCTCGCCGCCGTGGGCGAGGACGTCGCGGCCATCGCACGCCGCCTGTTCCTCTCCAGGGGTACGGTGCGCAACTACCTGAGCAGCGCGGTGGTCAAGCTGGGCGCCCGCAACCGCATGGACGCGGTACGGATCGCGCGCGAGGAAGGCTGGATCTGACCGGTGCCGGGGGCGTCCCGCACGCCACCCGGGCCCGCGCGTTCAGGCCACGGACGCGGAGTTGTTCACTCCGGTGGGGGTGGGCCGCAGGGCGGGCCGGAAGACGCTGTCCGCCGGGGCGTCGCCCGCCACCGGCACCGGCACCACCGCCGTCAGCCGGAACCACTTCTCGTCCCTGATCTCCGTGCACAGCTTCCCGTGCACCGCCTCGACGCGTTCCCGCAGGTTCGCCAGGCCGCTTCCCCCCGGCGCGGCGGGCCGGTCCACGACTCCGTCGTTGCTCAGCTCCAGGACGACGGTGTCCCCCTCGTGTGCCAGCTCCACCACACAGGTGCTGACCCTGCTGTGCCGCAGCAGATTCGTGACCCCCTCCCGCAGCACGGTCGCCAGGGTCGTCTCGACGGCCTGCGGCAGCACGCCGACGCTGCCCCGGAACGTGGTGTGCACGCCCATGTCCTCCAGGGTGGCGCGGACGGTGTCGATCTCGGTGGCCAGGGACAGGGCCCGGTAGGCCTGGGAAGCCGCCCGGACGTCGTCGAAGGCGTGCTGGACGGATTCCAGGATCTCCGTGAGCACCTGGTGCCGGCGGACGTGCTGGAACGGCGGCAGTCGCCGCGCCAGTTCGCACTTGTACGCGATGGTGGTCAGATTGATGCCCAGCAGGTCGTGCAGGTCGCGGGAGAAACGGAGCCGTTCCGCCTCCAGGACCATCCGGGTCAGCTCGCCGCGGGTGTGGTGCGCCTCCCGGACGAGCCGGGTCAGCTCCGAGAGCCCGAACACCACCAGGCCGGTCAGCGCCGTCGCGACGGTCCCGTACACGAGGGAACCGCGGCCCACGCCGGTCCGCAGGACGAGCAGGCCCGCCGATGCCACGACCGTCACGAAGGCCGCCCATCGCCAGGGGGAGGGCAGGACGAGCAGGGCGGAACCCGCGAGGAAGCCGGGCGTGGCGAGCCAGGCCTCGGTGTAGACGAGGAACGGGAGGTAGGTGAGGAGGACCTGCGATCCGAAGGTCAGGCGCCGTCTGCGCGCGGCCCAGGGCGACAGGTGGGGGAAGGAGTGGGTCAGCTGCAGCCCGTAGACGAGCAGCAGCGAGGCGATGCCCGCGGCCAGGCCCACGGGCGAGGGACGGGCCTCCAGCAGGTAGATGACGCCGATGGCGAAGAAGGCCACCAGGACGGCGACGGTGATGGTGGTGGCGGCGCCTGCGGCGAGGTGCCTGCTGCTCGCGTCCTCCCGGTCGGCACGCGCACCGTCGTGCGGGGCAGAACCGCTCATCTCTTGTCCTTCCGGATGAACCGTACGAATCGATGAGTCATGTCGTGCCGCGGCCCGCTCTCTCGGTCAAACCGGGAGAGCGTGACACACGATCGATCCTAATCAATCAAAACCACTCGGAAGGGGGCTTCCTGGCGTGGCGGGTACGTGCAACATCCCTTTTTGTCATCGGAGTTGACAACGCGGTCGGCCCCGGCGGCGGTGCGTGGGCACGCTTCGCGTCACAGATGGAGCGGCAGCGGATTGAGTTCGGCGAAGTCCCGCGGCCGGGCCAGCCGGCCGAGCGCGACCGGTACGTCGAACAGGCGCCCCGGGCCGAATCCCGCCCAGTGGGGACGCAGTCCGGGCACGAGCACCTTGGCGACGGGCAGCTGGACGTCGGGGCGTGTCTGGTCGAGCACGAGCACTTCGAGACCGTGCCGGTCCAGCAGCGCGACCAGCGACTCGGCCTGGGCCGCGGCGTCGGCGGGCGGACGCGGCGCCCTCGGAGGACGGGCGGGCCGGCGTGCGGCCGGCAACAGGTGGGGCTGGTTGGCCGTGGTGGCGTGCCGGAACCAGCGCAGCGCCTCCTCGTCCGTGCCGGTGTAGGCCGTTTCCCCAGTGGCCGGACCGTCCACCAGCGGCGGCAGCATCTGGTTGAGCTCGGTCAGCGCACGCAGCAGCGCGACGCGGGGATCGAAGTGCGCGCCGAACCCGAGCACGATGTCCTCGGCGGGCGTCGCGGTCCGCGCGGAGACGGCGGCGACCACGGGAATCCCCAGGTCGGACGTGAGGTCGAGCGCCCACACCGACCGGCCCAGGTCCTTGAGGGCGGCCCGCGTCCCGGCGATCCACGGGTCCCGCCGGTCGAGCTCCACACCGGGCTGCCGGGTCCGGTTGTACCACCACAGGGCGACCGCGTCCCGCTCCACCAGTTCGAGGCAGCCGTGCACGACGGCGTCCTCCAGACTGGTCCCGGCGGCGGCCCCGTTGGAGGTGGCCCGGCAGTAACCGGCGTCCGCGTCCGGGGCGTTGTAGTAGAGCAGGCTCGTCGGCGCCAGCCGCTGCCGTCGCCCGGTCAGGGACCATACGGGGGTCCAGTCGATCTCGGCGTCCTCGTCGAAGGGCTCGGTCACCTGGTGGAAGGGGCCGTGCGCGGCGTTCCACGCCGCCCGGTCCTCGAACTGGCGCCGGTCGAAGAGCTGGACGGTGTCCGGGTGGACGGCCCGCGGTGCCAGCTCGCGGTAACTACCGCGCAGGCGTGGCTCGTCGCCCTGGAAATGGCCGCTGTACCGCTCCAGGGCCTCGCCCAGCGCGCTCGCCCGCGCGTGGGTCTCGGTGACGCCCTTGCCCGAGCCGGGGGTGCGCAACGGGGTGCGCAGCGCCGGCGGCGGCAGCGCGGGGTCCCACGGCGGCCGGGCACTCGCGTGGAAGCAGTTGAGGAACCGCGGCCCCCTCGGGTCCCGCCGGATCTCACCGACCACCCCGGTGACGGGGTCCACGAGGTGGCCGTAGCGCTCCAGCATCCGGCCGGGATCGAGGGTCCGGTACCCGCCGCCGGTGTCGTGGACCGGCCGGTGGGACAGCACGACCGGGGCCGACACCCGCTTGCGCACCAGCCCGGGGTCACCGCAGCGGGCACACTGCGGACGGCGCCGCACGGGATGACGGCTGCTCTCCAGCGTGCGGGTGTCCAGCCGCCACAGCTCGCCCTGGCCGGGGTCCCGGTACCCGGCGAGCCACTTCCCGGCCTCCAGCAGCGCCAGGTGGAGGGCGGCCGTACGCCCCGCGGGCAGGTAGGCGGGCCGGTGCGAGGCGGGCCCGCCGAGCCCGAGACGGTGCCGCACATGGGCCTCGCCGCGCCGGCGCAGCCGGAGCCGGTCCGCGAGGCAGCTCCAGCAGGGGCCGTCGCCGGGGGTGAGGAACGGGCCGATCCACAGATGTGTGCCGCTGGCCCGCACCGGCAGCCAGCCGCGGCCCTCGGCACGGTGCTCCGCGTCCAGGGCGCCGAGCCGCGGATCGAGGTAGTCGTGGCACAGGACCAGCGTCAGACCGGCACGTCCGCCGTCCTCGGGCGCCGGATGCAACCCTGCCGCGGACACCGCCCCGCGCAACGCGCCCGGATCCTCGGCGGTGAGGTCGACCGAGGCCAGCAGCGGGGAGGCGGCTGCTCCGGGCCGCGCGGCCAGACCGGTCAGCGACCAGTAGGCGCGTTCCGGTGCGGTCGGCCCGTCCGCCTCGAAGGCGTGCAGCAGCCCCGCCTGAAGGAGCCTGTCGACCAGCCGGCCGGTGACGTCGGCCGGGAGCGCGGGAGCCGCCTCGGCGATGATCGTGGGCAGGTCCCGGGTGCCGTCGAGCAACGGGGCCAGCAGAGCCACCTGGTGCCCGTCGAGCGTGGTCACCCGGTCTTCCGCCATGAGGAAGACCGGCTCCCCCGGAGCGGAGTCCACCCGCAGATGCGGTGCGAATCCCAGCCGGGGGAGCCCGCCCTCCGCCGGACGGCGCTTCAGAACCGGGTGCCGCCGTCCGCGGACGACCCGGTGCCGGACGCGGGCGTCCAGCAGATGCAGATGCGGCTGTCGGTGAGCGCTTCGGGCTCGTGGCCGAACTCCGTGATCACCAGATCGTCCGCGACCCCTGCGGTCACCACGTCGGCCTCGGGCCGGGAAGTGGTCCGTGACATGTGTGTCTCCTGTCGCTTTCGAAGGCCGTGACGGCGTGCCGAACCCCCGCCCGTGGCCGTTGCGGTCGACATCATTCTGTCGACCCGGGCCGGTGGACAGCAGTGCATTTCGCACAGGGCACATGTGAGGAACCCACCTCTTGCCCCCTAAGCTCCTCATACGCCTGGTCGGGCCCGTCGCACTGGTTCGGACCGGAAGCGGTCGGCGAGACTCCCACAGCAGGAAGTTCTCGGGGTGCCGTGCCGACCACATGGGGGACCGCAATATGGACATCTGGTTACTGGGGCCGCTCACGGCCGAGGTGCGTGGCCGGTCGATCGTCCCGTCGGCGGCCAAGCCGCGCCAGATCCTCGCGCTGCTCGCCATCCACGCGAACCGCGTGGTGCCGGTGGGGACGCTGATGGAGGAGATCTGGGGCAGCGAGCCGCCGCAGAGCGCGCTGGCCACCTTGCACACGTACATCCTCCAACTGCGCCGGCAGCTCACCGCCGCCTACGGCGCCGACGCCGGAGTGTCCGCCAAGGACGTCCTCGTCACCCAGTACGGCGGCTACTGCTGGCGGGCGCCCGAGGACGCCGTCGACGTACCGCGCTACGAGCGGCTGGTTGCCGCGGGCCGGGCGGCCGTCGGCGAGGACCGGCAGGAGAGGGCGTCGGCGCACTTCAGGGAGGCGCTGGCGCTGTGGCGCGGATCGGCCCTGGTCGACGTGCGCATCGGGCCGGTACTGAGCATCGAGGTGGCCCGGCTGGAGGAGAGCAGGCTCGGCGTGCTGGAGCGGTGCGTGGAGGCGGACCTGCGACTGGGACGTCACGCCGAAGTGCTGTCCGAGCTGATCGAGCTGACTGGGCGTCACCCGCTGCACGAGGGACTGCACGCCCAGTGCATGGCGGCACTGTACCGGGCGGGCCGGTCCTGGCAGGCGCTGGACGTCTACCAGCGGCTGCGCCGCCGGCTGGCCGAGGAACTGGGCCTGTCGCCGTCCCCGCGCCTGCAGCGGATGCAGCAGGCGGTGCTCGCGGCCGAGCCATGGCTGGACGCGCCGGAGCGCGGGGACGACCTGCTGCTCGACCGGATGATCGGCTGACCGGGCCCGGGCGGCTCAGCCGTTCTTGGCGACGAACTCCACGACGGACTCGACCATGTAGTCGGTCATCTCCTCGGTGATGCCCGGATACACGCCGATCCAGAAGCTCTGCTCGGTGATGACGTCCGAGTTGCGCAGGTCGCCCGCCACCCGGTGCCGGCTGCCGAGATAGGCCGGATGCCGGGTGAGGTTGCCGCCGAACAGCCGTCGTGTGCCGATGCGCCGGTCCTCCAGGAAGGCGATCAGGTCGCGGCGGGTGTAGGTGGCGTCGGGCAGCACGGTGATCACGAACCCGAACCAGCTCGGGTCGCTGCCCGGCGTCGCGCTGGGCAGCAGCAGCCCCGGCACGTCCGCCAGCCCGTCGCGCAGCCGCTGCCAGTTGCGCCGCCGGGCCGCACCGAACTCCTCCAGCTTGTCCAACTGGGTCAGTGCCAGGGCGCCCTGGAGATCGGTCGCCTTCAGGTTGTAGCCGATGTGCGAGAAGATGTACTTGTGGTCGTAGCCCTTGGGCAGGTCACCGAGCTGGTAGTCGAAGCGCTTCAGGCAGGTGTTGTCCTCGCCCGGCTCGCACCAGCAGTCACGGCCCCAGTCGCGGAACGACTCGACGATCCGGGCGAGTTCGAGGTTCCTGGTGAGGACGCAGCCGCCCTCGCCCGTCGTGATGTGGTGGGCCGGATAGAAGCTGACGGTGGCCAGGTCGCCGAACGTGCCCGTCTTGCGCCCCCGGTAGGTCGAGTCCACCGCGTCGCAGTTGTCCTCGACGAAGAACAGGTCGTGGTCGGTGGCCAGTTGCTGGATCTCCGCCGCCTCGTACGGATTGCCGAGGGTGTGCGCGATCATGATGGCCCGGGTGCGGTCCGAGATCGCCGCCGCGACGCGCTCCGCGGTCGTGTTGTACGTGCCGAGCTCCAGGTCCACGAAGACCGGGGTGAGCCCGTTCTGGAAGATCGGGTTGACCGTCGTGGGGAAACCGCCGGCCACGGTGATCACCTCGTCCCCCGGGCGCAGCCGCTGGTCCCCGAGCCGGTCGGAGGTCAGGGCCGACAGCGCCAGCAGGTTGGCCGAGGAGCCGGAGTTCACCAGGTGCGCCTTGCGCACTCCGATGTGGCGGGCGAACCTGCTCTCGAAACGCCGGGAGTGCGCCCCGGCCGCGATCCTCAGGTCCAGGGCCGCCGCCACCAGCGCGACCCGGTCCTCCTCGTCCAGGACCGCTCCCGAGGAGAGGATCGGCGTCACTCCCGGCTCGAAGTGTCCGGGCCGCTGCTGCCTGTGGTACTCGCGGACCTGCTCCAGGATCAGGGCCTTGGTGTCCGACGTCATAGCCGTCCCTCCCGTCAGGAATGCCTCGGGGCCATGCTCGCGCCGACCGGTCGAAGAGCTGTGGAGTCCCCGCTGAAAAGGCCTGCTCCAGCGGGCTTCCAGGGGCCTTCGACCCGGCCCGGCTAGCTTGTGTCCGCGATGTATCCGACAGGTGAGGTGGCAGATGTCCGAGGACACTCCGCGACCGGTGCTTCGTATGGGAGTCCTGGGCTGCGCCGACATCGCGGTGCGCCGGATCCTGCCCGCGCTCGCGGAGCACCGGTCGGTGCGGCTGGTGGCCGTGGCCAGCCGGGACGGGGCGCGCGGCGAACGCCTCGCGAGGCGCTTCGGCTGCGCGGCGGTGACCGGCTACCAGGCGCTGCTGGACCGGGACGACATCGACGCGGTGTACGTGCCGTTGCCTCCGGGCATGCACCACGAATGGGTCGCGCGGGCGCTGACCGCCGGCAAGCACGTCCTGGTGGAGAAGCCGCTGAGCACCACGTACGCGCAGAGCGCCGAGCTGGTCGAGACGGCCGCCCGGCTCGATCTGGCGCTCACCGAGAACTTCATGTTCCTGCACCACTCGCAGCACGCGGCGGTACGGGGGATGCTCGGCGAGATCGGTGAACTCCGCGTCTTCTCCAGCTCCTTCGGGGTGCCGCCCCCCGACCCGGCGTCCTTCCGGCACAGTGCGTCGCTCGGCGGCGGTGCCCTGCTGGACGTGGGCGTCTACCCCCTGCGCGCGGCCCAGCTGCACCTCGACGGGGAGCTGGACGTCCTCGGGGCCTGTCTGCGCGTCGACGAGCGCACCGGGGTCGACGTCGCGGGCAGCGTGCTGTTGTCCACGGCGACCGGGGTCACCGCCCAGCTCGACTTCGGGTTCCAGCACTCCTACCGCTCCACCTACGCCCTGTGGGGCAGCCGGGGCAGGCTCAGCGTGCCGCGGGCCTTCACGCCGCCCCGTGAGCACCGCCCGGTCGTCCGCATCGAACAGCAGGACCGGCTCACCGAGCTGACGCTGCCGGCGGACCACCAGGTGGGCAACGCCCTCGACGCGTTCGCGGCGGCGGTCCTGTCCGGAGCCGACCGGGCCGGCCTGAGGGAGGCCCTGCTGCGCCAGGCACTCCTGGTGGAACAGGTGCGCAAGGCCGCCCGGGTCGTCGCCCGCTGAGACGAGCCGCGTCCGGCGAAGAGCCGGCCTCCTGACGGGGGCCGGCTCTCCTGTGTCCTGTGCCCGATCCCTAGGAGGGACCGTCCGCGGCACCCCGGGGCGGGCCCGCCGCCGCGTGCGGGAGGGTGCGCGCGCGGTACCAGTCGACGACCTCGCGCAGTCCGTCGTCCAGGGACAGCCGGGGCCGGTAGCCCAGTTCCCGGCGGATCTTGGAGTCGTCGACCGCGTACCGCAGGTCGTGCCCCTTGCGGTCCGGCACGCGGCGCACCCGCGACCAGTCGGCGCCGCACAGTTCGAGGAGCCTTGAGGTCATGTCGCGGTTCGTCAGGTGGGTGCCGCCGCCGATGTTGTAGACCTCGCCGGGCCGCCCGCCGGTCAGCACCGCGTGGACGCCCCGGCAGTGGTCTTCCACGTGCAGCCACTCCCGGACGTTGCCGCCGTCCCCGTACAGCGGGACGGTCCGCCCTGCCAGCAGCTCGGTGACGAACAGGGGGATGAGCTTCTCCGGGTGCTGGCGGGGGCCGTAGTTGTTGGCACACCGCGTGATGCGCACGTCCAGCCCGTGCGTGCGCCAGTAGGACCGGGCGACGAGGTCGCTGCCCGCCTTCGACGCCGCGTAGGGCGAGTTGGGCAGCAGCGGCTCGTCCTCGGTCCAGGTGCCCTCGGCGATGGACCCGTAGACCTCGTCCGTCGAGACGTGCACGAAGGTGGCCACGCCGCAGGACAGGCTCGCCTCCAGCAGCGCCTGGGTCCCCAGCACATTGGTGCGGACGAATTCCGCCGCCCCCGTCAGGGAGCGGTCGACGTGGGTCTCGGCCGCGAAGTGCACCACCGCGTCGTGGCCGGGGAACACCTTCAGGAGGGCGTCGAGGTCGCAGATGTCCAGCTGCCGGAAGTCCAGCCGGGGATCCGTCAGGGGCAGGTTGTCCGTGCTCCCCGCGTAGGTGAGCAGGTCGACGACCGTCACCCGGTCCGGCCGGGGACCGGGCAGGTCGCCGGCGAGCAGGGAACGCACGTAGTGGGAGCCGATGAATCCGGCTCCGCCGGTGATCAGGAGGCGCACGGCGCGGACCCGCCCTCCGGGTGACGACGGTGTCCGTGGGCGCGGTGCTGGGCGGTCAGCCGCTCCAGTACCGGCACCACCTCGGCCGGGGTCCGCTCGGACTCGGCCTCCGCCCGCAGCCGCGCGGCGGCAGCGGTGAACGAGGGCTCCTCGAGGATCCGCACGAGCCGGCTCCGCAGCCCCTCGACCGTCACCTCGTGCGAGGGGAGGTGGAGACCGGCGCCCAGCTCCTGCTGGCGGCGCGCCCGTTCGATCGCGTCCCAGATCCAGCCCATGGCGATCTGCGGAACGCCCTCGGCCAGCGCCGTCGACCAGGTGCCGGCGCCGCCGTGGTGAACGATGGCCGCACAGCTCGGCAGCAGGGCGTGCAGCGGCACGTGGTCCACCAGGCGCACGTTGTCCGGGACATGGGTCAGCAGCCTCCGCTCCTCGGCGCCGAGAGTGGCCACCACCTCGATGTCGAGGCCGTCGATCGCCTTGAGGACGAGGTCGACCGGGACGGCGTTGGGGAACTCGGAGGTCCGGGCCGTCAGCCCCAGGGTGACGCACACGCGGGGACGCTTCGGCGGGGTGCGGAGCCAGTCGGGCACCACGGCGGGCCCGGGGCCGTTGTAGGGGACGTAGCGCATGCCCACGGCGGGACCGTCCGAGGGCGGGCGGAAGCTGCGCGGCACCTGGTCGACCGACCACTGTCCCGTCACCGCCCGCTCGTCGAAGGCGACGCCGTGGCGGCCGAGCGTCCACTGGAGCCACTGGCCCAGGCAGTCGTCGGGGTGCGCCCCGCCCGGCCCGTCGGCCGGGTTCGCCGCGGCGGGGCCGAGCTGGGCGAGGAAGGCCCGGCGCATGGACAGGAAGAGGTCGGGGAAGGAGAGCACCCGCGCGTGGGCCGCGCCGGTCGCCATCGCGGCGACCGCGCCCGCGAACGTGAAGGGCTCCCACAGGACGAGGTCCGGCTGCCACTCGCGGGCGAAGGCGACGAGGTCGTCGACCATCGGATCGTCGTTGACGAGGGCGAAGAACGTGGCGGTCATCATCGCGTCCCAGCCCTTGAGGAAGGCGGGCGTGAGCCGGCCGGGGTCGTCGGGGTCCAACGACTGGTTGGCATGGTGGGACAGCACCGAGCCGCCCACCCCCTTGACCATGTCGTCGAGGCGCGGGTCGGTGCCCACCGGGACGGCGGTCAGCCCGGCCGCCGTGATGCTCCCGGTCAGCGCCGGCTGGCTCGCCACCCGCACCTCGTGCCCGGCGCACCGCAGCGCCCAGGCGAGCGGAACCGAGCCGTTGAAGTGCGCGTCCATCGCGAAGGACGTCAGCAGAACACGCATGGTCACCCCTTACGCGGAAGTGGTCGCCGTGGTCAGGGTCCACCGCAGCACGCCGCCCAGGACGGGGGAGCGCATCCGGCGCCGTACACCGTCCGCCGGGGCGAGACGAGGGTGGCGTTCGCGCAGGGCGTGCACCGCGCTCTCGGCCTGGAGCCGGGCGAACGCCCCGAAGAGCGAGGTGTGCGGGCCGGACAGCGCCAACTGCCCCTGGGCCAGGGGACGGGTGATGTCGAAGTGGTCCGGGGCGAGGAACACCTCGGGGTCCCGGTTGGCCGCGCCGACGTGGACGACCACCTGGGAACCGGCGGGGACGTCCTGGCCGGCGAGCGTGAGGTCCTCGGCGGCGATCCGGCTCTCCAGCCGGACCGGCGGCGCGTGGCGCAGTGCCTCCTCCACCGCTGAGGACGCCAGGTCCGGGCTCTCGCCGAGCAGCGCCCACTGCACCGGGTGGGCGAGCAGCGCCTCCACCGCGTTGTTGATGAGCCCGGCGGTGAACTCGACGCCCACCACGGCGGCCAGCACACCGACGGCGAGCGCGTCCTCGGCGCCGGAGCCGGACGGGTCGGCGCCGAGGACGGTGCCGAGCAAGTCGTCACCCGGCTCGGCCCGTCGCGCCGCGACCAGTGCGCCGACGAGGCCGCGCACGTCCTCCACGGCCTCGGCGAGCCGACGGGTGACGGCGAGCGGCTGGGGACACAGCACCGCGTCGAGCGCGACCGCCAGGTCCGCGCAGGCGCGCGCGAAACGGCCCTGCTCGGCCTCCGGGACCCCGAGCAGGGCGGCGGCGGCCTCGACGGCCACCGGACGGGAGTAGTCCGCCATGAGGTCGAACGAGGCGCCCAGTCCGTCGGCCCGCTTGCCGTGCAGCCGTTCGGCACCCGCCCGGTGCCCGTCCGTCGCCGCGTCGCCCAGCACCGGCGCCGCGGCCCGCCGCCAACGGGCGTAGTCGGCACCCGGGGCGTGCAGGAAGGCCCGGTCCAGCGGGGTGATGTGGCACAGCAGGGGATTGCTCCAGGCGTCCGAGAAGACGTGCCGTTGCGAACCCGGCAGATCGGCGTGGCGCAGACTCAGCCGGGGATCGGCCAGCACCTCGGCGGACACCGCGTGCCGGCCGGTGACGAAGGCTCCCGTGGCGCTGCGCCACAGCGGCGTCTCGGACTCCCGTACGCGCCGGGCCAGCGCCACGGGGTCGTCGCTCTCCGCGCGCAGCGTCAGGGCGTACGGGTCGCCGCTGGTGCCGTAGATCCAGTGGAATCCGCGGGCGGTCAGCAGATGGCGGCCCAGCTCGCTGTCGGTCTGCCGGACCTCCTCGGGGGTGGTGGTCACGTCGGTCTCCGTGTGTGTCACGGCGGGCTCCTTCGGTGCCGGTTCAGGTGAGGGACAGGCCGCCGTCGACCGCGAGCACCGCTCCGGTCGCGTAGGCGGCGCGCGGGTCGGTGAGTTGGACGGCCCACCAGGCGATGTCGTCGGGGCTGCCGACCCGGCCGGCCGGGACCCGCGCGGCGATCTGCCCCAGGAAGCCGGCGTACGCCTCCCGCGACATGCCGGACCGTTCACCGATACCGGTGTCGATCACGCCCGGCGCCAGTCCGAGGACCCGGATGCCGCGCGGGGCGAGTTCCACGGCCCAGGTCCGGGTGAGGAAGTCGAGGCCCGCCTTCGCGGCGCCGTAGACCCCGTTCTCCGGCCAGGCCCGGCGGCCCAGCGCGCCGGCCGAGCCGATGTTCAGCACGGTGCCGCCGCCGTCGGCCGCCAGGGCGTCCAGGGCCTGCCGGGTGAGCAGCAGCGGGGCCAGGAGGTTGCCTTCGAGCTGTTCGCGGGCGGTTTCCGGCTCGGTCCGGTCGAGCGCGGCGAACCCGCCGGTGGCCGCGTTGTTGACCAGTACGTCGATCCGTCCGAAGGCCTCCAGTGCGGCGTCGGTGACGGCCCGGGGCGTGTCGGGAGAGGTGAGGTCGGCGGTCAGGACGCTGATGCCGGGGTGCCCCTCGGCGGTTCCGGCCAGGGTCGCGGGGGTGCGTCCCACGACCAGCACGCGGTCGCCCCGCTCGGCGAACGCGCGCGCCGTGGCCCGCCCGATGCCCGTTCCGCCGCCCGTGACGATCACGCCACGGGGCGCCGCGGGGCCCTGGGCCGCGCTCACGTCCGGGTCCGTGGCGGGACGGACCGCACGGTGGACGGCCGGCCGCCGCTACGGCTGGTCGTCACGCGTCACCACCCGCTCCCTCACCAGGAGTTCGCCCGCCTCGCGCGCCAGGACGTCGTGGCAGGTGCAGACCAGGTGCAGCCGCGCGGGTCCGCCGCGCGGCACGGTGATGATGGTGACCTGGCTCTCGGCCGTCAGCGAGCCGTCGTCCGCCGGGGTGACGGTGAGCATGCCGACCCAGTGGCGCTGCGTCTCGCCCCGGGCGGCGATGTCCGCGGCTGACTGCCGGGCCCCCGCGGCCAGGGCCGGACGGCCGCGTACCGGCTGAGGACGCGAGGGCGGCGCGAAGGAGCCGTCCTCGGTGAAGGTGCCGGCCCAGGCGTCGGCCTCTCCCGTGTCCAGGAGCCGCATCTGCCGTGCGTAGAAGTGCTGTACCTCGGCGTAGACGTCCGCCGGGGCCGTCGGGGCCTGTGCTGTCATGCCGTGTTCCTTCCGCCGTTCCCGTGGGCCGGGGCGGAGGCGGTTCCCGGCCCCGGTGACGTCATGACGGTCGCAGCAGGGGCTCCAGGATCGGTCGAGCCGGAGCACGGGCGGCCGTTCAGTCGCGCTCCAACGCTTCTCTAGCTGTCCTGGCGAGCATGGGCTGGCTCGCAACCAACCATCGCCGGGAGGCACGTGTGCGCATCATCGACCTGTCCTCGCCCGTCGACGCGGCGGGTTTCGAACCCGATCCCGTGGTGCACGAGGTCCTCGGGCCCAAGGAGGCCGCCGTGCACATGAGCGAGGAGATGCGCGACCACTTCGGCATCGAGTTCGACCCGGCCGAGCTTCCGGAGGGCGAATTCCTCTCGCTGGACCGGCTCCAGCTGACCACCCACACCGGAACACACGTCGACGCGCCCTCGCACTACGGCACCCGCGCCTCTTACCGGGAGGGTCCGCCGCGGCACATCGACGAACTGCCGCTCGACTGGTTCTTCCGGCCCGCCGTGGTGCTGGACCTGAGCGACCGGGGCACCGGCGCGGTCGGCGCCGACGTGATCGAGCGGGAGCTGGAGCGGGTCGGCCACACGCTCTCGCCCATGGACATCGTGCTGCTGCGGACCGGCGCCGACGCGTGGGCGGGGACGCAGAAGTACTTCACGGACTTCACCGGGCTCGACGCTTCGGCCGTGCACCTGCTGCTGGACCGGGGCGTCCGCGTCATCGGCACCGACGCGTTCAGCCTGGACGCGCCCTTCGGCGACATCATCGCCCGCTACCGGGCGACCGGTGACCGGTCGGTGCTGTGGCCGGCCCACATGATCGGCCGGGACCGCGAGTACTGCCAGATCGAACGGCTGGCCGGGCTCGACCGGTTGCCCGTCGCGCACGGGTTCCGCCTCGCCTGCTTCCCGGTGCGCATAGCGGGGGCGGGGGCCGGCTGGGCGAGGGCGGTGGCACTGCTCGACGAGTGAGGCGAACGAGAGGCGAAGGACATGCGGGACGGGCGCCGGGTACGGCACCCGCCGGACTGCCCGCCCACGGGGACGACAGCGGAGGAGACGCACATGTACGGCCGGGAACTCGCGGACGTGTACGAGGAGATCTACCGCAGCCGCGGAAAGGACTGGGGCCAGGAGGCGGCGGACGTCGCCCGGGTCATCACCGAACGGAACCCGGGAGCCGACTCGCTGCTCGACGTCGCCTGCGGCACGGGCGCCCATCTCAGCGTGTTCAGCGAGTTGTTCGACGTCGCCGAGGGGCTGGAGATCGCGGAGTCGATGCGTCGGCTCGCCGAGCAGCGGCTGCCCGGCACCACCGTGCACGCGGGCGACATGCGCGACTTCTCCCTCGGCCGCACCTACACCGCGGTGAGCTGCATGTTCTGTGCCATCGGATACCTGGAGACGGTGGCCGACATGCGGTCCGCCATCAGGTCGATGACGGACCACCTGGAGCCCGGCGGTGTCCTGGTCGTCGAACCCTGGTGGTTCCCGGAGAACTTCATCGAGGGCTACGTCGCGGGTGACCTGGCCCGTGCGGAGCACCGCACCGTCGCGCGGATCTCGCACACCACCCGCAAGGGCCGGGCCACCCGCATGGAGGTCCGCTTCACCGTGGGCGACGCCGCCGGCATCCAGCAGTTCACCGAGATCGACGTACTGACCCTGTTCACCAAAGAGGAATACCTCTCCGCTTTCGCCGACGCAGGCTGCTCCGTGGAATTCCTGGACGGTGGTCCCACCGGCCGGGGCCTCTTCGTCGGTGTGCGGTCCCACCGGTAGAACCGGTGGGACCGACGGAAGCGGACCCCGGGGCGGAAAGGCGGTCAGTTCGACATGTCGCGGGCCACGGACATCACGTACTGGCCGTAGTCCGACTGTGCCATCTTCTCGCCCAGCCGAAGGCACCGCTGTGGGTCGATGAATCCCATCCGCAGGGCGACTTCCTCCACGCAGGCAATGCGCACGCCCTGCCGTTCTTCGAGGGTCCTCACGTACTGGGTGGCCTGGAGCAGTGATTGCGGGGTGCCGGCGTCCAGCCAGGCGAAACCGCGGCCGAGGTCCACCAGGCGGGCCCGGCCGCGGGCCAGGTAATTCCGGTTGACGTCGGTTATCTCCAGTTCTCCGCGTGCCGAGGGACGCAGGTTCTTGGCGATGTCCACCACTTCGTTGTCGTACAGGTAGAGCCCGGTGACGGCGAGGTCGGAGCGGGGCCGGGCCGGCTTCTCCTCCAGGGAGACGAGCCGTCCCGCCGCGTCGGTCTCGCCCACCCCGTAGCGCTCCGGGTCCTCGACCGGGTAGCCGAACAGCACGCAGCCCTGGACGTCGCGGACGTTGCGCTGGAGCAGGTCGTAGAAGTGGTAGCCGTGGAAGATGTTGTCTCCGAGAACCAGCGCCACGTCGTCGTCGCCCACGTGGTCGGCGCCGATGACGAAGGCCTCGGCCAGCCCGGCGGGCCGGCTCTGCACCGCGTAGTCGATGCTCAGGCCGAGGTGGGAGCCGTCGCCCAGGAGCCTGCGGAACGAGTCCAGGTCGCGCTCGGTGCAGATGAGCAGGATTTCCCTGATGTCCGCGAGCATCAGCACCGAGAGCGGATAGTAGATCATCGGCTTGTCGCCGACCGGGAGGAGCTGTTTCGAGACGGAGACGGTTATTGGATGGAGCCTTGTTCCCGAACCGCCGGCGAGAATAATCCCCTTCATGGGTATGCCCCTGTCCTCGATTTCTGTACATGCTAACGACAGGATTTGTCCGGCAGCAAGGACGGCAATTCCGGATCCAGCGTAAATCGACTGGGAATAGAGGAATGCCGGGGGTTGTGAAGCGTCTTGGCGGTGTGATGTGCTGCCAGGGGACCGTGACATCCTGCGGCAGGCATCGGTAATGGGAGGGAAAGAAGCAATGACCACTCTCGTATGGGACTATCTACAGGAATACGAGAACGAACGTGCCGATATTCTGGACGCCGTGGAGACGGTCTTCAGCTCGGGCCGGCTCGTCCTCGGCGACAGCGTGCGCGGCTTCGAGCAGGAGTTCGCCGCCTACCACGGCGCCGGGCACTGCGTCGGCGTCGACAACGGCACCAACGCCATCAAACTGGCCCTCCAGTCGCTCGGCGTCGGTCCCGGGGACGAGGTCGTCACCGTGTCCAACACCGCGGCACCCACCGTGGTGGCCATCGACTCGGTCGGCGCCACCCCGGTCTTCGTCGACGTGGACCCGGACACCTACCTCATGGACACCGACCAGGTGGCCGCCGCCCTGACGCCCCGGACCCGGTGCCTGCTCCCGGTCCACCTCTACGGGCAGTGCGTCGACCTGGCGCCGCTGGAACGGCTCGCCGCCGAACACGGCCTGCTCGTCGTCGAGGACTGCGCACAGGCCCACGGGGCCCGCCGCGACGGCCGGCTCGCCGGCACCACGGGCGACGCCGCGGCGTTCTCCTTCTACCCGACGAAGGTGCTCGGCGCCTACGGCGACGGCGGCGCCGTACTGACCTCCCGGGACGACGCCCACCGCGCGCTGCGCCGGCTGCGCTACTACGGCATGGAGGAGCGCTACTACGTCGTGGGCACCCCGGGCCACAACTCCCGCCTCGACGAGGTGCAGGCGGAGATCCTGCGGCGCAAGCTGCGCCGCCTGGACGACTACGTGGCCGGACGGCGGGCCGTCGCCCGGCGCTACGAGGAGGGGCTCGCCGGCACGGACCTCGTGCTGCCCCGCACCGCGGCGGGCAACGAGCACGTGTACTACGTCTACACGGTGCGCCACCCCCGGCGCGACGACATCATCGAGGCACTCAGGAAGTACGACATCGAGCTGAACATCAGCTACCCCTGGCCGGTGCACACCATGACCGGGTTCGCCCACCTCGGCTACCGCCAGGGCTCGCTGCCCGTCACCGAGGAACTGGCCGGCCAGATCTTCTCGCTGCCCATGTACCCGGCCCTCGCCCCCGACGTCCAGGACAAGGTGATCAGCGTGCTGCGCGACGTGCTGGCCGGTCTCTGAGCCGGTGCGGCGCTCCGGGCACGGCACGCCTCGCACACCGAAGGCCCGGCGGAGGGGTCCGGCCGGGCCTTCGGCGTCGTGCACGCGGGTCAGCCGGTGAGGGGGGCCGCCTCGACGCCGCGCAGACATGCCACCAGGCTCCGTGCCTGCACGTTCAGGTAGTGGCTGTGCCTCAGCAGCTCGGTCAGCTGATGCATGGTCAGCCAGCGGTAGTCGGGGTGGCCGGGGTCCTCGGGCACGTCGCTGTCCACGATCAGGTAGCGGTTGCGGGCGTGGAAGAAGCGGCCGCCCTCCTCGGAGAGCACGGCCTCGTAGCGGATGCGGTCGGCTGCGGCCGACAGCACCTCGTCCAGATGGCGCGGTCTGGCCCCGGGCGGCAGCCATCCGTAGCTGTCCGGCACGCACTGCACGGTCGGCGCCAGCTCGACGACGTCCGCGTAGCCCGGTTCGGTGCGGGCGTGCATCAGCACGTGCGGCACTCCGTTGAACTCGCGGTGCAGGAAGGCGATGACCCCGGTGCCGCGCGGCTCGATCATCGGCTGGTGCCACGTGGCGACCTCCCGCCCGGCGGCGGTCACGCGGACCCCGATGACGTCGAAGAAGCCGCCGCTCTCGTGCGAGTAGCCCATCTCGGTGTGCTGCCACTCGTCCAGCGCGTTGAGCGCGATCCGCTCGGTGTGCACGGTGGCCAGGGAACGGGTCCCGGCGATCCAGCTCAGCACGTCGGTCATGCGGTGCAGGGCGCCGTCCGGACGGGACGTGTGCGGCAGGCAGGCCAGTACGGTCCGCGCGTCCATGTTGATGACGTCGTCCCGCGCCAGCAGCCGGTACACCTGCCCGAGCGTGAACCAGCGGAAGCCCTCCAGGACCTCCACCTCGCCGGCCGTCTCCACCACCATGTTGCGGTTGCGCTTGCGGAAGAACCAGGCGCCCTGCTCCGACTGCCGTACGTCCGCGATCACCCGGTGCCGTGCGGTGTCCCGGAAGTAGTCGAGGTACGGCACGGGCTTGCCCTTGTGGACGCCGGTGTAGTTGCTCCGGGTCGCCTGCACGGTGGGGGAGAGCTGCAGGCCGCCCGGGTTGCCCGGTTCCGCCTTGGCCTGCATCAGCAGGTGCGGCACCCCGTCGAACTCCTTGACCAGGATGCCCAGGATGCCGACCTCGGGCTGGTCGATGATGGGCTGGTCCCACCAGGGCACGCTGTTGCCCGGGATCTGCACCCGCAGGCCGTGCACCGTGAAGAACTTGCCGCTCCGATGGCGCAGATCACCGGTCACCGGTGTCTGGTACCACTGGTCGAGGGCGGCCAGCGGGATGCGCTCGGCCGTCGTGTAGATCTGCTCTCCGTACCGCGCGAACCAGTCGTCGAACCCCGCCAGGTCGGTCTGCGGGCTCGCCAGCGCGGCCGCCGACCTCGCGATACGAGCCGTCACATCGGCCATCTGCGCTCCTCAGCACTCGTGTGCACGCCTCTGGTCTCCCTCGTGGTGGACGGGGCGCGGGCCGGCCCGCCCGGGTGGCTCATCCGGCAGGTGTCTCCCACGTCGCCCGCATGGTCTCGGCCAGCGGGACGCGCGGCTTCCAGCCGAGCAGTTCGCCGGCCAGGCGGATGTCGGCCAGGGTCCAGCCGCCGCCCTTGCTGGAGACCGGCCCGTCCTCGACCCGGAGCCGCCCGGGCGGCAGCCCCGACGCGGAGACCAGCAGATCCACCAGTTCCCGCATGGAGGTGGCCTGCCCGCGGCCGATGTTGACGACCCGCCCGGTCACCGGCGACGCGACGGCGAGGACCACGGCCTCGGCCAGGTCGCGCACGTCGACGAAGTCCCGGCGCGCGTCCGCGACCCGCAGCACCACCGGCCGGTCCGCGTCCGCGGCCCGCAGCCGTTCGACCACCGAACCGAGGAAGCTCGCCCGGGTCGTGTGCGGTCCGCACACGTTGACCGCGCGCAGCACCAGCGCCTCCAGCCGGCCGGCCCGGGCGGCGTCGAGCACCAGCTGGGAGCCGGACAGCTTGGTCCGGGCGTAGCTCGTGGCCGGCCGCGGGACGAACTCCTCGCCGACCGCGGTGGGTTCGGGGACGGGCCCGTACTCGTGGATGGATCCCACGTGGACGAGACGGGGCCGCCCGGCCGTCAGCTCCAGGGCCGACAACAGACGCTCGACCAGGGTGATGTGCGCGTAGCGCATCTCCTGCTCGGTCGTGCCCCAGCCGCCCGTCACATTGACCACCGCGCCCACCCGGTGCCGGGTCAGCAGGCCGGCGAGGTCGGCGGGCGGCACGGCCGCCACGTCCAGGTCGGCGAAGACCCGTCCGGCCACCGCCGGCGCGCGGTGCCGGGCGACGGCCAGCACCTCGTACCCCTCGCGCTCCAGCGCGTCGCCGACGCAGCGGCCGACGCAGCCGGTGGCACCCAGCACCGCGACCCGGGTTCCCGCGGACGCCGCGCGGTCACCGATCAGGGCCGCCACAGTGCGGCCTCGATGTCACGGCACTTGTCGTACTCGGGCAGTCCGCCCTCCGCCCGCACCTGCGCGAGCAGGGGCGCCGCCGTGTCCCGGGCGGACAGCAGGGGCTCCACGTCGGCCGGGATCGGCAGGCCGAGCGCGGGATCGAGCGGTGACAGCGAGAGCTCGTTGTGCGCCTCGTAACTCCCGGAGAGCATGTACGACATCACCGTGTCGTCCTCCAGGGCGACGAAGGCGTGCCCGACCCCGACCGGGAAGTACATCGCGCCGAACCCCTCCGGGTCGAGCACGGTGGAGTCCCAGCGGCCGAAGGTGGGCGAGCCGACCCGGATGTCCACGACGATGTCGATGGCACGGCCCCGGGCGCAGTACACGTACTTCGCCACACCCGGCGGGGTGACGGTGTAGTGGATGCCCCGTACCGTGCCCCGGCGCGACTTGCTGTGGTTGGACTGCGCCACCCGGAACAGCGGGTGCCCGAGGGCCTCGACGAACGCGGGTTCCTGGTAGGGCGAGGTGAACAGACCGCGCTCGTCCTCGAAGACGGGCGGGGTGAAGGCGTACGCGCCGGACACGGCGAGTTCGCGGAACCTCACGGCGGCAGCCATCTACCGCTCCTCTCGGAGAGTGCCGTCGGAGCCACGGGCCGCGCGGTGCTCGGCGACCAGCTTCTCCAGCAGCGGGACGATGTCGTTGGGGCTCGGCGTGCCGACCATCTCCCGGCGGATCCGCGCGCAGTTCTCGGCGAACGACGGCTCGTCCAGCAGGCGCAGCACGTGGTCGCGCAGCTCCTGCGCGGTGTAGTGGTCCGGGTCCTGCACGTACAGCCCCGCGCCGGACTTCTCCAGCTGCTTGGCCTTGTGGATGGTGTCCCAGACCATGTCGGGCACGATCAGCTGCGGGACGCCGTGCGCCAGCGCGGTCTGGAAGGTGCCCGAGCCGCCGTGGTGCACCACCGCGTCGCAGGTCGGCAGCAGCGCGTTGAGCGGCACGAAGTCCACGGCCCTGACGTTGTCGGGCAGTTCCAGCCCGGCGAGCTGCTTGGCGTTGAGCGTCGCCACCACCTCGACGTCCAGCTCGGCCAGCGCCGACACCAGCTCGCCGATCGAGGCCCGGTCGCCGTCCAGCACCTCGCGGTGGGCCACGCCCAGCGTCAGGCAGACCCGCCGCTTCTTCGGCGGCTCGTGCAGCCAGTCCGGTACGACGGCCTGCCCGTTGTAGGGGATGTAGCGCAGCGGCACGAACGGCTGCCTGACCGGGAAGCGCATCGACGGCGGTACCGGGTCGATGGTCCACTGCCCGACCGCCACCTCCTCCTGGAACTCGGCTCCGTAGCGGCCGAGCGTCCAGGTCAGCCACTCGCGCAGCGGATCGTCCCGCTGCTCGGGCAGCCGTTCCGCCTGGAGGTCCAGGAAGGTCTCGCGCATCCGCCCCAGCAGGTCGAGCCCGAACAGCAGCCGGGCGTGAGCGGCGCCGGTCACCTGTGCGGCCACCGGTCCGGCGAAGGACAGCGTGTCCCACACCACCAGGTCGGGCTGCCACTCGCGGCTGAACGCGACCAGGTCGTCGATCATGCGCTCGGGGCAGGAGTTCTGGAAGGCCATCGCCGTCATCGCGGTGAACACGCCGAGCACGTGGTCCCACGTCAGCATCTCGGGACGGGTCTCCGTCATGTCCATCCCGGCTTCCGCCTGGCTCTCCATGATCTCGGCGTCCTCGCCCAGGCCCTCGTTCACCCGCTGCATCTGCTCCTCCAGCAGCAGCGGCTCACCGACGCAGACGGCGGTCAGACCGGTACGGGTGATGTCCTCCGCCAGGTCGGGCTGGCTGGCGACACGCACCTCGTGGCCGGCGGTCTGGAGGGCCCAGGCCAGCGGCACCTGGGCATGCATGTGGGACTTCGCGGCGAACGTGGTGAACAGGACCTTCATCTATCTCCCCTTTGTCGCGAGTGGTGGGCCGGCCCCGCGGGGCCCGTGCGGTCCCCGACTGCGGGCACGGCCCGGCGCGGTGGGCCTCACTGCCCGTCGTGGCCGACGTACCGGTGGCGCACCAGCCAGCTGTCGCCGTCGGCGACGAGGACGTCCCGGCACGACGTGCTCAGCCGGAGCACGGGCGCGGCACCCGCCGACGTCGACAGGACCAGGGCGTCGTAGGCGGTGCGCACCGAACCGTCCGGGAACCGCCAGGCGGCCGGCAGGCCCAGCCAGTGCCGGCGCACCGTGCCGGGGGGTGCCGCGGGCCGCTCGCGCACCGCCGCGGCGATCGACGTCCGCCCCCGCACCGGCTCGGTGAACGAACTCTGGCCGAAGACCCCGTCGTCGGTGAACGTGCCGGCCCAGGCGTCCCCGTCGCCCTCGTCGAGGAGCCGCATCTGCCGGGCGTAGAACTGCTGGAGGGAGGCGTACTCGGCCGCGGCGACCGGCTCGGCGCGGCCCAGCCGCTCCGCGAACTCCTTGGCGTGCCGCATGGTGATCGTGCTGTTGCCGCCGAGCGCGTCGCGGATGAAGGCGCGGGCGTCGGCGACCGTCGCGGAGGGACCGAGCACCTTGGTGACGGCCGCCGCGTTGACCACCACCGTGTGCCGGGAGACGGCCACGCTGCCGGACGGGGTCTCGCGCACCGTCCACTCGCCGGTGTGCACGGACATCAGGGCCGGCGTCTGCGACTGCTTGTACGTGATGCGACCGTCCGGCAGGCAGATCCGCACGGAGGCCGTGGTGTGCGTCGAGCCGTCGGGGGTGCGCGTGTCCATCTCCAGGTGCTGGACGTCCGGTGTGTCCTCCTTCAGCAGCACCCGGGCCACGTGCGGGAGCCGCTCCTGCCACCGTCCCGCGTCGTGCAGGAAGTTCCGTACCTCCTCGGCCGGTGCGTCGACGTGCACGGTGTCCTCGAAGGTGTAGGGCTCGGTGTCGCCGCCCACGCGCAGGGCCGCGGACTCCAGCGCGGCCAGCTCGGCGCCGCTGTTGCGCTCGATCGCCTCCAGGATCCAGGCGACGTTGCGCTCCAGGCCGTCGACGGCACGGAAGTCGTGCAGCAGCCGGACCCGGGAGCCGCCGTCCGGCAGCGCCTGAACGATCCACTCCCCGCCCATCGCGGCCACCGGGGCCTGGGAGACCTCCTGGCGGAACCGGATCCGCAGCCCCTCGCGGTCCAGCACCCGGCGTGAGGTCCAGGACTTCACCTCGCCGTTGGCGGTGGCCCAGATCCGCAGCCGCTCCTCACCGCCCGACCGCTCCAGGTACTCCACGTGCAAGGTCGGCGGAAAGACGTGCGGCCAGTCCTCGGCCCGTTCCACCAGGGCGAAGACGGTCTCCGGCGCGGCGGCCACCGTGATCGTGTGCTCGGTGGTGTGCAGCTCGTGCGTCATCCTGATCCCCTCTGTCCGGCCGCGGCCGCGCACGGCCGGGCCCGCTGTCAGTAGTTGCCGAGCCCGCCGCAGACGTTCATGGCCTGGGCCGTGATCGACGCGGCGGTGGGGGACAGGAGGTAGCCGACGAGTCCGGCGACCTCGTCCGGCGTGGAATAGCGTCCGAGGGGGATCTTCGCCTCGAACCTCTCCAGCACCTCCTCCTCGCTGATGTCCCAGGCGCCGGCGTATCCCTGGCGCACGCGCTCGGCCATCGGCGTCTCGACGTACCCCGGGCAGACGGCGTTGACGGTGATGCCCGTCTTCGCCAGCTCCAGGCCGAGCGCCTTGGTGAAGCCGATGACGCCGTGCTTCGACGCCGAGTACGGCGCCCCCAGGGCCACGCCCTGCTTGCCGCCCGTCGAGGCGATGTTGACGATGCGTCCGGCGCCGCGCTCCAGCATTCCGCCGGTCGTCAGCACCTCACGGGTCACCCGGAAGACGCTGTTGAGGTTGGTGTCGATCACATCGAGCCACAGCTCGTCCGTGATGTGCGCGCTCTGGCCTCCGCCGCTGCGGCCCGCGTTGTTGACCAGTACGTCCACCAGACCGAACCGCTCCCTGGCCGCCTTCACGAAGGCGCCCACCTGCTGGGTGTCGCGCACGTCGCAGGAGACCCCGTCGACGTCCGAACCGGCCTCGCGCAGCTCCTTGACGGTGTGGGCGACCCGGTCGCCGTCACGGGCGCAGATGAAGACCCGCGCGCCCTCCCCGGCCAGGCCGCGCGCCACGGCCAGGCCGATTCCGCTGGTGGCACCAGTGACGACGGCGACGCGCTCTGCTGCGGGCGACATGGCGGCTCCTCGGCTATTCCTGCGGTGGGGTGTCGGACGACTGCGAGGGTTTCAGCGGCCGCTCGAAATGCGCTCGACCCCCGGCCCGGCTCGCGCTCCAGCGGCCTTCCACCCGCATGCGAGACCCGGCGCGCAGCGTGGAACGACACGAACGGCCGCGCGATGTCAAGCGGTGCCGAGGCACCCGAAAGGGTCAATCGAGATGCCGGGCGACACCGGGCCACGAGGGAGGCCATTGATGACGGAGCACGAGTCAGACGCCAGGGAGGACGGCGCCGTGACCTTCGTGAACACCTTCACGGTGCACGCCGACACCGAGGTGTTCGAGGAGGAGTTCGCGCGGACGTCCGAGTTCATGGCGAGGCAGCCGGGCTTCGTCCGGCACACCCTGTGCCGGCACGCGGAGCGGCCCGGCCAGTACGTCAACGTGGCCGAGTGGAAGGACGTCGCCTCCTTCCGGGCGGCCGTCTCGCACCCCGACTTCACGCCCCACGCCGGCGCCCTGCGCGCACTGAGCGAGAGCCGTCCGGAACTGTACCTGGACCGTCTGCGGCGCGACGGCGGGGCGACAGCCCGGGCCGAGGCGGGGATATGACGGGCCGCCGCCGGGTGGTCGTCACCGGGCTCGGCGTGATCGCCCCGGGCGGCATCGGTACGAAGGCGTTCTGGGAGCGCATCGTCTCCGGCGTGTCCGCGACCCGGACCATCACGGCCTTCGACCCGGCACCCTTCCGCTCGCGGATGGCCGCCGAGTGCGACTTCGACGGGCTCCGCTGGGGACTGTCGGCGCGCGACACCGCCCGCCTGGACCGCGCCACCCAGTTCGCGCTGGTCGCCGCCCGCGAGGCGGTCGCGGACAGCGGTGTCGAGATCGACGAACGCAACGCGCACCGTACCGGTGTCAGCCTCGGCTCCGCGGTGGGCTGCACCCAGAAGCTGGAGGAGGAGTACGTCGCGCGCAGCGACGGCGGGCGGCAGTGGCTCGTCGACCACGCGGCGGGCACCCCGTACCTGTACGACTACTTCGTGCCCAGCTCCATGGCGGCGGAAGTGGCCTGGGAGGCCGGCGCCGAGGGGCCGGTGGCGCTCGTCTCCGCGGGCTGCACCTCCGGCCTCGATTCCCTGGGGCACGCGGTCGGGCTCATCCGGGAGGGCAGCGCCGACGTCATGATCGCCGGTGGCAGCGACGCCCCCATCGCGCCGATCACGGTGGCCTGCTTCGACGCCATCAAGGCGACCTCGCCGCTCAACGACACGCCGGACCACGCCTCCCGGCCCTTCGACCGGACCCGCAGCGGGTTCGTCCTCGGCGAGGGCGCGGCCGTCCTCGTCCTGGAGGAGCGGGAGTCGGCCCTGCGGCGAGGGGCGCAGGTCTACGCCGAGATCGCCGGCTTCGCCGCCCGCGCCAACGCCCACCACATGACCGGCCTGCGCCCCGACGGCCTGGAGATGGCCGCCGCGATCACGGGCGCGCTCGACGACGCCGAGACCGGACCGGAGGCCGTCGGCTACGTCAACGCGCACGGCACGGCCACCCGGCAGAACGACATCCACGAGACGGCCGCGATCAAGCACAGCCTGGGCGAGCACGCCCACCGGGTCCCGGTCAGCTCCATCAAGGCGGTCATCGGGCACTCGCTCGGCGCCGTCGGCTCCATCGAAGCCGCCGCCTCCGCCCTGGTGATCCGGCACGGTGTGGTGCCGCCCACGGCCGGACTCCACGAACCCGATCCGCAACTCGACCTCGACTACGTGCCGTTGACCGCGCGTGACCAGCGCACCGACACCGTACTCACGGTGGGCAGCGGCTTCGGCGGCTTCCAGAGCGCGATGGTCCTCACCGCCTCGGAAGGGAGGCGGCCATGACCGCCCCGGCCCCCACCCCGTCGGCCGTCGTCACCGGAGTCGGGGTGCTCGCGCCCAACGGCGTCGGGACGGGGGAGTACTGGCAGGCGACGCTGCGCGGCGAGAGCGGCATCGGCCGCATCACCCGCTTCGACCCCTCCTCCTACCCCTCCCGGCTGGCCGGCGAGGTCACCGGCTTCTCCGTGCGCGACCACGTCCCCAGCAGGCTCGTCCCGCAGACCGACCGCACCACGCAGTTCGCCCTGACGGGTTCCGACTGGGCACTCGCGGACTCCGGACTGGACGCCGGCAGCCTGACCGCGGACGAGCGCGGGGTGGTCACCGCCAGTGCCTCCGGCGGATTCGAGTTCGGCCAGCGCGAGCTGGGCCACCTGTGGGGCAAGGACCCCAAGCACGTCAGCGCGTACATGTCCTTCGCGTGGTTCTACGCGGTCAACTCCGGCCAGATCTCCATCCGGCACGACCTGCGCGGCCCGACAGGAGTCCTCGTCACCGACCAGGCGGGCGGCCTCGACGCCGTCGCCCAGGCCCGGCGCCGCATCCGCGGCGGCACCCCGGTCATGCTGACCGGCGGCATGGACGCCTCGCTGTGCCCGTACGGCCTCGCGGCGCAGATCTCCGCCGGGGTGCTCAGCGAGAGCGACGACCCGGCCCGCGCCTACCGGCCGTTCGACGCCGCCGCCGACGGTCACGTGCCGGGCGAGGGCGGCGCGATCCTGACCCTGGAGGAAGGGCGGCGGGCCCGGGAACGCGGGGCACGCGTCTACGGCGAGATCGCCGGATACGCCGCCACCTTCGACCCCAGGCCCGGCTCGGGCCGGCCCTCCAACCTGGAACGGGCGGTCCGGGACGCGCTCGCCGACGCGGGGCTGCGCCCCGGGGACATCGCCTTCGTCCTCGCGGACGGCGCCGGCGAGCCGGAGGCCGACCGTGTCGAGGCGCAGGCCCTGAGCGCGGTCTTCGGGCCGGGCGGCGTGCCGGTCTCGGTCCCCAAGACCATGACAGGGCGCCTCTACTCGGGCGCCGCGCCGCTCGACCTCGTCACCGCCCTGCTCGCCCTGCGCGACGGTGTCGTCCCGCCGACCGTCCACGTCGACACGCCCGCCGCCGGCTACGACCTCGACCTCGTGACCGGCCGCCCCCGGCCCGTCGACGGGGACGCCGCCCTCGTCCTGGCCCGGGGCCGCGGAGGCTTCAACAGCGCGATGGTCGTACGGCGTCCACCGCGGGCGTAGACCGCGACCGCGGCGGCCGGCCGGGCGGCCCGTCCCCCCGTCCGTCGCTCCGGGCCCCACGAACCTCGCCGTCACCGTAGGAACCTCACACCCATTGGAGACGTCATGTCCGCTTTCACCCTTGAGGACCTGTTCACGATCATGCGGGAGTGCGCGGGCGAGGAGGAGTCCGTCGACCTTGCAGACACCGCCGCCGGGCAGGAGTTCGCCGAGCTGGGCTACGACTCGCTGGCCCTGATGGAGGCGCTCAGCAGGGTCGAGCGCGCCCACGGCGTCGAGCTGCCCGAGGAGACGCTGGGCGAGGCGCTGACGCCCGCCGCGTTCGTCGACGCCGTCAACGCCGCACTCGCCGCCCGCACTCCCGCGGTGGAGGCCGCCGGATGACCGAGGCGGTCCCGGCGCCGGACATCCTGATCGCGGGGTGCGCGGCCTGGCTGCCGCCCCGCACCCCGGCCGCGGACGCCGTCGCGGCCGGGCAGTGCGACGAGGCGCTGGTCACGACCACCGGCATGGTGTCCGTGGCCGTCGCCGAGGACGAGCCGGCGCCCGAGATGGCGGCCCGGGCCGCCCGCAGCGCCCTCGAACGCGCGAGGCTCGACGACGTGTCGCTCATTCTGCACGCGAGCTTCTTCTACCAGGGACACGACCTCTGGGCGCCCGCCTCCTACGTGCAGCGGGCCGCCGTCGGCAACCAGTGCCCCGCGATCGAGGTCGGCCAGGTCTCCAACGGCGGCATGGCCGCGCTCGGCCTCGCGGTGGACCACCTGCGGGGCGGCCCGGCGGCCGGAGAGGAGGACCGGCGCGTCCTGGTGACGACCGGCGACGCCTTCCGTCCCCCGGGCTTCGACCGCTGGCGCAGCGACTCGGGCACCTTCTACGGCGACGGGGGCACCGCCCTCGTGCTCTCCTCGCGCGAGGGATTCGCCCGGGTCCGTTCCATCGCCACCGTCTCCGCTCCGGAGCTGGAGGCGATGCACCGCGGCGACGACCCCTTCGGCAGCGCCCCGTTCAGCCACCGGCCGGTGGTCGACCTGGACGCCTGCAAGAAGGACTTCCTGGCCACCCGCCGGGTGACCCGGGTGATCGCGGCGAGCGGAGCCGCGCAGGACGCCGCCGTCGAAAGGGCCCTGGCCGCGGCCGGGGTCACGCTCGCCGACGTCGACCGCTTCGTCCTTCCCCATCTGGGCCGCAAACGACTGCGGGCCGGGTACCTGACCCGCTTCGGCATCGCGGAGGAACGCACCACCTGGGAGTGGAGCCGCACCGTCGGGCACCTCGGCGCCGGCGACCAGATCGCCGGCTTCGACCACCTGGTCTCCTCCACCGGCCTGAACTCCGGAGACCTGGTCGTCTGGATGAGCGTGGGCGCCGGATTCACCTACTCCTGCGCGGTCGTCGAGATCCTCGACAGACCCGGCTGGGTGAGCCCCGGGGCCGTCGGAGCCGCCGTATGACCCCCGCCGGGACCCGGCCCGCGGGGCCGCCGCTGCCCGTCGCGCTGCTGCTGCCCGGCCAGGGGTCCCAGCACGTGCGGATGGCCGCGGGGCTCTACGGGCACGAGTCGGCCTTCAGCGCGGCGATGGACGAGTTCTTCGACGCGGCGGGGGCGGAGGGCGCCGCGCTGCGCCGGGACTGGCTGGCCGAGCGTCCCGGCACGGACATGGACCACGTCACCCGGTCCCAGCCGCTGCTCTTCGCCGTCGGTCACGCACTGGGCCGGACGGCACTGGACCGCGGACTGCGTCCGGCGGCGCTGCTGGGACACAGCATCGGGGAGATGGCCGCGGCCACCCTGGCCGGGGTGTTCCGGCCCCGGGACGCGGCCGGCCTGGTCCTGGACCGGGTGCGCCGGCTGGCCGGAGCCCCGCCGGGCGGCATGCTGGCGGTGGCCGCGTCCACGGCGGAGGTGGCGCCGTACCTGAGCGGGCAGGTCGTCGTCGGCGCGGTCAACGCCCCGCGCCAGACCGTGCTCGCGGGACCCGACGAGCCGCTGGACGAGGCCGGACGCGCGCTGCGGGAGGCGGGGTTCGTCTGCCGCCGGGTGCCGTCGCTCAGCCCCTTTCACAGCCCCGTACTCGAACCGGCCTGCCGCGGCGCGGCCGAACGCTTCGCCGCGGTGGAACGGCACACTCCGTCCGTGCCTGTTCTCTCCGCCTACACCGCGGCCCCGCTCGGCAGGTCCGACATCGACGATCCCGGCTTCTGGGCGCGGCAGCCCGTGGCCCCGGTGCTCTTCTGGCCCGCGCTCGAGGCGCTGCTGGCGGGCGGGGACCACCTGCTGGTGGAGGTGGGGCCGGGCCAGGGGCTGTCCGCGGCTGGCCCACTCCGGCTGACCCGCCGTCCCGACGGCCGGGGCCCTTTCCGCACCCCCGCCGGGAGCGGGGCGGGTAGGAGCGGTACCAGCGCCGTGCGGCGGGGCGGCGCCGTCAGGCGCCGACCGAGGCGGTGACATAGCGCACGGGTGTGTCGATCACCAGCGGACCGTCGCCGTCGCGCATCGCGTCGAGCGAGGTGATCAGCCGTTCGCGCAACTGCTGCCGCTTGTCGTCCGCGAGGTGGGTCCAGAGCAGTCGCATCCCCTGGGTGTGGGACCAGTCGACCCACGCCAGGCCCGACTCGGCGACCAGACGGACGGGTTCGTCGACGACCGACACGTCCCGGAAGCCGGCCCCCTCCAGGGTGCGGGCGAGATCGGCCGGGTCGGCGAGCCAGCTGTTGAAGCGCTGCTGGAGGCGTTCGGGCTGCCACGCCGGGGGCAGGTCGAGCAGCAGCTCACGGGGGATCAGCTCGGTGAAGACCGGAGGCAGGAAGGGGAAGGTCTCGTCGCTGAAGACCGGGCTGGTGAAGGCGATCCGGCCGCCGGGCGACAGCAGCGGGGCGTAACGGGCGAGGGCCGCGGGGGCGTCGGGCAGGAAGATCACGCTGTAGCTGCCCAGGACCACGTCGAAGGAGCCCGGCGCGAAGTCCGGGTGCTCCCCGTCCATCACGCGCAGCTCCACCGTGGTCGCGCGCCGCAGCGCCGCCTCCTTGGCGGCCTCCTCGATCATCGCCTCGGCGACGTCGATGCCCACCACGAGACCCTCCGGCCCCACGCGTTCGGCGGCCGGGAAGACACAGGCCCCGCGCCCGCAGCCGACGTCGAGGACCCGCTCGCCCGGCCGGGGAGCCGCGTGTTCCACCAGGCGCCGGCCCATCGGAGTGAAGAACTCGACGCCGAGCCGGTCGTAGGACGCCGCGGCGCTGTTGAAGGCAGCCGTCACTTCGGATTTGTACGTGGAGGTGTCCACTGGCTCTCCCGCTCTGTCGGTGGACCCACCACCTTCCACGTCATGTCTCGGGCTCGGATCGAGGGCTCTTGGAGCCCCGCTGGAATGTGGCTGGACAAAAAGCAAAGAAATATGCGGGAGGCCGGTCGGGTCTTGCACCCTGCGGGGTTCTTTCCTAAGACTTGCGAACGGCAGGCACCGCCGCATCAATTCGAAAGGGAGAAAAGGTGAGCGATCAGATAGCGGCCGTCCGGCGCATGGTGGAGGCGTACAACACCGGGAAAACGGACGACGTGGCCGAGTACATCCATCCGGAATACATGAATCCGGGCACCCTTGAATTCACCTCGCTGCTGGGCCCCGAGCTTTTCGCGGTCAATGTCGCGTGGGTCAAGAGGACGTTCTCCGAGGACGCGCGCCTGGAGGAGGTGGCCATCGAGGAGAACGGCGACTGGGTCCGTGCCCGGCTGGTGCTCTACGGGCGGCACGTCGGCGAGATGGTCGGCATGCAGCCCACCGGGCGCCTGTTCTCCGGCGAGCAGATCCATCTCCTCCACTTCGTCGACGGCAAGATCCACCACCACCGCGACTGGCCCGACTACCAGGGCACCTACCGGCAGCTCGGTGAGCCGTGGCCGGTGGCGGAGCACCGCCGTCCGTGACCGGGGGTTCCTCGGTGCCGCAGAAACCTGGGGGAGGCGCGATGGAGTTCGGTCTACTGGGCTCGCTGTATGTGCGGGTGAACGGGGAGACGAGCGCCCCGAGCGCCCCGAAGCTGCGGAACGTGCTGGCGATGCTGCTCGTCCACGCGGGGCAGGTGGTGCCCGTGTCCTCGCTGGTGCGGGACCTGTGGGACGACGACCCGCCGGTCAGCGGTCTGACCACGTTGCAGACGTACATCCTGAACCTGCGCAAGATGTTCTCCGCGATCACCGGTGCGCCCACCGGCGAGGTGGCCCGCGACGTCCTGGTGACCAGGGCCGGCGGGTACTCGCTGGTGGCCGAGGCGGGCGCGCTCGACCTGCACCGCTACCGGCGCCTGGTGACCTCCGGGCGCGAGGCCCTGGCCCGCGGCGACGACGCCGCCGGGATGCGGGACCTCAACGAGGCACTTCTGCTCTGGCGGGGTCCCGCCCTGGTCGACGTACCGGCCGGCCGGGTGCTGGAGAGCAGGCGCAGGCAGCTCGAGGAGTCCCGGCTGGCCGCCTTCGAGTACCTCGTCGACGTGGAGCTGCGGCTCGGCATGTACCGGGAGGTGCTCGCCGAGCTGGCCGCCCTCACGGTGGAGAACCCGCTGCACGAGGGGCTGCACGGCCAGTACATGTGGGCCCTTCATCTCAGCGGGCGCAGGGCGCAGGCGTTGCAGGTCTTCCACCGGCTGCGCGGTGCGCTGGTCGCCGGGCTCGGCCTGGAGCCCGGCCCCCAGGTGCAGCGGCTGCACCAGGCGGTGCTCAAGGCGGACACCGACTTCGAGCCGCGCTTCACCGCGGTCCGGGCTCCGGCCGCGGTGCCCGCCACGGCCTTCGGCGGAGGGCGCCTCTACTGACGCCTCGGCAATCAAGTTTGATTGCACCCCCGGCCGCCATGTGACTAGGCTGAGCTGCTAGACAAATTTGATTAGACCGGGAGGTCTCATGCCGGACGAGGCTGGACAGCGGGAGCCGGAGCCGCGGGGCGGGCAGCAGGACGGGCAGGACTGGCGCGAGCAGGCGCCGGTCGACAGTCCGGAGGGCTGGGTCGCGGCGCACATACGCCGCTACGACCGCAGCGGCGGCAAGGAGGGGCAGAAGTGGTACGGGCTCGACACCCTGCTCCTCACCACCCGCGGCCGCACCTCGGGAAAGGCGCGTCGCACCGCGGTGATCTACGGCCGGCACGGTGACCGTGTCATCGTCGTCGGCTCGAACGCGGGAAAGCCCGAGCACCCCCTTTGGTATCTCAATCTGGTCGCCTGTCCCGAGGCCCATGTCCAGATCGGGGAGGAGCATCTCGACGTGCGCGCCCGCACGGCGACCCCCGAGGAGAAGCCGGAACTGTGGGCGCTGATGACGGGGATCTTCCCGCAGTACAAGAGTTACCAGAAGAAGACCACCAGGGAAATTCCCGTGGTGATCCTCGAGCCCGTCACGGCCTGAGGAACGACCAGAATTCACGGCAGGGAAAGGGAAGGTGTCTTTCTTGAACGAGTACACGCGCCGCAGATTCCTCGGCAGCGCGGCGGCGGTCGGCTCGGTCACGGCGGTGGCCACAGTCGTCCCGGACGCCCCGACCGCCGGGGCGGCCGTACCTCAGGCGGGGAGAGGCGGCGCGTGCGGCCCCGCGACCGGACTCGTCCAGGTGGGCCGGACGGACCGGCGCTACCGGGACCTGGTCTCCCGGGGCTTCAACGGGCGGTTCCGCGGCGAGCCCGACACGGTCTACGTCGTGCACACCGCGGACCAGGTCGTCGACGCCGTCGACCGGGCCCTGAAGGCGGGGCGGCGGATCGCGGTACGCAGCGGCGGGCACTGCTTCGAGGGCTTCGTCGACGACCCGGCCGTCCAGGCCGTCATCGACATGTCCGAGATGCGCGAGGTCTGCTACGACCCGGCCAGGCGCGCGTTCGCGGTGGAGCCGGGGGCCACCCTGGGAGAGGCCTACCGCACCCTGTACCTCGACTGGGGCGTGACCATTCCGGCGGGCGTCTGCCCCCAGGTGGGCGTCGGCGGCCATGTCCTCGGCGGAGGCTACGGCCCGCTCTCCCGGCGCGACGGAGTGGTCGCCGACCACCTGTACGCGGTCGAGGTCGTCGTGGTGGACGCCTCGGGACGGGCCCGCAAGGTCGTGGCCACCCGGGACGAAGGGGACCCCAACCGCGAACTGTGGTGGGCCCACACCGGTGGCGGCGGGGGCAATTTCGGCATCGTCACCCGGTACTGGTTCCGCACCCCCGGGGCCGGCGGCAAGGACCCGTCCGCGCTGCTGCCCAAGGCCCCCGAATCCACCGTGCGGCACATCGTGACCTGGGACTGGTCCGCCCTCACCGAGGAGGCGTTCACCCGGATCATCGACAACCACGGTGCCTGGCACCAGCGCAACAGCGAGGCGGACACGCCCTACGCCAGTCTGCACAGCGTCTTCTACCTCAACAGCCGGGCGGCCGGGAACATCCTCCTGGACACCCAGATCGACGGCGGACTCGACGGGGCCGAGGACCTGCTGAACGACTTCGTCGCGGCCGTCAACGAGGGCACGGGCGTGGAGCCCGCCGTCCAGCGGAGCACGGAACCGTGGCTGAAGGGCACGCTGGCCAACAAGTTCGACACGGGGGGCTTCGACCGGACCAAGTCGAAGGGCGCGTACCTGCGCAAGCCGTGGACGGCGGACCAGACGGCCACCCTCTACCGCTACCTGAGCGCCGACTCCCAGGTGTGGGGCGAGGTCTCGCTCTACTCCTACGGCGCCAAGGTCAACTCCGTGGCGGAGACGGCCACCGCCACCGCCCAGCGCGACTCCATCATCAAGGTGTGGATGTCCGCGACATGGATGGACCCCGCCCAGGACGACGCCAACGTCGCCTGGATCCGCGAGATCTACCGTGACGTCTTCGCCGGCACCGGAGGCGTTCCCGTGCCCGACGACCGTACCGAGGGCACCTTCATCAACTACCCCGACGTCGATCTGGCCGACCCGGAGTGGAACACCTCCGGCGTGCCCTGGCACACCCTCTACTACAAGGGGAACTACCCCCGCCTGCAGCGGGTCAAGGCCCGCTGGGACCCCACCGACGTCTTCCGGCACGCTCTTTCCGTGCGACTGCCCGGCTGACGGCAGCAGACCGGGGGGCGGTGGCCGCGTCGTGCGGCCACCGCCCCCGCCGTGCCCGCGTCGTACGGCCACCGCCCCCGCCGTGCCCGCGCGCCCCGTCCGTTCAGCCGCGCCCGGCCGGGAGCCGGTCCGCGAGGAACAGGCCCCGGCCCGACTGGATCTCCCCGACGTAGGTGACCCGCAGGCCGGCCCGTGCGAAGGCCTCCTCGTACTCGGCCCGCGTGAAGAGGGTCAGCGCGTGCCGCTCCGCGAAGTGCTGCACCCCGACGCCCGGTTCGGCGACCACGTAGTGCACGACCATGTGCGAGGTGCTGCCCTCGCGCTCCGTGCAGGAGACGCGGGTCATCGTGCGCCGGCCCACCGTCACCGTGTCCCCGCTCACATGGTGGTCGAGCGATGTCTCCAGGAACCACCAGGGATCGACCGCCACGACACCGCCCGGTGCCAGGTGGTCCGCGAACGAGCGCAGCGTCGACGTCAGTTCCGCGACGTCCTTCAGATAGGCGATCGAGCCGAACATGCAGGTGATCACGTCGTAGGAGCGGTTCAGGGCGAGGTCGCGCATGTCCCCGCCGTGCAGGACGGCGGCCGGCACCGCGGTGCGGGCCATCGCCAGCATGGCCTCGGACAGCTCCAGTCCCTCGACCTTGTCGAAGAGGTCGGCGAAGTGACGCAGGTGCGCGCCGGTGCCGCAGGCGACGTCCAGCAGCGAGGCCGCCTGCGTGTTGCGCGCCCGCACCAGCCCCGCGACGACGGCGGCCTCCGCCCGGTAGTCCTTGCCGCGGGCCTCGTGGAGCAACTGGTAGATCTCTGCCATCCCGGGTCCGTACATGGGCGTGCCTCCCTCAGACGGTGCTGCTGAAATCGCCGGCGTGCTCCGCGGCCCAGCTCGCGAAGGTCCGTGCCGGACGGCCCGTGACCCTGCCTACCGCGTCACTCACCGGGCCCGGCGTGACGGCCGACTCGGCGAGGTAGTCGAGCAGCATCTCGACGACCTCGGGCGGCATGGCGGCGCTCATCGCCGCCCGCCCGGCCTCGCGGTCGAGTTCCTCGAAGCGGATCTCCCGGCCGGTCGCCCGCGCCACCGCGCGCACCTGCTCCACCTGCGTCAGCGCCTGCGGTCCGGTCACCAGGTAACTCTGGCCCGCGTGCCCCTCCTCCAGCAGCGCGGCCACTATCACGGCCGCGATGTCGGCCTCGTGGACGACCGCGCGGGCGGCCTGGCCGTAGGGAGCGCGCACCACGCCCTCCGTACGGATGGAGTCCCCCCACTTCCACAGGGCGTTGCCGGCGAACTCGTCGGGGCGTACGAAGGTCCAGTCCGCGCCGCTGTCCTCGACGGCCCGCTCGACCGCCCGGTGGTGCCGGTGGCTGGGGTTGCTCTCGTCCTCCAGCACCGAGCTGGACGACAGGACGACGATCCGCCCGACCCCCGCCTTCCGGGCCAGCGCGGCCACCTCGTGGGCGGTCCCGGGCACCGGGAAGAGGTACATCCGGTCGATGCCCTCCAGCGCCGCCTGCACGGTCTGCGGATGCTCCAGGTCGCCGCGGACGACCTCTACGCCGGCCGGCAGCGCGGCGTTCTCCGGGGCCCGGGTCAGCGCCCGCACGTGATGGCCCGAGGCCACCAGGCCCTCCGTGACATGACGGCCCACCTTGCCCGTGGCGCCGGTCAGCAGGATGTTCAAGGCCCCTCCTCGGAGAACGAAGCGGTGCTCCCCGGCCGACTGCCGGAGGCGATCGCGGAACGCGCCCAGCCTGTCCCGCCGGGCTAGAGGACCCGGTGAGCCCCGCTGGATCCGGCGCCGCTCCAGGCGGAGTCGAGCGATCCTGCAGCCGTTCTCATGCGGGACGGGGGCAGTCTGGCGGGACATCGTCCGCGAGACTGCGAGGGGTTCGCCATGTCAATGGCCGAGCGCAAGGCGCTGTGTCTGGAAATGGTCGCCGCCTGGAACCGGTGGGACCTGAACGGCATCATCAAGCACTGGTCGCCGGACATCGTGCACTACTCCGAGGACAACGAGGTCGGTTCGGCCGACATGATCAAGCTCATGGAGGGCGGGCTCCAGGCGTTCCCCGACCTCCAGCTCGAGGTCAAGAGCATCATGGCCGAGGAGGACCGGGTGATCCTGCGGATCACCGTGACCGCCACCCACCAGGCCGAGTTCATGGGAGTGCCGCCCACCGGGAAGCCCGTCAGCTGGCACCTGGTGGAGGAGCTGCGCTTCGCCGACGGCAAGGTCGTCGAGCACTGGGACGTCATCAACATGCGTCCGCTGCTGGTGCAGCTGGGCAAGCTGCCGGACGTGCCCAAGGTCGACATGGAGGGCGCCGGCGCCTGAGCCGCCGCCGCGCTCCGCGCCGGCCGCGTCGCTCCGTCGGCGAAGGCCCGGGGTCCGGGACCGTCCGGCACCCCGGGCCGGCCTTTCCGCGTCCGGTCGCTCTCCGCCGGGCGGGCTGCGGCTCACTATGCTGACGCCCCGGGCGGGTGGCGGGAGGCGCACCGCCGCACGAGACGAACGGGGTGACGATGTCGGCGACGCAGTTGCTGGTCCTCGGAGTGGTACGCGGCTTCGGCAGGACGCACGGCTACCGGGTGCGGGCCGAGCTGCTGTCCTGGGGGATCGACGACTGGGCCAACGTCAAGCCCGGATCCATCTACCACGCGCTGCGGCAGCTGGCGAAGGCCGGGCTGCTGACGGCCAGCGAGATCGGGGACTGGCCGGGGCGGGTGGACTACAGCGTGACCCCCGCCGGGAACGAGGAGTTCTTCCGCCTGCTCGTGGACGCCCTGGAACGCCCCGAGCACCGTGCCGACATGCTCAGCGCCGGCCTCGCCCTGATGCCCGCCCTCTCCCGCGGCCGCGCGGTGGAGGTACTCTCCGCCCGCCTCGAGGCACTGGAGGCCCAGCGCGCGGCGCTGCGGAAGAACTCGGCCGCGTCACAGGCGGCCGGCCTGCCCCCGCACCTCGGCGAGCTGCGGGCGATGCGCACGCGGTACGCGGAACTCGGCGTGGACTGGACCCGGGACCTGCTGGAACGGGTCCGGGCGGGGGAGTACGAGATGGCGGACGAGGGCGCGGAGGGCTTCGGAACGCCGGGGTCCTGGCGCGCTCCGGTCGCCCCGCCCCTGTCCTGACGGCCCCGCGCTCCGCCGGCCGGATCTGGCCGCGGCCCACTGATCGGACCCTGCTATTCAAACTTGCATAGTGGGCCGTCCGTGCTCTAGCTTGGTGGGGTGGTCAAGTTTGAATAGTGACCGGATGCCGTTCTCTCCAGGCCCCGCACCCTCGGGCCCCTCCCGCGTACCGCTCTCACGGCGCACGGCTCCCGTGACGCATCAGGACCAAGGAGTCATAGATTGAGTTCACAATCCACCCCGGCCGTCGAGACGGTGGGTCTCGCCAAGGTCTTCGGTGAAACCCGCGCCGTGGACGGCGTCGACCTGGTCATCCCCCAGGGAGTCGTCTACGGCGTGCTGGGCCCCAACGGCGCGGGCAAGACGACGACGATCCGGATGCTGTCCACCCTGCTCACCCCCGACGGCGGAACGGCCCGGGTACTCGGCCACGACGTGGTCAAGGAGGCCGAGGCGGTGCGCAGCCGCGTCAGCCTCACCGGTCAGTTCGCCTCGGTCGACGAGGACCTCACCGCCGCCGAGAACCTGGAGCTGCTCGCCCGGCTCCTGGGCTTCTCCCGTACCCAGGCCGCCCAACGGGCCGAGGAACTTCTCGCGGCCTTCGACCTGAGCAAGGCGGCCGGCCGGCAGTCCAAGACCTTCTCCGGAGGCATGCGACGCCGCCTCGACATCGCCGCGAGCCTCGTCATCACCCCCGACCTGCTCTTCCTGGACGAGCCCACCACGGGGCTCGACCCGCGCAGCCGCAACCAGGTGTGGGACAGCGTCCGGGCCATGGTCGCCCTGGGCACCACCATCCTGCTCACCACCCAGTACCTGGACGAGGCCGACCAGCTGGCCGACCGGATCGCCGTCATCGACCACGGCAAGGTCATCGCGGAAGGCACCACGGGCGAGCTGAAGTCGTCGGTCGGCACCGGAGCGGTGCACGTGCGGCTCGTCAAGGCCGAGACCCGCCCCGAGGCGTCCCAGCTGCTCACCCGCGTCCTGGCCGCGCCCGTCTTCCAGGAGGCCGACCCCTTCGCGCTCTCCGTACGGACCGACGACAGCGAGCGGATCGCGCGGGCACTGGGCGAACTCGCCCGTGCCGGGATCGCCGTCTCCGACTTCGCCTTCGGCCGCCCCAGCCTCGACGAGGTCTTCCTGGCCCTGACCGGCCGCCCCGCCGACGACACCACCGCAGACCAGGAAGAGGACGCGGCATGACCGTCACCTCCGAGACGACGCCCACCCAGAGTGCGCCGAACGACGCCCTGCGCAAGGCCCTCACCAGTCAGATCCGCCCCTCCCGCCCCAACCCGCTGACGGCCGTGCGGGTCTCGGCCTGGCGGACGATGCGGAAGATGAAGCACTACGGCGTGGCCGTGCTGTTCGACGTCACCCTGATGCCGATCATCTTCCTGCTGACCTTCACCTACCTCTTCGGCGGCGCCTTCGCCGGCTCGACCAAGGAGTACCTCCAGTACTTCCTGCCCGGCGTCCTCGTGCAGACCGTGGTGATGCCCACGGTCTACACCGGGACGGCCCTCAACATGGACATCACCCGGGGCATCTACGACCGCTTCCGCACCCTGCCGTTCTGGCAGCCGGCCACGATCGTGGGAAGTCTCCTCGGCGACCTCGTCCGCTACGTGCTGGCGCTGACCACGACGATGGCGGTCGGACTCGCGCTGGGCTTCCGGCCCGACGGCGGAGTGGGTGGGGTGCTGACCGCGATGCTGCTGCTCCTGGTCTTCGCGGTGAGCGTCAGCTGGATCTTCGCCGCCCTCGGCGTGGTCGCCAAGGCACCGGAGACGGTGTCCGGCACCAGCATGCTGGTGATGTTCCCGCTGGTCTTCACGAGCAACATCTTCGTGAAGCCGGACACGATGCCCGGCTGGATGGAGGCGATCGTGAACGTCAACCCGGTCAGCAACGCCGCCACGGCCGCCCGCGGGCTGATCCACGGGAACGCCGACGGGTCGGACATCGGCTGGGTCCTGCTGGCCTGCGCGATCATCACCGCGATCTTCGCTCCGCTGACCATGTACCTCTACCGAGCGAAGAGCCGGAGCTAGCGGAACCGCCCTGCTCGCCGGGATGCGGGCAGGGCCCCCGAACGCCACGGCAGCCAGGACCGGTTGTTCTCCCCCGTCGGCCGCTCCTGCGCTGTCGTGGCCCCCTTCGTCACCGCGTGCGCGTCACCTCACGCGTCCCCGCCGGCCGCCCCCGGGTCCGCCGCCGTCACGTCGAGCAGCCGGTACCGGTCGATCGCCTGCTTCAGCACCGACCGGTCGACCTTCCCCTCCCGCGCCAGCTCGCTCAGCACGCCCACCACGATCGACTCCGCGTCGATGTGGAAGAAGCGCCGGGCCGCCCCGCGGGTGTCCGCGAAGCCCCAGCCGTCCGCGCCCAGCGACTGGTACGTCCCGGGCACCCACCGCGCGATCTGGTCCGGCACCGACCGCATCCAGTCGGACACCGCCACGAACGGCCCCTGCGCGCCCGCCAGCTTGCGGGTCACGTAGGGCACCTGCTGCTCCTCCTCGGGGTGCAGCAGGTTGTGCTCCTCGCGGGCCACGGCCTCGCGCCGCAGCTCGTTCCAGGACGTCGCCGACCAGACGTCGGCGCGCACGTTCCACTCGTCGGCGAGGATCCGCTGCGCCTCGACCGCCCACGGCACCGCGACGCCCGAGGCCATGATCTGCGCCGGGATGGAGCCGCCGGTTCCCTCGCTGAAGCGGTACACGCCCTTGAGGATGCCCTCGACGTCCACGTTCTCGGGCTCGGCCGGGTGCCGGATGGGCTCGTTGTAGACGGTGAGGTAGTAGAAGACGTCCTCGCCGTGCGGGTGCTGCTCGTCCCCGCCGTACATCCGGCGCAGCCCGTCCTTGACGATGTGCGCGATCTCGAACCCGAAGGCGGGGTCGTACGCCACGCACGCCGGGTTGGTCGAGGCGAGCAACTGCGAGTGGCCGTCCGCGTGCTGGAGCCCCTCGCCGGTCAGTGTCGTACGGCCCGCGGTCGCTCCCAGTACGAAACCGCGCGCCAACTGGTCGCCCATCTGCCAGAACTGGTCGCCGGTGCGCTGGAAACCGAACATCGAGTAGAAGACGTACACGGGGATGAGCGGCTCGCCGTGCGTGGCGTACGCCGATCCCGCCGCGATCAGCGAGGCCGTGCAGCCCGCTTCGGAGATGCCGTCGTGCAGCATCTGCCCGTTCGGCGCCTCCTTGTAGGCGAGCAGCAGATCGCGGTCCACGGACTCGTACTGCTGCCCGAGCGGGTTGTAGATCTTCGCGCTCGGGAAGAACGAGTCCATGCCGAACGTGCGGTACTCGTCCGGCGCGATCAGTACGAACCGCTTGCCGATCTCCTTGTCCCGCATGAGGTCCTTCAGCAGCCGCACAAAGGCCATCGTCGTCGCGATGGACTGCTGGCCGGACCCCTTCTTCACGGTCGCGTACGTCTTGTCGTCCGGCAGTGGGAGCGGCTTCGACCGGACGACCCGGGTCGGCACGTACCCGCCGCAGCCCAGGCGCCGGTCGTGCATGTACTGCATCTCCTCGGTGTCCCGGCCCGGGTGGTAGTACGGCGGCGGGCCGGACTCCAGCTCCTTGTCGGAGATGGGCAGGTGCAGCCGGTCGCGGAAGCGCTTGAGGTCGTCGACCGTCAGCTTCTTCATCTGGTGCGTGGCGTTGCGGCCCTCGAAGTTGGGGCCCAGCGTCCAGCCCTTGATCGTCTTGGCCAGGACGACCGTCGGCTGGCCCTTGTGCTCCAGCGCCGCCTTGTACGCCGCGTAGATCTTGCGGTGGTCGTGCCCGCCGCGGCCCAGGTGCAGGATCTGGTCGTCGGTCATGTTCTCGACCATCGCGCGCAGCCGGTGGTCGTCGCCGAAGAAGTGCTCGCGGATGTAGGCGCCGGACTCGGTGGCGTAGGTCTGGAACTGGCCGTCCGGGGTCGTGTTCATGCGGTTGACCAGGACGCCGTCGCGGTCCTGGGCCAGCAGCGGGTCCCAGGTGCGGTCCCAGACCAGCTTGATCACGTTCCAGCCGGCGCCCCGGAAGATCGACTCCAGCTCCTGGATGATCTTGCCGTTGCCGCGCACCGGGCCGTCCAGGCGCTGGAGGTTGCAGTTGACCACGAAGGTCAGGTTGTCCAGGCCCTCCCGGGCCGCGATGGACAACTGGCCCAGCGACTCCGGCTCGTCCATCTCGCCGTCGCCCAGGAAGGCCCACACGTGCGACTTGGAGGTGTCCGCGATCCCGCGCGCGTGCATGTAGCGGTTCATCCGGGCCTGGAAGATCGCGCCGATCGGGCCGAGGCCCATGGAGACCGTCGGGAACTCCCAGAAGTCCGGCATCGACCGCGGATGGGGGTACGAGGACAGCGCGTGCGGTGCCTTGGACTTCTCCTGGCGGAAGCCGTCGAGGTGCTCCTCGCTGAGCCGGTCCAGCAGGTACGCGCGCGCGTAGATGCCCGGTGAGGCGTGTCCCTGGAAGAAGACCTGGTCGCCGCCGTCGCCCTCGTCCTTGCCCCGGAAGAAGTGGTTGAAGCCCACGTCGTACAGCGAGGCGGAGGAGGCGAAGGTCGCGATGTGGCCGCCGACGCCGATACAGGGCCGCTGCGCGCGCGAGACCATCACCGCCGCGTTCCAGCGGGTGGCGTTGAGGATCTTGCGCTCGATCTCCTCGTTGCCGGGGAAGAACGGCTCGCTCTTGGTCGGGATGGTGTTGACGTAGTCCGTGCTGCGCATCTCGGGCACGGCCACGCGCTTCTCGCGGGCCCGCTCGATCAGCCGCAGCATCAGGTACCGGGCCCGCTCCCGGCCGCGCTCGTCGACGGCGGCGTCCAGCGAGTCGAGCCACTCCTGGGTCTCCTCGGGATCGAAGTCAGGAACCTGACTCGGGAGGCCGCCAATGATGATCGGACTGCGATCACTGCGATCGGATGCGGAAGCCACGCTGTTCCTTCGCTGTCAGAGGGCCGTTTTTCCGGGTTTCTTCCCGTTTGTCTGCGCCGATTCCCCCGCCGGTTCCCCATCGTCTACCTCGCGGGGGCAATCGTCATCTGTACCGTGGGGTAACCGGTCTTCCCATGAGGATCGGGGGCACGTTCATTCGAGTCTCGTACCCACGCATGGTTCCCAAATACGCAAACGGGGCAGATAGGTGTGGTGTACGTCACCTTCGGGCTGGACGGCATGGCTGGAGTTGCGGCGACACGGCCGGGATCGTCACCGTTTCGGCGGTCCCAGACGCCGGGTACTTGCGCGATCCGTCCCGCCCGTGTGGACTACGGCCAAGCTTCGCGCACGCGCGTGGCTGAAGACATCTACCGAAACATGATCAGGAGGCAACCCGTGAGCGCGACCGCGGACCACGCGGAGGAGCGGACGAACCCTGCCGCCAGGCTGGGTTTCCAGCCCGGGCAGGTGGTCCAGGAGATCGGCTACGACGACGACGTCGACCAGGAGCTCCGCGAGGCCATTGAGGGCGCCGTCGAGGGCGAGCTGGTGGACGAGGACTACGAGGACGTGGCCGATGCCGTCGTGCTGTGGTTCCGTGACGACGACGGCGACCTGACGGATGCGCTGGTGGATGCCACCACGTACATCGAAGAGGGCGGGTCGATCCTCCTTCTCACGCCGAAGACCGGCCGTGACGGATACGTCGAGGCCAGTGACATCTCGGAAGCCTCGACGACCGCCGGACTGACGGCGTCCAAGAGCGTCAGCGTCGGCAAGGACTGGAGCGGCAGCCGACTGGCGACGCCCAAGGCCGCGAAGTCCAAGCGGTAGCCCGCCGGGCTCCGTGACACCACCCGGGCCCCGGACGGGCCGGCCGCTGTCGGCCCGTCCGCGGGTCCGTGACCTTCCCTGCGTAGGGTGTTTCCAGCGAACCACTCATGGACAACTTCCTGCGGAAGGGACGAACGGGACATGGCGATCCAGGTAGGCGACAAGGCCCCCGACTTCGAGCTGAAGGACAACCACGGCGCGACCGTCCGGCTGTCCGAGTTCCGCGGCCGGAAGAACGTCGTGCTGCTCTTCTACCCCTTCGCCTTCACCGGTGTGTGCACCGGCGAGCTGTGCGAGGTGCGCGACAACCTGCCGCAGTTCTCCGACCGCGACACCCAGGTGCTCGCCGTCTCCAACGACTCCATCCACACCCTGCGCGTCTTCGCCGAGCAGGAGGGCCTGGAGTACCCGCTGCTGTCCGACTTCTGGCCGCACGGCAACGTCTCGCGCGCCTACGGCGTCTTCGACGAGGACAAGGGTTGCGCCGTCCGCGGCACCTTCGTGATCGACCAGGAGGGCGTCGTGCGCTGGACCGTGGTCAACGGTCTGCCCGACGCCCGTGACCTGACCGAGTACGTGAAGGCGCTCGACGCCCTGTGACCGGCGCCCGCCGGGCCGACACCACGTGATTTGTCGGCTCCGGGGACTGCGGGGCGCGGGAACCCGTCACTAGGATCGAGTCGTTGATCCGATATCCACGCACTACGGGGCACCCCGCCCCTGGACACCAATGGAGGACTCGTGGGAGTCAGCCTCAGCAAGGGCGGCAACGTTTCGCTGACCAAGGAGGCCCCCGGGCTGACCGCGGTCATCGTCGGTCTGGGGTGGGACATCCGCACCACGACCGGCACCGACTTCGACCTCGACGCCAGCGCGCTGCTGCTGAACAGTGCCGGCAAGGTCGCCAGCGACGCGCACTTCATCTTCTTCAACAACCTGAAGAGCCCGGACGGCTCGGTCGAGCACACCGGCGACAACATCACCGGTGAGGGCGAGGGCGACGACGAGCAGATCAAGATCAACCTCGCCACGGTCCCCGCGGACATCGAGAAGATCGTCTTCCCGGTCTCGATCTACGACGCCGAGAACCGCCAGCAGTCCTTCGGCCAGGTCCGCAACGCGTTCATCCGCGTCGTCAACCAGGCCGGCGAGGCCGAGATCGCCCGTTACGACCTGAGCGAGGACGCCTCCACGGAGACCGCCATGGTCTTCGGCGAGCTGTACCGCCACGGCGCGGAGTGGAAGTTCCGCGCCATCGGCCAGGGCTACGCCTCCGGCCTGCGCGGCATCGCCCAGGACTTCGGCGTGAACGTCTGAGTCAGCGACCCGCGGAGTCGCTGAGGCACTGAGCGACCGAGTGACTGAACGGCCGGGGCGAGGGCCTCGACCGTCCGGCGAGGCCACGGTCTCGATACGTCCGGCGCCGCACGGTTTACGTGCGGCGCCGGACGCGCAGAAACCCAAGAACCATCACCCGGGGAGGGACCATCACCATGGGCGTCACGCTTGCCAAGGGCGGCAACGTCTCCCTGTCCAAGGCCGCACCGAACCTCACACAGGTACTGGTCGGGCTCGGCTGGGACGCGCGTTCCACCACCGGAGCACCCTTCGACCTCGACGCGAGCGCACTCGTGTGCAGCAGCGGCCGGGTGCTCGGCGACGAGTGGTTCGTCTTCTACAACCAGCTCAAGAGCCCGGACGGCTCGATCGAGCACACCGGCGACAACCTCACCGGCGAGGGCGACGGCGACGACGAGTCGCTGCTGGTCGACCTCTCCCAGGTGCCGGCCCACTGCGACAAGATCGTCTTCCCGGTCTCGATCCACATGGCCGACGAGCGCGGCCAGACCTTCGGCCAGGTCAGCAACGCCTTCATCCGGGTCGTCAACCAGGCCGACGGCCAGGAGCTGGCCCGCTACGACCTGAGCGAGGACGCCTCCACGGAGACCGCGATGATCTTCGGCGAGCTCTACCGCTACCAGGGCGAGTGGAAGTTCCGTGCAGTGGGGCAGGGGTACGCGTCGGGGCTTCGCGGCATCGCTCTAGACTTCGGAGTCAACGTTTCGTAAAGCCGAGTACGGCGCGGGGGAGCCCCGTACACACACGATTGGGTAGCCAGTGCTTCTGAAAACCTTCGGCTGGTCGTTCGCGGTCACCGCGCTCGGCCTGGTCGCGGCGGTCTTCTACGGGGGGTGGACCGCCTTCGGCATCGTCGCGATCCTCTCCATCATGGAGATCTCGCTGTCCTTCGACAACGCGGTGGTCAACGCCGGGATCCTGAAGAAGATGAACGCCTTCTGGCAGAAGATCTTCCTCACCATCGGCATCCTCATCGCCGTGTTCGGCATGCGCCTGGTCTTCCCGGTCGTGATCGTGGCGATCAGCGCCCAGCTCGGACCGATCGAGGCCGTCGACCTCGCGCTCACCGACAAGGACCGCTATCAGGAGCTGGTGACGGACGCCCATCCGTCGATCGCCGCCTTCGGTGGCATGTTCCTTCTGATGATCTTCCTCGACTTCATCTTCGAGGACCGGGACATCAAGTGGCTGGCCTGGCTGGAGCGTCCGCTGGCCAAGCTCGGCAAGGTCGACATGCTGTCGGTCTGCATCGCCCTGATCGTGCTGCTGGTCTCCGCGATCACCTTCGGCGCCCACGCCCACCAGCACGGCGGCGCCCATGCCGACAAGGCGGAGACGGTCCTGCTCGCCGGCATCGCCGGTCTGATCACCTACATGATCGTCGGCGCATGTACGTGCGGTCCCTGACCGTGTACCTGGTCCGCCAGGGCACCCTCGACGACTACGTCTACCTGGAGCACGGCGCGCACTACGCCATCGGCGCCCTCGCCGTCATCCTGCTGGTCACCATCCAGTACGAGATCCACGAGATCATCACCGGCCTCGTCGGCGTCGCCCTGATCGGCTGGTCCTTCTTCTCCTCGGTGCGCCGCAACCGCGCACTGGCGGCGGCCGGGGGAGACGGCGACCAGGAGAAGGCGGAGGTCTCCTCCGGGGTGTGAAACCCTTGGATCCCGGGCCGCGGCGCGCCCCCGGTGCGTCCGCACCCCTGGTGTGAACCCGGCCCGGACGAGGAACGCTCTGAGCGGGGCGGCCGACGAGGACGACTCCTCGGGGCCGCCCCGTCGGCGGTGAAGCGAAGGTGGGGCGGGAATGGGCTTCTTGGACGGGCTGTGGCGCGGCCGCGAGTCGGAGTTCGACTCGGGCAGCGCGGCGACCAACTCCATCCAGCTGACCAAACGGCACAGCCAGGTCTCCCTGACCAAGCAGGGCGCGGCGACCGGCAATCTCCGCGTCAACCTCTCCTGGCGGATGCGGACCTCCGACATCTCGGGCGTCCAGCGGGAGAGCCTGCTGCGGCACCCCTTCAAGGCGCTCAAGCCCCCCGAGGTCGTCGGCCACAGCCAGAGCATGGTCAACGTCGACCTCGACCTCGGCTGCCTCTACGAACTCCAGGACGGCACCCGCGGGGTGGTCCAGCCGCTCGGCGGCTTCCTGGGCGACGTCAACGCCCCGCCGTACGTCAAGCTCAGCGGCGACGACCGCTTCGGCTCGGCCTCCGGCGAGACGATCTACGTCAACCTCGACCACAAGGACGCCATCAAGCGCCTGCTGCTCTTCGCCTACATCTACGACCAGACCCCCGCCTTCGACCGGACGCACGCCATCGTCACGCTCTACCCGAGCAACGGCCCGCGCATCGAGATAGGCCTCGACGAGCGGCACCCGCAGGCCCGGTCCTGCGCCGTGGTGATGATCGAGAACGTCAAGGACGAGATCCTCGTCCGCCGCGAGGTGAAGTTCGTCTACGGCTTCCAGGGCGAGCTGGACCGGCTGTACGGCTGGGGCCTGCAATGGGGCCGGGGGCACAAGAGCAAGGCGGAGCGCTGAGCACCGGGCCCGGCTCCGAGCGCTGACTCCGCCCGCGGCCGGGCGTGGTCCGCGGCGGCTACCGGCCGATGAACTGCGGTCCCTGCGGGGGCAGCCGGAAGTCCGGATCGGGGGCCCCGGTGACCGGCTGCGGATAGCCGTAGCCGGACTGCGCCCCGGCCGCCGCGGGCGCCTGCGGATACCCGTACCCGGGCCGGCCGGCGGCCGGCTGGGGATAGCCGTAGGCGGGCGGGTCCGCCGGCGGCTGCTGCGGGTAGCCGTAGGCGGGCTGCGCCGGTACGCCTGTGGGCTGCTCCGGCGGCAGCGGCCGCGAGGCCTCCGGAAGGGGCTGCACGGCCGTCGGGTGATCGGGGCCGACGACCTGCGGAGCGGGCATGGACTGGGCGGGCGTGGGCTGGTCCGGCGTGGCCTGGGAAGGGGCGGACGGGGCGGCGGGGGCCGGTTCGGGCCGAGGGGCGGAGATGGGATCGTCAGCCCCCTCCGACTCGTCCACCGAGATGCCGAAGTCGGTCGCCAGGCCCTTGAGCCCGTTGGCGTAGCCCTCGCCCAGCGCCCGGAACTTCCAGCCGTCGCCGCGCCGGTACAGCTCGCCGCAGATCAGCGCCGTCTCCTGGCCGGTCTCCGGTGTGACGTCGAAGTACGCCAGCGGCTCCGCGTCGGCCGCGGCGTCGTGCAGCAGGATGCGCAGCGACCGGACGCGGTCGAAGGGCACGCCGTCCGCCGAAGCGACCAGCAGGATCCGGCCCACGGAGGGCTCGACACCGGACAGGTCCGTCTGGATGGTGTCGGTCAGACCCTCGGCGACGCGCTTCTTGCCGAGCCGCCAGACCTGACCGGAGGGGTGTCGTGGCTGGTTGTAGAAGACGAAGTCCTCGTCGGAACGCACACGGTCGTCCGGCCCCAGCAGCAGCGCGGACGCGTCGACGTCGGGGACCCCCTGCCCGGGAGTCCAGCGCAGCACGGCGCGTACCGTGGTGGCTTGCAGCGGGACGTTCGACCCCTTCAGCATCGCGTGCGTCATGCCGTCATCCTGCCCTCTCGGTCCTGGTCACGACAACGCGGGGGCGGGTACTCGGGCCGTGTCCGCCCGCCCCGGGTCGCCGTCGCCGACACGGCCGGGTTACCTGGAATTCATGCCCGGTGGGAACCTCCGACATGGATACCTACGTACTATTACCGGCCACCTTTCGACGATTCCAGGTCGCCCAGACACCACGGGGGAGTTTAAATGCGTCATTTCGGACAGATAGCCCCTGAAGTGCGGAAGCGTCTTTTCCATCAGGAGCCCTGCTCCTTCACGGCGGACTCGCCGGCCAGGCTGCTGTCCGCGGCCCTGGGCGCCACGCTCTACAGCCCGGCCACCCGGCCGAGTCTCGCCGACGACATCCTGAAGCAGGGTGCGCGCGGGGTGGTGTCGATGGTGCTGTGCCTGGAGGACTCGATCGACGACGCCGACGTACCCGTCGGCGAGGCGAACCTCGTCCGTCAGCTCACGGACCTGGAGAAACGTTCCGACGACGACGTCCCCCTGCTGTTCGTCCGGGTCCGCACCCCCGAGCAGATCCCCGACCTCGTACGGCGCCTGGGACCCGCCGTCCGGCTGCTGTCCGGATTCGTGCTGCCGAAGTTCACCGAGGAACGCGGCGTGCCCTTCCTGGAGGCGCTCGCCGCCGCCGAGTCCGCCAGCGGCCGCAGGCTCTTCGCCATGCCCGTGCTCGAGTCCCCGGACCTGCTGTACCGGGAGTCCCGGGTCCAGACGCTGGAGGGCATCTTCCGCGCGGTTGACAAGTACCGGGACCGCGTACTCGCCCTGCGGCTCGGCGTGACCGACTTCTGCTCCTCCTACGGGCTGCGCCGAGGCCCCGACATGACCGCCTACGACGTCCAGATCGTCGCCTCCGTGATCGCCGACGTGGTCAACATGCTCGCCCGCGCCGACGGCACCGGATTCACGGTGACCGGGCCCGTGTGGGAGTACTTCCGCGTCCAGGAGAGGATGTTCAAACCGCAACTGCGGCAGAGCCCCTTCCTCGAAGGGCAGGCCGTCGAGCTGCGCCAGAAGCTCATCGAGCACTCCATGGACGGCCTGCTGCGCGAGATCTCCCTGGACCGGGCCAACGGCCTGCTGGGCAAGACCTGCATCCACCCCTCGCACGTGCTCCCGGTGCACGCGCTGTCCGTGGTCAGCCACGAGGAGTTCAGCGACGCCCAGGACATCCTGCGGCCCGAACGGTGCGGCGGCGGCGTGATGCGGTCGGCCTACACGAACAAGATGAACGAGGTGAAACCCCACCGCGCCTGGGCCGAGCGGACCCTGCTGCGCGCCGAGATCTTCGGGGTGGCGAACGAGGACATCGGCTTCGTGGAACTGCTCGCCGCCGGCCTGTCCGACTGAACGCCGGGCGACCGGACGCAAGCGATCCACGACCGACGCCGGGGCACGTGCCGCGGCGGACGAACGGAGGCACGAGTACATGACGGAGAAGGCGCACGCCGAGGGGCACGCCGCAGAGCGCGCCGGGGCATGGTCCGGCAGCTGGGTCGCCGAGCGGCTCGGCGTCGAACTCGCCGGCGACGAGGCGCTCACCGGCCTGCTGGGGCTCGCCCTGCGCCGCAACCCCAAGCGGGCGCACCTGCTCGTCTCCAACGTGCTCGGCAAACACGTCCCGCAGTCGCCCTCCGTCGTCCACGGCCACGGCGTCGCCCTCGGCCGCCGTGTCCGCGACCTGCTCGGTACCGAGGCGGCCGAAAGCGCGGTCGTCCTCGGCTACGCGGAGACCGCCACCGGACTCGGCCACTTGGTCGCCGACGGCCTGGGCCCCGCCCCCTACCTGCACTCCACCCGCCGTCCGGTCACCGGAGTGGCACGGGCGGGCGGCTTCGAGGAGTCCCACTCGCACGCGACCTCCCACCTCCTGCTGCCGGAGGACCCCGCGCTGCTGGCCGGAGACGGGCCGCTGGTCCTCGTCGACGACGAGTTCTCCACCGGCAACACGGTGCTCAACACCATCCGCGCCCTGCACGAGCGCTACCCCCGCAAGCGGTACGTCGTGGTGGCCCTGGTCGACATGCGCTCACCCGCGGACGCCGGGCGGCTGGACGACTTCGCCCGGGAGATCGGCGCCCGCGTCGACCTGGTGACCACCGCCTCCGGCACCGTCCACCTGCCCCCGGGAGTACTGGAGAAGGGCCAGGAACTGGTCGCCCGCCACGAGACGGCGGCCACGGAGCCGGCCGGCCCCGCTCCGGCCGCCACGCCGTCCGGAGCCGTCGAGCGCGTCGAACTGCACTGGCCCCACGACGTCCCCGACGGCGGACGGCACGGATTCACCGCCGCCCACCGGGCCCGGCTGGAGGCCGCCCTGCCCGCCATGGCGGAACGGATCGCCGAGGCGCTGCCCGCCGGCGCCCGCCGGGTCCTCGTCCTCGGCTTCGAGGAACTCATGTACGCCCCCCTCCGTCTGGCCCACGCCCTGGAGCAGACCCTCGGCGGCGACGTCACCGTGCGCTACTCCACCACCACCCGCTCTCCCGTCCTCGCCGTCGACGACCCCGGCTACGCCATACGCACCCGCCTGGTCTTCCCCGCGCACGACGACCCGGCCGACGGCCCCGGCGAGCGCTACGCCTACAACGTCGCGGGCGCCGGCTTCGACGCCGTCGTCGCCGTCGTCGACTCGGTCGCCGACACCCCGGCGCTGCACGCCCCGGACGGACTGCCGGCCCGGCTCGCCGCCCACGTCCCGCACGTCCTGCTCGCGGTCGTCCCGTCGTACGTCCCGCGTCCCCCGCACGCCCCCGAAAGGCCCTCCTCCATGCTGCCCGAGCCCCTGCGCGGCCCCGACTTCTCCTCGTACGCGCCCGACGAGGTCGGCTGGCTGCTCCAGGACCTCTCGGACGTGACACTGGAGGCGCCGACCGAGGAGCGCGAGGAGGCGATCCAGAGCGGCGGCGCGCACTACGCGGAGTCGCTGCCCGTGGAGTACCAGCCCAGCGAGCATTACCAGCAGCTGTTCCACGCGGCGCTGGAGACGTCCGCCGCACGGCTGGCGCGCGCCGTCGGCGCCGTCACCGAGATCGTCCTCGCGGAGCGGTCGCCCCGGCCCGTCCTGGTCTCCCTCGCCCGCGCGGGCACCCCCGTCGGCGTTCTGATGCGCCGCTGGGCGCAGTTCCGCCATGGCCTCGACCTCCCCCACTACGCCGTGTCGATCGTCCGGGGCCGCGGCATCGACGCCAACGCGCTGCGCTGGCTGGCCGGTCACCACGACCCCGCCGACGTCGTCTTCGTCGACGGCTGGACCGGCAAGGGCGCCATCACCCGCGAACTGGCCGCCGCCCTGCGCGAGTTCGAGGCGTCCGACGGCATCACCGGCTTCGACCCGGAGATCGCCGTACTGGCCGACCCCGGCTCCTGCGTGCGCACCTACGGCACCCGCGACGACTTCCTCATCCCCTCCGCCTGCCTCAACTCCACCGTCTCCGGACTGATATCCCGCACCGTGCTCCGCGCCGACCTGGTCGGCCCGCACGACTTCCACGGCGCGAAGTTCTACCGCGAACTCGCCGGCGCCGACCTGTCACCGGACTTCCTCGACGCCGTCTCCGCCCGCTTCCCCGACGTCACGGACACGGTCGACGCCCAGGTGAAGGACCTCCTCTCCGCCGACCGCAGCCCCACCTGGGAGGGCTGGGCCGCCGTCGAGCGCATCAGCGAGGAGTACGGCATCCACGACGTGAACCTCGTCAAGCCCGGCGTCGGCGAGACCACGCGGGTGATGCTGCGCCGCGTCCCGTGGAAGGTGCTGGCCCGGGCCGGTGCCGGCGCCGACCTGGACCACGTCCGCCTGCTGGCCGAACAGCGGGGCGTACCGGTGGAGGAGGTCGCCGGCCTCCCGTACACCTGCGTCGGGCTGATCCACCCGCAGTACACGCGGGGCGCCACCGGCGCCGACGGCAAGGCGGTGGCGCTCTGATGCCGGTGCTCGTCGCCAGCGACCTCGACCGCACGCTCATCTACTCCGCGGCCGCGCTCGGACTGACCATGCCCGACCTGAGGGCACCCCGCCTGCTGTGCGTGGAGGTCTACGAGAGCAAGCCCCTCTCCTACCTGACCGAGACGGCCGCCCACCTGCTGACGGACCTCGGCGACTCGGCCCTCTTCGTGCCCACCACCACCCGGACCCGCAAGCAGTACCAGCGGATCAACCTCCCCGGCCCCCCGTCGAAGTACGCGATCTGCGCCAACGGCGGCCACCTGCTGGTGGACGGCGTCTCCGACCCCGGCTGGCACGCCCGGGTGACCGCACGGCTGGCCGACGAGTGCGCCTCGCTGGCCGAGGTCCGCGACCACCTGACGAACACCGCCGACCCGCTGTGGGTGCGCAAGCACCGGGTGGCCGAGGACCTCTTCGCCTACCTGGTCGTCGAACGCGACCTGCTGCCCCAGGACTGGGTGAAGGAACTCGCCGTGTGGGCCGAGAACCGCGGCTGGACCGTGTCCCTCCAGGGCCGCAAGATCTACGCCGTGCCCAAACCGCTCACCAAGAGCGCCGCCGTGCACGAGGTCGCCCGCCGCACCGGCGCCGAACTCACCCTCGCTGCCGGTGACTCGCTCCTCGACGCCGACCTGCTCCTCGCCGCCGACCGGGGCTGGCGGCCGGGCCACGGCGAGCTGGCCGACTCCGGGTGGACGGCTCCGACGGTCAGCGCCTTGCCCGAGCGCGGTGTCCTGGCCGGTGAGCGGATCCTCCGCGAGTTCCTCCGTGCGGCGGGCCCGGCTCGCTGAACCCGCCGTCCGGGTCCCCGGCGCCGCCACCGGTGCCGGGGCGGCCGTCGTCGTCGGCCGGCGGCTGCTCGTCCTGCCCCCCGCCGGGCCCGCGGCCCCGCCGCCGGTGACCGGCGCCCGGCCGCAGCAGACGCATGCCGACGAAGACCACCAGCGCCAGCGCGGCTGCCGCGAGGATCACCTTCGAGTAGGTGGAGGCGATGCCCGAGACCTCCGACCAGTTGTCCCCCAGTGCGTAGCCGGCGAGCACGAACACGGTGTTCCAGATCGCGCTGCCCAGGGTCGTCAGCGCGAGGAAGACGGGCAGCCGCATCCGCTCCACGCCCGCGGGTACCGAGATCAGGCTGCGGAAGATGGGGATCATCCGGCCGAAGAACACCGCCTTGGTTCCGTGCCGCAGGAACCACGCTTCCGTCTTCTCGATGTCGGACACCTTCACCAGCGGCAGCTTCCCCGCTATCGCCACCGTGCGGTCCCGGCCGAGCAGGGCACCGATTCCGTACAGGGCGAGCGCGCCGATCACCGAACCCGCGGTCGTCCACAGCAGGACGGCGATCAGGCTCATCCGGCCGGAGCTCGCCGCGAACCCGGCGAGCGGCAGGATCACCTCGCTCGGCAGGGGAGGAAAGAGGTTCTCCAGAGCGATGGCGAGACCGGCACCGGGGGCGCCGAGGGCGTCCATGAGGTCGTTGATCCACTGCGGGGCCGCACCGCTGTCCGCGGCCGGCTGCGCTGCGATGGCTGTCATGACGACCACGCTAGGAAACCGCGGCTGAAGGGATCCTGAGGAAGACCACGGGAACGGCTGCGTACGCTGTACGGCCGGCTGCTGCTGGACGGCATACGCAACCCCGGTTCACTGGTCCTGGGCGGTCTGTACCTCGGGTTCCTCGCCGGTCGGGGAATATGCGGCGCGACACGGACCCGACAGGAACCGAAGGAGCGCGACCGGAGCGGGGGAGAGGCGGCCTCAGCCGCAGCAGCCCCCGCCGCAGCAACCGCCACCGCCACCGCCGCCACCCGACGACGGCGCCGGGGCGGAGGCCGAGCCGCCGACCGCGACCGTCGACAGCAGCTTCACTGTGTCGTCGTGGCCCGCCGGGCAGGCGGCCGGAGCGGAGGACTCGGCCATGGGACGGCTCAGTTCGAAGGTGTCGCCGCAGCTGCGGCAGCGGTACTCGTAGCGAGGCATGCGCACAGATTAACCGGCACGGTCGTCCGATGGCCCCGGCCGGCCGACCTCGGGGTCAGTGACCGGCCCCGCGCTCCTCGCGGATCCGGGCGACCACGTGGGCCACCGTCTGCCGGACCGCTTCCGTCTCCGTCAGGAAGTGCCAGTAGTCGGGGTGCCGCCCCTCCAGCGTGGTGATCGCCCGCTCCAGCCGGGCCACGGCCTCGTCCAGGGGACGCGCGTGACGGGGCTCGGGGGTGTTGCGCCCGGCCATGGCCAGGCGCTGGGCGTCGCGGATCGCGAAGCGGGTGCGCTCGATCTCCTGCTGCGGGTCCTTCTGCACGGCGTTCAGCTGCCGCAGCCGGTCGCCGGCCGCCGAGACGGCCTCGTCGGTCGAGTTCAGCAGCGCTCGTACCGTCGACAGCAGGGCGGTGGCGTCGGGCCAGCGCTGTTCGTCGCGGGCGGTCCGCGCCTCGGCCAGCTTCCGCTCGGCCTGCCGGACCGATTCGGCAGCCTGGTCAGGCACGTGCTGGAGGTCCTGCCAGCAGGCGGCGGTGAACCGGCGCCGCAGCTCGCTCAGCACCGGCTCGACCTGCTCGGTCCGGGTGGTCAGTGCCTGGGCGCGGGTGCGCAGGGAGACCAGGCGGTGGCCGATCTCGGCGGCGCGCTCGGGCAGCCGCTCCGCCTCGGCGCGGACCGCCTCGGCCTCACGGATGACCCGTTCGGCCCGCTCGAGCGTCTGGGGCACCCCGTGCTGTCCCGCGCCCTGGTTCAGCCGGGTCAGCTCCGGGCCGAGGGTGGCGAGACGGGTGGCCAGGTCGTCCGCCCGCAGACCGGAGCCGCGCGCGGCGTCCAGGGCGTCGGAGGCGGCGAGCAGGGCCTGCCGGGCGCGCTCGACGGCGGGTGCCAGCCGGGCCAGCTGGGTCTCTGCCTTGCCCAGGAGCGGGCCGAGGCCCTCGGCGAAGCGGTCCAGTTCCTGTTTGACCCGGCCCAGTTCGGTCTTGGCGGCGGTCAGTTCGGTGCGGGCGTGGGAGGCGGCCGAGGCCTCCAGGTCGTCCCGGTCCAGGTCGTGGGCGTCGACGGCGCCGATGTACTGGTGGCTGACCTCGTCGATGCGCCGGCCGAGGGCCTCGAAGTCGGAGACCGCGCGCCGGGCGGCGGGGGAGGAGTCGACGGCCGCGATCGTCTCTATGGAGATCCGCAGATCCCGCTGCGCGGTGTCCAGCTCGTAGAAGGCGGCGGCCGCGTCGTCCTTGGCGGTCTGGGCCTCGGCCCGCTGGCTCTCGGCCCGCCCGCCGAACCAGCGCCGGGTACCGCCCCCGGCGAACGCCGCGGGCAGCGCCAACGCGGCGAGCAGGGGCAGGCCCATCAGGGTGAGCGCGTCACGCACCGCGCCCCTCCGGTACCGGCGGGAGCGGTGCGGCAGGCGCTCGGCGCGCGCCACCATCGGCGAGTACGGCTGCGATGGCGTCGCCGTCACATCACTCTCCCGTGTCGTCCGTCCTGCCCGGGTTCATTCTCCCACCCGTTAGGGACGAACACACGGGCCGGTCAGTTCGCGGTTCGGACGGTGATTTTGCCGTCACCGGACCGGGCGTCGACCACGTGTGCGCTGGCGTCGTCGGTGGGCACGGACACGTCGACCGAGCCGTCACCGGTGTCGGTGGACACCTTGTACGTGGCCCGGGGCAGCGAGATCGTCACGGAGCCGTCGCCGCTGCGGGACTCCACCCGGTCCGGGACGGTGCCGAGGTCCAGCCGGACCGAGCCGTCGCCGGTGTGCGCCCGCACCTGGCGGGAGGAGACCGCGGCACGCACGGAACCGTCGCCGGTACGCAGTTCCAGCGGCCCGGAGGAGTCGGTGACGTGCACGGAGCCGTCGCCGGTACGGATGTCCAGCGCGTCCTGGAACCCGCTGGCCCGCACGCTGCCGTCGCCCTCCTTCACCTTGACGGCGACGCCGCGCGGCACCTCGATGCGGTGCTTGGCCGCGCAGTCGGCGACCACACCGGAGCAGTGCATCCGCAGCACCAGCCGGTCGCCGTCCATCCTCCAGGTCACCTCGGGGTCCGAGCCGACCGCGACCGAGCCGGAGAACCACCGCGTGACCTGGATCTTCCCGGAGGCGTGGTCGTCGGAGGCGACGATCTCCAGGGCGGAGTCGTCGGAGTCGACGGTGAGCGTGCGGCCCTGGAGGGCGAACGACCGGTGCTCGGGGTCCTTGTCGTCCGAGGCGGAGGCGCAGGCGCTCAGGCCCGCGACGAGGACGGCGACGGCGCCGACGGCGGTGAGCACGCGGACGGGAACGGTACGGGCGGGCATGGCGGTCTCCCCCTGGGACGGACGACGAGGTGCCGCACCCGGGGCCTTCCGCGGTCCGCGGAGACCTGCTCGATGAGGCTCTTCGACCGTACGGAGCACGGGACCCCGGCTCGATCCGGACCGCTACCGGATCGAGGGTGGGGATAACCCCCGGCCCGCGGGCACGCACGGCGCGAACGCGTTTGCCGGGCAGCGCCCCGGGCCATGTAGGCTGTCGACTCGTCCTGGGTGCGTAGCTCAGGGGTAGAGCGCCTGCCTTACAAGCAGGATGTCGGCGGTTCGAAACCGTCCGCGCCCACCAGGACCGGCGCCGTCGTCGTCGGTGTGAAGGCCCTCGGAGAATCCTCCGGGGGCCTTACGCGTGCGGTCCCTTCCGGGCCTGCCCGGACGAGGCTCCTCAGGTGTCCTCGGGCGGCGGCTCCGGCAGCGGGGCCTCATGGGCGTGTTTCAGCGCCGAGCGGGCGCTCACCTGGTCGGGGCCGGTCGTCTCCGACCAGTAGCGGTGGGTGCTGACGAACACCGCCAGTTCACGCTCGCGCCGGCGGAGCTTCTCGACCTCGGCCTGCTCGTCCGCCGTCCAGCCGGGCGAGGCCGGACGCTCGACCTTCCGCCAGCCGTTGTCGTCGCTGAATCCGTCGAGCGGTTCGACAGACCAGGGAAGTCTCTTCAGCAGGGCCGACAGCTCGGCCCGGACCTGATGCAGTTCCTCCTGACCGGCGAGGAGGTCACTGGGGAAATCATAGGTCGTAGCCACACGCCAATGATACGCCTGTTCGATTTTGAGGCGCGCGTTCCCTTCGGTGGTTCACGCGAACGAGTGCCCCGCGGCCCGGCGCGACTGTCAGACCCCTGCTCTACCGTGAAAGAGATGGACGGCGTGCCGCCGGAGCCGGTCGAACGGCTGGTGGGTGGGCCCGGAGAGGGGAGACCGACGTCATGTGCCGCAGCATCAAGACCCTGCGTCCGCCCGTGCTGGCCGAGGAGGCCACCGAGGACGAGATCAGAGCCGCCGCCCTTCAGTACGTGCGCAAGGTCTCCGGGTTCCGTGCGCCCGCCGCGCACAACCAGGAGGTCTTCGACGAGGCCGTCGAGGCCGTCGCCAAGGCCACGGCCGAGCTGCTCGCGGGCCTGGAGATACGGGGAGGCGCCGGAGCGCGACGGGCCTCCTGACGCCGGGCCGGCTCCGCCGGCGCCGCAAGAGGGCTGCCCGCTGCCACGGGCGGGCCGCGGCTGCCGTCCGGGTCGCCGCTTCGGTCCCGGTGCCCCGCCGACCAGGTGCTCGTCGCTCGGCCGGCCGGCTTCCGCCGCGTCGGGGAGGCTCCGCCGTTACGAGGCCTCGGTCGTCCGGGGCTGACGGCGCATCAGGAACGCCGCCCCCGCCCCCGCGCCGAACAGCGCCACCAGCGACACGCCCGTCGCCAGCCAGGACGCGCCCAGCCACTGGCCGCCGAAGTAGCCGAGGGCGACGCTGTACGCGGCCCAGGCCAGTCCGGCGAGCGCCGACCAGGGGAGGAACTCGCGGATACGGCGATGAGCCGCGCCCGCCACGAGCGAGACGACCGAGCGGCCGGCCGGGGCGAAGCGGGCCAGGACGACGAGGGCACCGCCGCCGCGGGCCAGGGCGCCGCCGAGACGTTCCTGCGCGGTGGTCAGCCGCCGGGAACGGGCGATCGCGCGGTCCAGCCGTGCCCCGCCGCGCCAGGCGAGGCGGTAGACGGCCAGGTCGCCGAGGACGGAGGCGGTCGCCGCGCAGAGCGTGAGGACCAGGATGTCGGGAACGTCCTGCGGCACCCGCCCGGCCGCCGCCGCTCCGGAACCCGCGGCCGCCGCCGTCGCCGCCGTGATCACGAGGACCCCGCTGGGCAGCACCGGCAGGAAGATGTCGAGGAGCACCGAAACGGCCACCAGCGCATAGATCCAAGGGCTGCTGACCAGCGACCCGATACTTCCCAGACCTTCGACCACCACAACTCCCCGATACTCCCCCGCGGGCCGGGCCATGCCGCGAGACGCGGGGACGGCAGGAGCGGCCGATGACAGCCATACAGCGTACGCCCGGGGTGTGACAGAGGGTTCACAGGGGGCTTGTGTGATCGACGCACGGTGTTCACACGCACGACAGCGGTGCCTCCATGTCCGGGCGGGCACCGCTGTCGGGCCGGCGGGGCGGGGAACCGGCGGACGGAAACCCCGTGGCGGTCCGGTCAGGCCGCGACCGGCGTCTGCCGCTCCGGGGCGGACCGCTCCCGCTCGGACGTGCGCCGGGCGAGCAGCCGGTCCAGGCCGAAGGCGCCGGAACCGGTGAAGGCGAGCAGCAGGAAGGCCCAGCAGAACATGACGGAGGCCTCGCCGCCGTTCTCCATCGGCCACAGGGCCTCCGGCTGGTGCACCTTGAAGTACGCGTAGGCCATGGAGCCGGAGCAGATGACCGCCACCGGCCGGGTGCCGAGGCCCAGCAGGACGAGGCCGCCGCCGACGAGCTGGATCACGGCCGCGTACCAGCCGGGCCAGGTGCCCGCGTCGATCGTGCCGCCCGATCCCGCGGCGCCGCCGAGGACGCCGAAGAGGGAGGCGGCGCCGTGGCATGCGAAGAGCAGGCTGACGACCATGCGGAACAAGCCGAGTACGTAGGGCTGGGCGCTGGCGCTGTCGAGGCGTCCGGGCATGGGGGAGTGCTCCTTCGGTCGGCCGGCCGAGGCGGGCCGGTGGGGGACGGAACCGAGTGGGCTGCCCACGTTAGGTGTGCCTAATGAGTGCTTGCAAGTTCAACATTTAGCCATAGCCTGACATGCAGTCACTGGCCCGCCGTGGTTCCCGGACCAGGTGGGAGCGCTCCCACGCTCGCGGTGCGACCTACGGATGTGACTCGATTCATACCCCGCCCCACCCCCGCCCCATGCCGGTGACTCCCGCTCCGGCTACGCCAGCTCCCGTTCGGTGATCGTCCGCAGTGCGGTCGTCCCGTCCCGGTCCGCCCGGGCCTGTTCCAGGCGCAGCCGCGCCGAGCGCCCCCGCAGGGTCAGCGTCATGATCTGGTTGCCGAACCAGGGCCCGCCCGTCCTGCGCCAGCTCACCGCCGGGGGCGCGCAGCGTCCGTGCCGGGCGATGCGCCGCCCCAGGGCACGCGCCGGGGCGCTCCAGCCGAAGCGGAAGCCGAGGCGGATGGAGAGCGGCACGGAGTTGTGGACGGGGGAGCAGGTCAGCTGGGCCACCCGGGCGTCCGGTGCGCGCCCCGGCCACGACGGCTCGGCCACATAGGCGTGGTGGACGTCGCCCGAGAGCACGCTCACCGTCGCGGGCGCCCCAGGCCCGCTACCGGCCTCGGCGATCAGGTCGCCGAGGGCGTCGAACGACGAGGGGAAGGCGGCCCAGTGCTCCAGGTCGGCGCCGCGCCGCACCCGTTCCCCGAGCCGTGCCCAGCGTGCGCCCCGTTCGCCGCCGCACATCGCGGCGTTCCACGCCTCCACGTCGTGCACCAAGTGGGGCAGCAGCCAGGGCAGGGAGGTGCCGATCAGCAGGTGGTCGTAGGCGCCACGGCCCTCGCCGCCCTCGCCCCGGCCGTCCAGGACCTGTTCGCGCAGCCACGCGGCCTCGCCCGGGTCGAGCATCGTGCGGCGGTCCTCCGCCAGGACGCGGGCCGCGCGGGAATCGACCATCAGCAGCCGTATGCGTCCGAAGTCGCGTCGGTAGCTCCAGCGGACGGCGGCCGGATCCGCGTCGGCCCGGGCGGCGAACTGTCGCAGCGCGTCGGTGCCGTCGGGCGCCTCGCGCACGGCCGTGTACAGCGGGTCGGCGGCCAGTTCGTCCGGGGAGAGGTTGCCCAGCTGCTGGTACACCCAGTACGACATCAGCCCGCTCAGCAGCCGCTCCTGCCACCAGTCGGTGGCCCGCATGTCGGCGAGCCAGGCGGCCGAGGTGTTCCAGTCGTCGATGACGTCGTGGTCGTCGAAGATCATGCAGCTGGGCACGGTGGAAAGCAGCCAGCGCACCTCGGGGTCGAGCCAGGACTCGTAGTAGAGGTGGGTGTACTCCTCGTAGTCGGCGACCTGGTCGCCGGGACCCGCGGCCACGTCACGCCGGCCGGCGATCCAGTGGCGCGTGGCGTCGGAGATCTCGTCGGCGTAGACCTGGTCGCCGAGCAGCAGCAGCACGTCGGGGCGGGCGCCCCCGGGGTCGGCCGCGAGGCGGGCGGCGAGAGTGTCCAGCGCGTCCGGGCCCACCGGGTCATTGCCCCCGGCCGGTGGCGCGGCCCAGCGGCAGGAGCCGAAGGCGACGCGCAGGCCGTCCCCGTCCGAGGGCGTGGCGATCACCGAGGGCGGGAAGGGGGAGTCCGGCGGCGGCCACACGGGTGTGTCGTCGAGGAGCACCTCGTACTCCGTGGCCGTACCGGGAGTCAGGCCGCGGACCGGGACCAGGGCGTAGTGGTGGCCCGCGATCAGGAAGCTGCGGGCCGTGCCCCGGGCGCCGTCGGCGCAGCGCACCTCGGCCGTGCAGGGGCCGTCCGTCTCCACCCAGACGGTCGCGCGGGAACCGTCGGCGTACCTCAGCAGTGGTCCCAGGCGCAGTTCCGCCATGATGATCCTCTCCTCCGTCGCCCCGTACGGTACGGAACGACGGAGGCCGGCGGGGAGGTTCCGCGCCGAACGGATGGCGGACGGGGCGTCAGCAGTTCGCGAGGTAGCCCTGCAGCGCGGACTTCTCCGCCGAGTCGACCGAGAGGTCGTAGTAGTACTTCACCTGCACCCAGGCCCGCACGTACGTGCAGCGGTAGGCGCTGCGCGAGGGCATCCAGGTGGCCGGGTCCTGGTCGCCCTTGGCCTGGTTGACGTTGTCGGTGACCGCCAGGAGCTGCGGCCGGGTCAGGTCGTTGGCGAAGGACTGCCGGCGCGAGGTGGTCCAGGAGTCGGCACCGGAGTCCCATGCCTCGGCCAGCGGCACGAGGTGGTCGATGTCGACGTCGGACGAGGCGGACCAGGTGGCGCCGTCGTAGGGGGAGTACCAGCTGCCGCTGGTGGCGGCGCAGGAGGAGTCGGTGACGACGTTCGTGCCGTCGCGCTTGAGGATCGTCTCGCGGGTGTTGCAGGTGCCCGACTGCGTGATCCAGTGCGGGAAGAGGTCGCGGTCGTAGCCGGTGCGGTCCTCGCTGGCCACCGTGAGGGAGGCGAGGTAGGTGCGGGCGGTGGCCGCGCTGACCGGGGTGGGGAGGGCGGCGGAGGCGGCCGGGCCGTTGAGGAGCCCGGCGGAGGCTATGAGCCCGGTGAACGCGGCGAGGAAACCGAGGCGTCGACGCGCGTAGAACTTCGGCATGCGAACTCCCTTTGGGTGTGGGGGTGTTGGGACGCGGGCAGGGGAATGCTCGCGACGCCGCATGGCGTACGGATGTGCGGTCGGTAAGAAGTTAGTGACGTGTGCATGGCACGTCTAGAAGCGTGACGAGACTCGTGACGGGAGTCGTGGCGGGACCTTCGGCCCTCGGCGCTGCGCGCGAGGTCGCGTACTATGGACGGCGCAGAAGGGGAGTAGCTCTTCGCCGGACCGTCGACATACTGCTCAGCTCGTCTGAGCCGGCGCCCGGAGGCAGGCCTCGTAGGCGGGGCAGGCCAGCGAGACCTTCGGCAAGCAGTGCACGCCCGTGCCGTACGGCAGGGGTGGATCCGTGTGCTGCCGTGCCGAGGTGTCGTGCGTCGCGGGGGTCCTGAAATCCGCAATCAGCACTCTCGGTGGGGTGGCCCCGACCGATTGAGGAATCTTGATCAGCCTGACCGTGACGGCGCTCGTCTTCGGTGTCGTCTTCCTCGCCGAACTGCCGGACAAGACCGCGCTCGCCGGCCTCGTCCTCGGCACCCGCTACCGCGCCTCGTACGTCTTCGCGGGCGTGGCCGCCGCCTTCCTGCTCCACGTCGTGCTCGCGGTGGCGGCCGGCAGTGTGCTGACCCTGCTGCCCCAGCAGATCGTGCACGCGGTGACCGGGGTGCTGTTCCTGGGTGGCGCCGCCGTGCTGCTGATGAAGAAGGACGACGAGGACGAGGAGGTCCGCAAGCCGCAGGACCAGTCCTTCTGGAAGGTCGCCGGGGCGGGATTCATGCTCATCCTGGTCGCCGAGTTCGGTGACCTGACGCAGATCATGACGGCCAACCTCGCCGCCCGCTACGACGACCCGCTCTCCGTCGGCCTCGGCGCGGTGCTCGCGCTGTGGGCGGTGGCCGGACTCGGCATCGTCGGTGGAAAGGCCCTGATGAAGCGGGTGCCGCTGGGACTGATCACGAAGATCGCGGCGGTGCTCATGCTGGGCCTGGGCGTGTGGAGCCTGTGGGAGGCGATCGCCGGCTGAGCGGCGGGCGCCGCCGGGTTCCGGCGGCTCCGGTGGCGGGTGTCGGTGGCGCGAACCCCGGTGTGTTTTGTACCGTGGGTGAACAAAGTGGCTCCCGCCCGTTCTCCCTGACCGGCGGGCGGGGCCGCCTTGTTTCCTCCCCGCGCCTTGGAGACTGCCGATGACGGCCACCGCCACCACCGTTCTGCCCGCCCGTGCCCTGCTGCTCGACATGGACGGCACCCTCGTCAACTCGGACGCCGCCGTCGAGCGCGTCTGGCGGCGCTGGGCCGACCGGCACGGGCTGGACGGCGACGAGGTCATGAAGGTCGTCCACGGACGGCAGGGCTACGCCTCCATGGCACTGCTGCTGCCGGACCGGCCCATGGAGCAGAACCACGCCGACAACGCGCGCATGCTCGCCGAGGAGACCGCCGACACCGAGGGCGTCGTCGCGATCCCCGGCGCGCCGGACTTCCTCGCCTCGCTGCGCGGCCTGCCGCACGCCCTGGTGACCTCGGCCGACGTGGCCCTGTCCACCGCGCGGATGGCCGCCGCCGGGCTCGCGCAGCCGGACGTCCGGATCACCGCCGAGTCGGTCGGCGCGAGCAAGCCCGACCCGGAGGGCTTCCTCAAGGGCGCCGCCGAACTGGGCGTCGCCCCCGCCGACTGCGTCGCCTTCGAGGACTCCGGCGCCGGCATCGCGGCCGCGCGCGCCGCCGGGATGCGGGTCGTCGGGGTCGGGCCGCGCGCCGGGCTCCACGGGCCGGACGTGGTCGTGGAGGACCTGACGCGGGTCCGGGTCGAGGCCGCCCCGGACGGCACCCTGCGCCTGCACATCGGCTGACCCCACCCGCCGAGGGGGCCGCCGCTCCCTACGGCTTGCGCCGCTGCTACGGCTCGCGTGTCTCCGATTCCAGGCTGCGGCGGGTGTCGGGGCCGTAGACGCCCACTCCGTCGGTGTGTATGCCGCGCTCCCACTGGTACTGGCGGACGGCGTCCTCGACCTGGCGGTTGTAGTTGCCGTTGGAGTCGCCCCAGTACATCCACTTCTGCGCCAGGCGCTGCTGCAGTTCGACGACCTCCGGTCCCTGGTCGCCGCGCCGCAGCGTGGGGCCGCCGCCGGGGTCGCCGTCGTCCTCGGACTCCTGCGGGGCGTCGACGGGCGGCGCGGTCGTGCTCCGGGTCGGTTCCGCCGGCCGGGACGGTGTGGGCGAAGCGCTCGACGCCGACGGGGACGGCGAGGCCGAGGCGCTCGCACTGGCCGACGGGGACGCGGACGGGGAGGCGGACGCGGTGGGCGACGGCGGGGCGGACGACGCGCTCGGTTCCGCGCTCGGCGAGGACTCGCTGGTCGACGGGTCCGGCACGCTCGCCCGGACCTCGTCCGGCAGCGCCCCGTCCCGCGACGGGGTGTCGTACGAGAACAGTCCGCTCGCGAATCCCGCCGCGCCGATCACGACCACGACCGCTCCGGCGGCACTCAGCAGGACGCCCTTGCGCCGCCGTGGCGGCCGTCCGTCGCCGCCCGCGCCCCCAGCCCCCGGGTCGGCCTGGGGGAGGGGTGCGGTGGCGGAGGTCTCGAACAGGCGCAGGTCGTGCGCGCTGGGCGAGCCGGCCGAGGGGGCCAGGGGCGTCGGCAGCGCGGAGGTCGCCGCCGTGTCCCCGTCGGGCGTGTCGACCCCGGAGGCGGCCCCGGGTCCCGCGCCGGGTCCGGGGCCCTCGCCGGCTCCGGCCTCGACGGCGCGCAGCGTCATCGTGGCGTCCGGGTCGGGCGCGGGCGTCGCGGGTGACGCGGGTGACGCAAGCTGCTCGCCGCCCGACGTGCCGGGGGCGTCCGTGGGCTCCCCGGCCGTCCCGTCCAGCTCGACGTACGGCCGTATGCGCAGCGGGTCGAAGTCCTCCGCGGCTGCCGCCTGGGCCGTGCGGGCGTCGCGCAGGGCGTCGGACGCCCTCGTGCCGCAGGCGCAGGACGGCGTGTTGTCCGCCGCCCTGGGCGTGCCGCACTCCGGGCACGAGGCCCCCGCGGGCCGCTCCCGCGACGGCTCCTTGTGCTGTTCCACGCGTTCGTCCCTCCCCTCGCGACTCCCCTCGCGAACTCCAGAGATTATGCAGATCTTCTCCACACTTCGGCGCACACGCCCCCGGAATGTCGGCTTCCCGGAGGACTGAAACGGCCATAACTGGTCACACCGACCGGGATGGGCAGTGCGCGTCGACACCCGTGAGGGTCATGACACCTGTGGAGGTCGGGATGGCCGAAGATGTGCGCGAGGCGACGGAGCCGGACCCGGCGCGGGCCGCACCACCGGGGGAGCGGGAGCAGGTCTCCAGCGGCGTGCTCGTCTCCATCGGAGCCCTGCTCCTCGGCATGCTGCTGGCCGCGCTCGACCAGACCATCGTCTCGACGGCGCTGCCCACCATCGTCAGCGATCTCGGCGGACTGGAGCACCTGTCCTGGGTGGTCACCGCCTATCTGCTGGCGGCCACCGCCGCGACCCCGCTGTGGGGCAAGCTCGGCGACCAGTACGGACGCAAGAGGCTGTTCCAGCTGGCGATCGGGATCTTCCTGGTCGGTTCCGCGCTGTGCGGCATCGCGCAGGGCATGGGCCAGCTGATCGTCTTCCGCGCCGTGCAGGGCCTGGGCGGCGGCGGCCTGATGGTGCTGTCGATGGCGATCGTCGGCGACCTCGTCCCGCCCCGTGAACGCGGCCGCTACCAGGGGCTGTTCGGCGCGGTGTTCGGCGCGACCAGCGTGCTCGGACCGCTGCTCGGCGGGGTCTTCACCGAGCACCTCAGCTGGCGCTGGGTCTTCTACATCAACCTGCCGATCGGCGTCGTCGCGCTCGCGGTGATCGCGGCGGTCCTGCACATCCCGCGCCGGGCCACCCGGCACGTCATCGACTACCTCGGCACCCTGCTCATCGCCTCCGTCGCCACCTGCCTGGTCCTGGTGGCCTCGCTCGGCGGCACGACCTGGGCCTGGGACTCCCCGCAGATCATCGGCCTCGCGGTGCTCGCGGTCGTCCTGGCCGCCCTCTTCGTGACCGTGGAACGCCGGGCGGCCGAGCCCGTCCTGCCCCTCAAGCTCTTCCGTGTCCGCACCTTCACGCTCTCCGCCGTCATCAGCTTCGTCATCGGCTTCGCGATGTTCGGCGCGATGACGTACCTGCCGACGTTCTTGCAGGTCGTACGGGGTGTCACGCCCACCATGTCCGGTGTGCACATGCTGCCGATGGTGTTCGGCCTGCTGCTGTCGTCGACCGTCTCCGGGCAGATCGTCAGCCGTACCGGCCGCTGGAAGGTGTTCCCCGTCGCGGGCACCGCCGTCACCACCCTCGGACTGCTCCTGCTGCACCAGCTCGACGAGCACAGCACCACCGCTGAGATGAGTGCCTACTTCTTCGTCTTCGGCCTGGGCCTCGGCCTGGTGATGCAGGTCCTCGTCCTCATCGTGCAGAACGCCGTCGCCTACGAGGACCTGGGCGTCGCCACCTCCGGCGCGACCTTCTTCCGGTCCATCGGGGCGTCGTTCGGCGTGGCCATCTTCGGCACGATCTTCGCGAGCCGCCTCGGCGACCAGCTCACGGACGCCTTCCGGGGCACCGCCCTGCCGCCCGGCGTCTCCGTGGACACCCTCAAGGCCGACCCGCGCGGCATCGGCGCCCTGCCGCCCGCGCTGCGCCCCGAGGCCATCCACGCCTACGCCTCCTCCATCACCGACGTCTTCCTGTACGCCGCCCCCATCGCCCTCGTCGCCTTCCTGCTGGCCTGGTTCCTGAAGGAGGACCGGCTGCGTGGTTCGGTCACCGCCCCGGACGCCACCCAGACCCTCGCCAGCAACCCGGTGGAACGCTCGTCGCACGACGAGGTGTGCCGCGCCCTGTCGGTGCTCGGCACCCGGGAGGGCCGCCGGGAGATCTACCGCAGGATCACCGCGCGGGCGGGCTACGACCTGCTGCCCGCGTCGAGCTGGATGCTGCTGCGGGTCAGGAAGTACGGCCGGGTCGAGCCGGCCCAGCTCGCCGAGCGCAGCCCGGTCCCGCTGGCCACCGTGATGGCGGCCGCCCGGCAGGTGGAGGAGCGGCACCTCGCCGTCCGCGAGGGCCCCGACCTGGTCCTCACCGGCCGGGGCCGCGAGGTCGCCGAACGGCTGGCGCTGGCCCGCGAGGACTCGCTCGCCGAACTGCTCGGCGACTGGTGGGGCCCGGACCGCCCGACCGACCTGGTGCGGCTGGTGCATGAGCTGACCGGTGAACTGTGCGGCTCGGAGCGGGAGCGCCCGCACGAGGGACGCACTCCCGCACGGGCAGGCTGAGCCCTCCCCGGGAACACCCCTTCTCGAGGCCCCCTCAGGGCTCCTGGCGCAGCGGCTTGTGGAACCAGTGCTCGGCGTACGGGCTCTCGTTGTACGCCTCGGTCTCCGTGTAGCCGAGGCGCGCGTACAGGGCCCGGGCCTCGACGAGGTCGCCCCGGGTGTCGAGGACCATGCGCCGGGCCCCGAGCGACCGTGCCGCCTCCTCGGCGGCCCGCACCAGCAGCGCGGCGCCGCCCCGGCCGCGCATCGGGGCGTACAGGAACACCCGGGTCAGCTCGGCGGTGGCGTCGTCCAGCAGCCGTACGCCCGAGGTGCCGGCCGGTTCACCGCCGTAGCGGGCGACCAGCAACCGCCCCCGGGGAGGTGCGAGGTCGGCGCCGGGGTACGCGGCGATCTCCCGCTCCAGCTCGGCCGGGTCGGTGGGGTGCCCCTCGTGCAGCTGGTACCAGCGGTCGCTCACCTCCGTGTAGTACGCGCGCCACAGGGCGGCGGCGACGGGGGAGTCGTACGGTTCGGGGGCGACGGTCCAGGTCATGACGGGCATTGTCGGCGGGGGACCGGCACGCCGGGCAAGCGGATTTTCCCACCGATGCGCCCTGCGCGCACGCCGTGCGCCGTTTGAGCGCGGCCTCGGGGGCAACACGAACGGCGAACCGGCCCGCTCGGAGAGCCGGCAGGCCGAAGAACCCGGAAGGCACTCATGTCCACAGGCGTGATCATCGCTTTGATCGTGATCGTGGCGGTCGTCCTCGTCGTCGCGGCCGTCCTTGCCCTGCGCGCACGGGGCCCCCAGCACGGCGGAAGCCTGAAGCGGCGCTTCGGGCCCGAATACGACCTGGCCGTGGCCCGGCACGACGGCGACACCAAGGCCGCGGAACGGGAACTGGCCGAACGGGTGCGGCGGCACGGGTCGCTGCACACCCGGCCCCTGGAGCCCGCCGAGCGGGAGCGCTTCGAGGCGCGTTGGGCCGCGGCCCAGGAGCGCTTCGTCGACTCCCCGCGCGAGGCGGTCGGCGAGGCGGACCGGCTGCTCGCGGAACTCGCCGGCGCGCGGGGCTTCCCGGACGGCGGACAGTACGAGGAGCAGCTCACGGCGCTGTCCGTGCACCACGCCCACCACGTCGAGGGATACCGCCGCGTGCACCGCGTGACGCACGCGCGCGTGGACGACGCGCAGGACGGCGGCGCGGGCACGGAGGAGATGCGCGCGGCCATGGTCGAGGCGCGTGCGCTGTTCGAGGCCCTGGTACGCCCGGGCCGCCATGACGCCGGGCGGCAGCGGACCGGCACGGAAGCCGGCGAACCGGCCCCCGCCGCCCACGCGCCCCACGCGTGGTCGCTCGGCAAGCGCCGACCGAAGGAGAGCTGAGGCAATGCCCGACACGACAGGCACACCCGGCCGCGACACGGCGGTCGAGCCCGGCACCACCGCCGAGCCCAGGCCCGGCACCACCGCCGGGACCAAGCCCGGGATCACCGCCGAGACCGGTACTCCCGCGCGACCAGGCAGCAGCGCCGAGCCCACGTCCGGCATCACCGCCGGGTCACCTCCGGCAGCCGCTCCCGCGGACGCGCCCGCCTCCGCCCCCGCGTCGGCCGTCGGGCCGCTCCTGGCGTCCGGCGAGTCCGACCGACTGGGTCAGCGGCTGCACCACGCGGTGGCCGGGTTCGTCGACGCCCCCCGAGCTTCCGTCGAGGAGGCCGACCGCGTCCTGGAGGAGATCGCGGCCCGCTTCACGGACGCCGTGGCCCACCGCCGCCGCACCCTGCGCACCTCCTGGCAGGAGGCCGGTCCGGACAGCGGAGCGCCGAGCACGGACACCGAGCAACTCCGCCTGGCACTGCGGGACTACCGCGAACTGGCGGACCGGCTGATGCGCCTGTGAACCACGGGCGTCAGCCCGCCGCCCGGCCCTCCCGCCACCGCCGTACGACCTCTTCGACGTCGTAGGGCTTCAGACCCAGCGGGGGGCCGGGCGGCGGCTTGAACATGACGTCGCGGATCTTGACGTTGATCTCCTCGACGATGCGGCGGACCACCCGCTCCGACGGTGCCTTCGCCGCCGCCTCCAGGGCGTCCTCCGCCTCCTTGCGCAGCGCCAGGGTGGGCGGCAGCACGGAGAAGCCCTCGCGGGCCATCTTCCGCTTCACCCACCACAGTTCGTCGTAGGTGCTGTCCAGCTCGCTGGGCAGGGGCTTGCCCGCGCCGGGCAGCTCGGCGAACTCGCCGCGGGCGTCGGCGTCACGGATCTGTTTGTCGACCCAGGACTCGAAGTCGACGCCGGGTGGCTTTCGCTCGGTCATGACCCCATTGTGCCGGACACCACTCCACCGGTCGATCTATCATGCGGCGGCGACCAGCCGACGGACCGAAGGAGCGCACGTGCTCGAACTCACCATGGCCGCCGTCACCGCGGCGGACACGGGCGCCACGGCCGGCATGCAGATGGCCGACGCGCCCAGCGAACCGGACGCGGTGCTGCGGGTGGGCAGGGACAGGTCCGTGTGCCGGCTGCCGACGCCGGACGACTGGCTGTTCGTCTCCCGGGTCCACCTGGAGTTCCGGTGCGGTCCGGACGGCACCTGGCGGCTGACCTGGCTCCGCGGCTCCCAGCCGGACCCCTCCTGCGAGGTCCGGCTGACTGTCGGCGGACACGCGCAGGCGCAGCCCATGACGTACGGCGGCACCGTGCCGCTGCCCAGGGGCGGCAGCGGCGAGGTGGTGATCCAGGACCGCGCGGAGCCGCGCAGCGTCAACGTGGGCTTCTACCACGAGGTGTAGGCCCGGCCCGTGGTCAGGGCAGCACGCGCGCCAGCGCGAACCCGTCGTACCCCTTGGCGCCGACGGTCTGGACCGCGGTGCCGCTGAGCCGGGGGTGACTGCCGATCAGCTCGATGGCGGCGCGGGTGCCGCGCACGTCGCCGGCGGTGTCGTCGGCGTCGGCCACGCGTCCGCCGCGCACCACGTTGTCGAGGACGATCAGGCTGCCGGTGCTGGTGAGTCCGAGGGCCCACTCGAGGTAGTGCGCGTTGTTGCCCTTGTCGGCGTCGATGAAGACCAGGTCGAAGGGCGGCGGGTTCTCGTCGGCGAGCTTCGGCAGGGAGTCCAGGGCGGCGCCCACGCGTACGTCGACGAGGTCTTCGAGGCCGGCGCGGGCGAGGTTGCGGGTGGCGACCTCCGCGTGCCGGGCGTTGTACTCCAGCGTGACCAGACGGCCGTCGGCGGGCAGGGCGCGGGCCAGCCAGATGGTGCTGTAGCCGCCCAGGGTGCCGATCTCCAGGATGGTGCGGGCGCCCTGGACCTGGGCGAGGAGCTGGAGGAGCTTGCCCTGGCCGGCGGTGACGTTCACCGGCGGCAGCCCGGCCGCGTCACTGTCCCTGCGGGCGGCCGCCAGGGCCTCGTCCTCGGGTGCGAGGTGGGTGTCGAAGTAGGTGTCGACGTCGTCCCACAGCCGTGACTCGCTCATGCGGGGCCTCCCGCGGCCACCGTGCGGCGGAAGAGCTGGCGGGAGCCGCCCTCCGGACCGGGTCCGACCGCTTCGGCGGGGGTGAAGCCGAGGCGCCGGTAGAAGGCGCGTGCGCCGCTCGCGGAGGCGCCGGGGTGGTCGGCCCCGAACGTGACCACCTCGATGTCGGCCGGTCCCCGCACCCACCTGCGCATCGCGTCCCGCATCAGCTCACGGCCCACGCCGCCCGCACGGGCCTGCCGCGACACGACCAGCCAGTGGACGTGGTACACCGGCGCGTCCGGCCCGAACAGGAGCCCGCCGAGCAGATCCGGGCCCGTGCCCGGGTCCGGGTCCGGGCCCGTGCCCGAGTCCGGGGCCGGGTCCGGGGGGACGGCGACGAGTGCCGCGTCGCGGCGGATGTGCTCGTGCACCGCGTCATGGAATCCGGCGTCCTCGACCATCGGCCCGAACCAGTGCTCCACCTGGGCCGCCAGGCCGAGGAAGCCGGGGAAGTCCCGCTCCTGCGCAAGTCTGACCATCACCCCGGCAGTCTGGCAGAGCGGCCCGGAGGCCGCAGCGCAGCGCGACGGTGTCGGCCGTTCCGGGCCACCGGCATGGGCCGGTCCGGGCTATCGACGGCCCTCGACCGCCGGTGCCGAGCCCGGCAGCGGGCGTCCCGCCGACTCGGTCATGAACCACACCGCCACGCCTCCGACCACGGCCGCGGCCATCATGTAGTACGCGGGCATCATCATGTTGCCCGTCGCCCCGATCAGCGCCGTCACCACCAGCGGCGTCGTCCCGCCGAACAGGGACACCGAGACGTTGAAGCCGATCGACAGCGAGCCGTACCGCACCCGCGTCGGGAACAGCGCCGGGAGCGCCGACGGCATCGACGCCGTGAAGCAGACCAGCAGCAGACCCAGCGCGCCCATGCCCAGCGCCACCGCGAGCAGGCTCCCCTGGCGGATCAGCAGCAGCGCCGGGACGGACAGCAGCAGGAAGCCCGCGCAGCCCGCGGCGATCACCGGCCGCCGCCCGACCCGGTCGGTCAGCGCGCCCGCGAACGGCTGGACGACCATCATCAGCGCCATCACGCCCAGCACCACGAGCAGCCCGTGCGTCTCGTCGTACCTCAGCTCGCTGGTCAGATAGCTCGGCATGTACGACAGCAGCATGTAGTCGGTGACGTTGAAGACCAGCACCAGGCCGACGCAGAGCAGCAGCGCGCGCCACTGACCGGTGACCATCTCCCGCAGCGGCACCTTCGGCCGCTCCGTCTCCGCCTTCTCCATCTCGGCCGCGAACGCCGGCGTCTCCTCGAGGCGCATCCGCAGATACAGTCCGACGATGCCCATCGGCCCGGCGATCAGGAACGGGACGCGCCAGCCCCAGGACATCAGGTCGCCGTCCGACAGCAGCGCCGTCATCAGCGTCACCAGGCCGGCGCCGCCGATGTACCCGGCGAGCGTGCCGAACTCCAGCCAGCTGCCGAGGAACCCGCGCCGCCGGTCCGGCGCGTACTCGGCGATGAAGGTGGACGCGCCCGCGTACTCGCCGCCGGTGGAGAAGCCCTGCACCAGCCGTGCGGCCAGCAGCAGCACCGGCGCCCAGACGCCGATCGTCGCGTACGACGGGATCAGACCGATGGCGAACGTGCCCGCCGCCATCATGATCATCGTGACGGCGAGCACCTTCTGCCGCCCGATCCGGTCCCCGAGCGGCCCGAAGACCATGCCGCCCAGCGGCCGGACCAGGAACGCCGCCGCGAAGGCGCCGAACGTGGAGAGCAACTGCGCGGTCGGGTTGCCCGACGGGAAGAAGACCTTGCCCAGCGTCACGGCGATGTAGCTGTAGACGCCGAAGTCGAACCACTCCATCGCGTTGCCCAGCGCCGCCGCCTTGACGGCGCGCCTCACCAGCGCGGGATCGGTGGCGGTGGACGCGCCGGCGGCGCGCGGGACGGAAGCGGGGGTGGTACGGGCCTCAGGAGCAGCGGCGACGGGGGCGGCCGACAAAACTACGCTCGCCTACTTTCGACGGGGACAGGGACGGGGGCGGGAACGCCACGACCCGTACGGCGGCGCTGTCGCCGGGCCGGAAAGAGCCCGCGGCACTCGGCCACGGGCAGAAAAGCGACCATAGGCGCTGATGCGCCGCTTACGCCCGGTATGCTTTTCGTTGCACTGTGCACCAAAATGGCGTACACGCAGGGGACATGCGCGCGCCGCGCGCCGTCCCGACACCCGCGGGCTGTGATCCTTCTCGCTCCCCGCAACGAATGGCGCGCGGCTGTCAGGTGGAGTGGGGGGCGCTCGCGTCCTTCTCCGGAGGTGGTGCGAGCCTCATAGGGTTCGCGGGGACGACACACCGCGTACACGAACGCGGCACGTACGGTACGTACGGACGGTACGAACGGGGCGGGAGGCCGACGAGGCGTGGCGAATGCGGAGCACAGTGGGCGACCGGCGGAGTCCTTCGGAGCCTCGGCCGCCGACGCGACCAGAGCACGGCTGCGCGTCGCACGCCTCGGCCTGTGGCTGATCGCCGCCGTCCTGGCCGTACGGCAGGTGGCCGCGGTCCTCGGCACCCCGCGCGGGGAGCGCCTGACGGACCTGGAGACCTGGGTCGGCGAGCACGGCGTCCTGCACGTGGAGGGGTCGCTCTACGACTCCACGCAGTTCACCGGCACGCCCTTCGTCGGCCTCGTCCTCAAACCCTTCACCCGCGCCGCCGAGCAGGCCCTCGGCTGGGGCTGGACCTTCGGCTCGCTGCTGCTGGTCGTCGCCCTCGGCCTGGTCGCCGCCCGCGCCCTGCCCAAGCCCGTCGGACGCCGCACGGCGCTGCTGGCGGCGCCGGTCGCCATCAGCCTGCTGATGCTGTCGCTCCCGGTGCGCAACGCGTTCTGGCTCGGGCAGACCAGCATCATCCCGGTCCTCCTCGTGCTGCTGGGCTGCTTCGCCGTGCGCGGGGCACAGGGCGACCGCGTGGGCGGGGTGCTGATCGGCGTCGCCGCCGCCTTCCAGCCGACCGTCCTCCTCTTCGTCCCGCTGCTGTGGTTCACCGACCGCAGACGCGCCGCCGTGTCCACCGGGATCACGTTCGTCGTCTGCACGGCCGTCGCCTGGGCGGCCATGGCGCAGGACTCCTACACGTACTGGGTGCACCACATGGCCGGCGTCGGCCTGGGCGGCGAGGCCGACGACCTCGCCAACCAGTCGCTGCACGGCGCCCTGCTCCGCCTCGGCCTGAACGGCCCGCTGGAGATCGCCCTCTTCCTCCTGCTCGGCGCGGCCGTCGCCGTCCTCGCCCTGCGCCGCGCCGTGCGCTACGCCCGCGACGGCCAGCTGCTGCTCGCGGTCGCCGTCACCGGCTGCGCGGCCGTCGTCGTCTCCCCGGCCACCTGGCAGCACCAGCTGCTGTGGGTGCTGCCCGCCGTCGTCGGCCGGGTCGGCAAGCGGGCCTCCGACCGGTACGTGTGGCCGGTCGCCGTCGTCCTGGTGATGACGCTGCCCGCGAAGATGATGCTGCCGAACATGGCGGCCCTGTACCCGCTGCGGGACAACGTCGTCCTGCTCGCCGCGCTGGCCGCCGCCGTCGCCGTGCCCTTCCTGGCGCGCACGTCGCCGTACTTCGAGACACCGGTCCCGACGGCCTACGCGCCGCCGGTCCCGACCCGCTTCAAGCACGTCCCGCTGCTGCCGTTCCTGCGCCGGGTGCTCACCCGGCCCAACCTCCTCCTGGAGCTGCTCCTCATCCGGGTCACCTACGCCGCCTACTCCCAGGTCCGCCTCGCGGCGACCGGCGGCAGCAACTCGGCGGGGCGGGCGCGGGCCGAGGAGCACGGGACGCAGATCCTCGACATCGAGCGCTTCCTGCACATCGACATCGAGCACGCGATCAACCACGCGGTGGTCAAGGTCGGCTGGCTGCGGGACTTCTTCGACTTCTACTACACGTCGTTCCACTTCGTCGTCCCGCTGGCCGTCCTCGGCGTCCTGTACTGGCGCCGCCCGGTCGACTACCGCTGGGCCCGCGCCTCCCTGGGCTTCGCCACGCTGCTGGCCCTGGTCGGCTTCTGGCTCTACCCGCTGGCGCCGCCGCGGCTGATGCCGGGGCTCGGGATCATCGACACCGTGCACGGCGTGCAGGACTTCACGAAGCCGGACTACGGCACGCTGACGCACCTCACCAACCAGTACGCGGCGATGCCGTCGCTGCACTTCGGCTGGTCGCTGTGGTGCGGGGTGGTGATCGCGCTCATCGCGCCGAGGGTGTGGATGAAGGCCCTGGGCCTGCTCCACCCGCTCTTCACCGTCTCGGCGATCGTGGCGACCGGCAACCACTGGGTGCTGGACGCGGTGGGCGGCGCGGCCGTGGTCGCGGCGGGCTTCGGACTGACGTACTGGTTCCAGGGCCCGAGGGCCAGGTCGCTGACGCCGGCCGCCACCGTCCGGACGGAGCCCGCGGCGGGCGTCAGCAGCGGTCCCCCGATCCCGGCGAAGGACCGTACCGGGAGCTGATCCGGTACTCGCCCGGCGCTCCGGCCGTCAGGCGGGTGAACTCGCCGTCCCGCGCCAGGCACCCGCCGTCGCTGCGCAGCCACGGCGACCAGGCGACCCGCACGGTCACCGCACCGGGCCGCTCCACGCGCAGCACCAGGTCGGCGGGGCCGGTGGACACGACGGTGCCGGGCGCGGAGACGAGCGGTACGGCGTCCCGCACCCGGAAGACCTGCCAGTGCGGGTCCCGCCAGACGGGCTCCAGCCACTCGGGCCGCAGCTCCGGGTCCCGCACGAGCGCCGCCTCGGCCTCGGCGGGGCCGTCCGGCCGGCCGGCCGGGAGGACGACGAAGCCGACCGCCCAGCGGTCCAGCCACTCCCGGTAGGCGGCCGCGGAGAAGGAGCCGTCGTAGAAGAGGCGTCCGCGTTCCACGTCGAGCTGCCGGTTCCAGCCGCGGGCCAGGTTGACGTGCGGGGCGAGCAGGGTGGCCTCGCGGTGATTGCGGGCGGGCACCACCTCCACCCGCGTGCGGTCGGCGCCGAGCCCCTTCAGGGCGGCCACGACACCGTCCGGCTCGGCGGCCCAGGCCGGCACGACGGTGGACACCTTCAGGTCGTCGACGGTCTTCTTCCCCACCCAGCCGGTCGAGTAGACGGCGGCGGCGGCCAGCAGGCCCGACACCAGCCGCCGCGACCGGGCCGCGGTCAGCGCGGGAGGTGTGGAGAGCAGCGCCGCCAGCAGCACGGCGGGCGCGAACAGTTCGGCGAACCGCTCCACGTTCGTGCCGACCGGCGAGGCGACGAGATACGTCAGCACGGTCCCGAGCGCGTAGACGGCCCCGCTCCACCGGGCAACCCGCCAGGTACGCGGGGCCAGCACGGTGACGGCGAGGCCGAGCACGACCGGCGGCCATATTCGGGCCGCCGGCATCGGCTGCTCCCCCGTGAAGGGGAAGAACAGCGTCGTCATCCCGACGACGGCGGCCGGGGGTATGAGCAGCACGAGGGCGCGCCCCCAGTCCCGTACGAGCAGGAACGCGGCCCCCACGACGGCCAGGAACAGCCCGGCCACCGGTGATGCCATGGTGGCGAGCGCCGCGTACCCGGCGGCGAGCCACAGCCGCCGCTCCCGCACCAGCGGCACGCAGGCCGCCAGCGCGAGGGCGACGCCGAGCGCGAAGGTGGTCCGGCCCGAGGCGACGTCGCACCACAGCGCGAGGGAGGCGAGCAGCGCGGGCCACACCGGCCGGCGCACCCCGCACCGCACGACCAGCACGGCCGCGAGCCAGGAGGCGGCGAGACCGGACACGACCGTGACGGTGCGCACACCGGCCAGTGCCATCAAGTAGGGCGAGACGACGCTGTAGTTGACGGTGTGCATCCCGCCGTACCAGAACAGGCCGTACGCCGAACTCCCGTGCCGCGACGCGAAGTCCGCCCACGCCTCCTGCGCGGCGAGGTCACCGCCGCCGGTGGCGAGAAACGCCCACCACACCGCGTACAGCGGCAGGGTGGGCAGGGTCGCGAGCAGTGGCACGCGGTGCCGGCGCCCGAAGGCGCGCAGGGCGTCGCTCGGACGTCTGTCCTGTTGCCGGTCGGGCCGGGGGACGGTGAGTTCGGCAGGGGCCACGGTCGGGGGATTCCGTTCGGCGTCGTCGGGGGTGCCCGGCGTGGACACACGTGCGAAGACGATAAATCGAACGGAAACGTTGTCCTGGACCGGGTCCCGAGGGGACCCCGGGGCGGCGCCCTAGCCGAGGGACTCCTGCGACGGCACGACGACCCCGTACATGTCGGCGATGGTGGCGAGGGCGCCGTAGTGCACCTGGCGGGCGTCGAGTTCGGTGTCCGCGACGGGCAGGGCGCGGGTGGCGCAGGCGTCGGCGACGACCGTGGGGCGGTTGCCGCGCAGGAAGGCGCCCTGGGCGGTGAAGGCCACGCACATGTGCGTCATGAAGCCGACGACGACGAGGTCGCCGTTTCCGGCCGCGTCGACGTGCTCGCCCAGGTCGGTGCCGAAGAAGGAGTCCGGCGCCTTCTTGGTGACGACGGGCTCGCCGTCGACCGGGGCGACGCTCGGGTGGATCTGCCCGATCTCGGCCCGGATGTCGTACGGGCTGCCCTCGCCGCCGTCGTGGACGACGTGGACGACCTTGGCGCCCTCCCGGCGGGCGCGGGCCAGCAGCCGGGCACCGGCGTCGAGCGCGTCCTGCCAGCCGTCGAGTTCCATGACGCCGGTCGTGTAGGTGTTCTGGTAGTCGACGAGGACCAGCGTGGAGTCGGCGAGCTTGGCGGGGGTGTCGTCGAGCCCGCTGAGACGGCGCAAGGTGGTTCTGGGCATGGGAACTCCTCGGTTCACGTGTGGGTGGCGGCCTTCGGCCTGCTCCTACGACGCTAGGGCCACCCCGCGATGTCGGCAATGTCGTCTAACCTGCAGATACCGACATGACCGTGCGGCAGCGGGAGGAACCGTGGACTCCGTGGGACGACTGATCGTCGTCGTGCTCTTCGAGGGCGTCGACCTGCTCGACGTCACCGGACCGCCGGAGGTGTTCTCCCTCGCACGGCGCGAGACGGAGGACGCGGCGGGCTACGAGGTGGTCCTCGCCGCCGGGGCCATGGACCCGGTCACCACCGGCGCCGGTGTCCGCGTCCTGCCCGACGCCACCTTCGAGGACGTGTCCGCGCGGCGCATCGACACCCTGATCGTGCCCGGCGCGGTCGAGGTCGACGGCCGGCGCCGGGTCAGGGCGCGCACCGACCCGGCCGTGGTCGAGTGGGTGCGGCGGCTCGCGGAGCGGACCCGGCGGGTCACGTCCGTCTGCGTCGGGGCGCACGTCCTGGCCGCCGCCGGGCTGCTCGACGGCAAGCGGGCCACCACGCACTGGTCGACCGCGCGGCAGCTCGCCGACGAGCATCCCGAGGTCGAGGTCGACGCCGACCCGATCTTCATCCGCGAGGGCGACGTGTGGACCGGCGCGGGCATCAGCTCCTGCCTCGACCTCTCCCTCGCCCTCGTCGCCGACGACCTCGGCGAGGCGGTGGCGCTCCGGGTGGCCCGGCAGCTCGTGATGTACCTGAAACGGCCCAGCGGGCAGAGCCAGTTCAGCGTGCCGCTGGAGCAGGTCTCCACGACCCGGCGCGTCGAGGACCTGCGGCACCACATCCTGAGCAACATCGCCGCACCGCTCACCGTCGCCGACCTCGCGGCCCACGCCCACGTCAGCGACCGGCAGCTCACCCGCATCTTCAAGACGGAACTCGGCACGACCCCCTACGCGTACGTCGAGTCGGCGCGCGTGGAAGTGGCACGTCACCAGCTCGAATCCACCGACGCGACCCTGGAACGGGTCGCCACCGCCTGCGGCTTCGGCACCGTCGACACCCTGGTCAGAGCCTTCCGCCGCAGACTCGGCACCACCCCGACCGAGTACCGGCGCCGCTTCCGTACCGTCGTGGGGGCCGAGGGCCCGTAGCGCTCAGGGCGCGCGGGCCGCACTCTCCGCGGGCCGCACGGCGGGGTGGTGCTGGGTCCACCCCGGTGGGGGTGCTGGACCGCTGGTGGGCCGAACGGGCCGTTCATAGCGTTGAGTTCATGAGGGATCACACGAACGATGGACGAGAAGGTGCCACCCGGCGGACGGCGCTGCGTGGCCTGGGACTCGCGGTGGGGGGCATGTCGCTGGCCACCGGGCTCGGGACCTCGCCGGCCGCGGCGGCCCCGCGCCGCGGGCCCACCACCTACGTGCTGGTGCACGGTACCCACAGCGCCGGCGCGTTCTGGATGCCGATCGCGCGGGAACTGGTGCTGCGCGGCCACCGCGTCGTCATGGTGGACCAGCCGCGGCACGGCGCGGAGGTCTTCGTGCCGGAGTCGTACCAGCGGCAGGACCTCACGGCGATGGCGGTCGAGCCCTCCCCGCTGAAGGGCCTCGGGCTGGACGACTACGAGGCGCGCGTGACGGACATCGTGCGGCGGGCCGCACGCAACGGCCCGGTGGTGCTGGTCGGGCACAGCCTGGGCGGCGTGTCGGTCAGCCGGGTCGGCGACGCCGTCCCGCACCTGCTTCACCACATCTGCTACATGGCGGCCTTCTGCCCCAGCCGCGTCCTGCCCACGGCGGACGCCTGCACGGCGGCCCCCGAGAACGCGAACGCCGTCAGCCCGGTGGAGCTGACGGTGGGTGACCCGGACCGGCTCGGGGTGCTGCGGCTGAACTTCCGTACGGGTGTCGGGAGTGAGCTGGCCCTCCTGAAGGAGATGATCTGCGCGGACTACCCCGACGCCGACTTCCGCCGGACACTGGCCGGCATGCAGACCGACGAGCCCGTCGCCGCCTATGCGGGCCGGGCGGTCGGCCGGGCGGGCACCTGGGGGCGCGTTCCCCGCACGTACCTGCGTTTCGGCAGGGACCGTACGATCGCCACCGCGCTCCAGGACCGCATGATCGCGGAAGCCGACGCGGCCACGCCCGGCAACCGCTTCCGCGTGCACGACTTCCCCGACGCGTCACACGTCGGGCCGCTGGATCCCACCCCGGTCGCGGACGTCCTGGACACGCTCGCGGGGCAGCGGGGGTAGGCACGAAGACGGCGCCCCCGGGGATCAGGGGGCGCCGCCTTCGGTATGGGGGGTGGGGTGCGGGTCAGTACCAGCCGTTGGACTGCCAGAAGCTCCAGGCGTCGCAGACGCTGCCGTAGCGGTCCTTCATGTAGTCCAGGCCCCACTCGATCTGGGTGGCCGCGTTGGTCTTCCAGTCCGAGCCCGCCGAGGCCATCTTCGAGCCCGGCAGGGCCTGGACCAGGCCGTAGGCGCCGCTGGAGGCGTTGGTGGCGTGGATGTTCCAGCCGCTCTCGCGGTCGACGATCTTCGAGAAGCACTGGAACTCGGCCGGGTCGCCGATCATCTTCTTCGCGGTCGCCTGTGCCGAGGAGGCCGGCGTCGCGGCCTCGGCGGGCGCGGCGGCGATCAGCGAGCCGCAGGTGGCCGCGGCCAGGGCGGCACCCGCGAGGGCCTTCTTCGGGGTGGCGACGGAACGGAGGAGGGAAGCGGCGGTCAACGGAGGGCCTTTCTTCGGGGACAGGGACGTCGGCGCACACCGGCCCGGCATGCGTCGGCGCCGCTGCCCGGGAGGGCGTCGGCGCCTGGCGACCGGTTCAGGGAAACAGGCGAGCCGGTCGTCCGCAATCGTCCCTTTTGCTAACCGGGGTCGTAGGTGAGGCCTGACGCCTCACCCGCGGCGCCGTGTGGCCCCTCCGCCGACCCGCGCTCGGCTACGAAGCCGCTTCGTAGGTGAAGCGGGTCACGTGGGGGGCCTCACCCGTCGGCCTTCTCGAAGGTGACCGGCGTCTCGAAGGCCGCCCTGCGGGTCGCGCGGCGCAGCGCCTTCAGGACCGGGGTGCCGAGGGCCAGGGTCAGGACGACCGTCATGGCGGCGCGGCCGCCGTCCCAGCCCAGCGACGTCGCCAGGCAGTAGGCGAGGAAGCGGGCCAGGTTGTCCGCGACCGACGCGTCCGGGTCGAAGGCGATGTTCGAGGCGAGGGTGTTCATGAAGGTCCAGCCCGCGAGGTTCATCACCGTGCCGTACGCGAAGGCCGCCAGGAAGCCGTACGCGGCCAGCATCAGCAGCTCCGCGCGGCCGCGCAGGCGGTCGGGGCCCGGCAGCAGCCCCGCGCCCATCGTGAACCAGCCCATCGCCAGCATCTGGAACGGCATCCACGGCCCCACCCCGCCCGTGAGCAGCGCGGACGCGAACATCGTGACCGAGCCCAGCACGAAGCCGAAGCCGGGGCCGAGGACCCGGCCGCTGAGCACCATCAGGAAGAACATCGGCTCCAGGCCCGCCGTCCCCGCGCCGATGGGACGCAGGGCCGCGCCCGCCGCCGCCAGCACACCGAGCATCGCCACGGCCTTCGGGCCCAGACCCGACTCGGAGATCGTCGCCGCCACCACCGCCACCAGCAGCACCAGCACGCCCGCGAACAGCCACGGCGCGTCCTGCGCGTGCGCGTTCAGCGAGGCGTTGGGCGGGGCCAGGAAGGGCCACCCGAAACCCGCCACGCCCACCGCGCTGACCAGGACCAGCGCGGCGACCGAACGCGGGCCCAGGCGGACCGCGCGGGCCCGGCGGTCGCGGGGCGCGGCGGCGACACGGCGCCCGGTCATGACAGGGCCTCCCGTACCTGGGCCACCGTCAGCCACTTCCTCGGCGCCAGCACCTTCGCGACCTGCGGGGCGAAGGACGGGGAGGCGACCACCACGTCCGCCGCCGGACCGTCGGCGATCACCTCGCCGTCGGCGAGCAGCACGACCCGGTGGGCCAGCTCGGCGGCCAGTTCCACGTCGTGCGTGGCCAGCACGATCGCGTGGCCCTCGGCGGCCAGAGCGCGCAGGATGCCGGCCAGCCGGGCCTTCGCCGCGTAGTCCAGGCCGCGCGTCGGCTCGTCCAGCAGGAGGAGGGGAGGGCGGGCGGTCAGGACGACGGACAGGGCCAGGGTGAGGCGCTGGCCCTCCGACAGGTCCCGGGGGTGCGTGTCGTCCGTGACGCCGGGGAGCAGCTCGGTGAGCAGGGCGCGGCAGGTTCCCGGCGTCGCGTCCGCGTCCCGGTCGGCGGCCGCGCACTCGGCGGCGACCGTGTCGGCGTACAGCAGGTCGCGCGGCTCCTGCGGGACCAGGCCGACGCGCCGTACGAGGTCGCGCGGCGCCGTGCGGTGCGGCACGGCGTCCCCCGCCCGGACCGAACCCGCCGACGGCTCGACCAGGCCGACGAGCGCCGAGAGCAGGGTCGACTTGCCGGCGCCGTTGCGGCCCATCAGGGCGACCGTCTCGCCGGGGGAGACCGTCAGATCGACGTGGCGCAGCGCCTGGACGCGGTCGCGGCGCACGGCGAGCGAACGGACCTCGGCGGCGTACGGGGCGAGGGCGGCGGCCGTCTCCGGGCGCCTACCGCGGCGGCGCAGACGGGAGGTGACGGCGGGCCGGAGGGCGGGTGGCGCCGGGAGCGGCGCGGACGGCGGCGGAGTGTGGTCCGGGATCTCCCGGTCGGCCAGGCGGACCCGCAGGCCGGCCGCCCGGCGGCGGGCGTCCCGGATCGTCAGCGGCAGCGGGGACCAGCCCGCCAGCCTGCCCAGGCCCACCACCGGCGGGTACACCGGGGACACCGCCATCACGTCCGCCGGAGCGCCGATGAGCGGCGCCTCGCCGGGGGCCGGGAGCAGGACGACCTGGTCGGCGTACTGGATGACCCGCTCCAGGCGGTGCTCGGCCATCAGGACCGTCGTACCGAGGTCGTGGACCAGTCGCTGGAGGACGGCCAGGACCTCCTCGGCCGCGGCGGGGTCCAGGGCGGAGGTCGGCTCGTCCAGGACCAGGACGTCCGGGTGCGGGGTGAGGACCGAGCCGATGGCGACCCGCTGCTGCTGGCCCCCGGAGAGCGTGGCGATGGGCCGGGACCGGAGGCCGGACAGGCCCAGCAGGTCGAGGGTCTCCTCGACGCGGCGGCGCATCACGTCCGGGGCGAGGCCCAGGGACTCCATGCCGTAGGCCAGTTCGTCCTCGACGGTGTCCGTCACGAAGTGGGACAGCGGGTCCTGGCCGACCGTGCCCACCACGTCGGCGAGTTCGCGCGGCTTGTGGGTGCGGGTGTCGCGGCCGGCCACGGTGACCCGGCCGCTCAGCGTGCCGCCGGTGAAGTGCGGGACGAGGCCGCCGACCGCGCCGAGGACGGTGGACTTGCCGACCCCGGAGGGACCGGCGAGCAGGACCAGTTCGCCCTCGGGGACCTCGAAGTCCACGGCCCGGACGGTGGGTTCGGCCGCACCGTCGTAGGTGACCGACACGTCCTCGAAGCGGATCACGACGGCTCCTTCACGGCGGCGGTCTCGGGTGCGGGGGTGATGAACGCCGGGAGCAGACCGACGAGTACGGCCGCCGCGGGCCACAGCGGGAGGGACGGCGCGACCAGGGGGACCACGCCCGGGTGCAGCGCCGCCGGGTCGCGGGCGGCGGCGAGGAACAGGAGCGCGGCGACCGTCGCGCCGGAGGCGGTGACCAGCCAGGCGCGGGCGTCCCAGCGGTCGGGGCGGTAGCGGGTGCGGACCGTGCGCCGGCCGCCGAGCCACAGGCCCCCCAGCGCGGCGGCGGCACCGGCCAGCAGCACGGGGATGCCGTACGTGCCGCCCGCGGCGGTCAGCAGCCCGTACGTCCCCGCGCAGACGCCGAGCAGTCCGCCCAGGGTGAGGGCGGCGGTGGTACGGCGCACGGCGGCCGGGACCTGGGCGGCACGGCCGTAGCCGCGGGCGTCCATCGCGGCGGCGAGGGCGACGGAGCGTTCCAGGGCGCCCTCCAGGACGGGCAGCCCCACCTGGAGCAGGCCCCGTACGCCGTGGTCCGGGCGGCCGCGCAGGCGGCGGGCGGCGCGCAGGCGCTGGACGTCCGCGATGAGGTTCGGCGCGAAGGTGAGGGCGACGACGACGGCGACGCCCATCTCGTACAGGGCGCCGGGGAGGGACTTGAGCAGGCGGGCGGGGTTGGCCAGGGCGTTCGCCGCGCCGACGCAGATGAGGAGGGTGGCCAGCTTCATCGCGTCGTACAGCGCGAAGGTGAGGCCCTCCGCGGTGACCCGGCCGCCGAGGCGGATGCCCCGCGCCCAGTCGGGCAGGGGGACTTCGGGGAGCGTGAGGAGGGTGTGCGTGCCGGGGACGGGGGAGCCGAGGACGGTGGTGAACAGGAGGCGGATGACGAGGACGGCGAGGGCGAGTTTGACGAAGGCGCCGTAGGAGCGGGACCAAGGGGCGTGGGGGCGGCGGGTGATCACGACGTAGGCGGAGACGGTGATGAGGAGGGCGAGGAGCAGGGGGTTGGTGGTGCGGGTGGCGGCGGTGCCGAGGGCCAGCGCCCAGAGCCACCAGGCCCCGGGGTGGAGGGACTCGGTGCGCTGGTGGCGGGCGGCGGTGGGGGCGCCCGCCCGTGCCGACGGGGCGCCTCCCCCGGAGGGGGCACCCCCAGCGCCTGCCCTCCCCCGCGCGCGGCTGTGCTCGCGCGGGGGGACCCCGATCGCCCCGGCGGCTCGACTGCCCGCAGGGGCAGGGTCAGTCGGTGGCATTTCTGCGCCGCCTTGCCTGCCAGGCCGCCGCGCCGGCCAGGGCCGCCACGGCGGCGATGCCCGCGTAGAGGCCGACCGACGGGCCGTCGTCGTCCTTCGCGGCCTCCGTGTGCTCTGGGGCCTTCGGCGCGGCCGTGGCCGTCGAGTCCTGCCTCTGCGACACCTGCTCCCCGCAGCCCGACTTCGGGTAGCCCGCGATCGCGCACAGCAGGGCGTTGGTGTCGTAGCGCAGGGGACCGGCGACGGCGGCCAGGGCGTCGGCCGTCGTCGCGTCGGGGGAGACCCGCGCGCAGGCCGTGCGCGGGGCGGGCGGAGTCTCGCCGGACGGGGCGTCGGGTGCCGTACCGAAGTCGAGGACCAGCGCCACCCGCTTGCTGCCGTCCTCGGCCGGGGTGTGCGCGCAGATCGACGCGAAGTCCGCCGTGCCGCGCGGCTGGGCCGCGTCGCCCGAGTCCTCGCTCACCGCGAAGCGGAAGCCCTGCACGTCGCCGTCGGAGGGGCGGGCCAGGGACGGGCCCTGGGTGGCGTAGACCCAGGCCCCGCCGTCGCGGTCCCAGAAGGACCAGTAGCGGTACCCGGCGGCCTGCGCCTGGCCCGCGGTCCCGATCAGCAGGAACGCGGCCAGGAAGAGGAGGACGACGCGGCGGGTCACGGCTGCTGCTTCTTGTTGCGGTTGCTGAGCAGGAAGCCGATGCCGACGCCGAAGACGAGGCAGACGCCGACGAACCACCAGACGCCGAAGGGGGAGTCGTCGTCCTTCTTCTCGTCCCCGGCCTGCTCGCTCGTGGTCGCGCTGTCGCTCGCCGCCGTCCCCTGCGGGGCGGGGCCCGTCGCGTTCAGCTTCTCCACCAGGTCGGTGCCGCCGAAGTCACGCGGGTCGGTGCCCGTGGCGTGGGCGGCGAGGATCAGCTGGGCGTAGGCGGCCGGTCCGCTCTCCGCGGCCCACTTCGCGGCGTTCTTCTCCAGCCAGGCCAGCGGCTCGGCCGCCCGCTCCGCGCCGCCCTGTGCCGCGAGGGCGACCACGGCGTCGGCGGTGTTGCCGTAGTCGGGCTGGTCGGCGGAGCCGCCGAGGGCGGAGACGAGGTGGCCCTCCTTGGCGAGCGTGTCGGTGAGATACGCGGCGGCGTTGGCGGCGGCGCGCTCGCGGGAGGGCTTGTCCGCGTCGGCGCACGAGGCGGCGTCGGACTTCCCGGCGGCCTCGGCGACCAGGCCCTTGCCGAGCGAGCCGAGGACACCGGCGGCGGTCGCGTCCGCGTTGGCGAGCAGCTTGCCGTCCTTGTCGGGCTGGAAGGCGAAGGCGCCCGAGCCCTTGTCCTCGGCACAGGGCAGGGCGAACGTCAGCAGGGCGTCGTACGGGGACTTGCCGCCCTTCTCGACGTCCTCGGGGTTCGTCTCGGTGGCGGTCAGGGCGCCGATGACGACGGAGGTGGAGTTGGCGTCGCTGGGCGTGCCGGGGCTGTAGCCCCAGCCGCCGTCCTTGTTCTGCACGGACTTCAGCCAGCCGAGGGCGTCCTCGATCACGTCGCCGTGCCCGCCGACCGCCCACAGCGCCTGGACGGCGGCGGCCGTGCTGTTGGTGTCGACCATGGTCTTGGCGTCGCAGGGGACCGCCGGGTCGGCGCGGAAGGGGGCGAAGGCGCCGTTCGCGCACTGCTGGTCCGTGAGCCACTTCACGGCCGTCGAGGACGGGACCACGCCCGCCGTGTCCTGCGCGAGCAGGGCGAGGGACTGGCGCCAGACACCGTCGTATTGGGGGTCGGTGGTCCCGTACAGCCCGGACGGCGCGGACGCGGACGGGGAGGCGGACGGTGACGGATCGGCGGCGGCCGCGGGCGCGGTGGCGGCGCCGATCACGGCTATGGCGGCCAGAGCCGCGGCGCTGCTGCGACGGCGGACGTTCATGATCGGCGGGTGCCTTTCCCTGTGCGGGCCCGGCAGCACGGGGCACCCCCGGCGGCTCGGCCCGTATGCCTCGACGGTGCCCGTGCGCCGGCGGGCGCCGGGCACGTGAGCCGGTCACATCCGCGCGGGGCAGTCCGGCTCACCGTCCGGGAGCCCTGAGGGACTCGGCGGGCGGTTCACGGTTGCGAGTCAGCGCCGGAATTGCACCGGCTTCCCCCCGTACGGGTGATGACGACGCCGCCACTTTACCCGCCCGGGGGGTCCGGGCCGAGGGGCGGCCAGGACGGGAGCCGCGGCCGGGGGATACGTTCCGGGCATGCGGACGGGGAGACTGATCGGGGCGGGGCGCACGGCCGACGTGTACGAGGCGGGCGCGGGGTGGGTGCTGCGGCGCGACCGGGAGGGCGTCGGCGACGCGGTGGCCGAGGGCGCGGTGATGGAACACGTACGGGCGCACGGCTACCCGGTGCCACGGGTCCGGCCCGCGGGACCGGCTTCCCCGCACACCGACCCGCACACCGACCCGCGTGCCGGCCTCCCCGCCGACCCGCACACCGACTTCCCCGTCGACCCGCACACCGACCTCCCCACCGACCCGCGCACCGATCTCGTCATGGAGCGGCTGTTCGGGCCGACGATGCTGCGGGCCTGTCTGGACGGGGCGTTGACGCCCCGGGACGCGGGCGGCATGCTCGCCCGGTTGCTGCGGCTGCTGCACGAGGTGCCCCCGTACCGCTCCACCGACCCGGGCGTGTGCGTCCTCCACCTGGACCTGCACCCGGACAACGTGATCCTCACGGCCGACGGCCCCCGGGTGATCGACTGGTCCAACGCCGAGGAGGGCGTCCCCGGGCTGGACTGGGGCACGTCCGCAGTGATCCTCGCCCAGGTGGCGGCCGTCGGCGGCCCGATGGCCGAGCCCGCCGGAGTCATGCTGGCCGCGCTGCTCGCCGATCCGTCCGCCCTCACGCAGGAAGGCCTCGCCGAGGCGCTGCGGCGACGGGCGGCCAACCCGACCATGGACCCGCGGGAGCTGGCGGTGCTGCCCGCGGCCGAGGATCTGGTCCGCTCCCACCTGGGGTGAACGGCGGACCTCAGCGGTGCGCCGCTTCCGCCGCGCTCCCGGCCTCCGTCAGGTCGATCAGCCGGCACACCGTCTCGATGTCCACCCGCACCTGGGCGAGGGAGGTGCGGCCCGCGAGCCAGGTGATCAGGGTCGAGAGCCAGGTGTGCTCGACGACCCGGACCGCCGACAGCTGCTCGGGGGTCGGGTTCTCCAGGCCGCCCATCGCGTCCAGGATGATCGCCGTGGTCTGCCGCGAGACCTGGTCGACCTCCGGGGAGACGCTGCGGTCGGCGAAGGTCAGGGCGCGGGCCATCGCCTCGGCCAGCCGGGGCTCGCGCTGCAACGCGCCGAAGGCCCGCATCAGGGTCTGCGCCACCCGGTCCGCGGCCGTCTCGCCGGTGGGCGGGCTCTTGCGCAGGGTGCCGTGCAGCCGCTCCAACTGGTCGTGCATGGTCGCGACCAGCAGATGCACCTTGGACGGGAAGTACCGGTACAGCGTGCCGAGGGCGACCTGCGAGGACTCCGCGACCTCCCGCATCTGCACCGCCTCGAAGCCGCCCCGGCAGGCCAGCTGGGCGGTCGCGTGCAGGATGCGGCGGCGGCGCTCCCGCTGCCGCTCGGTCAGGGGCGGTGTGGAGGGGCGGTGCGCCGGACCGGCTGGCTCCGCTGCCGGATCGTCCACCTCGCTCACCTTCTCCCCCGTGGCGTGAATCACCTGATCCACTCGTCACAGCCCGGCTACCTGCCGGTAGATTCGAAGCCGCTGACGATCAAGTCTGAAACTTGTTCTAGATTAACCTCCCGACGTAGTGTCGCGGGACAGCGCAGTGAGGAGGGGGCCCGAAGTGACCGCCGAGGCCAGTCAGACGGGTCCCCGTCCGGAGCCCGCCGCCGACGGCTTGCCACCGCTGCGCATCGCGCTCCTCACCTACAAGGGGAACCCGTTCTGCGGCGGCCAGGGCGTCTACGTCCGCCATCTCTCCCGTGAACTGGCCCGCCTCGGCCACCGCGTCGAGGTCATCGGGGCCCAGCCGTATCCCGTCCTGGACGTCCTCGACGGCCGCGAGGACCGGCTGTCCCTCACCGAGCTGCCCAGCCTCGACCTCTACCGCCAGCCCGACCCCTTCCGCACCCCGAAGCGCGGCGAGTACCGCGACTGGGTCGACGCGCTCGAGGTCGGCACGATGTGGACCGGCGGCTTCCCGGAGCCGCTGACGTTCTCGCTGCGTGCCCGCCGCCATCTGCGGGCCCGCCGCGGCGACTTCGACGTCGTCCACGACAACCAGACCCTCGGCTACGGCCTGCTGGGCGACGTGGGCGCGCCCCTCGTCACCACCATCCATCACCCCATCACCGTCGACCGGCAGTTGGAGCTGGACGCGGCCGACAGCCGCAAGCGCCGCTACTCCGTGCGCCGCTGGTACGCCTTCACCCGGATGCAGAAGCGCGTCGCGCGCCGGCTGCCCTCCGTGCTCACCGTCTCCGGCACCTCCCGCCAGGAGATCGTCGACCACCTCGGTGTACGGGACGACCGCATCCACGTGGTCCACATCGGCGCCGACACCGACCTGTTCTCGCCCGACCCGTCGGTGCCCCGGGTGCCCGGCCGGATCGTGACGACGTCCAGCGCGGACGTGCCGCTCAAGGGCCTGGTCTTCCTCGTCGAGGCGCTCGCGAAGGCGCGCACCGAGCATCCCCGGGCCCACCTCGTCGTCGTCGGCAAGCGGCCCGCCGAGGGACCCGTAGCCCAGGCGATCGAGCGGTACGGCCTCGAAGGCGCCGTCGAGTTCGTCAAGGGCATCTCGGACGCCGAACTGGTCGACCTGGTGCGGTCGGCGGAGGTCGCGTGCGTGCCGTCGCTGTACGAGGGCTTCTCGCTGCCCGCCGCCGAGGCCATGGCGACCGGCACGGCACTGCTCGCCACCACCGGCGGGGCGGTCCCCGAGGTCGCCGGACCCGACGGGGAGACCTGCCTCGCGGTGCCGCCGGGCGACGCCGACGCGCTGGCCGCCGGGCTGAACCGGCTGCTGGGCGACCGCGACCTGCGCGCCAGGCTCGGCGCCGCCGGACGCGAACGCGTGCTGCGGCACTTCACCTGGGCGCGCGCCGCCGAGGGCACCGTCGCCCGCTACCGCGAGGCCATCGGCCCCGCCGCCCCCACGACCACGCCGAGGATCGTGCCCGCGACCCCGACCACCAGTGACTCCGGCGTCTATCCCGAAAGCAGGGCCACGTGCTGACCGTCGACTTCTCCCGGTTCCCGCTCGCCCCGGGCGACCGCGTCCTGGACCTCGGCTGCGGCGCCGGCCGGCACGCGTTCGAGTGCTACCGGCGCGGGGCGCGGGTCGTCGCGCTGGACCGGAACGCCGAGGAGATCCGCGAGGTCGCCAAGTGGTTCGCGGCGATGGAGGAGGCCGGCGAGGCCCCGGCCGGCGCCACCGCCACCGCCATGGAGGGCGACGCCCTGGCCCTGCCCTTTCCCGACGAGTCCTTCGACGTCGTCATCATCTCCGAGGTGATGGAGCACATCCCCGACGACAAGGGCGTCCTCGCCGAGATGGTCCGCGTCCTCAAGCCCGGCGGGCGCATCGCCGTCACCGTGCCGCGCTACGGCCCCGAGAAGGTCTGCTGGACCCTCTCCGACGCCTACCACGAGGTCGAGGGCGGCCACATCCGCATCTACCGGGCCGACCAGCTCCTCGCCCGCATCCGCGAGGCCGGGCTCAAGCCGTACGGCACCCACCACGCGCACGCGCTGCACTCGCCGTACTGGTGGCTCAAGTGCGCGTTCGGCGTCGACAACGACAAGGCGCTGCCGGTGCGGGCGTACCACAAACTGCTGGTGTGGGACATCATGAAGAAGCCGCTGGCGACGCGGGTCGCCGAGCAGGCGCTGAACCCGCTGATCGGCAAGAGCTTCGTGGCCTACGCGACCAAGCCCCACCTGCCGCCGGTGGACGCCGCGTGACCTCGCCCCGCACTCCCGGCACGCCCCGCACCCCCCGCACCGAACACCTGGTCCTGCCCGGCGTCCTCACCGCCGAGGAGGCCGCCGCGACCGTCCGCGGCATCCTCGCCGTCCAGCGCGAGGACGGCGCGATCCCGTGGTTCCGCGGCCACCACCTCGACCCGTGGGACCACGTCGAGGCGGCCATGGCCCTGGACACGGCCGACGAACACGAGGCCGCCGAGCGGGCGTACACGTGGCTGGCCCGGCACCAGAACCAGGACGGATCCTGGTACGCCGCCTACGCCGACGGGGACTTCGCCGACGTCACCGACCGCGGCCGGGAGACCAACTTCGTCGCCTACGTCGCCGTCGGCGTCTGGCACCACTACCTCGCCACCGGCGACGACACCTTCCTGGAGCGGATGTGGCCGGTCGTCCACGCGGCGGTCGAGTTCGTGCTGCGCCTCCAGCAGCCCGGCGGGCAGATCGGCTGGCGCCGGGACGACGACGGCACCGACACCACGGACGCGCTGCTGACCGGCAGTTCCTCCGTCCACCACGCCCTGCGCTGCGCGCTCGCCATCGCCGAGCAACGCGAAGAGCCGCAGCCCGACTGGGAGTTGGCGGCGGGCGCGCTGCGGCACGCCATCCGCCGCCACCCGGAGCGGTTCCTGGACAAGAACCGCTACTCGATGGACTGGTACTACCCCGTGCTGGGCGGCGCGCTGACCGGCACGGAGGCCAGGTCCCGCATCGAGGAGAGCTGGGACCGCTTCGTGGTCCCGGGCTTCGGGGTGCGCTGCGTCGTCCCCAACCCGTGGGTGACGGGCGGCGAGTCGGCCGAACTCGCGCTCGCCCTGTGGGCGGTGGGCGAGTCCGACCACGCGCTCGCCGTCCTCCAGTCCATCCAGCACCTGCGGGACGCCGACAGCGGCCTGTACTGGACGGGCTACGTCTTCGAGGACGACGCCATATGGCCGCGCGAGCTGACCACCTGGACGGCCGGTTCGCTGCTGCTCGCCGTCGCCGCGCTCGGCGGCCACGAGGCCACCTGCCGGGTCTTCGCCGGCGACCGGCTGCCCAGGGGACTGGACCCGGACTGCTGCGTCTGAGCGGCCGGGCCGGCGGTCAGTGACGGCCGAGGCGGTTGGCGACGGCGTGACCGACGAAGAGGTAGACGACCGCGGCCAGTCCGTAGCCGGCGACGACCCGGGCCCAGGCCTCGTCGAACGTGAAGAGGTCGTGCGACCAGCCCGCCAGCCAGTCGGCCGCGTCATGGACGAACCGCACCAGGTCGTTGGCCCGGTTGGCGTCCAACAGGTACATCAGGATCCACAGGCCGAGGATGAAGGCCATGATGTCGGCGACGATCGCTATGGCCCGGCCCGCGGAGGTGGAACCGCTGTATCTAGACATGCCTTCCGTATGGCCCCGCAGGGCCGGAGGAAACCTACGCCGACGGCCCCCCACCCGGAACGTGGTCCGGGCGGAGGGCCGTTGAGGCGTCGGAAGCGTCGGCGCGGTCAGCCGCGCTGGATGCCCGAGGTGTCCTGGAGGACGCCGCGACGGCCGTCCTGGGTCTGCGCGACCAGGTTGGCGCCGCGCTGCTCGACGGCCAGGTACCAGGTACCCGGCGCCAGTTCGGCGATCGGCGTCGGGGAGCCGTCCTCCGCGAACAGCGGACGCGGCACCGGCACGGCGAACCAGAACGGGGAGAAGTCCCCGGCGGGCTGGGCCGCCGGCTGAGCCTGCGCCTGCTGCGGCGCCTGCGGCTGACCGGGGTGGGGCTGCCCCGGCTGCGGCTGCCCGCCGAAGGACGGACCGGGCTGACCCGGGTGCCCGGGCTGGCCCGGCTGAGAGCCGTACGGCTGCTGCTGGGCGCCCGGGTAGCCGTAACCACCCTGGGGCTGGCCGCCGTAGGGCTGCGGCGCGGCCGGGCGGGGGGCCGGGATCAGGGTGCCCTTGAGGGCGGGGAGCAGCGGGGTGGCGACGGCCGCGGCGGCCATGAGCAGCGTGGCGACGAGGGCGAGGATCAGGCCGATCCCGGCGCCGATGTTGTCCAGGCCCCCGTCGTTGTCGAAGGCGCCCGCCGGGTCGAAGATGTTGCCGAGCGCGCACCACGCGGCGAAGACCGTGAACGCCGTGCCGAACTGGCCGAGGTCGAGACCGGCCACCTTCCTGGGCTGCGGCATGGCACGGTTCACGACGACGAGCGCGGCGCCGATGACGCCCGCCAGGACGACACCGAGCACGACCGAGCCACTGCCCCACAGGCTGGGGATGTCGGCGCTGTCCGGCGCACCGTCGATCGAGTAGATGTCGAGGAACGACGCGATCAACAGCAACACCGCTGCTCCGATCACCACGCCGTCGCCTCGAGTGAGCGAGCGGATATTCACTTCAGGTCCTTCGTAGGTCGTCTCGTCGTCGGTAGAGGCGTCGCTGTCACGATGGCGCCGAAAGGTTCCGGTGTGAAGCGCGGGGGTGGCCCCTCATCGTACGGAGGACACTATCGTCCGGACCTCGGGGCTGTCCGCAGGGATCGGGACGCCGATCGCTACCCGCGCAGGAAACTCACGATTCCCTCAGACATCCCTTGCGCCGCCTTCTGGCGCCAACTGCCGCTGGTCAGCAGGGCCGCGTCCGTGCTGTCGCGCATGTTGCCGCACTCGATGAACACCTTGGGAACCGTTGACAGATTGAGACCGCCCAGGTCCGTGCGCGTGACCAGACCGGTGCCGTCGCCGAGGTAGTTCGAGGGCGCGGTGCCCGTGACCCGCACGAAGCTCCCCGCGACGCGCTTGCCCAGTTCCGCGGAGGGCGCCGCGATCGTGCGGGTGTCGGCCGCCCCGTCGTGCACCGGGCCCGGCAGGATCACGTGGAAGCCGCGATTGCCGGTTCCCGACCCGTCGGCGTGGATCGAGATCGCCGCGTCGGCCTTCGCCTCGTTGCCGATCCGGGCCCGCTCGTCCACACAGGGTCCGTACGGACGGTCGCCGTCCTGCGTCAGCTTCACGGTCGCGCCCTGTTCCTGAAGCAGGGTGCGCAGCCGGTGGGCCACGTCGAGGGTGAACTTCGCCTCCGGCCAGCCCGCGTTGGTGGCCGTGCCCGTCGTGTCGCACTCCTTCCGGTGCGTGCCGATGTCCACCTTGCGGTTGATCTCGGACGCGTGCCGGAAGTTGGCGGGGTTGTGGCCCGGGTCGATGACGACGACCTTGCCCTTGAGGGCGCCGGAGGCGGGGGGCCGGGAGGCGGACGCGGACGGCTTCTGGGACGTGGGGGCGGGTGAGGAGCCCGCGGGCTTCTTGGCGTCGCCGCCCTCGGACGCGGGAGCACTGGCGGAGGGCGCCGCCGACGTCCGTACGGCGCCCGCCCGGCCGCCGCCGTCCCCGTCGTCCGGGCCGCCGACCGCCGCGTACACCCCCCACCCGATCAGCGCCCCGGGCACGAGCGCGGCGACCGCCACGGTCAGCGGGCGGCGCAGCGGGGAGCGGCGGGGCTGGGGAGGTTCGAAGTCCGGGCCTGTGTACGACACGTCAGCGACTCTAACCGCGCCCCCGGATCGCCGCGCCGGTTCGCCGCAGCACGCGCAGCGAGTCGGTCACGGAGACCTCGGTGAACGCGCCGGACGCCAGGGCCCTGAGGTAGACGCGGTACGGGGCCTGCCCGGTGAACTCGTCGGCCGGGTCCGGGAAGACGTCGTGGATGACCAGCAGCCCGCCGTATGCCACGTGCGGGGCCCAGCCCTCGTAGTCGGCGTTCGCGTGCTCGTCGGTGTGGCCGCCGTCGATGAAGACGAGGCCCAGGGGGGAGTTCCAGACCGCCGCGACCTGGGGGGAGCGCCCGACCAGGGCGACCACGTGCTCCTCCAGACCGGCCCGGTGCAGGGTGCGGCGGAAGGTGGGCAGGGTGTCCATCACGCCCAGCTCCGGGTCGACCGTCTCCGGGTCGTGGTATTCCCAGCCCGGCTGCTGCTCCTCGCTGCCCCGGTGGTGGTCGACGGTGAGCGCGGTGACTCCGGCCCGGCGGGCCGCGTCGGCGAGCAGGACGGTGGAGCGTCCGCAGTAGGTGCCGACCTCCAGCAGCGGCAGCCCGAGGCCGCCCGCCTCCACGGCCACCGCGTACAACGCGAGGCCCTCGTGCGCGGGCATGAACCCCTTCGCGGCCTCGAAGGCGGCGAGGACATCGGGCGAGGGCGAGGCGGCGAGGGAGGGGACGGAGTCGGGGGCCGCGGTCATGAGGGCCTTTCGGTGGTGCGGGTGCGGGTGCGGGTGCGCCGGTCCGGTGGCGCGGGTGGTCCGGCGTCGGCGCCCCATGCTGCCGCACCCCCTGCCGCGCGGTGCGACAGGGGGTGCGGGGACCGGCCGGGGCCGGGAGGGCCGGGCGGGGAGGGTCAGGCCGGGACCGTCTCGCCCGGCAGCGACAGGTCCAGGTCGACCTGGCGGTCGCCGCCGTGGGTGGCCGCGTGGGCCAGCGGGGCGTGGCCCGCGGCCCGGGCGGCCAGCACGTACGGGCCCTCGGCGGGCACGGCGAGGGCGTAGCTGCCGTCGGCGGCGGAGAGGGTCGCGCCCGCCTGCCGCCCGTGCCGGTCGATCAGCGTGACCTTGGCGCGGGGGACGGGGGCGCCGTCGGCGGCCAGCACCCGGCCGCGGAAGCCGTGCGGCGGCTGCCCGGTCCCGGCGAGCGCCTGCTCGGCGCGGGCCAGGTTCGCGTCCTCCTCGCTGCTCGCCCTCAGCTGCGAGACCGCCTGGGGGCGACGCGGGAGGAAGAAGGCCAGCACCAGACCGACGGCGACGGCGCCCGCCGCGATCATGAAGGAGACGCGGAAGCCGTGCAGGGTGGGGACGGCGACACCGCCCGCGTCGTTCGCCGTGTTGGCGAGCACCATGCCGATGACGGCGCTGGAGACCGACGTACCGATGGACCGCATCAGCGTGTTGAGGCCGTTGGCGGCGCCGGTCTCGGAGGCCGGGACCGCGCTGATGATCAGGGCGGGCAGGGAGGAGTAGGCGAGGCCGATGCCCGCGCCGATCAGCACCGAGGTGACGACGGTCTGCCAGGCGGCGCTCATCAGGCCGAGGCCGCCGGCGTAGCCGATCCCGATGATCACCAGGCCGATGATGAGGGTGGTGCGGGGGCCGTAGCGGGCGGACAGACGGGCGTAGACCGGGGCGGTGAACATCATCGTCAGGCCCAGCGGAGCCACGCACAGGCCCGCGACGACCATCGACTGACCGAGGCCGTAGCCGGTCTCGGAGGGCAGCTGGAGGAGCTGCGGCAGCACGAGGGAGATGACGAAGAAGGAGACGCCGACCATGATCGAGGCGAGGTTGGTGAGCAGCACCTCGCGGCGGGCCGTGGTGCGCAGGTCGACCAGCGGGGCCGCGACGCGCAGCTCCATCAGGCCCCACAGGAGCAGGACCACGACGGCGGCGGCGAACAGGCCGAGCGTGGTGGGCGACGACCAGCCCCAGTCGCTGCCCTTGCTGATCGGCAGCAGGAAGAGGATCAGGCCGGCCGACAGGCCCAGCGCGCCCGGCAGGTCGAAGGAGCCCTTGGCGCGCAGCGGGGACTCCGGCACGACCAGCAGGGTCAGGGCGATGGAGACGACACCCAGGCCGGCGGCGCCGTAGTACAGGGCGTGCCAGTCGGTGTGCTGGGCGACCAGGGCCGCGGCGGGCAGCGCGAGGCCGCCGCCGACGCCGATCGAGGAACTCATCAGCGCCATCGCCGAGCCGAGCCGCTCACGGGGCAGCATGTCGCGCATCAGGCCGATGCCGAGCGGTATCGCGCCCATCGCGAAGCCCTGCAGGGTACGGCCGACGATCATCGGGATCAGGGCGTCGGTGAGCGCGCTGAGCAGCGCGCCGACGACCATCACCGACAGGCTGGCGATCAGCATGCGGCGCTTGCCGAACAGGTCGCCGAGCCGGCCCATGATCGGCGTGGCCACGGCTCCGGACAGGAGCGTGGAGGTCAGGACCCAGGTGGCGTTGCTGGGTGAGGTGTCCAGAAGTCGGGGCAGGTCCTTGATGACCGGGACCAGCAGGGTCTGCATCACCGCGACGACGATGCCCGCGAACGCGAGCACCGGGACGGTGGCCCCGCTCGCTCGCCGCGCGGGCTCGTCGGTCGTCGTGTGGGACATGGGGTGGGGCCTCCAGGCCGGAGTTGGCGGATGCGGTGCGTGATCGTGATGTGTGCAGACTGAACCTCGTGCGCCGGGGCAACTATTCCGTTGCTTCGGGCCCCTAACGAATTCTTGACCTTCTCTTGGGGCCGCGCCTACGCACGGTTAACCGGAAGGCCGTCTAGGACCCGGGACCTAGGACGGGCTGGGGACCAAAAACCGATGCAAGGGGCACACCCGGGTTGAGACCATGACACCCATGCTGGAAGCCAGCGGTACCTCCACCGCCTCCCGAATACCGCCGCGCCGTACCCCGCCGACCTGGCTGGTCGTGGTGCTCGCCTGCGCCGGTCAGTTCCTGGTCGTCCTCGACGTGTCTGTCGTCAACGTCGCACTGCCGTCGATGCGGACCGATCTCGGGCTGAGCGCGCAGGGGCTCCAGTGGGTGGTCAACGCGTACGCCATCGCCTTCGCCGGGTTCATGCTGCTCGGCGGACGGGCCGGCGACCTGTACGGGCGCAAGCGGATGTTCCTGGTCGGGCTCGGGCTCTTCACGCTGGCCTCGCTGGGCGGCGGTCTCGCCCAGGAGGGCTGGCAGCTGCTGGTCGCCCGCGCCCTTCAGGGTCTCGGCGCGGCCGTGCTCGCCCCCTCGACGCTGACCATCCTGACCGCGGCGGTGCCGGAGGGCGCGGCGCGGGCGCGGGCGATCGCGACCTGGACCGCCGTGGGCGCGGGCGGCGGTGCCGCGGGCGGTCTGGTGGGCGGCGCCCTGGTGGACGGGCTGTCCTGGCGCTGGGTGCTGCTGATCAACGTGCCGGTGGGCGCGGTCGTGCTGGCCGGCGCCGCGCGGTGGCTGGCCGAGAGCAGGGGCGGCCCACGGCGCCGCCTGGACCTGCCGGGCGCCCTGCTGGTGACCGCCGGTCTCGGCACGCTGGCCTACGGCATCTCGCAGACCGAGTCCGAGGGGTGGGCGGCGCCGGCGGCCCTGGTGCCGCTGCTGGCCGGGCTCGCGCTGCTCGGGCTCTTCCTCCTCGTCGAGGCGCGGACGGCGGCGCCGCTGATGCCGCTCGGGCTGCTGCGGCTGCGGGCGGTCGCGTCGGCGAACGTGGCGATGCTGGTGTCCGGGTCGTCGATGTTCTCGATGTGGTTCTTCATGACCCTGTACGCGCAGAACGTGCTGGGCTACTCCCCGCTGGAGGCGGGCCTGGCCCTCGTGCCCAGCTCCCTGGCGGTGATCCTCGGTTCGAAGGCGGCCCCGCGGTTCCTGCCGGTGCTCGGGGCCCGCAACGTGGCCGTGCTCGGCACGCTCGTCGCGGCGGTCGGCTTCGGCTGGCAGTCGACGATGACGGCGGACGGCGGCTATCTGACCGCCATCATGATCCCCGGCGTTCTGATGATGCTGGGCGCGGGCATCGCGGCGACCCCGCTGGCCTCGCTGGCCATCTCCGGCGCGGCGCCCGGGGACGCCGGACTGGTCTCCGGGCTGATCAACACCTCCCGGACGATGGGCGGTTCGCTGGGCCTCGCCGTGATGTCGACGATCGCGGCGACCCGGGCCGGGGGCGAGGACGCGGGGCCGACGGCCCTGACCGACGGCTACGCGCTGGTCTTCCGCACGGCGGCGGTGGTCCTGCTCGCCGCAGCCCTCCTGATGCGGGCATGGCTCCCGGCAGGACGCCCCAAGCCCGACCCAACGGCCCGCAGCACGGACTGAGCACCGTTCGGGGTGCCCGGTGTCGCCGGGTTCGCGGGTGCGCTCCGGAAGGGGCGCGGGGCTGTGTCTTTGCGCGGCTTCGCCGCGGGGCGCGAGCAGCTTGCGGCCTTCTGTGTCGCCGGGTTCGCGGGTGCGCTCCGGAAGGGGCGCGGGGCTGTGTCTTTGCGCGGCTTCGCCGCGGGGCGCGAGCAGCTTGCGGCCCCCTGTGTCGCCGGGTTCGCCGGAGCGCCCCCAAAGGGGCGCGGGGAACTGCGCGAGCAACCCCCACCGGCCCGCGGCCGACAAACCGCCCCGGCCCGCGGCCGACGAACCCCCCGCCGGCCCGCGGCCGACGACCCGCCCGGGGCCGGTCAGAGCCACCCCTGCCGCCGCGCCGCGCGGAGCGCCTCCGTGCGGTTGCGGGTGGCCGTCTTGCCGATCGCGGCGGAGAGGTAGTTGCGGACCGTGGACTCGGACAGATGCAGCGCGCCGGCGATGTCGGCGACCGTCGCACCGTCCGCCGAAGCCCGCAGCACATCGCACTCCCGCGCGGTGAGCGGGCTGGGGCCCGCGCTGAGCGCGGCGGCGGCGAGCGCGGGATCGACGACCGTCTCACCGGCCAGCACCCGGCGGATCGCGCCGGCCAGCTCCTCCACCGGGCCGTCCTTGACCAGGAAACCCGCGGCGCCCGCCTCCATGGCCCGCCGCAGGTACCCGGGGCGGCCGAACGTGGTCAGGATCAGCACCCGGCAGCCGGGCGTCCGCTCCCGCAGCTCGGCGGCGGCGTCCAGGCCGCTCAGCCCCGGCAGTTCGATGTCGAGGAGGGCGATGTCGGGGCGGTGCGCCAGCGCGGCGGGGACGATCTCGTCACCGGCCGCCACCTGCGCGACGACCTCGATGTCCGCCTCCATCCCGAGCAGTAGCGCGAGCGCGCCCCGCATCATCCCCTGGTCCTCGGCGAGGAGCACACGGACGGGATGGGCGCGGGGCGTCTCGTCAGTCACGGGGCAAGGGTAGAGGGCAGGCGCACCACGGACCCGGGGCGCGGCACGGCGCGGGCCGGGGGTGCGGCACGGCGTGGGCCCGGGGTGCGGCACGGCGCGGGCCGGGGGTGCGGCGCACCACGGGCCCGGGGGCGCGGCACGACGCGGAACTAGGCCGGTGCGCCCACCGGTTCCCCCTCGGCCCGCACCGGCAGCTCCGCCGTCACCGAGAAGCCGCCCCGCGGCTCCACCCCGGCCGTCAGCGAACCGCCCGCCGTGGCGAGGCGTTCCCTGAGCCCGGTCAGCCCGGTGCCCGGTCCCTGGGAGGAGAGGGCGGCCCCCGTACCGTTGTCCGTGACCGTCAGCCGGACCCGGTCCGCGCTGCCCGCGACCGCGATCTCGCACCGGCTCGCCCCGCTGTGCCGTACGACGTTGGTGACCGCCTCCCGCACCACCCACCCCAGCAGCGCCTCCGCCTGCGGGGGCAGCGGCGGTCCGGAGCGGTGCACCACCGGGTCCACGTCCGCCGCGCTCAGCGCGGAGCGCGCCCGGTCCAGCTCGGTGCCGAGGCTGCCCTCGCGGTAGCCGGTGACCGCCTCGCGGACCTCGGTCAGCGCCTGGCGGCCGACCGACTCGATGTCCGTGATCTGGGTCAGCGCCGCGTCCAGGTCGCGGGGCGCCAGCCGGCGGGCGGCCTCCGACTTGACCACGATCACCGACAGCGTGTGCCCCAGCAGGTCGTGCAGGTCCCGCGAGAACCGCAGCCGCTCCTCCGCCACCGCCCGCGTGGCCAGTTCCTCCCTGGCGGCGCGCAACTGCCGTACGGCGTCGGACAGGCTCAGGATCGCGGCCGTCACCATCGTCGACAGGAAGGTCCCGTAGGCGATGTTCAGACCGTTCCAGCCGTCCTTGACGCCTGCCACGGCACCCGCCGCCACCGCCAGCGACCAGCCCCACCGGCCCAGCCACCGGCCGCGCAGCGCCGCGCCCGCGGCGAGGCCCAGCAGCGGGAAGAACAGCAGCCAACTGCCCCCGTACGCCAGGGCCAGAGCGCAGGTCACCAGTGCCATGGCGGCCAGCGCCAGCCGCGTGGACGGGGCCTCGCGCAACTCCTTGTCGAAGGAGCGGAAGGCGACGTAGATGTAGAGCGAGTTGAAGACCAGCAGGCCCAGGCCGCCGACCCAGGGGTTGGCGCTGTTGCCCTGGAAGATGTTCGCCAGGCTGCCCAGGCCCATCAGCAGCCACGGCAGCAGCGTGAAACCGGTGGGCGGCGGCCCCATCCGCTCCGGCCGCCCCCCGGCCCCGGCTTGGGACTCGGCCGGATCGGACTGCCGTGCCAGCTGCCACGCGTCCAGGCGGCACGACATCCCGCGCAGCCGCCCTCGGGTCCCCGTCATGGGTGTCAATTCCCTTCCGCTACGGCGCTCGGGGCGCTCAGTCGGTCGCCGCGCCGCGGCGGTAGGACAGGACGGCGTACGCGCCGAAGGCCAGCAGCCATCCCGTCAGGACGAGAATGGCACCCGCGGGAGGCGCGTGCCCCGTGGCGACCGAGGTGCCCAGCTGCGCGAAGCGGTTGGTCGGGGTGTACGCCGACACCGAGCGCAGCCACTGCGGGAACAGCGCCAGCGGGAACCACAGCCCGCCGAGCACCGCGAGCCCCAGGTTGGCCACCATGTTCGCCACACTCGTGGTCTGCCCGGTCAGCCGGTAGCCGTTGCCGAGCCCCAGCAGCGTGAAGGGCACCGACCCCAGCCACAGCAGCAGCGCCAGCGCCGCCCACTGCCAGGCCTCCAGCCGTACGCCGTTGAGCAGGCCGCCCGCGGCCAGGACGGCCGTGATCGCCGGCAGCACGGTGACCGAGGCGGTCAGGGCACGGCCCACGACCACCTGGTGCGGGCGCATCGGAGTCACCCGCAACTGCCGCAGCCAGCCGATGGCACGGTCCTCGGCGACCCCGCCGCCGGTGTTGAGGGCGGAACCGACCGCGCCGTACGCGGCCATGCCCACCATCGCGCCCGTCTTCCAGTCGCCCGCGTCGCCCCCGAGGTTGGTGAACAGCAGGTACATCAGCACCGGCATGGCGATCCCGCCGACGACGAAGCCGGGGTCGCGCAGCGTGCGGCGCGTTTCCAGGATCAGGTAGTCCCTCATCGCACGCTCTCCTTCTCCGGCACCGGTGCCGGAGACGTCAGGGCCAGGAACGCGTCGTCCAGGGACGCCGGGGCGACCTCCAGGCCGCGTATCGCGCCGAGCCGGGCGAGGGCGACCACGGTCGCGTCGGAGTCCTCGGTGCGCAGCACCGCACGGTCCCCGCGCACCTCCAGCGAGCGGACCCCGGGCAGCAGCGTCAGGTCCTCGGTCGGCCGTCCGGCCAGGTCGAAGGCGACGCGGCTGCCGCCCGCCGCCCGCCTCAGCTCGTCGCCGGTGCCGTCGGCGACGATCCGCCCCCGGTCGACGACCAGGATCCGGTCGGCGTGCGCCTCGGCCTCCTCCAGATAGTGGGTGGAGAAGAGGACCGTGCTGCCGCGCCGGGCGTACGCCCGCATCGACCGCCAGAAGGCCTGCCGGGCCTCCACGTCCAGGGCCGCCGTCGGTTCGTCCAGGACCAGCAGGTCGGGGCGCCCGGCCAGGGCGAGCGCGAACCGCACGCGCTGGGTCTGCCCACCGGACAGCCGGTCCACGCGCCGCCCGGCCAACCGCTCGATCCCGGCCAGCTCCAGGGCCTGCCCGACGGGCATCGGCGCCGGATAACGGCCGGCCACGAAGGCGACCAGCTCACCCACGGTGACCCGGGGCACCGCCCGTGCCTCCTGGAGCATGGCCCCGACCCTGCCGGCCCGCACGGCACGCTCCGGCGGCCCGCCGAACAACTCCACGGTGCCCCCGTCGGGCGGGCACAGGCCGAGCAGCAGCGCGATCGCCGTCGACTTGCCCGCGCCGTTGCGGCCCAGCAGCGCGACCGTCTCACCGCGCTCGATGCGCAGGTCCACGCCGTCGACGGCGCGGACGTCGCCGTAGGCCTTGGCCGCACCCGTGAAGGCGACGGCGGGGGTGGTGCCCTCTGTCGGTCTCATACCGGTGACGCTACGGAGCCGGCCCGGGCGGGCGGCAGATGCGGTTGTCCGGACTTCGGGAGGACAAATGTCACGGGTGGCCCGCGTCCCGTACGGTCGGGGCTGTCCGTGATCGTCGTCGTGACCGGGAGGAGCGGCAGGACCATGCCCATCGACGCGGCCGGGGCACTCGGCGCCGCACCCCGGGTCCGGGAGATCGCCTGGGACCACAAGGACGTGCAGCTCTACCACCTCGGCATCGGCGCCGGCCGGCCCGCCACCGACCCGCGCGAGCTGCGCTACACCCTGGAGTCCCGGCTGCACGTCCTGCCGAGCTTCGCCACGGTGGCCGGCGGCGGCGCCCCGGGCGTGATCGCCACGCTGTCCGTGCCCGGCGTCGACGTCGACCTCGCCCACGTCCTGCACGGCGGGCAGCGGCTGCGACTGCACCGGCCCGTCCCGGTGCGGGGCCGGGCCACCGCGGCCTCGCGCGTCGTCGCAGCGTACGACAAGGGCACGGCGGCCGTCCTCGTGCTGCGCACCGAGGTCACCGACGCGGACGGGCCGCTGTGGACCGACGAGGCCGAGGTCTACGTACGCGGGGAGGGCGGCTGGGGAGGTGAGCGGGGCCCGTCCGGGCGCCCCTCGCCACCGCCCGCCGGGCCACCGGAACACGTCGCCGAACGGGCCCTGCGGGAAGACCAGGCGCTGCTCTACCGGCTCTCCGGCGACTGGAACCCCCTGCACGCCGACCCGGAGTTCGCCGCGCGCGCCGGCTTCGCACGGCCCGTCCTGCACGGTCTGTGCAGCTACGGCGCCACGCTCAAGACGGTCGTGGACACGCTGCTGGACGGTGACGTGTCCCGGGTGCGCGCGTACCGCACGCGGTTCGCCGGGGTGGTGTACCCGGGGGAGACGCTGCGGGTGCGGATGTGGCGGGGCGCCGGGGCGGGCGGTGCCGCTGCGGGAGAGGTCCGCGTGGCCGTCAGCGCCGTCGAGCGCGACGACGCACCGGTCCTCGCCGACACGGTCGTCCGGTACGCGTGAACGACAACGGCCCCGTCCGCCGGACGCGACGGACGGGGCCGGAGCCGCTTGCTTGCGAGTGCCTGTGCCTGTGCCTGTGCCTGTGTCGGTATCGGTGCTTGTCCGTACCGTCAGGCGGCCGTCTCGGACTCCTCGGCCGGCTTGCGGTGGCGACCCTTGGGAGTCGCCGCGCCCTCCTGGCTGGAGACCGGTCCACGGTGCCTGCCGTGGCCGGTGTGGGTCTCGGAAACGTCGGCACCGGCGGCCTGTATCGGCTGGGTCGTGCTGGTGTCGTTCATCGGAAGGAATTCACCCCGTCAACATGATCTTTCCTACAGCCGGGCGAGTCTAACCGGCACACCTCGGGCGGAATCCAGGCGGCCGCGCCAACCGGCACTACTTCGTTACAAGCCGTGCCAGCGGGGCCTGTTGCAGCGGTACGGGGCGGGGCTGAGCGGGGGCGGGAGGGGGCGTCGACGTGCCCTTCGCGCCCGGTTCGCCCAGTTCGCCCGGAGCCGATTCCTCCGCATCCGCCGCATCCGTGGCGCCCCCGGCATCCGCAGCGCCCCCGGCCTCGGTGGCGTGCCCGGCGTCCCCCGCGCCCTCCTTCGGCCCGCCGCCCGCGTCGGGTGCGGGCAGCCGGGCCACGCCGCACGGCGACTGCGGTGTGGAGCACGGCAGCCGCAGCTCGCCGTCCGGGGTCCACAGCCCGGCGCCCGTCAACCACCCCTCGGGCGCCGGAAGATGCCGTACGTGCCGCTCGGCGGGCCGCCACACCCCGACCCAGCTGCCGAACGCGCCGTCCACCCGCAGGGCCACCGCGCAGCGTTCCGGAGTCAGCACCTGCCCCGGCTGGATGGCGAACGGCGTCACGACGCAGTCCGGCAGCCGCAGGCACTCCGGGAACCGCACCGGCAGCGTGCTGCCCAGCACGCCCCAGCCGAGCCGCTCCCGGCCCGGCGAGGGGGCGTCCGAGCGGATCAGCACCAGTCCGCTGTCGGGGTCGGCCAGCAGTATCCGGTCGTCGCTGTCCGCGGCGATCTGCAGCAGTGGCGACACCTCGCCGCCTCGCTCCAGGTCCACCACGACCGCCTTGGTGCGCCCGCCGGTCTCCCGGTCCACCGCCAGCATCCGGCCGGTGCGGTCCAGCCAGACCCCGCCCGAGCAGCGGCCGGGGACCTCCGCCACCCGCTCGGGCCCGAAGGCGCCGCCCGCGACCTGCCACAGCACCGTCGACCGCGGACCGGCCGCGAGGGCGTACGCCCGCTCGCCGCCCGGGGCCGGCGGCAGCAGCCGCAGCCCGGTGCCGTCCGCCGGGCACTCGACCGCGCCGAGCGGCAGCTCGCCGGTACCGGGCCCGGTCGGGTACAGCAGCGCGAAGACGTGCCGGCCGGCCGCGACCCGGTGGACCAGGACCCGCCCGTCGCCCATCGGCTGCACCTCGGTGCCCGGCTCCTCGGGCTGGTTGCCCGGCAGCGGCACCGCGTACGGCTCGGGGCCGTCCAGGGTCCAGCGCTCCGGGTACCAGGAGTCGCCGTCCTCCCCGCTCCGGGCGAGACGCGCGGCGTAGCCACCCTCCGCGGTGATGCTGCAGCCCGCCCGGGGGCCCCCGCCGTTCCCGGGGTCCGCCGAAGGCTCGATCGCACAGGCCGTCATCGTTCGGTCACCTCCGGCGACGAAGCTAGTTTTCGTACGCACGGGCGGGGGACCAGCTGCTGTCCCCATCACACATACGTGTGTCACAGGAACGATTCGCCTGAGGGAAGGGCACGGCGTGTGCTGTGCCGGACCGGCCGGGCGCGGCGGCGGGCGGCGGGTACGTCCGCGGGTACAACGGCACAGAACCTCCAGGTAGCCTTGCACGCGTGCCCCGTCTGTCAGAAGTCATCGCCGCGCTGGACAACCTGTGGCCCGCCGAGCGGGCCGAGTCCTGGGACGCGGTCGGCACCGTCGTGGGCGAGCCCGACCAGGAGGTCACGCGCGTCCTGTTCGCCGTGGACCCCGTCCAGGAGACCGTCGACGAGGCGGTGAAGCTGGGCGCAGACCTGCTCGTCACCCACCACCCGCTGTATCTGCGCGGGACGACGACGGTGGCGGCGTCCACCTTCAAGGGCCGCGTGGTGCACACGCTGATCAAGAACGACATCGCCCTGCACGTCGCCCACACCAACGCCGACACCGCCGACCCGGGCGTCTCCGACGCGCTGGCCGGTGCCCTCGACCTGGACGTCGTACGGCCATTGGTGCCGGACCCGAGCGACCCCGAGGGGCGCCGCGGCCTGGGCCGGGTGTGCGAGCTGCGGCACCCCCTGACCGTCCGCGAGCTGGCCGCCCGCGCCGCCGAGCGGCTGCCCGCCACGGCGCAGGGCATCCGCGTCGCCGGCGACCCGGAGGCGACCGTGCGCACCGTCGCCGTCAGCGGCGGCTCCGGCGACGGTCTCTTCGACCACGTGCGGGCGGCCGGCGTCGACGCCTTCCTGACCGCGGACCTGCGCCACCACCCCGCTTCCGAGTTCGCCGCGGACCGCGCCGCCCACCGTCCCCTCGCGCTGCTCGACGCGGCGCACTGGGCCACCGAGTGGCCCTGGTGCGAGCTGGGCGCGGCCCAGCTCGACGAGATCTCCGACCGCAACGGCTGGGACCTCAGGGTCCACGTCTCGAAGACGGTCACCGACCCCTGGACGGCCCATGTGGCGTCCGCCCCGACCTCTAACGCAATGGGAGCCCCCAACTGAAAGCCGCGCCCGCCGACCAGATCCGACTCCTCGACGTCCAGGGCCTCGACACGCGTCTCCAGCAGCTCGCGCACAAGCTCCGGTCCCTGCCCGAGCACGCCGAGATCGAGTCGCTGACCAAGGACCACACCCAGCTGCGCGACCTGCTCGTGGCCGCGCAGACCGAGGAGAGCGACTGCGCCCGCGAGCAGACCAAGGCCGAGCAGGACGTGGACCAGGTGCGCCAGCGCGCCGGCCGCGACCAGCAGCGCCTGGACTCCGGCGCCGTCACCTCCCCGAAGGACCTGGAGAACCTCCAGCGCGAGATCGCCTCCCTCGCCAAGCGCCAGGGCGACCTCGAGGACGTCGTCCTGGAGGTGATGGAGCGCCGCGAGTCCGCGCAGGAGCGGGTCGCCGAGCTGACCGAGCGGGTCGGCGCGGTGCAGGGCAAGATCGATGACGCCACCGCGCGCCGCGACGCGGCCGTCGAGGAGCTGGACGGCGAGGTGGCCTCGGTGACCAAGGAGCGCGAGGTCATCGCGGGCTCCGTCCCCGACGACCTGCTGAAGCTCTACGACAAGCTGCGCGAGCAGCAGGGCGGCGTCGGCGCGGCCAAGCTGTACCAGCGCAGCTGCCAGGGGTGCCGCCAGGAGCTGGCCATCACCGAGCTGAGCGAGATCCGCGCGGCGGCGCCCGACACGGTCGTCCGCTGCGAGAACTGCCGCCGCATCCTGGTGCGCACGGCGGACTCCGGGCTGTAGGGGGCGGTCCGGTGGCTGACCAGGCGACGCGTCCCGCGCGGGAGTTCGTCGTCGAGGCCGACGGCGGGTCACGGGGGAACCCGGGGCCCGCGGGCTACGGCGCGGTGGTGCTGGACGCGGCGACGGGCCAGACCCTGGTCGAGGCCGCCGAGTACCTCGGGGTCGTCACGAACAACGTCGCCGAGTACCGGGGCCTGCTGGCCGGCCTGCGCGCGGCCAGGGAACTGGACCCGGACGCCACCGTGCGCGTCCGCATGGACTCCAAGCTCGTCGTCGAGCAGATGTCGGGCCGCTGGAAGATCAAGCACCCGGACATGAAGCCCCTGGCGGCCGAGGCGGCCCGGGTCTTCCCACCGGGGCGCGTGACCTACGAGTGGATCCCCCGCGCGGACAACAAGCACGCCGACCGCCTGGCCAACGAGGCGATGGACGCGGGCGCGCGCGGCGAACAGTGGTCGCCGTCCACGTCGACGGCGGAACTGGCCACGGGCGGCGCCACCGGCCGCACGGCCGGGGCCCGCGGGAGCGGGGACCGGCCGGCCGCCGCATCCGCCGGGGCCGCGGAAGGCACCGACGCGGAGAGCACCACCGGCGTCGAGAGTGCGGTGCCCGGCGCGGAGACGCGGGGCGTTGCCGCCCCTCGTGCGGGCGGGGTCCGCGGGATCGGGGCCGAGTCGACCGTCGCACCCGCCGGTACCGGAGGCGGTGGCGGTGGAGATGCCGCACCGGCAGGGGGCGGTGCGGCCGTGGGCGAGCGCCTCGCACAAGCGGCCCGGACCGGCGCCGCCGATGCGTCCGCCGACGCCGACGTGCGGGCCGCCAAGGCCGTGGCGTCACCGGGGTGGGGACCCCCCGACATGGGCGCCCCCGCCACCTTCGTGCTCCTGCGGCACGGGGAGACGCCGCTCACCCCGCAGAAGCGGTTCTCGGGGAGCGGCGGCAGCGATCCGTCCCTGTCGCCCGTCGGCCGCGAGCAGGCCGAGAAGGTCGCCGAGAGCCTCGCCCGGCGCGGCACGATCGAGGCGATCGTCGCCTCGCCCCTGGCCCGCACCCGCGAGACCGCCGGCATCGTCGCCGCCCGGCTGGGTCTTGAGGTGACGGTCGAGGAGGGGCTGCGCGAGACCGACTTCGGCGCGTGGGAGGGGCTCACCTTCGGCGAGGTGCGCGAGCGCCACCCCGCCGACCTGGACGCCTGGCTGGCCTCCCCGGACGCGGAGCCGACCGGCGGCGGCGAGAGCTTCGCGGCCACCGGCGCCCGGATCGCCGCCACCCGCGACAAGCTCGTCGCGGCGTACGCGGGCCGCACGGTGCTGCTGGTCTCCCACGTCACGCCGATCAAGACGTTCCTGCGACTGGCCCTGGGCGCCCCGCCCGAGTCGCTGTTCCGGATGGAGCTGTCGGCGGCGTCGCTGTCGGCGGTGGCGTACTACGCGGACGGCGGCGCCAGCGTCCGCCTGTTCAACGAGACGTCCCACCTGCGCTGAGCCCACCTGCGCCGAGCGCCGCCGCCTCGCGGGCCAGCGCCTCGACGCGCCCCCAGTCCCGGCCGGCCACCGCGTCCTTGGGCAGCATCCAACTGCCCCCGACGCAGCCGACGTTGGGCAGCGCCAGATACTCCGGCGCGGAGTCCGGTCCGATGCCGCCGGTCGGGCAGAAGCGCGCCTGTGGCAGCGGCGCGGCGAGCGCCTTGAGATAGGCGGTGCCGCCCGCGGCCTCGGCCGGGAAGAACTTCATCTCCCGCACCCCCCGCTCCAGCAGCGCCACCACCTCCGACGTGGTCGACACCCCCGGCAGGAACGGCACCCCGGACGCCCGCATCGCCTCCACCAGCGCGTCCGTCCACCCGGGGCTGACCAGGAACCGCGCCCCGGCCGTCACGACCTCGGCGACCTGCTCCGACGTGATGACCGTGCCCGCGCCGACCACCGCGCCCGGCACCTCACCGGCGATGGCCCTGATCGCGTCGAGGGCGACCGGCGTCCGCAGTGTCACCTCGATCGCGGGCAGCCCACCGGCGACGAGCGCCCGGGCGAGCGGCACGGCGTCGGCGAGGTCGTCGACGACCACGACGGGTACGACGGGCGCGAGATCCAGCACCGAGGCGGCGGGGGAGGAGGGCAGCGGAGAACTCATGCCCTCATCGTGCCGCCGAAACGCACTCCCTGCAATCACCGTTGCATCCAGCGCAACGGCGGGGCTGACGGATCAGTGCACCTCGTCCACGAGCACGTCCAGGGACCACGGCCGCCCGGCCTTCGCGGGCGCCTCCGCCTCCACCTCGTACCCCAGGTCCCGCAGCGCCGCCACCAGCTCCGCCGGCCCCGCGGGCGCGGTCCCGGACGCCAGCAGACTCCGTACGATCCGCCCCTTGGTCGCCTTGTTGAAGTGGCTGACCACCTTGCGGGTCGGTGCGTGCAGCACCCGCACGGTCGCCGTCCGCGAGGCGACCTCGCCCCTCGGCTTCCACGCCGCCGCGTACGCCGCCGAACGCAGGTCGAGCACCAGCCCGTTCCCGGCCGCCTCCGGCAGCACCTCGGCCATCGGCGCCCGCCAGTGCGCGCCCAGGGCCCCGAGCCCGGGCAGCTTCACGCCCATCGAGCACCGGTAGGAGGGGATCCGGTCCGTCACCCGCACGGCACCCCACAACCCGGAGAACACCAGCAGCGACCTGGCTGCCCGCCGCTTGGCGGCGGCGTCCAGCGAGGCCAGGTCCAGGGCGTCGTACAGCACACCGGTGTAGATCTCCCCGGCCGGACGCGCACCCGCCGTCAGCAGCTCCACGTTCTTGGCGACCTCGCCGCGCAGCCCCTCGCTCAGCCCGAGCACCTCGCGCGCCTTCTCCTCGTCGCCGGCGCACAGCTCCACCAGCTCGCCGAGGACGGCCTCCCGGGCGGCGGTGAGCCCCGGCAGGGACAGCGACCCGGTCTTCAACGGGGCGCCGCGGCCGGACGCGGCCTTCCCCTCGGACGGCGGCAGCAGGACAAGCACACGTACTCCTTCACTCGCGAGCGCCAGGCTCCCGATCAGGGTACGGCGTAGCCCTCCCGTGCCTGCTCGACGGCCCGTACGAGGGCCCCGGGGTCGTCGGCGTGACACCGCACCACGCGGACCTCGCGCCGCCGCCCGAAGAACGAGACGTGGGCGACGGGCTCGGCGAGTTCCACGGTGACGGAGGTCTGGGACCCCACGGCGAGATCCAGCGCGCCGTCGGCCCGCTCGTGCGTCGCCCGCAGCTCCCGCCGGACGGAGGCGATCCGCTCCAGCGGTATCCGTAGGTCGACGTGGACGGCCCGGCGGATCCGCAGTGTCCCGGCGGCCGGGTCCAGGACGTGCGGCCGGACCACGGACGCGGCGTGCAGCCCGACCACGATCAAGACCGTGTACACGTCCAGCACCAGCACCACGTGGTGCACGGCGGGCCAGTCCCGCAGCAGCACGGACATCATCACTGACTCGACGACACACACGAACCCGAACCCGAACATCATCGCGCCCTGCCCCCGCGCGTACCCGAAGACCGACCCGCCGGCCACCGCCCCGTGGGTCCGCCGGACCGCCCACAGCCACAGGCTCGCCAGCAGCCGCAGCTCGTGCCGGACCAGGAGGTACGTGACGGTGACGAAGGACGGGCCCGTCATGACCGTCGCTCCCGCGAGGCGATGGCGAGCGCCTGCCGCACCGCCTCCGCCTGCCCCGGCGCGAAGTCGGCGTACATGGCCCGCAGGACGCCGTGCCCGGAGTCGAGGTCGACGCCCTCCGCGGGCAGCAGCTCCCCGGGGATGCAGTCGGCGAGCGCCCGCGCGGCCCCGGCCACGCGGGGATCGTCGGCATCGGCGTCGGCCAACTCGTCCAGCAGGGCGTACGCCTCGTGGGCGCGCGCCACCGCCTCCGGCGACTCGAACGCCTCGTGCAGCGTGGCCAGCAGCCCCTCCCGCTCCTCCGGCCCCACCGCGCTCTCCATGAACGCCAGCATCTCCCGGTCCCGCAGGGCCATCGGTGAACCGGACACGTCCCCCATCCCGGCGAACAACCCGGCCAGCTCCGGTGACACCGGCCCCTCGGCCGGCAGCCCGCCCTCCGTCTCCAGCAGCGCCCGCAGCCGCGCCCGGCGCTCGCGGATCGCCGCCTCCTGCCGCGCGAGATCCGCGTCCAGTTCCTCCAGCACCTCGGCCAGATCCTTCCCGGCCTCGTCCGCGAGCACGTCCCGCACCTCGGCGAGCCCGAGCCCCAGTTCGGTCAGCCGCCGGATCCGGGCCAGCACGACGACGTGCCGCAGGGTGTACGTCCGATACCCGTTGGCCAGCCGTTCCGGCTCGGGCAGCAGGCCCTGGTGGTGGTAGTGCCGCACGGTCCGCGTGGTGACGCCGACGGCGCCGGCGAGTTCTCCGATCCGCATGGCCCCAGTAGAAACGTTGACGCTGCGACAGGGTCAAGCGGACGCGGTCCGCGGCCCTGGACACCGCCGACTTCCTCTGATCCCGTAGGGGCAGGGGGTGGGCAGCGGTGGACGCACGTGGTGAACAGGCGCGCTGGACCAGGGCACGGCTGGGGGCGGCAGGACCGCCGCTCGACCTCCTGACCGCACGCTTCGACCGGCACGTCTACGCCCCGCACGCCCACGACGAGTACACGGTCGGCGTCACCGTCGGCGGCCTTGAGGTCATCGCCTACCGGGGCGGCCACATCCACTCGGGGCCGGGCTCCATCGTCGTCCTGGAGCCGGGCGAGGTGCACACCGGCGGCCCCGCCGCCCCGGACGGCTACTCCTACCGCGCCCTGTACGCGGCCCCGAACCTCCTTGTCGACGGCACCCGGACGGACACGGCCCTCCCGCACTTCCGCGAGCCCGTCCTCGACGACCCGGAACTCGCCGCCGCCCTGCGCGCCGCGCACACCGACCTGGCCCGCTGCCCCGACCCCTTGGAGGCGGAGTCGCGCCTGCCCTGGCTCCTCACGGCGCTGGCCCGCCGCCACTCCACGGCCCGCGCGGCCGACGACACGGTCCCCGGCGCCGACCGCGTCGCCCGCGTCGTACGCGACCGCCTCGCCGACGAACTCCTCGCCCCGCCGTCCCTGGCGGCCCTCGCCACCGACCTCGGCCTCTCCCGCTACCAACTCCTGCGGGCCTTCCGTACGGCGACGGGGATGCCGCCGTACGCCTGGCTGGCCCAGCACCGGGTGGCCAGGGCCCGTGGGCTCCTGGAGGCCGGACTGCGCCCCGCCGAGGTGGCGGCGCTGGTGGGCTTCGCCGACCAGGCGCACCTGACCCGCTGGTTCCGGCGGGTCCTCGGGGTGACCCCGGCGGCGTACCGCAACAGCGTTCAAGACCGCGCGGGGTGAGGCGGCCGAGACTCGCCGCATGACTGCACGCGGCTGGTTCCTGTTCTCCCTGATGGGAGTGGTCTGGGGCGTCCCCTACCTGATGATCAAGGTGGCGGTGGACGAGGTGTCCCCGTCCGGAGTGGTGTTCACGCGCTGCGCGCTCGGCGCGGCACTCCTGCTGCCCTTCGCCCTGCGCAAGGGAGACCTCCTCGGCACCGTGCGACGCCACTGGAAGCCCATGCTGGCCTTCGCCGTGATCGAGATCATCGGTCCCTGGTGGACCCTGACGGACGCCGAGCGGCACCTGTCCAGCTCCACCGCCGGGCTGCTGATCGCGGGCGTGCCGATCGTCGGCGTTCTCCTCGCCCGCTTCTTCGGCGCCGGGGAACGGGTCGGCGCCCGCCGCGTCACCGGACTCGGCCTCGGCCTCGGGGGCGTCGCCGTCCTCACCGTCCCGCACCTCACCGGCGGCGACGCCCGCTCGCTGGCCGAGGTGCTGGTGACGGTCGTCGGCTACGCCACGGCCCCCCTGATAGCCGCCCGCCACCTCAAGGACGTCCCCACCCTCCAGCTCATCACCCCCTGCCTCACCCTGGCCGCCCTCGTCTACGCTCCCGCCGCCTTCCTGACCCGGCCCTCCGCCCTCCCCTCGGGCGAGGCCCTGGCCGCCCTGGCCGGACTCGGCCTCGTCTGCACCGCGATCGCCTTCGTGGCCTTCCTGGAGCTGATCAAGGAGGTCGGCCCTGTCCGGGCCGGCGTCATCACCTACGTCAACCCGGCGGTCGCCGTCGCCGCGGGCGCCCTCCTCCTCGACGAGGACCTGACCCTCGGCATCGGCGTCGCCTTCACCCTGATCCTGGCCGGCTCGGTCCTCGCGACGGCCGCCGCCGGTCCGAGGCGGGAGGTCCGCCGGGTACCATGGTCGACACGGCAGACGAGCCGGGCGGACGGCCGCGTGGAGTCCCTCACGGGACTTCCCGAGGAACGTCCGGGCTCCACAGGGCAGGGTGATGGCTAACGGCCACCCGGGGTGACCCGCGGGACAGTGCCACAGAAAGCAGACCGCCCGGGACTCCGGTCCCGGGTAAGGGTGAAACGGTGGTGTAAGAGACCACCAGTGCCCAGGGCGACCTGGGCAGCTAGGTAAACCCCACCCGGAGCAAGGTCAAGAGGAGACGCCTCCTCGCAAGAAGGGGCGGCTCTGCGCGGACGTTCGAGGGCTGCCCGCCCGAGTCCGCGGGTAGACCGCTGGAGGCCGGTGGCAACGCCGGTCCTAGATGGATGGCCGTCGCCGACGGGACCGCGAGGCCCCGTCGGAACAGAACCCGGCGTACAGCCCGACTCGTCTGCCCCCCTCCCGCCTGGGGGGCGGTTCCGTGTGCCGGGCCGGATCGGACCCCGTCAGTCCTTGCGCCCCGTCGCCGCGACGGTGACTCCGAGACCGATCATCGTGAGGCCGCCGATCCCGCCGACCAGGGAGAGCCGCCGGGGTGAGCGGGCGAACCACTCCCGTCCGGTCGCCGCGGCCAGTCCCCACACGCTGTCGCACGCCACCGCGATGAGGTTGAAGACCAGACCCAGCAGCAGCATCTGGACCACCACGTGTCCCTGGTCGCGGTCCACGAACTGGGGGAGCACGGCGGCGAAGAACACCATCGTCTTGGGGTTCGCCACCCCGACCGCGAACCCCTCCCACAGCGTCCGCAGACCGCCCCCGCGCACGCTCCCGTCCGCGGTGACCGCGCCCTGCAACGAGCCGCGCTTCCGCCAGGCCCGCACGCCCAGGTACACCAGGCAGGCCGCGCCGACGAGCTTCAGCGCCGTGAAGACGAGCACCGAGTGCTCCACCACCGAGCCGACCCCGAGCGCCACCGCCACGACGAGCACATAGGCGCCCACCGTGTTGCCCACGACCGTGGTCAGCGCCGCCCGGCGCCCCTGGGCCAGCGCCCGCCCGATCACGAACAGCACGCTGGGCCCGGGGACCACGATCAGCAGGAACGACATCGCCGCGAAGGCGAGCAAGCGCTCGGAGGACACCATGACGCCCATCGAAGCACGGCCGGACACCGGACCTCAGCCCCTTTTCGCGGGGTCCTGAGCCTCCCCCCCCTCACCCGGCCACGTCCTCACGCCAACGCCGGCATCACCCGTTCCGCGATCAGCCGCAGTTGGGTGTTCACGTCGGCCGCGTCCGTGAGGTCCCGGCCGGTGAACGCCTTCACCAGGGCGCGGTCGGTGATGGCGCAGATCATGTGGTTGACGCCGCTGGGGGCGATGTCGCGTTCGATCTTCTCCCGGCACTCCTCGGGTGTGCCCGCGACCGAGAGGCGGTCGGCGATGGCCGGGGTGGTCAGTTCGATGCCGCGGGCCAGGTCGCCGGCGCCGATCGCGTCGATGACCGGCTTCAGTTCCGCCGGGTCGACGCCGTTGCGGCGCAACTGCTCCTCCGGCATGGAGGAGGCGTAGATGCCGACCATGCTGCGTGCCGCCTCCTTGGCCGCCGCCGAGTCGGGGCCGGTGGCGAAGACCACCCACGCTCCGATGTCCAGCGAGCGCCAGTCCCGGCCGGCCCGCTCCGCGCCCGCTCTGATGTGCCGCACCGCGTAGTCGTAGGCCTCGCGGGTGTAGCTCAGGGCGTGGTGGCACCCGTCCGACAACTCCCCGGCCGCCTCGAAGGACTTCGGGCCCCGCATCGCACCGAGCTTCAGCGGCAGCCGGTCCTGGACGGGCCGGGCGAAGGTGAACAGGCCGTCGTAGGAGAAGAACTCGCCCTCGTACGTGATGGCGCCCTCGTCGAGGAAGGTGCGCATCACGTGCAGGGCCTCCTTGACCCGGGAGAGCGGCCTGGTGCGGGCCCAGTCGATGCGGTACTGGGCCAGCAGGCCGAAGTTGCCGCTGGACAGGACGCCTTCGGCGCGGCCGCCGGAGAGTTCGTCGAGCGTGGCGAGGGCCTGGGCGATCAGGGTCGGCTCGCGCAGCGTCACGGGAGAGACGCTCGGCCCGAGGCGGATGCGGTCGGTGCGGCCGGCCGCCGCGGCGAAGAGGAGCCACAGGTCCTTGTGCCAGGTCTCGTCGGCGGCGTAACAGGCGTGGAATCCGAGTTCGTCGGCGAGCCGGATCGACTCCAGGGACTCGGCCAGCGGGTGGTCCGGGAGCATCGCGTAGCTGAACTTCACGAGCGCCAACCTCCGTTGTGGGGAACGGTGCTCTGCCTCCACCGAGGATGTGAGTCCACACCGCGGCTGTCCAGGGAGCGGTATCTCGAAATTTTCGGTATCCGTCATCCTCATTTCCGGCCGCTTCGGTGAGAGGTGTCTGTGGGGTGTGTGCGCGTTCGAGAGGAGTGGGGACTGGTCTGCGGGTTCGTGTCTCGGAAGCCGTATTCCTGCATGCCGAAGGTTTCGAAACTTCTACCGAAACTGTTGACGCTTGATGGGTGCAGGTCAACACTGTCGCCGTTGTCCGAACCAGCAGGAGAGGAACCCCCCATGAACCTGCTCGTCCAACCGAGGCGTCGCAGACGCGGCCTCGTCGCCCTGCTCATCAGGAGCGCGTGGGCCGTCGCCCTCGCCGCGCTCGCCGCGCTGATGCTGCCGGGCACCGCCCAGGCCGACACGGTCGTCACGACCAACCAGGAGGGCACCAACAACGGCTACTACTACTCGTTCTGGACCGACAGCCAGGGCACCGTCTCCATGAACATGGGCTCCGGCGGTCAGTACAGCACCTCGTGGCGCAACACCGGCAACTTCGTCGCGGGCAAGGGCTGGAGCAACGGCGGGCGCAGGACCGTGCAGTACTCGGGCAGCTTCAACCCGTCCGGCAACGCGTACCTGGCGCTCTACGGGTGGACGTCGAACCCGCTCGTCGAGTACTACATCGTCGACAACTGGGGCACCTACCGGCCCACGGGCGAGTTCAAGGGCACCGTCACCACCGACGGTGGTACGTACGACATCTACAAGACGACTCGGTACAACGCCCCCTCTGTCGAGGGCACCCGCACCTTCGACCAGTACTGGAGTGTCAGGCAGTCGAAGCGGACCGGCGGCACCATCACCACCGGCAACCACTTCGACGCGTGGGCGCGGGCGGGGATGCCGCTCGGCAACTTCAGCTACTACATGATCATGGCCACCGAGGGCTACCAGAGCAGCGGCAGCTCCCAACCTGAACGTCTCGGTGAGCGGTGCCAGTGACTGGACGGTGACGATGAACGTGCCGTCCCCGGCGAAGGTCCTGTCGACCTGGAACGTGAACGCGAGCTACCCGAGCGCGCAGACGTTGACCGCCAAGTCGAACGGCAGCGGCGGCAACTGGGGCGCCACCATCCAGGCCAACGGCAACTGGACCTGGCCGACCGTGTCCTGCAGCACCGGCTGACCCATCCCACCAGCGGAGAGGAGGAATCACTCGTATGCGTACCAGTACCAGACCACGCGTGTCCTCGCGCCCCCTGCGCACTCTGGCCACCGGCGTCGCCGTCACCGCGCTCGCCGCCGCGGGCACGGTGGTGGCGAGCGCCGCCCCGTCCCAGGCCGCGGCCTGCAACGGCTATGTCGGGCTCACCTTCGACGACGGCCCCTCCGGCAGCACCCAGTCCCTGCTCAACGCGCTCAGGCAGAACGGGCTGCGGGCCACCATGTTCAACCAGGGCCAGTACGCCGCCCAGAACCCGTCCCTGGTCCGGGCCCAGGTCGACGCCGGCATGTGGGTCGCCAACCACAGCTACACCCACCCCCACATGACCCAGCTGAGCCAGGCCCAGATGGACTCGGAGATCTCCCGGACCCAGCAGGCGATCGCGGGCGCGGGGGGCGGGACGCCCAAGCTGTTCCGGCCGCCGTACGGCGAGACCAACGCGACGCTCCGGTCGGTCGAGGCCAAGTACGGGCTGACCGAGGTGATCTGGGACGTCGACTCCCAGGACTGGAACAACGCCGGCACCGACGCGATCGTGCAGGCCGTCTCGCGCCTGGGCAACGGCCAGGTCATCCTCATGCACGACTGGCCCGCCAACACGCTCGCCGCCATTCCGCGCATCGCGCAGACCCTGGCGAGCAAGGGACTGTGCTCCGGCATGATCTCGCCGCAGACCGGCCGCGCGGTCGCCCCCGCAACCTGAACGTCTCGGTGAGCGGTGCCAGTGACTGGACGGTGACGATGAACGTGCCGTCCCCGGCGAAGGTCCTGTCGACCTGGAACGTGAACGCGAGTTATCCGAGCGCGCAGACGCTGACCGCGAAGTCGAACGGCAGCGGCGGCAACTGGGGCGCCACCATCCAGGCCAACGGCAACTGGACCTGGCCGACCGTGTCCTGCGCCGCGGGCTGACCGGGCTGCGACCGGCCCGCACCCGTGACCGACTCCCACGGGTGCGGGCCTTCCGGCGGCCTCGTCCCCTCACCCACCCAGCGAGCGTCCCGCCACCCGGGCCAGATGCCGGCCGAAGACCTCGCGGGCCCCGGGTGTCAGGGTCCGCAGGGCCACCATCGCCGTGATCACGACGTCGCACAGCTCCGCCTCCACGTCGTCCCAGGTGTGGGTGACGCCCTTGCGCGGGTTCTGGCCGGTCGCGCCGATCACCGCTTCGGCGACCTCGCCGACCTCCTCCGACAGCTTCAGCACGCGCAGCAGCAGGCCCTCCCGGCCGCCGACGGGCTGCTCCGCCTCCAGCCACGTCCACAGGGCGTCGATGGTGTCCCAGAGATCGTCGGTCCGCGCGCCGTCCACCTTGTCGCTCATGCGGAGCAGCGTGCCATGTCCCCGCGGGCGTCAGTCGAAGAGTGCTTCCTGCCGCCCCTCGGCAGCCCTGCGCAGCCGCCGGTTCCGCGCCCCCACGACCACCGTCGTGGCCGCCGCCGTCGCCGCGAGGGCGGCCGGGACCATCCAGTTACGGTTGACCGCGTGGCCCAGGGCGTGGTCCAGGGAGAGACGGCCGGGGCCGGAGACCGCGAGGCCCGCGGCGGTCAGGCCGAGGGAGACCGCGTACTCGTAGCCGCCGGACTGGGCGAAGAAGCCGTTCGGGGCGTGCACCGCCGCGGCGCCCGCCATCGCGCCGGCCGCGGCCGCGCCCGCGGCCGGCGTGGCCAGGCCCAGCGCCAGCAGTGCGCCGCCGCCCGCCTCCGCGAGCCCCGCCGCGGTGGCGCTGGCCCGGCCCGGCGTGTAGCCCATGGCCTCCATGGCCCGGCCGGTCTCGCCGATGCCTCCGCCGCCGAACCAGCCGAGCAGCTTCTGCGCGCCGTGCGCGGCGAGGACGCCGCCGGTTCCCAGGCGGAGCAGCAGCAGCCCCAGATCACGCCGGTCACAGCACTTCACTTCGACTCCTCGTGGACGGTGGCGGCTCATCCGTCCACCGTCGCCCGTCGGCGGCGTCCGGGCCCGTCACCGGGCGCCGTTCGGGTGGTGGCGGGCGTCGACGGGTGGTGGGCCCGGTGGCGGGGGAGCGGAGCCGGTGTGACGCTGCGGCCATGACCATTCAGACCACGCGACTCAGCGACCCGGCCGTCCGCGCCTTCGTCGCCGCCGTCAACGCCCACGACCGCGAGGCCTTCCTCGCGCTGCTCGCGCCGGACGCCACCATGGCCGACGACGGGGACGACCGGAACCTCGACCAGTGGATCGACCAGGAGATCTTCTCCTCCAACGGCCACCTGGAGGTCGACCGGGAGTCGAACGGCGGTCGCGCCCTCATCGCCCGCTACCGCAACGACACCTGGGGCGAGATGCGGACCCGGTGGGACTTCACCGTGGACGAGGACGGCCGGATCGCCCGCTTCGAGACCGGGCAGGCGTAAACGGGAAACGGTGCGGCGGCCGTTCCGTCCCACCGGTGTACCGGTGTGGCGGAACGGCCGCCGCCTCCCCCCTCGGGATGGTCCATGGAGCGTCGTCGAGGGGCCTTGTGGAAGGCCAACGCTTCAAGTGTGAAGTTCTGGTGAAGGAGATTTGAGCATACGTCCTTCACCGGCCGCAATACCGCGGACGCCGAAATTCCGATTGTGTGAATCAGGGGGTGCCCGGGTGCGGTGCGCTCAGCCGCGCCCCACGTACGGCATCGCCGTCGCCATGACCGTCGCGAACTGCACGTTGGCCTCCAGGGGCAGTTCGGCCATGTGCCGCACCGTGCGCGCGACGTCGGCGACGTCCATCACGGGCTCGGGTGCCGTCTCCCCGTTGGCCTGGAGCGCGCCGGTCTGCATGCCGGCCGTCATGTCGGTCGCCGCGTTGCCGATGTCGATCTGGCCGACCGCGATGCCGTGGCGGCGGCCGTCCAGCGACAGCGACTTGGTCAGGCCCGTCAGCGCGTGCTTGGTCGCCGTGTACGCCACCGAGTGCGGGCGCGGCGTGTGCGCCGAGATCGAGCCGTTGTTGATGATCCGGCCGCCCTGCGGCTCCTGCTCCTTCATCTGCCGGTACGCCGCCTGCGCGCACAGGAACGCCCCGTTGAGGTTGGTGTCCACCACGTGCCGCCAGGCCTCGTAGGGCAGTTCCTCGACGGGCACGCCGCCGGGCCCGAACGTCCCCGCGTTGTTGAACAGCAGGTCCAGTCGTCCGAACCGGTCGCGCACGGCGCCGAACAGGGCCGCCACGTCCTCCGGGCGCGACACGTCGGCACGCACGGTGAGCGTCGTACCGCCGCCCGCGGGGGCCGCCGCGGCCGTCTGCGCCAAGGGCTCGGGGCGGCGGCCGGCCAGGGCCACCGACCAGCCGGCGGTGAGCAGTTCGACGGCGACCGCCCGGCCGATGCCGGACCCGGCACCCGTGACGACGGCGACCTTCCGCACGCCGGCGCTTTCCTCGTCGGTGGTTCTCACGGTGTTCATGAGTCGGCAGCGTACGGGTCGCGGAACATGCGGAACTCATCCGTCCGACATGCGATCGCCATGTCCGCGCCAAGCTCGGGTCGTTCCCGGCCCTTCGAATTCCCCTTGCAACCACCGCAAGGGGAGGAACGGATGACACCCGCGAACCACCAGGCCCCGACCCCGGTCCCGGCCCAGTCGCAGTCCTCGCACGCGCCCGAACTCCGCGCCGCCGCCCGCAGCCTGGGCCGCCGCCGCTTCCTGACCGTCACCGGCGCCGCCGCCGCGCTCGCCTTCTCCGTGAACCTGCCGGCCGCCGGCACCGCGAGCGCCGCCGAGCTGGACGCCGGGCAGCTGACCGCCGACCCCTTCACGCTCGGAGTCGCCTCCGGCGACCCGCAGCCCGGCTCCGTGCTGCTGTGGACGCGCCTCGCCCCGGTCCCGTACCAGGCCGACAGCGGACTGCCCGCCAAACGCGTCGAGGTGAGCTGGGAGGTGGCCCTGGACGAACGGTTCCGCCGCGTCGTCAGAAGGGGCCGGGCCACCGCCCACCCCGAGTTCCACCACACCGTGCACGTCGAGGTCGACCACCTCGCACCCGGCCACGTCTACCACTACCGCTTCCGCGCCGGCCGGTACGTCAGCCCGGCCGGCCGCACCCGCACCGCCCCCGCGCAGCACAGCCGGGTCTCCGACCTCACCTTCGGCCTCGTCTCCTGCCAGAAGTACGACGAGGGGTACTACACCGCCTACAAGCACCTGGCCCAGGAGGACGTGGACGTCGTCTTCCACCTCGGCGACTACCTCTACGAGTACGCCGTGAACGCCACCGGCGGCTCCCGCGCCTACCCCGCGGGCACCCTGCCCGCCCACTTCAACCACGAGACGGTGACGCTGGAGGACTACCGCCTGCGGTACGCCCTCTACAAGTCCGACCCCGACCTGCGGGCCGCGCACGCCGCGCACCCCTTCGTCGTCACCTGGGACGACCACGAGACCGAGAACAACTACGCCGACGAGACGCCGGAGAACAGCGTCCCGCCGGAGGAGTTCCTCATCCGCCGGGCCGCCGCCTACCGCGCCTACTGGGAGAACATGCCGCTGCGCCGGCCCCAGCTGCCCGACGGCCCCGACCTGAAGCTCTACCGCCGCCTGCACTGGGGGCGCCTCGCCCAGTTCGACGTCCTCGACACCCGGCAGTACCGCTCCAACCAGGCCTACGGCGACGGCTGGCAGTTCCCCGGTCCCGAGTCCGAGGACCCGAGCCGCACGCTCACCGGCGACGCGCAGGAGCGTTGGCTGATCAACGGCTGGCACCGGTCGAACGCCCTGTGGAACGTGGTGCCCCAGCAGGTCACCTTCTCCCAGCGGTACAACATGACCACCACCCCGTCCAAGGTCTCCATGGACTCCTGGGACGGCTACCCCGCCTCCCGTGAGCGGGTCCTGGCCGGCGCGCAGGCCGCCGGGATCGAGAACCTCATGGTCCTCACCGGCGACGTGCACGTCTCCTACGGCTTCGACATCAAGCGCGACTTCGACGACCCGGACTCCCGGACCCTGGGCACGGAGATCGTCACCACCTCGGTCACCAGCGGCCGCGACGGCTCGGCGAAGCCGTCCAACTGGGACACCCTCATGACCGCCAACCCGCACCTGAAGTTCTTCAACGGACTGCGCGGCTACGCGACGGTGTCCCTGGGCCGCGAGTCGGCGCGCGCCGACTTCAAGACGGTGTCCCACGTCAGCACCGAGGGCGCGCCGCTCACGACCGCCGGGTCCTTCGTGACCGAGGCGGGGGAGCCGGGGCTCAAGCCGGCGTGACGACCGGCTGGGCCGCTTCTTCCGTTTCTCCCGCTTCTCCCGGGTAGCGGACGCCGACGCGGTCCCGGATCGCGTCGAGCGTCCGCATCACCGCCAGCGTGCCGTCGAGGGGGACCAGCGGTGACTCGGTCTCCCCGGCGCGCAGGGCCCGCATCACCTCCTCCGCCTCGTGCCGGAGGCTCTCGCGGGGCCCGTCCGCCGGGTCGGCCCGGAACTCCTGCGGGTCCCGGCCGGTCCGGTGCAGCACGAAGTGGTCCGGGAAGAAGAACCCGTTCGGGACGTCGATGCGGCCCTCGGAGCCGGTGATCGACGCGGAGTTGGGCGTACCGCCGGTGATGGAGCAGTGCACCGAGGCGAGAGCGCCGCTCTCGTAGGAGAGCAGCGCGCCGGTCTGGAGGTCGACGCCCTCGTCGGAGAGCACGGCTCGCGCCGCGACGTCCGAGGGCTCACCGAGCAGCAGCTGCGCGAACGACACCGGGTACACACCCAGGTCCAGCAGCGCGCCGCCGCCCTGCGCGGGGTCGCGCAGCCGGTGCGCGGGCGGGAAGGGACCCGCGAGGCCGAAGTCCGCCTGGAGGCTGCGGACCTCGCCGACCGCGCCGTCGTCGACCAGCTCCTTCAGGCGCCGCACCAGCGGGTTGCAGAACATCCACATCGCTTCCATGAGGAAGACGCCGTGCTCGCGGGCGAGGGCCACCAGCTCCCCGGCCTCGCGCGCGTTCAGCGTGAACGGCTTCTCGCACAGCACGTTCCGGCCCGCCTCCAGGCACAGACCGGCCGCGGTCCGGTGCGCCGAGTGCGGGGTCGCGACGTACACCACGTCGACGTCCTCGTCCCGCGCCAGCGCCTCCCAGCCGCCGTACGCCCGCGGTATCCCGAACCGCTCGGCGAACGCCTTCGCCGACGCCTCCGTCCGGGAGGCCACCGCCACGACCTCCGCGTCCGGCAGATCGACCAGATCCGCCGTGAACCTCGCCGCCATCCCGCCGGTCGCGAGAATCCCCCAGCGCACCTTCTGTCCGGTCACCGCTGCCACCCTGCCCCACCCTCGCTCAGGTTCGTTCGTCGTCGTGCGTCGTGCGTCGTGCGTCGTGCATTCGTCGTGCGTCGTGCGTCGTGCGTCGTTCGAGTTTGTTCGTTCGAGTCCGTACGAGCTGAGAGCATAGGTGGCGGATCTGTAGAAGAGGGAGGGGCACATCACATGCCCGAGCGCGGGCCGTCCATACCGCACCAGTCACCGGACACGACCACGACCTCGGCGGCGCACCCGTCGCACACCTCGCCCACACTGCCCGCCGCCCGGCGCATCAGTCTTCTCGTCACCCTCATCCTCGGCAGCCTGACCGCCACGCCGCCGCTGGCGATGGACATGTACCTCCCCGCGCTCCCCGAGGTCACCCGGTCCCTGAGCGCACCGGCCGCCACCGTCCAGCTCACGCTCACCGCCTGTCTGGCCGGCATGGCCCTCGGGCAGATCGTCGTCGGTCCGATGAGCGACAAGTGGGGGCGCAGGCGTCCGCTGCTGGCCGGTCTCGCCGTCTACGTCGTCGCCACCGCGCTGTGCGCCGTCGCGCCGAACGTGGAACTTCTCGTCGCCCTCCGGCTGGTCCAGGGACTCGCGGGCGCCGCCGGGATCGTCATCGCCCGCGCCGTCGTACGCGACCTGTACGACGGTGTGGCCATGGCCCGCTTCTTCTCCACCCTCATGCTGATCTCCGGCGTCGCGCCGGTCGTCGCGCCGCTCATCGGCGGGCAGATCCTGCGCGTGACGGACTGGCGGGGCGTGTTCGTCGTCCTCGTCGTGGTCGGGGTGGTGCTGGGCGTCGTCGTGTGGGCCAGGCTGCCGGAGACGCTGCCCGTCGAGGAGCGGCACGCGGGCGGCGTCGGCGACACCCTGCGCGCGATGCGCGGCCTGCTCGCCGACCGGGCCTTCACCGGGTACATGCTCGCGGGCGGCTTCGCCTTCGCCTCGCTGTTCGCCTACGTCGCGGCGTCGCCGTTCGTCATGCAGGAGATCTACGGGGCCTCCGCGCAGACGTTCAGCCTGCTGTTCGGGCTCAACTCGATCGGCCTCGTGGTGGTCGGGCAGATCAACGGCAAGATCCTCGTCGGGCGGGTCAGGCTGGACCGGGTGCTCGGCCTCGGTCTCGTCGTCGTGATCGCCGCCGCGACCGTACTGCTGATGATGTCCCTGGGCGTCTTCGGCGAGGTGGGGCTCGGGCCGGTCGCCGCCGCGCTGTTCGTGCTGATGTCGGCGATGGGCATCAGCCTGCCCAACACCCAGGCGCTCGCGCTGATGCGGGTCAAGACGTCCGCCGGCTCCGCCTCCGCGCTGCTCGGCACGTCCTCCTTCCTCATCGGCGCGGTCGCCTCGCCGCTGGTCGGGATCGCGGGGGAGGACACCGCCGTGCCGATGGCCGTGGTGCAGTTGGTGGCCGCGGTGCTGGCGCTCGGCTTCCTCGTCACCCTGTGCCGGCCCTCGGCCGGACGCACCGCCGGGCGGGGAGCGGGCGGAGGAGCAGGCAAGGGGGAGGACAACTGAGCGCTCCGAGACTGCGCGGCGACACCCCGGAGCGGGCCGGACTCGACCCCGGGCAGCTCCGTCGTGTCGTCGCCGAGGTGCACCGACTCACCGCCGGCGAACGCCCCTGGGCCGCGGGCGCCGTCGTGGCCGTCGGGCGCGGGCCCGTGCTCGCCGTCGAGGAGGCGGCGGGCTGGGCCGTGCGCTACGCCTCCTACGACCCGCGTACCGACACGGGCGTGGAGCTGCCGGCGGAATCGCGGGTGCCGATGACCGTGGACACGCCCTTCGACCTCGCCTCGCTGACGAAGGTGTTCACGGCGGTCGCCGCCGTGCAGCAGATCGAGCGGGGCACGCTCGGCATCGACGCGGAGGTCGGGGCGTACCTGCCGGACTTCCGGGCGGTGGCGCGGCACGGTGTCACCGTGCGGCAACTGCTCACCCACACCTCCGGGATGCGGCCCGAACTCCCGCTGTACGACGCCTCCGCCTCCGCCTTCGCCTCCGCCTCCGCCGACAAGGACGAACGGCTGCGGCGGCTGCGGGCGGAGCCGCCGGTGGGGGTGCCGGGCGTGTACTGCTACTCGGACCTGAACATGCTGCTCCTGCAACAGGTGCTGGAGCGCATCACCGGGCGGGGGCTGGACGTCCTCGTCCGGGACGGGATCACCCGGCCGCTGGGCATGACGGCGACGCGCTTCGGGCCGTGTCCGGGCGCCGCGGCCACGGAGGACCAGCGGCGGCCGTGGGCCAAGGTGGACCGGGGGATGCTGCGCGGGGTCGTCCACGACGAGAACGCGTGGGCGCTGGGCGGGGTGGCCGGTCACGCGGGGCTGTTCTCCACGGGCCGGGATCTCGCGGTCTTCTGCCGGACGCTGCTCGCGGGGGGTTCGCACGGGCCGGCGCGGATCCTCGGGCCGGACTTCGTGGAACTGTTGCTGGCCGCACCGGGGTTGGGATTCGCCTTGGACCAGCCGTGGTTCATGGGCGAACTGGCGGGGCGCGGGGCGGCGGGGCACACCGGGTTCACGGGGACGATGCTGGTTCTCGACCGGGCGACGGACACCTTCGCGGTCCTCCTCGCCAACACGGTCCACCCACGCCGTCGGGCTCCGGACAACCGGCCGCGCGCGGCGCTGTGCACGCGGGTGGCGCGGGCGGTACGGGTTTGATCGACACGGGTGCCTGCGGCGGCCTGTGCGGGGTGCCTGCGGCGCCTGTGCGGGGTGCCTGCGGCGCCTGTGCGGTGGTGGGTGCGGGGTGCCTGCGGCGCCTGTGCGGCTCCGGTGGAGGTGCCTGCGGCGCCTGTGCGGCTCCGGTGGAGGTGCCTGCGGCGGCCGTGCGGGTGCGGTGGTGGGTGCGGGGTGCCTGCGGCGCCTGTGCGGGCTGGTGGGGGTTCGCGGTGCGCGGTGCGTTGTGGGTGGGTCGGGGCCGCGCCGGGGGGTGTCCGTCCTCGGAACGGCGCGGAATCGGTCGGCCACAGA